>JAUJOR010000001.1:269500-288899 GCA_030447525.1 Chloroflexota bacterium | reverse complement strand
CCTGACCTCATCGGCGCCTTCCGGCGCCGCGACGAGCCCACCCTGAGCGGCGACGTCGCCACCACCACAACGGGACAGTCGAGCGCCTTGTCCGACGCCGACCTGGATGCCCAGGCCAAGTTCCTGGGGGCCCTGCTCCCGACCATCATCCGCACCCTCCCTGACCTCATCGGCGCCTTCCGGCGCCGCGACGAGCCCACCCTGAGCGGCGACGCCGTCGGCGGGTCGCGGCAGGTGGCGTACGCCTACCGGTAAGGGACCTGCGGTCGGGCGGCCCGCTAGGCTGTCCGCCGCATTGGGGGAGGAGAGTTCGATGGCAGCGCGAGACAACGAGCGGATCGTCCGCCGATTCTTCGACGAAGTCCTCAGTGGCCGCTCGCTCGACGCCGCTGATCAGCTGGTCGCCGCCGAGATCGTCGATCACACCCCGCTCCTCACAGATGCTCCGGCCGGCCTGGAGGGCGTCAAGCAGCTCGCCCGCGCCCTCCACGCCACATACGGCGGGGCCTTCACCAACCTCCAGATCAACCTGGAAGACCTCTTCACCGCCGGGGCCGACCGCGTCATCGCCCGGTGGGTGATGGAGGGTGCCCAGACCGGCGAGTTCCTGGGCCGGCCGGCCAGCAACGAGAACGTCCGCCTGGCCGGGATCGACATCTTCCGCGTCGCCGACAACAAGATCGTCGAGCGGTGGGGGCAAGTCGACCGACAGGAGCTCTTGGCTCAGTTCGACGCCCCCGCGGCCCCTGCCGGGGCCGCCGCGGGCGGCGCGACGTCCGACGCCCAGCGCCCGGCGACCGCGGCGCCAGGCGGGGCGGCGGTGACCAGGGCCGCGAGGGCCGCGGCGCCCAGCGGCAGCCTTGCGGGACAGGGTAGCGCCCCGGTCGCCGGGGCCGGCACGAGCGCGGACGACAGCAGCGGTCCTGTTGGGGCCGCCGCCGAGCAGGGGCTCGGCACGCCGCAGGTCACCCGGATGGTGCGCGACGACCTCCAGCGCGACCCGCTGGCCCTGACCGAGACCGTGCGCTACGGCTTCATGCGGCGGCTGGAGAGCCAGGAGCCCGTCCTGGTGCGCTACTCGGAGCGCGAGACCTTCGACCCCATCCCCGACGCCGAAGGCGGCTCACGCCGGCTGGCGATCTACGAAGGGGACATCATCCTGGGCCCGGCAGAACAAGTGAAAGCCTGGTCGAGCGACATCCTCGCTCCGGCGATCACCGGGATCACAGGGGCGGGCGCCGCCGGGGGGGCGGCGCTTCGCGGTGAGCGCTTCCGCTGGCCAGGAGGGCGCGTCCCGTTCGTCATCGAGCAGGGACTACCGAACCCGGAGCGAGTCACGCGGGCCATGCAGCACTGGGAGCAGCGCACCCGCATCCGCTTCTTCAAGCACACGAACGAGCCTGACCGGGTCGTCTTCCGCCGTGGGCCCGGGTGTGCGTCTTACATCGGCAAACAGGGCGGTGCTCAGCTGATCGAGCTCGCGGACGGCTGCGGCGTCGGGAACGCGATCCACGAGATCGGACACACGCTGGGGCTGTTCCATGAACAGAGCCGGCTTGACCGCGATCGCTTCGTACGCATCGTATGGCAGAACATCAAGCCGGAGGCACTGCACAACTTCGACCAGTACTCTTCCACCGAGGGCATGGACGTCGGTCCCTACGACTTCGGCTCCATCATGCACTATCATGGCTCCGCGTTCAGCAAGAACGGCCAGCCGACGATCGTGCCTCTGCGTGGCGAGGCGATCGGCCAGCGAGACCACCTGAGCGAGGACGACATCCGGACGATCACTGCCATGTACCCGGTGGCCGATGAAGGGGACACGAGCGACTTGGCCGCCGTGAGCGTCGACGAGCTGCTCCGCGGCATCCTGGTCAGGCTGCAGGCCGGGAGCGGCGCCCCGGCGCCGCCGTCAAGCGCGCCGCTGGCCGCCGTCCAAGACGACAGCGTCCAGCGCATCGTCCGGCTGGCGGTGCCGGGCATGCTCGAGGCCCTCGGCCGCGCCGTGCAGGACCTGGCCAGCGGGCAGCGACCGGAACAGCCGCCGGTGGAGGTGCCGCCTGCCTTCCAGCGATGACCGACCAGCCGCCTAGCTTGGAGTATTCATACCCCGTAACAGGGCAAGACCAACTGCCCCTGGGAAGCCCCCCAGTGACTGCCGTTTGCCTCCTGGTGAGGCCTGCAACCGCCGGGGCCCGTGTGATCTGGCCACTACCGGACCCGTGAATCATCGGTCATACCCTGCGGGGCACCAGCGGGGGATGAGAAGTGGTGCGCCATCTTCACAGAAAGTGTCATGTCCGGGGCGGACAGAGACGGCAAGGAAAATGGGGAGCGTGACGGGACGATCGTCAGCAATTCTCACCGGAATGCAGGCTAGGGCCGGCCGTTACTACCCAGAGATGTATCCCTGCCGGTATAGCCAGCGCACGAACCGCAGGCGGGGCGTGGCCTCTGCCGGCGCCGGCGGCGTCTCGAGTCTCTCCGGCGCCGGGAAGGGGAGGGCCGAGTGCGGGCCGGCGCCCGACGCTGGCCGCCGGCCGCGCTGCCAGGTACGCAGGGCCCCGCTTAGATCGGACGCAACGCGACCGTACTCACGAATCAGCTCCTGAAGGGCAGCGCGCTCATCCGGGCTGCTCCCCGCTGCCCCGCCCCCGGCGGGACGTGCGTAGCAGCGTACGGCGGCCTGAAGCAGCCGGTTGAAGCCATGCACCAGACGGGCCGCGAACTCCTCGTCGCTCATTCACTCTTTCGCCTTAGCAGTTCGGTATCGGCAGCGCACCGCACGCCCTGAGGCGTGCGGAACGTGTCAAGAAGATCATCCTTGGTCGCCTGGCCGGTCAGGTTGATCTGGTGCGCGCCGCCGGTGGCGTTCCGGTAGAGGTGCGTTGGGGCCTGAATGATCGTGCTCGTCCACTGACGCATAAGGAGCGAAGGTCATGGACAGGGGGGAGCAGGGGAGCCGCACGTCGCGGTCGGCGCCGAGCGGCGGCGCTGAAGACGGCTCGGTGGACGGGGCGACGATCGAGGATCGGCTGGAGCAGACGATCACCGACGCCGAGACCCGCTGGCAGCAGCGCCAGAAGGAGCGGACGGATCACCTCAGGCAGCTCGAGGGCGGCAACCGGCTGGGCGCCGATACCGAGCAGCGCACCCGGAAGCGACTGTTGCGGGTGATGAAGACGGACGTGGCCGCGGCCGCCGACCCGGAGGCCGTCGCGTCCCTCCTCTCGAGTCTGGAGGCACCGGCTGCTGTCCTGGACCTCGGTCTGGAGCGCGTGCTGGGGCGCAACGACTTGCTGAGCGTCGCGTGGCTAGCGCAGGGGCTGCAGGCCGCCCGAGCGGTCGGGCGCATCGTCATCGGCGGCGCGGCCGGCCGGCCGCAGGGCTTCGGCACCGGCGCGATGGTGTCCCGCCGGCTGCTGCTGACCAACCACCACGTGCTGCACGACGTGGACGAGGCCCAGCGCAGCGGCGTGGAGTTTGGCTTCCAACTGGATCCGGTCGGCCAGCTACAGTCCGGCACGTTCGTCCGCCTCGATCCGGCGGCCTTCTTCGTCACCGACCCGGCGCTGGACTTCACGCTCGTCGCCGTCGGCACGCCGGCAGACGGTCGGCCGGTGTTCGACCCAATTCCTCTGCTGGAGGAGGAGGGCAAGGTCATCATCGGCGAGAGCGTCTCCATCATCCAGCACCCTCAAGGCGAGCCCAAGCAGCTCGCTCTACGCGAGAATGAGCTGCTGGACATCCTCGAGAACTTCGTGCACTACCGCACAGACACGGCGCCGGGCTCGTCCGGCTCCCCGGTGTTCAACGACCAGTGGGAGATGGTCGCCCTCCACCACTCCGGCGTGCCGAGGCGCGACGAGCAGGGACGGATCCTGACCCGGGACGGACAGCTCTGGACGCGTGACATGGGCGAGCACCGCGTGGACTGGCTCGCCAACGAAGGGGCACGCGTCAGCCGCATTGTCAAGCACATGCGGTCGCTGCGGCTCGCAGGCGGGCCGGCTCAATTGCGGGACGAGCTCTTCGACTCGCAGGGGTCCCGCCGGCCGGCCGGTCCCGATGAGATGGCCCCGACGCCGAGAGGCCACTTCGTCTCCGCGCTCGCCGGTGCCGACGCCGGGGAGCGGCGCCCTGCCGTCCTGCACGGCGCGTCGGGTGTCGGCGGCAGCGTGACGGTGACTGTCCCACTGGAGGTGACTCTCCGTCTGGCGCCGGGAGCGCCGGCCGTCCCGCCGGCCGTCTCGCCGGCTAGCGCGGCGGCGCCGCTCGGCGCCGCCCTGCTGCCCTCGCCTGGCGGCGAGGCCGGCCCGCTGCGCATCCCCGCCGGCGAGCTGCGCGCGGGCGATGTCTTGCTCTACCGGGGCCGGGGGTGGATCTCCACCGCGATCCGCTTCTTCGACGGCACGGACGTGAGCCATGCCGGGCTCTACGTCGGCAACGGGCAAGTGGTCGAAGCCATCGGGGAGGGCGTGGTGCGCCGCGATCTGGCCACGAGCGCCGCCGGCGCGGATTGGCTCCAGGTGCGCCGGCTCAAACGGGCGCCGGCGGATATGAACCCCGTCAAGGCGCGGGGAGAACATTACGTCAGCCAGGGGAACCGCTATGCGTACGAGCAGATCGTCCTACTGGGGATCCTGATCCTGGTGCGCAAGGTCTCGCCGAACCCGGCTTTGGCGTGGCTCGTGCGCAACGCGGTGTCGCTCGCCACCAGCTTTCTTAGCCGGCTCCTCAACGCCGGCAAGGAGCCGATGATCTGCTCTGAGCTGGTCTTCCGGGCCTATGACGAGGCATTGCCCGCAGCCGACGACCGGTACACCATCCACATCGCAAACCTCTCGTTCGAGGCCCACGGCCCCCTCGTGGGACGCGAGCGCACGCCCGGCGGGGAGCGGGGGAAGGGGGAGGGCGTCCACCCCGGCAGCCTCATCGCCTGGGCGGCGGCGGCGAGCCCGCTTCAAGGCGTAACCGAAGCACCGTCCGCGGGGTGGTTGGAGACGGCGCAGTCGATCGATGAGGCGGCGCGCCAGCAGGAGCTCGAACTGGCCATCACCCAGTACATCCAGGCCGCCCGGACCGGCCGCACGACCGTACCCGTGCCACAGGTAAGCGAGGAGGAACTGCGGGCAGAGATCACCCGGTTCGCCACCTATCTCTACGCCACGCAGCTCCAGCGCGACCGGGTGACCGGGGGCGAGTCCGCCCGCGATACCAGTGCCGAGGAGGCGCTGCGCGCGGCCGCGGGGGTGGGTCTCGACGAAGCGCTCCCGCTGCCCCAGGCCTTCGCCCACTTCTTCAGGACGGCGGCGGACTTCGTCACCCCCGGAGACCTGTACAAGACGCAGAGCCTCGCGAGCCTCGGCGAGCTGAGCCCGGCTCCCTGAGACGCGGCGCGCGCGGCAGCGCCGCCCACTGCAGCACCCTCACAGGCTCACTGCGGTAACCAGTGAACGGCCTCACCCTCACGGGAGCGACTGGCCGTCGATCCGTGGAGCGGGGTGCAGACCAGGGGCAGACTAGACTCTCCTAGGCCATGCTGGAGGCGAGTCGCTACGCAGAGGCAACGAACGCATGCTTGAGCCATCGTCACAAGGCAATGACCCGAAGGGCTAGGGGATCCCGCGCATCGAAGGCTGAGGTGACGACCCTGTGCGGCCGTGGGGCGACCTCGAGGACGACGTCGCCCTGACCGCCGTCAGAACTCGGCGTCCGCTCCCCGCCGGGCCCGCACTGATCTGACCGTGTGGCCATCCTGGCGGGGGCCGGATACGGCTCGAGGGATCACAGTCCGCCGTTCGGTGCCGGCCCCCGCCTCGGCTCAGTGCTCCCACTAGTACACCTGGGTTGAAGTCCTTCAGCAGGTCTCCCAGGTTGGGGCCTGCTGAAGGACTTCCGCGGAACTGTACTAGGTGGTACGTGCATGAGAGTTCCGTTGCGACTGCTGGAAGCGGCCGGTGTGCGCTACGCCGAGCGAGCCAAGGAGCGGGAGCGGGGCCGGCGCTTGATTGAGCAAGGGAGAATCGAGGAGGCGAACGACCCCGAGCACGTGGCGAAGCGCCGGGTCCGGCAGGCCCACCAGCGGGCGCGGTCGGAGCTGGCATCCGAGGTCGCCGGACTGGTGGCCGCCAGTCCGGCGACCTCGACTCAGCCGGCGTGGCTCGCGGCACGGCTCCAAGAGCGGATCATCGGGCGCAGCAATCTCGTCGGAATCAGCTACTTCGACCGGACTAGGCTCGCGTCGCGGACGGTCGGACGGGTCGTCGTCCGCGGGCTTCAAGGTGGCCGGATCAATGGGTACGGCACGGGGTTCCTGGTGTCCCGCCGTCTGCTCATCACCAACCACCACGTCCTTGGCTCGCCAGACGAGGCGCGCTTCAGCCAGGTCGAGTTCAACTACGAGGAAGGGACGGCGGCGCCGGCCCCAATGCCCCTGATCTTCGATCTGGAGCCCGACGTCTTCTTCGTGACTAGCCCACTCGATGCACTGGATTACACTGTCGTGGCCGTCGCCGAGCGCGCTGGCGCGCCGCTCCCGTCCTTCGGCTGGAACCGACTGATTGGCCAGACGGGCAAGACGCAGAAGGGCGAGTACCTCAACATCATCCAGCACCCGGAGGGTCGACCCAAGCAGCTCGCGCTGCGCGACAACCTACTCATTGACCTCCTGGAGCAGCACCTCCACTACGAGACCGACACGCTGCGCGGCTCGAGCGGCGCCCCCGTGTACAACGACGACTGGGAGGTGGTTGCCCTCCACCACTCCGACGTGCCGCCACGCGTCCGTCGCATGAGGTAGCTGCGGCACACGGACGCGGCCGGTGGAGGGGCGGTCTTCCCTGGGAGCCGCCGCCCCCCAAGGAGCGGTAGGCCGCCCATGGGGTTAAGAGGTCAGATAGACTGTCTCTGAATAGATGGCAGCAGACCCCAAGACGTGCATGATCGAGCCGGAGGGACTGAGCCGGAGGGACTGAGCCGGAGGGACTGAGCCGGAGGATAGGATGGACGGCGAGAGCGAGGCAAGCGAGCGATGAAATTTGGCACACGCACGGGAGTGCTCAAGCAACCGACCGAGCGCGTCTTCCACGAGGCCCAGGCCATCGGGTTCGACGGCATCGAGTTCGACCTGGCCCGGGACTACAAGGGGGACATCCTGTGGACGCGGGAGGGGCGCCAGCGCCTCCTCGATCTGGCCCGGGAAACCGGCGTCGAAGTGTCCTCCGTCTGCCTGGGCGCCCTGTGGGGGCAGACCTTCGCCTCGGACGACGCCGCCGAGCGCGAGCGGGCCACAGAGGTAGTCAGCGAGGCGGCCCGCTTCACCCCGGAGCTGGGCACACGCGTCATCCTCGTCCCCATCGTGGGAGTAGAGGGGCAGGACGCGGCCACAGGAGTGGAGCGCTGGATCGATGGCCTGCGGGCATGCGCCCCAGTGGCCGAGTCCAGCGGGGCGATCCTGGCCCTGGAGAATGTGGGACGCTCCCCGGCCAACTCAGCGCCGGCCATCGCCGGGATCCTCGACGCCGTGGGCTCGCCGGCGATAAGGGCCTACTACGACGTCGGCAACGGCAAGTCGCTGGGATACGACCCCATTGAAGAGCTACAGCACCTACGCGATCGTATCGCCCAGGTGCACATCAAGGGGGCGCGCGCGGCGCAGCTCTGGGAGAACACGTTGGACATGACGTCTGTTGCCCGGACGCTCAAGGAGATTGGGTACGATGGCTACCTGGTGTTCGAGACCCAAGCCACCGAGAATCCCAGCGAGGGGGCCGCGCGGAACCTGGCGCTCCTGAAGGGGTACATCGGGGAAGCGTACGCCACCGCCCGGCAATGACCCCAGGCAGGCTGGCCCTCCTCCTCCTGGGGATGGCCCTCGTCTGCGTCGCCGTGGCCGTGGCCGTCCCGGCTGGCCGGGAGCCGGCCATCGTGGTGGGCCTGGCGCTGGCGTTCCTCGCCGGTGGCGTCCTCAACTGGGACCGGCGCGGGGGTCATTAGTCCCTGACCGCCCCGGTCCCCACTACATGTGGCCCCCGTGGCTGCGCTCGAGGTCAAAGTGCTCACGGAGCTGGTCCCCGGCAGCCCTGAGCTTCCAGAACAGCTCGCTGTCCAGGAGGTGGACGATTTCGTCGTCCCCCAGGGCAATGGCCTGCTTGTGGATCCGGGACAGGAGGCGCTCTGCCTCATTCAGATCGATCAGCATCTCGCCAAGGACGCGGAGCTCTTCCTGGTCGTCGATCGGGCGTCGGCTGCTCTCCGCCATCGTTTGCGTCCAGGGTAGCCTTCCAGGGGCAGGCCATGCAGAGGCAGCCGCCGGACTATGATAGCAGCGGCCGGGACGCTAGAATGACGGCCAGCCGGCAGCCAGGTGAGCGGATAGGCAAGTGAGCAGATGAGAGATCTGACCAGCGAGAACGAGCACATCAGCATCGAGTTCTCGAAGGAAGAGCTGGAAGACCTGATCGGCCACGTCCGCACCGGGCAACGCCTGCTCCCTGGTCACCCCCGCCAGCAGCGCCTCCTGGCCAAGCTGCGTGGCTTTGGGCTCACCGAAGGTGACGCCGAACAAAGCGCCGTCTGCCCCTTGGAGCGCGATACCCCAGACGACGTCTCCTGGCTGGCCGATTGGGTGCACGGCCGGCTGCACGAACTCACCGACGGCGACGAGCGCGCCGTGGTCTGGAAGCAGGCCCACCTGGTGCGGTTCCTTCTGGGACGGCTTCACGACTGGCTGGAAGAGAACGACTATCCCACGGCCGCCGTTACCGCCTTTCAGGCTGAAGCCTTGACGGCCCACGTCGCCCGCTACCTGGAGCACATCTCCGTCTGCCCGCACAATACGCGCCGGGAGACGAACGACGCCGAAGACGACGAGTAGCCCCTGGGCAGCAGCCGGTAGCTAGTAGCCGGCGGCCTTGTCCACGACGTTCTCCAGGGGCTCTCCGGCGACGAAGCGGCGCAGATTCTCCCCCAGCACCTCCAGGCGCCGGTCCCCCTCGTGGGCAGAGAACCCTGCCGAGTGCGGCGTGATGATCACGTTGTCCATACCCCATAAGGGGTGATCCGCTGGGAGGGGCTCCTGCTCGAAGACGTCCAGCGCGGCGCCGGCGATCTTTTTCTCCTGCAGCGCCGCCGTGATGGCGTCCAGCTTCACCACCCGGCCGCGCCCGATATTGATGAAGAAGGCGGTCGGCTTCATCTTGGCGAACTTCCCGGCGTCGAACAGCCCCCGCGTCTCGGGGGTTTCTGGGGCGCACAGGGCAATGAAGTCGGATTGGCCCAGCAGGTCGTCCAGCCGCTCCGGGCGCCACAGCTCGGCCACCTCTGGGGGCTTATCCTCCAGCCGCGGGTCAACGGCGATGATACGCATGCCGTGTGGGGCGGCCCGCTGGGCGACGCCGTAGCCGATGCCCCCCAGGCCAATGATGCCCAGCGTCGCCCCAGGGAGATGCACCACCTTGAGATCACGCGGGGCCCAATTGCGTTCCAGCTGGCGCCGGATTGCGGTGTGCATGTCCCGGGCGAAGCACAAGATGTAGCACAGCACGTGGTCGGGGATCATGTCTCGAAAGATCCCCCGCATGTTGGTCACCACCACTGGGTGTTCAACCAGGGCCGGGAAGAAGTAGCGTTCCAGCCCGGCCATGGGAGTCTGTATCCAGCGCAGCTGCCGGGCGCTGGCCAGGAGATCCGGGGTGATGGTGCCGAAAAAGGCGTCGGCATCGGCGATCTTGGCCTTGCCTTCTTCTTCCGTCTGCGCCGTCTCGATGGTGACCCCAGGGGCGATGCCTCGGAGCGCGGGCACCCAGGACGCAACGTCCCGGCCGTAGAGTAAGAGCTTCACGGATTCCTCTCTCCTAACGTACTGCGGGCTCAGGGCCAAGGGCGCGAGGCTACGGCCGATGGTCAGGTGCAGGCCGCGACGTCGTGGCTCTGCCGGGGGCGTTCGGCCCTCAGCCATGCAATGGTGAACCAGCGAGCGCGCTGCGCCGGGCTAGGCATCGGCGGTGAGGCTCAAGTGTCCCGGCGTGGCCTCGGTTACTCGCAGGCGCAGGCCCTGCAAGTCCGAGACGCTCGCCGGGAGGTCAAGCGCCGGAACGTGCTGCACCTCGATGGCCAGCACCCCCCCTTGGTAGTTGATCGCTTTCGCCTCCGCCACTCCTGGGACTTCTTGGATCGCCTGCCACAGGGCCCGGGCGCGCGAGAAGTGTGGCAGGCCGGAGATAACCATGGACGTGCGGGCGTGGTCAGCCTCCGATCGGCCGGCCGGGGGCTCAGGGGCCGGCGTCCCCTCTGTCCCCTCGGATGCCGTCCGGCTCGGCCCCGCCGGTCCCCGCGCCTCGCCGGGAGCGTCAGCCCCTAGCAGCCCGGCCCCGCCGGCTCCGGTCGCCGGCTCCGGTCGCCGGCCGGAGACTCCCGGCTGGCCCCGTGTGGCCCCCAGGCTCCCGCGTAGAGTTTGCAGCTGGCTGTCCAGGAAGCTGTCGATCACCCCCTGGATCTGCGCCACCTGCTCCTCCAGGGCGCGCACCTCGGCGGCTACCTGGGAGCGGCGCGTCTCGGCCTCTCGCACCATCTGGTCGATCTCGGCCTGGGTAGCACTCCGCAGGCGGGCGACGTCCTCTTCCGCAGCCTGACGGAGGCGGCGGGTCTCTTCTTCCACGGCCTGGCGCAGTGACCGGACCTCCTCCTGGGCTGCTCGAAGCTGGCCCTCCAAGACCTCTTCTTGGTCGCGGCGGCGCGTCTCCAGCTCGGCGTCGATCTCCCGCCCCCGGCGCTCCAGGCCGGCCTCGGCGGCCTCCCGACGGCGCTCCAGGGCGGCGATGGCTTCTTCCAGGCCCGCCCGCTCGCCGGCCAGGCGGCGCAGGTAGGCGTCGGCGTCTCGCTCGACGTCGGCGCGTATCTGGGCCGCCGTTTGCAGGGCCTGGCCGATGCCCTCCCGCATCGTCCGCTCTACCTGGCCGTACAAGTCCAGCCGGCGACGGGCCCAGTCGTTGCTGATCACCAGCTCGTCCACGCCGGCGCCGTCCCCGGCGGCGTCATGGCGCGCGTCCTCAGCCGCGCGCTCACTTGCGGCCGGCGCTGCCGGCCGCTCATCTGCTTCAGCCTCGTTCGGTGGCGGGCTCATGGTGTCCATCTTGTCCGTCTCGTCAGGGTGCAGTTTGTACCAAGTACTCGTCGAGGGCTTCTGCCCACGGACGTGGGGAGGCCATACCGGCGCGACCCAACGTCCCATGGGCCAGGACGGAATAGCGCGGCCGGTGGGGACCCGGGGGGAGGTCGGCCAGGCGGATGGGGACAATCTCCGGGCGCAGACCTGAGGCAGCGAAGATCCTCTGGCCCAGCTCGTAGGGGGTGCACTGGCCACGGTTGGTGACGTGCGCCGTTCCGGTGATGCCGGCTTCCACGAGCTCCACGACCGTCCGCGCCGCGTCGGGAGCGTAGGTAGGGGAGAAGACTTGATCGGTCACCAGGCGCACCGGCCCGCCCCCACGGGCCAGACCCAATAAGGTGGTGACCAGGTCGGTCCCGCGCTTTGCCCGGCTGCCACCCGGCCCAAAGACATAGGCCACCCGCAGCACAAGGTGCCGCGGCAGCATCGACCGTACCAGGTGCTCACCGGCCAGCTTGGTGATCCCGTAGATCGAGCGGGGCTCAGTGGGGTCTCCCTCGCCGTAGGGTGCGTCGGACTTGCCTTCAAAGACGTAGTCCGTGCTGACCTGCACCAGGTAGGCCCCCACGGCGGCGCAGCGCTCGGCAAGGAGCCGGGGTCCCAGGGCGTTGATGCGCCAGGAGAACTCGACATCTTCCTGGCGCGACCAGTCCCCCAGCGTAGAGTTGATCACCACATCCGGCACCGGCTCCAAGGCCCGGGCAACGCTCTCTCGGTCGGTGACCTCGATCTCCTGGTGCCCCAGCGAGCGTACCGTCCAGTCCGGCCGTTCTCGAAAGGCGGCCACGAGGGCGCGTCCCAACAGGCCGGTGGCTCCAACGATGGCGACGACACGGCTGGCCATGCGCTACGAACTCTGCATCCTTCCAGTGTCGCTGCCGATGATACGGCTTGGCCCTACTTCCAGATGGTGCCGCCCTCCCCTCCGGCCGCGAGGTATGCCGGCGAGGCCCATTGCGTGAAGCGGCCCGGACTGGCCCCGGCGCCGCCACTCTGCGCCGGGAGCCGGAGGGCCAGCGACGTGCCCGTGGGGCGCAGCCGGCGCCGCTTCAGGGCCTCCAGGACGCCCGGCACAGGCAGATCCCGGCCGGGTGAGCCCACTGGAGCGGCCGCGTCCGTCGCCGGGACGTACACCGTCCCGGCGTCGCCTCCCAGGAGGAGCAGCTCCAGGGGGGCGCCGGGGAGACGGCGCACATTCAGGGCGCGGTACGCCCCCAGCGTCGTGACCACGTAGGGTTCAGAGAGCGGCGCCTGGCGCAAAAAGGCGTCCAGGGCCTGGGAGAGCCCCGCGAGGTCCTGGGGGTCACCTGAGTCGGTCGCAGCCCCGGCCATGCCCCTCCTTAAGAAGTTCCGAGAAGTCCGGAGAAGTTCCGAGAAGTCCCGGGGTGCCCCGGCCCCAAGGCGCAGGGCGTCGCCCGCCGGCGGCGAACCGCTCAGCCGGACATCGCGCCGGCGAAGTCCGCCATGGGCACGGCGCCGAACGTCTCGTACGTCACGTTACCCCCCTGGGCCTCCTTAGCCAGGATCTTCATCGCCGTCAGGTGATCCGGACAATCGAGGATCACCATATAGTCGTAGGGACCGAGCAAGGCGTAGGAAGCAACGACGTTCCCACCGGCGCCCTCGGCCCGCTGCACGGCCGCTTGATGGCGCCCACCCATCCCGTCCAAGTGTCGCTTCCCCTCGTCGGTGGCCTTGCCCAGGGCAACGTACAGTGGCATGTGGCATTTCTCCTTTCACCGCCAGTATACGACCGCTCCGGTAGGGAGCTCACGACGCGTCAGATGGACGTTCTGCGCGCTTCTTTACCGGGAGTGTCTCCTGCCCGGCACGACCCGCGCCCGCTGGCGCTTCGACCGAGTGACCGGCGGGGGCGGCGTTGTGCTTGATGGCCCTGAGCTTGCTAGAGCCGCTGCCGGGGATGCGGCCGCCGGCACACAAGTTGGCGCATAAGTGCGAAATGAGGCTTGTCGCGCCCGTTGCCACCGTTGCACAATGTGCGACAAGTCCCTGCTTGTGTCCCGCCGGGTAGGGTGCCGGGCGACGCCGTTATCTAGAGCCTGTTGATACAATTGGCGGTGTACGCCGGCGCGTATGTTCGTCCGGTGCTCACCGGCCTGTGGAGCGAATATGAGCACTGTCTCGCCCACCGAACGGCGCCTTGAGACGAACCTGTCAGATGACGAGCTGCTCCGATTGCACCGCTTGATGCTCCTGATCCGCCGGTTCGAGGAGCGGGCGGAAGAGCAATACACGCGTGATCGGATTGGTGGCTACCTGCACCTGAACATCGGGGAAGAGGCCACCGTCGTAGGGACGTCCACGGCCATCCAGCCGGACGACTACGTCTTCTGCAGCTACCGCGACCATGGGGTAGCCCTGGCCATGGGGGCCTCGACGCAGCAGGTGATGGCCGAGCTCTTCGGCAAGGAGACCGGCGTCGCCCACGGCCGGGGGGGCTCGATGCACCTCCTGGACGTGAAGCGCCACTTCCTGGGGGGCTGGGGCATCGTGGGGGGTCAGATCCCCATTGCCGTGGGGGCCGCGCTGGCCCTGGATAACCTCGAGAAGCCCGGGGCGGTGCTCTGCCTGTTCGGCGACGGGGCGGTGGCCACCGGGGCCTTCCACGAGGCGTTGAATCTCGCCGGGCTGTGGCACCTACCGTGCGTCTTCGTTATCACCAACAACGGGTACGGCATGGGCACCTCCGTGGAGCGCAGCTCGGCCGAGCCCGAGCTGTACAAGCGGGCGGCGGCCTATAAGATGCCCGGGGAGCGCGTGGACGGCCAGGATGTCCTTGCCGTGCGGGAGGCGACGCAGCGCCTGTTGCGTCTCGCCCGCGACGAGCGCCAGCCGTCGGTTCTGGAGTGCCTGACCTACCGCTACCGGGGTCACTCGCCGATCGATCCGGGCAAGGGCTACCGCACGCCTGAGGAGATCGAGGAGTGGCGGGGGCGGGATCCCATTACCCTGTTCGCCCAACGCCTGCAAGAGCGCGGGGTGTTGCCGGACAACGGCGGGCAGGGCATTGTGGAGGAGGTTGACCGGGAGGTGCAGGAGGCGATCGACTTCGCCCTGCAAAGCCCCGATCCCGATCCCTCAGCCCTCTATCACCACATCTATGGCGAAGCGGCCGTGGAGCAGTTCGCCCGCATGGCCCCTGGGGCGCCGTTCGGGGAGCGGAGCATCAGCCCCGGGGTGGTGACGCAGGACACCGCCGCGCCGGATACGCCCGACGAAGCCACCCTAAACTGACGCCCGCGTCATGAGCGGGGCGCGGGCGCCTGGGGGAACGGCGCCGCGCCGCGCTGCGAGAGAGGGACGGAGGATCGGTCCAGAAGATGGCACAGATTACCTACCGCCAGGCCCTGCAGCAGGCGCTGCGCGAGGAGATGACACGCGACGCGCGCGTCTTCTTGATGGGCGAGGAGATCGGCGAAGTCACTCTTACCCCCTCCAAGGTCACCGAGGGGCTGTTCCAGCAGTTCGGTCCCAAGCGCGTGCGCGACACGCCGATCTCGGAAGAAGGCTTTATCGGCGTGGGTGTGGGGGCGGCGACCCTCGGCCTGCGGCCGGTGATCGAGATCATGACCATCAACTTCATCTTGGTGGCCATGGATCAGGTGATCAACCACGCGGCCAAGATCCGCTGCATGTTCGGCGGTGAGCTGAGCGTGCCAATGGTCATCCGCCTGCCGGTGGCGCAGGGCTCTCAGCTCACGGCCCAGCATTCGCAGAGCTTTGAGGGCTGGTTCGCCAATACCCCGGGCCTCAAAGTCCTCGCCCCGACCACGCCCCACGACGCCAAGGGTCTGCTAAAGAGCGCCATCCGGGACGACGATCCGGTCATCTTCCTGGAGGGCCTGCAAAGCTACAGCGAGCGGGGGGAGGTGCCGGAGACCGATTTCACCGTCCCCATTGGCCTGGCGGCCGTGCCCCGCGAGGGCAGCGACCTGACTATCGTGGCCCATGGCTTCGCCGTGCGCCGCGCCCTGCGTGTGGCTGAGCGCCTGGAAGGGGAAGGGATCAGCGCCGAGGTCGTCGACCTGCGTAGCCTGCGCCCCCTGGACATGGAGACGGTGGCCACCTCCGTACGCAAGACCCACCGCGCCTTGTGCGTCGAGCAGGGTTGGCCGACCTATGGCGTGACGGCGGAGCTGGCCTCCCGTATCCAGCGGGCCTGTTTCACCGACCTGGACGCCCCGGTGGAA
Organism: Chloroflexota bacterium; assembly: GCA_030447525.1. GTDB lineage: Bacteria > Chloroflexota > UBA11872 > UBA12225 > UBA12225 > JAUJOR01. Next base: position 273,515 of record JAUJOR010000001.1, on the reverse strand, counting down.
CGCTGCGGCGGGGCCGAGGTGCCTATGCCCTACGCCCGGACGCTGGAAAGCGCCGCCCTGGCCAACGACGACAAGATCTACCGTGCGGCGCGCCAGGTCTTGACCGAGAGCGGCATGTTGGGGCGGGGCGTTGGGCGAGACGGCGGCGCCCCGTCCGGAAATGGCGTCGTTCGCTCCGGCACCCCCGCCAGGGCGGTGGCAGGATAACCCCATGCCAGAAGAGATCGTCATGCCGCGCCTCTCGGACACGATGCAGGAAGGGACGATCGCCCGCTGGGTCAAGAAAGAGGGCGAAGACGTCAAGACCGGCGACGTGCTGATGGAGGTGGAGACGGACAAGGCCACCTTGGAGCTCAACTCCTATCACGACGGCACGCTGGCCAAGATCGTGATCGGGGATGGGGGCAGCGCCCCCGTCGGTACCGTCGTGGGCATCCTGGCCCGGCCGGGCGAGACGCTCCCCGCCGGCGCTGGGAGCGGGGCCAACGGGGCGACGACGGCCCAGCCGGCCCCTGCCCCGACGTCATCGTCACCGAAGTCGCCACCGGCCCCTCGGCCGGATGCCCCGGCTCCCACCCAGCCGCGAGACGTCCCGCCAGGGGGCGGGACGGACGATGGCGCTCCGGTTGTCGGGCGCCCGGCGCCGGCTCAGCCGGCCGGGGCTCAGCCGCCCGCCCGCGGGCCCCCGCCCCGTCCGGCCGTGGCCCCGGCAGAGGAGGGAAAGGCTTCGCCCCGGGCCCGCGTCAGGGCGGTGGCCGCGGGGGTGGATCTGCGGACTATCGCAGGCCAGGCCAGCGGTCCGGGTGGACGTATCGTGCGAGCGGACGTGGAAGCCCGGACCAAGCCCGGGGCGCTGGCCCCGGCCCCACAGGGGGCGCCTGAAGGGCGCCCGCCCGAAGGGGCGGCCCCCGTGGGGGCAGGCGTGGCCCCTGTGGGGCCGGCCTCCACACCCCCCAGCGCTCCACCCGGCGGGGCCGAAGTCCCGGCCGCCCCAGGCGTGACGGCCGGGCTGGAGTACGAAGATCGGCCCTTGAGCCGGATGCGGGCAGGCATCGCCCGCAACATTGGGTTGAGCAAGCCGGGCATCCCTCACATCTACCTCACCGTAGAGGTGGAGATGGACGCCGCCCTGGCCTTGCGCAAGGAGCTCAACGACCTGGCGGGGGACAACCAGCGGGCGCGGCTCACCGTCAACGACCTGGTCATCAAGGGGGCGGCGCTGGCCCTGCGCAAGCTCCCCGAGCTGAACGCCTGGTACCTGGGGGAGAGCCCGCCCAAGGTACGCTACTTCAAGCGTGTGAACATGGGCGTCGCCGTGCCCGTGGAAGGCGGGCTGGTCGTGCCGGTGCTCCGGGACGCCGACGTCAAGACCCTGGGGACCATCGCCACCGAGAGCAAGGACATCTATGACCGCGTGCGGGCGGGCAAGCCCCAGCCGGACGAGTACACCGGCGGGACGTTCACCGTCAGCAACCTGGGGCAGTACGGCATCGACGAGTTCCAGGCGGTGATCAACCCGCCCCAGGCCGGCATCCTGGCCGTGGGCACGGCGGCCCCGCAGCCGGTGGCGCGGGACGGCCAGGTGACCGTCCGCACCATCATGCGGGCCACCCTTTCCTCCGACCACCGCGTCGTGGATGGGGTGTACTCGGCGCAGTACCTGAGCGAGTTCAAGCGCCTGATGGAGACGCCACTCAATCTGGTCATGTAGCGGGCACCGTGGAGGGGCACCGAGGGCGTTCCCGGCTCCCGCCGCCTCCCGATGCCCTGCGGACGACCCTACCCAACAAGAGAAGGACAGCAGATGGCACAGTCAGCCACCCCAGCCGGGGGCGAGACCCCGGTCGAGCCCTCGCCTTCGGCCATACCCGAGGCCCCGGCCAACGCCCCCTCCCCGGCCGTTTCCCCAGAGCAGGGCGCTGCCGAAGGCCCTTTCGACGTCGTGATCATCGGCGCCGGTCCAGGGGGCTACATCGCCGCCTTCCGCGCCGCCCAGCTGGGTCAGCGCGTCGCCGTCGTGGAGCGGGAGTTCGTCGGCGGGGTGTGCCTGAACGTCGGCTGCATCCCTTCCAAGTCCTTGCTGCACAACGCCTCGGTGATGCGCACCTTGCGTGACGCCCAGACTTACGGCATCGAGCTGGGGGAGTTCAAGGCGGACTACGACAAAGCCGTCGACCGCAGCCAGGAGGTAGTAAAGCGGTTCGTCAACGGCGTGAGGTTCCTGTTCCGCAAGAACAAGGTAGCCTTGATCGAGGGGCAGGCCAGCCTGGTGGCCCCAGACACCGTCGCCGTCGGGGACCGCCAGATCAAGACCAGGCACGTGGTCATCGCCACCGGCGCTCGCCCCAACGCCTTTCCGGGCATGGAGATCGACGGGGAGGTGGTGCAGAACTCCTGGCAAACCGTGGTCGCCCGCGGACGTCCGGAGCGTCTGGTGATCGTCGGCGGGGGCGTCATCGGCTGCGAGATGGGCACCGTGTTCCGCTCCTACGGCTCCCAGGTCACCATCCTGGAGGCCCTACCCCACCTCTTGCCCGGCGGGGATGAGAAGATCAGCACGCTCCTGGAGCGCTCCTTTAAGCGCCAGGGGTTCGAGTTCTTCACCGGCGTGCGGGTGGAGAGCGCCAGGCGTGAGGGCGATAAGGCCAAGGTAGTCTACTCCAAGGATGGGCAGCAGCAGACCATCGAGGCCGACCGCTGCCTGATCGCCGTGGGGATCAAGCCCAATACGGAGAATCTGGGCCTGGAGGCGCTCGGCGTGCAGCTGGAGCGGGGCTTCATCAAGGTCGACCCCCGCATGGCGACCAACGTCCCCGGGATCTGGGCCATCGGCGACGTCATCGCCCACCCCCTCCCGCTGGCCCACGTGGCCTCGGCCGAGGGTGTGCAAGTGGCCAACGCCATCGCCGGCCAGCAAATTCGCCCCCTCAACTACGACAACATGCCCCGCCCGGTCTTCTCCAACCCCCAGGTGGCCTCGATCGGCCTCACCGAGCAGCAGGCCCGCGAGCGGGGATACGCCGTAAAGGTTGGGGAATTCCCCTTCAGCGCCCTGGGAAAGGCCGTGGCTGAGAACGATTTCGAGGGCATCGTGCGGATGATCGTGGACGCCAAATACGGGGAGATCCTGGGCTGTCACATCATCGGCCCAGAGGCGACGGAGCTGCTCGCCCAGGTCACCCCGTTCAAGGTGCTGGAGGGGACGACGCACGAGTTCGAGGAGACCGTCGTCTCCCACCCCACGCTAAACGAAGCGGTAAAGCACGCCGCCCTGGTGGCCGAGGGGACCGCCCTGGAGATCTAGGTACCTGACAGGAAGTCCTCTGGCATGTCTACCAGGACTGGGGGGCAGGCCAGACTTTTCGCCACGTGCTTCGCTTGAAACCGCCGCCCGACCGTGCGGCGCGGTCGCTCTCATGCCTCCGTAGCGGCCTCGCCGGCATGGAACGCTAGACCGCGGGGACGTACGGGACGTCCCCGTTGGGCTAGTACTTACGGGGGGGTGGGTGGCCCCCCGTTAACCGTACGTTTACTCTACAGGGCACGAACGATCAACGCCCAATCGACGAGAGGGAACGCAGCGCCGGCGCGCGGGGCAAGCGTTGCCTGGCCCTGATAGCCGTTGCAGCGATGCTGGTCTCCACCGCCATCGGCTGGGACGTCCGCCCGGCATACGCCTACGCCTACAACTGCGTGGACGTCGTGCTGCGGGACCCCTACTGGGGCCAGTACCGGGGGATCATTCGGTCTGGCTGGCAGGCCGCCGGCATGGGGAGCGCCTTTGCCGGGCGGGGCTTCACCGTGGACGGGACACCCAGCGTAGGGGCGATCATGGTCTGGCCCTCCGGGATGTATGGCGCCGGTGGCGCCGGTCACGTTGCCATCGTCACCTCCGTCACCGACGACGGGCGGGTGCTGGTGCGGCACGAGAACTGGCCCTACGGCAGCGCCGAGCGCAGCCAGACGGTAGCCGTCCGTAGCGGGCACCGCTTTGTCCACCGCCCGGCGGCGGCGG
>JAUJOR010000001.1:246587-269400 GCA_030447525.1 Chloroflexota bacterium | reverse complement strand
CAGCCTCTACAGAGACGGCAGCCTCTACAGAGACGGCAGCCTCTACAGAGACGGCAGCCTCTACAGAGACGGCGGCCCCGGCAGAGGCTGAGCCTGCTAGCATCACTCCATGAACGAGACGCCAGCGCAGGAGCCGGCCCCAGAGTCACCCCGTCCGGCCGGGGAGCTCCCACCCACGGCGCGGGGCGCGGCGTGGTACGGGAGCGCAGACGTGGCCTCGTTTATCCATCGCGCCTTCACCAAGGCCATGGGCTATGACGATGCCGACTTGCAGAAGCCGATCATCGGCATTTGCAACACGTTCAGCGAGCTCAACCACTGCAACCGGGGTCTCAAGGACGTTGCCGAGGCGGTAAAGCGGGGCGTCCTGCAGGCCGGGGGCCTGCCCCTGGAGTTCCCTACGATCTCCATCGGCGAGGTGTTCGTCAGCCCGACGAGCATGTTTTTCCGCAACCTGGCGGCCATGGACACGGAGGAGATGATCCGAGGGCAACCCCTGGACGGCGTCGTCCTCCTGGCGGGCTGCGACAAGACCACCCCGGCCCAGCTGATGGGGGCGGCCAGCGCCGACGTCCCGGCCATCATGGTCACCGGTGGCCCGATGCTCAACGGGCGCTACGAGGGGCAAGACCTGGGGGCCTGCACCGACTGCCGGCGCTACTGGACGGAGTACCGCGCCGGGACGGTGGACGCCGAGACGATGTCCGCCCTAGAAGACAACCTCTGTCGCTCGCAGGGGCACTGCATGGTCATGGGCACCGCCTCAACCATGGCCAGCTGCGCCGAGGCCCTGGGGATGATGCTCCCCGGCGGGGCGGCGATCCCCGCGCCGGACAGCCGGCGCCTGCGCTTTGGAGAAGCCTCCGGGCGCCAGGCCGTGCGCCTGGCCCGTGAAGGGCTCCGACCCTCGCAGATCATGACCCGCCAGGCCTTCGAGAACGCCATCCGCGTCCTCCACGCCGTCGGTGGCTCGACCAACGCCGTGGTGCACCTCCCGGCAATTGCCGGCCGGCTGGGGATAGACCTCCCGCTCGACCTGTTCGACGACCTCTCGCGGGTCACACCATGGCTGGCGAATCTGCGCCCGTCGGGGCGCTTCCAGATGGAGCAGCTCTTCGAGGTAGGGGGCGTTCCGGCGGTAATGAAAGAGCTGGAGCCCCTACTCCATCGGGAGTGCCTCACCGTCACGGGGCAGACGATGGGGGATAACCTTAACGCCGTGCCGCCGATCAGCGCCCGCAGCGGTCCATCGGTGAAGCGGGCGCGTGAGGTGATCGCCACCCTGGAGGAGCCCCTGGACGGCGAGGGGGGTCTGGCCATTCTACGGGGTAACCTGTGCCCGGATGGGGCGGTGATCAAGCACGTCGCCGCCTCGCCCTACCTGCTGCGACACCGCGGCCCGGCCGTGGTCTTCACGTCGCTGGCCGATCTCTCGGCGCGCATCGACGATCCCCACCTGGAGGTGACGCCGGACAGCGTCCTGGTGCTCCAGCAGGTGGGTCCGGTGGGTGGCCCGGGCATGCCGGAGGTGGGAAACCTCCCCATCCCCAAGAAGCTCCTGGCCCAGGGGGTACGGGACATGGTGCGCATCTCGGACGCCCGCATGAGCGGGACGTCTTATGGCACTATCGTCCTCCACGTCGCCCCTGAGAGTGCGGCCGGTGGGCCCCTGGGGGCCGTGCGCACCGGAGACGAGATAGAGCTGGACGTCCCGGCGCGGCGCCTGACGTTGCACGTCCCCCAGGGGGAGATCGAGCGCCGGCTCGCGGCCTTCGCCCCACCCCCGGCGCCCTACCGGCGGGGGTATGGACGCCTGTTCCTCGACCACGTCCTGCAGGCCCCGCAGGGATGTGACTTCGACTTCCTGGTCGGGAATTCCGAGGAGGCCCGCCGAGCCGCCGCCTTGAGCCGAGACCTCCGCAGCTAGCCTAACGAAGCCCCGCCCGGGCGGAGACCGGCCCGCCGCGGCTCCGGTATGACGGCGCCCCATCCCTCCAGGATGGCATTCCCCACGGCCCCACGGTAGGTTTCGGCCCCGCGCGACCGGCGCCCCACGTAAAGGGCTTGCCCGGACGCCAACACCGTCGCAAGAAGCACCGATGCCGGACATCCTGGGCAACCTGGCTGATCGCATGGCCCTGCGACGCTCACCGGGGCCTTGCGATGAGACAAGATAGCCCGTACTATGGCCAACGGAGTTGGCCAAGTGGCAACAGCCTGCCCTGGTGGCGATCTGACCGTCGCTCTGCACACCAGCCCTGGCCCAGCGCTCTCGTCGAGAAGACGCTGATGCCGCTGTGGCGCGGATAGGCGGATAATCGAAAGCGGTGGCGGAAGCGTGGGCATTCCTCAAGAGTCGTACCGACGGCTCGCCGTCACCATCCCGGGTGAGAATGGTCCATTTTCGCACCAGCTATACCAGCAAGGATGCCGGCGTTGACAAGGCGCTGGGCGGGGCCGGCGTGCCCGGCGGGCGACCGGATGCGTGGAACGACCCGCGCATTCTGTCCGGCGTTCCGCAGTACAAAATCGTGGCCCGCGCCTTTGACTACGCCAAGCCGGAGTCGGCCCCGGCGAACACGCGCGGCCTGGCGGCGAGTGGCGCGATCGACCGCGAGCTGCAGCCTGTATGGGCCGGGACGGAGGCCATCGACGCCGGTCTGACGCGCGCTTCAACCATCTTGCAGAACGTCCTCGATCAACCGGCGTAGCTGTCGTTCCCAGGCGGCCGCACCCAGGCTGCCGGCCCCGCAGCCGGGCAGTGCGCCGGCACCACCCTACGTACATCCATAGAGACGTACATCCATAGAGAAGGAGACCGCTCGTATCATGCCACCGCGTCTGAACGTCACAGGGTTGGAAGCCTTTCCCGGGATCGGTCCGTACCGCTGGTGCCTGCTCAAGATCACCACCGCAGAGGGGCTGGTGGGGTGGGGTGAAGGGCCACTGGGGACAAGTCCGACGGAGGGACAGCTTCGCCAGGTAAAGCAGCTCCTCCAGGGTGAGAATTTCCTGCACGTGGAGAAGGTCTGGCGCCTGATGGCCCGTGGCCCCGTGGGCGTGACACAAGCCACCGACATGGCGCTGTGGGACCTCGCCGGCCAGGCCCTGGGAGTCCCGGTGCACCATCTCCTGGGGGGCAAGCTGCGCGACCGGGTGCGCATCTACGCCGACTGCCACTCGGGTGTGGACTGGACGAGTGGCGAGTTTGCCGAGCGGGTGCGATCGGTGCGCGCCGGTGGCCCCACGCCCGAGCCGTATTTGCCTGAGGCGTTCGGCCGACGCGCCCGCCAGGTCAAAGAAGAGCTGGGCATTACGGCGCTGAAGTTCGATCTCGACGTGCCGGTGGCCGGGCTGCGGCTGGACTGGGAGGATCGCTCTCTCACCAAGGCGGAGATCGAGTACATGGTGCAGATCTGCGCCTCCATTCGGGAGCACCTGGGAGATACCGACTTCGCGGTGGATTGCCACGCCCGCTGGAATACGAGTGACGCCATCCGGCTGGCCCACGCCCTCGAACCTTTCGATCTCCTGTGGTTCGAGGATCCCGTGCCACCACAGAACCTGGATGCCATGGCCAAGGTCACGGCGGCGACGAGGCAGCCGGTGTGTACAGGTGAGGCGCTGGTCGGCCGGCACGCCTTCCGCGAGCTCCTGGTACGGCAGGCGGCCGACATCATCCAGCCAGATATCCCGCGCACCGGCGGGCTCACCGAGTTCAAGCGAATTGCCGAGCTTGCCGAGCTGTACTACATCTCAGTCGCCCCCCACCACATGACCAGTCCAGTGGCGACCATGGCGGCGACGCACCTGTGCTCGACCATCCCCAACTTCCTGGCGCTGGAGCATCACTGCCTGGGCATCCCGTTCTGGAACGACGTGGTGCGCCTGCCCGGGCAGGTGATCGAGCGGGGCTATGTCACCGTCCCGGAGACACCCGGCCTGGGCCTGGAAGTGGACGAGGCGGTAGTGCGCGCCAACATGGCAGGCACACCGGTGGGGGCGTGACCGGCCCGGCCGGGTCGGGGAGGCGAGGGCGTTGACGGTGGGCGATCTGCCGCCGGCAAACGTCCTCATCCTCTGCTCTGACCAACACAGCCGGCACATCCTCGGCTGCTACGGCAACCCGGTGGTGCGCACGCCATACCTGGATGCCCTGGCGGCGCGCGGCACCCGGTTCGCCAACGCCTACACGCCCTCGCCGATCTGCGTGCCGGCGCGGGCCTGCCTGGCCACCGGTCGCTATGCGCACGACATCGAATGCTGGGACAACGCCGCGCCGTACGACGGTACGGCGGCGCCGCAGGCGTCCCCTTGCTGCTGGCCGGCCCGGGCGTGCCGCAGGGCAAGGTGTGCTTGACCAACGTCTCGCTGGTGGACATCTTCCCCACCGTGCTGGAAAGCGTCCGGGCAGCTCCGGCCCCGGAAGACGCGCTGCTACCCGGCCGCTCCCTGGTGAAGACCGCCCGGGAGCCGGACGCGGAGCGCGCCGTGTTCAGCGAGTACCACGACATCTACTCGCCCACGGCGTCGTTCATGCTCCGTCGCGAGCGCCACAAGTATGTGCATTATGTCGGGGAAGTCCCGCAACTCTTCGATCTTGAGCTGGATCCCGGCGAACGCGACGACCTGGCGCAAGATCCCCGATATGCCGCGGCGCTGGCCTCGTGCCGCGCATCGCTCTACGCGATTTGTGATCCAGAGGAGGTGAATCGCCGCGCCAGGGCAGACCAGCAGCAGCGCATCGAGGAGGGTGGCGGAGTAGAGGTGATTGCCTCCCGCGGCTCAGGGGGCGGCTTCAGCCGCGCACCGGAGGCCTTCCGCGGGTGACGTCGCGCATGCCCCGCATGCCCCGCACCAGGTCCTGCTCGCTAGGGAGGGAGAACGCATGAACGTGAGTCGCCGGGGCATGGCGCGGCTGACTGCCGCCTGGACGGTCGCCGGGATTCCGGCACTGGTAGCGTGCGCCGGGCCGGGCGGCGGAGGGAGTGGCGCGGGTGCTGACGCGCCAGCTGGGCAGCGCCGCACCGGGCTGAGGCTGACTACCTCCGCTTGCGGGCAGCTGCAGGCGGACCTGCCACGGATCGACGCCGTGTGGGGGCAGTTTGCCGCCTTCTCCGGCAACACGGCGGTGCATGAGGAGCACGGCAGCGACTGCAATACCTATTGGGAGAAGACCCAGACGATGCTCGCCGCCGGCACGCCCCACGACCTCATCTCCGCTACGCCGCCACAGCAAGCGTTGCTGGCCGAGCTCGGCCACGTGCTGGACCTGGCGCCCCTGATGAAGCGTGATCGGTACGACCTGGCCGATTACTTCGAGTCCGCAGTATCCCAGTACGTCTACAAGGACAAGCGCATCGGCATGCCCCGTGGCTACGCCAGCCAGATCGCCTACATGAACCGCTCGATGTTCGAGCAGGGCGGCGGCGCCGTCCCGTCGGGCAGCTTCGAGGACCGTGCCTGGACGTGGCAGTCCTTCCTGGAATCGTGTCAGCGGGTTACGGGCGAGCGTGGCGGCGTCTAGCAGTGGGGCTACGCCATCGGTGGTGGCTTTCGGGAGTGGGGGGCTTGGATTGCAGGTAACGGAGGGCAGGTACTGGACAAGGACCAGAAGCGCTGCCTGCTGGACCAGCCATCGGCCGTGGAAGCCATCCAGTTCCTGGCCGACCTGCGCCTCCGTCACCAGGTCACCCCGCCCCCTGATGTGCTGGCGAAGCAAAACGCGCAGGCGCTGTTTCTCAGCGGGCGCCTCGGGATGTGGCCCAGCACCATGGCCAAGGTAGTAGGGACCGGCGAGCAGGTACAGGGGTTCACGTTCGACCTAGCGGCCGTGCCGCGGGGCGCGGGCGCTGCACGCGCGGTTGCTGCCAGGCCTGCAGCGCGAGCGGCTCAACGGCGTCGCGGCCTCGAAGGAGGTCCTCGTCCGTCGGGGCGTGATTCGCACCGGCCGCACCCGAGGCGCCGGGGTCCCCCTGGACGCGCATGACCACGCCGAGCTCGATGCCCTCTGGCCCGAGATCGAACAGCTCTTTTCCTGGTGGCGGCAAGACTAGCTTCGCCGCCACCGTGATGTTGCCGGGTGCCTCTGTCAGAAGGATATCCCGCGCGTGCTGTTCACTTCGGAGTAGCGGGCGTCGCACCACAGTCAGCTGCCGGCGGCCTTCCCTGCGGGCAGCCGCAGGAAGTCGAAGTCCACGCCTTGCGGCGCTTGTGTGACGTGCTGTTGGTAGAGCATGCGGTAGCCGCGCTCGAACTGGAGCGGGGCCTGCTGCCAGGCGGCTTGGCGCCGGGCGAGCTCGTCCTCGGGGACGTCCAGGGTCAGACTGCGGTTCGGTACGTCCAGGCTGATCCAGTCACCGTCCCGCACCAGGGCCAGCGGGCCGCCAATCGCAGCCTCGGGTGCAACGTGGAGCACGATGGTGCCGTAAGACGTCCCGCTCATGCGGGCGTCCGAGATGCGCACCATGTCGCGCACGCCCTGTTCGAGCAGCTTCTTTGGGATCGGCATGAAGCCGACCTCAGGCATGCCGGGGGCGCCCACCGGCCCCGCGTTCTGCAGGACGAGGACACTGTCAGGCGTGACCGGCAGGTCCGGGGCGTCGATGCGGTCGCGCAGGTCGGAGATAGACGTGAAGACGACTGCCTGGCCGCGATGGACCATCAGCTCGGACGAGGCAGCGGCCTGCTTGCAGACGGCGCCATCCGGGCAGAGGTTGCCGCGCAGCACAACGCTGCCGCCCTCTTTTCCAAGGGGCTGCTCAAGCGGCGCCACCACGTCGCGCTGGCGGGTCTTGCGAAATCCTTGCAGCAGCTCGCCGATGGTGCGGCCGGTGACGGTGACAGGGGACGGATCCAGCAGCGGCTCCAGCTCCTTCATCACGGCCGGGATGCCGCCGGCCTCGAAGAGCTCCTCCATCTGGTACTTGCCGGAGGGCTTGAGGTTGACGATCCAGGGCGTCTCGCGTGAGAGGCGGTCGAAGAGGTCCAGCTCGAGCTCGATCCCGAGTCGACCGGCGATGGCGGTGAGGTGGATTACGGCATTGGTCGAGCCGCCGATGGCCATGCAGACCCGGATGGCGTTCTCAAAGGCGGCACGGGTCAACATATCGGACGGGCGCAGGCCGTCGCGCGCCAGACGAACGGCTTGGCGGCCGCTCAGCTCCGCGAACTGGGCGCGGCGGCTGTCCACCGCCGGGATGGCGGCGTTACCTGGCAGCGCCATTCCAAGTGCCTCGGCCATGCTGGCCATGGTGCTGGCTGTACCCATCACCATGCACGAGCCCACGGAGCGGCACAGGCTGTCCTCGATGTCGCAGTACGCTTCCGCGGTGATGGTGCCAGCGCGTAGCTCCGCGGTGTAGCGCCCGCAGTCGGTGCAGGCGCCCAGCGCGATGCCGTTGTAGCGGCCATTGAGCATAGGACCGCCGCTGACCATGATCGCCGGGACGTTGGCGGAGGCGGCGCCCATCAGCGCGGCGGGAGTGGTTTTGTCGCAGGCGGCCAGCAGCACCACTGCGTCCATTGGCTGGGCGCGGATCATCTCTTCCGTGTCCATGGCCATCAGGTTGCGGAAGAGCATGGAGGTGGGCTGGGTGTGCACCTCCCCCAGGCTGATGGTGGGGAACTCCAGCGGCAGCCCGCCTTCCTGCCAGACGCCGCGCTTGACGAACTCCGCAAGCTGCTTGAAGTGGTTGTTGCACGTGTTGAACTCGGACCACGTCTGCGCGATGCCGATGACCGGCTTGGCCAGGTCCTCCTGTGTGTAGCCCATGGACTTGGTGAAGGCGCGCGCGGTGAACCCGGCAGGCGTGCCACGCGTGCCGAAGAAGCGCGCGCTGCCCCCCGCGCCACCGGCGATATCGGTAGCCGTCATGCTCGCCATCTCCAGCAGGTCCGGGCGCTGTGCCCCCGCAGGCCCCTTGGACCGCTCCGGGTTATCACCGTCGCCGCGCTTCTGGGGCGGAGGACCGTAGAAAACACTCATCGACTAGCTCGGGCGGATAGTGGGGGTCTTCACCGTGAAGTACGGCGCGAGCTCCTCAAGGATCCGATCGAGCTCCAGGTGGTCGTGTCCATCCAGTGTGAGGCCGGCCAAGCGCTTGAAGGGGGAGGCGATGATGCGCCGACGGTAGAGCACTTCCTTGTAGACGGCGGTGCCGAAGAGCGCCTCGTAGTTGAGCAGCGGCAGTAGCTCCTTGAAGAGCAGCCGCGCGGCGTTCTCGTTCCCGGAGTCGAGCGTGTTCCACAGCTGGGCGTGCACGTCAGTAGACTCGCACGCGGGCATGGTGCCGCACGCGCCGCGGCGATACTCGTCCAGCAGGTAGCGACCGGCCTTGCCGCCCATAATGCCCCAACAATCATCCCCCGCTAGCTCCAGCACGCGCGAGATCTTGTAGCCCGTCTGCGCGCTCTCTTCCTTGATGTAGCGCACGTTCGGGATCTCCTTGAGCATGCGCGCCATCAGGTCGGCGGTCATTGAGGTGCCGGGACGCGGGCCGGGGCCGGCGCCGATCGGCTCGTGGTTCTGGATGTAGATGGAGAGCGAGACGGCGTCGGAGAGGGCAGCGTAGAAGTCGTAGCAGCCCTGCTCGTCCAGCGGCCGGTCGAAGGCGGGCATGGCGATGACGGCGTTTGCACCGGCGTCTTGCGCCAGTTTGGCGTAGCGCACCGCCTCCTCCGTCGTCTTCGCCCCGACGCCGACCACGACGGGCACCCGGCCGCGCCCGCCCGCCCGCTCATTCTCCTGCACGATAGTGCGGGTGACGGTCTGGCGCTCTTCCGGAGTGAGGGTGGTGAACTCGCTGGCATTGACGGGTCCGACGATGCCGTGTGCGCCGGCTTCGACGCAGAAGGCGATCAGCCGCTTCAGCGAATCAATGTCCAGCGCACCTTGGTCAGTGAACGGGGTGACTGGGATGGTGAACAAGCCGCGGTGGCTGCCTTCTGGCGCGCGCGTGCCGCTGGCGCTGGTGGACGTTGTGGGCGCGGGACGATCGATGGTGAACGCCATAGTGTCGATTCTCACTCCTTGGAAAGTCGTCCTTTTCCCCTTACGCTTACCTTCGCCAGGACTCTAGGTGGCCTAGACGCGAGGACACGGCGTCCGCTCGTTCGCGCACCGCCTCGCAGATGCGCCTCATACCAATCTCGTCGACGTGGTCGGGGCGGCCGGAAACGCTGATGGCGGCCACCACGGCGCCGGCACGGTCGCGTACCGGCGCCGCCACGCACTTGACGGACGGGCCCCGCTCGCCCTCGTCCAGCGCGTACCCGCGCGCGGCCACCTCGTCTAGCACCCAGTCTAGCGTGCCAAAGTCCTGAATGGAATGCTCGGTGTGTGGTCGCCACCCGTAGGTGCGGATCGTCTGATGCACCTCTGCGCGCGGACGGAACGCCAACAGTGCCTTGCCCAGCGCGGTGCAGTGCGCCACTGACTTACGGCCAAGCAGCGTGTACGTGTGTGGCACGTCTGCCCGCACCGCGAAGGCCAGGTGGCAGACGTCTCCGTGGTCGAGGACCGCCAGGTTGGCGTTCAGGCTCAGCGCGTCCCGCAGGGCGTTCAGCTCCGGCTGCGCGTGCCGGCACAGGTCCATCTGGTTGAGCTTCAGCCCCGCCAGCTCCACTACCTTGAGCCCCAAGCGGTAGAGCCCCGTGCGCGCGTCACGCTCCACGTAGCCGGACTGCTCCATCGTGGTCAGCAGCCGGTACGCCGTGGTCTGGTGCAGCCCCAGCCGTGCGCCGATCTCCGCCGACGATAGCTCGGGCTCAGTGGCGCTGAAGAAACCGAGCACCGTCAGCGCCCGGTCCACCGCCTGGGTCGGCGCCTTCTCCCTGCGGTCGGCCGCACGCGGAGGGAATTCCGTTGGCCCCTGCACGATCATGTTGGCGGGGAGTTTACAGTACCCCTGCACTGCATGCAGTATCTTTGCTACTGATTACAGTTGCACTGCAGTCACCCGTTCCTGACCATGCGAGCCGCCCGTGCCGACCATCGGCGCGCCTGCGGGACGCGGGCTACGCCACGGCTGCGGTGGGCAAGATGTACTGGCACCATCTGGACACGCCGCCGGAGTGCCGCCCGGGTGCCGCCCGGGTGCCGCCCGGGCAACCGCGGCTTCGAGCGGACGATCACAACGGCGGGGATGACGGTCGTCCAGGGCAGGAGAGGGCGGAGCTCGGCTACGCCGCCTCACTCACGCCGGACGAGCAGGAGACCCTGGAACCACTCCAGACGGGGTGGAACGAGCGATTCGGCAGCGGCGGCGAGGGGAGGCACGGCTACGCACGGCTACGTCGGCGCTGTCTCTCCCCTGCCGGGAGCAAAGCTGCCCGACGCATGGCTGGCCGGCCAGGCGGCGCCGTACCTACGCGAGCACGCGGCGCAGCGCCCGGAGAGGCCCTTCTGCCTCATGGTGAGTCTCGTCCGCCCGCAGCACGACGCGGCCAAAGCCAGGCACCTCCCAGAGTGCATGGATGGCGTGCACCGGCTCGTGGGCGTCGAGCACGCTAACGCGGCCGGGCGCCAGATCGAAGCGCGCCCACGTGGGCGCGCCGTCCTCGGTGGTAGCGTACACGTCGCCGGCCCGCAACGTCGCCGGCTGCCCCTCGGCGCCTAGCGCCTGCCAGGCGCGCACGTGCGCGCCCTCTTGGTCCCTTTCACCTGTCATGTGCGCCATGCCGGCCTCCTCACTGGATGCGTGGTGCCGCTGACGCTGCTACCACCTGGTGGCAGGTGGCGGTCTGACGGGCCGGGGCGGTGCCAGTCGCGCCCGCCGCGCCAGCCACCCGGTGGTAGCGGATCACGCGGCGCGGAGCAGCTCATCCACCTTGGGCTTGATCTCCCGCAAGCCGTCCAGGACCCGCTTCTTACCGGCCAGCATGTCGCCCCACATGGGGTTGAGCGCCTGCTGCAGGATATCGTTCCACGCCGGCGATGCGGGAGTCGGCTGGGCGCGCTGGATCGCCTCGACGGCCGCCCGGCGGTTGAGACCGTTGGGCGCGTCCGCCTCCAGGAACTCCTTCGACCTGGCGATGCTCTCGACGGATGGGAGCTGCTGGACGCCCGACGGCGCGACCCTGATCGCGGATACTCCCCAGTGGGGCCAGACCGACCTGCTCGGGGCCCTGCCGGGCCACGGCCTGCGCCGCGGTGAGAAGCTCCTACCAGCCCCAGCTCGGCGTCGGCAGCGGTTGTCCCGCGCGGCGCAGCAAATCGGCGTTGTACCAGAGCAGCTGCGTGAACACGGCCCATGGCAAGGCGAGGAGCTTATTCTCATGAGTGGCGGCCGCCAGCGGTCCCGGCGAGTAGTCCTTGAGATCTGCGACCCGCTGCTTGGCCATCAAGGGTTTCAGATCCTTGAACATGCCGGACTTACCGTAGCTGGCCGCCCAGTCCGACGGCACAAACAGCGCATCAATCGACTCACCGGACGCCACCTTGGCCTGGAACTTATCCCGGTATTCCTGGCTCCAGAGACCGCCGGCTACCTCGATGTCTACCTTGTACTTGGGAAAGGTCGTCTCGAATGAGGAGACGACTGGGACTTCGGTCGTCCAGCGCGTCTGGAGGAAGCTGGGCAGGAGCGAACGGAGCGTGGTCGGCCCGGCGCTCTGAGCGGGCGCGCCCGAGCCGCTGCCCCACGGGAGGCAGCCGGCCGCCGTAGCTGCCGCCGGGACAGCACCGGCCGACGCCACTACCGCCCGCCGTGCGCGCCACATACTGCATCCTTTCGTCTGACCGGCTGGCAATCTCTCAGGCGCCCGCATTGCGTGACCTCTACTCGTACTCTGGCAATAGATGCTCACTGGAACAACACCTGGCATACCGAAAAAGGTGTCGCAAATGCGAGTCGCTGTAGAGGGTAGGCGTCGCGGCGAGCGACAGAGCTTCGAGATCTACCAGGGGATGATGGTGTACCGCAGCGTGCGTGGCCAAGCCGGTGATCGTGGAGCTGGAGAATCACCCGTGAGGAGGCAGAGGAGCGCTACACGTTGGGCGCCGAGCTTGAGGCCTACGCGGCACGGCGCGCCGTGCCGCGCCTCACGGCCGGCGATTTTGCTCATCTCGAGCAGATCATTGCCGAGATGGCCGCCGCCGCGGACGAGGCCTGCCATGAGCTACGGGAAGCACCCGCGGCCAGGACGCCGCATGAGACATCGTTCGCGCACAGCGTCGAGCTGAACGTCGCCTTCCACCGCTTCCTCGTCGAACGCGCGGGACACAAGCTCCTGCTCCGGTCGTGGTTGCTGACCAACCCGTTGAACTGGCGCTTCGTGACCTACACGCGCACGCTCAATCCCGATCCCGTCGAGGCCGTCGAGCGCCACCGGGAAGTGCTCAACGCCTACCGTTCGGGTGACGTTGCGCAGGCGTAGGAGACCATCCGCCGCCACATCCTTGACGTGGCCGCGCAGGTGCTGCCGAATGTTCCCCAGCAGGTCGAGCCACCTGGCGCCGCGCGCCCTGCTCCCGACGTGTGGGCGCCGCACTCAGCTGAGCAGGGCCGATAGGGGCGACGAACAGACGAACGATGGGATCCGTACCGGCATCGGGGGCCCGCCGGCCGAACGTCCTCATTCCATGCCTCGACCGGCCGCAATACGGCGGAGATGGCCGCCTGGCTGCCGCCCAGCCGGCGGGTCTAGACCACACCGGACGCAGGGCGCGAGGCACTCAGTCGAAGAAGTCCCTGTCTTCCTCGTTCAGGTGCTGCTTGGCCGCTTTGACATTGAAGTCAATGCCCATCCCCGGCTGGTGCCAGACGTCAATGAAACCGCCCTTCACGATCGGGTCGGGCAGCCCGTCCACGATGTCGTACCACCACGCGGGATTGCCCGTAGGGTACTCGAAAGCGATGTAGTTCTCCGGCAGGGCGGCGCATACTTGAACGAGCGCCGCCATACCCAGCACGCCGTCCCCCGTGCCGTGCGGCGCCATCAGAATGCTGTGCAGGTCGGCGTACTCCGCCACCCATTTCAGCTCGGCGATACCCCCGACGTCGCACGGGTCCGGGCCCACCACGCCCACGGCCTGCCTCTCGATCAGCTCCTTGAAGTTCTGGCGCAGGTAGATCTGCTCGCCGGTGTGGATCGGGGTCGACGTGCTCATTGATAGGTCGCGGTAGACGTCCGCGTCCACGTACGGCGTGTAGTCACCGGTCAACAGGTCTTCCAGCCATAACAGGTTCAGCGGCTCAACGGCGCGCGCAAAGCGGATCGCGTCCGCCTTGGTCCACCCTGGACCGCAGTCCAGGGCCAGCCCCACCTCGTCTCCTAGAACGTCCTTCATCGCCTCCACGCAGGCAATCACGTGCTTGAGGCCCCGCTCGGTCAGCAAACCGCGGTTGCCCCCAAAGCCGTGCGTTTGCGGACGCACCTCGCCGTAAGAGAAACCGGGCACGCGGGCCGGCATCGCGCTGTGGAAGCCAACACCCTGTTTAATGATGGTGAACCCTTCCTTGGCCTCCTTCATCTTCTGCATGTTCTCGGCGTAGTGGTCTGGAGACTGGCCGGCCATGGGAAAGCGCACCGAGCCGTTGTAGACCCGCACACGATCGCGGATCTTTCCTCCCAGGAGCTTGTACACCGGGACGCCGGCGGCCTTGCCGGCAATGTCCCACAGGGCCATCTCAATGGCGCTGACCGCGCTGCCCCACGGCTTGAAACTCCCGCGGCGTCGGATCCGGAGCATCACGCGCTCGACATCAGTCGGGTCCTCGCCGACGATGGCCTGCTTGAGGTGAAGTACGTGCGGCTTGAGATAGGGCTTATAGGCCTCCACTTCCCCGTAGCCGCTGATGCCCTGGTCGGTTACGACGCGCACCACCGGGTTCTGCCCGATGACCGCACACTTGACGTCCGTGATTCTCATCGTCGTCGGCCCCGCCTTTCACCTGTCAGAACCAGCCGGCACCAGTCTACTCGTTCGCCGGCCCGAGGCATGCTCGCGGCCCGCTCGCGCCCCCGCCGACATGGGGTGCCCAAGGCATGAGGCGTGTTGGTACACGGCAGCAAGCCCGTCTGGACGCCGATGCCCCCAGCCGTCACCCAGGGCCTCTCTCCCCGGGCACAGGATCCTCGGATCTGGGGAGCCATCGACTGATCTCGCTCTCGCCGATGCCCAGTCCTGCCAGGTCCTCCCGCGTCACCACCATCGTGGGCATGGAATAACCGTCCAATTGACGGAAGACGCTGCTGCGATTGCCCCCGCTGGCGACGATGCGATAGCTTTCGGCGTCCCGCAGCAGGCCGAAGTACCACGCTCTGCCCGACCCGGCGGTCTGCCCCAGGGCATCGGCCGGCGCCGTCTGGGCATCACGGCAAGCCCTCGACGGCGCTGCAGATGGTTGTGGCGCTGGTCTTCCCTTGCCCTCAAGCTCCTTCTGCATCGATGCCACTCCGTTCCAATAGCCGCCCGATCAGGCGGTAGGGCGCGGTGGTGTTGAGTCCGATGAATCCTATCGCCTGAGCCAGGCTCGTTCTACCTCCTCCCCACCGGGACACACGGCCGGCGCACGGCCGGTGGTCAGCTCGTCTGGTCGAGCAGCCAGCGCGCCCCGTTGACCACCAGCTGCTTGAAGGCGGGGTGGTCCCACGTGGCGCGGTCGTGGCCCAGGGCAAGGTAGTACAGCGCGCCCTTGCCCAGCCGGCGCGTGAAGGCCATGGGGTAGTTCTGGCCTTCCCACTCGGCTTCCGCGAGGGCCTCGATGCCCTCACCCCACACCTCGTGCTTGTACAGCTCGTCGCTGGTGCGGAAGTCAGAGAGCCCCCGCGTGATGGGGTGGTCCGGGCGGGTGAGGCGCACTTCGAACTCGTGGTACTTGGGATGCCCCTGGAACGTGACGCCGAAGAGATTGGCGTAGGCCCTGTACGGCCCGACGTGAGGCACGATGCTGGCCCCATGGAAACCAAAGACGCCCCCGCCGCGGGCGACGAACTCCGCCGTGGCCTCGGCCTCCTCTGTCTTGACATCCTCGGCAGGTACGGCGCCCAGCTTGGCGTCGGTACCTCCGCGCTGGGGCATCAGCCACGGCATGAACAGCCGGTATCCCTCAAGCCCGCGCCGGGTCCAGACGTTCAGGTCGCTCGTGGCGTGGACGTCGATGCCCGCCCCTTCCAGCCAGGGCACGACGTACTCGATGGCCAGGGTGGTCTCGATCTCCTTGTGCCACTTGTCGTTGCGGGCAAGGAGCAGCGCCTGGGGACGGGTGCCGGGCGTGGTGGTCATGGTCTTGCGTTCCTTCCTCGTGACTCGTGACTGTAGATCAGACGGCCGTCGAAACCGCCCCGGCGTTGCCGACCGGCCGTAATCTGGCCGCTTGGGCGGTCACCGGCGTGTGGTCGCGTGCGGCCGGCACGTCCTCCGGCTGCAATCGCTGGAGGATGAACGGAAATGCTGCCTCCGCTATGGCGCATGCATCTCCTCCCTCGCCGCCGGTCTGATGCGGCGGTCATCCTGCCGGACCAGGGGCTACGCGGGCACCGCGGCCGGGCGACCGGTCTGGATCGACTCCAGCGTTGCCAGGGTCAGGGCGAGCGTCTTGCGTCCGTCTTCCCCGGTGCACGGCACCGGCCGCCCGTCACGTACTGCCGTCGCGAACGCGCGCAGGTTGGGCTCGATAAGGTCATAGGGATAGCCCCAGTCGTGCGAGGAGATCGCCGACTCGTCCCCCACCCTGGCCGACCGCGGCGACCACTCCAGCCTGGTGTAGGTGTGCTTGCCGCCGGTGAGCACGGCCTGGCCTCCCGTGGCGTGGACGTTCAGCCACATCGGCGTTTGCTGCACGCGGCTGGACACCGCACCGCCGGTGAGGGCGGCGATTCCACCGTCGGCGAACTTCACGGTGATGGCGGCGCAGTCCGGCAGCGGGGCGCCGTTACCGAGGTAGTTGCCCCCGTAGGCCATCAGCTCCACCGGTGTACCCATGATGTGGCAGGCGGTGTCGAACAGGTGGCAGGTGTTCTCGTTCAGCGGGCTGTTGCCGTTGTGGGGGTCCCACATCCAGTGCGTGGGAGGGATGGGGCCGAGCATGACGTAGTCGCCGTTGAGGAGGAACGGCTTCCCCAGCGCTCCCCTGTCCAGCAGGCGCTTCAGCTCCACCACCGGAGGCAGGAAGCGCATGGGGAACTCCATCATCAGCTGGACGCCGGCCTGGCGCGTGATCGCCAGGATGCGGTCGGCCTGCTCCAACGTGGTTGCCATGGGCTTCTCCATGCTGATGTGCAGGCCCTTCCGGGCGGCGGCCTCCACCAGGGGCAGGCGCCACTTGGGCGAGACGCACAGGCAGATGGCGTCCAGGTTCTCCTTGGCAATCATCTCGCTGCCATCGGAGTAGGGCTGGGCGCCGAACCCGCGAACGAAGTCCTCCCACGGCTGCTCCCCAAACGTGCGCGGGGCGTTCTCCGCCACGGCCACCAGCTCCACCAGGCCGTCCTTGGCCAGGTGGTCCATGATAGTCACGGTGCGCTTCCCCAGCCCCACGACGGCGATGCGCACCGGGCGGTTCTCCGTCCCGGTCGTCTGTCCTGCTGTCTCTGTCACCGTCCGTTCTCCTCTCCGTTGATGGGTGGCCTTGGCAGTGCCTGGGGATTGGCGTCGGGCAGTGCCGCCACATGCATCCGACTGCTCTCGATGGGCGCCGGCACCATGAGGTTAGAGCTGACTCCGCCCGGTCCGATGAAGCCTGGTGCGATGCAGCCCGGTCCGATGAAGCCTGGCCTCACGACCACGGCCGAAGAACCTCCCTTGGACCAACTGCTAGGTCGCCACTGGTTCTTTCAGCAAGGGATCCACCTGGCGCTTGATCTCCCCAACGGCCTCTCGGGCGGACTTCTGGCCGTTCAGCACTGGCGCCAGGCCCTGGTTGATGATCGGCACGATGTCGGACCAGCGCGGCACCTGGGGCAGGTGGCGCCCGTACTGCACCATGTCCACGAACGCGCGGATGTTGTTCGGCGGGGTGGTCAAGAATGCGCCGGAGTCGGCCACCGGCTTGCGCGTCGGCATCACGCTCCCCTTCTGGGCCAGCAGGCTCTCGGACTCGGTGGACTTGTAGAACTTCACCCAGCTCCAGCTGGCTTCGGCATCGCGCACACCCTTGGGGATGACGATGTAGGCGGAGAACAGGCGCGTCACCCGCGCCGCCTTGCCGCGCGGGATGAGGGCGACATCCCAGTCCTTGAACTGCGCGTTCTGCCTGGTATTCCCGGCCATCCATGGCCCGGACTGCAGGCTGGCCAGGCGCCCGGTGTACCAGGACATGGCCTCGTTGGTGCCCTGCAGCTGGTCCGGCCGCGCGACGACGTTGTACCGGTGGCGCAGGTCGGCCACCCATTGGATGGCCTCGATGGCCGGGGCGCTGTCCAGCGCGCACTCGGTGCCGTCCTTGTTCAGGTAGTCGCCGCCCCAGGCGCGCAGCACGTATTCCACCAGCGGCAGGTTGCCGCCGAACTGCTTGCCGCCGTCGCCCACATCCTTGGTGAGCTTTTGCATCGCGGCGAGCCAGTCGTCCCACGTCCAGTCCGGCTTCGGCTCCGCCACCCCCCCCTGTCTGAACAGGTCACGGTTATAGAACTGCGCGAAGACCGCCACGTCGTGGGGTAGCGCTTGGAGCTGTCCCTTCCACGAGCCGATTTCGAGCATCTGCGGGAAGAACTCCGTCCGCTTCAGCTCCCGGTCATCGCGCCTGGCCAGCGGGTCGAGCGGGGTCAGCGCCCCCTTCACGGCCAGGTAGGCGATGTCGGCGGACTCGACCATGATCGAGTCGGGGGGCGTGCCGGCCGCCTGCAGGGTGATGAACTTCTGGAGCGATTCGGCGGCCGGCACGAGGCTGAGATTGACCTGCACGCGCTCGCCGCGGGCATTGAACGTGGCGGCCAGCTCATTCTGGGCCTGGCCAAGGGGCGTCTCCGGCGCGTTCCAGCGGAAGTAGTCGATCGTCACCGGCGCGGCCGGCTTCTGTGCGCCGGTCCCGCCATCGCCCCCCAATGGGCCACATGCAGCGCCGGCGGCCCCCCCAAGCATCGCACCCGTGCCGGCTAGCCATCGCCGCCGCGTCCCGGACCTCCAGACAAACGCCATACTGCCCCCTCCCTGGTGCACCCAGACTCATGTCCGTGGCGTGGCTGTATGAGGATCACCACGGGTGACCCAGACCCTCCGTCCTCGGGCCATGATAGTCGCCCGTCCGCCATATAGTCAACGATCTTGCCAAAAGGGCAACACCTGGACTGAGCGTCCCGGTCAACACGTGTCGTGGCGAAACGCCCGCGCCGTCGGCGCGTCCACCCACCACTGCCTGGCCTCCCCCATCCCCGCTGCCCGCCGTCCGTGTTTGGCGTTGAATGATGACCTGCTGTGCTACCATGATGTTGGCGATACACCAACGTTGCCCGGCCGATGGCTTGGAGAGGTGCACGTGACGGGACGGCAGACAGTCGCGCAGCCGAAGGGCCCCCCGACCACAGCCCCGGTGCGCAGCCGGACTGCCGCCCACCGCCGCATCCAGGGGCTGGACCGCGGCCTGGTGGCCTTAGAAACGCTGGCGTCCACACCGGAGGGGCTCAGTCTGGGAGAGATCAGTCGCCGGCTGGCGGTGGACAAGAGCACGACGCACCGGCTCATGGGCACCCTCATGGCCCGCGGTTTCGCTCGGCTGGACGGGAACACGCAGCGCTACCGCTTGGGTCTGCGTCTCGTCGGTCTCGGTGCCACGGCGTGGCAAAGTGTCGATCTGCCCCAGATGGCCCGTCCGCACCTGGAGGCGTTGCGCGACAGCACCAGCGAGGCGGCGCACCTGGCCGTACTCTCGGAGGGGGAGGTCCTCTTCTTGGGCAAGGCCTCTGCCCCCAGCGCCCTCACGGTGAACGTGGGCATCGGGGCCCGCGCCCCGCTGCACTGCACGTCGCTCGGCAAGGCGTTGCTGGCCTGGCTGGAGCCGGCCGAGCTCGACGTCCTGCTCACAGGGCGGCACTTCCACTCCTATACGACGCGGACAATCACGGATTCGATGGAGCTCAAGCGGCACCTGGAGGTCGTGCGCGGGCGCGGGTGGGCGTTCGACGACGAGGAGCGTGACGTGGGGCTACGCTGCCTGGCCGCCCCCGCTCGCGATGCAGCCGGCCGGGTGGTCGCCGCCATCGGGATCTCCGGGCCGGCGGCTCGCATCACGCTGCACGACGTAGAGCGCATCGCGTCGGAAGTGGTCGCGCGGGCGGATCTGCTGGCCGCGGCCCTCGGCTACCGGGCCGCCGGAGGGGCAGCAGGCGTAGCAGATGCCGCTATCACACCCGCTATTGCACCGAAGACACCAGGGGAGACCGTCGAGCCGTGACCGCAACCGTGCCACCCAAAGCCTATTGCCCGCCATTTCAAGACCAGGGCGAGTTGTCATTCATGGGGCGGCGCGTCCTCGCCACCGACCTGTCCCACGTGATCAGCACCGATGACCCCACCTTTGGGGGCCACCAACGCACGCTGATGTGGGATCACCTGACCCATGAGGAGACCCAGCGCCTGGGACTGACCAAGCCGCCGTATTCCTACCGCGTGGTGGGCTTCACATTGTGCGACCACTCAGGGACGCACGTGGACGCAATCAATCACGTTGTCCCGGAGCCTGGTGCCCGCAGCATCGACGAGCTCCCCTTTCAGTGGTTCATGGGGCCAGGGGTGTGGTTCGACTTCTCCCACAAAGAGCCGAACGCCTACATCACCCGTAATGACGTGGACGCGGCGCTGGCGAAGACCGGGGCGACCATTCAGCCGCAGTCGATCGTGCTCTATCACACCGGCTGGTACAAGAAGTACCGCACCGACCGCTTCGCCTACGTGCGCGACTATCCCGGCCTGAACCGCGGGGCTACCGAATACCTCCAGGAGCTGGGCGCAATATCCATCGGCGCCGACGCCCCCTCGATTGACAGCTGGGCCGAGGTCGCCCAGATCAAGGTGCAGCCGGCGCACATGGTCTGCCGCGAGCGCGAGATCCTCAACATCGAGAACCTGGCCAACGTCGACCGTATCCCCCAGCACGAGTTCTGGTTTGTCGGGTTGCCCCTCAAGCTCAAGGGGGCCACCGGCTCCCCGTTCCGCGGTGTAGCGCTGGTGGAACGATGACCGCGGTCCCGGCAGCCCCGACGTCGGGCCTGGACACGCAGTCCGGAGCCGGGATCCCGGCGCTCATGGACGCCCTAGTGCTGCATGGGCCGGGCCGCTTTGAGGTGCAGCCTGTCGCCGTGCCCGAGCCGGGTACCCGCGACCTCCTGTGCCGCGTCGACACCGTGGCCATCTGCGGGACCGATCCGCACATCATCGCCGGGGACTTCCCGGGTTTCTGGCCCCAGGCGTACCCGTTCACGCCCGGTCACGAGTGGTCCGGCACGGTGGTGGCGGCCGGCGCCGAGGCGGGGGCGCACGGCTGGGCGCCGGGGCAGCGCGTGGCCGGGACGAGCCACGCCGGTTGTGGCCTGTGCCGCGCCTGCCGGACCGGGCGCTACAACCTGTGCGAGTCCTACGGAGACGAGGCCCGCGGGCACCGCCAGTATGGCCACTATAGCCCGGGTGCCTGCGCGCAGTACGTCGTCCAGCACGTCAACTCGGTCTTCCGCCTCCCAGATGGCCTCTCCCTGGAGGCGGGTGCGCTGTTGGACCCTGCGTCCATCGCCCTGCACACGGTGAAGCGCGCCGAGCCGGCCCCGGGCGATACCGTCGTCGTCGTGGGCCCGGGTCCGATCGGCCTGCTGGCCGTCCTCTGCGCTCAGGCGGTAGGGGCCGGTCGAGTCCTGGTGGTCGGGCGCGGCGACCGACTGGCCTTTGCCGAGCGCCTCGGCGCCGAGCCGGTGGACTATACGAAGGAGGACCCCATCCAGGGGGTGCGCCGGCGCACCGACGGGCGCGGCGCCCCGGCGGTGTACGAGTGTGCCGGTGCGGGCGACACCTTGAGGCAGGCAGTGCTGATGGCCGCGCGGGGCGGGCGGGTCGTCGCCGTCGGGATCCCCACCGACGAAGCCAGCGCCTCGCCATTGCCGTGGCGTCGCCTGGTGTTGGACGAAGTGGAAGTACGCGGCGCGCGCGCCAATCGGAACACGTGCGAGGAAGTGCTGCCCCTGATGACTAATGGACGGGTTCCCACCGGCCGGCTGATTACCCATCGCTTCCCGCTGCACGAATACCGGGTGGCCCTTGACACCTTCGCCAACCGCGCCGCGGGGGCGCTCAAGGTGCTGGTGAAACCCCAGCCGCCGGGCGCGCTAGACGGGACGTCTGGCCGGAGCTGCGGGACACCCACGGCGCGAAGGGCGGAGCAGCAACCAGCGCCCCGGCCAGGGCGACGTTGAGAGCAGCGACGTCGAGAGCAGCTACAATGACCTTGTGGCCAAGCGTGTCACCAAGGGCAACCTGTGGGGTTTTATCCAGAGCCGGCCGTACGCCTCAGTGGCCGACATCCGCCGGCTGTTCATGATGGACGTGGAGGGGGCCGCCCCCCTGGCCACCAATGAAGGGGCCTACTACATCGGCCTGCCCCAGGAAGCGGCGGACATGATTCGCCAGCTGTGGCAAGAAGGGCGGATCCTCCTGGACTTGAACCCGGACGTCAAGGCCAGGGTGGTGCAGGGCGTCTACCCGGCGCGCATCCCCATGGGCCGCCAAGGTGTCCCGCTGCGCCCGGCCCTACCGCTGCGTCCATCGGCAGCGGCCCCCTCCATGCGACCGAGCGGGGGCTTCCACGTGGTAGGGGCCGAGGTGGACGCCGCGGGGATGGAGGCTGCCGGTGGCAAGCGCCGGCGCCGGCGCAAGCGCCGGCAGGTGGAAAGCGTCTCCGCGGTGACGGATGTGGGTGACCTGGGGGACGTCAGCGCGGGCAGACCATCAGACCGCGCCACCGATGCCACAGCCCTGGCGGCCGCCGGCCATGAGTAGCGACGCCGTGCCCGCCCGCCGCCTCCCGAGCCGCTTACCGCGTCCGCTGCCCCAACGGGCCACACCACGGCGTGAGATCCGCCTGCGCCCGGGGACGGCGGCGGACACGGTACCCTGCACCACCCTGAGCACCACCTACACCACGAGCCACATCTGGCAACTGGACACCCGCCAGCACGGCGACGAGATCCGCGTCTCCTTCCGCCTGGTACGCCTCCCCCGAGAGCTGACTCTGGCCACCGAGCAGTACCCGCCGTCCTCCCCCCCCGGGGCCCAACGCAGTGGCCTCCTGTGGCTCGTGGCGGAAGAAGTAGACGTGATTCCACAAGCGCGGCGCCTCCCTCCCGGGCCGCTGCCACGCAGCCAGCTGCCCCGCAGCCAGGTCCCGTGGAGGCAAGCCCCCGGCAGCTGGGCGCCGCCATCCCCGGGCGGCGCCCAGGAAGCCGGCTGGAGCCATGCCCTGCGCCACTCCGGTGGCGCCTCTGCCGTGCAGCTCAGTCTCCCCAGCGCCGGCGCGGCCGGGAGCGCCCCGCCGGGAGCGCGGCGACCGGCGCCGGTCGAGGAGACACCGGTCGAGGAGGCGCCGGTGGCGCGCCGGGGAGCGCCGGCCGCCGGGTACGTCGCCGTCTCGTACCACGCCGGGGACGCCTATGCCTACCTTCAGAGCCTGACCGTCGATCCGGCATACCGCCGGCAGGGTATTGCCACCCGGCTCCTGGCTGAGGCCCGGCGCTGGGCCGCCGGCCAAGGCGCCCCCCGGATGATGGCCGACGTGGCCGCCCGCAATTATCCGGCGATGCGCCTGCTGATGAAAACGGGGTTCACCTTCTGTGGGTATAACGACCGCTGCTCTCGAGACAATGAGGTGGCCGTCTTCTTCGCTGCCGGCCT
>JAUJOR010000001.1:0-246487 GCA_030447525.1 Chloroflexota bacterium | reverse complement strand
GCGAGAGGGCAGTCTGCGAGAGGGCAGTCTGCGAGAGGGCAGTCTGCGAGAGGGCAGTCTGCGAGAGGGCGGTACACGGTAAGGTAGCTCTGCCATGACGCGGCTAGATGCCCCCCCCCCCATCCGGATCGGCCTGCTGGGCTTTGGCGTCGTCGGGGGCGGCGTTGTACGCCTTCTCTCGCAAAAGGCCGGCGCCATCGCCACGGAGATCGGACGATCGATCGTCTTGCGGCGCGTCCTGGTGCGCGACCCCGGGCGCAGCCGTCCCTTCGACCTCCCGGAAGGGGACGTCACGACCGACGCCGGGGCCATCCTCGATGACCCCGAGATCGACGTCGTCGTCGAGCTGATGGGTGGGGTGACTCCGGCCGCCGAGTACATCCGCCGGGCCATCCGCAACCGCAAGCACGTCGTCACGGCGAACAAGGACGTGATGGCGACGCAGGGCGTGGACATCCTCCAGCTGGCCCGCGAGCACGGCGTCGACGTCTACTACGAGGCCAGCGTCGGGGGAGGCATCCCGCTGATCGGGGTGTTTCGTCAAGACCTGGTGGCCAACGAGGTGCACCAGGTACACGCCATCATCAACGGCACCACCAACTACATCCTGAGTCGCATGGCCGGAGATGGGGTCGACTTCGGCCCGGCGCTGGCCGAGGCCCAGTCCCTGGGCTACGCCGAGAGCGATCCGACAGCCGACGTCGAGGGGATCGACGCCACGTACAAGCTGGCCATCCTGGCCTCGCTGGCGTTTCGCACCCAGGTCTCGCCGGCGGCCGTCTACCGCGAGGGGATCGCCCGCTTGCGGGCGGCGGATTTCCGCTACGCCCGGGAGCTGGGCTACGTGATCAAGCTCCTGGCCATCGCCAAGCGTCATCCGGGGGCCCGCGGCGCGGGGGCCCCCGGGGCGCGCTCAACACCCCTGACCCAGGGAGCAAGGGACGGGGGAGCCCCGCCGCCGACCGATGAAACGGCGGCGGACGAGATCGAGGTGCGCGTCCATCCCACGCTCGTCCCGCAAGACATCCTGCTGGCCGGCGTCAACGGGGTATTCAACGCCGTGCACGTGCGTGGCGACCTGGTGGGCGACGTCCTGTTCTACGGGCGGGGCGCCGGGGCCGAGCCGACCTCCAGCGCCGTCGTCGCCGATATCGTGGACGTGGCACACAACATCAACGCCGGGGTGGCCAACCGCATCCCCTTCCACTACGCCGGGCGGCTGCCCATTCGGCCGATCGATCGGCTAGAGACGCGCTACTACGTCCGCCTGTGGGTCGCCGACCGCCCCGGCGTGCTGGGCCAGATCGCCCAGGTATTTGGTGACCACCAGATCAGCATCGCCTCCTGCATCCAGAAAGAGACCGACCCCTCCGCCGAGTCGGCGGAGCTGGTGATCATCACCCACCCGGCGCGCGAGGCGGACATGCAAGCCTCGCTCTCCACCCTGGAAGCCCTGGGGACGGTTCGCGAGCTGTCCACCATGTGCCGCATCGAAGCCTTCGCCTAGCACGTGCTGGCGGACATTCCTGCGTCCGGGGCCCCGGCACGGGAAAGGGGGCCGCGGGTAGGGATTACCTGGCGCCGAAGCCGACGCGGGGCGTCTCCTGCTCCGCGGAGACGCGCACCAGGGCCTCCACCTGGGTGTAGATGGTCTTGAAGTCCCCGGCGATCTGATCGGCGGTGCGGGCATCGCCGTCCGGGGCCGCCTCCCCGCTCGGGCCGGTCGCCGGACCGGGGGGCGTGGGGGCGATCGCCGCCCCGCCGGCCGCGTCGGCGGCTGTGGTTTCCACCGCCGGCTTCTCCCCGGCGTGCGCCAGGGCCGCGGCCGCGGTACTCCCGGCGATGGGGCCCCGCCCGCCCGCCAGGCGGGTGGCGGATTCGATCATGGCGATGATCACTGCGTCGCTGAGCGTTCTTGCCATCGGTCTGAGCCACTCCTTGCCGGCGCTGCGCCGGCGGCTGTCCTGTTCGCTGGCCTATTCTAACTCGCGTGTTACCCAGGTAACTACACTGTTACCTCTCCCCGGGGGCCAAACGGCTACGTTGTCCTTGCCGGCCTCCTTAGAAGCCGGCCCGCTTATCACAGACGTTGATCAGGGGCTGCCCGGTGAGAA
The DNA here is from genome assembly GCA_030447525.1 of Chloroflexota bacterium. Lineage (GTDB taxonomy): Bacteria > Chloroflexota > UBA11872 > UBA12225 > UBA12225 > JAUJOR01. The sequence continues at coordinate 244,373 of JAUJOR010000001.1, read as the reverse complement.
AGCGCCCGATGTTCTCGCGCATGATCTGCCGGCCGCGCTCGTTGGTCTGGCGCGAGGCGCCGGACGAGTGCGGAGAGATGATCACGTTGGGCAGCTCCCACAGGGGGTGCTCGGCGGGGAGCGGCTCCGGGTCGGTGGCGTCCAGGCCGGCGCCGGCCAGCCGGCCGTTGGCCAGGGCGTCCGCCAGGGCGTCCTGGTCGACAATCCCACCCCGGGACATGACGAAGAGGTAGGCCTGGGGCTTCATCAAGTCCAGCTCCCGGGCGCCGATCAGGCCGCGGGTCTGTGAGGTGATGGGGAGGGTGATGGCCAGGTAATCGGTGATCTGCAGGAGGTCGTTCAGCCGGCTCAAGGGCCAGGTCTCGCTCACGCCGGGGGCCTGCGCCCTCGGATTGACGTCCACGGCGCGGATCTCCATGCCGAAGGCCACCCCTCGCTTGGCGATCTCCGCTCCGATCTTCCCCAATCCCAGGATACCCAGCACGGTGCCACTGAGCTCCCGAGCCCCCTGGGAGCGGGCCGCCCGGTCCCAGCGCCTGGCCCTCTTGTCCTCCAGCAGTGCCGGGAGGTGGCGCGTAAAGGCCAGCATAAAGGCGAAGGTGTGATCGGCGATCGTCGCGGCGTGGGCCCCCCGCCCGTTCGTCAGGGTGACGTCTTCCATCTCCACCAACTCGGGGAGCTGGCGGATACGCTCGATCCCGGCGCTGGTGCAATGCACCCACCGCAGCCGGCGGGCGACCGGGAGGGCCTCCCGCAATGGCCACGAGATGACGGCGTCGGCGTCCGGGAGCTCCCGCAGCTGGGTCTCTGTGTCCCCAGCGGCGACGAACGTCGCCCCGGGGTACTCCGAGCGCAGGGCGTCCAGATGTTCCTCCCCTACCCGCGTCGCGAAGACGATCTTCGGCATGCTCTCCTCCCCTCCTGAACCACCCGTCCGTAGCGGGCGGTCATGTCCATCTCCAGGCCACCATCACGCGCCGCTCATGCTAAGAAGGACGCGCGGCCACCGATGGCCGTCTCCGCCCGGCTCCCCGGTCCAGGGGCGCGGCCCCTAGCCGGCGGGCGCCGGCCCCACCGGCCATTCTACGGTCTCGGCACCGGCTCCCCCGGCTGCACCTTTTCACCCCCTTGACCGGCACCAGCCGCCGGCGTAGTATGCATGTGTTCTTTACGTGTATCTTGCATACGTGATGGCGCCAGGGCATCGAGACTGACCAGGGAAAGGGGCGAGCGATGAGTGGATCGCGGCCGGGCGAACAGGCAGACACGGGGCAAGACGCCGGCGCCAGCCTCAGGGAGCGCATCGGGGCGGCCCTCAGCCGCCGCGGGGGTGGCCTGAGCCAGCACCTACGCCAGGCAGTGGCCGGGGCCAGCCAGAACCGCTTCGACCGCTTCACCGAGAAGGCCAGGCTCACGCTCACCCTGGCCCAACAGGAGGCCGCGCGCTTCAACCACAACTACATCGGCACGGAGCACCTCCTCCTGGCCCTGGTACGGAGCGACGGCGTGGCCGGCAAGGTGCTCGGGGAGCTGGGGATCGGCCTCGACCAGGCGCGCCAGGCGGTGGAGCTGGTCATCGGGCGGGGCGACCGCATGGTCATTGGCGACATCTCGCTGACGCCGCGGGCCAAGAAGGTGATCGAGCTCTCAGTAGAAGAGGCCCGGCGCCTGAACCACAACCACATCGGCACGGAGCACCTCCTCCTGGGGCTAGTACGCGAGGGGGAAGGCGTCGGCGCGGGCGTGCTGGAGAGCCTTGGCGCCGACTTGCCGCAGGTGCGGGCCAAGGTGGTGGAGGTCACCGCCGGCGGGGGACACGCCCCGGAGTCGATGGGCACGCGGGACAACGTCATCACCTGCCGCGTCGACTCCCCGGACTTATGGGCCATGGACATGCTGGTGGAGGCCGGCATCCGCAGCACCCGCAGCGACGCCGCCCAGTGGCTGATCCATGCCGGGATCGAGGCCAACAAGCAGCTATTTGAAGAGGTGCAAGGCACCGTGGCCGAGATCCGGCGCCTGCGCGAGCGGGCCCGGCAGCTGGCCGCCAACTCAGCGCCCGACGGCGGCGCCACGCCCCCTTCGGGCCGAGCACCACGGCCTGAGGCGCCCGAGGGCTGAGGCGCCCTGTGTCAGGCGCTGAGGAAGTTGCGCTCCTTGAGGTGCTCGGTGAGGTAGCGCCCGAAGGCCATGGAGGAGGTCAGACCGGGGGAGACGGCGTTGAGGATATGGCAGACGTCACCCTCTACCTGGAGCAAGAAGTCCTCGCACAGCTCGCCGTGCTCGTCCACCAGCTGGGCGCGGATCCCGGCCGGCGGGCCCGGTGCGACGTCCTCCGGGCCGATGCCTTTCACCAGGCGAGCCGCTTCGGCGGCGAACTTGCGGGGGCTGAGGCTGCGCTCGATCTCCACCGCCGCCAGCCGGATGATGTCCGGCCGGCGCATCATCTGCCAGAAGTTGCGCGCCCGCACCATCCCCAGAACGTCTTTGGGCTGCACCTTCCAGAACGAGTAGGCCTCCCGCCCGAAGGCCAGCATGGCGTTCGGTCCCAGCATCACCCCGCCGTGGATGCGCCGGGTGACGTGGACGCCGAGGAAGGGGAAGTGCGGGTCGGGCGTGGGGTAGACCATGGAGCGGATGATGTCGTCCTTGCCCTTGACGTTCCAGTAGCGCCCGCGGAAGGGGACGATGCGGTAGGGCCCCTGCCAGCTGAACAGGCGGGCGACCTCGTCCACGTGCACCCCGGCGGCGTTTACCACCCGGGTAGTGTCCAGCAGGGTGCCGTCGTCCAGGATCAGGCGCCAGCCGGCGGAGAGGCGGTCGGCCCCCACGACGCGGGTGTTGAAGCGGAAGGTGACGCCGGCCGCCTTGGCGTCTTCGGCCATGGCCATAACGTAGGCGCGGGAGTCGAAGATGGCCCCCGAGGGGGAGTGCAGCACCAGGCGGATGCCGTCGGCCAGGTTGGGCTCCAGCTCCCGGGCCTGGGCCAGGGTACGCAGCTCCACCCCCGGGACGCCGTTGGCCCGGCCCCGCTGCAGCAGCCCGTGCAGGCGCTCTTCCTCCACCACGGTGAGGGCGGCCACGACGGTGCCCACGTCCTGAAAGGCGACGCGCTTCTCGCGGCAGTAGTCGCGGATCAGCCGGTTCCCTTCGACGCACAGCCGGGCCTTGAGCGTCCCCGGCGCGGGGTTGAAGCCGGAGTGGGCGACGCCGCTGTTGCGCCCGGACTGATGGGCCGCCGGGGCGCCGGCGCCGTCGATCACGGCGATCTTCAGGGACGGGTAGCGCTGGCTGACCTCCCGCGCCAGGGCGCAGCCAATCGCCCCCGCGCCTATCACCGTGACGTCGTAGTCCATGGTGTGATGGTAACGCCCCGCTCGTGTATCCGCCCCCTGACCGCTTGCTATAGTGTCTGCTATGGCAACCTTGATCCAGCCGGCATCGGACACCGCAGCGTCCACAGGCCCGGAGCGCCATGGCCTCTCCGACGCGCGACTCCTGGAGCTGTACCGCACCATGCTCCGTATCCGGCGCTTCGAGGAGCGGGTAAAAGAGCTGTTCCTCGAGGCCCGGCTGTACGGGAGTGTGCACCTCTACATCGGCGAGGAGGCAGTGGCCACGGGGGCCTGCGCCGCCCTGGAGGAGGGGGACGTCATCTCCAGCACCCATCGCGGGCACGGCCACTGCATCGCCAAGGGGCTGGAGCTGGCGCCGATGATGGCCGAGCTGATGGGCAAGGTCAGCGGATACAACCACGGTAAGGGCGGGAGCATGCACATCGCCTCGCTCGATCACGGCATGCTGGGGGCCAACGGGATCGTGGCCGCCGGGATTCCTATCTCTACCGGGGCGGCCATGGGTTTCTGGGTGCGTGGCTCCCAGGAGGTCGCGCTGTGCTTTTTCGGCGATGGGGGGGCCAACCACGGGGCCTTCCACGAAGGGATCAACCTGGCGGCCGTGCTGAAGCTCCCCGTGGTGTTTGTCTGCGAGAACAACCAGTACGCCCAGTACCACGCCCTGCAGCAGGACTTGCCGATCGAGAACGTCGCCGACCGCGGGGCGGCCTACGGCATCCCCGGGGTGGTCGTCGACGGCTCGGACGTGCTGGCTGTCTACGGCGCGGTCAAGACGGCCGTCGACCGCGCCCGGAGTGGCGCCGGCCCCAGCCTCATCGAAGCCAAGACCTACCGCTTCGAAGGGCACTTCCTCGGCGACCCCGAGCCGTACCGGACAAAGGAGGAGGTGGCCCAGGCGCGGGCCTCCCGTGACCCCATCGTCCGCTTCTCCGCCGCCCTGCAGCAGATGGGCATCTCCGGCGTCGAGCGTTTGCAGGAGATCGACGACGCGGTGCGGGCAGACGTAGAGACGGCCGTGGAGTTTGGCGAGTCCAGCCCGGAGCCGGGGCCGGAGATCCTCCTGACGGACATCTACAGTGGGGCCGACGCGGACGGGCGGGAGTCCAGTGGCGAGAAGACCGAGGCCGAGCAGGTCGTACCCCGTGATCGGGTGACCGAGGTGGCCAGCCGCGAGGTCCGCGCCCAGGGGCCCCAGGCCGGCTAGCGCCTCTAAGGCACGAGACCTGCGTGTAGATCGGAGGAATTGATGCCTGAAGCGACCTACTCCCAGGCCCTGAACATGGCCCTGCGCGAGGAGATGCGCCGTGACGAGCGGGTCTTCTGCCTCGGCGAGGACATCAAGGACTCTACCTATGGCGTGACGCGCGGGCTCTACGACGAGTTCGGCGCCAAGCGCGTCGTCGGCACGCCCATCTCCGAGGCCGCCATCGCCGGGGCGGCCCTGGGGGCGGCGGCCGTGGGGATGCGCCCCGTGGCTGAGTTCATGTACATGACCTTCATGATGTGCGCCATGGACCAGCTGGTGAACCAGGCGGCCAAGATGAAGTACATGTTCGGCGGCAAGGCCGTCCTGCCCATCGTCTACCGCACCATGGCCGGGGCCGGGCGGGCCAACGCCGCTCAGCACACCCAGTCGCTGGAGGCCTGGTTCTCGCACGCCCCGGGCATCAAGGTGGTCATGCCCAGCACCGCTTATGACGCCAAGGGCCTGCTCAAGACGGCCATCCGGGATGAAAACCCGGTGGTCTTTATCGAGAACAAGGTGCTCTACGCCACGGCCAAGGAGGACGTTCCGGAGGACGACTACACCGTCCCCTTCGGCAAAGCAGCCATCCGGCGCCAGGGACGGGACGTCACCATCATTGGCCTGCAGCGCATGGGGGAAGTAGCCTTGGCGGCCGCCGACCAGCTGGCCGGCGAGGGGATTGAGGCAGAGGTGATCGACCCCCGCACCCTCGTCCCCCTGGACATCGATACCATCGCCACCTCGGTGCAAAAGACGCACCGCGCGGTCCTCGTCCACGAGGCCCACGAGCGCGCCGGCTTTGGGGCCGAGCTGGTCACCCAGATCGTGACCCACGCCTTTGACTACCTGGACGCCCCGCCGGTGCGCCTGGCCAACCCCAACGTCCCTACCCCCTTTAGCCGGACACTGGAAGAGCTCTCCATCCCCTCCGCCGCCCAGGTGGCAGAGGCCGTGCGCACCCTGCTCAAGTAAGCGTTGGGTGCCCTGTGCCAAACGTCGAGACGGCGGGCCACCGGCGGGAGCGAACGAGGACGGCCGGGGGACGGGCTGAGGCGGTCAAGGGACGGGCGCGCTCCACCCCCTGGCGGGAGGGCACCGGCCCTCCTGGCCACTGGGGTGCCGGGATCGGGGAGCGGAGCGCGTAGCGCCGAGAGCGGGTAGCGCTCAGCGCCTGGCACGCAGGACGAAAGCGAGCGGAGCGAGCGTATGGCGACTGCGATTAAGATGCCTCAGCTAGGCGTCACGATGACCGAGGCCAAGGTGGTGTCCTGGCTCAAGCGCGAAGGTGACGCCGTGCGCAAGGGTGACGCCGTAGCCACGATCGAGACCGACAAGATCAACGCCGAGGTGGAGGCGAGCGCCGACGGGGTATTGCGCCGCATTGTCGCCCCGGAGGGGACGGTCGTCCCGGTGGTGGGGCTGATGGCGGTGATCGCCGCGCCCGCAGAGTCCGAAGCAGCCATCGAGGCCCTGCTCGCCGGGCAAGGAGGCCGGTCCGCCGGCCCGCCGGCCGCTGCGGTTGCTGGCCCCGTCCCTGGAGAGATCCCGGCAGAGCCCCCCGCGGCGGCGCCCCCCGCATCGAGCGCGCCCCCGGCCACCCGGACGGCCCCGCCGGCAACCGTCCCGTCCGTGGCCGTCGCCGAGCGCCCGACGACCGCGGCCCCGACGAGCGAGCTGCGGGCATCGCCCATCGCTCGGCGCCTGGCAGCTGACCTGAACGTCGACCTGGCGCAGCTGCGGGGGAGTGGCCCCAGCGGGCGCATCGTCGAGGCCGACGTGCGCACGGCAGCAGAGGCACCGCCGCCCGTCGCCCCCCAGGGGCCGGGGACAACGGACGGCTTCGTGCGAGCCTCGCCCCTCGCCCGGCGCCTGGCACGGGAACACGAGCTGGACCTGGGCGCCATCCGTGGCACGGGGCCCGAGGGACGGGTGGTAGAGCGGGACGTCCTGGCCACCATCGCCGACCAGCTGGATCAAGCCCGCCGCGAGCCGTCCCTCCCCACCGAGGGGGCCGAGCGGGGGGCGGGAGACGGGGAGCTGACGCGCCGCGAGACGATCAAGCTGGAAGGTATTCGCCGCCTCGTGGCCGGGCGGATGCTGGAGAGCCTGCAGACGACGGCGCAGCTCACCTTGACGCTGGAGGCCGACGCCACCGCGTTGGTCGACCTACGCGGTCACCTCGTCCCGGCAGCCAAGGTCTACGGCCTGCGCCCGCCGACCTACACCGACCTGCTGGTCTACCTCGTCGCCCGCGTCCTCCCGGCCCACCCGCTGCTCAACAGCAGCCTGGTTGGGGAGGGGGAAGGGCAGGAGATCGCCCTGTGGCAGGAGGTCAACCTCGGCGTCGCCGTCGCCCTCGAGCGGGGGCTGGTCGTGCCGGTAATCAAGGGGGCCGATCGCAAGCCCTTGCAAGACATCTCCCAGGAGCTGGCGGACATGGCCGAGCGCGCCCGCGCCGGTCGCCTGGCGATGGTCGATCTCCAGGGAGGGACGTTCACCATCACGAACCTGGGGGGTGTGGAGGTGGAAGGCTTCACCCCGATCATCAATCCGCCGCAGTGCGCCATCCTCGGCGTCGGGCGCATCGCCAGGAAGCCTGCCGTGGTCGGCGACGAGGTGGTGGCGCGCCACATGGTCACCCTCTCACTCACCTTCGATCACCGCATCGTTGACGGCTTCCCGGCGGGCGCCTTTTTGCGCGACGTCAAGCGGGCGATAGAGGCCCCCTCCCTATAGCGCAGTAGCATCGGGCGGCGAGGTGGCTGGGCATGGGACGAGGGCGACCGCTACCAGTTGGTCACGGATCCGTCGGCGCGCTGCAGGTGGGGGAGCTCGGTCATCTGGAACGGGTGGGCCAGGGCGGCGGCGCGGTCGAACTCCAGGCCCAGCCCCGGGCGGGTGGGTGGAAGGAGGTAGCCATCTTGCCACTCCATCTGCACCGGGACAACGTCCGTCAGCACCGTGCCCGGCTTACGGGGCTGCTCCTGCACCCCTACGTTGTTGCAGGCCAGGTTCAGGTGCAGGCAGGCGGCGCTGGAAATCGGACCCAGCGGGTTATGGGTAGCCAGCTTGATGTAGTGCGTTTCCGCCCAGCCGGCCACCTTCTTGGCCTCGGAGAGCCCGCCGACGATGCACAGGTCGATGCGGGCGTAGTCTGTCAGCTCTTCCTCGATCACCTGGCGGAACTCCCACTTGCTGGCGAACTGCTCGCCGACCGCCAGCGGAGTGCTGACGTGCTCCCGGACGAGGCGCAGGGATTGCATGCTCTCCGAGCGGATGGGGTCCTCCATGAAGAAGGGGTGGTAGCCCTCCACCGCCCGGCACAGGCGAATGGCGTCCGGCTGGTCGAGGCGGGTGTGGACGTCGAAGCACAGCTCCACCCCGTCCCCCAGGGCGGCGCGCAGGGCCTCGAACTCGGCGATCGCCCTGGGGATGACCACGGAGGGCTCCAGGGTGCCTCCCTGCTGTCCTAGCCCCCAGCGAACGAACTTCCAGCCTTCCTCTACGTGACGGCGGGCATTCTCCACCAGGGCCTCCACCGTGGCGCCCCCACAGTGCGGGTAGCACGGCACCCGGTCGCGGCACAGTCCGCCCAGCAGATCGTACACCGGCACGCCCAGGGCCTTGCCCTTGATGTCCCACAGGGCAATGTCGATCGCCGAGATGGCCGAGGCGGCGATCTTCCCGGCGGGGAAGAAGCCCCCTCGGAACATCTTCTGCCACAGATGCTCGATACGCCGGGCGTCCTGCCCGACCAGGAATGGCTTGAAGTGCTCGATGACCCCCTGGACGGCCAGCTCGCGACCGGTGATCCCCCCCTCGCCGACGCCGTAGATGCCGGCGTCGGTGTCCACGACCACGAAAAAGAAGTTCCGCCCCCCACTCCACACTGGGTAGCACTGAATGTCCGTGATCTTCATGGGGGCAGGATAGGGTTCCGGCGCCCCGCTGTCCAGCGCAGCTCTCTCTACTGACAGGGCCTTTTCATCAGAGCCTCGCCTGGGGCACCACCCGCGGCGCGGTCATGCCGAGCCCGGCGAGGCATCCGGGCCGCCGGTCCACGGACGGTGGGCATCGCACCCCGCTCCTTCCTGCCAAGTATCCGACGCCGCGCGCCTCCTCTGGCGACAGGAGCGTCAGTCCAGTTCGTCGTCTGATGTTCTCCCGGTTCAGCAGACACGTTCTCGTTCGGCAGCGTTCGAATGGTCGTTTCGGAACGTTACGCCACGGCCGCATCCGTCGCGGCCCGTTGCCGGAAGGGCACCTCCAGGGCGTCGAGCACCAGCTCAGTGCGGAGGTGGTCGGCCATCAGACCAGGGAAGGCTACCCTGGGCGCTGCTATCATCGAGCCGATGAAGTACGCCACCATCACCGGCCTGGAGCAGCCCGCCTCGCGGGTGATCTTCGGCTCTATGGCCCTGATGCCCCAGGACCCGGCCTATGCCATGCTGGACGCCTTTGTGGCCCAGGGAGGCAACCTGATCGATACGGCCCACGTCTATCGCGGTGGGGGCAGCGAGCGGGCCATCGGGGAGTGGCTGCGCCGCCGGGGCCGGCGGGACGATGTCATGATCCTGACCAAGGGGGGGCACCACGCGTCCGACGGGACAAAGCGCATCCACCCTCAGGAGATCGCCTTTGACCTGGGGCAGAGCCTGGAGCGCCTGGGGACGCCCTACGTGGACCTGTACTTGCTGCACCGGGATGATCCGGCGGTGCCCGTGGGGGAGATCGTGGAAGCCCTCGATCACCACCGGGCCAAGGGGCGCGTCCGCGCCGTCGGCGGGTCCAACTGGACGCACGACCGCCTGCATGCCGCCAACGAGTACGCCCACGCCAAGGGGCTGACGCCCTTCTCTGCCAGCAGTCCCAATCTCAGCCTGGCGGTGCCGAACGAGCCGATGTGGGCAGACTGCGTCTCCGTCTCTGGCGACGCCGCCGCCATGGAGTGGTACAGGCGCGAGCAATTCCCCTTGCTCTCCTGGTCTTCCCAGGGCGGGGGCTTTTTCTCCGGGCGCTTCCGGCCGGACCGCCCTGACGACTCGAACATGGTGCGCGTCTACTACAGCGACGCCAACTGGGAGCGCTTCCGGCGGGCGGAGCAGCTGGCGGCGGAGCTGGGGGTCAGCCCCATTCAGGTTGCCCTGGCCTGGGTCCTGAACCAGCCGGCCCTACGTACCTTTGCCCTGATCGGCCCCCGCACCTTGGAGGAGATGGAGAACAGCCTGGCCGCCGCCGAGATCGAGCTGACGCCACAGCAGGTGGCCTGGCTCAGCCTCCAGGTCTGACCCGCCCTTACAAGCTCCCACGTCTGGTGTCTCTCACGTCTCCGGGCTCGGCCCTGGTGGCGCCCGATCCCGTACACCCTCAGGGACCTGTCCCGGAGAGGAACTCCAGCAACGCGGCGCCTACCTCGGCAGGATGGCTGGCGTGGACGGCGTGACGCGCCCCGGGGAGAAACAGACGCCGGCCATGAGGCAGGCGGTCGACGAAGGCGCCGGCGGCCGCGTCGCCGAGGACGCCGTCCTGGGCCGGATCGGCTTGCACTACCAGGACGGGGGCAGCCACACTGGTGGCCGCCGCCCAGGCCCAGGGCGCCCCGGGGGGGCTCTGCAGGTGGGCCTCGAAAGCCGCGTCGTCCGCCTGGCGAAAGATGGGCGCCAGGGCGCGGGCCGCCGGCGGCGAGCTCGATCCCTGGGCCAGGAACGCCTCCAGCGCCCCGGGCGGGGCGCGGCGCAAGCGGTACACCTCGGCCACGTCCGCATTCCGTTGTTGGGGATCGACCGGTGGGTCGAGCAGGGCCAGGGCCGAGACGCGCCTCGGCTGGGCCACGGCCAGGGCCAGGGCTACCAGGGCGCCGAGGGAATGCCCCACCACCGGGGCGCGCTCGATACCCAGGGCGTCCATGAGACCGGCGAGGTCGGCGGCGTAGTCTGACGGCTGATACGCTGCCGGGCCACCGGGGGCGTGCGCGCTGCTCCCGTGGCCCCGTAGATCCGGGGCCACCGCCAGCCAGACGGGCACAAGGCGCCGGGCAAAGGCCTGCCAGACCACCCCGGACACCCCCAGCCCGTGCAGCATGAGCAGGGGCTTGCCCTTACCCCGGCCGGTGAGGTCCGCGCTAGCCGTCTCTCCGGTCTCTGGCCTCTCCCCAGCGGTGTCCCTTTGAGCCGCGACGGCCATGATGCGCAGGTGGAGTCGCACTGAGCCGGTGCGGACGTCTAGCCCCTGCCACACCGCTCCCGGCGCCCCCGTCACCGCGCTATGCCTTCTCCCCGGTGTCCCATGCCGCTGCCGAGCGTGGCACACTCGGCAGCGGCTCCACGCCGGCGGGGGACGCGGAACAGCGCAACATGGGACGCCGGACTTCTTCAGCGGACGGTGTGCATGGGCATGATTACGTGGGTGTACTCGGACAGGCCCATCCCCCGCACGACGGCAGGGGACAGCGGGCCGGTCATCTCCACCACGATCTCCTCGGTGTTGAGCACGCCCAGCACGTCCGACAGGTACTCCGAGGAGAAGGAGATATACGTCTCGTCCCCCTCCACGGCGGCGTCGATCTCCCCTCGGTTGTCGCCCACCTCCAGGGCGTTGGCCGAGAGGGCGACGCTCCCAGGGGTCAGGCCACCTTCACCGCCAGGAGTGATATCCAGCCGCACCACATTGGCGGCGTCACGGGCGAACAGGGCGGCGATGCGCGTTGCGGTGATGAACTCCGCTCGCTTGAGGCCCACCCGGGTGGTGTGCGTCTTGGGGATGACTCGCTCCAGGTCGGGGAACTGCCCTTCCAGGAGGCGGCTCACCAGGTTGATCTCGCCCGTTGGCGCGCGCAGGCGGAACAGCACCTGGCTGCGGTTAGGCGTGACCGTCACCTCCACGTCCTCATCCCCGTCTTCGAGCACCCGGGCCACCTCCGTCAGGGCACGGGCGGGGATGATGATGTCCAGCTTTTCCGGCCATCCCTGCTCCAGGGCGGCTTCGCGCTTGGCCAGGCGGAAGCCATCGGCGGCGGAGAGGACGAGCTTGGTTTCGTCCAGGCGCAGGTTGACCCCGGCCAGCACCGGCCGGGATTCGTCCCGCGCGGCGCTAAAGGCCACCTGCCCGATCATCTCCTTGAGCAAGCCGGCACGGAGCTTGATCGTTGGGCGGTCGTCGGCCGAGGGGATGGGGGGGAACTCCTCGGCGTCGATGCCCTTGATGTTGGCGTTGTAGCGGGCGCACTGCAGGTGCAAGGTGTGCGTCCGAGTGTTGGCGTCCAGGAGCACGGACTGGCCGGAGGGTAGGGAGTTGACGAAGTCCGCCATCAAGCGAGCGGGGATGGTGAGCTGCCCTTCGGCCTCGACGCGGGCGGCGACCCAGGTAGTGATTCCGATCTCCAGATTGGTGGCCGAGAGCTTGAGGCGCTCCCCGTCGCTCGCCAGGAGCACGTTGTTGAGGACGGGCAGCGTCGTACGTCCCCCCACGGCCCGGCTGACGATGGCCAGGCCGCGGCTCAGCTGTTCCTGGGCGCAGGACATGCGCATGGCAAGGCCCGTCCTTTCCACAGGGTCTTGGGCGACGGCCGTCGGGCCGGCCGCCGTCCCTCCTAGCGATGATACTGATGTGGCGCCCGGACGCTCGAGGCCCTGATCGACGATGCTCACTTGATGCTATCCCCTCTCTGATCGTGCCGCGGCGCGGCGACCTTGCAGCGGCCGGCGGCGGGGTTTCTTTGGTAGTGTAGTGGCGCGGCCGCGCCTCACCTGCCGCCCTCTGGGGTCAAGAGCTGGCGCGCGGCGGCGACGTACTCCCGCAGACGGACGTCGCCCCCCAGGGCGCTGGCCACCTTCTCGCAGCCGTGGATGACCGTGCTGTGGTCACGTCCACCAAGCTCGGCGCCGATCTCCGCCAGGCTGGCCCCCGTCTCGTGGCGCATGAGGTACATCGCCACCTGGCGCGGGACGACCACTTCCTTGTCCCGGCGCCGGCCCTTCAATGCGTCCACGGGGACTCCGAAGGTAGTGGCGACAGCCAGAACGACCTGTTCCGCCGTGGCACGGCGTCGGGAGGGCACCGGCGCCGGCCCCAGCACATCCGCCAGCAGGGGGCCGACGTGCTCTAGCGTGAGGGGCAAGCGGGATAGCTCGGCGGCGGCTACCACCCGGGTGACCAGCCCCTCCAGCTCCCTGACGTTGCCCGGCGCCCGCCGGGCAATCACCTCCAGCACGGCAGGTGAGAGGGGGACGCGCAGCCCCTCCACCCGCTGCCGCACCAGGGCCAGGCGGGCCTCGAAGTCCGGCGCCCCCATCCCGGCCACGAGTCCCATCTGGAGCCAGGAGCGCAGGCGATCATCCAGCCCCGTCATCGCTCGGGGGGGCTGGTCACCGGCGACCACGATCTGGACGTTGGCGTCATGCAGCCCCACCAGGAGCTGCAACGTCTCCTCCTGGGCGCGGCTCGGCCGTGCCTCGGCGCCACCGGTGGCGGGGGGCGCGCCGGCGCCGAGGGCCTGCACGTCGTCAAGGAGGAAGACGCCGGACGCCTGGTAGCGCCCGGCGCCGGTCCCCACAGCGCCGGCGCGGCTGGCATCGGCCAGCTCCCGCGCCAGCGTGGCCGCCGTGACGTACACCGGGGTGACGCTCGGTCGCTGCGCCAGGATGTGGTTCCCAACGGCCTGGAGGAGGTGCGTCTTGCCGCAGCCAGGGGGCCCGTACAGGTAGAGAGGGTTGTACGCCAGGGCCGGATTATCCGCCACGGCACGGGCGGCGGCGACGGCGAACTCGCTCCCCTTGCCGGCGACGAAACGGGAAAATGTATAGCGCCCGGCCGGGGGAGCGCCAACTGGAACCGGAGCGCTAACTAGAGCCGGAGTGGGACGGGGGACCGGCCTGGGCACCGGCGGGCGGGACGGAGTGGGTGAAGGCGTGAGCGTGGCGGGTTGTTGTTCTATGCTGCGGTGCCCGACCCGGCCTGGCTCGGCGACGGCAAAGCGGACGCGGACGGAGGGATGCCCCAGGCAGCGGGCCAGGGCCTGCTCCACCGCCGGACGGAAGCTGCGCGCCAGACGGTCGCGGGCAAAGGGATGCGGCACCCCGACGACGTACTCGTCCGCCGCGCCGGGATCGTCGGTCGCCCCGGCCGGCGCAACGGCGCGCCCCTCGGCGTCACGCCCCCCAACCTGGCTCTCGCCGGTTTCGCCGGCGGGGTATGGCCCGCGCCTCACCGGGCCCTCCAGGAGTTGCGTCTCGCGCAGCCACGTGGAAAAGTTGGCCGCGGAGATCCCCGGATCGCGGCGCAGCTCGGCCAGCACGCTGTCCCAGAGCCGGGCGCGCTCTGGCGTGACCCCTGTAGGGGCCGCGCTGGGAAGGGCTTCATGCCGGCTGGTCGGGATGGTGGCAAGTGGGCTGCTCATGCCGCTTCGGGACTCCCAACGCGCGGCCCTGAGGCCCCGTTGCTCCCGGGTGAGGCATCGCGTGCCGGAGGCCCCGTTGCCCCGGGGGGGCCGCAAGTGGGGGGCGGAAGGAAACGGGCCATGAGTGACGTACGGCCGCCACGGACGGTGGCATCGCGCCGGCGACAGGCGGGGAGTATCGCTCTCGACGACGAAGCCACGGTTGAAGAAGGGCCCGAGCTACTCCAGCTGCTGATGCACCCCTACGACGGGGCGTCGGTGGCGCTGGGGCGGGGCATCCACCCCATGACCACCGTCCCGCTCGGCCTGGCCATCGACGCCGCCATCGAAGCGGCCGGGGGCTACGACCTGGACGTCACCACGCTGCGCTACTGCAACTTCTCGATGGAAGGCTTTACCTCCAACCGCCGGGCGCTGCGGGCCACCGGCCGGATCGTGCGCCTCGGCCGGCGCCACATCGAGGCCGAGGTCGAAGTGTGGGAGGCGGAGCGCCTGATTCTACGAGGTCGGGTGGGCCTCGTCCGCGTGCGGGGCGGGCGAGCCACCACACTCGCCGACCGCACCGTGGTGTAACCCGTGTCCGGCAGCGGCGTCCTCACGCACCGGGTGTGGAGCCACCATACTCGCCGACCGCATGGTGCGACCGCACGGTGGTGCACCCTCCGCCTGGCCTTCCAGGTGGAAGGTGCACCACCGGCTGTGGGGCCACCGCACTCTCTGGCCATACCGTGGTGCAACCCCTTTGCCCGTCCGTCGAGCCGCTCCAGCCGCTAGACTCCCTGGCAGGCGGCAGCTCCGCGGGACACCCTCTTGTGCGACCCTAGCGGGGCGGCCGGGAAGAACGGTCCGGGGCGTCCGGTGGTGCCCTATGGGCCAGGTGGGGGCTAGAGAACTATTCATGAGAGTACTCGTCACCGGGGGCGCCGGCTTTATCGGCTCGCACACCGTTGCGCTGCTCCTGGAACGGGGCTGCGACGTCCGCATCCTGGATGTCCTCCAGCCACCGGTGCACCGGGAGCGGCGCTGGCCCCCGTATCTCCCGCCGGGGGTCCAGCGTCTGGAAGGCTCGGTGACCGACCCGGCCGCCTGGCGCGACGCCCTGCGGGACGTCCAGGCGGTGGTGCACCTCGCCGCCTACCAGGACTACCTGCCGAACTTTAGCCGCTTCTTCCAGGTCAACGCCGCCGGCACGGCGCTGCTCTACGAGCTGCTGGTGGCCGAGCCGGTGCTGGCCAAAGGGATTAAGAAGGTGGTGGTAGCCACGTCCCAGGCGGTATACGGCGAGGGGCGCTACCTTTGCCCGGTACACGGCATCCAGTTCCCCGGCCAGCGTCCCCTGGAGCAGCTGGAACGGCGGGAGTGGGAGCCACGCTGCCCGGTGGGAGGGGAGACGATGACCCCACAGACCACCTCTGAGGACGATCCCCCCCGGCCACACAACCAGTACGGGATCAGCAAGCTGTCTCAAGAGCTGATCTGCTTGAACCTGGGCCTGCGCTACGGCATTCCTACCGTGGCCATGCGCTACAGCATCACCCAGGGCCCCCATCAGAGCTTTACCAACCCCTACTCCGGGGCATTACGGATTTTCGTGCAGCGCCTGCTCCACGGTCGCCAGCCGGTAGTCTACGAGGATGGCAGTCAGCTGCGGGACTACGTCTCGGTGCAGGACGTGGCCCAGGCCAACGCGCTCGTCCTCGAGGATGGGCGTGCCGACTTCCAGGCCTTGAACGTGGGGGGCGGACGCGCCCTGACCGTCCTGGAGTACGCCGCGGTGGTGGGCCGGGCCCTCGGCCGGCCGGTGGCGCCGGAAGTCCCCGGTCGCTTCCGCCTCGGGGACACGCGGCACATCCACTCGGACGTTTCCCGCTTGCGCGCACTGGGTTGGGAGCCCCGTGGCTCGCTGGAGGAAGCCGCCGCCGCCTACGCCGAGTGGGCGCAGTCCCAGGCAGACTTCCGCGACTATACCGAAGAGGGGGCGACCACCCTGGCCGAGCAAGGCGTCGTCCGTGGGGCGTCGCCGGCAGGCTGAGGGCTCGCGTCTGGGGATCGCGTCTGGGGACCCTCGCGTTTAGGGACCTACCGGCCACGCACGCGGGGGCCCAAGGACATCCACGGCACGGCGCAGACCGTGTCCCTTGAGGGCCCGCTTTCATCGGGATAGCAGGCGCCGGTGCTCCTTGAGCATGCAGCGATCCTGTACTACCGTCAGCCCGGCGCTCCGCGCCCGCGCGGCCGCGTCTTCGTTAACGATCCCCTCTTGTAGCCACAGCACCTTGGCCCCGGCCGCGATGGCATCTTCCACCACGGGAGGGACGTCCTCCGGGCGCCGGAAGACGTCCACGATCTCCACCGGCGGCGGCACCGCCTCCAGCGAGGTGACCGCCGGGATGCCCAGCGCCTGCTGGATCGTGGGATTGACCGGGACGATGGTGTAGCCGGCCCCCTGGAGATAGGACGCCACGCCATGGGAAGGACGGTCGGGCTTGTCCGAGAGCCCGACCACGGCGATGTGGCGATAGCGCTCGAGGATCCCCCTGAGCTCATCATCCGGCGGATTGGTCATCGTCCTGGCCTCCCATGTTCCAGCCCGGGCTAATACTTCTCGCGATTGCGGAGCACCTCGTTGGTCAGCCGGGCGATCTCCGGGGCCACCTCTTTCGCCGGGGCCTCGTTGTTCCAGATCCGGTTCAGATTGGGCGTCCAGATCTCGCGGTTGAAGTCGTTCCACTCCGGCATCAAGGGGAGGGTCTTGACTCGGGGGTCCGTGAACGAGGCCAGGTTCTTCGGGGGCTTGCCGCTACGGATGAACTCCGGGGCCTGGTTGGCCTTCTTCAGTGCCGGGACGAAGCGCCCTTCCACGCCGTAGATCAGCATGGCGTCATACCCACCCAGATGCTTCATGAACTCCCAGGCCGCGTCCGGGTTCTTCGCCCCGCTGAGCAGGACCTCCCCGTTCCCCTTATAGAGCCCCACCTGCTTGCGCTGCTTCCCTTGTGGCATGACCACGGTGTCCCACTCGAAGTCCTTGACCTCGGTGCGGTAGCGAGGAATGTCGGTGAACCACTGATACACCACGGCCAGCCTGCCCTGAACGAACAGCTCCGCAGCCCCGGCCACCCCCTGGAAGGAGTTACGCGTCACCTTATGCTTGTGCACCAGGTCCTGGAGGAACTGGAGGGATTCGATGGCCGCCGGGGAATCGAGGACGCAGACGTTCTTGTCCAGGTCAATCAGCTCCGCCCCGTTGACCCACAGGAAGGGCCACCATAGCCCCGGACGCTCGGTGCCGAAGGTGGCGCTTGCGGGATCGAATGATCCCTGGGTAGGGGCCATCCCCCGCCCGTCCCGCGTCGTCTTCTGGGAGATCTCCAGCCAATCGTTGAGCGTCCAGCCCTCGGCCGGCACCTTGCCCCCCACTCGCTCGATGAGATCCTTGTTATAGAAGAAGGAGGCAGACGAGCCCCGCATGTTGGGGTGGTTGTAGTACTTGCCCTGGTAGAGGAACTCGTCGAACCAGGACTCGACGTAGTCCTCTTTCTTGATCCCGTCACGCTGCATGCGCTGCGTGACGTCCTGGGCACCCCCACGCTTGATCAGCGCGCGGATGTCGTAGCCATCCACCAGGGCGGTATCGGGCGGGTCGCCGCCGGCGAGGGCCGCCGTGAGCTTGGTGAAGTGCTCGCTCTGGGAGTTGGTGAACTCCACCTTCACCTTGTCCTGCTTGGCATGAAAGGCGTCGATCACCTTTTGCTCGATGGCATCCGAGAAGGCGTTGCCCCAGGTGAAGTAGCGCACTGTCCCGGCGGCACTCCCGGCCGCCTTGCCGCTGCCGTCACCGCTGCCGCCAGCCCCTCCCGGCCCGCAGGCGGCCACGGCCAGCGGACCCGCCAGCGCGCCGACGACGCCGGCCACCTCCCGGCGGGTGGCGCACCTCGCCCGCCGGGGCATGGGCTGAGTCACCGTATCCCCCTCAAGCGGAACCGCCGGGGTGGACGTCTTCCACAGGGCAATCGAATCCATCATGTCCCTCTACTCTGCTCTTGTACTAGGACCCGCCGTATTCTCCCACACGGCGCTTGGGGGGCGAGCACCCTTAGAGGCCGGGCGCCAGACCGGCCGGCCGTGGGAGCCGACGGCGTACGCCGGGCGGCCCCCAGCTCCGCGGTGGCCCGGGGACCCCTGGGGCCTCAGGTGTCCCATGGGTACCAGGGGTACCAGGGGTTTACTGCCACAGGGGCAGGGAGCGCCCGGCGCCGCGCTCGCGGGCCAGGCGGTAGAGGACGGCGGCCAGGGCCACGTCTTGGATCGCCAGCCCCTGGGACTCAAAGAGCGTGACGTCCTGGGCATGGCGCCGTCCGGGGGCGCGCCCGACGACGATGGCCCCGAGCTCGACCGCCCGCGACCAGTCGAAGGCCCCTTCTCGGGCGGCGGCCAGGAGGTCGCCGGCCTCCATCTGCGCCTGGTCGAGGGCGTCGACGGCGACAAGGTCTGCCCGGTGGACGGTCGCGGCGTCGATCTCGGCGGCGGCGGCGCGGTTGATCCCGGCGGCGTTGACATGGGTGCCCGGGCGCAGCCACTCTCCCCGCAGCACCGGCTCGCGGGCGTTGGTGATCGTGATCACCACATCTGCGTCCCGCGCCGCCCCCGCCGGGTCGTCCACCGGCTCGATCACCAGGCCGGAATGGGGCGCCATGGCGGCGTACCGGGCGCTGAACCCCTCCCGGCGCTCCGGCGAGCGGCTGTAGACGCGCGCCCGCTCCAGCCCGGGGAGGGCCGTGGCCACGGCGAGGAGCTGCGTCAAGGATTGTCCTCCGGTGCCGTAGAGGGCCACCGTACGGGCGTCGGGCCGCGCCAGGTACCTGGTGGCCACCCCGCTGGCGGCCCCGGTGCGGAACCGCCCCAACCAGTCCGCCTCCAGCACGGCGAGCAGCTCCCCGTTATCCGCCTGGTGGAGCATGACCAGGAAGCGGGTGCCTTCAGGCGAGGTAGCGTAGGCCTTGAAGCCCATCACGTTCTCCGCCGGGTGGGCCGCCGCCATCAGCTGGAGGGTGGCGCGTGGGGGCTGATCGCCGACCGCCGGGGCCAGGCGCCGGCGGGGGAGGTTCTCCGCCTGTCCATTGCCGAGGGCGCGAAAGGCCCCTTCCACGGCCGTCAGGGCGGCATCCATCGTCACCAGGGCCCGCACGTCTTGCTCGCGTAAGTGCAGCACCATCAGTACGGTACTTTCTCGGGAGGGGCATAGTACCTCCCGCCCCATCTCCCATGCCCCTCGCGGGTCACGAGCAGCACCATCGCTGACGTCCCTGCTCTGGCAGGTCAGTCTTCATCGACTGTACTGGTCCCCGCCAAGGGTTCCAGGGTCAAGTCGCCCTCTGCAGGGGGGGCGAAGCCGGGCGGGGCCGGCTGGCATACGGGGCAGAAGTAGGTTCCCCGGCCGGCCAGAAACAGGCGCACGATGCGGGGTGCGCCGCCGGGCGCTGCCGGGGCCCGGCCCTCCCCTACCGCCACCTGGCCGGCGACTTGAATGGGGGAGTTCCCCACAGCGCACGTCGGGCACAGCTGCCCGGCGCGCCCATGGGCGCGGAGAAAGTCCCGGCCCTCCGCCGAGGGTCCATGCCCCTCGCCGGCGACGGCCCGCCCCACCTTGACCAGGGCCCCGCCCACCGGAACGGCCACCTCCAGGACGCGCCGGATACTGTGGTAGAGGCGGACGACCTCCTCCGGCGAGAGATCCCGGGCGCGGAGCATCGGGTGCAGCCGGGCCCCGTGGAGGGCCTCGTCGGCGTAGATGTTTCCCAGCCCGGCGACGCAGGTCTGGTCGAGCAGGGCGGCCTTGACCGGCCGGCCCCGGCGGGCCTGTAGCCGAGCGCCGAGCACCTCCGGGGTGAAGGACGGGTCGAGCGGGTCGGGCCCGTAGCGCTGCGCGGCGACAAAGGCCGCCAGGGCCGGGGCCGGGAGCAGGCGGAGCCAGGCGAAGCGACGCTGGTCGTTGATGAAGAGTGTCCCGCTCCCTGCCCCTGGAGCGTACCTCTCTGTGGCCCCACCACCTCCCTCCTGGAAGGCAAGGACGAATCGCGTCGCCGCCTGCGGCAGCTCGGCATCAGGGAGGGGGTAGGGATGGCCCCCCACGAGGCGCCGGCCGTCCGGCCAGGCATAGACGAGCTGCCCGGCGATCTTGAGGTGGGCCACCAGGGCCAGCTCGCCCTCGAGGGAGAAGATCAGCAGCTTGGCCCGGCGCTGGAGGTCCTGCAGGCCCCGTCCGGCGACGTCCGCCTCGCTCAGCCCGGTGGCCGGGTGCCACAGCTTCGGGTCGCGCACTTCCAGGCGGGTGAGGCGCCGGCCGACGATCAACGGGGCGAGGCGCCGGCGAAACCCCTCAACTTCCGGTAGCTCGGGCATCAGGTTGCTCAGGGAGAGTGAAACGATTGTGTCGCGGTTGAGGTTGCCGGATGGGTCAGAAATGCAGTAGTCGCAGCGGATTGGGACGTTGTATGTTGTTGGGGGTCCCGGAAAGACGAATGGGGACGTTGTACGTCCCGAGAGACCAAGCAACGTCGCGCAACACGCTGCGGGATATCAGTGGGATAGCTAAAGGATCGCCGAATGAAGCAAATCTGTGTCGTGGGCACGGGGTACGTCGGGCTGGTGACCGGCACCTGCTTTGCCGAGCTGGGGAATCGGGTCATCTGCCTGGACATCAACGAAGAGAAAGTCGTCCGCCTGCAGCGGGGCGAGATCCCTATCTACGAGCCGGGGCTGGAAGAGCTGGTGCAACGCAACGTCGCCGCCGGGCGGCTGCGGTTCACCACCCACTATGCCGAGGCCGTGCCGGACGCCGACTTCTGCTTTATCGCCGTGAACACCCCTTCCGGCGCCGAGGGTGAGGCCGACCTGGGGCAGGTGCGGGCCGCCGCCGCCGCCCTGGCCCCCCACCTCCGCGAGGAGGCGATCATCGTCAACAAGAGCACCGTGCCGATCGGCACGGCCGATCGCGTCGACCACATCGTCGAGCGCCATCTCCCGGCGGACAAGAAGGGGCTGCGTTTCGGCGTCGTCTCCAACCCTGAGTTCCTCCGCGAGGGCTCGGCTCTGACAGACTTCACGCAGACCGATCGCGTCGTCCTGGGGGCCACGCGGCGGGAAGACGCCGAGCAGGTGGCTGAGCTCTACGCCCCCCTCAAGTGTGCCGTGCTGATCACCGATCCGCGCACGGCGGAGATGATCAAGTACGCCTCCAACGCCTTCCTGGCCACCAAGATCTCCTTCATCAACGAGGTGGCCTCGGTCTGCGAGCGCCTCGGCGCGGACGTGCGCATCGTCGCCGAAGGGATGGGACGGGACACCCGCATCGGGCGGGCCTTTCTCGACGCCGGTCTCGGCTGGGGCGGGAGCTGCTTCCCCAAGGACGTCAAGGCCCTGGCCCACATGGCCGCCGTCAGTGGCTGTCATCCACAGCTCCTGCGCACCGTGATCGAGATCAACAAGCATCAGCGCCACAAGGTGATCCAGCGCCTGCGGGACTCCCTGGGCACCCTGGAAGGCCAGACCGTTGCCCTGCTCGGCCTGGCCTTCAAGCCCAACACGGACGACCTCCGTGAAGCCCCGGCCCTGGAGATCGCCCACCTGCTGCTGGCCGAGGGGGCGCAGCTGCGGGCCTATGACCCGGTGGCCATGGACAACGCCGCCCGCCTCTTGCCGGAAGCCTACTACGCCCGTGACGCCTACGACGCCGTCAGCGGGGCCGACGCCGCCGTGCTGGTGACAGACTGGAACGAGTTCAAGCAGCTCGACCTGGTGCGACTGCGGGAGCGGATGGTGCGCCCGGTGCTGGTGGACGGCCGGAACGTCTACGAGCCCGCCGTCGCTCGCAGCGCCGGCTTCCTCTACTACGCCATCGGCCGGGGGTCGCCCGAGGACGTCAAGTAGCCCCATGCCGTGAACGACACGTCGAGAGCGACACGTCGAGAGCGACACGTCGAGCGCGACACCCCGAAAAGGGCATGACCTAAGCTAGCCGAAGCCCTCCAGCAGCCCCAGAACAGCGAGCCGCACGAAGAGACCGTGGTGCGGCCAGTAACCGGTATGCTTTTCCGCACGTGCGCACGGGAAAGCTGCCACCTGAGCTCCTGAACCGGCTGCTGCGCGGCGTCCCACGTCATGACCCGCGGGTGCTCCTGGGGGGAGGGATCGGGGAGGACGCCGCCGTAATCGACTTCGGCGCCCTCCCCGTCCGGGGGCTGACCTCGCCCTCCCCTCCGCTTGAGAGTGGCTCCCTGGCCCTGGGGGCAGCGCCGGGGGGCGATCGCCTGCTGATCGCCAAGACCGACCCGGTCACCTTTGCCACCGACCTGATCGGGTGGTACGCCGTGCACGTGAACGCCAACGACATCGCCTGCGCCGGGGCCACCCCGCGGTGGTTCCTGGCCTCGGCCTTGCTCCCCCAGCAGTGGCAAGAGCCGGACATCACCGCCCTCTTCGACCAGCTTGTGCAGGCCTGCACCTCCCTGGGGGTAAGCCTGGTCGGCGGGCACACCGAGATCACCGCCGGCATCGACCGGCCCATCGTCGTCGGCTGCATGCTGGGCGAGGTGGAGCGCGCTCGCGCGGTGCATACCGGCGGGGCGCAGCCAGGCGACGACCTGCTCTTGACGCAGGGGATCGCCGTAGAGGGCACCGCCGTCCTGGCCCGCGAGGTGGCCGGCCGATTGCGGGCCCTGGGCGTCCCGGACGAGACGCTGGAGCGGGCGCAGCGCCTCCTCTTCACGCCCGGCATCAGCGTCGTGGGAGCGGCCCACACCCTGTGCGCTGCCGTCCCACCCCCGGAGGGACTGCACAGCCTGCACGACCCAACGGAGGGGGGGCTGGCCTCGGGGGTGCGGGAGCTGGCGGAAGCGTCTGGACTGGGGGCGACGGTGCACGCCGGGGCCGTGGAGGTGCTGCCGGAGACGCGAGCCGTCTGCAGCGCCCTGGGGCTCGATCCCCTGGGCCTCCTCGCCTCCGGGGCCCTCCTCGCCGCCATCGCCCCGGCGGCGACGCCGGCGGCGCTGCAGGCCCTCCAACGGCACGGCATCCCCGCCCGGGTGGTGGGGCAGTTGACGTCACGGGGAGAGGGGCTCTGGCTGGCCGGGCCCCAGGGGGAACGGAGGGAATGGCCCTGCTTTGACCGCGACGAAGTGGCACGTTACTTCGACCAGCCGGCACCATAGCCCTTCGCCGGCCGGCTGCAGCATCGTTACGGCCAGAGCGAGGAGCGCCGTACGGCAGGCCTGACCGAGGGCTCGGCCTGCCGGCGCGGCAGGGGCCGGCGGAGGCTCAGAAGTGGCTCAGGCGAACCCGGCGAAGAGGCGCGCCACCGGGAGTCGGAGATCGGGGGGCAAGGGCCAGACCACCTCATCCCCGTGTAACACGAGCGACACACGGGGCGTGCACGCATCAGGGGGTGAGCAGGATCTTGCCTTCGGCTTTGCTGCGCGCCGCCTCGAAGGCCCCCGCCCACTCGGCCAGCGGGCGCCGGCTGGTGACGAGGGGCTCCGTCTGCACGGCGCCGCGGGCCATCAAGTCGAGGGCGATGGGCCAGGCGGTGGGGGTGCTGGAGAAGGAGCCCAGGAGACGGATCTCCTTGAGCACCAGGGTGTCCAGGTCCACCGTCACCGGCTTGCCGTAGAGCCCAATCTGCAGCAGGGTACCCCCGCGGGGGGCCAGGCGCAGGCAGCCGTCCAGCGACGCCCCGGCCCCGGCGGCTTCGATCACCAGGTCTGGCGCCCGCCCGCGGGTACGACGTTCGACGCCCACGACGGCGTCCTCGCGCTGCACGTCCACCAGGTGCCGAAAGCCGAGGCGCTGGGCGAGGGCAAAGCGCCCGGCGTCGGCGGAGGTGCCCAGGATGACCACCTCGGCCCCGGCCGCGCGGGCCACCTGAGCGCACAGCAGGCCGATGGGACCGGGGCCGGAGACGACGGCGACTGTACCGGAGGCCGGCAGAGCCAGCTCCAGGACACCATGGACGCAGCAGGCCAGGGGCTCGGTCAGGGCGGCCGCCTCGAAGCTGACCCCTTCCGGGAGGGGGAGGATGACCCCCTCCGGCACGACAAAGTAGCCGGCGAAGCCCCCGTTGACGTGGCCCCCCAGCCAGCGCCGCTGGGGGCAGAGATTGGTGCGCCCGGCGCGGCACAGGGGGCAGCGCCCGCAGGTGCTGATCGTCGTCCTGGCCGTCACCCGCTGCCCCGGGCGCACGTCCTGCACCCCGGGGCCGACGGCGACGACGACACCGGCCGTCTCGTGGCCGATGACCACCGGCGGGTCGACCTTGTACTCGTCGTCCTGGATGTGCAGATCCGACCCGCAGATCCCCGTGGCGGCGACCTGTACCAGCACCTCGCCCGCCTGCGGCGAGGGATCGGGAAGCTCCCGCAAGACCAGGTTCCCCCGTCCGGGGGCCACCTTCATCAACGCTTGCATGTGTTGGGCCCTGTCCCTTCCTGGGTCGTGGTCGGCCGCCGGGTAGCTTACTCCCCGTGCCGGTGGCGGACAAATGAGCGGGCGCGGCGCCCCGGGCGCCTGGCCCTTCCCCGCCGTGTGGGCAGTTGACGGAGGGGCACGGGCGATGGTCGTATACTCAGCTGGAGAGCGTTAGCCCCTGCCGAGTGGGGCAGATCACAGGAGTGCGGCGGGTGAGCGTACGAGTTGGCATCACCGGGGTCAGCGGCTACGGGGGCCGGGAGCTGCTGCGCCTCTGCGCCGGCCACCCGGGCATGGAGGTGGTCTACGTCTGCGGGGACTCCACCGTTGGGCAGCGCCTGGACGTTCTCCTTCCGGCCCTGGCCGCCCATCCCCTAGGGCAGCTCGTAGTCCAGCGCTTCGACCCGGCGGAGACGAGCGGGCTGGATCTCCTGTTCGCCTCGCTCCCCACGGGGGAGTCGCGCGAGCCCCTGTCACAGGTGCCACCGGAGGTCAAGGTGGTGGACGTTGGGGGCGATCACCGCTTCGTCGACGGCTGGACCTACGGGCTGACCGAGCTGCCCGGGGCGCGCCGGGAAATCGCCGGCTCGCGGCGCGTCGCCGATCCTGGCTGCTACCCGGCGACGTCGCTCCTCGCCCTCGCCCCGCTGGTGGCCAACGGGCTGATCGAGCCGCAAGGGATCGTGATCGACGCCAAGAGCGGCGTCAGCGGCGCCGGCCGGGGCGGGGGCGGGGCCTTCGGCTACGCCGAAACGAACGAGGACGTAGCACCGTACAAGCTGCTGCAGCATGACCACGTCCCGGAGATCCAGGCCGCGCTCTCCCACCTGGCCGGCGGGCGCCCGGCCTCGGTGGCTTTCTCGCCGCACCTGGTGCCTATGACGCGGGGGCTGCTGGCCACTTGCTACGGACGCCCTACCCGGCCTTTGACGACCGAAGAAGTGCTGGCCGTGGCGCGGCAGTTCTACCGAGACGAGCCGTTCGTGCGGGTGGTCGAGACGGCCAACGGCACCGCCATGCACAGCAAGTGGCCCAGCGGGTCTAACCTGGCCTTCGTATCCTACGTGGTCAATCCTCCGACGGGGCTGGTCGTGGCGCTGGGGACGACCGACAACCTGGGCAAAGGAGCGGCGGGGCAGGCAGTGCAGAATGCGAATGTGATGACCGGGCAGCCGGAGACGACCGGCCTGCATGGTCTCCCCCTCTCGCCCTGAGGGGCGGTACCCGATCAGATGGTGAGTTGATCGCGCCGCCGCTGGAACCCCATCGCTTCACGGTGGCCGAGTACTATCGCCTCGCCGAGGCCGACCTCCTGTCCCCGGTCGCCCGGGGGCAGGAGCCGGCGTCCCACGACGTAGCTGAACCATTACGTACCTGAATTGCCCGGCGAGCGCTTCCGGCACCAGTACACGTCGGCCCGATAGGGTAGCCGGAGGGTCGGCCGGCCGCGCGTTGCCGGGTGGGTGTCCAGTAGGGCCGCTGCCCGGCCGAGCACCTCCTGGCGCGCCTCCGGCGGCAGCGCGCCAACAAAGCTCGTTGAGGCGACGCGCGCTACGGCCGCTGCCCGGTCGACCTCGTGCCAGAACGGGAAATGCGCCTGCTCCAGGGGCGTGAAGAACGCGCTGCTCTCGGGACCCTCGAACGCGTGCCGCCAGCGTCCGTCGGTGTAGCGCGGCGGGTCGCCCTGCTTGTACCGGTCGACCAGTTGGACGAGTTCCGCCACCCACTCCACCGCCTCGTCGCGGGGGTGCCAGATCAGACCCAAGCCGCCGCCCGGGCGCAGCACGCGGTGCAACTCCCGCAGCGCCGCCGGCCCATCGAACCAGTGGAAGGCCGCGCCCACGACCACGGCGTCTATCGCGCCGGTACGGAAGGGGAGCGCCTCCGCCGTGCCACCCAGCACCGGTACGCCGGGCAGGGCACGGGCACACGCCAGGCGCATGTCCGCAACGGGCTCAACCGCCACGAGGTGCGCCCCAGTGCCGACGAGCTGCCGCGTGAGCTTGCCGGTGCCCGCACCGAGGTCGACGACGCGCACGCCGGCGCCGATGCCCAGGTGCGTCACGAGGGCGGCAACCGCCTCCAGCGGGTACTCCGGCCGCCCCTGCTCGTATACCTGCCCCGCCGCCGCGAAGCCACGCGCGGCGATATCATGCACGGCCACAACCCGTCTCCCCACCCCGCCGGCCACGCGCCCCCCGGACCGGTGTCCCGCGCCCCATCGCGTCCCAGCATAGCCTGGAGTATTCATGCGCGGCTGCTTGGGGCTCCCTCTCCCAGTCGGTGCCCGTGACCGATCCGGACACCACCACCAAGGAGCCCTGATCGAGCGGGCCTACACCCGCGGCTCTGTATTAAACGAAAGCGAAGCCGAACCCTGCAAGGCCGATACGAAGTGCGCTTGCGAGTCTCGTCGTGGCACTGGTTTAGAGGTCGCGCCGCGAGAAGATCAGGGCGGCCAGGCCGAGGGCCAGCAGGGTATAGGTCAGGCCGTACACTCCCATCCAGACGCTGGGGGGATTGACGACCCCAAAGGGTCCCAGGGACATCTGGATGCCCAGGGCCGGTAGGGGGTTGGGGGGCTGCACGAGGGACGCCCCCATTTTCCACAAGGCGTCGCTGGGAATCAATAGGCTGGCGATGACGCCGATACGCACCATCGTCTCGCTGCCGATGGCCACCCCTACCTGCTCGATCATCCCCGTCACGTTGGCTACGACGTACACGATCAGCATGACGATGCCCGTGGTGATGGCCGGGACGGTGGCGCTCCCCACCATGGTCAGCGAGTAGAGGAGCGTCGTCTTGAGCATCAGGAGCAGCAGGCCAAGGGGGAGCTGGGTAGGGAGATACCCGGCGCGCCAGTAGACGATGCCGGCCGCCAGGACGCCGGTGATGGCGACGTAGGTGGCGAGCATGGCAGCGCCCCCGAGCCACTTCCCCAGCACCACGTCTACTCGGGAGACGGGCTTGGAGATGATGCTTTGCAGCGTCCCCTGCTCTACCTCCTGGGAGATCGTCCCCGCGGCCATGAAGATGGCCAGCAACCCGGCGATGTTGGAGACGGCGTAGAGGCCGGCCAGGAGGAGCTCGCCGATGGCCAGGAGGCGGACGTCGACGCCGCTCTGGCTGGCGAGGCGGGCGAGGCCCTGGGGGAGTCCCTCATCCAGCTCCCGGACGATATACCCCGTCCCCCAGGCGTAGAGGGCCAAGAAGGCGACGGTCAGGGCCACGGCCCCGTAGAGGGCCTTGCGCCGCAGGGCCTCGCGGAAGGTCAGCTTGGCGATCACAAAGGCGTTCATCTGATGGCTTTCACGAGGCAGGTGGGAGTGCGTAATAGTGAGCTCATGGCTTTCACGAGGGACGTGGGAGTGCGCGGTAGGGAGCGTCCCGGCGCCAGGGCCCAGGCTGCCGGCGCCCCAGGTCAGAGTCATCACTCCAGCTCAGGTGCTTGGGGCGCCGTCTCGGCGTCGGGACACTGTCCCATTGCGGGTACATGCAGATTGGGCAAGATGCTGCCGGCTGGTCTAGCGGTCGTGGTTCTCCACGGACTGGACAAAGAGGTCTTCCAGCGTGGTGCGGTGGGGGATAAGGGCGTGCAGGCGGGCGCCGTGGTGAATGGCCAGGTCGGCGATCTGGGGCAGGTCGGCGTCGTCCTGCAGGGCCAGACGCAGCGTCCACAACCCGGCGCCGTCTGCCCCGGGGGCGGAGGAGGCCGGGCCGGCAGTCCCCCGGATGGGCCAGCGCGCCTCCAGGGCGGCCACGAGGGACGCGGGGAGGGCGTCCAGGCGCAGCTCGGCCTCTAGCGTCCCGGTGATCAGCTCGGCCAGGCGTCCCTGGTGGATGACCATGCCCCGGTCGATGATGGCCACGCGGTCGCAGACCATCTCCACTTCCGAGAGCAAGTGGGAGTTGAGAAAGACGGCGATGCCCCGCTCCCGTAGCCCGCGGATAAGGTCACGGACGTCGCGCCGGCCGATGGGATCGAGCGCGGAGGTGGGCTCGTCCAGGATGACCAGCTGCGGGTCGGCGATGACCGCCTGGGCGATGCCGATGCGCTGGAGCATCCCCTTGGAGAAGGTGCGTAGGGTGTCCTGCGCCCGAGCCTCCAGGCCAACCAGCTGCAGGACGTCGGCGATGCGCCGGCCACGCTCCCGGGGAGGCACGCCGTAAAGAGAGGCGTGGAAGTTCAGGAACTCCTCCGCCCGGAGCCACTCGTGGAAGCGGAACTGCTCGGGCAGGAATCCAAGGCGCCGCCGGGCGCCGACATCGCCCAGGGGGCGTCCGAGGAGCGATCCGCCGCCGGCGGTGGGGCGGACGAGGCCCACGAGCATCTTCACCGTGGTGGACTTGCCCGCGCCGTTGGGACCCAGGAAGCCGAACACCTCCTCTGCAGGGACGCTGAGGCTGAGGTTGGCGACGGCGACTTTGCGCCCATACTCCTTGCGCAGACCATGCGTCTCCACCGCCAGGGGTGGACGCCCCCCACCGGGAGGCTTTTGCGGCGCCCGGTGGGGGGCTGGCGGCGGGCCCTCCACGCCGGGGGCGGGACCGGCCGTGGGGGGTGGTGTTTGTAGTGTGGCCATGATGAGAGTGTGCCCGATGTCTGGGGGCGGAGCGGCGGGGACGGCCGGCGGTGCCCTGGCCATCCCCGCCGCTGTGCCAGGCTACTTCGAGCTGTCCAGTACGGTGAGGCTCCGGGAGGCGGCCAGGACATCTGCCTCGCTGACCTGCACCCCCCCGAGGAGGTAGACGGCCCCGTCCTTCTGCCAGATCAGCACCGGCCCTGGGCCCTCGCCGGTGACCAGGGTGCCGGTGACGCCGTCGACCTGCACCTGGGTGGCCTTGCCCTTGGTCACCGGAATGGGCAGGGTAGTCTTCCAGTCGATCATCAAGAGCTGGGCGGCCAGGGCGGGCGGGACGGTGCCGGACTCGACGCCGGCCTTGAGCACCTGCTCACGCAGCTGATCGACGTTGACGTCCTTAGGCATCTCCACCGCCGGGCTCTTGAGCTGCAGGAAGACCATGGCCGGTCCCATGGCCTTGTCCGGGGCGCCGGGCGTAGCCTTGGCGATGCGTCCCGCCGAGGCGCCGGCGGAGGCCGGCGGTCCTTCGGGGAAGGGGTTGCCGTAGAGGACGGCGGCCGCTGCCGGGACGTCTCCCTTCACGGTCAGGCCGTTCACCGCCTGGAGCTGAGCCAGGACGGCGGTGTCCTTGACTCCGACTTCCTGGGCCACCTGGGCCAGCTTCTGAGCGTCGTAGGTGAAGGTGAAGCTCACCGGGTCAGAAAGCAGGACCTGGGGATTGCCCTTGACCTGCGACGGGAGGGTGCCCAGGCCGCGAAGCCGGAGCCCCGTGGCGCGGTTGGCCTCGGCGACCTTGACGGCCCGCACCTTGGTGTCCTTGGGGCCGCTGTAGGTGCCGGAGCGGAAAAAGGCCTCCACCACGCTGTGGTCGATCGGCGGCAGGTTGCGCAGGGCGGTGAGGTCGACCTGTACCGGCTGCACCCGCTGCACCCGGAACTGCTGCAGCGCTGCCTGGGCAACGGCCTGCACCGCCGGCTGCGTCGTGGCCACGCCCAGCAGGAGCGCTACCCCGGCGGCCGCACCGGCGGCCAGGGGTAGCGGTCGCCAGGCCGCGCCCGGCGCGCCCAAGCCCAGCCCCCAACGGGACGGGTCACCGGCAGGCTTTCCCCAGGGCGCCCGGGATGCACTCCACAGCTGACCCACCGGGGCGTAATCGCCCCACCAGGCGGCGGCCCGCTCCCGCCAGCCGTCCGGGCGGCGAGCCCGCGCCAGCACCACCCCCACCGGGGGGCGTGGAGGCAGCCCGGCCCCCACGCCGGTCGCCCCCGGCCCCACCGGAGCGCTCGCCTGCAGCTGGCCCTGCACGACTGCCCCGTCCAGGCGCAGCCGGGCCAGGCGGTCGGTGCAGGCGGGGCATCCCGCGACGTGCGTGGCCGTAGATTCCCGCCAGGCCTCCGGCAGCTGGCCGTCCAGATAGGTCTTGAGCATCCCTTCGTCATGCCCGGCGAGACACTCACGCCGGCGGGCCACTTCACCAACCATCAGTCAGTTCCTTTTCTACTCGGCGTCTGCCCGGCTCTCACCAGGCACTTATTCGGCTACTGCTCGCTCGCTTGGGTCCCGGCGGCCTACTTCGACCACGAGACGTCTCGGTAGGGCGGGGCCTGGTGTCATCCCTTCCCCAGGGGTGACCTCACGCAGTCTGGTCGTCGTGCTACATGCCCCCCCGCCGGGCGAGATACTCCCCCTTAAAGGCGCGCTCGGCGCGAGCGAGCAGCGTCCCCACCGATCCCGGCGCAACGCCGATGGCGGCGGCGATCTCGGCGTAGCTCAACCCCTCGGCGCGGAGCACAAGGCAGTCGCGCTGGCGCTGGGGAAGCCGCACCAGCGCCTGGCGCACGGCGTCCCGCTCTTCGGCGCGGTTGGCTACCTCAGCCAGGCTGCTCCCATCCCCGCCGGCCTCTGCCGAGCTATACGCCACCAGGTCCTCGCGGGTGCGTCGCCGGCGGTCGGCACGCAGGGCGTTGTACCCGCGGTTTAGCGCCACGCGATACAGCCACGCCCGCAAGGGGACGTCCTCGCCCGCCGGGGGTTTCCGGTAGAGCTGGACGAAGACCTCCTGGGCCAGGTCACCCGCGGCGTCGGTATCGCTGAGCAGCCGGCTCAGGACGCGGCAGACCGCGTCCCAGTGACTCTCGAAGAGGCGAGCGAAGGCAACCTCGTCGCCGGCGCGCACCCGTCCGAGCAGCTCTTGTTCTTCGATGGCCGGACGGCCGTCGCGCTCGAAGTCGTCGACGCCTTGCAGGGCCATCATCGGTTGGGCTGTTCCGGCCATGTGGGCCAAGGTATCACCTCTCGTAGGGATTACACCGCCGCGCCCCTCGTTTGTGACAGCCAGGTTGATTCTCGTCGTTCCCCCCTGCCGGAGAGGGGTGGACTCATCTCCGGTGGACTGCCCCCCGGTGGGGGACTTGGCCCCCCAGGGCCCCGCCGGCCTGGTCTGGGACGCACCGGCCGGTACCGGGGACCAAAGACGCGAGACGCCAGGCTGGAGCCTTTGGACTTGCTAGGATGGGGGACGGTGGGTATCGGGCGCCTCGCGGTCTTTGCCCTGCGGCGGCTCCTGCTGGCAGGGCCGTTCCTGCTGGGGGTGGTGATGATCAACTTCACCCTCATCCAGCTCGCTCCCGGGGACCCGGTGACCATCCTGGTCGGGGAGTACCCGGCCCCACCGGAGTATGTCGAGCGCGTGCGCCGGGAGTTCGGGCTCGATCGGCCATTAAGCGAGCGCCTGGGGCGCTACCTGTGGCAGCTCCTGCAGGGTAATCTGGGATACTCCTTCGCCAACCGCCAGCCGGTGCTGAGTCTAATCACCGCCCGACTGGGCGCTACCTTGCAGCTGACCCTGACGGCCCTGGTGGGGGCCAGCATCGCCGGCGTGGCCCTCGGCCTGCTGGCGGCGCGCCGGCGTGGGGGGCCGGCAGACGGACTGGCGCAGGGGGCAACGCTGTTCGGCTACTCCATCCCGGAGTTCTGGCTGGGGCAACTCCTCATCCTGGTATTTGCCATCTGGCTGGGCTGGCTCCCTTCGCAGGGGAACCGCTCCCTGCGCGCCCCCACCGTGGGATGGGAGGCGGCGACGGACGGGCTACGTTACCTGCTCCTCCCGGCGCTGGCCCTATCCCTGCGTTACGTGTCCCTGATCGCCCGGCTCACGCGGGCCAGCTTGCTGGAGGTGCTGGGGGCGGACTTCATCCTCGCTGCCCGGGCGCGGGGGGCGTCCGAGCGCACCGTGCTCATCGGGCACGCCCTGCGCCACGCCGCCCTCCCGGTGCTGACGGTGATCGGGTACAACTTCGGCTTCGTGCTCTCGGGGTCGGCCCTGATCGAGACGGTCTTCTCCTGGCCGGGGATCGGGCGCTTGCTGTTCGACTCCATCACCGCGCGAGACTACCCGGTGATGACGGCCATCCTCCTCCTCGTCTCGGCCACGGTGGTACTGGTCAACCTGATCACCGACCTGCTGTATACAGCCGTGGATCCGCGGGTGCACTATCGCTAGATGAACGACTCGTGTTTTGCCAGGAGGAGTACCCTCTCGCCACGCCCCTCTTGCCCACGCACTAGCCGGCACTCGGCTCTACGATGACCACCTCGGCGGACATGGCGCCGATCCCCTACGGCGGCGGCGCCCCTTCTTGGTACCGACTCAGGCGCAGCCGGCGGGCGCGGGCGGCCGGGGGTCTCATCTTGATCATCCTCTTGCTGGCCCTGGCGGCCCCGCTGACCGCCGGCCACGACCCGCTCTCCGGGAGCGCCGACGCCCTATTGCCCCCGCTGACTGGTGGGCACGCGTTGGGGACGGACCACTTGGGGCGAGACATATGGGCCCAGTTGGTCTACGGGGCGCGCGTCTCCCTCGCCGTAGGTATCCTGGCGGCGCTGAGCGCCACGGTGATCGGCACCACCGTGGGGGCCGTCGCCGGGTACGCGGGGGGCTGGGTGGACGCCCTCTTGATGCGCATCGCGGAGGGGTTTCAGACCCTCCCCAGGCTGGTGCTGGCCCTGATCGTCGTCGCCCTGTTCGGCGCCGGGCTGGGCCGGCTGATCTTCGTCATCGCCATCCTCTCCTGGCCCCAGACGGCGCGCGTCGTGCGGGCGAGCTTCCTCAGCCTGCGGGAGGCCCCGTTCGTCGACGCCGCCAGGGTGGCCGGGATGGGGGCGGGGGCGATCGTGGCTGGCGAGATTCTCCCCAACGTCCTGGCCCCCATCGTCGTTACCGGCTCCCTGGACGTCGCCACGGCCATCTTGCTGGAGGCTGCCCTGGGGTTCTTCGGGCTCGGCGATCCCAATCGCGTGTCCTGGGGGGGCATGCTCAACCAGGCCCAGCCCTACCTCCGCCAGGCCTGGTGGATGTCCCTGTTCCCGGGCCTGGCCATCTCCTTGGTGGTACTGGGCTTCAATGTACTGGGCGACAGCCTGAACGACGCCCTCAACCCCCGCCTGGGAGAGGGGGAGTGATGGGGACGGTGCTGGAGGTGCGTGACCTGGTCACCGAGATCCAGGGGCGCTGGGGCGCAGAGACGGTGCGCGTCGTGGACGGGGTGTCCCTGTCCGTGGACACGGGGGAGATCGTGGGGCTGGTGGGGGAATCCGGCAGCGGCAAGTCCATGACTGCCTTCTCCATCATTCAGCTCTTCCCTACCACGGCCGCTCGGGTGGCCGGGGGGCAGATCCTTTTCCAGGGGCAGGACCTGCTGGCCGTGGGGCCGGAGAGGCTGCGCGCCATCCGCGGGGCGGGGATCGGCATGGTGTTCCAAGACCCCACGAGCTACCTCGACCCGCTGATGCCGGTGGGCCGGCAGATTGCCGAGACACTGCGCGAACACGGCGCGCGCCAGGGGCGCGGGGGGCAGAAAGAGGGCCAGCGGGTGACAGAGCTACTGGCCCTGATGGACCTGCCGGACGCGGCGGGGATCGCCCGGCGCTACCCCCACGAGCTGTCCGGCGGGCAGCGCCAGCGCGTGCTGATCGCCGCCGCCCTGGCCATGCGCCCGGCCTTGCTGATCGCCGACGAGCCGACCACCGCCCTGGACGTGACGGTGCAGGCCAGCATGCTGCGTCTGCTGTTGCGCCTGCGACAGACCCTGGGGCTGAGCATCCTGCTCATCACCCACGATCTAGGGGTCGTGGCCGAGGTCTGTGACCGGGTGTACGTCATGTACGCCGGCAAGATCGTGGAGACGAACGGCGTGGCCGGGCTGTTCGCCCGCCCCCGCCACCCGTACACCCAGGGGCTCCTGCGGGGCACTATCTCGGTGGAGGCCTTTGCCGGGGAGCTGTTCTCCGTGCCCGGTGCAGTGCCGGACCTGAGCCATCCCCCCAGTGGCTGCCGCTTCCACCCCCGCTGTCCCTTGGCGGCCGGCGTCTGTCTCACGGACGTCCCGCCGTTGATGCCCCGCGCCGTCCCGGGCCCCCGGCAGGAGGCTTGCCCATCGGTTGGGGGGGCGGACGCCTGCTGGCGGGCCCTGGAGCCGGCGGCGGCGCACGTGTGGGACGGGCTCAGGGGCTGACGCCAGGGGTCACGCCTGTCACCACCGTGAGATAATGGCTTCACTCCTACGCATCCGTGAAGGATCGGGAGGAGTGACAACTATGAACAAAGAGGCGACTCACATCGATATCACGAGCAGCCTGGAACTGGCTCGCCTCGCCGAAGAGGTACACGCCAGCATGCAGCCGCGCTCCTTGCAGAGGGACGGTGAGACGATCGCCGTGGTCATGCCGGTCGCGTCCAAGAAGCGCACGAAGCGCCCTCCTACGCCAGAAGACCGCGCTGCCGCATTGTCCGTGTTCGGTGCATGGGACGGAAACGTGGACGTTGACCGGCTCAAGGCTGATTTGGAGGCGAGCCGGCACATCCCTCCTCGCCCTGCACCTGAGCTATGACCTACCTCGTAGATACTGACACGAGCATCGATTACCTCAAGGGTGCTCCCCAAGCTGCCGAAGTTCGCCGGCTCCTGGCGACCGAGGACCTGGGCATCAGTCTCATGACCTATGGTGAGGTCTACGAGGGCATCTACTACGGACGAGACCCGCTTGCTGCGGAACGTGCGTTCCGCCAGCTCCTCCGCACCGTCTCGGTCGTTCCCCTCACGCGCAGCGTCCTGCAGCGGTTCGCCCGGTTACGGGGCGAGCTTCGACACCAGGGTCAGCTCGTCGGCGACCCGGACATTCTCATTGCCGCAACGGCCTTGCAGCAGGGGCTTACTCTGGTAACGCGCAACCGGAAAGACTTCGCCCGGTTCCCTGGCCTTACCCTGCACGTGCCGAGCTGAGGGGATCCCACCCTCGGCCGTCCCACTCGCCTCTCCCATGAGGAGGGGATGCTGGCCATCGCAGAGTTCCTCCGCGTCCCCCTGGTGACGTACGACAACCCCGGCCACTTCTCATCCCCCTGCTTGCAGGCGCCCCTCGCTGGTTGGTCACCTTCAGGTTTGGCAGGTATGGCGTACAACTGGCTTTGGGCTGAGAGCGCCATCGCTTCCCTGGGGAGCTCATGACCTAGGACGAAAATAGCAGTTCGCGGGTGGAGCGGGTGGCATTAGGCGGCGTGGGGTTCGAGGGCGACGGTATAGCCGAGGGTGGACAGACGCCGGACGAGGCGGCGGGCGAGCGCGTCCTTGTGGCGCTGGTCGAAGTAGTCGGCGCCCAGGTCGCGGTAGACCTCGCCGGTGGTCAGGACGTGGTAGACGATGACGAGCAAGGTGTGGGCGACGGCGACCAGCGCCCGCTTGGCCCCCGACGGGCGGCGAGTCGATGGTACTGGGCGCGCAGATAGGTGTTCTTGGTGCGGGCGGCGGCCCAGGCAGCCTCGACCAAGGCGTCACGCAGCCACGGGTTCCCTTTGCGGGTGCGGCCGCTGTGGCGCTTGCCAGCGCTCTCGTGGTTGCCGGGGCACAGGCCCGCCCACGAGGCCAGGTGCGCCGCGCTGGGGAAGCGGGCGAGGTTGGCGCCGAGTTCGGCGAGGATGACCTCAGCCGTCCGCGCCCCACCCCGGGGATCGTGTCCAGGAGGCGCAGCGCCGCGCGAAGGGCGCAGCCGGGCCTCCAGGCTCGGCGCTCAGGCGGGCGATGCGGGCGTCCAGGTCGTCGATGTGGCCCAACTGCTCGCGCAGCACGACGCGCTGGTGCGCCCCACCAACCCCGCGAGCGCCTGCTCCAGCGCCTGCTTGCGCCTGAGCTTGCCCTTGGCCAGCGCCGCCAGGGCCTGGGGATCGGTCGTCCCGGCGACCAGCGCTTCGAGCATCTGGCGCCCCGAGACGCCCAGCACGTCGGTGGCCACCGTGGCCAGCTTGACGTTCGCCCCTTCCAGCAGCTTCTGCACCCGGTTCACCTCGGACGCCCGCTCCCGGATCAAGGCCTTGCGGTAGCGCGCCAGTTCCGCCCCGCTCGCGCTGCTCCTTGTCGGGGATGAAGCTGGCCCGCAGCAGCCCGTGGCGCAGCAGATCGCACAGCCATTCGCTGTCCCAGATGTCGGTCTTGCGGCCGGGCACCTGCTTGACGTGCTGGGCGTTGACCACGACCAACTCGAAGGCGTCCTGCTCCAAGATGTTGTAGACCGGCAGCCAGAAGCTCCCGGTGCTCTCCATCACCACGTGGGTCACGCCCTGGTCGCGCAGCCAGGCCGCCGGCTGCTCCAGCCTCCCCGGTCATCGTGCCGAACGTGCGGGTCTCCCGTCGCTCCGGCGTCTGCACCGTCGCCACCACCGTCCTCTTGTGCACGTCGAGCCCCGCGGCTCGGGTCACCACCAGTTCCATCGCGGGCACCTCCCTGCGCGCGTTGCGTGGCGACGGGAACGGCAGCCCACCTCTCGAATTCTAGGACGCGTGCTCCACCCTACCCCGGTCCGCCACCGGGGGCGCGCAGGCAACAACCCGTGGTGCGCGCGACTGCCGGGGATCTGTCTAACTTACGGGCTTCCTGCACCAAGGATCGCCGACCTCTGGTCGCCCGCCACCCGGCCACAGCCTACCGCATCGCCCGCTCATTTTCATCGCCCGTGGCGGTGTCACACCATGAGCGTCTAACTTAATTGGTACTGCGGCTGGCGCAGGGTGGCAGGTACTCCCAAGAACCGGCCGTAGCGTTCGACGGCGGCGTCCAGGGCCTGCGCCTCGATTCCGTCAAGCGCCCGGTAGAGATAGCAGGGCCTTTGCATCAGAGCCGCTCCTGGGGCACGGCCCGCGGCGCGGTCATGCCGAGCCCGGCGAGGCATCCGGGCCGCCGGTCGACGGACGGTGGGACGACTCGCTGATCCCTCGCCGCGCTCGGGATGACCCGGACCCACCGCCTACCCCTGATGAAAAGGCCCTGTAGAGATAGGTGTCTATCACCACCGAGCGCTTCTGGCGCGCGGGTCTCCAGTGACTGATTCGCCGGACCGAATTCCTGGGACTGCGCGGCAGCCAGCCAGCGCAGGGCCTCCTCCGCCGTCTCTAATGGAGTCCCCCGCAGGTGGTGGTTACGCATCCGCCGATGGGCGATGTCATTGCGGTTCATGGATCACCAGTGTAGGCCAGGCGACGTCATCTCCCACGCCATCCTCGCGGAGGTGAGTCCCGATGGCCTTCAGCCGAGTCCCGGACGGCTGACCCCGTAGACTTGAGCCGGCGATGACGCCGCTGATCGAGGGTCACCAGCTGCGCAAGACGTTCGCCGTGGGCCGGGGACTCTTCGGCGCGCGACGGGCGCTGCGCGCCGTAGACGGCGTCTCCTTGGCCATTGAGGAAGGGGAGACGGTGGCCCTGGTAGGGGAGTCGGGATCTGGGAAGTCAACGCTCGGCCGGCTGCTCCTGGGCTTGACGCCACCCAGCAGCGGCCGGGTGACGTACCGTGGCCGGGCGCTGGAGGGGCTGCGTGGGGAAGCCTGGCGCCGTTTCCGGCGTGAGGTCCAGGTGGTGTTTCAAGATAGTGGGTCGGCCCTCAACCCCCGGCGCACCGTGGGCTCGAGTGTTGAGCTGCCCCTGCGCTACGGTCTGAGGCTGGGCCGCCAGGCGGCGCGGCGCGAGGCGGCGGCGCTCTTCGAGCGCGTCGGGCTGGCCCCCGGGACGTACCTCCAGCGCTACCCTCACGAGCTGTCCGGCGGGCAGCGCCAGCGGGCGGGGATCGCCCGGGCCATCGCCAGCCATCCCCGCTTCGTCGTGGCGGACGAGCCGGTGGCGGCGCTGGACGTCTCGGTGCGGGCCCAGGTCCTGCGCCTCTTGCGCTCGATCCAGGTGGATACCGGCCTGGCCTACCTCTTCATCACCCACGACCTGGGGGTGGTGCGGGCGATCGCCGGGCGGGTGCTGGTGATATACCTGGGAGTGATCGTCGAATCTGGACCGGTGGGGTCGGTGTTCCGCGATCCAGGCCATCCCTACACCCGCGCCCTGCTGGCGGCCACACCCATCCCTGACCCGGCCCGCAGGATCACCCGACCCGAGCCACTCCACGGGGACATCCCTTCCCCATTGGCGCCACCGCCGGGGTGCCGCTTCCACACCCGCTGCCCGCTGGCTCAGGAGGTCTGCCGGCGGATGGAGCCCCCTGTCGTACCCTTTCCCGACGGCGTCGAGGCCGCATGTCACTTCGCCGTGGAGGTGCGTCAAGGTGTCCCAGCAGGCGCTCCGACCAGTTGACCGCCTCGTCCGCGCCGGGAGCGCCGTCGCTATCCGTAGCGAGCCCTTCGTCCTGGCCGGGAAAGGTATCTCTGTCCGCGCCGGGGGGCGCCGCGCCGCTGACGTCGTTGCCCACGGCGGGTGGATCGGCGGCGTTCCTCGCGCCCGGTGCCATGGCCCCGGTACGGGCAGCCGCGCCTGTCACCAGGGCGCACAAGAGCCATGAGTCCGGCTCAGACTCAAGCTCAGCCTCAAGGCCCTGGACACCCGACGGGCGATGCGCCGGCGTCCCTGGTCATCCGCGGCGCCCTGGTGGTGACCATGGACAAGGAGCGCCGCGTGGGGTACTACGACGTTCTCGTCGGCGCCGACGGCCGCATCGCCGGCGTGGTCGAGCCGGGGACGGGATGCACGGGAGCGGAGACCCTGGACGCCCGTGGCCTGGTCGTCGTCCCCGGGCTGGTGCAGGCCCACGTGCACCTTTGCCAGACCTTGTTCCGCGGCCTGGCCGAGGACCGGCCCTTGTTGCCCTGGCTGCGGGAGCGCATCTGGCCCCTGGAAGGAGCGCACGACCCGGCCTCGCTCGGCGCCTCAGCGCGGCTGGGCATCGCCGAGCTCCTCCTGGGGGGCACGACCGCCGTCCTGGACATGGGGACGGTGCACCACAGCGATGCCCTCTTCGAGGCCGCGGCCGAGAGCGGCCTGCGCTACACCGGCGGCAAGGCGATGATGGACAGCGGTGGGGGCATCCCGGCCAGCCTCCAGGAGACCACGGCCGCCTCCTTGCAGGAGAGCGACCGGCTGGCCGCGCGCTGGCATGGGGCCGCCGGGGGGCGCCTGCGCTACGCCTACTGCCCCCGCTTCGTCCTTTCTTGCAGCGTGCCCTTGCTCCAATCGGTGGCCGAGCGGGCAGGGCGTGACGGGCACCTCGTCCACACCCACGCCAGCGAACAACTCGACGAGATTGAAGCGGTACGCGCCCGCTTCGGCGCTCCCAACATCGCCGCCCTGGGGGCCCTCGGTCTGGCCCGCCGAAACGCCTGCCTGGCCCACTGCATCTGGCCGGAGCCGGAGGAGATCGATCTTCTAGCCCGCCAGGGGGCCAGCGTCGTCCATTGCCCCTCCAGCAACCTGAAGCTCGGCTCGGGGATCGCCCCACTCGCCGAGTTCCTCAAACAGGGGGTCAACGTCG
Source organism: Chloroflexota bacterium (assembly GCA_030447525.1). Lineage (GTDB taxonomy): Bacteria > Chloroflexota > UBA11872 > UBA12225 > UBA12225 > JAUJOR01. Next base: position 204,533 of record JAUJOR010000001.1, on the reverse strand, counting down.
CCCTGGGCGCGGACGGGGCGCCGGGGAACAACCGCCTGGACGCCTGGGAAGAGGTGCGTCTCGCCGGCCTGCTGAGCAAGGTCCAGGCCGGGGTGGACGCCGTCTCTGCCCGCACCGTGTTCGAGCTGGCCACCCTTGGCGGGGCGCGCGCCCTGGGCCTGGGGGAGGACATCGGCAGCCTGGAGCCGGGCAAGCAAGCCGACCTGGCGGTGGTCGACCTGGGGGGACCCCACGCCTTTGGCGACTACGGGGAGCGAGACGTCTACACCCGGCTGGTCTACGCCGTACGAGCGAGCGATGTCCGTACCGTGCTCGTCGGCGGCCGAGTGGTCGTCCGGGACGGGCGCCTGACCACGCTGGACGTCCGGGCCGTTCTGCGTGACGCCCAGGACGGACGGGCGGCGGTGCTCCGCCGCGCCGGGCTGGCCCCGGAGTAGGTCATCGCGGCCATGGGGCGCCACCCGTGGCGCTAAAGTTGCCGTAGTAAGCCATCGTGAGCGGTTCGGGGGCAGGCTTTCGGGTGTTGGGGCCGCGAGAAGCGGCCCTGCTGGCTGCGGAGCGCAACGTCCTGGGCGAGCTGCGCGAGGCCCTGGCGGCCCTGGATGCCGCCCCGGAGGGGCTGGCCGCCGTGGGGCAGGCAGCCCAAGACCTGGACGACTTGTTCCTGCTGGTGGTGGTAGGGGAGTTCAACGCCGGCAAATCCGCCCTGCTCAACGCCGTGCTGGGGAGCACCATCCTGGAAGAGGGGGTCACGCCGACGACGGCGGAGATCACCATCATCCGCTACGGCGAGGTAGCGCAGGAGCAGACGCGGGCGGACGGCACGGTGGTGCGCACCGCTCCGGCCCCCTTGCTGCGGGAGCTCTCCATTGTAGACACGCCGGGGACGAACGCCATCATCCGGCGTCACGAGGAGCTGACCCGGGAGTTCATTCCCCGCAGTGACCTGGTGCTCTTTGTTACCTCTGCGGATCGGCCGTTCACGGAGACGGAGCGGGCGTTCATGGAGCACGTCCGCGCCTGGGGCAAGAAGGTGCTCATCGTCCTGAACAAGATCGACTTGTTCCAGAGCGAGGCGCAGCTGCAGCAAGTGCAGGGCTTCGTCACGGAGGGGGTGAGCCGGCTGCTCGGCTTCACCCCCCAGGTGTTCCCCGTCTCGGCTCGCCTGGCGATGCAGGTGAAGACTGCCGGGACGAACGGCGCCTTGACGCCGGCTGAGCGGGAAGAGACCTGGCGTCGCAGCCGCTTCGAGGCGCTGGAGCGATACCTGGCGGAGACGCTGGATGAGGCGGAGCGGGTGCGCCTGAAGCTGCTCAACCCCCTGGGCATCGCCGAGCGCGTCACGGCCCAGGAACGGGCGCGCACGGAGCGGCGCCTGGAGACGCTGCGCGCCGACCTGAAGGGCAGCGATGAGATCGAGGGACAGCTGACGCTGTATCAGTCCGACCTGCGGCGCGACTTTGGCCGGCGCCTGCAAGAGGTGGAGAACGTCGTCTACGAGCTGAACGACAGGGCGGACGCCTTTTTCGACGAGACCTTGCGTCTGGGACGGGTGTTTGATCTGTTCAACGCCGATCGCCTGCGGGCGGAATTCGACCGCCGGGTGATCGCCGACAGCGCGACGCGCGTCGACGGCGTCGTGCAATCGATGGTGGACTGGCTCCTGGACCAGGAGCAACGCCTGTGGCGCACGGTGGCGGAGTACGTCGGGCGGCGCACCGCTGCCCGTCCGGCGACGGCGACAGGAGACGGTGCGCCGGACGCCGGCGGGGCGGTGGAGGGCCAGGCGGCGCCCGGGGACGGCCGGCTGGCGGCCCTGTCGGCGGACGCCCTGCAGGGAGAGAACTGGACGTTTGCCCAGGAACGGCGACGCATGCTGGACGCCGTGGCGCGGGCCGCCGAGGGGGCGCTCAAGCAGTACGACGCTGACTCCGAGGGGCGGCGCTGGTCGCTGTCCATGCGGGAGGCGGTGACGCAGACGGCCCTGGCCCAGGTGGGGGCGTTAAGCCTGGGGACGGCCCTGGTGGCTTTGATCGGCACCACGGCGGCCGACGTTACGGGAGTGCTGGCGGCGAGCGTGATGGCCGGCCTGGGCCTGTACATCATCCCCTTGCGCCGGCGTCGGGCGCGCGAGCAGTTCCGGGAGAAGACGGAGACGCTGCGCCAGCGCCTGAAGGAGGGGATGACCCGCCAGTTCGAGTCGGAGCTGGAGCGCTCCACCCAGCGCCTGCGTGACGTCCTGGCCCCCTACTCCCGGCGCGTGCGGGCGGAGTACGATCGCATGCAGGGGGCACATGCGCGCCTGGTAGGGCTCCAGGGGCAGCTGGCGACGCTACGTGCCCGCGCCGAGCGCGAGCTCCCCCGTGCGGCCAGCGCCGTGGAAGACGCCGCCGGCGCCGCCGAGATGGCGCCACCCCTCGCTCAAGAACGCGACACGGTGGTGCCTTGACGGTGCAGGGACGCCCGGCTCAAGGGTCCCAACCGCGGGCGTCCGGCCGCGAGTGTGCGATCGAGGGGCTGTGAGCTTCAGCGACCGCGCCGCGGATGCCGGGCAGGGCCGCAACCGGCCCGGCATCCGCGGCGGAGACGGCGTCATCACGAGTGGGGGTCATAGCAGAGATGGAAGATCGCACGCGACTGGAAGCGATGGTGCGGGGGATCTGGGCACGAGACCCGGGGGCCTGGACGGACGATGCGGCCCAGCTCCAGGACATCCCGCGCTGGCTCGGCTGGCTGGAGATCGCCGCGGACATGCGCCGGCGGGCAGTGCAGGAGCTGGTGACCTTTGCCGAGGAGGTACGGGGGGACGGCTTTACCCACGCCTTGCTCCTGGGGATGGGGGGAAGCTCGCTGGCCCCTGAGGTGTTACGCCTCACATACGGCCTGCGGCCCGGCTTTCTTGACCTGGCCGTGCTGGACTCGACCGACCCGGCGGTAGTGCTGGACTACCAGCGACGTCTACCGGCGGAAAAGACGCTCTACATCGTCTCCACCAAGTCCGGGACGACGACAGAGACGCTGTGCTTTCAGCGCGCCTTTTACGCCGCCGCCGGGGCGCGGACCGGTGGCAGAGCCGGGCGGCAGTTCGTGGCCATCACCGACCCCGGGTCTACGCTGGAGCAGGGAGCGGCGGACCTGGGCTTCCGGCGCACGTTCCTTAATCCGGCGGACATCGGGGGGCGGTACTCGGCCCTCTCGTACTTCGGCCTCGTCCCGGCGGCCCTCCTGGGGATCGACCTGGAGGCCCTGCTGGATCGGGCGGAGGAGGGGATGCGAGCCTGCCGGCCGGAGACGCCCCTGGAGGAGAACCCCGGGGCGCGCCTGGGCGCCGCCCTGGCCGGGTACGCCGCCGGGGGGAGGGATAAGGTCACGCTGTCCTGCGCCGATCCGTTCCGCAGCTTTGGCTACTGGGTGGAGCAGCTGCTCGCCGAGAGCACCGGCAAGAACGGGCAGGGCCTCATCCCGGTGGAAGGGGAGCCCCTGGAGGCGCCCGCGGTGTACGGCGACGACCGGGTCTTCGTCGCCGTGGGGACGCACGACGCGTACGGCGAGGCGCGCCTGCAGGCCCTGGAGGGGGCCGGGCACCCGGTGATCCGGCTGCCGGCGGAAACCCCTGCGGATCTGGGCTACCAGTTCTTCATCTGGGAGTTCGCCACCGCCGTCGCCGGGGCCTTGATGGGGATCAACGCCTTTGACCAGCCAAACGTCCAGGAGAGCAAAGACAATACCAACCGCGTACTAAGGGAGTACGAGGCAGCCGGGAGACTGCCGGCCGTCGAGGAGGTGTCCCCGGGCGAGTCGGCCGGCGAGGCTCTCGGCGAACTGTTGCGGGAGGCGCAGCCGGGAGACTACATCGCCCTCATGGCCTACCTGCCACGGACGGCAGACCACGACGCCGCCCTGAGCGCCTGGCGGGTGGCCCTCCGGGATCATCTACGGCTGGCGACCACCCTGGGCTATGGCCCCCGTTTTCTGCATTCCACGGGGCAGCTGCACAAGGGTGGTCCAGATAGCGGGCGGTTCATCCAGCTGGTCTCCGACGATCCGGAGGACGTCCCCATCCCCGAGGCGCGGTACACGTTCAGCACGCTCAAGCAGGCCCAGGCGATCGGCGACCTGCAGGCCCTGCTCGACCACGGGCGGGGCGCCGTCCGCATCCGCCTGGGGGCCGACATCCCAGCGGCCATCCGCGCCGTGGCCGTGCAGACGGTGCCCCTCTTGCCGGTATGGGACGCCGGCCGGGAGACAGGGGGCTAAGGACGGCGCCCGGAACCTCCTTTCACACCGCCCCAGGCGCAGGGGTTTCAGCCGGCCATGTACCCCTTGTGGACCGGGCGCGAGCCTGGTACGGTGCGGTGATGCAAGGACACAACGGCAGGCCACACTCCGGGCGCACCCAGGGTGGGGGTGATCAGGGCGGCGACCCGGGTTTCCCCGAATCCGGTCTTTTCGACGACGGCGCGGACGACGCCCATGATGAGGCGCCGGGCGGTCTCTCGCCGGGCGACTCCGACGCGCCCCCCGGGGGGGACTCGATCCGCGAGCGCCAGCGGCGCCGGCGCAACGCCGGCCGCGCCCGCCCGGACCTGGCGGCGATCCTCGCCCAGCCGGATGACGCGGCGGATGAAGACGACGCGGCAGGGGAGGACGAGGCCCCGTCCGGGCCGCCCCCGCCGCGGGTGTTCGTCGTATTCCGGGGCGCGGAGTGGCAAGATCCAACCGGGGACCTGCGGGAGAGCGATACCATTGTCGGGGTCTACGCCACGGAGGAAGCCGCCCGCCGGGCCGTGGCGGCGATCAAGCCGCAGGCCGGCGTGGAGAGCGAGAGCTGGTACCAGCCCTATCCGGTGCAGTCGTAAGGCCAGCTCTGCATCGGCACGGCACCGGCCATCTCCTGGACGCGCCCGGCCTGGGCCCTCGGTGCGCCCTGGGCTGCCCAGGCCGAAGGCGCCGCGGGCCCGGGCAGCGAGGAACTGGAGCCTATACGGAGGAGAGCCCGATGACCATCGCCCCGCAGGAGCCAGAGACCAGGGCAGCGCCCGCTCCGGCGGCGCACGCCCCCATCCACCGGGAAGACCATGACCTGGCGTACCTCAAGCACCAGCTGACAGCCCTGATGAATGTGCTGCGGCGCAAGGGGACGATCACCTACAGTGAGGTGCTCCAGGAGACGCAGCGCCTGGAGGGGATGACGCACGACCCCGGGGCGCGCGTCGTCGCCCGCGCCTGGGCCGACCCGGAGTTCAAGGGGCGCCTGCTGCGGGACGGCAAGGCCGCCTGTGCCGAGCTGGGCATCGAGATCGCCGGCTACGACGAGCTCCAGGTAGTGGAGAATACCGACCGCGTCCACCACGTGGTGGTCTGCACCAGCTGCTCCTGCAATCCGGTACAGCTCGTGGGCCTGAACCCGGACTGGTACAAGGGGCAGGCCTACCGCCAGCGCGTCGTCGCCGAGCCGCGGACGGTGCTCCAGGAGTTCGGCCTGGATCTAGACGAGAACGTGGAGGTGCGCGTCGTCGATACCACGAGCCAGCGGCGCTGCCTCGTCCTCCCGCGCCGTCCGGAGGGGTCGGAAGGGCTCAGCGAGGCGCAGCTCGCCGCCCTGGTGACGCGGGACAGCATGTACGGCGTGGACGTCCCGCGTGGCCCGGTGGGGGGGTAGCATTCCCCCTCAGACGGGCGCAGGCGCCCCGGGCGCAGGCGCTCTTTGATCTGACCGCGCAGGTGGCGATTGTCACCGGAGGTAGCTCACCTTGGCCGGGCTCGGCGCGGCCGTGTACCTGGCCAGCCGCCGGGGGAGCCGTGCGCGCAGATGGGGGCTGGGATGAACCCACCGCAGACGGCTGGGACCCATGGCCCCCGCGGGCCTGAGCCGTGTCAACGAAGACCGCAGATCTAGTGGGAGTCCTGGTAGTGGCCGGCGAGGAGGTCGTCGCCCCAGTCGCCCTGTAGGTCACGCCAGACGGTGTGGATGTGGTTGGCGTCGTTCTGGGTGTTGTCATACTCCACGAGGAAGCTAGGTCCCTGGAGGCGGTAGTAGTGCGGCCCTCCGGGGGTCTCGCTCCCAGCCCAGGCGAAGTGGATGTGCCCCATGCCATCCCGCTCGATGCGGTTCAGGCGTGTGTCGGCCACGTCTTCCGGCATGCGCCTGACGTACTCCTGGACCAGGTGCCGGAGGTGCTCGCGGGGCGCGGCGGACATGTCCCCGGCGGCGAGGCCGGTGGGGGCGTCCAGGCGGACGCGCCGCTCGGAGCGGGTAAGGATGTCCGCCGGGGCGTCAGGGGCAATCAAGGCGCGGCCCCGTTGGGGGGGCTCCAGGGTGGCCAGGACGCGGCGAGCGAGGTCTTCTTCGGCGGCGAGGACGCGGAGGCCGGCCAGGCCCGGCTGCGGGGTGCCCTCCGGGACGCAGGCGGGGTTGGCCCCGAAAAAGCTCGGCGTGGGGGCAATGCGCCGGCCGTCGGCGACGAGCAGGTTTACCGAGACGTGGTGCCCCTCGACGCGCCAGCCCCAGGGGGCGTCATCCGAAGGGGTGCCGAAGACGGTGACGTAGTACAGGTCGGGGTCGCGAGGCCAGCGCCGCCCGGAGCCCTCCAGCTGGGCCAGGATCTTCTCCAGACTCATGATGGTCACTGCCTTGGCGTAGCCCTGCCGGCTCAACCCGCTAGAAAGGAGGGCGTGGGCGAGCTTCTGCTGACTGCCGTCCATCTCGGTTAGGGGGAGGCCACGTCGCTTGCGGGGGACGTAATGCCAGTTCAAGCGCTCCTCGTCGGCCACGGAAAACATGGTGCGGGAACGCTGATCCGGCGTCAGGCTGGCGAGAAAGGTGGTGGCCGCTTCGGCCATACGGCGCGCCGTGACCGACTCCAGCTCTATCGGCATTTCCGCGGCGCTCGCGGGGGAGCGCGCCCTCAGCCCCACCGATTCGTTCATCTGCCCCTCCTGTGCCAGTGGCGTCCAAGTGGCGCCCGTAGACTATAGCCGCAGCGGGATCTCCGCAGCGCTCCCCCTTACCACTCGCGCATCAGGTCGGACGCCGCCAGCCCGGCGTTCTGCCCCAGGCCAAAGGCGGTGGCGATCAGGTTACGCTGGTCGGCCACGATGTCCCCGGCGGCGAAGAGCCCGGGCACAGGCTGGCCCAGCTCGTCCAGCACCTGCCCGTCTTCGTCCACCACCAGCAGACCGTCCGCGTCGCGCCTGGGGGCCCAGCCGTCTTCCGCCCGCAGGTAAGCGGTGTTCGGCTCCAGGCCGTAGTCGAGGATAAAGCCGTCGAAGAAGAGCTCCCGCCCGTCTTCGAGGCGCAGCCCCAGGAGGTCGGTTCCTTTTCCGATGTGCGCCACGACCCGCCCCTCCACGACGCCGATGCCCCGCTCGCGCAACACGGCCTCCTGGCGCTCGGAGAACCTGGCTGGCTCGCCGTTGGTCAGGATGGTCATCTTGTCTGTGAAGTCCTGGGCCCCGCGGACGATGCCCCAGGCCAGGTCGCCGTTGGCCAGCACCGCCAGGTGCTCGTCCACGTGCAGGTGGCCATCGCAGCGGATGCAGACGTGCCAGCCCTTGCGGTTCCCGGCGTAGCGGAAGACCGTCCGGTAGCGCTGGTAGAGGCGTCTGGCGCCCGCCTCGACCTCGATCTCCGGCCAGACGTCCTCGAAGCCGGAGGCGATGACGACGGCGCGGGCGTAGAAGCGCTCCAGGTGAGGGGGGACGTCGCCCGGCGGACTGGCCTCGCTGGGGAGGCTGTCCCCCTTTGCCGGGCCATCCCCCTTTGCCGGGCTATCCCCTTTCAGGGGGGCAGTGGACGCGTGGAGCTCGAAGAGGTGTCCCGCGGGGGCCCGCCCATTCTCCGGCTGGGGCGCCACCCGGGCCAGGCGCAGCACCACGCCGGGGCGCCGGTCGATCCCTACGGGGCGCTGCCGGCCGGCGATGGTCACCGCCCGCAGGGGCTGGGCGTCCATCCACTCGTGCAGGGCACGGAAGAATCGTGGCCCGGTGATCCCCGGGAAGACCGGGGCGTCCTGATACTCCACCGTCTTCGACCAGTACCCGCGGCCCTTGCGCTGGCTGATCGGCCCGGCATCCAGGACGAGGACGTGCCTCATCTGGTGGGCCGCCGAGACGGCGGCTTGGGCGCCGGCGGGTCCGGCGCCGATCACGGCCACGTCATACACGGTGCGCTCAGCCATTGGTTCCCTGCGCTGCGTAGTCTACCCTTGGTTCTATCATCCCCGTTCTACCCCTTTGGGGCCAGGACGCTCCCGTGGCCCGCCAGGGGAGGACAAGGGTAAGCCCGCCGTTGAGGGTGCCTTGATACCATAGTGCGCTAGCCAGCGGTGTGCCCATCTACGGTGCGTCTGTGCATCAATCTGCAGTGCATCCATCTATCGGCCGGTGGACGCCGGCACATGGTTATGGCCCCTGGCGATAGCCCCTGCCGGGGGCAACGGCGGGTGTCTCGGATGCCAGAGCTGAGACGCCAGCGCTGAGACGTGGGACGTGAGACGTGAGACTTCACCACAAGCCACCGAACATCCTGCTCATCACCAGCGATCAGCAGCACTACAGCGCCCTGGGGGTCACCAACCCGCGTCTCAAGACCCCCGCCCTTGACCGGCTGGCGGCCGAGGGGACTCGCTTTACCCGCGCCTACTGCCCTAATCCTGTCTGCTCCCCCGCCCGGTCGAGCATCATCACCGGGCTCTATCCCTCCATGCACGGCTGCTGGACAATCGGGGTGAAGCTTCCGGAAGACGTCCCCACGGTAGGCCAGACCCTTTCCCGCCATGGGTACGCCACCGGGCTGGTGGGTAAGGCGCACTTTCAGCCCCTGGCCTCCACTCCCGAGAGCCAGTCGCTGGAGACGCAGCCGACGCTGCGCGACCTGGACTTCTGGCGCCGCTTCGGGGGCCCCTGGTATGGCTTTGATCGCGTGGAGGTGTGCCGCAATCACGCCGACGAGTCGCACGCCGGACAGCACTACGCCATCTGGCTGGAGGAGCAGGGCCTGGCAAACTGGCGGGAGTACTTCCGGCCCTGGCCGCCCGATTCTTCCCTGCCCCAGCGCCGGCACACCTGGGAGCTGCCGGAAGAGCTGCACTACAACCGCTGGATCGCCGAGCGGAGCATCAGCTTCATCAATCGCGTCTGCGCCACCGAGGCCCCGTTCTTCTTGTGGGCCAGCTTCCCCGATCCCCATCCCCCGTACCTTGTGCCCGAGCCATGGGCCTCCATGTACGACCCGGCAGACATGGAGCCGGGGGCGGTGGTGCCTGGCGAGCACGACCGCAATCCGCCCCACTTCCAGAAGACGCAGCAAGCCCGCCCGGACTTTTCCATGTACCGGGAGACACCGTTCGGAAATCACGGCTTCCAGTCCCATCTCCACGAGCGGGCATCCTTGCAGCGGGACATGGCGGTGTACTACGGGATGACCAGCTTCATGGATCAAGAGATCGGGCGCATCCTCCAGCGGTTGGACGAGCTGGGCGTGGCGGCCGACACCCTGGTGGTCTTCACCACCGACCACGGCCACTTCCTCGGCCAGCACGGCCTGATCGCCAAAGGAGCCTTCCACTACGAGGACATGGTGCGCCTGCCCTTCCTGGCGCGCTATCCGGGGCAGGTCCCGGCGGGGCGCGTCACCGCGGCGCTGCAGAGTACGGTCGACCTCTCGCCGACCTTCCTGGGGGCGGCCGGTCTCCCGGTACCGGGGGTGATGCAGGGCCTGGACCAGCTCCCGGTGTGGCGCGGGGATGCCCCGGCGGTGCGCGACCACGTCATCGTGGAGAATCGCCACCAGCCGACGAAGGTGCACCTGCGCACCTACATAGACAGCCGCTACAAGATCACCGTGTATCGGGATCAGCCTTATGGCGAGCTGTTCGACCTGGAAGAGGACCCCCAGGAGGTGCGCAACCTCTGGGATGAGCCTGCCAGCGCCGAGCTCAAGTCCCGCTTGCTCCACGCCTTTGTCGACGCCGAGCTGAAGCGCGAGCCGACACGCATGCCCCGCATCGCCGGGGCCTGACCGGGGTGTAGCCCTGCCCTCCCCGCGCCAGGTGCCACGGCAGGGGCAAGACCAGAGAGGAGATGATGGCCGATGGGTGCTACAGCTGGAGGGCGATAGGCGCGGCCAGACTGGGAGCATGGCCGGGGCCGGCGTACTGATCCGGGTCTTCCACTGGCCGCGCCACGACCAGCCACCCGATGACGATAAAGGTCAGGAGCAGTAAGAACAGCACAGCGAAGTAGACGATTAAGGCCAGGCGGCCGGCGGCCTCGTCCTGGCTCCCCGCGCTTGCCGGTCGTCGCGCTGGTGCGCTCATGGCCTTGCCTCCTGGTGCTGGCTGGAACAGGCGCCGTGGTGCGGATCTGCGATGTGACCCACGAGGTGCCGGCGCCGGGCTGCCTGCTACGATTCGTCTACTCGTCGCAGGCAGTCAGCAAGAGGTGTGCCACATCAGGGGCCAAGGTATGGGGCCAGGGATTCGCTCACCCTCAACCGAACCCCAACCCAAATGGCACAACAACACCACACGGCGTTGGGACGCTGAGCCCCACGTCTGGGCTACGGGTTGAGACCGGGGGCTCCGGTGCGGGGAACGAACCAGGGGGCGAGGGCCACCAGGCTTCGTGTGCACAGGGGAGTGACTCCCCGTAGGGCGTAGGCCCTCGCCGGCAGGCGGGAGGCTACGCAGTGGTCGCGAGCGAGCGCATAGAGGGGGATAAGCTCAATGAACGTGCTGGGCATCAACTGCTACTTGCACGAAACGTCGGCGGCTCTGATACAGGACGGACAGATCGTCTTCGCTGCTCAAGAGGAGCGGTTCTCGCGGATCAAGAAGGATGCCCGCTTCCCGAAGCTGGCCATCGAGGCGGCGCTGCAGCACGGGGACATCGGCGTCCGTGATCTCGACGCCGTCGCCTTTGGCTGGAACCGCGGCGGGGTCACACCATTGCACACGCTGCGCAGCACCCTCACCGGGAAGCTGCCGTTCAGCACACGGTACATCGTCCAGTCGCTGTTGACGATTGCGCGAGAAGTCCACTCCGGGAACGGACATCGCGCGTTCCAGCGCACCCTCGGGTCGGGCGCCGGGCTGCGCTTCTTCGACGTCGACCATCACGAGGCCCATGCCTGGAGCGCCTACGCCTGTTCCGGCTTCGACGATGCGCTGGTGCTGGTAATGGACGGGCGCGGCGCCTACCAGGCAACCACCATCTACCACGGGCGCGGCGGGCGCCTCAAGACGGTCAAGACGGTGCCTTACCCGAACTCCCTTGGCGCCTTCTACGAGGGCTTCACCGACCTCCTGGGCTTCGAGCGGCACAATGACGAGTGGAAGGTGATGGGCCTGGCGGCCTATGGGCAGCCGACGGATGATCTACACGACGTGATCCAGATCCTGCCGCATGGCTACCGCATCAACGCCCGGGCCGTATGCGGGCGAGACTGGTCCGACATCACGGAGCTCGTCGCCCGGTACGGGGCGCGCCGCAGCCCGGAGGTGGAGATCACCCAGGCGGACAAGGACCTGGCGGCGTCGGCGCAACAGGCGACGGAGCGGGCCATCTTCGCCTTGGTGCAGGAGGGGATCCGACTCACCGGCTGCCGCCGTCTGTGCATCGCCGGGGGGGTGGGGATGAACTCGAAGGCCAACGGGCGTCTGCTGGCATCCGGCCTCGTCGACGACCTCTTTGTGCAGCCGGCGGCAACCGACGATGGGACAGCCATCGGGGCTGCCCTCGGGGCGCATGCCGCTCTAGGGCGCCCCGTGCCACGCTCCCGGCTAACGGATGCCTACCTCGGTCCGCAGTACAGCGACGACGAGATCCGGGCCGTGATGCAGACGTACAAGCTGCATGGGGCACCCGTGCCGAACGTCGAGGCGGTAACGGCCGGCCTGCTGGCGGAAGGCAAGATCGTCGGCTGGTTCCAAGGGCGGATGGAGTTCGGACCACGCGCCCTGGGTAATCGGTCGATCCTCGCCGACCCACGGCGGACCGAGATGCGCGACCGGGTCAACGAGTCTGTCAAGTTCCGGGAGGGATGGCGCCCCTTCGCACCTTCGTGCCTCGAGGAGGCCGCGGGTGAGTACTTTGAGCAATGCCGGCACGCCCCGTTCATGATCATCACCTTCAATGTGCGTCCCGATAAGCGAGACGTCATCCCGGCAGTGACGCACGCGGACGGGAGCGCCCGTGTCCAGACCGTCACCCGAGAGAGCAATCCGCGCTTCCACACGCTGCTGAGTGAGTTCGCCAGGCTGACCGGGGTGCCGGTGCTCTTGAACACATCGTTCAACCTCAAGGGCGAGCCGATCGTCTGCTCGCCGAAGGACGCTGTCCGCACCTTCTACTCCTCCGGTCTTGACTTCCTGGTGCTCGGAGACTTCGTGATCGCTAAGGATCCGGCGTGGAGTCCGGCAGACCGGGAGACCCAGCCGCGTGCTCTCGGTAGCGTCGATGCCTGGGCCCAGCCCCAGCCGGCGGGGCGCGCGGCGCACGCCGCCTCGGCAGGCTGAGCCCGCAAACACGGCGATGAAGTTCGACCTCTTGATCAAGGGCGGGGAGGTCGTCGACCCCGGCGCCGGCTACGGTGGCCTCCTGGACGTTGCCATCACGCGCAACCGTATTGCAGCCGTCGACCGGGGGATCCCGGCGCAGGGGGCCTTCCAGGTGGTGGACGCCACCGGCCAATTGGTCACGCCCGGCCTGGTTGACCTGCACACCCACGTCTACGCCGGGGCGACCTACTGGGGCATCCTGGCCGATCCCGTGGCCGCCCGCAGCGGAGTGACCACCTTTGTGGACGCCGGCTCTGCCGGGGCCATGACCCTGCCCGCCTTCCGGGAGTGGATCGTCCGCCCGGCGCGGGCCCGCATCTACGCCTTCCTCAACATCTCCAGCATCGGCCTGGCCCCGGCGACGCACGAGCTGGCCGTGCTGCAGTTCGTCGACGCGCCCCTGTGCCTTGAAATGGCAAACCGCAACCGGGACGTGGTGCGGGGAATCAAGGTGCGCATGGGCAGCACGGTGGCCCCGCACGGGCTGGAGCCGATGCGCCGCGCCCTGCAGGTGGCGCAGGAGACGGAGCTGCCCTTGATGACGCACATCGGCTCCGGCCCGCCGGAGGTGGACGAGGTCCTGGCCCTGATGCGCCCGGGGGACATCCTGACCCATAGCTTTACCGGGGCGTCGATGAAGATCGTGGACGAGGCGAACCGGCTGCGAGAGAGCGCCAGGCGGGCCTGGGACGCCGGCATGGTGGTGGACGTGGGGCACGGTGGCGGGGGGTTCTCCTTTCAGACGGCTGAGGCGGTGATGGCCGCCGGCTACCGACCGGACGTCATCTCCACGGACATCCACCAGATCAGCATCCTGGGCCCGATGTTTGACCTGCCGACGACGCTGGGGAAGTTTCTCGCCCTGGGGATGAGCCTCCCCGACGTGATCCGAGCGGCCACCGCCCGCCCGGCGGAGATTCTCGGTCTCCAGGGGGAAGTCGGCACCCTGCGGCCGGGGGCCTACGCCGACGTGGCCCTGTTCCGTCTGGAGGAAGGGCGCTTCCCGTTCTACGACACCCACCGTGTCCGGCGCGAGGGAGGGCAGCGCCTGCGCCACGCCCTGACCATCGTGGATGGCCGGCCCCTCTTGCCCTTGCCGGCAGAGCCACCGGCCCCCTGGATTCCGGTTACCGACTTTCAGCGCCAGCTCGCCCGTGAAGGGCTGCCTTAGACCGGCCGCCTTAGACCGGCTGCGAAGCCTCGGGGTTTCCAAGCCGCGGCCCCGCCTCCAGCCCCCTCGCAGAGGGAGAGGGTGTCCCCCTTGCGGTGTGGTGGCTTCCTGTGAAAATGGCGCACCACATCTTGATCCCCCGCTGGTGCCCGACAGGGCATGACCGATTATTCGGGCCAGGGCTGCCAGGCCATACTGCGGAGCTGCTCGGCGAGCGCTCCCACCGGATCGGGGAGCACCCAGCGCCAGTACCACCGGCCATCTCGCGGCACCAGGCCCAGGGCGGCCACGGGCGTCATCTCCAGCGTGACGTTGTTCGCCAGGGGCAGCGTCACCCGCCACCACCCGTCGGTCAGGATGACGATCCCATCGCTCCCGGCGGACCGCCAGCCGCGAACTCGGACGTTCCCACCGCCAAGGAGGGCCTGCACCAGCCCGCCGGCGTCACCGACGTCGTAGCCCCCCTCCGGCAGACCGCCGGTGAATGGGGCCGCCTGGAGGCCGTCGGGATCGGCCAGGGAAAGCAGGGCAGGGACGTCGCGCTGGGCCAGACCGGCGCCCAGGCGGCGCATGGTATCGAGGAGCGCCGGGTCGACGGCGGGCGCCGGGGCCGGCTGGGCAACGCCGGACCGCGCGGGTGACCACGGGTCAGGGACCGGCCCCGGAGTGGCCAGGATCACGTTCAGGCGCGCCGGCTGGTCTGAACTGTGGGATTGCTGCCACCAGGTAAGGACTGAGAGGGCGGCGGCGACGATGGCGAGGACGACGGCGCGCCACCACGTCTGCAGCCCCTGGGCCGGCCGGCTCGGCCGGCCCAGGGTACGCCCTGACCCAGGCTCCACGGCGGCCGGCGCCGCGGGCGCCGCAGGAGCGGGCAGACCATCCACCATGGCAACTATACCTCCTTGACAGGAGCTGCGGGGTCCCAGGTTGGGCCACATTCGCAGTCTCCCCCCCCACCAGACCATCTATGCTTGTGGCATGAGCCAGCCTGGCCGTCATACTCGCCGCCGGGGCGCCGGGCTGGGGCTGGCCTGGGGCCTGGCCGCGGGCCTGGCCGGCCGCGCCGGAGAGGGGGTCGCGAGGGGGGCGAGCGCGTCCATACCTGCACTGACAGCGCGCATCGATGCCATGGCCCCGGGACGGCCGATCAGCCCATTGATCTACGGCGTGGCGGTCGCCGGGCCCGATGGCCTGCTGGCTACCAGGGCCCGGCTGCACCGCTGGGGTGGCAACCCCAACACCCGCTACAACTGGGAGCATGGCAGCGCCTGGAACGCCGCGCGGGACTGGGAGTTCCGCAACTACGGCGCCGGCGCAGACGCATCCGGCCCGGGCCCCTCCAGCAGCGCCGACGGCTACGTCGCCCTGAACCTGGCCACCGGTGTGGAGACCTTCCTGACCATCCCCGCCATGGGCTGGGTGGCCAAGGACGGCGACACCGAGGCGCGCTCCATGGATGTCCCGCCCCGCGGGGGCCTGCCCCTCAGCGGGGTAGGAGGGGGCATTCCCGGATATGATCCCAGCCTCAATCGAAGCCGCACCTCCATCCGCTCCCTCGCCCGCAAGGGGGCGCCCTTCGCTGATCCACCGGACTTGAGCGACGGGGTGGTGTATCAGGACGAATGGATCCATCACCTCGTCCGCCGCTTCGGGCCGGCCGCCGGCGGGGGCGTGCGCTACTACGCCATAGACAACGAGCCCGACCTATGGGCGGAGACGCACACCGACGTGCACCCGGCGCGCCTGGGATATGACGACCTGCTGGCGGTGTTCCTGTCCTATGCCACGGCGATCAAGGACATCGACCCCACGGCGCAGGTGGCCGGGCCGGCCCTCTCCGGCTGGCTGGCCCTCTTTAACTCCCCCCGCGATCGAACCGACGAGCGCTCCAGCCTGGTGCGTGCGGCGCGCCGGCTCCTGCCGGCGCAGTACAAGTATCTGGTAGACCCCGACCGCCGGGCGCACGGGGGCGGGCCGTTCCTACCCTGGTGGCTGAACGAGGTACGGCGCCACGACGCGCGGACGGGCCGGCGCACGCTGGACCTGCTCGACGTGCACTACTATCCCCAGGCGCCGGGGGTCTTCAGCAAGGCCACGGACGCGGCGACGAACGCCCGGCGCCTGCGCTCCACCCGCGCCCTGTGGGACGCGGCCTACGTGGACGAGTCGTGGATCGGCGAGCCGGTGCGTCTGATCCCCCGCCTGCGGGAGTGGATCGACCGCTACTATCCCGGCACCAGACTGGCTATTGGGGAATGGAATTGGGGTGCGGACGAGACGGTCAACGGGGCCCTGGCCATCGCCGACGTCCTGGGGATCTTCGGCCGCGAGGGAGTGGACCTGGCGGCGTACTGGACGCACCCGCCGCGGGGGAGCCCAGGGGCGCTGGCCTTCTCCCTGTACACGGACTACGACGGCCAGGGCGGCACGTTCGGGGACGTCGCCCTACCGGTGATGCTCGATCGGTCGGTGGCGCCGGATCAATGCGCGGTGTATGCCAGCCGGGATGGCGTCGGGGGCGCGATCCTCGTCGTGGCGCTCAACAAGCGACCAGACACCGCTATGGAGGTGACGTTGCGCCTGCCGGGCGTGACATCCGAGTGCCGGGTCAGCGCCTACGGGTTCGGCGAAGGTCAGCCGATGGCCATTCTTGACCGTGGAGAACTGCCGTGCGCGGTCGACGATGCGGGGGCGCGGACGGTGGTGAGATTGCCGGCGTACTCGGCTACGCTCCTGCGTCTGGCCCGGCATTGATCGCCGGGTGCAGCCGGTCGGAGCCGTCTCAACCACGGCGCAACCAACGCCGAACGCCAATACACTTGCTACCCTGGACCGTAGGTGTAGTGACTGCAGCAAGTCCTGGCGCAGCCCCTGCCCCGCCTCGCGTCCTCTTCTTGGGCTCGGGGTACGCCGGCCATCGGACGCGCTACCTCAACCTGAAAGGGCACAGCCGCGAGGACCCCCGCATCCGGCCCACCTACTGCTGCGTGAGCGGTTGGATAGAGGGTGGTGCGATTGAGCGGCTACCGCTGGCGCCGGCCTCCTTGAAGGGCCGCGCGCGCGCCGTGCTCCAGGCCGCCCCTCTGGCAGGTTTTCCCCGCCCGGACGTGATCTGGACCGGGGTACACGAGGTGGTGACGCCGTACCTGTGGGCCCAGTTGGGGCCCCTGCGTCGTCCGCTCGTCCTTGACCTGGACTGGACGCTGGAACAGCAAGAACAGCTGGCGCCGGTCTACTTCGGCCGGGAGCCGAAGCGCGGACGGCGCCTTGGTATGGCTCGCCTTCTCGAGCAGGCCCTGTGGCGGAGCGTCTCATTGTTCACGCCGTGGTCTCAATGGGCAGCCGATTCCCTGCGCCGGCAAGGCATTCCCGACGAGCGCATCGCCGTGCTGCCCCCGGGCGTGGACTTGGAGCGCTGGCGGCCGCCTCCAGAGCGACGTTCGGGCGACGACGGCCCCCTACGCCTGCTCTTCGTCGGGGGTGACTTCGTGCGTAAGGGCGGCGACATCCTGCTGGACGTCTTTCAGCGGCGCTTTGCCGACCGATGCACGCTGGACGTCGTCACGCGAGACGACGTTCCGGTCGTGCCCGGGGTGCAGGTGCAGCGTAGCGCGCCGAACTCGGCCCTGCTCCAAGAGCTCTATGGGCGGGCCGACCTCTTCGTCATGCCGACGCGGGCGGAGTGCTTCGGCATCGCCACGGTGGAGGCCATGGCCAGCGGCCTGCCGGCGATCGTCGGCGACGTCGGCGGGGCACGTGACATTGTCACCCACGGGGAAACCGGCTGGCTGATCGAGCCGACGCACGATGCGCTGGGGGCGGCCCTCGAGCGTGCCCTGGCTGTGCGAGACCAGCTTCCGATCATGGGGCAGCGAGCCCGGGGCGTGGCAGAGCAGCGTTTCGATGGGAAGCGCAACGATCGGATCATCGTCGACCTGCTCGTTGACCAGGCCGCTCGGGGACGGCGACCGCAGATCACAGATTGACGTGCCCCGTCTCCACGTTCATCGCCCGGCAGAGGTGATACGAGGGACAGCAAGGCCGCGCCAGCTTCAGGCGCCGATCAAGCCCTTGGGGCTCGCGCTGCAGTCAGCGGCGGTGGGCGGGATGCAGACGCGCTGCGTCTGGGCGGAGCCCGTCAGGCGAGGGCCTCCCCAGATGCCGGGAGCAACCAGGGCGGCTCAGAGGGCGGTCGGAGCGCCTCCCCCCAGCGCGCGCTCAATCCGCCGGACGTACGCCTCCTCGGTGAATAACGCGGCCGCTCGCTGTCGAGCGGCCTGTCCCATGCGGCGGGCGAGGGGCGGGTCGTCGAGCAGGCGCAGGACAGCGGCACGCATTGCCCCGACGTCACCCGGCGGAACGTACAGGCCAGTCTCACCCTCGCTGATGAAGTCGCTGTAGTTCTCGGTTCGCGTGGCCACCACCGCCTTGCCCATGGCCATCGCCTCAACGATGGCCGAGTATCCGCAGGCGTGCCGGCCTTGGTACAGGGGAACAACCACGAAGCGGGCCGAGGCATAGAGGGCACGCAACTGCGTATAGGGGTACGAGACCAGCTGAATATGGGAGGGCAGGTCCTCGTCGGCGACGTCTACCGACATGCGAAACCAGGCGCTGTCGGCCGCGATCTGCAGCCGCAGCCGCTCCCCAAGATCCGCGGTGGCGCGGACGAGCGTCCGATAGTCGCGGCTGGCCGCTCCTACGGCGGCGACCAGCGGCGCGCCCGTCTCCTCGTGCGCCACGTCCGCCCCGTCAGTACGCAGGGGATCGAAGAATGCCAGGTCGGTGGCATAGCTGGTGTTGTGGGCGCGAGGTGGAGGGACTCCAAACTCGTTGATCATGCGCTGGCGCAGGGTTTCGGACAAACAGAGGAAGTGGATGGCCGGCAGATGTCGCAGCAGGCGCATGAGGACACGGAACTTGCCGGAAGCCAGGAAGGAGCCGTGCGTGATGATGTACATCGGGCGCCGATCTCCACTCAGCCGGGCCAGCATCGCCAGCGGGAGGCCAACGTCTTCACCGGTGGTCAAGAACAAGGCGGGGCGGGGGCGGTGGCTGAGAGCGGTGGCGGCGTGCGCCCAGACATTCTGCCCGCGGCGGTGAAGTAGCCTCGCCAGCGGGGACGTCGCCTGTTCGCTGAGGCTGGCGTCAAGTACGATCGTCTGCGGGTGGCGGCGCAGGAACACGAAATATTCCGGACGTGGCTGCAAGCCGGCCTCGATCTCCTCCCAGACGGTGGCGGAGGGGCGTGATCGCATCACATAGCCCACGAGCGGCAAGGATGGCCCGGCCTCGTCGACGATCTCCATGGGCCGGCCCTGCAGGCGCTCGTTCATGAGGTGCAGTTTAGCGTCCCAAATGCCCTATGGCAGCACAGGGTTCAGCTTCCAGAGCGCGTTCACGAGGGCGCGAATGGGGGCCGTCACCAGGTCGCTTAATCGCTTATCTGGAACGCTCGCCGCGACGCCGGTGTCCATTGCCCATACGGAGGCGTTCTTGACCTGCCAGCGATCCCCCCACCAGCCGCCCTGGCCACGGAAGTGCACCCGTGTTGTCCCTGCCGGTAGGGGAAGGGTGTAGGTGGAGAACGTCACCCGCTCCTGCTTCTCCTGCGGCCGTGGCGCCAGCGTTTGCCACGTCTGCCCCTCGTCCAGGCTCACGGCGATCTCGTTGCCGGCGGCGGCGAACCGCAGCACGCCCCCAGCCGGACTGGGGACGGGGAAGACCATGTGCGGGGCTGTCGTCTGATCGACGAAGCGCTGTTCGGCGCGAATCATCGTAAAGGGCACGGCAGGGTTGATCGAGACGTTGTCCCAGTGCCAGGTATTGGCCTTCCAGGGGCCCGGGGCGCACTCATCGCATTTCTCCGGGGTGTAGGAGTGGTGACCCAGCTGCACTACCCCCCGCGTCCAGTCCAGCGGCGCAATCTCCTTGTCCACCCACCAGAGGTCGTACTGCGGCATGCCGAACTTGACATGTGTCCGGGACAAGCGCAGCTCGAACGTGTCCCGCCGGGTAGAGCTCGGCTCAAAGACATCCTGGTAGTGACGCCACCATTCCGAGTCGATGCCTTCTTGGACGAAGTTGCGGTAGTTGGCGCTCCGGAACGAGGAGGCGCCGGGAGTGCCGTCCATCCAGAAGTGCAGGGCGTTCCGAGGGCCCCCGTTCAGGTCGGGGAGCCAGTTCTGGAGCGGCAGGACGACCGCGTCGTCCGGCGGACTAATCCACAAGTCGATCCAGTCCCTCCCTGACGTGCGTAAGGTGGAGACGTCGAAGCGGATGACCGCCTCCTCCTGGGAGAAGTCCACCAGCGCAGCGGGCGTCATGTAGATGACCCCGTATCCCCCGGCGTTGATGGCGGTCATGACATGGTCGCGGCACGAATATACGGCGTCTTCGTAGGCCCCCTCCAGGCGGTGCGTGGCCATTGGTGGCGCGCAGTCCGCCCCGTGGTGGGCATCCATCGGCTCCAGGGTGTGCCAGGTCTCGCGGTCCCGCGAGTGGACGACTACGTCCCAACGCCCGGCACTCCAACGCTTCGGGGCGGCCGGAGCACCGTCAAAGGTCTCGACGAACTCAACGGTCTCCACGGACTCAACCGGGGCCGGCGTCTCTGCGGGCGTCTCAGCTATGGCAAAGCCACCCGACGTGACCAGTAGAGCGCCCAGCAGTCCTGCCGCCGTCGTGGCGCCTAGCCATCTCACTCGCATCGTATGTGTTCCCCTCTTGGACTGTCTGAGCTGTCTTGGAGGTCGGTCTAAGGCCGCCCGACGTCAGGTCGTCCGTGCTGCAGCCGCAGGGCGATATCTCAGGCCGCACGCGACTATCATCGCACTGAGTGGGAGGGCCTGGCCACGAGTCACTCGAACGCGTGGCGCCGCACGCCAGTCATGGCCGTCCCCAGACCGGGTTGACGCGCCGTGTGATGCGGCTAGGCTCGAAGCGTACCGTAGCCGGCGTTGAGGAACAGTCGCCGGCGAGTTGAGACCTGGTCGACCTGCGCTGAGGGCACGGCTGATGGCCGGTCGCCGCGCCAGGGGGCTCAAGGACATTGTGGAGCATGATCTCTATCCCAGTGGCGAAGGCTCACGCCCGCCGCGGGCCCCGGCACGGCGACGCAGGCGACGTAGCTCGGGTGGAGGCTCAGGTCGTGCAACGTCCACTGCGCCGCGGCCAGGACGTCGTTATTGACCGAGATGAGGCGCGCCGGCTCCCCGGGGGCAAGCGACACCTCAACCTGACTCAAGTCCCCGGCCAGGCCCTGGCCGGTGGCCTTGAGGTAGGCTTCCTTGCGCGTCCAGCACTTGAAGAACGCCTCAGTCTGCTGCTCCAAGGGTAGTCCACTCAGCTGGGCCTGCTCCCGTGGCGAGAGCGTCCCCGCCACCAGCTCCGCCAGGTCCGGCAGGGAGCGCACCTCTTCCAGGTCGACGCCAACCGGGCGCCCCCACCTAAGGGCGTACACGGCGAGCCCCGCTGAGTGCGCCAGGTTGAACGAGAGATCGGCGGGCGCCGCCGAGGGTGCCAGCTGGGGCTTGCCCTGCTCGCCGTAGGTAAGCGTGACCTGCCGCGGGGGCATACCCAGGTAGTGGCCCAGGATGACGCGTAGGAGGCCACGAGCGGCGATGAATCGCCTGCGGTCGACGTCGAAGCGGAAACCGCCGGCCCGCCTGCGCTCGTCCGGCGACAGGAGCTCGTTCAAGGAGGCGAGACGCACCGCCGGGAGGTCGAGCGCCGCGCCCCAGACGTGGACGTCGTCCCCACAGAGTGGTAGACCAGCCACAGGTATCTTCGGCATGATCATATGGATTGTGGCCCTAACGACGGCAGTTCGCCCCCAGACCATCTCCGTGGCCATGACGCCGTTCGCCACGGCGTAACGGGCGGATGAGCAGACCTCGCCGCTGGACTCAACCGAAAGTTAACTGCCCGCCACCTATCATCGGCCTGCCGGATCCTAGACTCTTGTCTAGCACTGGAACAAGTGGCCCTGTTTGGGAACGAGGGCGCGCAGGTTCAGTAGCGAGGAGTCCTACAGTTGACGATCTCCATCATCATTCCGGCGTACAACAGTGAGAACTTCCTGGCGGCGACAATAGAAAGCGTTCTGGCGCAAACCAGGACCGACTGGGAGCTGCTGATTATCGACGACGGCTCCACAGATGGCACTTTTTCCATTGCAGCGTGCTACGCGGCGCGCGACGGACGTATCCGTGCCCTGCGACAGGCCAACGCCGGCTGTGCCGCGGCCCGCAACCGCGGCGTTGCCGAGGCGACCCCTGGGGCCGAGTACGTCGCATTCCTCGACCACGACGACCTGTTCGAACCGGACGCGCTGCAGGTCCTGGCCGCTGCGCTGGAGGGGCATCCAGAAGCCGTGGCGGCGCACGGACTGGCGCGCTACATCGACGGTAGCGGGCGGGCGATTCGCCCCGGCGAGGCCGAGACCTGGTGCCGCAGCCGTATCGGGGTGGTGGGCAGCCGTGCCGTGGCCTGGCCGCTCGACGCGCCGACCACGCTCGCCGTTCTGCTCACCGGTATACGCATCCTCACACCGGGCCAGGGGCTCATCCGGCGATCGGCACTCGACCAGGTGGGGCCGGTCGACCCGAGCCTCTACTCCGCTGATTGGGACCACTGGCTGCGGTTGGCCGTGCGTGGCGACATCGGATTCGTCGATCGCGTGGTGGTTAGCTACCGACGCCATGAAGGCAACATGTCGCGCCAGCACAAGGCCGTCGCGGATAGCATCTACCACATCCGCCGCAAGCTCCTCGCCTCGCCCGAGCTCAGCGAGGAGCAGCGACGCGTGGCCACCGCGGCCTGTCTGCACGCCCAACGGTTCAATGCCGGTCTACGACTGGCCTGGGCGCAAGACCACCTGGCCCATGGGCGCATTCGCGATGCGGCGAAGCAGCTACGCCACGCGGCGCGCTATTACTACCGCTACATTCGTCGCCGGCCCGTTTGAGCAGGACAACAGATCGTGCATCGGAACGACGCAGGGGACTGGAGGTGGAGAAAGACGCAGAGAAGGGAGCCACGAGCCGTCCCTGGAGAGCATCACTCGGCCGTGCAGCGAGCGCCACGCGGATGCAGACATGGAGCGAATGGCCGACGTCCTGCTCCAGGAGATGGAACGATGAGCGGGTACGCGCATCCCCTCTACGCCCAGTCACTGGCTCAGTTTGGCACTCCCAGGGAGCTGCCTCGGAGCGGGGGGTGGATCCTGGAACGGCCAATCCCTGGCTTCCGGCACCGCGATGCGATGGGCTGCTATCCGGTGTTCGCCTGCCATGACTGGTCCCATCTCCCGGCGGACATTGAGGAGGTGGGGCAGGACCTCGTGAGCCTGGTTGTGGTCACCGATCCCTTCGGGAGCTACGACGAGCCATATCTGAAACACTGCTTCCCGGACCTGGTGCATCCCTTCAAGGAGCACTTCGTCGCCGATCTCACCCTGCCCGCAGCTACATTCGTGAGTTCGCACCACCGCCGCAACGCGACCAAGGCCCTCAAGTGCACCACGATCGAGCGGTGCGATCAGCCGGTGCAAGTGGTTGAAGAGTGGAATGCCCTGTACGCCAACTTGGTGGCAAGGCACCGCATACGTGGCATCTCCGCCTTCAGTAAAGCTTCCTTTGAAAAGCAGCTGCAGGTGCCCAGGATGCACCTGTTCCGCGCGGTTCATGCCGGGAGCATCGTGGGAATGACTTTGTGGTACGTCCAGCGGGATGTTGCCTATTACCATCTCGCCGCCTACAGCGATCTAGGCTATGAGTTGCGGGCCTCGTTCGCGCTGTTCCAGCACGTCATGGAATACTTCTCGAACACGTCCGTCCGCTGGCTCGACCTGGGCGCCGACGTGGGCGCCGTCCGGAACGGGACAAATGGGCTGACACGGTTCAAGCGCGGCTGGGCCAGCGGCACGCGTACGGCCTATCTCTGTGGGCGCATCTTCGATCCAGACATGTACGCTCACCTGGTGCAGGCCACCGGGACTGCCATGTGCCGCTACTTTCCACGCTATCGGGCAGGGGAGCTTGCCTAAACAATGTCGCCACGTCAGGGTGAGGAGGAGTGGCTGGAGAGGGCGAGGCTCTACGACAAGGGGGGCTTTATCATCGAACGGAGGCCCCGCCGCAAAGCGTACAAGGCAGGGCAATTCAAGGACCTGCTCCTGATGGGCATGTGTGTCCACGCCAGTGAACCGGGGAAGGTAAAGGTATAGGCCATGGCCGGCGACTCCGACGCTACTGCTCCCGAGCGCCCCGCGCCCCTTGTAGATGGCGAGGCCGGTGCAGCGGGAAAGGGCGGTATCGCCAACCTGGCTGCCTTCGGAGGGCCGCCGGCATTCTCCGAGCCACTCCATGTGGGCCGGCCGAACGTCGGCGACCGCAATCGCCTCCTGGGGCGTATCAACGACCTCCTCGACCGCAAGTGGCTGACCAACAATGGCGCCTACGTCCAGGAGCTGGAGCGCAAGATCGAGGACTTCGTCGGCGTGAAGCATTGCGTCGCGATGTGTAACGCCACCATTGCCCTGGAGATTGCCAGTCGCGCGGCCGGGTTAACGGGAGAGGTAATCGTCCCGTCGTTCACGTTCATCGCCACAGCACACTGTCTGCAGTGGCAGGAGATCACGCCGGTATTCTGTGACGTGGACTCGCGCACGCATAACCTGGATCCGGCGCGCGTGGAGCAGCTCATCACCCCGCGCACTACCGGAATTATCGGCGTGCACGTCTGGGGTCGCCCGTGCGATACGGATGCTCTCGAGGACATCGCCCGCCGCCGCGGGCTCAAGCTCTTGTTCGACGCGGCACACGCCTTCGGGTGCTCTCATCAAGGTCGCATGATCGGGGGATTCGGCGACGCCGAGGTGTTCAGTTTCCATGCCACCAAGTTCTTTAACACCTTTGAGGGGGGCGCGGTCGTCACCGACGACGACGAGCTGGCGGCTAAGATGCGCCTGATGAAGAACTTCGGCTTCGCCGGCTACGACAACGTCATCTACATCGGCACCAACGGCAAGATGACGGAGGTGGCGGCGGCGATGGGCCTCACTGGCCTGGAGGATCTGCACCAGTTCGTCGCCGTGAACCGGGCCAACTACGAGGAGTATCGTCGCCAGCTGGCAGGCCTGCCGGGCGTGAGCTGGATCTGCTACGACGAGACGGAGAAGTGCAACTATCAGTACGTCGTCCTCGAGGTCGACGAGGAGGTGACCCACATCGGGCGCGACGACATCCTCAATATCCTGATCGCAGAAAACGTCCTGGCGCGGCGCTACTTCTATCCCGGCTGTCACCGCATGGAGCCGTATCGGTCGTACTTCCCGCATGCCGGATTGCTGCTGCCAGAAACGGAGCGCCTGACCAAACGCGTCCTCGTCCTGCCGACGGGGACGGCGGTCGGGCCGGACGAGATTCGCCAGATCTGTCAGATCATCCGGTTCGCCGTGTCGCGTGGGGCCGAGGTGCGCCTGCGGCTGGCAGAGCAATCGAAAGCCCTCTTCCCAATCATCTAGGCCGGTGCCCAACTTGGCCCCGCCCACGCCGTTCGGCGGCGGCCGGATCCCCGGTGCCGATCGAGATCATGATGGGAGACGGCAGAGCTGTCGCGGTCGGTTGCCCCGTGCCGGCAGTCGATTGACCGCCCACGGGTGGGTCATGTTCCATGTAACTGAGAGTGACGAGACGGCTGTTGTCAGGTGAGCAGGGATTACCTTCTATCGCCAGCTACTTGCAGCGTGCCCCACAAGTACTACCCCGTTACTAGATGCAGTAGGCTTTGGGTTGGGGTAAACCCGTCTGCCATCTCGATCGCCGTGCCGAAGGAGGCAAGACATGATTCGTGTGCTCTTCATGCAGTCCCAGAGCTACTTCGGCTCGGACTCGGGTATCCAGGCCCTGTTGATGCGCAACTACGACCGGAGCGAAGTGGAGGTGCACGTCGCCTGCACCTCTGAGGAGGCCCCGCCCGGCGCGCCCAGCACGATACAGAACATCCACGCCATCCCTGACGTGCATATTCGGTCCACCGACTTTGGCCCATCTATATTCATGGCCGATCGAGCCACCAGGCTCAAGCGCGCCGTTCGGGCGCCGGCGGCCGTGCCCAGTCTGCTCGGCCTCGCCGCATACATCCGTCGCCACCGGATCCAGGTGATCCACGGCACAGAGAAGCCGCGGGACGCCTTCTACGGCGTGCTCCTGGGAAAGCTGACCGGCGCGAAGAGCATCGTCCACATGCACGTCGGGTACGGGGATTGGCAGAGCCGGCAGACGAAGTGGGCGCTGAGGCAGGCGGATGGTCTAGTTGGCGTCTCGCGTTTCGTGGCGCGGACGATCGTCGACGCTGGTTACCGTCCGCAGCGCGTCCATTCGGTAGTGAACTGCCTCGACCTGTCGAGCGGGAAGTGGGACCCCACCATCGACGGTGGCCCGACCAGGGCGGCCCTGGGCATCCCTGCCGGTGCCCCCGTGCTGGGGATCTCCTCCCGGCTCTATGTCTACAAAGGGCACAGCGCGCTGCTCGATGCCCTGGCGCTGGTAAAACAGGATGTGCCAGACGTGCGGCTGGTGATCGTCGGAGAGGACGATCCCCGGGCCCATCCAGGCGGGGGTAGCTTCCGGAGCGAGTTGGAGGCGCAAACGCGCCGTCTGGGGCTGGAATCGAATGTCATCTTCACCGGCTTCCGCACGGACATCCCGCAGCTCCTCGCGGCGTTTGACGTCTACGCCATGCCTACCTGGGAGGAGCCCTGCGCCATAGCCTTCCTGGAGGCGATGGCTATGGGCAAGCCGGTGGTAGCCTGGCATAGTGGCGGGACGCCGGAGCTGGTGGTGCACAATCAGACCGGTCTCCTGGTCGAGCCCAACTCCCCCCCCGCCCTGGCCGGTGCCCTGCTCAGCCTGGTGCGCGATCCGGCGCTGCGGCGTCGCTTCGGCGAGGCCGGGCGGCAACGGGTAGAGCAGACGCTGACCCCCGCGCGCATGTGCTCCGAGATGGTCGAGGTCTACCGCGCCGTCATCGGAGCCCCCCGGCACCATCCCACGGGATCGACGGCGTCGCTGCCGCACAGCGCGTAGTACACCTGGGTTGACGTCGATCGGCAGGTTTCCCAGCTTGGGATCTGCCGCAGGACCTCAGCCCAGCTGTACTCCTTGGTCACATCGCAAGTAAGGGGATGTCCGGAGATACGCCGCCCGGAACGCAGGTAGCTGACCCGATCCCCAGCACACTGCAGCGTGCCCACTAGACGGCGGCGCCGAGGCGCCGGTAGAGGCACCGGTAGTTCTGGTACATGACGTCCACAGTAAATCGCTCGCGCACCCGCCGCTGGGAGACGGACGCCAGCTCTGGCGCAGGGCATCATCCACCGCCAGCGGCGATGCGGGCCGCCTCGACGAAGTCGAGCACGCCCTTCCGCTTCTCCAGCGAGGCCACCATCACGCAGATGATCTTATCGGAGGGTAACTGCAGATCCTTACACATCTGCTCCTTGTAGCACTGCGCTGAGTCAGTGGAGGTCCCATCGTATGTAATGCCATTCGGTATCACGGAACACTTCGCGGCCGGACGCCTGGCGTTCTTGAGGTGCTTCTTGAGATTCTCGCTAGAGACCATCACCAGCCTGTGCACCATACTGTCCAGCACACGCAGCTTGCTGGCCTGAATGCATGGCAGCAGTTCAGTGATCGGGTTGTGCTCGGTGCGGACGCGACAGGGTACATTTGCCATCCACGCGGCGACGATCGCTTCGAAGCACAGTGGTGCCCACAGCATATGGAAGTGCACCACAGCTGGCCTCGTAGCCTTGAAGAGTCGGTACAGGTCACGCCCGTTGGTAGCGGCGTTGCGTTCATGACCGAACACGGGACCAATGCGCTGTACCCTTGCCCCGAGCTCGCGCGCCTCATCTGCCATGGCATCCAAGGTAGGGAGCGGCAGGACAACGATCGTCACTTCGTGGCCATCGCGCATGGCAAGCCGGCTGAGATCGAGGGCCACCTGTTCCGAGCCGGCCCGCCGGTACGTCATGGCGACGTGGATGATTGACGCTTTCGGTGCTCCCATTGCCGTCCCCATCCTCACCTTGCTGACCGTCCGGTAGAAAGAATTCGTTGCCTTAGTACTGCAACGAGACTGCTTCGGATACGCCAATTGGTGTGTTTCGATCCAGAAGCCGACCTTGCAGCATGAGAATGGCGCCCAAGGAGGCCCGGCGCACCGCCGGGAGGTCGAGCGCCGCGGACCAGACCTGGACGTTGTCCCCATAGAGTGGTAAACCAGCCACAGATATCATCTGCATGATCATGCCGCCCCCTCCATGCCGATGGCCGCCGGCGTCGAGACCGTGACGCAGGCCGGGACGCCGTTCGTCAGCGTCGTTGTCCCGACGTACAACCGCTGCGCCAGCCTGGAACGTCTCCTGGAGGCGCTGGGCCGGCAGACCTACCCAACCGATCGGTTTGAGGTGGTGGTGGTTGATGACGGCTCGACCGACGGCACCATCGACCGGCTACGGGCCCTCAGCGTCCCCTACACTCTGCGCATCGTCGAGCAGGCTCACGGTGGCCCCTCCGAGGCCCGGAACCGTGGGGTGGGGGCCGCCACCGGGACGGTGATCTTGTTCCTGGACGACGACGTCGTCCCCATCCCGGAGATCATCGCCGAGCACGTGCAGGCGCGAGCCGGGGTGTCGGATGCGGTGGTCATCGGACCGATGTCCCCACCTGTGGGTTGGCCCCGGCCGGTATGGGTGCGCTGGGTGGAAGACACCCTCCAGGAGCAGTACCGGGCGATGCAGGCCGGGGAGTATGCCCCCTCCCCGCGCCAGTTCTACACCGCCAACGCCTCCGTCCCGCGCACCCACTTCCTCGCCGTAGGGGGATTTGACACGGAGTTCAAGCGCAACGAGGACGTGGAACTGGCCTACCGGCTGCGCGACCACGGGGCAACGTTCATCTTCAACCCTCGCGCCGACGTGTTGCACTACGCGGCGCACACCTTCGAGGGCTGGCAGCGGTCGATCTACCAGTACGGCCGGTACGACGTGGTGCAGAGCCGGGACAAGGGAGGCCAGGCCTTTCGGCTGGCATGCCGGGAGTTCCACACCCGGCACCCGCTGAACCGGCTTGCCGCGCGCCTCTGCACCGGGCGGCCACCGGTGTACCGAGGGATGGTGGCCGCCCTCAACGCCTTTGTTCTCGCCGCCGACCGGCGGGGGGCCATCCGGCCGGCAAAGCTCGCTTTGAGCGCCCTGTTCACCGTCCTGTACTGGCAGGGGGTCTGCGACGAGGTGGGGAGCCGGCAGGCGGTCTGGCAGCACGTCGACGGCGCGCCAGGGGGCCCATCCTCCCCGGCCTGACCGCCAAACGTCACCGTCGGCAGGGGGCCTGATGGAGGGGCATCAGGCAGCCACCCCCATCACCTCGGGTGACGCCCCCCGGGCGAGGTTGTTGGTGCCGTTCCGCCCATTGACGCCCCGGGCGCTGTCGTTCCGCTCGTCGATGGGCGACGCGGCGGCGCGATCGATGCAGGCCCGCAGCTCGGACCCCAGCCGGGAGACGTTCGGCTCCTGCACCAGGCTATCGTGCGTGCCGGGGACGATCTTGATCTCCAGTCCTGCCCCCAGGTACTCTGACCAGCCCATATCCGCGACGCCGTAGTCGTTGGCCGGGTCGCTCACGGCGGCGCGGAAGAGCGTGGCCGCACCGGGATACACCTGTGGCCGGTAGGCGCTAAGGGCTCGGAGATGGGTGTCCCAGAGATGCAGGTCGCGCAGCTGGTGGGGAAGCGCCTCTCCCGTGCCCTGCAGGCGCTTGACCTGCGCCCGACGGACATGACGCACAAGGGTGTCGTAGCCCTTCTTGGGCAGGACGCGGGCGTAGGTCAGGCCCAGGTGGCGCAAGTTGTGCCAGTTGGCGCGCAGGCCACGCCGAATGGGCAGCACGGGGCAGAACGTGTCGATAAAGGCTAGCAGGGCCGTCTCTTGCCCCTGCTGGCGGAGCTGGTGGGCAATCTCGAAGGCGATGACGCCCCCGCCGGAGTAGCCTCCCAGATAGTAGGGCCCCTGCGGCTGCACAGTGCGGATCGCCGCTAGGTAGAGGGAGGCCATGTCTTCGACTCGGGTCAGGGGGGGCAGCTTGCCGTCCACGCCCTGGGCCTGCAAGGCGAAGAAGGGCTGGTCCTGGCCCAGGCGCAGGGCCAGGTCACGGAAGTTGAGGACGTTCCCGCCGGCCCCATGGATGCAAAAGAACACCGGGCGCGCCGTTCCACTCTGGCTCTCCCCGCTCTGGCTCTCCCCGCTCTGGATCTCCACCAGGGGCGACCACCCCACCCGGCGCCGCACCCCCGGTGCGCCGCCGGCTGCCCCTCTGGGGGCCCCGCCTGGGAGGTCACCCGCCCGCTCGATACCCGCAAGGTTCTCCGCCGCGGGCGCCTCCATCGCGCCCGCAGTCACGCGCTCCACCGGGGCGCTGGCGGACGGCCCGGCCGGCAACGCCGGCGATGTCTCCGGGGCCATCCCCAACTCGTCGGCGATGACTGCGGCGCAGGCGGCCACCGTGGGGGCCTGGAACAGCGTCGCCAGGGAAAGGTCGATGCCGAAGGCCTTCTTGATCTTGGCGAAGAGCCGCACCGCAATCAACGAGTAGCCTCCCAGCTCGAAGAAGTCGTCGTGGACTCCGACGCGCTCCAGGCCCATCAAGTCTTGCCAGAACTGGGCCAGGGTGCGCTCGACGTCGTTGCGAGGGGCAATGTAGGTCCCCTGGGCGTCCGCTGGTGAGCCCGGCGCATGGCTGGAGGCCCCGGGCCCCTGCGCCCCGCCGGCGACGAGGGCCGGGTGCGGCCCGGCGGGGAGAGGCCGGCGCACCTGCTCGAGCAAGGCCTGCAGGTCGATAGACGAAGCCACCACCTGGGGCAGCGTGCTGCCGGAGATGATCCGCGCCAGGACCTCGGCTCCCTCCTGGGGGGCGATGCCGTGCTCCAGCGCCAGGTCGAGGAGGTCGCGTCCGGCGGCACGCGAACGGGAGGCCCCACCGGCCGCTCCCGGCTGGCCAGCCACGGTCATGGCCCCGGCATCCACCCGCTTGACGGTGAACTCCTCCACCTCCACCAGGACCTGCCCGGCGGCGTCCGTGATGGTGAGGTCGAACACGGCCATACCGCTGTCCCGCAGGCGGTCGTTGTAGCGGGCGTGGCTAAAGATCGTCTGGGGCAGGGGCTCGTAGACTAACAGGCGCTTGCAGGAGAACGGGACGTAGAAGTCCGCCGCGGCGTCGTAGCCCGGCACCAGGGGCAAGGGGAAGCCGGTAGCCAGGTCGAGGAGGGCCGGGTGCATGGCGTACTGCTCGAGATCAGCCAGGAACCCGTCCGGCAGCTCGAGAGTGGCCAGCGCTTCGTTAGGCCCGAAGTCGATGGTC
Source organism: Chloroflexota bacterium (assembly GCA_030447525.1). Classification (GTDB taxonomy): domain Bacteria; phylum Chloroflexota; class UBA11872; order UBA12225; family UBA12225; genus JAUJOR01. Next base: position 173,370 of record JAUJOR010000001.1, on the reverse strand, counting down.
TTGAGGTTCTTCCAGCGCGGGCCGAAGCGAACGTAGTCTTCTTGCTTGGTATGCTGCGCCCCGGAGTCGTAGACGGTCTGGCGGAGCGTGCAGCGCTGCCTGATGGCCGTCAGGTCCAGCGGGGCCGGGGCGGGACCGTAGGCTCGCTCCAGGACGGCGGTTGTGCCGCGGGCGTGCTCTTCCCAGGACGGCTCACCGCCCGGTCCCGGCGTGCCGGCGCTGGCGACGACGAAGTCGTAGGATGCCCCATCGCGCTCCAGGGTGATGCGTACGTCCCTGGCCACCTCGTCAGGAACCGCCAGGGGGGAAAGGAAAAAGACGTCCGTCAGCACCACCGGGCGCCGGCCATCCCCGCCGTTGACCGCGGCCCGGGCGATCTCCAGGTACCCGGTGCCGGGGACGATGGCCGCGCCGTCCTTGATGCGGTGCTCGTCCAACAGCCAGAGCGTGTCCGTGCCGTAGTGGCTGCGATACACCACCTCGTTGGCCGTGTCCACGGCGCGCACGCCCAGCAAGGGGTGCCCGGCGGGCTCGCCCACCAGTGGCGCAGGCTCGTGGTGGATGACCCGCGCTGCCGGACCAGCGGCCATGCCCACCCCCTGCCAGACGCCCCAATCCACGGCCACGACGCGCCGATCGCCGGACCCTTGCCGGCTATGGGCAAAGGCGTTCAAGAAGGCGTTGGCCCCGGCGTAGTCCACCTGACCGGCCGGACCGAGGAGGGCGCTGATGGAAGAGAATAGGACGAGGAAGTCCAGGGGGACGTCGCGCAAGAGCGTATCCAGCACCAGCGCGCCCCTGACTTTAGGAGCCAGGACGCGGGCCGCCCCTGCCGGCGTCTTGAGCAGGATGACGCCGTCTTCCAGGACACCGGCGGCATGGAGCACCCCGTGGATGGCTCCGAAGCGCTCCCGGGCCTCGGCGATGACGCGGCGCATCCCTTCCATATCGGCCACGTCCGCCTGGGCGATCATCACCTCGGCCCCCAGGTCCTCCAGGGCCTGTACCCGGCGGATGCGCCGGCTAACGGCGTCCCGGCCGGTGTGAGCCCTCAGCCAGGCGTCCCACTCCTCCCGCGGGGGGAGGGCATGGCGTCCCACCAGCACCAGCCGGGCCCGCACCGTCCTGGCCAGGTATTCCGCCTGCACGAGGCCGATGCCTCCCAGCCCGCCGGTGATGAGGTAGACGCCCCGCTCCCGCAGACGGCCGGCCGGCCCCCGTTCGGAGGCCGGCCGGGAGATGCTCCGGCCGGCCTCCCGGACGTCTCGGTCTCCCATTCCCGGGGCGGCCCTGCCGGGCCCAGCAACCTCCACCCGCTCGAAGCGCTCCACCCAGCGCGTCTCGCCCCGGTAGGCCACCACCGGCTCGTCCGGGGCGGCTAGCATCTCCGTCGTGATCTGCTCTGCCAGGCGCCGGCGCCCTACCTCGGACGCTGCCGGGGTTGTCTCCTGCGTCCCCGCCAGGTGACCATCGACCGCCGGGGTGGCCAGGGCCTGGACGTCGATGCTCTGGCAGGTGATCCCCAGGAACTCCTTGGGGATCACCTTGCACGGCCCCAGCAGCGTGGCCCGTTCCGGGCGCACCACGGGGGCCCCATCCACCGGCTGGAGGCCGTCCGTGACGACGCCAATATGCAGCGGCTCGACGAGCTCCTCCTGGCCGAAGGCCTGGGCCAGGAAGAGCAGGCTATAGAAGCCCAGCCGCTGGCTGTTGTCCAGCCCATCGAGCCCCTCGTCCCCTTGCGGGGCGACCGACCAGAGGTGCACGACGCGCTGAGGCGTCCGCCCGGTGGCCGCCAGGTCGGCGGCCAGGGCATCGTAGTCGGCACGGGCCCCCGGGCCGAGCACGTAGTCGCCCCCCTCGAGGCGGGCGTAGGCGTCGCCGGCGGCGACGCGCGTGACGTTGTGCCCGCTGGACTGCAGGTGCTGGACGATCGCGTCGCCCAGGCCGGCGCCATCGGCGAAGACGAGCCAGCGACTCGGCGGCGCCGGGAGCGCGCGGGGCGTCCCACCGGGCGATCCGCTTGCTGCCGGCGGCCTGGCCTCGAGTGCCGCTCCCGGCGGCGCGACCCGCCACACAGGGCAAGAAAACCAGTCCGCCAGCTGGGGGAGCTTGGTCAGCGCCGGCGTTGGAGACTCCGCCGGGGCTGCGGGAGGGGCGGCCGGGCCGGCGCCGGCGGGGAGTTTCCCGGGCTCGATCCAGTGGCGCTGGCGCTGGAAGGGGTACGTGGGGAGCGGGAGACGCCGCCGCCGGCGCCCGCCGAGCAGGAGCGACCAATCCACCGCCAGCCCCTCGAGCCACAGGCGGCCCAGGGTAGTCAGGATGAACTGGACGTCGGGATCGGCGGCCTGCGGGTGGCGAGTCGAGGCCAGCACGGCTCGCAGGGCACCGCCGATGTCCCCACCGGGGCCGGCGTGCTGCTTCACCAGCGAGCCGAGGGTCTGCCCGGGGCCTACCTCGAGGAAGACCCGGTGGGGGTCCTTGAGGAGCTCCTGCACCCCGTCGCTAAAGCGCACCGCCTCGCGCAGGTGGCGCACCCAGTAGCCGGCGTCTACCGCCTGCTCCGGTGTGATCCAGGTGCCGGTGAGATTGCTGATCCAGGGCATCGCCGGCGGGTGCAGCTCCAGGGCGGCCACTTGACGGCCGAACTCCTCCAGGAACGGATCGAGCAGCTCGGAATGAGCGGCCACGGTAATCTTGAGGCGGCTGTGCTCGATCCCCCTGGCGTCCAGGATGCCCTCCAGGGCGGCCACCGGCTCAGGGCGTCCGGAGACGACGCACGCCTGCGGGGCATTGACGGCCGCCAGCGAGAGTCCCGTCGATCGGTGAGGATTGGCGTCCTGGCCCCTGGACCCCTCCCCCCCTCCGGGCGCCGGCTCCTCGCCCGACCACTCCGCCCCCTCGAGGAGGGGGCGCAGCTCCGCCTCGGCCAGACGGACGCTGACCATAACCCCTGCCGGCAGGCGCTCGAACAGCTCCCCCCGCGCGGCCACGAGCGAGAGGGCATCTTGGAGGGACATCACCCCGGCGAGGCAGGCGCAGGTGTACTCGCCGAGGCTGTGGCCGGTCATGGCCGCCGGCTGGACGCCCCAAGACTGCCACAGCCGGGCCAGGGCGTACTCGGTGATGAAGATGGCCGGCAGCCCGGCCGAGGGACTCTCCAGCGACTGCGCAGCCGCCCCTTCATCCCCCGGCGCGGGGAACATCAAGGCCCGGAGATCGACCGCGCAGGAGGGCTCGAGCAGGCGCAGGCAGGTGTCCACCGCCTCGCGGTAGACCGGCTCCGTCTCGTACAGCCCGCGTCCCATGTTGGGGTATTGCGCCGCCCCGCCGGGAAACATGAACACCACCGAGGGCTCACTGCCCCCCATCCACGGCAAGCGCTGGGTAAACACCCGCCTAGGGTCGCGCCGGCCGAGCTGCGCCACGGCCTCGGCCACGTCCGGCGCGCTCAGCACTCGCCGGTGGGGAAAGGCCTTGCGCCCCGTCTGGAGCGTATAGGCGACATCGGCCAGGTCTACCTCTGGATGCTCCTGGAGGTGGCGGGCCAGGTTCTGGGTGGCTGCTTCCAGGGCGTCTTCAGACTTGGCCGAGAGGACGAGGAGCTCCGCCGGGCGCCCGGGATCGGCCGGGGGCGCGGCCGGGGGCTCCTCGAGGATGACGAAGGCGTTGGTGCCCCCCACGCCCAGGGAGTTGACGCCGGCCCGCCGCGGGGCGCCCTGGGGCCTCCACTCCGCCAGGCGGCGGTTGACGTAGAACGGGCTGCTGGCGAAGTCGATGGCCGGGTTGGGCTGCTCGAAGTGCAGGCTGGGGGGGAGCTGCCCGTGCTGTAGGGCCAGGGCCACCTTGATCACGCTGGCCACGCCGGCCGCCGTGTCCAGGTGGCCAATGTTGGACTTGACCGAGCCGATGCCGCAAAAGCCCTGGGCCTCGGTCTGGGTGCGGAACGCCTGGGTCAACGCGGCGATCTCGATAGGGTCGCCTACCGGCGTGCCTGTCCCGTGGGCCTCCACGTAGCTGATCGTCTCGGCAGGGACGCCCGAAAGGGCCAGGGCCTCAGCCACGGCCTTGGCCTGGCCATCGACGCTCGGCGCCAGATAGCCGGCCTTGCGCGAGCCGTCGTTGTTGACCGCCGAGCCCTTGATCACGGCGTGGACGTGATCCCCGGCGGCCAGGGCGTCTTCCAGGCGGCGCAGGACGACGACGCCGGCCCCGCTGCCGAAGATGGTGCCTTGCGAGCGGGCGTCGAAGGCCCGGCAATGCCCGTCCGCCGAGAGGATCTCGCCCTCCTGATAGAGGTAGCCCTGCCGGTGGGGCACCTCAATGGTCACCCCACCGGCCAGGGCCATGTCACACTCCCCATTGAGCAGGCTTTGGCAGGCCACGTGGATGGCGACCAGGGAGGTGGAGCAGGCGGTCTGGACGTTGATGCTGGGCCCGTGCAGGTCTAAGAGGTAGGACGCCCGGGTGGTCAGGAAGTCTTTGTCGTTCCCAGTGTGCCGTAGGAGGAACATGCCCATGGTGCTGACCAGGGCCGGGTTGGTGAGCAGGTTGTACATCAGATAGGCGTGCATCCCCGACCCGGCGAAGACGCCGATAGGCCCCCCAAAGGCCTCCGGGGTATGACCGGCGTTCTCCAGGGCCTCCCAGGCGCACTCCAGGAAGTGGCGGTGCTGAGGGTCCATCACCGCTGCATCACGGGGGCTGAAGCCGAAGAACCCGGCGTCGAACAGCTCCATGTCCGGGAGCACCGCCCCGGACTTGACGTAGGCCGGATCGCGCAGGATAGCCTCGTCCACGCCGGCGGCCCGCAGCTCCGCATCCGTGAAACGGGTCACGGACTCCACGCCGTTTCTCAGGTTCCGCCAGAACTCCGCCGTGTCCCGCGCCCCGGGGAATCGCCCGGCCATGCCGATCACGGCGATGTCAGTTGCGCCGATGTCGCTCGACCCTGCGGTCATCGCTGCCCTCTCGTTCCCACTGCCAGCTTTGCCTGTGACATGCCCTATCAGCGTCCCCAACCACACCCCTGGGCGTGGCCCCTCTGGGTGCGCCGAGACTCCGGCTACAAAGGTCCTCCAAGCGTTTTCGTCAGCCGGTGCCTGGGCGCGGCTGTCGCCGGCGCAGCAGCATCTCCCGGCGGGCTTCTGCCCGCTCCACGCTCTGGCGCAGCTCGCCGCCCGCTCCCCTTGACGGCCGGTCATCCGCCGGGCTGAGGTGCTGCGTTAGCGACCGCACCGTGGGGAAGCGGAACAGATCGGTGATGGACAGGTCACGCTGGAGGGCGGCGCGCAGCTTCTGCTGCACTTGCACCATCAGCAGGGAATGTCCGCCCAGGTCAAAGAAGTTATCGTTCACGCCCACCTGGGGTACGTTCAAGACCCCCTGCCAGACGGCGGCGATAGTGCGCTCCACATCGTTCCCTGGACCCGGGCCGGGCGCCGCGGGGCGGCCCCCGTCGTGCCGGCCGGCCCCGGCGGCGACTGCTTCGTCCGGCGCCGGGAGCGCCCGGCGGTCGATCTTGGCGTTAGGCGTCAGTGGGAGACTCTCCAGGACAACGACGTGCGACGGCACCATGTAGTCCGGCAGCTGCTCCTTCAGGGTGGCGCGCAGGGCGGTGGTATCCACGCCACCAGGCGCCCCGGCTTGACTCCCCGCCCCCCCGCTTTCTCCACCTGCGGCGCGGGGCACGACGTACGCCACCAGGCGCTGGTCGCCGGGGACGTCCTCGCGAGCGATAACCACGGCCTCGCGCACCGCAGGGTGGCGCAGCAAGAGGGACTCGATCTCCCCCAGCTCGATGCGGTAGCCTCGGATCTTCACCTGATGGTCGAGACGTCCCAGGAACTCTACGTTGCCGTCGGAGCGGTAGCGGGCCAGGTCGCCGGTACGATACAGCCGGGCGCCGGGGGTGCCCCGGAAGGGGTCAGGGACGAACCGCTGGGCGGTCAGCTCCGGGCGCCCTAAGTAGCCCCGTACAACGCCGGCCCCGCCGATATACAGCTCCCCGGGGACGCCGATGGGTACCGGCTGCATGTCGCCGTCCAGGATGTAGAGCTCGGTGTTGGCGATCGGCCGGCCGATGGGCGGGGGGACCGTAGCCGCTCCCTGGACGTCGCGTCCCCGCTCCAGCCGGTAGGTGGTCGACCAGACGGTCGTCTCGGTGGGGCCGTACATGTTGATCACGTCGCCGGCGATCAGCCCCTGGAGCTGCGCCGCCAGGGGGGCGGGAAAGGCCTCGCCGCCGATCAGCACGTTCCGCAGGGGGCCTAGGGCCTCCCGGGTTTGCTCGTCCGCCAGGAGCATGCCGGCCATGGAAGGGGTGCATTGCAAGTGGCTCACCTTGTGCCGGGCAATCAGGCCGGCCAGGGAGTAGTCACCTGCCGCTGGCCCTGCCTGCGGCGCGGCCGGAGGGGCGGCGGCACCGGCGAGGGCGCCGTGGCTCAAGTCCTTGAGGCGGTTGAGGTGCGTCAAGTGGCTGTAGGCCGCGTCCGCATCCACGCCGAAGTCGATCAGGCAGGCCACCTCGTCCACGCCGATCCCCTTGAGCGTGTGGATGATCTCCAGGCAGCCTTCCGGCGTGCCGAACAGCCCGCTGGTCTTGAAGTAGCGCGCAAAGGCGTGGTCGAGCAGGGCGTCCATGGCCTCGTCGTCCAGCGCACCGGCGTCGAACAGCTCGCCGGGGGTCTTGCCGCTGGCCTCGGACATGGTCTTGAAGGTAGGGAACGACCAGGCCGCCTCCCGGATCAGGTCAACCGAGCTACGCAGGTACTCCATCATTGGCCGGCGCACCGTCTCTCGTACGGCGTCCGCGTCATCCCCAAGGAAGGTGTGTAGCATCAGGGTGACATGCCCCTCGCCGGGGCCATGGCCGCCATCGCGCCAGGCCCGGCGGTAGATGGCCAGCTTCTGAGCCAGCTCCTGCACCGACTGGCCGAGGAGGTGCGTCAGCACCCCGGCGCCCATCTCGCCGGCCTGGCGATAGGTCTCCGGGTTACCGGCCGCCGTGATCCACACCGGGAGCTCCGGCTGCACCGGCCGTGGCAAGGTGCGCACCGGGATGGCATCACCCCGGGGCCCGGGGAAAGTCACAGCCTCGCCGCGCCACAGGCGCCTGACCGTCTCGATCCCCTGCGCCATGTGGCGCTTACGCTCGGCAAAGGCGTGCGGGGCGAGCACGAAGTCGTTTGGCTGCCAGCCGGAGGCGAAGGAGATCCCCACCCTGCCCCGAGACAGGTTGTCCACCAGGGCCCACTCCTCGGCCACGCGGATAGGGTGGTGGAGGGGGATGACGCAGCTCCCGGCGCGGATGGCGATGCGCTCCGTCACCGCGGCCACGGCAGCGCCGGTCACCGCCGGGTTGGGGTACAGCCCGCCAAAGGCGTGGAAGTGGCGCTCCGGCGTCCACACGGCGGCGAAGCCGTGCCGGTCGGCAAACTTCGCCCCTTCGATCAAGAGGCGGTACTTGTCCTGGACGGGGCTGCGGTCGTCCCCTTCATCGCTCGCGAAGTAGAACAGGCTGAAATCGATCCGCCGGGACGATGTGACGCCGTCCCGCCGGGCGGCCGGGGGTGTCTTCGGGAGGGCGCGGTCAGAGCCGGCGTAGAGCACCACCTTGAAACCACGGGTCAGTGTCCAGAGTAGCTCCAGCACGGAGATGTCGAACGAGAGGCTGGTCACCGCCAGCCAGGTATCCCCCCCCGATCCATCCCCGGCCACGTCCAGGCGGGCGTTCATGCCGGTGAAGAAGTTGACTGCGTTGCGGTGCTCCACCATCACCCCTTTAGGCTTGCCCGTAGAGCCGGAGGTGTAGATGACGTAGGCCAGATGGTGCGGGGCACCTTCACGGCTCAGCCCGGTGTCCGGCCGGCGGGCGATGGCCGCCCCATCGGCGTCCAGGCGCACGACCTCGGCCTGGTGGCGGGGCAGGCGCCCGGTGAGACGCTCCTGGGTCAACAGCACCCGCACGGCGGCGTCTTCGACCATGAACTCCAGGCGCTCCGGCGGGTAGGTGGGGTCCAGGGGCAGGTAGGCCCCGCCGGCCTTGAAGACCCCCAGCAGCCCGACGAGCAGGTCTAAGGAGCGTTCCATGAAGACGCCGACGATAACGTCCGGTCCAACGCCGCGCTCCCGCAAGTAACTGGCCAGGCGGCCGGCGCGGGCATCCAGCTCGCGGTAGGTAAGCTCCTGGTCCTGGAAGACGGCGGCCACGGCGTCGGGCGTGCGCTGCGCCTGGGCCTCGAAGAGGTGGTGGATGCAAGCTTCCTCGGGAACCGGCGTGCCGGTGTCATTCCACTCCACCAGCAGGCGCCGGCGCTCGGCGTCCGAGAGGAGGGAGATGGCCTTCAATGCCCGAGAGTCGTCGGCGATGAGGCCGTGGACGAACACCGAGAACTGGTGCTGCATCATGGCCACGTCCTCGGCGCCGAAGACGTGAGGGGCGTACGCCCAGTGGCAGGCGGTGCCATCCGGGGACACGGCCATGGTCAGCTCGCTCCCCGGCGCCGGCCGGCACGTCTCCGTCCGCTCGTCCTGCTGGGCGGAAACGGTGAGCCGGGAGGTGACTTCGCGCCCCCGCAGGGCGCTCAGCTCGGGGTAGCGCACCACCACGTCACGCACGTAGGTCCTGCGCCGGCGCGCCACGCCCAGGGCGTCGCGCAGCCTGGCCAGCCCCGTAGCCGCGCTCTGCGCCGGGTCGAGATCTACCCGCAGGGGAACGTGCGTGGCGAAGAAGCCCTCCAGGCCGGCGATCTCCCGGCGCAGGGCCAGATCGCCAAAGCTCAGGTCGAAGACGGGCTTGCCGGCCAGACGAGCGAGGTAGAGGGCAAAGGCGGCCACCAGGAAGTCCTCGGCCGTCCAGCCACTCCCCAGGCCCTCAACGTAGGCCCCCAGGTGAGGGGGCACCGGCCACGGCCGGCGCTCACATATGTCTGGCATCTCCGAGGCGGCCACGCGGTTGGCGTAGGGGAGCTCCACCGGCTCGAGCTGGGCCAGGCGCCCTACCCAGTAGGCCTCATGGCGACTCAGGGCATCGTTGAGCAGCGTGAGACGCTCGCCGCGGTCGAGGCGGTCCTCGCCGGCCGGGGCGCGCACAGGCAATCGGCCATTGCCGTTACCATGTGCCAGACCGGAAGCCCGCGCTTGCTGTTCCATCAACGTTTGCCCCTCGCTTTCGCCGAGGTCGGGACGCCGGGCGTCCCGTGCCGGTTTGCGGTGCAAGCAACGGCGTCGTCCCTCGGCGGCGGAAACATCAACACTTAGTGAACGAGAATATTGTCGCTTTCGGTGATGGGGACAGGGTTCATCAAGTGTGGAGAAACGGTTGAGAGGCCCCCCCGCCGCTCGCCGACCGCGTCCTGGCCGCTCGGTTTCGGACGGCATCACGGACGTCGGCTGAGGTAGGCCGGCCCCCTGGAGTGCCCCCCTGGAGTGCCCCCCTGGAGTGCCCCCCTGGAGTGCCCCCCTGGACGGGCCACTGGGAGGGCGTCTTTCTGGGAAGGGAATTCCCCCGCGGGCGATATTACGGCGGGGGAAGCCGCCGGCAGGCCCAGAAGGGCAAACCGCTGCTCGGCTCAACGTCTGGGTCAAAGACGTGGAACCCCAGCCGGCGATAGAAGGGGAGGTTGGCCGGGGCGAACGTCTCCAGGTAGCAGGGAGTTCCGTCCCCCGCCGCCCGATCCAGCACCGGGCGCAACAAGGCGCTGGCGATCCCTTGTCCTCGCCGCTCCGGCTCCACTCCTAGCTGATTCAGATACCAGTGGGGCATAGGGACGTGGCCCCGCCGGGCGCGCTCCAGCCAGCCGACAACGGCTACCAGGCGACCAAAGGCGGCGGTTCCAAGCACGTCCGGTGCCTGGTCCAGCCCCGATCGCGCCAGACGTCGGGCCCGCTCGAGCGGGTCATTGGGCTCACCCGGTGGCAGCCAGACGGCCACACCCTCCACCCGGCCAACCGTGGTGTAGACCTCGCCGTACAGGTAGCCGTAGCGCACCAGAGCGGTGTAGTAGCGGGGGAGGACAAGGCCGCGCTCGGACTGGTCTGGGATCAGGTAGTGGAGCAGCGGGTCGGCGGCGAAGGCCCGCGCCAGGACCTCGCCGGCGGTGGCGATCTGATCTTCGGTCAACCGTACCGCGTCAGAGGGTGATCCGGACGCCATCACAGCCCCTCCCCGCAAGCGATGGGCCACGGCGCCGCCCCGGCCGGCAGCGGGAAGGGACTCGGCCGGGGCGTGGTTGGGGGTGCGACGCACCAAGGCCTAGGGGCCAGGCCGAGGCCGAACCCCCTGCGCCGATCAGCCAGCGGCGCAGGCCTGGAACAGGCGTTGCCTGTCCGGCACCGCCGGCCGATCCAGCTGCGTCCCGACCTCCATGCCGTAGCGCTCCGTCAGCGCGCCCGGCGTCAGGACCTGGCCATCGATGGTCATCAGCACCGGGAGACGGACGTCGGTCGTCCCGCTGGCGACGACCAATCCGCCGGCGTCCAGGCGCACCACCGTCCCCGGCGTGGCCTGAGATGGCGACACCAGGGCCTCAATCCGGGGTGCCAGCAGCACGGCGCCGGCCGGCTGCAGATCGATCTTCGGGAGGCCCAGCGGGTTGGGCGAGGGACCAAAGTCCAGGGCGCGGGCCAGGGCCGAGAGCTCGGCGGCGGGACGCTCCCAGCGGATGACGGCCGCGGCCGGTGGGCGCTTGTAGAGCGGGAAGTAGGTACGTCCCTCGATGCCGGGGGCGGCAGGCGTGAGCGTGCCAGAGGTGAGGTCGTCTGTGAGCGCGGCGAAGGACTCGATGCCGGCCTCGTAGCACTTGGCGTTCAGGCTCAACGCCGTCTCGTCGGCGGCGATGCTGACCCGGCGCTGTTTCACGATCCGCCCGGCGTCTACCAGGTCCGTCATCTCGTGCCAGGTCACGCCATGCGCCGTCTCGCCGTTCAGGATGGCCCAGGAAGTGGCGTGAGCCCCGGCGTACTTCGGCAGGAGGGCGTCATGGAAGTTGATCGCCCCGCGGCCGGGCAAGGCCAGGATGTCCCTGGAGACGACGCGCATGTTGACCACGCTGAAGAGGTAGTCGAATGACCGGCCGGCGAGGTCGTCTTCCGGAGTGAGGTGCGGGATGGCGTGAGCGGCCGCCCACTCCTGGATGCGGGGCTCAGACGAGACGACAGCGGCGACGTGATGGCCGGCCCCGATGAACACCTCGGCGCACCGCACCAGCAGGGTGCCCTGGCCGAGGAATACGGCAGAGAGCGGGGCAGACTGTTCCACTGAAGACACTCCTGGGCCGAAGCCTCGTCTGGCGCGCCGGCACAGCTCAGCGCCACGTACCACCACGTCAACGGCTCTACCCTGCGGCTGGGGATGCACGAAACCGGTTTACGTGACGGGGAGTGATGGTTGAGAGGGGGGCATGGTACCGCACATCGGTTGACCGGCCCGAAGGTCCTGCCGGCTTGAACCGCTGTTTCTTCTCTGCCACGCTCTGTCTGCTCTGACGGCCGTAACCATTTCGCAACCTTAGCCCCTCACAGGAGATAGAACCACATGCCGATGTTCGCTCGACTCCGCCACCGAGTGGCAAGCGTCGCACTGGCCGCGGCCTGCACGCTGGTACCACTGGCCAGCGTTGTGGCCAAGACGGCCACTCCCGCCGCTGCTCAAACGGCGACGGCGCTGCCCCCGCTGCCTGCCCCCTGGCCGTCGACGCTGCAGCTCGGCATCTTCGATGGCGCGGGTGGGGCCGCGAGCATGAAGGCCGACATGGACTATGGGTTCCGCTATGCCTACCTCGCCGGTGGGGTGAACACGGGGGGAGGCTGGGCCAACTGGAACCCGGATGGGCGCTTCGCCACCTATTGGATCGAGGACTCCGTGCGCCATGGGATCGTCCCCAGCTTCACCTATTACATGCTCTCCCAGTCGGCGCCGGGCAGTAGCGGCGAGGGGAGCGCAAACCTCACCAATCTCCAGCATACGGGCACGATGACCGCCTATTACCGAGACCTCACGCTCCTCTTCCAGCGTGCCGCCGAGTTTCCCAACCAGCCGGTGGTCGTGCACGTCGAGCCGGACCTGTGGGGCTTCTTGCAACAGAGCGCCTCCGGCGACGACGCCGGCAGCATTTCCGCCCAGGTTGCCGCGACCGGTCTTCCGGAACTGGCAGGTCTTCCCGACACCGCAGCCGGCTTCGGCCGGGCGATCGTGGCCCTGCGAGACACCTACGCCCGCAACGTCGTCCTTGCCTATCACCTCAGCATCTGGGGCACAGGCAACGACATCCAGTACAGCAATCCGTCCGACGCCGAGGTGGATGCCCTGGCAACCCGATCCGGCCACTTCTACCGCTCCCTGGGCGCCAACTTCGATCTTGCCTTCGGCGAGTTCAGCGACCGCGACGCCGCTTTCAAGCAGCACATCTACGGCGACGGCGGCGCCTCCTGGTGGGACGCGGGGGACTTCGCGCGCCACGTCAGGTACCTGGCCCGCTTCGTCAACGTGACGCAGAAGCGCGTCGCCCTGTGGCAGATCCCTTTCGGCAACACCAAGATGCGGGCGATGGACAACACCTGGAACCACTACCAGGACAACCGGGTGGAATGGCTGCTCGACGACCCATCTCGCGCCCACCTGGACGCCTACGTCCGAGCGGGTGTCGTGGCCCTCCTGTTTGGCCGGGGTGCCGGAGGGACGACCTGCCCCTGCGACTCCGCCGGCGACGGCGTCACCAACCCCGAGCCGATCAACGGCAACAACGGGTGGTCGCTCAACGCCGACGACGATGGGGGCTTCTTCCGCGACAAAGCCAGAGCCTACTACGCCGCCGGGGCCATGTCCCTGCCGCCGGGCAGCACCTCGGGGGACCTGAACGACGGCAATATACCCTTGCCGGCGGCTACCGCCACCACCGCCCCCACGGCCATTGCGACACGCACCGCCGTCCCCACCGCCCGGCCGGCCACGGCCACGCCGACGCCCCTCCCGGCGGCCACGGCTACGCCGCAGCCAACGCAAACGGGGACGACGCAGCCAACCCAAACGGCCACCCCCACGACGGGGGCAGCGCCGAGCTTCACCTCCAACGGCAGCGTTTCGCCCACCACCGCCTCCCCTGGAGACACGGTCACCGTGACCGTCGAGGTGGTCAGCGGGGGGGCCACTCAGGCCCTGATCGACCTCAGGATCTACCGCGATTCAGACTGGCAGCAGGTCTTCCAGACCTGGCACGACGACCAGACCTTCAACGCCGGCGAGCGCCGGAGGTTCACCGCTTCCTGGACCGTACCGGATGGAGCGGCCAGCGGGGGGTACACGTTTATGGTGGGGGCCTTCTCGGTTGGGTGGGGGGGCCAGATATACTCCTGGAACCCGCAGGTCGCGCAGTTTCAGGTGCAAGCCTGACGCCAGACGTCCACTGATGTCCGCGCTGCGTGGCCTGGCGTCTCTGCCATGCCTACCGAGCTCGCCACGCTACGCGGCGTATTCACCAAGCTTGCACGGCGCATCCGCGGCCCCAGCCTGGTCGACCACCTCCTGGGGCTCTGGCTCCGTCGGCGTTTCCAGCGAGCGGGAATCTTGGTCGTTCGCCGGGGCTGGCCGCTCCCTCAGGTGGACAACTATGGTGGCCGGATCGAAGCCGAGAATTGCGGCTTCTTTCCCGGTGTGCATCTGGAATGCTGGCGCGGGGCGACCATCCGCATTGGCAACGGGACGTACCTCAACCGGAACGTCGAGATCGTGGCGGCCCACTCGGTGACCATCGGTCGGAACTGCAAGATCGCTCGTGACGTCATCATTATGGATTCCGATCAGCACGCCCTCCCTGGGGCCGGCCTGGTGGTGAAGCCTGTGGTCATCGAAGACCGGGTATGGATCGGGAGTCGAGCCATCATCCTCAAGGGTGTCACCATCGGCCACGACAGCGTCATCGGCGCCGGGGCGATCGTGACCAAGGACGTCCCGCCGGGGGGCATCGCCGTCGGACCGGCCGCCCGCATCATCCGCACGCTGGACGTGTGACCCTCACCGGCGGGGCGAGGTGGGACGCAGGGACGGGGCCCGACTTGGGCCCGCCGCTACTCGCTCCCGTGGTGGGAGGAGGGGACGGGCGCCTGGGGCGCCCGGGCCGTACGCACCCAGGGAGCGCTGCCACCGCTCGCCAGGGCGCGGGCGTAGAGCCACACCTTCCATAGGATGTAGATGGGGGCATAGGCCAGCGCCAGGTAGGCCCCCAGCGGGGCACGGACCAAGGCCAGGCCCGCCAGGAGGTGCGTCACCTGGCCGAGGAGGCTGAGGCCGGCCAGCGCCGCCGGGAGCGGCGCCTTGAGGGTCACGCCGGCCCCCAGAGACAGCCAGCCCAGGACGAAGGGCACCGACAGGGGGGGGATGATTTGCTCGACGGCGGCGTCCAGACGCAGGGCGCTGCGGGAGGCGAGGCCACTGGCCAGCAGTCCTGGGACGTGGCGCCGCACCAGCTCCAGCCGGCCCCGTTCCCAGCGGGCGTTCTGGCTGGCGGCCTGCCGGAAGGAGACCGGCATATCTGCCAGCACGGTAGTCTCCGGGGCGAAGTCCACGCGGATCCCGTCACGCACCAGGGCCAGGTGGAACTCAACATCCTCGGCCAGGGCAAACCAGTTCCAGGAGTGACGCGCCAGCACCGGGGCGGCGAAGCACATCCCGTTGCCCTTCAAGCCGCAGGAGAGGCCCAGCGCCGACCGCCCCAGGGGGCGGACGTAGTGGATCGCCGCCAGGGCGGCGAAGCGCAAGGCTGCCAGGGACGACGCCCGGGAATTGAGCACCGAGTAGTAGGCCTGGACAACCTGGCTACCGGCTTCCAGGCGCGCGTCCATGGCGCGCAGGAAGTTTCGATCTACCATCGAGTCGGCGTCCAGCACCACATAGGCGTCGTACACTGCGGGCAGGGCCCCCAGCTCCTGCAGGAGCCAGCGGAGGGCGTGCCCTTTGCTGCGCTGCGTTGCGTCGCTGCGTTCATGGACACTGGCGCCGAGCGCCCTCGCCCGGGAGGCCGTCTCATCCGTACAGTTGTCCGCCACGACGTGGACGTCGTACTTGTCTGGGGGATACTCCAGCTGGGCCAGGTTCTGCAACAGCCGGCCGATCAGCAGCTCCTCGTTGTGCGCCGGGACGAGCACGGCGAAGCGACGTCGCGCCGGGCCCGGCGGCGGGCCGGTCCGGCGGGCGAAGCCGGCCCCAATCGTGAGCACGACGAGGTATGAGGCCATCAGCAACGGGATGCTGGCGACGAGCGTGCTAACCGTGGTGAGGGCGATCAGGAGCGTCTGCCGTGATCTCTCCCCCAAGCGAGCCGGGCGCAGAGGCATTCGCTGCGTGGCCTGCTAGCGCGCCCCTGCCAGCGCGGCACCATACTGGCGGCGGTAGTAGTCCTGGTACTCGCCGGACTTGATGGCCCGCCACCAGTCCTGGTGCGTGCGGTACCAGACCACGGTGGCCTCCAGGGTGCGGGCAAAATCGTAGCGCCGCCGCCACCCCAGGCCCTCCAGCTTGGTGCAGTCCAGGTTGTACCGATAGTCGTGCCCCGGCCGGTCGGGCACGAAGCGCATCAGCGAGCGGGGCTTGCCCAGCAGGTCGAGGATGCGTTCGGCCAGGGCCACCGTGTTGATCGCTTCGTCGGCCCCGATGTTGTAGGCCTCGCCGGGCACCCCCTGGTGCAAAACGAGGTCGATGGCGGCGGCGTGGTCGTCGACGTAGAGATAATGGCGTACCGCCTCTCCCTGGCCGTAGATCGGCAGGGGCTGGTCGTCCAGGGCGTTGGTGATAAACAGGGGGGTGGCCTTCTCGGGGTACTGGTAGGGCCCGATGGTGTTTTCCCCCCGCGTTACCAGCACCGGGAGCGTGAAGTTCGAGAAGTACGACCAGGCCAGCAGCTCGGCGCCGGCCTTGCTGGCGCTGTAGGGGTTGCGGGGCTTGAGTGGGGCGTCCTCAGGCGTCGCCCCCTCGCCGACGTGGCCGTAGACCTCATCGGTGCTCACTTGCAGGAAGCGCCTGACCCCGGCCCCCGTGGCGGCCCGCAGGAGGGCGTTCACCCCCAGGACGTTGGTGCGCACGAACACGTCCGGATCGAGGATCGAGCGATCGACGTGCGACTCGGCGGCGAAGTTGACCACCGCGTCCGCCCCGGCCAGCACCGGGGCCACGGCGTCGTAGTCGCAGATGTCCGCCTGGACAAAGCGGTACCGCCCGTCGCCGTCCACCGGGGCCAGGTTCTGGAGATTGCCGGCGTAGGTCAGCTTGTCAATGACGGTCACCCGCGCACTGGGGTGCCAGGCGAGATAGTTGCGCGTAAAGGCGCTGCCGATAAACCCGGCCCCGCCGGTGACTACCACGTGCTCGAGAGCAACAGGCTGCGTCATGATACTCCCAGTCTCAGTCTGTCAACGGGCTACCGGGTCCGCGCTCATCCCCCGCGTGGCAGTGGCTTGTTCGGCGCACGCCTGCTCGATGAGACGGCTGAAACGTTCGGCATACGCGTCCACGGTCACCAGCTGCTCGACAGCGCGCCTCCCGGCGACGCCCAGTATGGCCCGCTCCTCCGGGTGTTCCAGAAGGTAGGTGATCGCCTGGCGCAGCGCCGCCGGAGCGCCCGGCGGGACGTAGAGGCCGTTCGGCTCCAGCGTCACACCCTGGGCCGCGGCCACCCGGCGCAGGAGGCTCTCCTCCTGGCCCGGCGATGGCATCTCTCGCATCGCGGCGCCCCCATCTTCAACGACGTCGATCTGGCCGCGGGTGCGGGTCACGACCACGGCTTTACCCATGGCCATAGCCTCCAAGATAGTGGTGATCCCGGCCTGAAAGTCCACATCGTACAGCGGTACCACCACCAGGGCGGCGCGGGCGTACAGATCGCGCAGGGCAAAGTAATCATACGCCCCCACCTTGACATTCGGGGGCGGCGTCACGCCGGCGGCAGAGTTGCGCTGATGCGACCAGTAGCTAGCGGCGGCCACCTCCACCCTGGCGTCCAGCCCCTCTACGGCCTGGAACAGGGTGGGGTAGTCACGGTGCTCCAGGCCCACGCTGCAGATCATCGGTTCTTCCGCCACCGGCTGTGGGCGCCAGAAGTCGGTGTCTACCTGGTAGGGCGTCAGGGCCAGCTTGTCCGCCGGGATACCCAGCTTATCGATGGCCATTCGGTGCTGCAGGCTGGCGTGCAAGACGATGCGCGAGATATGGCTGTGCACCTTGAGCCAGCGGAAGAATGGCCCCTTCTGGCGGGTGACGATGCGGTGCCCGATGGTCACGTGGGGCAGGGGGTAGCGGGCGGCCTTGAGCAGCAGGGCCAGCGGCAGGCCGATATGCTCGCCGTCGGTCAAGACGGCGCGGTAGGCCCGGCGCTGACGAAAGGCGAGCCATGCCTGGGCCACCGGCATCCCCAGCACCCGTGCGAGCAGACGGGCCGCGGGCGAGCGTGCGACGCTGGTGTAGTCCAGGATGGTGGCGTTCAGGGCTCGGGCCAGGGCGACGTAGTCCTTGCGCGGGCCAGGGAGATCTAGCGGCCCGTTCGGCAAGGCGGCGCTGACGACGAACAAGACGCCGGGCGCTACCATTCCCTAAACATCCCTTGTCCGCTCGTCGTCCCTGTAAGCTGGGCCGAGCCGAGGCACGAGGCAGTCAGGAGACCCGGGAGGTGTGCCAGCGGATCCAGGGGCGGCTCCAGCCGCAGCATCTGGCGCATTCGATCCACATTGGCGACGAAGCGGGTCACGGCCCGGTCATCCCGGGGGAGCACCTTGATTTGGGACCGGCCGTCCGCCAGGCGCACGATCCGCCGAGCAAGATCAATGATCTTCGTCCCCGTCCCGCTGGCAATATTGATCGGGGGGAGCGCCTCTTCGACCCTGGCGGCGCGCACCAGCGCCTCCACTGCCTGGTCGACCCACAAGAAGTCGATGATCTCCTCGCCGCCCTGGACATAGAGCTCCTGTCCGGCCTGCGCTCGCTCCAGCCACACCGGGATGGCATGGTCGAAGTCCCGCGGGCCGTAGACGTTGCCCAGGCGCAAGACGACCGCCTGCAGGCCGTACTTGCGCCGGAAGGCCCGGCAGTAGACCTCCCCGGAGACCTTGCTCGCCCCATAGGTGTTGATGGCCATCAAGGGATGGTCCTCGTCCACCGGCAGGGAGATGGGCTCGCCGTAGACGTCGCGCGCCGAGGCGAACACGACGCGCCTGGCGCTTCCTTGTACCGCGGCCCGCAGGACGTTGAAGGTGCCCACGACGTTGGAGGAGAACGTCTCCGCCACGTCCTCCTGTCCCCCCATGAGCAGGGACCTCCCGGCGAGGTGATAGACGACGCTCGCCCCGCTGAGCGCTGCCGTCAGGGCGTCCAGGTCGCGGACATCTCCCTCGATAAAGCGCAGGCGCGGCTCGTCTTCGTAGCGGGCGAGATTCTCTCGCCGCCCTCGAGACAGGTTATCCAGAACAACCACGTCGTCGTGGCCCTCGGCCATCAGACGATCGACAAGATGACTGCCGATGAAGCCGGCCCCGCCGGTGACGACAACTTTCGCTCCAACCTGTGTCATGAGCTAAGTATCTGGGGCGCAGCCGCTCGAGGGCGTTTCCTGACCGTTGAGAAGGGGTTGAGCCCCTGCCAGAGCCGGAATTGCTCCGTGCCGGCCTTGTGCCCGTTGTCCTCACGTCCTCAAGCAGTAGATCTGAGCCCGACCTTTGACGTGGGGCAGCCGCGCCTCCGTGGGCAGAACCCGCTCGGGGTCACTCATGGCCTAGACTCTCCGCCCAGGGGAAGAGGGCGGGATCGCCCGCTGTGGGAGCGACAAGGCATGACCCGTACGCAAGATGCTGGTCGTCACAGCCGCGGCAGCGGTCGAAGGCGACCTGGCCAGGCTGCTCCTGACCATCGCAAACCTCGACTCTCGTAGAGTGACGTTATTTCTTCTGTATACTCTAACGAAGATAGGCACATACTTTAGTACATTGTAGTGAAGGCTCTTCTTGTCGGGGCAGTCCTTTCCCTGGAAGTCGCGGGAATTTGCTTGTCAAGGCTCAACCATAACTCGACCAACAGTACGTATCGACCGCGGGGACAGGCACTACACTCTCCCTGGCGTGTCAGAAGACTGAAGTGGTGGTGACCATGACGAGGGGCGCATGACGACTATCGAAGGGACGAGCTGCGATACACCTGAGCTCGTGAGCGCGGTCGTGTGTACCCGTAACCGGGGAGACAGCATCGTCCAGACGATCGAGTCGATCCTGGCCAACACCTACCCGCGGTTCGAGCTGATCGTCGTGGATCAGAGCACCGACGACCGTACCGCCGCCGCGGCGGCGCCGTTCCTCGCCGACGCCCGCCTGCGCTACATCCGCAGCGACACCAGAGGGGTCAGCACGGCACGGAACATCGGCCTGGCCGAGGCGCGCTCCGAGGTGGTCGTCTTCACCGACGACGACTGCGAGGTGCCGGCCAACTGGGTAGAGCAGATGGCACGCATCTTCTGCGAGTACACCCGCGTTGCCGTTGCCTTCTGCAGTGTGGAGGCGGTAGGGCACGACGCCAGCAAGGGGTTCATCCCGGCGTACCGCTGCCGGGGGAGCCTCCGGCTGACGTCTGTCGTCGACAAGTGTCGCGCCCGCGGCATGGGCGCCGGGCTGGCCGTGCGCCGCACGCCCGTCCAGGCCATCGGCGGGTTCGACGAGCTGTTGGGACCGGGGGCGCGCTTCCCCGACTGCGAGGACGGGGACCTGGCGGTGCGCGCCCTGCTCTTCGGCCATGAGGTCTACGAGACGGACGCCGTGGCCGTCCTCCATTACGGCTTCAGAACCTACGCCGAGGGACGTGCCCTGAGCCGGCGGAACTGGCTGGGTATCGGGGCTGCCTACGCCAAGCCGCTCAAGAGCGGGCACTGGCGCTTCGCCGTGGTGCCACTGTATGAGCTGCTCGTCCATGCCATCGGTCCGCCGCTCCGTGACGCCGTCCACCTCAAGCGCCCCCAGGGCCTGGCGCGGGTGATCAACTTTCTGTGGGGCTTCGCCCAGGGCTGGCGGACGCCGGTCGACAAAGAAACGCTCCTGTTCTGCAACAGGTAAGACGCCATCATAACCGCATCCGGGACCGCCGCCGGTGGTCCAGGCAGGCCGTACATTCCAGTTGATGCGAAAGAACAAGAGTGAACGTGATCTCCATGACGAATAACGATGCACCTGAGCTCGTGAGCGCGATCGTGTGTACCCGTAACCGAGGAGACAGCATCGTCCGCACGATCGAGTCGATCCTGGCCAACACGTACCCGCGGTTCGAGCCGATCGTCGTGGATCAGAGCACCGACGACCGTACCGCCGCCGCGGCGGCGCCGTTCCTTGCCGACGCCCGCCTGCGCTACATCCGCAGCGACACCAGAGGCGTGAGCACGGCACGCAACATCGGCCTGGCCGAGGCGCGTGCCGAGGTGGTGCTCTTCACCGACGACGACTGCGAGGTGCCACCCGACTGGGTGGAGCAGATGGCGCGCATCTTTCGCCAGCACGCCCGGGTCGCGGTGGCGTTCTGCAGTGTGGAGGCGGTAGGGCACGACACGAGCAAGGGGTTCATCCCGGCGTACCGCTGCCGGGGAGCCGCCGGCTGACGTCTGTCATCGACAAGTGTCGCGCTGGCGGTATGGGCGCCGGGCTGGCCGTGCGCCGCGCGCCCGTCCAGGCCATGGGCGGGTTCGACGAGCCTGCTGGGGCCGGGGGCGCGGCTCCCTGCCTGCGAGGACGGGGACCTGGCGGTGCGGGCCCTGCTCTTCGGCCATGAGGTCTACGAGACGGACGCCGTGGCCGTCCTCCATTACGGCTTTCGAACCTCCGCCGAGGTGCGTGCCTTGAGCCGGCGGAACTGGGTGGGTATCGGGGCCGCCTACGCCAAGCCGGTCAAAGGCGGGCACTGGTGGTTCGCCATCGTTCCGGCGTACGCGTTGCTGGTTGATGCCATCGGTCCGCCGCTCCGGGATGCCCTGCACCTGAGGCGCCCCCACGGCCTGTTGCGGCCCATCCACTTCCTGACCGGGTTTATCCAGGGCTGGCGGACGCCAGTCAACAAAGACACACTCCTGTTTAGCGGCGGGTGAGACCCCGGTGTGTGCCACGTGCAGCTAGGAGTACGCCCTGGGACTAACGGGGGGGTACCTTGCTGCCACTCGAACCCTATCGCTACTCTCTTAGGTGCAGTGACGTGCGGACGATGCATCGGACCCGCTCCCCAATCCCGGGGGACGAGCTGGAAGGCATCTACACCAGGCCGGCGAGCTCTTTCACGAGCGCGACTCCCGGTCACAGAGAGCAGAACAAACCAGACGTCATTGTTGTTTGATCGGTCTATTCAGCTAGCTGGATATATGCATAGCTGAATAGCTGAATGGCCCTTTCGGTGCTCCCTCCGTGTGGGACTGGGTGCACATCACCCAGGTTCGTCCCCGCGGGGGGTAAGTGCCGCACGGGCCAGCGTAACTCTACGGCGCGAGAAGTGTAACGAGCGCTCGTACCCCTCGACGGCAGCTACCCACGCTGATGTGGTAGTCGCCGTCTGGGGGTGGCGAGTGCGGTCGAGTGCAGCGGTAGGCCAGCCTGTAGGTGCGGTGACGGCCGGGATCACTCCTTAGTTAGTGACCGGCGCACCACCCCAGAGCCGACCACCGGACGCAAGCTCCTGACTCTAGCGCCCCGCTGAGCACCATCTCTCATTAGAGGTGCCTGCGCGACGCTGTGGTCCGGAACACGTCGAGGACATTCATGTCCTTGTCAGTACGAGCACGACGACGGTTGAGAACGGCCGTGATCGGCTTCGTACGGCGATGTGACGTCCTCACTCGGCCTCCTTCTTCTCGCGCGCTGCAAGAAGGAGAATGCCTTGTCCACATATTTCGGTTCCTGGCGGCGCCTCGCCCAGCGGCTCGTCCCGCGTTCCAGGCGAGGAACGGCCTACCGGCGTCCTCTGCTCTGCTTCGCCCTGGCCACGACGGTCCTTGGCAGCATGTCCATCGCCTCCGGCTCGCTTCGGGCCGGCGATCAGCTCGTCGCGCCGGCGGCGCAGGCCGCCCCCGGCACGTTCCTGGAGACCTTCGACGGATCGCCCACCACCCCCCAACCTTGGAAGCCAAAGAACTGGGATCTGAGAGTCCATTCCCGCGACGCGAACACCTGGTCGGCCCTGGAGCCGATGGCCGCCCACCACGGCGCTGACTGCGGGGCGTCGCCGGCCGTGCACCAGCTGAATGGGTCATACGACGACGCCGTCTTCCAGTGCAGAGATCACGTCATGACCGCCCTCTCGGCCAGTGGGTACGGCGTCATCTATCTGACTCCCGACCACATGGTGGACTTCTCGTCCGGGGAGGCTGTCGTCAAGTGGGATATGTCTACCTTCCGCTCGACCGGCCGGGACTGGATCGACCTGTGGGTGAGCCCCTACGAGGATCAATTGCAGGCTCCCTTGCAGTCATGGCTCCCCGACCTGAACGGTGCCCCGCGCAACGCCCTGCATCTACGCATGGACGGGGGGCAGAGCGAGTCGTCATTCCGAGCCACTGTCTACCGCAACGCTCAGGAGGAAGAGGTGCCCGCAGAGTGGTGGAGGCACTACGAGTACTCCCTCGCCCCCAGCCCCACCCGGCGGGACACCTTTGAGCTACGCGTCTCCCGCACACACATCAAGTTCGGGATGCCGCAGTACAACCTATGGTGGGTGGACGCGGACATCCAGGATCTCGGGTGGGACAAGGGTGTCGTGCAGCTAGGGCACCATTCCTATAACCCCAGCAAGGGCTGCGCTGAGGGCATCCCTTGCGAACCCAACACCTGGCACTGGGACAACGTGAGCATCAGCCCGGCCGTGCCATTTTCGATGATCAAGGCTAACCAGAACGTCGTCGATCAATCGACCCCACCGGGCGTCAGCTTTCCGGCCGGCGCGCCGCCCAGCTCCCGCCTGCGGTTCGCCGGCACCGGGGCCAACCTCGAGGTGAGCTTCGACGATGGCCGGACGTGGCAACCGGCGCAGATGCAGCCACAGACGAAGAATGACCAGAGCACGTTCTCATCCTACTTCATGCCCGTCCCTACCGGAACGACGCGGGTGCAGTTCCGGGGCCAGGGTGGCTGGTGGGGCGATCGCTGGGGGGCACGCGACATCTCCATCTGGACACTCAATGGCGGTGCGAGCGTACCTCCGGTGCCCAGCCCCACGGCCACCCCTCTAGCCACGGCGACCAGGGTCCCGGCCACGGCAACCAGGATCCCGGCTACACCGGTCCCGGCTACACCGGTCCCGGCTACACCGGTCCCGGCTACACCGGTCCCGGCTACACCGGTCCCGGCTACACCGGTCCCGGCTACACCGGTCCCGGCTACACCGGTCCCGGCTACACCGGTCCCGGCTACACCGGTCCCGGCCCGGCCGCAGTTCTCCGCCCAAGCCCAGGGCTTCCCGGCCACGGCATCCCAGGGCCGTACCGTCACGGGCACAGTCGAGGTGGGGAGCGCCACGGCCATGTCGGCCACCGTCGACGTCGAGATCTACAGCCCCACGGAGCGGGTGTTCCAGCAGGTTTTCGAGAACCAGTCCTTCGCTGCCGGCCAGACGCGCCAATTCCCCGTTACCTGGCAGGTGCCCGCTGGGGCGTCCGCGGGGACGTACACCATCAAAATCGGCGTGTTCGCATCCGACTGGTCGACGCTTTACCAGTGGCAAGACGACGCCGGGCGCTTCACCATGACTGCCACGGCGACGGCCACGAAGCCGGCGGTCGGCGCGACTGCCACGCCGGCCCCGACGGCGACCCGCACACCGGGGGCGCTCCCACGGCTACCAGGCGCCGCGCGCTAGCGGAGGGCTTGGGCGCAGTCTCAACCGCACAGCAGCAGCAGCGCCCTGGCGCAAGTACGCGCCACGCGTCGGAAAGGAGACTGAGGCTCTAACGCAGCCGGCGCCCGCAGGCAGATGCCTGCGGGCGTGCTGGGTGCCTCTGTCAGGGGGATACCCGGCGAAACCATCGTGGCCGGGTACAAGACAGTCCTAAGCAGGTCCGGGGCCCTCCTTCGCGCATCTGTCAGCTGGAGCACCTATAGAGGACTTCCCCGCAGGGGCACAGGGGGGTCGATGTGTCCTGACGTCCCCGCGGGCCTGGCGCGCTCAGCCCTTGGCTGCGGCGATGAGGTGCCAGAGCGGCTGGGGCCCGCCGAGCTCATCGCAGACGCCCTGCCAATAGCGCAGGCTGAAGATGGCGCTGAGCGCGGCGGACGTCGCCCGGCGCGCCCCGACCCGGTCGGTGAAGGCCGCCAGGCCCCGCAGCGCGACCACCGTCCCGGTTAACAGCAGCCACTGGCCAACGCAGAGGCGGATCAGCCGGCGGCTCAGCGGGTGACGGAAGTGAAACTCATGGGTCGCCCACTGCAGTGTCTCTTGCCCCTTGTCGCGCTCCATGACCACGTCGTATCGGCCATACTGGTACGGCGTCCGGCACCAGGCATCAAACGTCCGGGCGGCGTAGTGTAAGACGGACGCTCTGGGGTCGAAGACAAAACGGGCTCCCCGGTCGGCCAGACGGTACGCCAGCTCTACGTCCTCGGCGCGTTTGAAGCCGACGTCGAACCCGCCGGACTGCAGGAACCACTCGCGAGGCAGCGAGGCGTTGCCGGTGTAGAACTGCCGCGCCGTGCAGGCCCACTGTCCGGCCATCATAGCCTTGTACTGCTTCTCGAGCTGCTCCTCTTCCCACCTGATCCAGGCCGGTCGAGGCACGTCCCGGGGCGGCGACATTGGGCCGATGACCACCGCGTCCCGTTCTACAGCGTGCGCCGCAACGTGCGCGGCGAGCAGGTCAGGCGCTGGGACGACGTCGTCGTCCAGGAACACAATGAGCCTCCTTTGTGCCCGTTCCACACCCAGGTTACGGGCCTGCGCCGGCCCGCCGTGTCCCTGCTGGAAGACGCGCAATCGGTACGGCAGCGATATAGCCAGGCGACGGAGCAGGTCCGGCGTCCCGTCTGTCGAGCCATCGTCGACCACCACGGCCTCGAAGCTATCTGGCGGGAGAGTCTGAGTCGCCAGGGCTTGCAGCAGGCGCTGCAGGCTCTGGCGACGGTTATATGTCGGGACGACCACGCTAATGCCGGGCTGAACGCCGGCCGCTGGGGAGGCTGCCACGTGCGGAGCGGTCTGCGGTACGCCTGACTGACTCATGTTGTGTCACCAGGGGCCGAAGGTCGTGCGCCTCGGGTCATGATCCACGGCCACGGCGTAGTGGACGAGCCGCACCACGAAGCGCGGCCGGTCTCCAGAGGGCGAGTCCCTTCACCTCTCAGGTCCTTGCGTCCGCCGGCGCTGGAGCGACGGCGCGTCGCTCCAGCATCTGCATCGCTAGCGTGCGAAGCGTCCACAGATCGGCCGGCCGAACGATGCGCAGGGCAGCGGCCGCGACCAGAAAGGCAACTCCACCGGCCGGTGCAGCTAGGAGTATGGAGAGCGGCTCCAGGACTGCCGTGACCGCCGCCGCGCCCGCGGCCGCCACCAGGATCCGAGCACCGGTCCACAGGGTAGGGCGATCCAGGGTGCCCCGCGGCAGCAGGATGACGGCCCCGCAGAACATCAAGAGCTCGGTCGCCACCGTGACGAGAGCGGCGCCGATGGCGCCGTTTTGCATCATCCTTTCGAAGAACGGGATCAGCACGAAGTTGGCGGCTGGGTTGAACACCGCGGCTACCATGGCCACGCCCAGCCACCGCCGCTCTGAGTGGAGCGCCACAAGGGCTGTGCCCAGAGCCGTGTCCACAGCCGTTAGCGGCACCCGAAGTGCCAAGATCATTAACAGTGGAACGGCGCTACTGAACGACGACGGCCAGCCCAGCAAGCCAGGGATGCCGGGTGCGGCCCCGACGATCAAGGCGCTCACTCCGGCGGTGATGAAGAGCACGACCGTGACGCTGCGCCGCAGGGTGTTCAAGAACACCACGCGGTCGCCCGCAGAGCGGCTGAGGGCCGGCAGCAACGGCGTGACGACGGCCGTGGTGATGAACCCAGGAATGGAGATGATGCGGAAGGCAGAGGCGTACCAGCCGATCGCCATACTGCTCGAGAACATCGCCAGCAAGAACTTGTCCATCTCGCCGTATATGGCCAATGCGACGTTCCAGCCCATGAACGGCACGCCCCCGACGACGAGCTGCCACAAGAGCCTCGGGGCGAATGCCATCCGATGTAACTGGAGACGCGTGAAGTACCAGGTGACGGCGAGCATGACCAGCGAGGCGACCAGCCCCGTCGCCATGAAGGCTTCGATGCTCCTGGTGGCGCCCAAGACGGCGAGACTACCGAGCGTCACGACCACCTGGTTGGCGGCGTTGAGCCAGGCGTACCGGCGGTGGCTCTCCCGCCCCTGGAGCAAAGAAGACAGCACGACGCTGGCGGCGCCCACCACCATCCCCGCCAAGGCGAAGCGCAGCACGTTCGGCGACACAGGGATGTTGAGGAAGGGCATGAGCAGCCAGAGCACCAGCGCGGTCAGCGCCGAGACCCCCACCAAGAGCACCAGCGCCGCGCCGGCATCGATCGTCGACCGCGACGGCTGTGTCACCACACGACGAACGAGGTAGTTGGGGACACCGAGCGAGACGAACGTCCCGGCCACGGCCGCGACCGTCATCGCCAAGGCGTACTGGCCGAGGCCGGCATCTCCCAGGAAACGTGGCAGGAGGGCCGCTGCGAGCAGACTCGTCGCCCACGTGATCGGCTGTGTGGTGAGCAGGGCGATCGCCCCCCGGGCGACGCTGGCGGAGGGCGACGCCCCGGCGACCGCCGGCCGATCATCGTCTGCCGGGCGAGGTCCCACTCCTGGTGCCGGCGTGACCGGCAAGCTCGGGACGGATGCCGGCCCGCCAGGACGCTCAGGGGAGGTGAGGCGGGCGAGTTTGGTCAAAGGCAGCATCACGCTCCGTCACTAGTGTCTCGTGCGCTCGACAAGGTTGGCGTTCGCCCGAGGTTGAGCCCCGGTTGAACCGCCGGCGGCGGGCATGGGCGCGGGGCCGATCTATATCCGGCGGCCACCGTCACGCCGATGACCGACGGTGGTCGACGGGGCGGCCCTGTAAGACCTCTTCGATGCGCCGGCAGTACGCTTCCACTGAGAAGTGCTCCATCGCCCGTGCCCGGGCGCGCTGTCCCATCTGCACAGCTTCCTGGGGGTTGTCTAGCAGGCGACCCATCTTTGCCCGCAGGTCGTCAACATCTCCGGCCTTGACGTAGTACCCCGTGACCCCGTCTACGATGAAGTCGTTGTAGGCCTCCGTCCGCGTGGCGATGATGGCCTTCCCCATGGCCATGGCCTCGGCGACGACGGCGTACCCGCAGGCGTGCCGCGCCGGATAGAGGGGCACGACGACAAAACGAGCGCGCGCGTAGAGCTCCCTGAGCCCTTGATAGTTGCCGTACGATCGTGCCTCCACGTTCGGTGGCAGACGGTCGGCGGTGATGTCGATGCTTGCCGGAAACCAGGCGCTGTCGGCCGCGATCTTGACCTCGGCGTCAAGCGACGTGGCTGCCATCACCAGCGAGCGATAGTCTCGATTCGCCGTCCCGGCACTGGCCACGATGGGACGTGAAGTCGCGGCACCCACTGACTGGGCCTCCATGGGGCGGAAGAAAGCCGTGTCCACGCCGTAGCTCGTGTTATGGACCTGGGATGCCGGCAGGCGGAATGTCTCTAGAAGCGTGTCACGTAGGGTTCCCGACAGGCACAGATAATAGACATTCGTCATCCCCTGCAGAACGGTCATGAGCAGCCGCAGCTTCGGTGATGCGAAGTACGAGCCGTGGGTGATGATGTAGATCGGCCGCTGGACCCGACGCAGCCGTGCCCCGATGGCGAGGGGCAGTCCTACGTCCTCACCTGTGGCCAGGAGGCCGTCGAAGTTGCCCTGGGCCGCGAGGGCGACGGCCGCCAAGCCCCAGTTCGCCTGCCGGACGAGGCGAGAGATCCTTGCCAGCGGGAGCGCTGAGCGCTCCACGTCCTCGTAGCTGATGAAGGGGGCATCGTTTCGCTGCCGGAACACGTAGTACTCGGGACGCGGACTCGCCCCGGCCGCGATGGTGGCGGCCAGTCGCGGGTCCTGCCGGGACGCCAGGACATAGCCCACCCGTCGTCGATATGTTTGCACCTGGCCTACGCTCCCGGAATTGACCTGGGTCTCGGCGGTGAGCCAACGCGGCTAATCCGTCCCCTCGATCCGGTCGAGCACGGCGAGTGTTCCCAACGCTATTCCCAGGAAGACGGTGACCCGTGGGCTGACTAGCCCGAGGTCGACGTACGAGAACACCAGGACGCAGATGATCCCGACGAGCGAGAGGAGGGCAAAGACGCGCAGCTCCGCGGCGCGCAGGGTCTTGGCAAAGTGCGCCGCCCGCGCCAGGGCCGTCCCGACCACGGTCCAGAAGAAGATGAAGCCAAGCGCGCCGGTCTTCAGCCAGACCCACATGATGTTGTGGTGTGGCTCATAGTGGAAGAAGGGCCACCAGGACATATCTGGCAGGGGCACCACAAAGTAGTACTCCTTGCCGAAGCCGACCCCGAGAACGGGATGGGCGTGGATCGTGGCTCGCACGTTGATCTTCTCCAGCTCTCTGGTCAAGTTAGACGCATGGTCGCGTGCGTCAGGCTCACTCAGCGAGCGGATGGCGCGCGCCGGCTGGCCCAGCATGCCAGTGTTGTTCCAGAAGAGGGGCAGATACACCGACCCGGCCACCAGCACGGGGATGGCCAGGAAGAAGAACGCCTTGCGGTGCGCGATCAGGAACACCAGAGACAGGGCCAGAAAGGCGGCCATAAAGGCAACAGAGCCGGCCCGGCGCTCCATGGCCAGGAGTGTAAAGCCGGCTACTGGAAAGAGGGCCAGGCCAAAGATGCGTTGCCATAGCGGGGCGCCGAACACCTGCTGCAAGACGATCAGCAAGAGCACCGTGGCCAGGAAGATGACCGTGTCATGCGCCCAGGCGAATTCCGGGATCACCCCCAGCGCCCCGGTATTGATGAGCGCCAGCCGACGATATACCCCTTCCAGGGCGAAGAGACCAGTGGTCACGAGCGTGATCGCCGTCAGGAGCTTGACCTGCCCCCGCGTCCGCACGGTGTTGGCGGCGACGAAGTAACAGATGATGGTGTAGAACAGCGCCCGGGACTCCCAGAAGGCCACGTTGAGGTTCCCGCCGGCCAGACGACCACGGATCAGCCCGAAGATCATGGAGAGAAGAAAGAGCACGACCGGCCAGTAGAGATGGCCGGGCCGGAAGTCGATCCGCCGCCGGGCGATGCCTTGAGCCAGCCAGACGCCGAAGGTCAAGAGTAGGAGCACCTCCAGCGGGGTGATGATGATCCCCCGGGTGCCCAGCGTGGACTGCAGGCTGGAGTACATGAACAGCCCGGGGAGCATCATCTGATCCGCACCGCCGGGCTCGAACAGGTGCACGAAGCCAAAGGCAAAGCAGAGGCCGACGATCGGCCGCCAGACAATGGCGGCGCACAATACCCACACCAGCATCGTCACCGGCGACAAGACCGGATAGAGCAAGACGAACCAGGTGTAGAAGACCGAGACCAGGGTGATCAGGGCGGCCAGGACGGCCAGGCGCCAGCGCTGTGAGGCGACGTGCCAGTCGACCGAAAGACTCGGGCGGTCAGGGGTTACGAGCGTGGTGGCCACGTTTCTTTGCCTTTAGGGCGTTGCGGGCGTCTGCAAGTGGCTCATCGCCCGCCGGAGAGCCCGGGAAACCAGGGCCGGAGTCACATGGCCCGGCCGACGAAGTAGTAGACCGCGACGAGCAAGGTGGCCATGGCGGCGATGATGAGCTGCTCCCGCCGACCAAAGCCATTGGCCAGCAGGCCGAGCGTGACACAGGCAATGATGAAGGTCAGCATCAGGTTCATGGGTGTGTCGCCCTTCCCGGACCGGCAGCGGCCCTCGGACCGGTCACGTCACCACCCCAGGAGGCGGCGGAGCCAGCCGGGCGTCGCCGACTCGTGGCCGTTGAGCACAACACCACGCAGCCGTCCGTCGTCAAGCTCTTCCAGGGCCTTGTTCACCTGTGTGACGGGGGTTACGCCGGCTCGTACCACCATCACCACACCGTCTGCCAGGTCGGGTGACGGGGGTTACGCCGGCTCGTACCACCATCACCACACCGTCTGCCAGGTCGGTGAGGAGGAGGGAGTCGCTGTTCTTGAGCAGCGCCGGCACATCCAGGATGACCACGTCGTGGGTCGCCCGCATGGCGTCGATGGCCACCGCCATGCTGCTGGAGCGCAGCAGCCGTCCAGGGCTGTGAGAGGGGGCACCGGCCGGGACGAGCTGGAGGTTGTCGAGATACGTCGGGCGGAAGGCCAGCTCGATCGGCTCGTCGTTCATCAGGCAGTCGGCCAATCCAGGAGTCGGATCGAGCTCGAAGTCCTGAGCCAGCACCGGCCGCTGGAGATCGGTCTCCACGATCAGCACGCGACGATCGGGAAAGTCTTCGGCGATGGTCACGCCTAGTCCCAGGCTAACGGTCGTCTTGCCCTCGCCCTCGATGGCGCTGCAGACTGCCAGCACGTCCGCCCGCGCCCCACTGCAGCGGGTGTAGATCCGGCGGAAGAACTCGTCGGCGCCGGAAAGCGCCCATTCTCGAGGTGGACGTCGGGCCAACGACCCACCCGAGGCGCTCAGCTTGAGCAGCCCCCTGGTCGCGGTGCCGTCCGGCGCAGATGGAGGCGTATCTGAGTCCGAGGGCGGGACGTTGGGGGGTGGGGTTGTAGGCTCTTCCAACAACGGGCGCCCCCCCTCTTGCATGATACTCACTTACTTTGCTCCACCTGGTACGGGCAACACAGCGCCGGCGGCGAAGCCGATGGCCCGCCGCGTGATGTCGGAGCCGGCGGACTTGGGTAGGTTCTTCAGCTGCAGCTTCGGGACGACACCGGCCACGCGCAGGCCGGGACCAAGGTCACTCTCCCAGCGCACCGAGCGATCTCCGGCCACGAGCAGGACCCACAGGGCGGCGCTCAGGCCGAGCCCCACGACGGCCGCGCCGGCCGGGTAGATCAGTCGCTTGCCGAGTTCACGGACCGGCTCGCTGGGCAGCTTTGGGGCGTCGACCACTTGTAAGCCGAGCTCCTGGCCTTCCAGTGAGGCCGAGACGTCCAGGCGCGCCTTTTCCAGATTCTGGCGTGCCGTCTGCACGTCCAGCTCGGCCGCCTCGACGCGCCGGATGATGTCCGCCAGTTGGGGGTCGATGGCGATCGGCGGTAGATTGAGGCGCGCCGCCGTCGTCGAGGCCGCCCCGCGTTCTGGGTCGATCGTCGTCAGGCGTGGATTGGCCGCGATGTAGCGCCGGATCTCACCTGTGGCCTTGCTGAGCTGCTCGTCCGCCGTCTGCAGTCGCGACTCGTAGAAGGACGTGGCGAGCGACGCCTGGGTCAGGCGGTCGTTGGCGACCTTCTCTCTGAACGTCTCCAGGAGCGCCGTGACGAATTGTTGCGAGAGCTGAGGCGATCCGCTCCGGAACCGGACGACCATCAGGTTGTTGCCGTTAGGCGTGACCGCCAGCCCCCGGCCGATGATCGTATCGAGTTGGCGCCACCCGGCCGCCGAGGCAGTGAGTGGGGCGAGCGATGTCCGGTTGACCACGGCGGTGAGGAACGTCTCGGTGCGCAGCAGCTCCGTTAGCCGCAGGGTCTGGTTCTGGGCCGGCGTGAGGTAGGCGTTGAACCCGTCGCTCTCCGCGACGATATACGTCGGGCGATCGACCCACACGTTGGCCTTGGAGTCGAAGTACACCGGTGCCGCGAGAAGGGCCCATGCCCCCACGGCGAGGGTCATCAGGATGGGCGGTAGTAGCAGCAGCAACTTGTGGCGGAAAAAGGCTTCCAGGAACTTTGCGATCACGCGGCCCTCCTGCATGCAGCGCCGCCCTGCGCGACCGTGGTGACCAGATCGAGCAGGGCGCTGTTATTGCGGTGAGCGTCGAACTTCGTCTCCGCCAGGGCTAGACCGGCGCGGCCCATGCGCCGGCGAAGCTGGGCATCGTCCACGAGCGTCGTCACCGCCTTCTCCAGGGCCTGGCCGTCGCCTGGCGGCGTCAGCAGACCCGATTCCCCCGGCAACACGGCTTCACCCAGAGCGCCGACGTCGGTGGTCACCACCGGCAGGCCGGCTGCCGTCGCCTCCATCAACACCACGGCCAGACACTCCCCCCGGCTAGGCAGCACGAAGATATCCGCCCCTGCGAACAGACTGAGCAGCTCCGCGCTGTTAGGTCCAACGTTCCGGTAGACGTACACGTTATGCGCCGGCGCGACCGAATCGTCCTTCGTGACCACGTGCAGCTCGCAACGCCGGCCCAGGGGCCCGCGCATGCACTCGAGCAGCAGGTCACCTCCTTTGCGGCGGAAGTCACCGCCCACGAAGAGGAGACGGACCGGGCCGCCGGCGGCGTCCCCCTCGGCCCCCGCCGCATGGCGGCGCCGGCCAATCTCGAAGTACGCCGGAGCAGCCCCAGGGGCGAGGATATGGATCTTGCTGGCCTCGATCCCATAGTCATCCGTCAGCGAGCCTTTCGCCCACTCCGACCAGCTCACGAGCGCGCTGGCAGCGTGGAAGGCTTCGCGGACGAGGCGATACTTCTGCCGGTCGACCCAGCCGTCGGTGGCGGGTCGGTGGTCATAGTACTGGGCCACAGTATCAAAGTTGATCGGCGTGGCGTCGAGCGAGATGATGCTCGGCACGCGTTTCATGATCCCGGTGGAGAAGAGCGAAACGACCTGGGTGTGGAACAACACCGCCTGGTGGAGCGACGTCCCCAGGGCGCCCTCCAGAGCGCGACGGGCACGCCAGCTGGCCCGTAGCGACCAGTTGCTGCGCCACAGCGGCAAGGCCCGCCCGGCACCGCCGACGGTGAAGGGGATGGGCAACCAGGTCGGGACCACTTCTTGCTGGGCCGACAGGAAGTCCCGGAGATTCATGCCGTGCGTTACGTGTCCCAGCGACTGTTCCATGACAAACGCCGCGCGGATCGCAGTCATCCCTGTACCTCCTGCTGATGGCGGCGCACCCCATTCGGGCGCCAGGCTCCGACGCTGGGGTTCTGCCGCCACGACCGACCCGCGCTTCGACCGCGCCACGGTGCCGTATCGCGAGTTGATTGTCCGGTGCAGGCCCCTAATCGCCGTTCAGCCAAGGTTGAAAAGGGGTTGAGCGGGACGGCGCGCGCCGTGGCACCTGATACTCCGCTGCACTCGCTATCGCTGGATAGTGGCAAGAGAAGTGTACCTTGCGTGGCCGGCCGCTCGGTGACGCCACCCCTGCACCCTCAACCGGCCCAAGCGCGCCAGGCGGGCGATATGCCACCCGGCGACTGCAAGCCGATGCCGGCGTGGCTGGCCTGGTCAGATGAGACCAGGCCAGCCACGCCGGCATCGGCCGTTGTGTGCCCCACGAATGCGCCACTTGCTGTCGGACGGTGGGGCGCCTTGCTCGCCCCTTACTGGGGGACGATGACCATCTGACCCTCAGTTAGTCCGCCGACGATCTCCACCTCGGTACCGGACGTGGTACCCACCTGGACGTCGGCGATACGCCGATTGGTGCCGTCCATGAACTCCACGTAGCGCCGGTTCCCGGCCGAACGAACGGCTTTCTGTGGGACGAGCAGGACGTTCTCCTTGGTCTGCACGGTCACGGAGGCCTGTCCGGTGGCGCCGAAGGCCGGCTGGGGCGCGCCCTCCGGGAGACTCAGCTGCAGCTGGGCCACTGATCCGAGGCCGTTCTCTGCGGCGGTCACGGCCGCTACCGTGGCTGGGATGGGTTGGCTGTCCTTGACCTCCAGCTGGACGATGGCCGATTGGCCGGGCTGCACCTTGGGGGCATCCTTGTCGCTCAGTTCGGCCCGGACGACGGCGTCCGCCGCCTTGGTCATGACGATGATCCCCTGTCCGGGCTCGATGGGATCGCCGGGCCGCACCTGCACGCCCACCACCGTCCCCGCGAAGGGGGCCTGCAGCTTGGTGGCATTCAGCTCGCGCTCGATCGTCTCCACCTGCGCCCGGGCGCTATCCGCGGCCTGCTGGAGGAGCTGAACATCGAAGGACACCAGGTTGACCCCGGTCTGGAGCGGCGCCGCCTCCGTCCGGGCCCGCTCATAGGCCGCCTGGGCGGCGGCAAGCTTGGCCTGAGCCTCCTTCAGCTCCTTGTCCGTGGGGTGGCTGAGCAGCTCGGCCCGGCGGCTCTCCACGATGGTCAGCTGCGCCTTGGCCGCGTTCACCGCGTTCTGGGCCGCCGTGATCGTTTCCGGCGGCGCCCCGGCTTGCACGGCCTGCAGACGCGCTTCCGTATTCTGGAGGGCCAGCCGGGCGGCGTCCACGGCCGCCTGGGCCGTATCCAGGGCCAGCTGGTTCGGTCCTTGCTTGACCAGCTCGACCCGTTCCTGGGCCCCTTCAACAGCCAGCCGGGCGCGGTCAAGATTGCGCCGGGCCACCTCGACGTCTGAGGGTCTGGCCGGCTCACGCAGCCGGGTCAGGCGCTCCTGCGCCTCCCGCAGGCCCACCCGGGCGTTGGCGATCACCGACTCGCGGCTCCCGCGGGTGGCGTCCGTCGCCGAGAGCGACTCGGCGGCCTGCAGGGCGATTTGGGCTCGCTCCACCTCGCGCTCGGCGGCCCGAATCTCGTATGGGTCACGCGTCGTCACGCGCTCCAGTGCCCCCTGGGCCGTCTGCAGATCGGCCTGGGCCAGGGCGAGGTCACGCTCCGCCGCCCTCACTTCCTGCGGGTCAGCCCCCCGCTGGAGGCGGCCCAGCTCGGCCTCGGCCTTCTGCAAGGCCAGGCGGGCGGCCGTCACCTGCTGCCCAGCGCCGGCCACTTCAGTCTCCCCGGGTCCGGCGGCCAGGCGGGCCAGGTCGGCCTCGGCCCTGTCCACCACCGCCCGCGCCGCCGCCACGCTGGCCGCGGCCGCGTCACGGTCGGCCTGGGCCGCTCCGGCCTGCACCTTCTCGAAGTCGGCCTGCGCCCGCAGCAAGAGCGACTGCGCCTCCGCCACACCCCGGCGCCCGGAGGCGCTGTCGATCTGACGCTTGCGCTCTTCCTCTGCCTGCTTGGCCTGCCCCTGCGCCTGTGCCTGGCGCAGACGGAGCATATCGCTCTCCAGTCGAGCACGGGCAGCGCTCAGGTCGCGCTGGATCTGCTTGGAGTCCACCTCCAACAAGACCTGTCCCTCGGCCACGCCCTGTCCAGGCCGCACCGTGACGCTCTGCACCCGGCCCGGCGCCGGCAGGCTCAGGGGCACTTCTTCCTGTCCGGAGACCCGGGCGGTGCCCTGCACCACCTCCGCGATCGTCCCCCGCCGCACGGCAACCATCTGGCGGCCGGCCAGCGTCACCCCGGGCGTCCCCTGGGCGTTCGGCCCCCCGGCAACGGCCGTGGCTACCCCCGCCGCCGGATTCGCCCCGTCGACAACCGTGACGTCCGCCTCCGGTCCGGCCAGGCGCGACCACGCCGCCGGGGCAATGCGCACGCACGCCCCGGAAAGCAACACTACCAGTGCCGCCCCACCAAGTACCGAGCGGCTCCGAAATCTTTCCATCATTAGTACGTTTTCCTCAGTATCGCATCTCGCTGGCTCGGCCCGCCGCGATGCGGAGATTGCCGGTGCACGTCGCACCGCCACCTGCCTCCATGCTACGGCCACCGTGTAGGGACATTCGGTGTCCAGGTGGTTGAGAGTCGGTTGTGTCGGCGCTCCGCCGTCCGACGCCTGATGTCTACCTGTGTCTACTCTACCTGTGTCTGCGCCGGTCCCCCGTAGGCACAGGGGTCCGGATGGGGCAGCTCGACGAACGGCTGTGGACGCTCAAACCCGGTACCACGCCGCCAGCCGCGCCATCAGCGTATCCCCCAGCTCCACCGTGGCGTCAGCCGCCAGCTGGGGCGCTACCTCGTCGAAGGGTACCAGGACACGGAGCTGAAAGTAGTTGTTCGGGCGCCCGAGGGCGGCGTCGGCAAGCACCGCCCCCCACGCCCGCAGGCCGTTCCCCAACAGGCCGCGACTCTCGCCGTAGCCGTAGAGCATCAGCCAGACGCGCCCCTCGCCTCGCGCCAGTACGGCGCGCCGGCCCGCCGCCGGAGCGACTAACGCGGCCGGCGCCGCGTCTACTTCGTAGCCCTTTCCGGCCAGCGGGATGCCGGCGTCACCGTACACGCCCTTGCCTCTCGTGTTTGTGGACAGGATCACGGTGGCCGTCACACCATCCAAACGGGAGTACACCCGGCGCAGGTGATGCACACCCCACGCTTCCTGGACACCCACCGGCCCCGCGCTCCAGCCGTCTACAGCAAAGAGCCCCGTCTCCGGCCAGCGGGGAGCGCCGGCCGGCAACGGTCGCCCCACCATGGTGTGCAGCCACGTCCCGGTGGCCATGACGGCGACGAGGATCAGACAACGAATCCAGCCCGTTCTACGCGGCCGGGCACTGGCACTATCGGCCCCCACAACGCCGCCGGCTCCACCCCCAGGCCAATGGAGCAGGGCGCCGTTTCCTACGCCCCTACCCTGCATTTCAAACCTCGACTCAACAACAGCAAGCCCCCCACTGCGACACCGAAAAAGGCCAGGCTGGACGCTCCGTGGAAAAAGCCCACCGCCGCCTCTTGCCCGCACAGGCTGGCCACCAGGAGGACGAGCGTCACGCGCGTCACGTTGGCGGCCACCACCAGGGGCAGGACGCTGAGCACGAGCGCCAGACGGGCCGGGAGCGTCCCCTGGGCCAGGTGGGCCCACAGCGCCGCCAGGGCCAGCAAGGACAGCAACGAGCTCATCCCTGAGCACTGCTCGGCCACGACAAAGGCGAACCCCTGAGCCCGCAGCACCAGCCCGTCCTGCACCACCCCCAGCCCCAACCCGCGCCCCAGCCCGGCCGCAGCGGTGGCCGTCACTCCTTGCAGGGCGAAGCCCAGCGAGCTCAAGAGGCCACGGTAGACGGCCAGGCCAAAGGCCAGGAAGCCAATCGGGAAAGCCAGGACGCGCCCGGTCCGCCAGCCCCACAGGAACACCGCCCCTCCCCACAACAGCGGGCTGACGGCGGCCCCGGCGAGGGCATTGATCCCCACCCGCGGGGCCAGTACGACGGCCATGGCCGCCACTGTGGCGACGCCCAGACCGGCCACCTCCCCTTGTCCAATGCTGGCCCGCAGCGCCCCGCGGCGCCACCACACCAGCCCCACGGCGATGGGTAGGATGAAGTAGCCGTAGCTGAATTCCTCCACCGTCCGCCACACCTCCACCGCGTGGGCGATGACTGGCCAGAGGAACATGGCCGTGGCCACCGCCAGCGCACACAGCCCCCAAGGCAGGCTCCCGATCCGTCGTCTCATTGCTCAGACACACTTTCCGGGCTGCGCATTGCCGCCGGCGCCGGAAACGGTCGCGATTGAGGTTGAGAAGTCATGACACCGCCGGGGACTGCCCCCGGTCATGCACGCCGGCTGTATCCCGGTCCCTGGCGGACAGCGGACGGCGGGACGTGAATTGCAGCGGGGCCAGCCCGATTTGTTTACATTGAGGGGGCAAAAGGGGTCGAAAGGCGTTAAGATGGTTGCGCTACGGTTGACGTGGCCCTCAGCTGGGCCGGGATGACGACTGGAATGAAAAACACCGTGCCCGTATCTCGATGAACGAGTACTGCACCTACTTCGACCATCGGTACCTGGTGCGCGGTCTCGCACTTCATCAGTCCCTGGTTGAACACTGCACGCCGTTTCGGCTATGGATCCTCTGTCTCAGCGACACCTGCTGTGGACGCAGGAAGCGGATGGCTGAGGTTGACTAGGTGCGAGGTGGACAAGCGGTATGGCGCCAGGTAGTGCGGCCCGGGTCCGGGAACTGCTTTGTTGGGTGCTCCCTCCGGTGGTACTGGACGCGGCCAGGAAAGCGCGGCGCCGCGTCCTCCGCCAGCCCCACGAGTGGGAGTTCATCGGCTATCGTTGGCCGAGTTCGCCCCCGGGCTCACGCCCGCAAGGGTGGAACCAGCCTTCGGTCGCGCACCGATACGAGGCGGTCTGGGAGTCGTTCCGAGCCGTGGCCGACTCGACCCTGCCGCTCGCCATCGTCCCCGAGCAGGTACCCAGCCACGATCTCGGGCGCGGTCCGTACGACGCCCATGACGTCACGTTCCATAACTCGACCATGACGTTCGCCTACGCCCTGGCGCGGGCCGCCGGCACTTCCGGCCAGATCCGTGTCCTCGACTGGGGCGGCGCGACTGGCCAATATTATCTGTTGGTGCGCGCCCTCTTCCCTGATCTGGCGGTCGAATACCATTGCAAGGAAGTGCCGGAGACGGCTAGGGTGGGCCGGCAACTCGCTCCCGACGTCGTCTTCATTGACGACGATCGAGCCCTAGGCGGCGACTACGATCTGGTCATGGCGAGCGGTTCCCTCCAATACGCCAAGGACTGGCCGAACCTGCTGGCCAGGCTGCTCGACGCCAGTCGCGGATTCGTCTTCCTGCACCAGGTACCGGTCGTCCACCGGTCCCCGTCATTCGCCCTCATCCAGCGGCCGTATCGCTACGGCTACGCGACCGAGTACGTGAGCTGGTGCCTTCGCCGCGCGGATGTCTTGGAGGCGAGCCGGGACGGCGGCGCGACGCTGACGCGGGAGTTCGTGCATGGCGTCAAGCCGTCCGTGGCCGGCGCCCCGGAGCAGCCGGAATATCGGGGCTTCCTGCTCGACGTACGCCGGCGACAGATCGATGTCCCGTCCGACAACAGCGCGGTGACACCGTGACGCCTCACTACGCCACGTACTTCGATCGACACTTTCTGATGCGCGGCCTCGCGCTAATCGAGTCGATCCGCCAGCACGCCGGCTTGGTGCCAGTCACGGTGCTCTGCCTGGACGACGAGACCCACGCCCTCCTGGCACGCTTGGGCCTGCCGAACGTCCGGCTGCTCCCGCTGGCGCGGCTCGAGGCCGCCGATCCCGGCCTGGCCGCCGTGCGGTCGACGCGCACTACCCTGGAGTACTACTTCACGGTCACGGCACCGTTCTTGCGGTACCTGTTCGCCGCGGACCGCTCGATTGAGACGCTCACCTATGTCGACGCCGACCACCTCGTTTTCGACGATCTGGCGCCGATCTACGCCGAATTGGGCGACCGGACGATGGCGATCATCGACCACCGCTACCCGCCGAAGTTCGCTGACAACTACGTCTACGGGCGCTTCAACGTCGGCATCCTGGTGTTCCGGCGGTCGGCCGAGGTCAACGCCTGCCTGGCTCGCTGGCGGGGGCAATGCCTCGAATGGTGCTACGACCGCCTGGAAGAGGGGCGCTACGGCGATCAGAAGTACCTTGATGAGTGGCCCGAGCGGTACGCCGGCCTGCGAGTCCTCCAATATCCAGGCGTCGGCCTCGCGCTCTGGAACGCCCCGAGCTACACCTGGACTCGGCGAGGCGAGCGCGTCTACGTCGACGGCGTGCCGCTGATGACGTACCACTTCAGCCGCTTCCGGATCATCACGCCCTGGCTATTCGACATCGGAGCGCGCTGGTTCGGGTACACCCCGCAGACGGTCATGCGCTACGGCGTGTATGCCCCGTACGCGCGCGCCGTCCGGCGCGCGATGCACCTCATCGAGCAGGTCGGGTGGCACGACGACGGCCACGATACCGTCCGAGCACGGAACCAGACCTCCAAGCGCGTCATCATGAGCAATGCACTGGAGAGGGTGCAGTTGCTTGGCGCGGCGGGTGTTCGGCAAAGCTTGCTCCTCGTGACCGGTCGCCTCGAGCTGTAACGACCGCCCGCCCGGGCGATGATCCGATCAAGTACACCGCCGGGTAGCACCACGACAGAAGGCAGCGCGCGACGTCCGTCGCTGCTTCCTGGAGCACCGACTGCGGATGCCCCGCTTGGAGCAGACCGACCGGGCCGATGCCGGTCGCGTGGGTTGGCGGTGGTCCTCCGGGCCGGCGCGTTGTGACACCGCCATCCCACCCCGGAGGGGCCCTCCTAGTCTCGAGTTCCGCCATTTGGGGCGGCTGACGTGAGGGGGCACGGCCCCTGCTGGTGTTGGGTTGAGACCCACCAACGCTCTGAGGACGCCGTGCCCCCGCTCATCGTACCGGAGTCGTTCGCGCTCGTGCTGGCCGCGTGCGCGCCCTGCTTCACCGCGCCGACGGTCCGCGTGTTCTGCCACCTGGTGGCGGGCTGGCTGCACTGCCCGGGGCGCCACACGGTGACGGGCGTGGCCCTCGCCGCTGGGGCCGGCGTCCTCGGCTGGCGGCACATCAGCGCGTTCCATCGCTTCTTTAGCCGGGCGCGGTGGGCGCCGGACGCGCTGGGGAAAGTGGTGTTCACGCTGGCCCTACGCGTGCTGCTGCCCACAGCCCGCTGGTGCTGCTGGTGGACGACAGCCTGGCGCGGAAAGAGGGGAAGGCCATTGCGCTGGGCTCGATGCACCACGACCCTCTGCTGTCCACCGCACGCCGGCCGTTCAGTCGCTTCGGGCATGTGTGGGTGGTGCTGGCGTTGTGGCTGCCCCTGCCGTTTGGCGTGGTCGGCGGCCCACGGGGTGTCGCGGTGCCGCTCCTGTTTCGGCTGTTCGTCGGGAGCCAACGGGGCAACCGCAAGGACGCCCCTCTCGTACCATGTCGGGGAACCGGTACGCGCGGCGCGGGACGCCTTTCCTGCGGACCCGGCGCAGCGCCCCACCAGCCGGAGTTGGCGCGCGAGGCCATCGCGCTGGTTGCCGGCTGGGCGGCGGAGTTGGTCCCCGGAGCGCACGGTGGATGTCGTGGGAGACACCGCCTACGTCAACCGCACCACGGTTGAGGCCCGGCCCGCCAACGTCGAGGTGCTGGGACCGATGCGCCTGGACGCGACGCTGTATGCCCCACCACCACCACGCCAGCCCGGGCAGAAAGGTCGCCCGCGCAAGCGGGGAGCGCCTTCCGGCGCCGGCCGTCCAGGCCCAGGCGCGGCCAGACGAGACCTGGCACGCCCTCCCCGTCACCCTCTACGGCCTTACCGTCCGGCCGCTGGTCTTTCGCGCACCGCCCTGTGGTACAGCGTGCTGCAGGCGGCGCCGGTGCGCTATGTCGTGGTGCGCGACCCCAGTGGTCGGCGCAAGGACGCCGCCTTCTGCTGCACCGACCTGACGGTCAGTGTCGCCTTCCTCCTGGAGACCTACGCTACCCGGTGGACCCTGGAAGTCACCTTCTTCCTCCTGAAGGGCCTGCTCGGCTTCGAGGAGCCGCAGAACCAGACGGTGCTGGCCGTGCGCCGCACCGCGCCCTTGCCGGGCTCGTCTTCGCTCATCGTGCTGTGGTACGCCACCGAACTCCAGGCCGGTCGGGTGGCCACCTGGGTGGCCCGCCCCTGGTACCGCCGCAAGGGACGCCCGTCGCTTGCCGACGTGCTCGCCACACTCCGTCAGCAGGGCCTCGCCCACGCCACCATGGCCTCCCGACCGCTCCCTCGCGGAGTTGTGCCGCCGCCGTGTTCGCCACGGCGCCACACCAATCCCCGCTGCACCAGCCACCCCCGCCGGCACGCGCTCAGATGCGCTCCGGCATAATGGCGGAACTCGAGCCTAGTACACGCCGTCGCAAGTCGCTAGGCGGTTCTGTCGGGGCACAGCCAGCGTAGCCAACCGCCAGGTCACTTCCGCAGCGCTGTACTAGCTGGCGCAATCGGCCGTTTCGCACGAGGGGCGAGCCCTTAGTTAGTGGGTCAAACCGCATTGAAATGGTGCTCACACCAGATCAGGTCATCGCCAGTTAAATGCAACGTGACCCACTAGGTCGGATCATCGAGCAAGATGGGCGTGCCAATCGGTGGCAACCCCCGCCTTATGCTTTGCCCGCCGGCCGGACAAGGAGCGGAAGACGGAGTGACTACCGCCCCCGTAAGAGCACTCCCTCCCCCCAGTTCTCAGTTG
This sequence comes from Chloroflexota bacterium, assembly GCA_030447525.1. Taxonomy (GTDB): domain Bacteria; phylum Chloroflexota; class UBA11872; order UBA12225; family UBA12225; genus JAUJOR01. Next base: position 131,394 of record JAUJOR010000001.1, on the reverse strand, counting down.
GCTGGCCTCAGTAGGCCCCGCGGCTGGTGAGCACCGCCGGTATCGTGCGCAGTAGGATCTCTGGATCCAGGCCGATCGACCAGTTACGGATGTAGTGGAGGTCGAGGCGCACCATATCGTGGAACGAGACGTCGCTGCGCCCGCTGACCTGCCACAGGCCGGTAATCCCCGGGACGGCCCGGCAGCCGGCCGAACTCCCACTCCTCGTACTGCTCCACCTCGGCCGGGATCGGCGGGCGGGGCCCGACGAGGCTCATGTCCCCGGTGACCACGTTGATCAGCTGGGGCAGCTCGTCCAGGCTCCAGCGCCGCAGAAAGCCCCCACGCGCGCGTCACCCGGGGGTCACACTTCATCTTGAACAGCGGGCCGTCGGCCTCGTTGTGGTGACGCAGCCCCTCCAGGAGACGATCGGCGTCCGGGCGCATGGAGCGGAACTTGTAGATCCCGAAGCGCCGGCCGTTCTTGCCCACCCGCTGCTGGCGATAGAACACCGGGCCCGGCGAGTCCAGCTTGATGGCCAGGGCAATCAACAGGAGGAACGGGGCTAGGGCCAGCAGGCCCAGCCCGCCGACGAAGAGGTCGAATGCCCGCTTCAGCTGCTCACCTTGGCCCGCGAGGCGAAGCTGATGTAGGGCCGGCCACCCACGTGGCTCACCTCCAGGCGTTGGGGGAGGTTGGACAGTAGCCCGTCCAGGTCGGGCACCACCTTGATCTTCACGTGGCGGTGGAAGCCACGGGCGATCACCTGGCTCACCTGCTCCCGGCGATCCGATGGCAGGGCGATGATCACCTCGTCCACGGCGTGGGCCTGGACGAGCTTTTCCAGCCACGCGATGGGCCCCAGGAGAGGCAGTCCGGCGTCCTCGCCGAGGTCGCTGCCGTTGTCCACGTAGCCGACCACGCGGTAGCGCCCGGCCATCTCCTGGGCCAGGTCCTCACCCAGGAGTTGGCACCCACGATCAGCACCCGGTCGGCCGGGGCGACAACGTCACGCACAGCCGCGTAGAGGTAGGGCCAGCGTACGCCAGGACATCAGGCCGGCGATGGCGAAGCCCCAGCCGGCGGCGAACCACAAGCGCGAGAAGCGCTCGTCACCCAGGAAGAACGATCCGGCCACGGCCAGGACGAGGGCTGTAGAGACGGACGAGACGATGGTACGCAGCCGGACAAACGGGCCCGCAGCTGGTCCGGGTCGTACCACCCGTCGAGAGCCAGCAGAATGACATTCATCAGGCTGACGACGGCCCCGATGCGGGCGTACTGCTCCAACCCCAGGGCGTAGGCTTCGATGTCCGGGACGACGAAGCGGTACCAGTGGGCCAGCAGAAAGGCGCCCACCACGAGCGCAAAATCGACAATCAGCAGGCAGCCACTGGCGATGGCGCTGAGGATCTGCGCCGCCCGGGCGTGGCCTTGTGCGGCACGCTCGCCCGCCTCATCGTCCACCCAGCGCGCGCCGCTGGTGGGGAGCTCTACGGGTAACTCTGCAGTTGCCATGGACGATCCTTACTCGCTTTTCCGCACTTCGTTCTGCATGCCGCCGTAGGGCACTTGTCCCTTCCACCTCCAAAGAGCGGCCGCCGGCCACGGTGGGAGGGGGGGCGACACAGCGGCTAGAGGTCGTCGTTTCCCTCGGCGGCGCTCGCCGGATGGCTCACCAGGAGAAAGATCGAGAGCACCGCCGTCGCCACGGCGGCGGCCGTCCACCATAGGCTGGCGACCAGGAGGACGAGCGCCGAGCCGGCGCGATCCGCTGGACGCCAGCGCTCCCCTTCTTCCCAGTCCATCTCAGTTGCTTCCTCGTAGTTCTCTCAGGGGCAGCACGTCCCCCAGGGCCGCCCGGTCTAGGAGACACGGCTCGGCAGCCGCTCGGCGAGCACCACTGCCGGCCTATCGTTCTGGCGCGCTGTCACCGGGCGGTTGTCCTTCTCATCAACCCGGGCGCGGCGCTGGCGCACCGAGCGGAAGACGAGGCGCCCCAATGTCGGGACGTCGTCCACCAGGTAGCGACGCCACAGGCGCCGGGGCTCCTGGCCCAGGCGGAAGGCCCACTCCAGGCCGCTGCGCTGCATCCAGCTCGGCGCCCGGTTGACGTTCCCGGCCAGCAGGTCGAGAGCGCAGCCGACGCCCATGCACACCGGCACGCCCAGCTGCGATAGGTGCGTCCGGATCCACAGATCCTGGCGGGGCGCCCCCATGGCCACGAACAGGAAGCCTGGGCGGGCGTCCCGCACCATCCGCACGATGCCCTCGTTCTCCTTGGCCGTCAGGCTGCCGAAGGGCGGGGCGTAGACACCGGCGATGCGTAGCCTCGGGTAGAGCGCCTCCATCGTGCGCCCGGCCCGCTCGGCCACGCCCGGGCCGGCTCCCAGCAGGAACACCCCGGCGTCCGTTTGCGCGGCGATCTGGCAGCTCGTGTCCACCAGGTCCACCCCGGCGATCCGCTCTGGGAGGGGCTGATCCGCCAGGCGGGAGGCCCACACTAGGGGCATGCCATCGGCCACCGCCAGGTCGGCGCGGTTGATGGTGTCCCGGAAGTGCGGATCCCGTTCGGCGATGCTCAGGAAGTCCAGGTTGACTGTTACCACCTGGTGAGCCGCCCCCACCCCGAGAAAGCCCCGAATGCGCTCCTGCGCGGCGGCGAAGTCCACCTGATCGATCAGTGCTCCGCTAAGATTCACCCGTGAGCGTGCCGCCACGGCCGGTCCGTTCCGAGACAGCGTCGTCTCCGGGGCAGGCATTCCGTCAATGCTGGTCAGCACCGCCGTTTCGGCAGCCATCAGGGCAACCTCCATCTGGAACCGGCCGTTCTCTTGGTACATGTTGTTCTAGTTGCTGGTGTGGTCGCAGTGACGTTATGCCGGGCTACCACACTCATTGTTTGGGTCAGGCGTTGGTCAAGGGTTGATGGGATGTTGCGAACCGGTTGCGCGCCGTCCCCGCGGCGCCAGCCGGACGATCAACAACACCCGCCGGCCGGCATCCCAGGGCCGGCTCACCCCCCGGGCGATCTCCCGACCGGCGCCTGACGTCACCTGATGTTGTAGGATACGCCAGGTAACGCTCCCCGCCATCTAGGGGGCCAGGCGCGCCATGGTGCTCACTCTACTGTACCTGTATCCTCAGCCGCGGCGTTGCCACCCCGCCACCCGGACGTGGCGGTGTTAGAGTTGCTGTTTGGTATAGTGACTCTAACGCTCTGTCCAAGAATATTCGCCAGGTGCTCCATTCTGGTGGCCATCCCTCAAGAGTGGGTTGACCGATGGTTGAGACTGGTACGTGCTTTGTGAGGCGCGGCGCCACTGCGGTCAAGGGGGGCAAGAGGGGGCGCAGGACAGCCGGCAGCCGTCCCTGAAGTCACCCATCTCGACCGTCCCGATAGACGCAGCAGGAAGGTGTCACGTGAGCGCGATGCGGACCCGTGTAGGAGCCACTCCCGTGACACAGCAGGCGTTGGCTCTAGAGCAGTGGCGCCGCCGCAAACCGTGGACGCAAAAGGAGCTCGCCGAGGCCGCCGGCATCTCCATCGGCACCGTGCGGGGTATTGAGCACGGCTACTACAAGACCGTGCGTCCGCGGGTCATCCGGGCCATCGCGGCCGCCCTCGTCGTTCAGCCGGCGGAGGTGGTGGAGTTCCGCGCCTCCTTGGGACTGCCCCCGGTCGTCGACCCTACCCGCCGGGAAGGTCGCGGCCCCGGGAGTGAAGGCCCCACCACCCTCCCCGCTCAGGAGTACGCCGCCTCCTGAGCGGACCGGCTTCAATAACAGTAGCCGCCGCTCCGGTGAGCCCCGGCGAGGCCCCCCGGGCCAAACGGCCACATTGTCCTTGCCGGTTTCCTTAAGGCAGCGAGGGCGCGCGGGGCGTGATCAACCGGTCGCCCCCGTCCACGTGCACGACGGCCGCCGTGGTGAACCCATTGCACATCAGATGGAGCACCGTTTCGGCGACGTCTTCCGGCATCCCCACCCGCCGCACCGGTAGGCTGGCGGCAACGGACTCGTACATCGCCCGGCGATTGTCTTCAGCCATGAGTCGGTGGGCAGGGGTGTCGATCAGACCGGGGGACACGGCGTTGACCCGTACGGGCGCCAGCTCCAGGGCCAGCGTGCGGCACAGGGACTCGACGGCGGCGTCGGCCGCGCCGATGGCGGCGAAGCCAGGGATGGCCTTCTTGCCGGCGATGCCGGAGACCAGCGTGATCGAGCCCCCTGGACGCAGGCGGGGCGCACCGTGCCTGATGGCGTAGTAGTACCCCCAGAACTTCCCCTCGAAGTGCGCTCGCGCCGCCCCGGTGTCTAGCTCCAGGAACGGCCCCGCCGCCGGCACGCCGGTGCTGAGTACCAGGTGATCGAACGCCCCGATGCGCTCGAACAACGTCTGCACCGCCCTATTGTCGGTCACGTCCACGGGCCACGCTTCCACCGGCGCCCCGGCAGCGGCGTTGCGCCGATGCCCCGCCGGGTTTGCCTCGTTTCCTCCCGGCCTACCGGACGAGATCGTCCGCCGGGCATACACGGCGACGATCTCTTGCCGTGCCCGGGCCAGCTTCTCTGCCGACCGAGCGGCAATGACTACGGCTGCCCCCTCACTCGCCGCGGCGCACGCCGTAGCGAGCCCGATGCCGGAGCTCCCACCGGTGATCACCACGCGCTGATCCCTCAGCCGCACGGGCGTAGCTCCGCTCCTTCATCCCTTCGGCAAAGGCTTCCCCGGTGCAGGCTGGCAGACGTACACCCCATCACAGGGGCGATCGAGGATCCACAGCCCCACCGACCGCAGCATCGCCTCGGTGGCCGCGCGGTTAGGGATCCACCAGTTCGTGGCATCGCCGGCGTAGCGCTGCTCCACGAAGTACATGCGCGGGAAGCGCTCGTCCAAGAAGACGTCGCGCTCGTCGATGGGATAGTCCTCGCAGACAGGCCCCACCGCCTCACTTCCCCGCTCCATGGTCTGGAAGATCAGGCGCCGGCCCACCAGGGCCGCCACTTGCTCCAGGGCGTACAGGGGATGGCGGAGGTGATAGAACACCCCCAAGAACAGCACCAGGTCAAAAGGGCCCTCCTCCAGGCGATCGACGTCGTAGACCTCCAGGCGCCGGAACTCCACGTCCAGGCCCAGGTGGTCGCGGGCGAAGCGGGCCTGAGTCAGGTACCTCTCGTCGTGGTCGATGCCCAGCACCCGGGCGGCCCCGCGACGCTTCATCTCGAAGGAATAGAAGCCGGAGTTGCAGCCGATGTCCAGCACCTTCCACCCGCTGAGGTCATCCGGCACCGTTTGCTGGAAGTAGCGCCAGTAGTTGGCCGGGAAGTCACCGAGGGGGTGATACGGTGCCGTAGAGAGCGCTCTACCAGGCCCGAGGCGCAGATTGTGGAACCAGGGACCCAGGGCCCGAACCTGTCCCTCGAGCACAGCAAAGGGGCGATCAGCCCTAGCATCTCCGGTCATGCCCTTCATACTGGTACTCGCTGGTACTCGTTCCGCCTGGCTCATCCGGCCCCTTTCTCACACCCTGGTGCTGCCTCGCCGGCAGCTCCAGGCCTGCGGGATGCCGGCGCAAGAAGCATGCCCGCTGCGCCCCGAATGGTGCCAGGGCCACGGCCAGCTGCGTCGCAAGTGCACGAAGGTGATCCGGAGCGAGCGGGAGGCAGAGGCCGACCGCTGACCGACCCGGGCGAGAACGGCCCGGCCAGCGATGGGACCGGCTAGGGATGGGAGCCGCTACTGAATCACCGCCCAGGCGACGACACGCCGGTGACGGGCCGTGGCAAGGGTCTTGCCTGTAGGGGCGTACAGCGACGACCTGACGCCGGCGCCGTGTCGCTGCCGGGCCGCCAACCTACAACCTCTGCACTGGTACCACGCTACTGGAGCGAGACGAGAGATGAGCCAGAAGCTACGGGACTCGGTCGTGGTTATCACCGGGGCATCCAGCGGCATCGGCCGCGCCACCGCCCTGGAGGCTGCGCGGCAGGGGGCCAACGTCGTCCTCGCCGCCAGGCGTGAGGCCCCTCTGCAGGAGCTGGTCGGAGTATGCCAGTCCTTGGGACGCCAGGCCCTCGCCGTACCGGTGGACGTCACCGACGCCGGCGCCGTCGAGGATCTCGCCAGGCGGGCGGCTGAGCACTTCGGACGCATAGACGTGTGGATCAACAACGCCGCCGTCTCCATCCTGGGGCGCTTCGAAGATACTCCCCTGGAGGCCTACCGCCGCTTGATCGACACCAATCTGTTCGGCTACGTCCACGGCGCCCGCGCCGTCCTGCCCTACTTTCGGCGCCAGGGCGGGGGCATCCTGATCAATAACATCTCCATCTTTGGCCTCGTGGCGGCCCCCTACTGGAGCGCCTACGCCTCCAGCAAGCACGCCGTGCGGGGGTGGAGCGAGAGCTTGCGCCAGGAAGTGCGCGACCTGAACGTCAAGGTCTGCAACGTCATGCCGTCGGCGATAGACACGCCCCTCTGGCAGCACGCCGGCAACTACACCGGACGGCCGGTCAAGCCCTTGAACCCCACGTATGACGCCGAGAACGTGGCCCGGACGATCATCGCCTGCGTCGAGCGGCCCCGGCGCGAGGTGATCGTCGGGAGGAGCGGACGCATGCAGATCGCCATGCACGCCATCGCCCCTCGCCTCTACGACTGGATGGTGACCAGACAGACAGAGGCGGACGGCTTCCGCCCCGGAACTGCTCCCCACTCCCCGGGCAACGTGTTCGCGCCCCTGCTTGAGGGCGCTGAGGTGAGCGGGGGCTGGAAGGAGCAGGGCGCCGGCAAGCCGGCGCTGCAGCCGTCGGGTAAGCCGACCGGGCGGCGCATCGCCGGCGCCGTAGCCATGGCGGCCATCCCTACGCTGCTGGGGTGGTTCTGGCTCCGGCCGCGCCTGGCGGGCCGAACCTGAGCCGGCCGGGCACCCGCCACCGGCCTTTCCGTGAAGGGCGAGCCGGAGCAGCACGGCCGGGCCGGCGCACTCGCACCGCTGAGCGCGCCCCACATCACAAGGTAGCCGTGTCAGGAGTCAGCAAGAGGCGCAGGGAGGAGACGCAGATGGAACGCAGGGCACGAGATATCACCTGGGAGGCGGATGGGGACGAGACCAATCGTCCGCCGGCCAACCCGCCTTCGGAGGCGATCGACGCCCCGGCAGGGGACGAAGAGACCCTCAGCCCGGATCAACGCGACCCCACGAATGCCTCGCCGTACATCGCCGGTCAGGGCTCCACCACCGGCCTGGGGGGCGTGGGGTCAGAGACGGCCGGCGGTGGCAGCGGTGCCGACCTCGGCGGGGGCACGGTGCCCCCACAGATCACGGAACGGATCCCCGGCGCGAGCAACGCCGCCCCTGCCTCCGGCGTCCCCGGCGGCGGGATGCACACCCGTGGGGCAGACGCTAACAGCCTGGGCGGGACGGGAAGCGGACCTGCCGGGGCGGACGCCGGAGGCACCCCCAGCGGCGATGTCGGCGGGGGTGCCTCCGGTCGTGGATAGCCTCCGTGGCTAGCCTGCTCACGGGACGGCGCCGGTCTGATCTACGGGGGGAGGTGGCCCTGATCACCGGCGCCAGCCGGGGCCTCGGCTTCCTCCTGGCTCAGGGCTTCGCCGCCGAGGGCTGTCCGCTGGCGATCTGTGCCCGCGACGGCGCCGAGCTGGAGCGGGCCCGAGAGGCCTTAGAAGCGGGAGGCGCCACCGTTCTTGCCCTGGCGTGCGACGTCACAGATCGGGGCGCCGTCGAGCGCATGATAGAAGCCGCCACGCGCCACTACGGGCACGTCGACCTCCTGGTGAACAACGCCGGGGTGATTACCGCCGGCCCGCTGCGCAACATGACCCTGGCTGACTTCGAGAGCGCCATGGCCGTGATGTTCTGGGGCTTGGTGTACCCCACCCTGGCAGTGCTGCCGCAGATGATCGAGCGGGGGCAAGGGCGTATCGTCAACGTCACCTCTATTGGGGGCAAGGTGGCCGTTCCGCACCTCCTACCCTACGCCTGCGCCAAGTTCGCGGCCGTCGGCTTCTCGGAGGGATTACGCGCCGAGCTGGCAAGGGATGGCGTTACCGTGACCACGATCGCTCCCGGCTTGATGCGCACCGGCTCTTTCCTCAATGCCTTCTTCAAGGGGCAACAGGAGTTGGAGTTCGCCCCCTTCACCGTCCTGGCCAGCCTGCCCTTCTTCTCCATCGACGCCCGCCGCGCGGCACGTCAAATCATACGGGCGACAAAGCGGAAGGAGGCCGAGCGGGTGTTATCCCTCTCGGCGACCATCCTGGCCCGGTTCCACGGCCTCTTCCCCGGCGCCACGGCAACCATCCTGGGCCTGCTCAACCGTGTCCTGCCCGGCCCTACCCCAGATCGCGCGGCCTTGGCCCGGGGCATGGACATCCACGAGCGCGTCCGCTCCAGGGTATTCGACACCATGATTGGGTGGAATCTGGACGCCGCCCGGCGTCTACATCAGTATCCCGGGCCCGTGTCCACGCAGGGGCACGCCAGACCCTTTAGCGCCAGGGGGTTGCCCTAACACTGCAACGACACTTCCTTGCACACTCGAGATTGCGTATTTCGATGTGAAGATTGACGTTGTCGTACTAATGGGTCAGACCGCAGACAAATGGTGGTCGCACCAGATCAGAATATGGCCAGTCAAATGCAACGTGACCCACTAGCGCCGCTGTAAGGGGATGTCCTTGAACTGCCGCACCGTCTCCGTGATAGCCGTCTCCACCGGGAGGCGCTCCATCGAGCTGGCCCCGATGAAGCCCACGGCCGCGGTGCGTTCCTGGACGTAGCGGGCGTCCTCCGGCCGGGCGATGGGCCCCCCGTGCGAGACGAGCAGGCACTCCCGATTCACCGCCCAGGCCGCCTCGCCGATGGCCTGAACCTTGGCCGGGGTATCTTCCAGCTTCATCGCCACCCCGCCCTCGGGATCGAGCCCGATGCTTCCCCCCACGGTCAACCCCATGTGGGCGATGATCACGTCCGCCCCGGCCCCGGCCATCTGCGCGCTCTCGTCGGGGTTGAAGACGTAGACGATGGTGAAGAACCCCAGCTCGTGGGCGCTGCGGATCATCTCCACCTCGCGGGAGAAGCCCAGACCCGTGGCTTCCAGCTCGGCGCGGAAGCGGCCGTCGATCAGCCCCACGGTAGGGAAGTTGTTGATCCCGGAAAAGCCCACATCGTCCAGGCGACGCAGGAAGTGGGGCATCTGGCGCAGTGGGTCGGTGCCGTTCACCCCGGCGATGACCGGGACGTCCTTGACCACGGGCAGCACCTCCCGCTCCCCCATCTCGTAGACGATCTGGTTGGCGTCGCCAAAGGCGAGCAGCCCCGAGAGGGAGCCGTGCCCGGCCATGCGGTAGCGGCCGGAGTTGTAAATGAGGATCAGGTCGGCGCCCCCGGCCTCGGCGAACTTGGCCGAGATCCCGGTCCCGGCGCCGGCCCCCACGATCGACTTTCCGTCCGCGACCTGCCGGCGCAACCGCTCCAGGACCTGCCCTCTGGTGTACCTCATTTGAGCTCCCTGAGCCCTCTGCCCTGGCCCTTGAGCATGTCGAGCAGGGCGCCCGCCGTTGCAGCCGCGAACTGCGGGTCGTTGACGTTCACGTCCAACTCGTGCACCGGAATGTCCCGGCGGACATTGGACTTGATGGCCTCCAGCAGGGCCTTGTCGGCCTCGGGCCACCAGAACGGCTGAGGGCCCTCCTCGATCACGCTGTCCAGGATGGACACCCCGCGCAGGGGGAGAAAGATGGCCACCGGCCCCCGCGCCGCGTTGGCTTTCTGGGCCAGGATCTCCCCCAGGCGGGCGTTCTCCTCCGGCGTCGTGCGCATCAGCGTGACGGAGGGGTTCCAGACGTAGAACCGGCGCCCGGCCTCGGCCCTGTACCGCGCCGGCACGGTGTCCTGGGCGCCAAAGTTGACCATGTCCAGGCAGCCCGGGGCGATCACTTGCGGGAGGCCCCGCTCCCCGGCGGCGTCCAGGCGCGTTGGTCCGGCGGCGAAGACCCCGCCACAGAGCTCATCGGCCCACTCCGTCGTGGTCACGTCCAGGACGCCCTGGAAGTAGCCATCGCGGATTAGACCCTCCATCGTCTGGCCACCGCTGCCGGTGGCGTGGAAGACGAGTACCTCGTATCCCTGCTGCTCGAGGATAGCCCGCGCGGCGTCGACCAGCTTGGTGGTGTTGCCGAACATACTGGCGGCCAGGAGAGGCTTTTCTGACGGCGCCCCACTAGAGGCGGCGAGCTGCGCGGCCGCCTCCACCGCCCCACAGATCGCCCCGGCGGCATTGGTCAGTACCGCCCGCGACAGGCGGTTGATCCCGGCCACGTCCACCACCGAGTACATCAGCATCAGGTCCTTCGTCCCCACGTATGGCGCCACGTTCCCTGAGGCCACCGTGGAGACCAGCACCTTAGGCACGCCCACCGGGAGGGCGCGCATCGCCGCCGAGCCCACTGCCGTCCCCGCCGACCCCCCCAGACCGACGATCCCGTCGAGCCGTCCCTCGGCACGCAGGCGGGCGCTCACGGCCGCCGCCCCCCTGGCCATGGCCGCGATGGCCGCGCCGCGGTCGGCGCGCTCGCGAAGCGCCCCCAGGGCCGTCCCCCCCGCCGTGGCCACCTCGCCGGCCGGGATGTCCGGCGTGATCCGCGGCTCCCCGGCAACCCCGGTGTCCACCATCAGGGCCTGGTGTCCCCGCTCCACGATAACCTCGCGGACGAGGGCCGCCTCCTCGCCCTTGGTATCCAGCGCGGCGACGACGACGATCACGGCCATCAGTGTCCCTCCTCACCACTCGACACCGCTCGACGTCCGGTGCAGCGCAACCATACCTTGGGGGCGCCCGTGCCTCCCTCCGAGCGCCAGTGCGCCCCAGGGAGCGCGGGGCGTGACGCTACCACAGCCAGGGCGGCCCGTCAACGACCCAGCCTCTGGCGCTGGGGGTCTTCCCCCCAGCGCCCCGTTTGCGGCATCATCCGCCCCATGAAAGTCACCGCCGTCCGGCTGCTCCAGATCCAGGGGGCCATGGCCTTTGCGGAGGAGTTCTGGGAAGAGCGCCTCGTACGTCCACTCGACCTGTACCCCCAGCACCGCCAGGAAGGGCCCCACGCCCTGCGCCGGCTGGAAGACGGGCGTTACCGCATGGAGAGCGTCTTTCTGCGCCTGGAGACCGACGAAGGTGTCTACGGCACCGCCGGGCCTGTCTCCGGCGAGCAGGCCTACATCATCGCCACGCAGCTCCGCCCCCTGGTGGTCGGGCAGGACCCGCGGGCCAGCGAGCTGGTCTGGGACCGCGTATACCGCTCCCAGGTGCACGGGCGCAAGGGCCCGCCGATGATGGCCCTCTCGGCCCTGGACTGCGCCTTATGGGACCTGAAGGGGAAATGGCTCGGCCAGCCGGTCTACCGTCTCCTCGGCGGGCCAACGCGGGAGCGCATCCCGGCCTACGCCAGCGCCCTGGGCTACTCCGTGGAGCCGGCCCAGGCCGCGGCGCGGGCGCGGGCGCTGGTAGGGGAGGGCTGGCGGGCGACAAAGTGGTTTTTCCGCCACGGCCCCGGCTCGGGCAGGGAGGGGATGGAGCACAACGTGGCCCTGGTGCGGGCCCTTCGCGAGGCGGTTGGCCCGGATGTCGACCTGATGCTGGACGCCTGGATGAGCTGGGACCTGCCCTACGCCGTGCAAGTCGGCCGGCGCATCGCCGAGTACCGCCCGCGCTGGCTGGAGGAGCCGACCCTGCCGGACAAGCTGGAGGTGTACGCCCAGATCCGGCGGGCGCTACAGCCCCTGGGCATCCCTATCTCCGGAGGGGAGCATGAGTACACCCGCTGGGGCCTCAAGCAGTATCTGGACGGCGAGGCGGTGGACGTCCTGCAGCCGGACATCTACTGGGGCGGTGGACTCTCCGAGACACTCAAGATCTGCACTCTCGCCTCCACCTACGACATCCCGGTCGTCCCCCACGGCCACTCCGTCCCTGCCACGTGTCATCTCATCGCCGCCCAGCCCCCTGACGTCTGTCCCTTGCTGGAGTACCTGGTCAAGTGGAACACCGTGCACCAGTGGTTCCTCCAGACCCCCGTGCATCCCCAGGGGGGCCAGGTCGACGTCGCCACGCTTGACCGGCCGGGGCTGGGCATGGAGCTGGACGACGAAAAGATCACCGACCAACGGGAGTTGACGTTCGTCGGCTGACCGGCCGCGGGGCGCGCCCTGCCGCCACCGACGCCAGGGCGCACCGGGGGGCACCCCAGCGCACGCGCCCCCACTACAGTTGAAGGAGGAGCGCCACACCATGGCCACACCGGCCGACCGGAAGACGAGCGCCGTTGTCCTGTTCAGTGGTGGACACGCCAAGCCCGCGACGCGCGCCGCCCTGGCGGAGCTCCTGTGGAGCCTGCCATGGCTCCAGATCACGTTAACCGAGGATTGGGACGCCCTGCGCTGGGAGCGCCTGGCCCCCTATGACCTGGCCATCGCCTATACCGGGGGGCGCGACCACACGTGCACTGCAGAGCAGCTTGCCGGCCTGCACCGCTTCCTCGAGCGTGGCGGGGGCTTCGTCCCGCTCCACTTCACCACCATGAACGCCAACCCGGACTTTATCTCCCTTATCGGCGCCAGGTTTATCGGCCATCCGCCCTACGGCCCTTTCACCGTGCGCGTGACCGACCCCCACCACCCTATCACCCAGGGGCTCCCCACGATCGAGATCGAGGACGAGTGCTACCGCAGCGAGTACCCCGACCGGGAGGCCATCCGCGTCCTCCAGGCGAGCCACCACCCGTCCGGGATCGACGGCGAGCCGAGCAGCTGGGTGCGCGAGATCGGGCCGGGCCGGCTCTTCTATTCCGCTCTCGGCCACGACGCCCGCTCCTTTGCCCACCCTGTGCTGCGTGACCTCCTCACCCGCGGCCTCCGCTGGACCGCCCGGCTCGACCCACAATGACGGCGATCGTCGAGTCAGCGGCGCTCCAGACGTGGACGGCGGATGTCTTCGTGCGCCTCGGCCTGCACCAGGAAGATGCCACCGTGGTAGCGCAGACGCTGGTGGAGGCCGACCTGCGCGGGGTGGGGTCGCACGGCGTGCAGCGCATGACCACCTACGCCCGCGGACTGCGCGGGGGCACGATCGTCGCCCAGCCTCAGATCTCCATCGTGCAGGACAGCGGGTGGGCCGCCGTCCTGGACGGGGGCGGGGGGATGGGCCAGCTGGCGGCGCAGCGGGGCATGCAGCTGGCCCTGGAGCGGGCCGCCGAGCGGGGCCACGGGGCCGTGGCCGTGCGCAACTCCGGACACTGCGGGGCCATGGCCTACTACGCCATGCAGGCCGCCCAGCGGCGCAGTATTGGCCTCGCCGTGACCAACGCCGGGATCAACATGATGCCCACCGGGGGGAGCCAGAAGCTCGTCGGCAACAACCCCCTGGCCTATGCCATCCCCACGGGACGCGATGCCCCCATTGTCCTGGACATGGCCACCAGCGTCGTCGCCGGGGGCAAGCTGGACGTCGCCCGCCTGCGAGGCGAGCCCATTCCCCTGGGCTGGGCCTTGGATGGGGCGGGCCGCCCCACGACCGATCCGGTGGCGGCGCGCCAGGGGGCGCTCCTCCCGCTGGGTGGCCCGAAGGGGTACGGCCTGGCCGTGGTGCTCGACGTCCTCTGTGGTGTCCTCTCCGGCGGTCGCTTCGGCAATGGGCTCGGCGGACCGGGATCGAGCCACTTCTTCGAGGCCCTCCAGATCGAAGCCTTTACACCCTACGACGACTTCCTGGCCCGCATCGGCGAGCTCGTCGACCAGCTCCACGCCTGTCCGCCGGCCGAAGGGGCCTCCGGCGTCGTTCTACCGGGCGAGCCGGAGCACCGCCTGCGGGCGCAGCGCCTGCGCGACGGACTTCCCCTGGAAGACACGCTCATCGGCGAGCTCGACGACCTCGCTGCCTCACTCGGCGCCCCACGCCTGGAAAAAAAGCCCCCAGCCTGACGTCTGACGTCCCCCGCGCCCATCGCGGGCGAGTACAGGTCAGATCAGGCCCTGGGGACCTACGTGTTGGAGAGGACCGTTCCGGCGCGGCTCCCGGTCAGCTCCCCGGCGCTGACGGCCGCCCGGCCGTTGACGAAGACGTGCTCGATTCCGGCGGGGTAAACGGCCGGGTGCTCGAAGCTGGCTCGGTCCTCGATGGTGGCCGGATCGAAGACCACCACATCTCCGGCCAGGCCGGGACGCAGCAGGCCACGGTCACGCAGCCCGAACTTGGCCGCCGGCATAGCCGTCATCTTCTTGATCGCCTCTTCCAGACGCAGCCAGCCCCGCTGCCGGACGTAGTCGCCGAGGATGCGGGCCGTCCACCCAAAGCTGGCCGGATGGTTCACCAGGGGGGCCAGGGGTCCCTCCGCCGAGGCCGTCCAAGCGTCGGCCTCCAGGCTGACGAGCGGGTGCTGCACCAGCTCCCGCAGATGCTCCGGCGTCTTTACCTGACCAAACATCCCGGCGTCGGTGATCCCGGCGCCTTCGTTCATCAAGATGTCCAGGTAGGCATCCATGGGGTCGCGCCCGGTGCGCTCCCCGATCTGGGCAAAGCTCAGGCCAAACAGCTGGCCGCTGTTGGCCGTGCGCCCCAGCCAGACCCGGTCCCACTGCCCGTCCGCAATCATCAACCAGTAGCGCCGGCAATCTCCCTTCACCTTGTCCCGGATGATCGGATCGCCCAGGCGCCGAGCCGCCTCCGCCGGGCCGGCGTCGAACAGCCAGGGGGGCAGCACCGCGGACATCACCCCTAGCCCGGCGACGTAGCTCGTCGTGTCACAGGAGACGTCCAGACCCCGGGCGCGGGCCTCTTCTTGGGCCGCCATGGTCTGCTCCCAGGCCCCGTCCGGCGCCCCCAGGCGCTTGTTGTTATGCGAGATCTGCAGCCGCGCTCCGGCCGTCTCACAGGCCCCGATGATCTCGGCTACCGACTCCACAAAGCGCTCGTTGCGCGTCCGCTGGTGGCAGGCGTGCAGGCGCCCAGAGCGGGCCACCACTCTAGAGAGGGCCACCAGCTCCTCGCCCGTCGCCGCCCGGCCAGGGACGAACTCCAACCCGGTGGAGAGGCCGATAGCCCCCTCATCGAGGGCCTGTGCCAGCAGGCCCTCCATCTGCCGCAGCTCGTCCGGCGTCGCCGGGCGCTCCTGGGTGCCCATAACCGCGCTGCGGATGGCCCCGTGCCCAACCAGGAAGGCGTAGTTGGCGCCCACACCACGGGGCTGGCCGCCCCCTCGCACCTGGTCAAGGTACCCCCCGAACGTCGTCCACGTCAGCGTCGCGCCGGGGGAAGTGCGGGCGATATCGTTCTCCAAGCGGGTGCGGTTCAGTGAGGTGACCGGGGCGAAGGACATGCCACAGTTCCCCACCACCTCGGTGGTGACGCCCATCTTGAGCGTGCTATCACAGCCACGGTTGGCCAGCAGGCTCCAGTCCGAGTGGGAATGGCAGTCGATGAACCCGGGGGCCACCACCTTGCCCGCGGCGTCGATCAGCGTCGTCGCCTCGGCACCGGACAGGTCGCCGACAGCGGCAATGCGCCCCCCGGCGATGCCGACGTCCGCCCGCACCCACGGCGCCCCACTCCCATCCACCATCCGGCCGCCCCGAATGACTACGTCAAGCATTTCACGGCTCCCTCTCCACCGCCGGCGCCACAGACCATTGGGTCAGTCGTCATGCACGTCGCAGTTGCTGAGCGTCAGGCGAGATCGGCGTCTGGGCACAGCCGGCGCGGTCATCCCGTCTCTCCAGCGCCGGGAGCCGTCACGCTCGCGGCAAGCGCCACAGGCCACGCGACTTCAAAGGGAGGTTACAAGACGGGGGTATGCTACCGCGCACGTCATGCCAGGGGGTCGCGGTGCAGCCGGGAGAGCTGCCGGACCTGGCCGCGGGCTAGGGGGGTATCGCTCCCCGGCCAAGAGGGGGCCTTGCCACCATCAGCGCAGGTGTAGAATGTCGGCGGCGGCGGGGTGCTGCTCGGAAGGGAGTCGAATCCGGCCAGCGGACGGGTGGCGCAAGATTGCGGGACGTGCGGACATACCGTGGAGCGCTTGACATACCCCGGGCGTAGTGGTCTTGTGCGGGGTGGTGGGGCGCCGCCGGACCGGGCGCGCACCCGTTCGGGGTGGTGAGTCTGGGCTCGCCGTTCCGTCGGAGCGTAAAGGGGGGCTCGCAACAATGGCAAATACGACGTCGCGTCGCATGGTTGTCCTGGGCCGGCCGGGCGAGAATAATGAGCCGCGTGAGTGGCCCTTCATGGCGCACCTGCGGGCCCTCGGACGGCAGCCGGAAGCGGCGCGTCAGGCCTGGGAGAAGACCGCCAAGGCCCGGGGCCTGGCGGCGGCACGCGCCGGGCGCCTGCCGGAGGCCATCCGGCTCCTAGAGCACGCCCGCACGGAGACCCCGTGGCACGACGAGGAGGTAGAAGCCAACCTTGGCGAGCTGCGCACTATCCGGCGGCTGGAGAAAAAGCTGGAGCTGCGCCCGAACGACGCCCCCACGCTCATCGCCCTGGGCCGGGCCTACTTTGCCCAGGAGCGGGGCGAGGCCGCCCTGGACTGCTTCCGGCGAGCGACTCGGGTGGCCCCGACCTACGCCGAGGGGCACGCCATGACCGGTTTAGAGCTGCACTTCAGAGGCCACGCCGGCGAGGCCGAAGCGTCCTACCGGGAAGCCCTGCGTCTGCAGCCGGGGCACCGGCTGGCCACCCTCTACTTGCGTGACTTGCTGCGGGGCGAGCCCCCCGGTGGGGACGCCGACCTCCCGGAGGCCGAGGGGCATTCGGCGTCCTCGGGCGGCCATCAGGAGATCAGCGCCGCCGGCTGAGACCTATCCGCCATCAGGTCACGGCCCCCTCGTGGCGGGCCCCTCGTGGCGGGCCGTGCGTGCAACTCGCCCCCGTCGCCTCAAGCCGGCCGGCGGGGGCTCGAGGCCCTCCCTGTCGCCTGGCAGCGCCATAGCCCGCGAGCCCCGTGGCTCCGTAGTCATCACCCGAGAGGTCGCGTCGCTCGTCCGGAATCGCCCGGCGACTTGCGGAAGTCCCTGCTCACCTGACAATGCCTGTCTCTTCACCACCAGGTACGTGCAGTGTGACCCACTAGGGGGCCGCCTGAGGGAGAGGCCCGGTTATACTGGCTACAGGATAGACTGAGTTGTGTGCGCCTGGCAGGGCAGCCAGGGCAGCGCCACGTACATCGCGCCGGCACGCCTGAGCGCCCTGGCGGAGCCGTGCGGCGGCTGGAGCAACATCGGAGATGGCCATCATACCTGCGGGTGCGTCGTTCCCGGCCGGCGGGGCCGTGCCGGTCCCCAGCGGCCTGCGCTTGTCCTGGGGACCAGAGCTGGCCGAGCGCCTCGGCGCCGGCATGCCCCTGACGGTGCTGGGCCAGGTGGCGCTCGATGCCCCCCTGGGGCGTCTGCTCGTCGTCGGCCGCAGCGAGCCGGGACGGGAAGGTGCCGTGGCCCTGGCCGCCGTGATCATGCCGGTGGGTAATGCCGGCGCCCTGGCTCTGGCCCCCTTCGGCCTCGGACCGCTCGCCGGCACCTTGCAGCCCCCGGCGGAGCTAAGTGGTCGCTTCCCCACCCGGCGCACGCCCGAGGCCATCTACATCCTCGACGATCACAGGCGTGACCTGTTCGTCGCCGGGCCGGGCGTGGTGCTGAACCAACTGGTGGTCTCCTGCGGGACATGGCCTTTCCTTGTCCCGCTCTTTGGCCCGCGCACCCGTGCCCGTCCGCTGACCGACCGTGCCGCCCTGGAGCGTGATCTAGACGGTTTCTGCGTCGTCGTCGGCGCCACGGTGGACGCCATCTACCGCCGGCATGGGGCGCACCCGCCCAGCATCGCCCTCACTCTTCGCCCCACCGCGCTCAACGTAGACACGGCCATGGACGGCTTGCGCCGCCTGGGCAGGTCGGCGGCCGACCTGGTCTCCCGCCTGCCGAGAGGGGAATCCTTTGCCGAGGCGCCGCGGGCCCTCCCCCGCCCCGGCCTTCGCCAGGGCGTGGGCGACTCCTCGTTTGACGAGGTGGGCGGGCAGGAAGAGGCCAAGCGCGAGCTGCAGGCGATCTGCCTGGCTATTCGCGACCCGCAGGCCTACCGGCGCTGGGGGGCCCGCCCCCCCAAGGGCGTCCTGATGTACGGGCCCCCGGGCACCGGGAAGACCCTCCTGGCACGCTGCCTGGCCCAGGAAGCCGGCGCCCACTTCGTGCACGTGCGGGCAACAGACATATCCTCTAAGTGGTACGGCGAGGCCGAGCGGCGCTTGCAGAGCGTGTTCGACCAGGCGCGCCGGCAGGCCCCATCGGTGCTCTTCTTTGACGAGATCGACGCTGTCGCCCGGGCCCGCGAAGACGCCCACGAGGCCACCCACCGGGTGGTCAGCACCCTGCTGGAGAACATGGACGGGCTGGAGGAGGCGCGGGGGATCGTGGTGATTGCCGCCACCAACCGGCCGGAGGCGGTGGACACCGCCCTCACCCGTCCCGGACGCTTCGACCGCCTGGTGGAGGTGCCCCTGCCCAATCGAGTTGCTCGCCAGTCGATCTTCCGCGTTCACCTCGGGAAAGCGGAGCGCCAGGCCGGTCGTAGCCTGTTTCAGCCCATCGATCGCCTCGGCTGGGAGCAGCTCCTGGACGCAACGGAGGACTTCAGCGGGGCGGACATCGCCGAGACCGTGCGCCGTGCGCTAGAGGTCAAGGTACGCTCCGGGGCGCAGGAGGGGCAGATCACCCTCGCCGAGCTCATCGAGCAGGCCGCCACCGTCGCCCGACCGTGGTGAGCGCTCGCTCCTAGTGAGTCAAACCGCAAATAAATGCTGCCCGCGCCAGATCGGGTCATCGCCAGTCAAATGCAACGTGACCCACTAGTACTACTTCGTTAGCAGCGGCGATAGTACGGCGTGGGAAACGGGAGGATGGGATCGGTAGCCTTGATCCAGCGGACGAGGTCTTCGAAGAGCCAGAGGAGGACGCGGCGGTGCATGGCCGGAAACGTCGGCAGCCGGGGCGGGGGGCGGGGCCCCGCGCGCGGCGGCGGCGCGGAGGGGGCGGGCGGGCGCCGGGCGGGTGGGGGTGGGCCGGGCGGCGAAGTGGCGCTGGGTGGCCAGGAAGCTGTAGGTGAGCAGGACCAGGGCCAGGTGGCGGTGCAGCCCGTCCCAGCGCCGGCCCTGGTAGTCGGCCAGCCCGCACGCCCCCTTGGCGTCCTCGTAGAACTGCTCGACCACCCAGCGGCCGTGGGCCAAGGTGACCAGGCGCGCCAGGGGCGTCTCCAGGGGCCACCCCGGCAGCCACAAGAAGTACCACTTGGGGTCGCCCTCCTGGCCGGGCAGGGGGCGCTCGCCCAGCAGCCAGCCCGCCGGGCCGGTGGTGACCCGCCCGTGGGCGACGCTGCGCCCGTTCGTCCCGACGTCCGGGTTGCCGGTGGCGCGGTGGACGCGCACGGCGACGAACTCCTTGGTCAGCGCGCCCTTCGTCCCCTCCCGCCAGGTGACCGCCTCCCACGCCTCGTCGGGGACGGCGGCCAGCAGGGTCTCCGCGTCCCACAGGGGCGCCGGCCGGGGCACCCGGGGCCGGCCGCGGCCCCGGTACGGCGACGGGGGGCGCGCGCGGCGGCCCGCCGCGACCTCGTCGGGCAACCGCAGGCCGAAGGTGCGCTTGACCCCCGCAGGCGTAGGGCAGGCCGCGGGTCTCAGCCCGGCCAGGAAGCGGGGGCCCTGCCCGTAGCCGGCGTCGGCGACGACGAAGGCGAAGGGCACGCCCCAGGTCCGCGCCCGGTCGACCAGGGTCAGCCCCGGGGCCCCTCGGGGCTTGGTCTGCCCGTGCACCGCCTCGGGGACGTGCGCCCGCCGCCGGCGGGCCGCGGCGGCCACCCACTCCGCGGGCAGGAACAGCCGGGCGCTGACCGGCCAGTGCAGGGGGTGCTGGTCTCCGGCACGTCCGCGACGTACTCGGCGCTGACCACCACCTGGCAGTTGGCCACCTTGCCCAACGCGCGCAGTACTGCGGGGCCACCCCCACCGACCCAGTGCCCTTCTTCGGCAGCCCGGTGTCGTCCAGCACCAGCAGCCCCCCGGCGGGCCCAGGGCCACCAGCCGGCGCACCCGCGCCTCGTCCAGCGCCAGCGGGTCCCAATCCGCGTCGGTCAGCAGGTGCTGCAAGCGTTCGGTCGAGGTGCCGGCCACCGCCCGCGACGATGGTGTCGCAGTTCTTGCGGGGCAAGTCGGTCAGCAGCCCCGTCACGTACCGCTCCAGGCTCTCCCAGGTCGGTCGGCTCTGCGGGTGCCGGAAGAGCGACGCAAACGGCCGCAGGTACGACTCCAGTTCCGGCAGCGGCTCCGGTCCCGCCCGCGGGACCTGCACAGGTTGCAGCACCATGCCCAAGTCTACCCTGCCTGCTAACGAAGTAGTACTAGTACACCTGGGTTGAAGTCCTTCAGCAGGTCTCCCAGGTTGGGGCCTGCTGCAGGACTTCCGCGGAACTGTACTAGAGGGAGATGCTTACCTCCGGGAAAAGTGCTCGAAGACCCGCCGGGAGAGAGTCATGATGGTGTCTTCGGCGTCGCCCTGGTGGGCCAAGTCATCGGTCAGCACAACCACGACGTAGGGATTGTTGGGGGCATAGACAATCCCGGCGTCGTGGCGCACGTTGGGGAGCTGTCCGCTCTTATGCGCCACCGGCACGGACGCGGGCACACCCTGGGCAAGCCAGGCCTGATTCTGGGGCAGGGCCAGGAGGGCCGCAAGGGCGTCCGGCAAGGGCCTGGCCGGTAGGGCCGCCGTCCCGCCGGAGGCCCGCGAGGAGGCCGGCCGGCCGGTGGGACTGGTGGGAGTCCATGTCGCCATCCAGGCCAGGAGCGACGCCATCTCCGCAGCGCTGGTGGTGTTGGGGCGGTCGTCGGCGTAGAGGCGTGTCTGGCTCAGGCCGAGGTTGACCATCGTGCGATTCACCGCCTCTACGCCCCCGGCGCGCTGGAGGAGCAACCGGGCGGCCACGTTATCGCTGACGCTGACGCTGAGGCGCAGCAGCTCCGAGACCCGAAGACGCTCCCCCACTCGAGCCTGGAGCACCCCGGCACCATCCGTGATGCTCCCGGCCGTGATGAGGATAGTCTCATCCTGGCGGAGTACGCCCGTGGCCAGTTGCCGGTACACCTCCACCAGGATCGGGACCTTGGCCAGGCTGGCCGACGGGAAGAGCATGTCCTCACGGAGGCCGGCGCTGGCCCCGGTGCGTAGGTGACGGACGAACACGGCCGCCGTCCCGTTCCGTGGATCGATGGTGCGCTCCACCACCGCCTGGAGCACGGCATCCGGGCGCGGCGCCGGCAAAGCAGCCGCCGTTCCACTATCGAGGACGCCGGACCCGCTTGACCCATCCGGGCCGGCGAGGGCCGCCCTGGCGCCCAGCACCGAACCCAGCCCGCCGGCCGGCCGGGAGTCGGCTGCCGGCGGCCCCGGCACGTCGGGACGGGGGGCCGCGCAGCGCCACGTCAGGAGGATCAGCAGGGGCACGAGGACGAGAGCCAGCGTCCGGGACAATCCCCCCGCCGGTCGGTGGGCGCGACGGCGGCGCGGACCCCGCCGGCCGGTAGGGCCTCTTTGGGGGGCTTCTCGCCGGAGGCTCCCGGCCACGGGAAGGGGATGGGACGACGGCTGACCCGTGGAGCGCGGGGCGTGCTCAGAGACCGGGCGCCGCCGGTCGGGGACGGCGGGCCGGGAGGGCGGGACGTCGGGGACGGCCGGCAAACGCCGGGCCGGGATGCCCGGCCGGCCGATCGGGGTCTGCAACATAGTCGGGAGGTGCGAGCTGACGGACTGCCGGATTCGGAACGGAGGCGCCGTGGCGGTAGTTGCTGGAGACGGTGCGCTCGACCCAGCGTCTGCCCCGCCGCCCGCATTCACCCTGACAATAAGGCCATGAGTAGTATCATCTCCCTCGTTGTGGGCCGGGAGCCCCTGTGTTGGGGCGGGCGGCCCTCGCCGTGAGGTGGGGTGGAGCCCCTTGTCTGGCTGGCGAACGCAGGAGATCGATGACCACGATCTTGGTAGCCGACGACGTACCGGACGTTCGCGAGCTGATATCCCTCACGCTGACCCCTGGTCCTTACACCATCCTGGAGGCAACCAACGGCCACATGGCGTGGTCGTTGATCCAGGAGCACCGCCCCGCACTGGTCGTCCTGGACGTCCTGATGCCCGGCCGGAACGGGCTGGAGCTGACGGCCGCCATCCGCGCCGACCCCGCGCTGGCCTCCACCTACGTCATCCTCCTCTCCGCCGCCGCCCAGCCGGCGCAGGTGCAGGCCGGACTCAGCGCCGGGGCCGACCGCTACATGATCAAGCCGTTCTCTCTCGTAGAGTTCGCCGACGCCGTGATGGAGGGACTGGCCAAGGCCCAGTCCAGAGCCGACTCGCCTCCGGGAGAGGGGCCGCCGGAGCAGTGAGCGCCAGCTGTCGTTGGTCTCGGGCACGTCGCGCCCGAGGGGCCACGGGAGCCACAGGGGCCGCAGGCGTTGCGGCCGGGGGTCAGCGGGGTCGGTCAGGTCCCTGAGCCGGGACTTCGGCAGCCGCCGGGAGCTCGAACCAGAAGCAGGCCCCCCGCCCTGGGACGCTCTCCAGTCCGACGGCCCCGCCGTGGGTCTCCACCAGGGCCTTGACCGTAGCCAGGCCGATCCCGCTCCCTGGTGCGACGTTCAGGCCAGCGACGCGGGCGCCACGAAAGAAGCTGTCCCAAACCTGAGACTGCTCATCCAGCGGCAGGCCCGGCCCCTCGTCCTCCACCTCAACACGCACCCAGCTCGCAGCGCCTTGCCCCCCGCAGCCTCCCTCTACCGTGCGCTCGGCGGCCCGCACGCGGACGACGATAGGCCCTTCGGGGGCGTAGGTCAGGGCGTTCTCGATCAGGTTCGAGAGGGCCTGGGCGATACGCTCCTGGTCGGCACGTACGGTCAGCCGCCCCGTGCCCAGGAACACCAGGCGGTCACCGCCCGGATTGACCCGGAAGCGATTGACGACGTCCTCCAACACGGAGACCAGGTCGAAGACCACCGGCCGGATCAGGACGTCGCCGTGCTTGATGTGGGTAAAGTCGAGCAGGCCATCCATCAAGCGCGCCAGCTGGGTTGATCCAGCGTGGATGCGGCCGGCCATCGTCTGTGCCGCCTCAGGGGAGAGCGAGCCGATGCGGGCCTGGAGGAGCTCGGCATAGCCGTGGATCAAGGTCAACGGGGTACGCAGCTCGTGGGAGATCATCAGCAGCAGGTTGCTTCTCAGCTGATCAAGGTGGCGCAGGGCCTCCGCCTCGGCCTCCTGCTTGGCTAGATCGCGTAGGGCGGCCTGACGCTCGGCCGCCAGGCGGACGCGCTCCAGCGCCGTCGCCGCGTGGGCGGCGAACAGCTGGAGGGCGTCCCGATCCTCTGCATCAAGCTGTCGGTGGCTCCCGAACGTCACCGAGAGGGCCCCCAGGACGTGCTGGTCGGCGACCAGCGGGGCGACGACGAACGACCCGATACCTGCCTGGGCCAGCTTCGGATAGGGCCCGTACGCGTCCGGTGCCATGGTGTCCTCGACGAGCACCAACCGGCCACTGGCCAGGACGTGGGCCGTCGCCCCGCGGGGACGCAGGCGCATCCGGCGCAGGCTCTCATCATGGTCGAGCAGGACGAGCCCATCGGCAGGGGAGCTCCCCGGCACCAGCTCCTGCCAGGCGGCGTTCTCGGCCAGCACAATCCGCCCGTCCCGCCCCTCCAGGGCCTCCACGGCGTGCCGGATCACACGAGCCAGGAGCGAGGCCACCGCCTCCGGCTCCGCCGGTATCGGGGCAGCGATGGTCAGGGCTGCCTCGTGGAGCGCCCGCAGCCGGGCGGTGTGACGGAGGACGTTCTCCCGCGCCGCCTGCTCGCGGATGAGCTGGGCGCTGGCCGCTTCCGCCGTCAGGCGGTCGGTGACATCCCGGAAGAACCACACCCGGCCGTAGACCGCATTGCCGACGCCCCGCACGGCCGCGCTGTACCGCTCGAACGTCCGCCCATCGGTCAGCGGGATGGCGTCGCTCGACGTCTCCTCGGGATGCTGGTAGAGATAGGCCACCCGAGCATGGAAGCGCTGCGGATCAATCAGCTTATCCTGTACCGTGGCCAGCACCTTCTCGTCCAGGCCGGTGTGGAGAACATCTTCCGGAATGCCCCACATGTCCACGAAGCGGCGGTTGAAAGCCAGCAACCGCCTTTCTTCGGAGACGACGAGGATGCCGTCGGGAGATGCCTCGCACAGCGCCTCCAGCAAGCCTGCCTCGAGGCGCTGCCTACTACGGGCCGCAGCCGGCGCGTCCTGAGACAGGGCCGTTTGATTCACCGGCGCCCCTCCGCCGCGCCCACTATGGCACCCTCCATGACCCGGTCACGTCGCAAGACAAGACAAGATACATCGTTGCCGGCCCACACTACCGCCCGCTGCCCCTACCCGGCAGGCGCCGCCGGCATCTTGCACTGCCTCCCAGGCAGGTGCCGGGCGGTCGAGTCGCCGTCGCCACGCCGGCCACGCCGGCAGGCTGCCCAAGACAGCGTAACACGAATGGGGGGCAGCGCTATCTTGACGGCTTTGCCCAAAAAGTCCGCTGAGACACCAATCGGTGGATTGCGCCCAGGTTAGCGTTGCCGCTGCTGGCGCTGTACTTAGGCGCTACTGGCACATTTTGGGCAAAGCCCTATCTTGACCGCCAACTACAATCTGATTGTTACCATCCAACGGCCCAACGGGTTACCATCGTCCAACCAACCCGGCGCCCCAGGGCGGCCCCCGAGTCGCGCCCCCAGCGCCCCGTACATGACCTCTGAAGCCACACCTGCACGGGCGACTGCAACCGAGACCGATCCGGCCCTTGTCCGGCGCGACTATGGCGCCCTGGCCGGGCGTATCCTGGCCGCCGCTAGACCGCCCCTCTCGTCCCGCATCTTCGGCCAGCAGGTGACGCCGGACGGCACCGAGCGCTACGACCTCCTCCTCGTCTACGCCCCACCCAGCAGGAGAAGACGCGCAACGGGCGAGACCTCCTGGGGCGTCTCTCCCCGCCGGGTGTTCCCCCGCAAGGTGTTTCTCAACGGCGGGACGCACGGCGACGAGCCGGCCGGTGCCGAGGCGGTGACACGCTTCCTGGAGGAAGAGCGCTACCGGTCGTGGCCGGACGTGGAGTTTACCGTGACCCCCTGCCTGAACCCCTGGGGCTACGTTCACAACCGGCGAGTGGGCCCCGCCGGGCGCGACCTCAACCGCAGCTTCCGGCGGGCGGTCAAGGGCACCCAGGAAGTGGGCGCTCTCAAGCGGGCGCTCAGGGGACGGGTCTTTGACCTATTTATAGACTGCCACGAGGACGTCGACGCCCCCGGACTGTACGTGTTCGCGCCGGCCGCTCTCGGCCGCGCCATCGTCGAGAGCGTGAGGCACCTTGGACCGGTGCACCCCGGAACGGACGTGGACGGCGAGATCCCCCTCAAGGACAGCGTTGTCGAGCTAGATGGTGAGAGGCTCCGAGAGGGCCGGCGCACCTTTACCGCCTGGCCCCTGCCCTTCTACGTGGCCCGCTACCACCGCTCCGTCCCCTCACCGACTCCACCGCCGCCACCGGCGCCTCCCACCACGAGCGATGCAGACGCAGCGATTCCCGACGGTGGCGGCCCGTTGGACTCGGAAAATGTCGATGAGCCGGACATCCACCAGATGGCCACGGCTACGGTGGAGACGCCAACCTCCCTGCCCCTGCAGCAGCGGGTGACCATGCACCTGGCGGCCATCGATGCCGCCTTGCAGGCTCTCGCCCTGTGATCGAGGATGCTCCCCTGCCCCGCTTCCGGCAGGCGCGGGGTGCGACTACTGCTGCCACGTCTATTACCGGTATTACCGGGTCAGCGCCCAGGGCGGGGCCGGGGAAAGCTCCCCGTCGACGGAGAAGGCCGCGCCTGGGCGATGACGCGGGGCGAGGCACTCAGTTTCAGCCGGCGACGCGAGCGACGGCCGCAGCGGCCCAGTCCCGTGGGATAAGATGGGGGCACACCACCAGAAGGGAGCCCACCCGGGACGATGCCGGAAGGAGCTGAGAGGGCCGCAACGCAAGACGCCGAACAGTACAGCCAGTCGCTGGCCGACGCGTTGACGGCCCACCAGGCGGCGATCCAGCCGGTCGGCGAGCTGATCGTCCGTCTGGAAGAGTCACCATCCTTGGTGACCGATACCACCTGGCGGGAATCGGTAGGGGCCGCTTTGCATGGCCTGGAGGCGGCGGGAACGGCCCTCGCCAACCTGCCCCCCCCATCGGACGCCATCCCCACACCGGCGGCCTACTCATTTCGCCGGGCACAAAAGCTCCTCCAGGAGATGGGCCGGGAGACCCGTGCCCTGGCCGAGGAATGGCAGCGGGCCGTCGCCGCCGGTGACACCGCAGCCGTGCAGCTCCCGCGGCTTCGCCTCCACCGCATCGCCGGCGCCCGCCAGAAGGCCATGCGCCAGATGGGACGTGCCCGCGCTTCACGCCCGGGCTGATCGCCACCAGCGGGTTTGCAGGCACGGCGCAGCCAGGCGCCAGAGATATCCAGCCGGGGAGAGCCGGGGAGACGATCTCGTCTCCCCGGCCGACGGACGTCCTTGGCTTGCAGACGTCCGGCTTACCCGAAGAGCCTGGTCAGCTGCTCCCGGTTCATGTCCGGCTCGACGTTGGCGTGGTACAGCGTCCGGAGCAAAGTGCGGTCGATCGGTGAGTACGTCGACCCCACCGCGTCTTTCGTCTGCCCTGGCTGTACCGCTGCCTGTCCACCCTCATGGGCCAGGGAAGCGTTCAGCACGCTCTCCGTGCGGCGGTTGTGGCCGAGCCCGAGGCAGTGGCCCAGGCCGTGGCGCATGATCAGCCGGCGCTGCTCCGGGCCGGTATCGGTGCCCACCACCGTCTCGCACCTGGTCAATGTCCCGCCGCTGGCGGTGAGCGCGGCCGCCCCATCTCCGGTACGGATGGCGCCCCCGGTGGCACTCGCCGCCTCCCCCTGGCGGACGTAGTGCACGATCAAGTTGCCCCTGCTAGGGACACGGCGAATCTCCAGCGGTGCGAGGATAGTGCGTAGCTCGGCGATGGCCCCATCCAGGGACGCCAGGTCCTCGGCCGCCGGGGTGCCGCGTACCTCCACGTTCACCGTGTCCATCCACTTGACGATGGTTTCCCCGGGAACGCTCCCCAGGGCGGAGTCATAGAACAACCCCAGCTCATCGCGAGGCAGGAGGCCCGCCAGGGGTGGCGTCGTGGACTGCACCGGGACGAGGACGCCACGACGCAGGCGGTCG
Organism: Chloroflexota bacterium; assembly: GCA_030447525.1. GTDB lineage: Bacteria > Chloroflexota > UBA11872 > UBA12225 > UBA12225 > JAUJOR01. The sequence goes on along the minus strand of JAUJOR010000001.1, from coordinate 104,049 downwards.
AGCGAGATACCAGAGGCCTGCTCCCAGGCCGGTCGTTCAAACAGGATGGCCCCATAGTTCTCGGCGTTAAGGCCGAACAGCTCGATATCGGCGATAGACAACACATGCAAGAGACGTGGCAGCCGCTCACGGGCCTCCCACTTAACCAGGTAGATCGGATCGCCGTCTTTCACCAATCCTGCCGAAACCACAGGTGACGACAGCGGGTACGTCCGCAGTTCGGCGTACGTCACCTCCCGACGCCGCTCCCAGGCCACTGGAATACCCACCAAGGCGGAGGTATCGCCGACCCAGTGCAGGGCGCCTTGTTCGTCGGCGATCCACAGGTGCGGCGTGTCCTTGAGGAGCACCGGCGTCCCGGGCAGCAGTCCGGACTGTGGTGCGGGCGGGGCCGGCTCCCCCGGAGGCATCCCCTCCCCCGGGGGTGGGTCCGGCTCAGCCTCCTGGCGCACCACCCCGGCGGAGGCCACGGCCGGTGACCCGCCCCCCACCACGGATCCCACCAGAAGCAGGGCAATCAGGGCGCGCGATAGACCTCTATCCAACTCTTCACCTCAAGGAGCAGTCTCAACGTGCGGCTGACGCGGCGCCGGCGCTCAGCTCCTCCATCCACCGTTCCACAGTGCTCCGGTCGGGGGCCTGCGGGGCCAGGGCGAGGTAGGCCTGGTAGTCGGCCAGGGCCGGTGCGGAGAGACCGAGCCCCGCCCGGGCGATACCACGTGTCCGCAGGGCCCAGGCGGTGAGCTGGTCGGCCGTCCCCGGGGCCTCGATCACCGGTGTCACGTCGGCGATGGCCGACTGCCAATCGTCCTGCCACAGCCGGGCCACGCCGCGCCCCACCAGGCTGGCTCGGTCGTCCGGCACCAGATCGAGGGCGCGGTTGAAGTCGGCGATCGCGGCGTCATACTGGTTGAGGTGGAGCTGGGTATCGGCCCGCCAATAATAGAAGCTGGCGTTGCCGGGGGCGAAGTCGATCGCCGCCGTCAGCTGCCCCACCGCCCGGCCAAAGTCGCCGCCGGCGCGGGCGCTCATGGCGCTGGCAAAGGCGGCCCGCCCCGGCCAGGCCGCCAGGGAGATGGGCGTCGTCGAAGACCACGCCAGGAGCGTCTCATCCTCCCTGAAGAGGCCGGCGAACAGGGTTACCGTCTCCACGCCGGGCCGGGGCTCGTAGAGCGTGGCCAGCGTGGCCTGGCCGGAGCCCCATGCCACCTTGTGACCCTGGTCGCTGTTGCGTGTCGCGCTCTCAGAGTCGCCTTCGAAAATAAACAGGAGCACGAAACCGTTGGAGACGCTGCGCAGCCGGTAGTTCAGCGTGGTCTCGAAGCGGATGCGCCCGGCGCTATCTCGCGGGGCCTGGACGTCCGCCGAAACCCGGAAGAGCTCCAGCTCGTCCGGTGCGACGGCGCGTTCCGGGACGGCCTGGGCCAGAGCCAGGGGGCTACCCAGCGGCCCGGTCCAGAGCACCAGGGCGGAGAGGGCGAAGATCAACCGCATGAGGCCTGTCGGAACTGTCATCACTCTGTTACCTCTTCCACCAGCCGTGGTGCACCACCACAACGGCGGCCAGCGCAGCCAGGCCCACGCGGACGCGCATCAAGCCCCGCGTCAACATCGCCCCCAGCCACTCACGGCGCCGTTTGCCGGCGGCGATCAAGGCGATCACACTGCTCAAGAGGGCGGCGACGGGCCACCACCACAGCGGGGAGCCTCCAGCCGATGGCCGCGTCCCGGCAACGGCCGATACCCCCCCGGGCATCCCTGACGTCGGGCGCTCCGCCATGGCCTCCGCCACGGGTGCAGCCTCGTCCACCGCGGGCGCCTCTGCCTCGGCGGCCACTTCTGGTCCACTCCCCGCGGCCGCGCCGGCGCCGACGCCGGCGCCGGCCCCCCGGCTTGGCCCACCCGGCTTCGTGCCGTCCGGGACGAGGGCCGCGCCGGCCAGGCGGTCAGCTGCCGGCGCCGGCGTGGCGGCGGTCACGTCACCCGGCGTGCCACGGCTACCGCCGTCGGGCACAGCCAGCCCACCGAGGCCCGGCAGCCCGGCCCAGGGATCGACTTCGTAGTAGCCACCCGGCGGCCGCCGGGTGCCCTGGGGGAGCTTCTGCCCCGGCGTATTCCACAGGGCCTCGTCGCCGGCCCGCATGGGCTGCCAGACGTAATTGGGGTCAAGCTCGAAGATGTCCCCATTCGGCACCACAATCACCGTGGGTACCGACTTCACCACCGGCGGGTTTTCCGGTACAGAGCTCCCATTTCCGTTGCCGATAGGACGGTACTCGTTAGTGGTTCTTGGCGTCGCGGTCGGAAGCGGTGTTGGGGTCGGCGTGGCCTGGGCCATGGCGTTGCCGGAGCGGATATTGGCCCGCCCGTCCGTCGTCACCGCCAAGGTGGAGGAGTTCGTCGCCCGCGGGTCACTCGACCCGGGGGCAGAGACGCCCACCACTTGGCTGCTCGCGGCGGACACGTTGCTGTTGACGCCCACGCCGTTCCCGTTACCGGACTGCGCCGCCGTCTCGCTGCTGTTACGGGCGCTGGTGTTGATCGAGCCGGAGGCACTCTTGTTCACCACGGCGCCCCCGGCGACGCTCTGGGCGTTGGTAGCCGGGGCATCGCCGGTGGTGACAGCGCCACGGTTCTCTTTCTGACCGGAGGTGGCCGCGCTGCGGATAACCACCGGCGCGTCTACGTCGGCGGCGGTCGCATCGCCCCCGCCCTTGGTCGTGGCCGGGGCGCCGTTGGCAACCGCCTTGCCGGAAGAGACCTCTGCCTGTCCCCGGTTCTCGATCGTCGTATCGAACAGCACGCGGACGGTGATGTTGCCGTAGTTGTTGCCGGCGACGTCCACGTAGACGTCGGCGCCGAGGTTGACGCCGTTCTGCACGTCTAGTCCGGTGGCGCTCGCGGAACCACTCGTGGCCCTGGTACCGCTGCGGTTGATCAGCGCCCCGCCGGCCCCCGAGGTCGTGGCCGGCTGGCCGGAGGCCTGGCTATCACCGGAGTGCGCCCGCCCGGTGCCCCAGTTGAACAGGTTCACCGCCAGGCGCACCACCACCTCGATGGGGCTGTAGTTGTCTCCGGCGACTCGCACGGTGGTGGAGTTGCGCAGGTCGACCTGGTTGGTGACCCGAGCTCCGACGGCGTCGGCGTTGCCGCTCTCGGCGCTGGTCTGTGTCTGTGTCCCGCTGCTCGGTATGGCGGGCGCCGCCGTGGAGCCAGCCTGGCCCTGGAGATCCGTCGTCGCTGCCCCGCCGTTGGCCCCGGCATCGCCGGAGCCGGCGACGGCGCGACCCCAGTTGACGATCCGGGTCACGGTCTCGACGACGACCTGAATGATCCCGTAGTTGTTGCCCCCCACGCGGACGTTGGCGGTGGCGTTGGTGTTGACGGCATTCTGCGCCGTCAAGCCCTGGGCCTGGGCCGCCCCGCTAGAGGACTGGGTAACCGTCTCGTTGGTCACCGTGACACCCGCTGGGGCAGTCCCACCGGCGCCAGGTAGGGGAGTGGCCCCCGGTGTGGCCCCGGGGCAAGCGGCCCCGGCGCAGACAGGGGCAGAGCTCGCCGTCCCCCACTCCCCGGCCGTGACGTTGGCCGTCTGGTCATAGACGACGCTCACCGGGGTGCCGGCGGCCCCGGCCCCGACAGGGGCGGCGACGATGTTGGTCTGGCTGTCTTGTAGGGTATTGTTCGAGGTCAGCCCGGTGGCCGAAGCCGCCCCGCTCAGTGGGGCAGTGGCCCCGGGGTGCGGCGTCGCCGTGGGGTTCACCGCCCCGCCGGCGGCCGTCGCCATCGGCGTGATCAATACCCCGGCCGCCAGGTTAGCCGCCCCGCCCTTGGCCAGGGCGGCCCCGGAGATGGCGTCTGCTGTCCCGGTGTCCTTGATGGACACGGTATTGGAGGAGACGACGCTGACCGGCGCCTGGTTGGAGCCATTCACCAGCACAGCGGCCTGCGCACTGTTGGTGACGGCGTTCTGGGCATTCAACCCGGTGGCGCTGGCCACGCCAGAGCCGGCGGTGGTCTGGCTAACATTGGTGGCGTTCACCGCGCCGGCCACGGCCAGCTCAGCGGTGGCCCCTTCAGCGGCGCTCAGGCCACTCTGCCCATTGGCGATGCCCTGGTCGGTCACGCCGGCGACGTTGATGTTGGCGGCCGAGACCGGGGCCGATCCACCGCCGGTAACGGCGCCGGTGAGCTGGCTATTGGCCAGGCCAGTCTGGGCCTGCGCCCCGGTGGAGGTGATGTCTCCGCTCGTCGTGGAGGTCGTGGACGTGTTGGTGGTGTTCGGCGCCGGAGACGCACAGCCGGAAGGCGAATTGACGCCATCGGCTATAGGCGTCCGCGTGGGGCACGGCGTAATGGTCGCCCCAGTGGCCGGTGCGGCGGTGGCCGTCCCAGTCGAGGTAGCCGTGGCCGTGCTCGTGGCCGTGCCGGTCGAGGTCGACGTCGCCGTGGCTGTCGCCGTGCCGGTCGAGGTCGACGTCGCCGTGCTCGTGGCCGTGCCGCTGGGGCTAGCAGTGGGGCTGCCCGTGACCGTCCCGGCGGGCGTAGCGGTGGCCGTGGCCGCAGGTGTAGCCGTCGCCGCCGTGGTGCCCGTGGGTGTAGCCGTAGCTGTTGCCCCGTTACTGGCGGCGAGCGCCGCCCCCTCGCCGGTGGCCGTGGCTGACGTAGCGGGCTTGGCGGTAGCGGTCGCCGTGGCGGGGGCGGGTGTCGAAGTCCCCGGGACGGCTGTGACTGAGACGGTCGTGGCCGGCACTGATGTCGCGGCGACCGCAGTTGCCGGGACAGCTGTTGCCGGGATGGCCGTGGCCGGCGCCACCGTCGTAGACCCTGACTGCCCCTGCTGGGTGGTGCTCTGCTCGGTCTTAGTCTTAGGTTGCTGCTGCGTCTGATCTTGGTTGCTAGAGGCAGACGTCGTTACGGACGTGTCTGTCTTCGCCGACGTGTCTGTCTTTGCGGGCTCTTGCCTGGGCGCCTCTTGCTTGGCCGGCAGATCAGCCGAGACGTACTGTGACGCCACGGGGGAGAAGATGAGGGCCATTGCCACGACGGCGGCTAGAGGGAATGGGCGAGATCGCCCTCTTGAGGAACATCCCCCCCGGCCACTCAGGCTCCGCAACAACCGATCAAGCGCCGCGGGGCGCTGGGGTGGACTGGTCGAGGCGGGGGAAGACGTTCCTGTTGTTCTCATCCCGAATCCTTCTGGTTCACCCTGCCCCGGCGTCCACTGGCCGCCCACTGGCCGTCCAGAGGTTGCACAGGGGCAAAGCGTGTTAATCAGCTCGCCGGCGTGATGCTCGCCTGCGTTGTCCCGTTCTCGGACACGATGCGTACGGCGACACCCTGGCCTCCACCCCGCCCGGCGCCGACAGTCAAGTTCGTGCTCTGCCGCCCGCTGGACGGCGACCCAGGCATGGCGCCGGTGACCGTGATGGTCAGCTCGGCGCAGCCGTCTCGCAGGCCAACCAGTGTGGCGCTGAACGGCCTCCCGGCCACCAGCTGCTCGATTGACCGAGCGGCCTGGCTGTCACCCGTGCCGCAGAGGCGAAACGTCGCCTGCGTCGGGCCGGACGTTGCCGCATCGGGCGTTGCCCCTTGGGGGAAGGGAGGGACGGGCGACGGCGCGGATGGGGTGGGGGGAACAGCCTGGGACGGCTCGCACTCCGGGAGGCTACTCACACCTCCGGGGCGGTACACGCCGTTGTGGATGCTCTCCAGATGGCTGCTCCCCTGCTGGGCGCTGCCCTTATGGATGCCGTCTCCGGCGGCGCCATCTTCTTCTATTGGATCGCTGTACGTGGCGGCGCTGATTTGCCGCCCGATTAAGCCGGACAGGTGGGTGAACGCAGCGCCTTCCAGGACAGACCTTCCCCATCCTCCGGGGGACATGGCCCACAGCAACAGCGTCGCCAGCGTGATGGCCCACGGCAGCCTGCGTCCCAGCTTGACCGGCATTCTCATGCTCCTGGCGAGTAGCGACAACGTAGCGACGCGGACGAAGAGACGAGTAAAGGAAGCGACTGAAACGAAGGCGGTAGAGACGAACGGCAAGACTAAGGGGCGCACTGAACGGTAGTAGGCGGGAAGTGTTCCAGCGGGTAACCGGACGGCGGGTGCGCCGCCGGCGGAGACTCCGTGAGTCGGTCGCAGGCATCGGGGGCTTGCCCTCAGCCGCGGATGGGGCAGAGGAAAGGCAGCCGGTCCCACCAGGAGGCGGGGCCGGCCACTCGGAGATGACCGAGCGACCGGCCCCGCCAGGAAGGCGGGGCCAGCTGCCTTAGAAGGCCGCCCCCAGAGCTCGTTAGCTGTTGCCCTGATCCTGGGCCCCGGTGCCCTGCCCGGAGGTCTGGCCACTGCCCTGGGCGCCGGTCGTGGAGCCCTGGCTGCCGCTCTGGGTGGTGGAGCCAGACTGGGTCTGATTGTTCGTCTGGCCCTGGCTCACGGTGGAGGACGACGTGGGGCTGGCGGTGACGTTGCTGCCCGAGTTGGCGGTGCCGCCGGTGGCGTTCCCGCTGATCGCCGTTGCCGAGCCGCTGCTCTGCGTCGGGGCGTTCAGGGTATTGGCCGCGATACCACCGGAGATCGAGGCATCGCTGCGGTTGTAGCCGGTAATCCCGCCGCCCGCGACATGGCCGGCAGTCCCGCCGCTCCCGCCGTTGGCGGTGATAGTGGCGCTGTTGGCGCCGCCGGCCCCGCCGGCCCCGGTCGTGGCTGACGACATGGAGGGGCCACCGGCACCCGCGGTCGATCCGACCGTGCTGGCGGCGTCGCCCCCGGCCCCGCCGGTGCCGCTGCCCCCGGTGGCCGAAGAGCCGCCACCAGCGCCACCAGCGCCAGCGCCAGCGCCAGCGTTAGAGGCCCCGCCCCCGGCCCCAGAACTGCCGGTAGCCGCCCCGCCAGCGCCAGCGCCGCCGCCGTTGCCGCCGTTGGACGAGGTATCGGAGCTGGCGCTGCCACCGATCGAGCCGGCCCCAGCGGAGGTGTTGCCGCCGTCGCCGCCCATGGAATACGCGCCAGATGCCCCGCTGCCGCCCATCGCGCCGGTAGAGGAGCCGGTAGCCGACGAGTTGCCGCCGTGGCCGCCCTCTGAGCCGGAGACGGCCGTCGGGTCACCGCCCCGCCCGCTGCTCTGGAGGTTGCCTGCCAGCACGCCGCCCCCGTTGGCCTGGTTCGAGCCGCTGGCCGTGGCGTTGGCATTGCCGGTGTCGGTGGTGTTGCTCGCCGTCCCGCTGGCGTTGGCGCTGGCGCTCTGCATCGCCGATAGGCGCACGTTCGTGGCGTTGCCCAGGGCCGCCGCCAGGCCGCTGGAGGCGCGGCTGCTGGCCGAGCTAAAGGCATCCACGTCCACGTCGTTGCTGGACGTGGAGCTGCCGGTGGCCGTCTGGGTGTTCGGCGCGCTGTTGGACACCGAGCCGGTCTGGGAGGCCGAGTTGCGGGCGTCGGCCGACTGGTCAGCATGCTGACGCGCCTGATTACGAGCCGCCTCGCTCTGGGACTGCAGGACGCTGAAGGTGTCGTTCCCGGAGGACTGGTTGTTCCGCCTGACCGTGACTTCGCCGGCAAAGGCTGCCGAGGGGATCACGAGGGCCAGCGCCAGCGCCCCGATGGACAGGCCGGTGGCCAGCTTGCTCGTGCGACGGGTCTTCTGAGATGCCATTGTGTGCTTCTTCTCCTGCATGTGGTTAGGGAGACCCGGGCCGACAACCGGCTCGGGCGTTGTTGCGGTGCGCGCCCTGTAGGCAGGTAAAGCCATAGTCACGTCCCCGGCGGGCCGTCCCCCGCCCGGCGCCTGGCCGGACAGGGGACGGCTGCCGCATCTGGACTAGCCCTGGCCCTGCACGCCGGTGCCCTGGCCGGAGGTCTGGCCGCTGCCCTGGGCGCCGGTATTGGCACCCTGGCCGCCGGTCTGGGTGTTGGACCCGGACTGGGTCTGATTGTTCGTCTGGCCCTGGCTGACAGAAGAGGACGACGTGGGGCTCGCCGTGACGTTGCTGCCCGAGGAAGCGGCGCCGCCGGTGGCGTTCCCGCTGGCCGCCAGGCCCGTGCCGGTGGAGGTGGTAGGGGCGTTGATCGTGTTGATCGACGCACCGCCGGCGATAGCGGCCATGCTGACGTTCCCGCCGGTGTCGCCACCCACGGCCATATGGCCCGCCTCACCACCGCGACCACCGTTGGCGGTGATGGTGGCGCCGTTGCTCCCGCCGGCCCCGCCGGCGCCGGTCGTGGCCGACGACATGGAGGGGCCACCGGCACCTGCGGTCGATCCGACCGTGCTGGCGGCGTCGCCCCCGGCCCCGCCGGTGCCATTGCCCCCGGTGGCCGCAGAGTTGCCCCCGCTGCCGCCGTTGCCGGCCCCGGCCTCGGCGTTCGAGGCCCCACCCCCGGCCCCAGAACTGCCGGTAGCCGCCCCACCAACGCCAGTTGCGCCGGTGCCTGTAGCGGCGTTGCCGCCCTGCGAGCGCTCGCCGGAGGTCGCGCTACCTCCGACCGAGCTGGAGGCGGCGCCGGAGTCACCACCATCACCACCGGAGGAGGCAGCGCCGGTAGAGCCATCGCCGCCGCGACCACCGCTAGACGTGCCCGCAGCTATGGAGCTGCCGCCGTTGCCGCCCATAGAATCGGAGCTGGCATACGGGTCACCGCCCCGCCCGGAGGTCTGGCCGCTGAGCACGCCCACCGCACCGCCATTGGCCCGGTTCGAGCCGCTGGCCATGGCGTTGGCGTTGCCGGTGTCGGTGTCGGTCCTCGCCGTCCCGCTGGCGTTGGCCGAACCGGTCTGGCGGGCGTCCATCAGCACGGCGGTCAGGTTGCCCAGAGCAAAGGCCGAGCCGGAAGCGGCACGGCTGCTGGCCGCGCTGCCGGCGTCGGCGTCCACGCTGTTGCTCGAGCTGGAGGTGGCCCCCAGCGTCTGGACGTTCGGCGCGCTGTTGGACACCGCGGCGCCCTGAGAGGCGCTGTTGCTCGTCATGGCGTCCTGCTCGGCGCTCTGGCGGGCCCGGTTGCGGGCGATCTGGCTCTGGGGCTGGTTCACGCTGAACTGGTCAGCCCCGGAGGACTGGTTGTTGCGCGTGATCGTCACGTCGCCGGCAAAGGCGGCCGTGGGCAGGGCCAACGCCAGGGTCAACGCGCCGATCGTCAGACCACTGATGACCTTGCTCGGCGTCCGGCGAGTGTTCTTCTTGGTCGTTCGTTCGGTCATGTTTTCCGTTCTTTGCTTTCTGCTCGACTTGACTCGGCCGCGGTCTAAGGGTGGGTGTCTCTCTACCTGCTGCCTCAGTGGCCGGGACAGCCTGGGGCAACCGGCCGGCGAGAGGGGCGCCGGCTGACCGCAAGGGGGCCGGGTGAGGCTGCGATCTCAGACATGCCGAGGGAGCGTATGGGCGCCATCATCGGCGGCCCCTATGCGTCACGGCACACCTGATGGACGGCACCCGGGGGCCCGCGCGAGCCCCTGGCATCCGCCCCGTCTGGGACGTGCTGGACCGGCACCGTCACAGTAAGCGTCTGCTGTCCCAACCTTGCCTCGCCGCCGCGACGTAGTGACTTACAGGCCAGCGTCGGAGGCGTGGCATTTCCAACCCCCGCTCGCATCGCTCTCGGACGGTCCGCGTCCGGGGCGCTCCACTGCGCGCTGTTAGCCAAGGTAGCACGTACATAGACGCTCCGTATATCACCCTGCGGGATACATTTGCTGTCGCCCCAAAGGGTGACACAGCCGCGCTCCAAAAGCGGCCCGTGACGGCCCCACGTTGATCCTGGTAGGAGACCTACGCCGCCCGCAGATGGGGCCTGTCACCCTGCGCCAGGGTGACGCCCCTGTCCAAGGCGTCAGGCGGACGAGGGATGAGGTGCCGGTAGCCAAGGAGTACACATGTCGCACCAGCCAGGCAGGCATTCTGGCCCTCTGGAGGTGGGGCGCAGCCCCCGGAGGTGGGGCGCAGCCCCCGGAGGTGGGGCGCAGCCCCTGGAGGTGGGGCGCAGCCCCCGGAGGTGGGGCGCAGCCCCCTGGGCCGAGGGGGACAAGACCCCTGCGCCGGCTCGCCGGCGGCGTCAGGCGGCGTCAGGCGGCGCCGGTCTGGCGCCGCACCGGGATCAGTCCGTGCTCGTAGCCGATGCGCACCGCGTCGCCACGTGAAGTCGCCTGCAGCTTCTCCCGGATGCGGCGCAGGTACGTCTTGACCGTGTTCTTGGAGAGGCACAGGGACTGGGCGATCTGCTCCTCCCCGTCCCCCTCCGCCGCCAGGCGCAACACCTCTGCCTCGCGTGGTGAGAGCGGCCCGCTATGCCCGCCCCCGAGAGCGCCATTGCCGCTGTCTACGATGGCGAGCTGCACCAGGTGGCGCGTCGCCATACCGCAGAGCCAGCAGTCACCCCGCGCCACGGTGAGCACGGCGGCGCGGATGTCCTCCGGCTGCAGACGGGTGCGGATGCCATAGCCCTGCACGCCCACCTGGAGCGTCGCCAGCAGCTCGTGCTGACTCGCGTCATCGGTGAGGACGAGCACCTTCGCCGGCACACCGGGGACATCGTCCCCACCGTCGTCGTGTCGGGCCATCACCTGCGCCGCCTCGAGGTGGGGCGACTCAGTGTTCAACACCAGGACATCGCAGGCCCCTCGTCTCAAGAAGTCTTGCGCTTGCTGGACGTCTTCCACCTGTGCCACCAGGCGCAGGCGCGCATCAGAGGCCAGCGCCGCCACGATCCCCGCCTGTAGCAGCGGGGCTCCACCCGCTACGATGATTCGTAGCTCCACCATGCAGCTCTCCCCCACATCTCTCGCTTTGGTCGGCACCGGGCAGCGCATCGATGGCGGGCGCAGGCTACAGGCTCCCACCACAAGTCCCCGCCACGGGCTCGGCGCACCCCCTGCGACACCGAACAGCGACTGTCGACGCAACCGACCGTTGGCATGACCGGCACCAATTCAGACGTGCGCCCCTGAGCGCCGCCGGGAGGTCCTACCGCTGCCCCATCCTATGGATCAGCCAGCCCGGGTAACCATCCAGCAGCGCGCCCATTGCCACGTTCCTTGCGGCAAGAGGTTGTGTCGGCGTTGATGCCGGGGTCATTGTCCGCTGGCCGTCCCCGGATGTCAATCCGGCTCATGGGGGCCTGTTGCCAAACTCTGGCCGGACCGGCCGAGGTCTGAGTAGGATGGTGGCTCCCTGTTCGAGGTGGGGCACGATGTTGGGCCGTAAGGAATTCACGCCGAAGCGCTTCTACGAGTTCTCGCTAGAAGCGCAGGTCCCGAGCGACCACTTGCTGCGCGCATCGGGGCGCGCTCGACCTCAGCTTTGTGCGGTGCGCTGACGGCGCGGTTCTACAGCCACACCGGCCGGCCGGGGGTCGATCCGGTGGTGCTGTTCAAGCTGATGCTGCTCGGGTACCTCTACGGCATCACGTCGGAGCGCGGCTGGCCGAGGAGGCGCGCCTGCACCTGGCCTTCCGCTGGTTCTTGGGGTACGACCTCGACGAGACGCCGCCGGACCACTCGATGCTGTCCAAGGCGCGGCGCGCTTCGGCCTGCCCGTGTACCAGGCGGCTTTCACCGAGGTGGTGCGCAGTGCGAGCGGGCCGGCCTGGTGCGGGGCGACGTCCTCTACGTGGACAGCACGCTGGTCAAGGCCAATGCCAGTCTTGGGTCGGCCGGCGCGCGGGCGCTGCTCACTCGAGCGCCGAGCGCGCCGGGTACGTCGCGACGGTGTGGCAGGAGAATCCGTCTCCGATCCCACGCCGCCAGCGCCTCTCCGGCGAGGGGGAGCAGCCGGCGCCGGACTCGGCCGGTGGCCTCACGGCGGGCGCGCGGCGCGCCCGTCGCTGCACGTGGCCGGTCCGGAGGACGTGCCCAACGGGGACCAGGGCCGGTGAACGCCTTGGTGACCAGTCGCACCGATCCCGACGCGGGGCTGGTCAAGCGCGAGGGGTCCTCTACGCCTTCTATTACAAGGCGCACGTCGGCGTGGACGGCGGGCGGGCGCGTCTCATCACCGCGCTGGACGTGACCTCCGGGCGAGGTTGCCGACGAGCACCTGCTGGACCGGCTGCTCAAGGAGCATCGAGGCACGACCGGGCGTACGGTGGCCGAAGTGGTGGCGGATACCAAGTACGGGACCCACCTACGCCAACTACGTGGCGCTGGAGCAGCAGGGCATCCGGGCGAGCATCCCGCCCCACAGCACCATGAGCGACCGGGGTGACTACTCTGCCGACCGCTTCGTGTACGAGTTCGCCCGATCGCTAATCGCTATCGGTGTCCCACCGGGCAGCCTCCTCACCCGCCAGGGCTCCTCGCGCACTGCCGGGGCGGGCCGGTGGCCTGATCTACCGCGGGCGGCCGAAGGTCTGCGGGGCGTGCCCGGTCAAGGCGCAGTGCTGCGCCCGGCGGCCGCCCGCACCCTCGTGCGCCCGGACGATGGGGGACTGCGCGACCGAGTCGTCGCCTATCTCCGCACGCCACCCGCCAAGCGCAGCCGGCGCCGCCGCGCGTACTGGGTCGAGACGGCCAACGCCGAACTGAAGGACCGTCACGGGCTGCGGCGGCGCAGTGTCGGGGGCGAGACAGGTGCTGATCCAGGCGCTGGGCGCCGCCATCGCGTACGACGTCAAGAAGCTGGCCCAACGGCGCGCCCCCAGCCCGGCCATGGGGGTGCGGCGTTGGGCCCTCCCCCTTCTCAAGCGGGCCTGTCCCCGGTTCGAGCCTCCGGTCCCGGCCCAGCGGCCGTTCCCGTCGCGTGCACGGGGCGCCGCGGCTCCTCCTGACCACCATACCCGACTTTGGCAACAGGCCCATGGTTGAAAGTTAGTTGCGACCTGCCGGTCCCCCGTAGATATGGGGTAGCCCACTAACCCCACCCCTGACCAGCCATTCTGCTGCAGCCAGGAGAGGGCCAGGAGCATCAGGGCCAGCACCGCCAGGACAACAGTGCGCCGCCAGTAGCGCAGGGACGCTTCGTCGCCTTGGTTCGCTTCAGCTTCAGCCCCCGCCAACGTGACGCCGGCGTCCCCGGTGATAGCGCTCGGTTCGCCGCCCTGCGGGGTGCGTTCGGCGGGAGTGAGCAGCGGGCGCCCGGGCCAGGCCGGGGCAAGAGCCGGCATGGCGCTGAAACGGAGCCACGAGAGGGGGCCCCGCGTGCGGGATGAGGCGGGCGCCTCAGGGGCAGCCGACCGGCCAGAGGCGCCATCCCCCTGGCCGGCCAAGAACTGGCTCTCAGAGGGCTCGCCGGTCGGTTTGGCGGCTGCCGGTTCATCGTCCCGCTGCCCGCCCCACCCGCCGCCTGCGGCCCCGGCGGGATCGCCCATCGGGAGGGACGGCTGCGCCGCGGGCCCCTGCCGCCCGCCTCCCGGCGGGGGCGGGGGGTCTGGCGGCACCTCCACGGTGATCAAGCCTGATTCGGCCAGCCAGGCCAGCTCCTTGAGCGTCTGGGCGATCCCTCGCTCCCCGCGTCCTTGCCGGGACTGACTCCCCGGGCCCGCCCGCCCGCTCCGCCACTCGCAGATGGCGTGGACGCTCCGTTGCCCGTCTACGAGCAGGAGGGTATAGAGCGTGCTGCGGTCGATGGTGACCCAATCCTGCCCCTCCGGCATGGGGGCCGCCGCCGGATCTACCAGATGTGGCACGGCCGTCAGCGAGGGGAGCAGGCGGGCTATGGCAGACTGGCTCTCGTCCAGGGACGTGATATAGGCGTCGAACTCCGCGGCCGGCAGGTCGACGTCACGGTCCCCGGCCGGGGCGCCCCCGGTAAAGCGAAACTCCGCCTTCGGCAGGGCCAGGGCGATGGCTTCCAGCGCCGCCAGGCCCCGCTCCGTGCCAAAGGAGGCTGCCACCACCTCCCCCTGGTCGAAGACGATCTCCCCCCCCCAGGCGTCGTCGGCCACGAGCAGCCGGCCGGCGGATCGCAGCGTAGACAGGAAGCGCACCAACGCCGGCAGGCCGATCCCCTCGAGGGTGCCGGCCAGCGTAATCATCGACGTGTCCTTCCCGTCATCGTTGAGCGGCCCGCCGATCATGGTGCCCCCCGCAGCGGCCGGAGGCGCTCGATCAACGCCGGCACGTCGAGCATCTCCTGCTGACCGTTCTCAAGATCCTTGAGCCCTACCTGTCCGCTGGCCGCCTCGGTCTCGCCGGCCAGGATGGCGAAGCGCGCCCCGAGTTTGGCCGCCCCGCCGATCTGCTTGCCGGCCCCAGCATCCGGCTCGGTGGCTACGGCCACAGCCACCCCCGTCGCCCGCAGCCGCTCTGCTACCTCCCCTACCCAGGCCAGCTGGGCCCGCCCCAGGGCAATGGCCACGGCCGCCGGGGTGGCGCGGAACCCGGCGAACCCCCCGATGGCCTCCAGGGCCTCGGTGACTCGCTCCAGGCCGAACGAGAACCCTACGGCCGGCACGTCCTGGCCGGTGAAGCGCCGGATCAAGCCATCGTAACGCCCACCACCGCCGAGCGACCCGGCGGTGTAGTCGGGTGAAGTCACCTCCAGCACTGTGCTGGTGTAGTACTCCAGGCCGCGGGCCAGCGTGGGGTCGAACTCCAAGTCCGATGGGGGCATGCCCAGGTCATGGGCCATGCCCATCACCTCCTGCAGCCGAGGACTGGGCGGGGCGTCACGCAAGCGCTGCAATACGTCGCGGGCCTCCGCCTCTTCGCGCCCGGCGGCGATGAGCTCACGCACGACCCCTTCCGGCCCGATCTTGGCCAGCTTGTCGACGGCGATGACCTCGTCCTTGCTCAGGCCCAGCTGGTCGAACGCCACTCGGTCGTTGACCTGGACGCGCACGCGCTGAAAGCCGATGGCGTGGAACCCGGCGGCTGCGATCGTCAGCGTCTCCGCATCGGCCACCGGGCCGGACGCCCCGGCGATGTCCACGTCGCACTGGGTGAACTCACGCTCCCGCCCCCGGCCGGTGTTCTCCCCCCGCCAGACGCGCTGAAACTGGTGGCGCCGGAACGGCCGGGGGATGGTGCGGTGCTGGGCTACCACCCGGGCGAACGGTACCGTCTGGTCGTAGCGCAGGGCCACGTCCCGGCCCCCCAGGTCCTGGAAGCGGTAGATCAGCTTCTCCGCCTCCGCGCCGTAACGCCCCAGCAGGACGTCGGCGTACTCCAGAGTCGGCGTCTCCAAGGGCTGGTATCCCCAGCCCTGGAAGACGTGGCGCAGCCGCTCCATGATCCACTGCCGCCGCGCCGCCTGCTCAGGGAGGTAGTCGTTGAATCCCTTCAGCGTCCGCGGCTGGATGGGAGACTCTCCCGTATTGCCCCCGGCCCTGCCCTGCTCCGGCTCTTGCACCGTGGTATGCGCCTTCCCCGACTGTGCCTTCCCGGTCTGCGCCCGCTGAGCTCTAAGTATCCCCGGCCGCGCACCGTCGCGCCAAGTGACACTCAGACTCCCGGCCAGCGATGTGACGTGGGGGCCTTGTAGTGGGGGCCGGGAGCCCCGCCCACGGGGCGAGCCCGAGGGGCCATTCCGGGAGGACGCCACGCCCTTCACGAGCCCGGACATAAGGGGCGACGCTCCCAGCTCCCCGCCAACTGGTCTAAGATGTGAGCCATGAAGCTGGTCATTGTGGAGAGCCCGAAAAAGGCTCGCACCATCGCCGGCCTCTTAGGGAAGGGGTACCGGGTGGCGGCGTCCATGGGGCACGTCCGCGACCTGCCGCCCAAGGCCCTAGGCATCGACGTGGGACGAGACTTCGCCCCGGCGTACGAGCTGCTCCCTAAAGCCCAGCGTCCCCTGGCCGACCTGCGCCAGGCGGTGCGCGGGGCCGAGGACGTCCTACTGGCTACCGACCCCGATCGAGAGGGAGAGGCGATCGCCTGGCATCTCGTCGAGGCCTTGCGTCTGCCCCCGGGACGTTACCGGCGCATCACCTTCCATGAGATCTCCCAGCGAGCCATCCAGGCCGCCCTGGCCCATCCCCGCGACCTCGATGCCGACCTCATCGACGCCCAGCAGGCCCGGAGAGTCCTCGACCGCCTGGTGGGCTACGGACTGAGCCCCCTCCTCTGGCGCAAGGTGCAGCGGGGAACCTCAGCCGGGCGCGTCCAATCTGTTGCCCTGCGCATGGTCGTCGACCGTGAGCGGGAGATCGCCGCCTTCGTGCCCCAGGAGTACTGGACGATTGACGTGCGGCTCCGCCCGGCCCTTTCTGGAGGGCACTCCCCCAACGAGGGGGCCGGCGATGCCTTTCTCGCCCGCCTGGTAACGGTCGACGGGCAAAAGGCCACCATCGGGGACGGGGGCAGCGCCCGGCTGCTGGAAGGACAGCTGCGGGACGCCGACTACCACGTGCGCCAGACTGGGAGTGAGACGCTCACCCGCCAGGCGCCGCCCCCCTTCACCACCAGCACGCTGCAGCAGACCGCCGGAAACCGTCTGCGCCTCCCGGCCAGGAAGACGATGACTCTCGCCCAGGCCCTCTACGAAGCCGGCCTGATCACCTACATGCGCACGGACAGCGTCGCCGTCTCAGCCCCCGCCGTGGCCGAGGCGCGGCGCCTTATCGCCGCCCAGTTCGGCCCCGCCTACGTCCCCGGCTCGCCCCGGCGCTACCGCACGAAAACGAAGAACGCCCAGGAAGCGCACGAGGCCATCCGGCCGGTAGACATGGCCAGGACGCCGGCCACCACGCGGGCATCCCTGCCCGCCGACGAGTGGCGCCTTTACGACTTGATCTGGAAACGCATGGTGGCCAGCCAGATGGCCCCCGCCCGCTACGTGCGCGACGTGGCCCTGGTGGACGCGACGTATAGCCCCACCGTGACCGGTACAGACCGGCGCTTTACTCTCAAGGCCCAGGCCACAGCCCTGTCCTTCCCTGGCTGGCTGGCCGTGTACGGCGCGGACGTGGCAGCAGAGTCCGTGGCAGCAGAGTCCGTGGCACCAGGGGCGACGGGGCCGGAGCGAAGCGGGTCGAAATCCATGGGGCCAGAGCCAAAGCCAGAGATAGAGGAGTCGGCCTCCGAGGCAGCGGCCAACAGCCATCTCCCGCCCCTGACCGCCGGGCAGCCCCTGCACCTGGAAGACGTCCTGCCGGGACAGCACTTCACGCGCCCCCCCAGCCGCTACACTGAGGCCGCGCTGGTCAAGGCCATGGAGGAGGCCGGCGTTGGGCGCCCGTCCACCTACGCCACCGTCGTGTCTACCATCCAGGAGCGGGGCTACGTCTCCCTTACCCAGCGTCAGCTGCTACCGACCGAGCTGGGCTGCGCGGCCAGCGACTTCCTGGTCGGTCACTTTCCACGGATCGTCGACCTCCCGTTCACGGCGGAGCTGGAAAACTCCCTGGACGAGATCGCCGGCGGGCGCTTGCGGTGGACGGCGATGCTACAGGACTTCTACACCCCCTTCTCGGAGACGGTCGCCCGTGCCAAGGGGGCGGCGGTCAGCGACGTGAAGCGTCTAGAACCCCCTCCCGGAACCGTGCCGCGAGCCAAGGCTGCCCCGCGCGCCAAGGCCGGGCGGGGGCGGGCTGAGGCGGCTGAGGCGGGAGAGGCCTTGCCCCGCCCACGGGCGGGACCGGCGCCGGTCAAGGGGGCCGCGCCGGCCGGGACGACGCCCTGTCCGCAGTGCGGCCGCGCCCTGGTAGCGCGCGTCAGCCAGTTTGGGCCGTTCCTTGGCTGCTCCGGCTACCCGGAGTGCCGCTACGTGCACCGCTCGCCGGGGAGTCTGGGCCGACCGACGTCCACCCGACCGGCGTCCTCGGGGAAACCCGGCCGGCCGGTGGCCCTTTCCGGGGCAGCAACCGCTCCCCCCACGGCGCCCACTGGCCCCCGGCCCCCGCGCCGGCGGGCCGGGGCGGGGACGCGGGGGCGACGGGAATCGGTTCATCGCCAGGCTGGAGCGCCGCAAGGCGCCCTGCCCAGCCCGATGACGGCCAGGGTCGTCCCTGCCGGGGCGCGGCGCCGCGCCTCAGGCGCCGGGCCTCAGGTCAGCGCGGAGCCGTCGTTGTAGGGCGTCGCGCCGGACACGGCCACCTCCATCAGGGGCATCGACCCCTGGCCGTCCCCTTGTTCCGGGGGCTCCAACCCTCGCTCCTCGTGCCAGAAGGCGATCTCTCCGGAGGTCGCCTCGCGAAACCCGCTGGGCAGGAATCCTTCCAGCCAGTCGCGGGGGATCAGACGTACCCCGGCGATGTGGTGCGTCACAAATACCATCTGTCGAACCAGCCCGCTAGCAACCAATTGCCCCTCCACTCGCCTGTACAGCGCTGGAGGCCGAGGACCGAGCCGGGTGCCCAGTCCGCAGTCCTCCGTCCGCAGCACGCGCCATCGATTTCCTTACTCCCCACTGTGCGCTCGGGCGCAGGTGACGTCGGTAGCCTGGTGGTTGAAACGCCGTTGCGGGTCACCTCGGGACGGGCCGCCTCCTGGAGGCCCGTGAGCGGGCGGCCGGCCCGGGGTGGTTAAGATTCAAAGGTCATGTACACGGTAGGCACCGCCGGCCACGTCGACCACGGGAAGTCAACGCTCATCCACGCCCTGACCGGCATCGACCCCGACCGGCTACGGGAGGAAAAGGAGCGCGGGATGACCATCGATCTCGGCTTCGCCTGGCTGACCCTCCCCAGCGGGCGCGAGATCAGCATCGTGGACGTCCCCGGCCACGAGCGGTTCGTCAAGAACATGCTGGCCGGTGTAGGGGGGATCGACGCCGCCCTGCTGGTCGTGGCCGCCGATGAAGGGATCATGCCCCAGACGCGGGAGCACCTGGCCATCCTGGATCTCCTAGGCATCGAGCGTGGCCTCGTGGCCCTGACCAAGACCGACCTCGTGGACGAGGAGTGGCTGGCCCTCGTCCAGGAAGAGATCGGCCAGACACTCGAGGGGACCACCCTGCAGGGCGCCCCTATCGTTCCAGTAACCGCCCTGCGCGGCACCGGCCTGGATAGCTTGACGCGTCAACTGGACGCCCTCCTGGAGACCACCCCGGCCAAGCGCGACCTGGGCCGCCCCCGCCTACCGGTAGACCGTGTCTTCTCCTTGGGGGGCTTTGGCACCGTGGTCACCGGGACGCTCCTGGACGGGGCGCTCCATCTGGGGCAGGAGCTGGAGGTGCTCCCCCGCGGCCTGGCTACCCGCGCCCGCGGCTTGCAGTCCCACAAGTCCAAGGTGGAGCTGGCCCTCCCCGGACGGCGCGTTGCCGTCAACCTGGGAGGTGTGACCACGGAGGAGATCCAGCGGGGGGACGTCGTCACCATCCCCCATGGACTGCGCCCCACGGCCGCCCTGGACGTCCGCCTCCGCCTCCTGGCCGGCCTGCCCAGACCGCTGGCGAATGCGACCGCGGTGAGCTTCCACAGCGGCACCGCCGAGGCCGTGGGCAAGGTCACCCTGCTCGACCGAGACTCCCTGGCCCCGGGCGAGGAAACGTGGGCCCAGGTGCGCCTGCGCTCTCCCGTCACCGTGGCCAAGAACGACCTGTTCATCATCCGCCAGCTCTCACCCGGGGCAACCCTCGGCGGGGGGCAAGTCGTGGATCCCGCACCGGCCCGGCGCCACCGGCGGCGCCAGCCCGGCGTCATCACCTCCCTGGAGACCCTCGCCCGCGGCACTCCCGAGGAGATAGTGCTGCAGACGGTGGAGCTCAAGGAGCCGGCTGAGCCGGGGGCCATCGTCCGCGCCAGCGGCTTGGACGCCGCCGCCGCCCTGGAGGCCCTCGACACTCTCCTCCATAACGGGGGAGTCATTCGCCTCGGCCCGGCGGTGCTGTCTCGCTCCGGCTGGAGCCGCTTGACCGGGCGTGTGGCCGAGTACCTGGCGCAGTACCACCGCCAGTACCCCCTGCGTCCGGGCATGCCCCGGGAAGAGTTGAAGAGTCGCCTGCAGCTGCCCAGCCGCCTGTTCAACGACGTAGTCACCCGCCTGGTCGCCGAAGGCGCGCTGGCGGAGGCAGGCCCGGCGGTGCGCCTCCCGGGCCATCAGGTGCGCCTCAGTGCGGCCCAGCAGGCCCTCGCCGATCGCCTCCTTGCCCGCCTGGGGGCGACGCCGCTCACCCCGCCTAGTCTCTCGGAGCTGCGTGGGGAACTTGGCGCTACCCCCGGCACCGGCCTGGACGAGGAGCTGCTCGGCGCCCTCGGCGCCCTGGGCACGATCGTCCGCGTGAGCGACGACCTGGTGTTCGCCCCTGAGACCTATCAAGCAATGGTAGAGGCAATCACGGCCCACCTCCGGGAACGGGGCAAGATCACCGTGGCCGAGGTGCGCGACCGGTTTGGTACCAGCCGGCGGTACGTCCTGCCCTTCCTCGAGCACCTCGACCGGGAGCACGTCACCCGCCGCGTCGGCGACGAACGTGTCCTGGCGGTGAGACCCTCTCCCTGAAGGGGCTCAGGCCCCAAGCCACTGGTTGCCCCCCGCCACGACCTCACCAACGGCCAGGGCTTCATGGAAGGACGCGCAACCCGGCGCGTCCAGGGGCGTTACCCCCAAGGACAGACGGATGCTCTCTAGACGCGTCTCCGCCCCCCATCTCCCCGCCATCCGGCGGCGCCGCTCGGCCCCCGCGGCCCGGCCAGCCGGCGCGCCGCGCCACCCTCTCGGCCCGCCCCTTGGAGCTTCCGGCAACGGGCTCTCGGTGGACGAGCCCGGCGGGTCGACTCCCCGCACCGGCCCCCTCCCAACGGCAACACCTCCCGCCGACCCCCCTCGGGCTCAGCGTCGCATCCGCCTCGGCCTCACAGGTCAGCAAGCCCTGGCGGCCCTGTCCTGCTGGGGCCTGCTGGCCGGCACTGTCTACGCCACCAGCCCGGATGACCTCATGGCCCGTGCCACCTTCTTCCTCGTCCTGTTCGCGGGGCTCTTCTTCACTTTCGTCCCTATCCTGCACGCCATCTCCCTGCGCCTGTCCCATTCCCGCATCTACCAGCAGGCAGCCGCCGCTCACGCCACGAGGCAGGCCCTCCTCCTGTCCGGCTTCGTTGTCCTTAATGCCTTGCTGCAGATGGTGCGCGCCTGGAGCGAGCTGAACGCCCTCTTGCTGTTCGGCACCTTGGCCGTCGTCGAGATTGTGGCCCTTTCCCGTAGGTAGCCGGCGCAGTCTGACTGACCGCGTCGTAGGTCACGACGCCGGTGGGCGCCGGTGCCGCCAGGAGCCGGTGTCGCGATCCAGGCAAGGATTAGGAAGTCTCCGCTCTCCAGCCCCCTCCCCGGCGGCTCGGCGGTACACTCTTTACACCTGAGCCTCGGCGGCTCGGCGGGACGCGCTGCACGCCTCATCCCCGGCGCCCCGGCCATCATCGCGCCTCCCTAGGCCCGAGGGACGCCCTCCGGTGACCGAGCGCCGGGGGCCGGCGACTGCAGACTGCACCGGTTGTATGACAGACTTCAACCGCCTGGCGCGCTACTACGATCTAGAGCACGCCGACTACGTGGACGACCTGGCGATGCACGCCGGCTTCGCTCAGGCCACCTCTCCAGGGGCCGGCGTGCTGGAGCTGGCCTGTGGCACCGGGCGCTGCCTGCTCCCCCTGGCCGGCGCCGGGCACGAGGTGTCCGGGCTGGACGTCTCCCCGGCGATGCTTGCCGTGGCCCGGAAAGGGGCAGCAGACGCCGGGCTCGCTGAGCGCGTACATCTAGTACACGGTGATATGCGCGACTTCGCCTTGGGCCGCAGCTACGGGTACGTCTTCATCGCCCTCAACTCCCTGATGCATCTCCAGACCCAGGCAGAGCAAGGGGCGGCCATAGCCTGCGCCGGCCGGCACCTCACAGCGGACGGACGCCTCCTGATCGACCTCTTCAACCCGGACGTCGCCCTCCCTGAGCCGGTCACCGAGGGCCAGCTCTACCTGCACTGCTTGAAGACCCTCCCCCAGGGGGCCTACCTCCTCCACTTCCAGTCCCCCAGCGTAGATCGCGCCCGTCAGCGCATCTCCATGGCCAACTACTACGATGAGATCGCCGCCGACGGCACGGTGAAGCGCCACGTCGCCCCGTTCACCTTGCGCTACCTCACGGCCGCCGAGCTAGACCTGCTCATCCCGGCCGCCGGCCTGGCCCTGGAGGGCCTCTACGGCAGCTACGACCTTGACCCCTTCGACACCGGCAGCCCACGGCTCATCGTCGTCGCCCGACGAGCGCCCACATGACCCGGATGACTTCAATGACGCATCCCGTAGCGCCCCTTCCCGGCCAGCCGGCAGCCGGCCAAGCGGCCGGCCCCCTACGCATCCTGATGTTCATGGGCTACTACCTGCCCTACGTCAGCGGGATGACCATCTACGCCCAGCGCCTGGCGGAGGGCCTCGTCCGCCGTGGGCATCGCGTGACCATCCTCTGCGCCCACCACCAGCGGGACCTCCCCCTGGACGAGACGATCAACGGGGTACGGGTAGTCCGCAGCCGCGTCCTGTTTCGCTTCCGCAAGGGGGCGGTGATGCCTCTCTTCTGGGCTGACCTCCGCCGGCTGCTGCAAACGCATGACGTGTTTCACCGCCACGTCCCCGGACTCCTGGACGCCTACATCTCCACCCGCCTGGCCAAGGGCATGGGCAAGCCGGTGCTGATCACCCACCACTGCGACATCTTTCTCCCCTTTGGCCTCCTCAACGACGCCATCGAAGCGGCGATGCACACCGAGCTCCGCTACGCCGGCGCCCTGGCCGACCGGATCATCACCTACTCCGAGGACTACGCCGCCTACTCCCGCTTTCTCTCCCTCTACCGCCACAAGGTGGAGGCCGTCTACCCTCCGATCGCCATCGGTCGGCCGGACGACCAGCGGGCCCAGGCCTGGCGCGAGCGCCTCGGCCTGACGGGCAAGAAGCTGGTGGGCTACTCCGGACGCTTCTCCGCCGATAAAGGGGGCGACGTCCTGTTGCGCGCCCTCCCCCTGCTGCGCCGGCGCGTGCCCGAGGCCCACCTTATCTTCGCCGGGGAGTTCGAGCACGTCCTGGGCGAGACCTTCTATGAGACCTGCCTCCCGCTGGTGGATCGGGAACGCGGTCACGTCACCTTTCTCGGCAACGTCCCCATGTCCGAGATGCCCCACTTCTACCGCATGTGCGACGTCACCTCCGTCCCCAGCACCAACTCCACCGAGTCCTGGGGTATGTGGCAATCGGAGAGCATGCTCTGTGGCACCCCGGTGGTGACCACCGACCTCCCCGGGGTGCGAGAGTCCGTCCGCGTTACCGGCATGGGTGAGCTCGTCCGCCCCCACGACGAAGCCGCTCTGGCCGAGGCCCTGGCCACGGTGATCCAGCATCGGGAGCGCTACACCCACCCCAAGCGCGACCCTCATGAGGTATTCCAGGCCGAGCGCACCCTGGACGCCTACGAGCGCTGGTACAACGAGCTCCTGAGGAAGGCTCCCTAGACGCAAAGTGCCGTTAGGGGATAACACCCGGGGGGGACCAGTGCTCAGCAGCGGCACCCGAGACACCCATGCAGGCGCTGCAGGCAGCTCAGGGCTGGGGCAAGCGTGAGGCGCCCCGTACCTCGCCACAGAATC
The DNA here is from genome assembly GCA_030447525.1 of Chloroflexota bacterium. Classification (GTDB taxonomy): domain Bacteria; phylum Chloroflexota; class UBA11872; order UBA12225; family UBA12225; genus JAUJOR01. The sequence goes on along the minus strand of JAUJOR010000001.1, from coordinate 80,608 downwards.
CGGGGGCAGGGAAGATCTTGCCCGGGTTGAGCCTCCCCTGGGGATCCCAGGCCCGCTTCGCCTGTCCCTGGGCGCGGAGATCGGCCTCGCTCAGCTGCCAGGGGAGGTAGGCCCGCTTTTCCAGGCCGATGCCGTGCTCCCCGGAGAGGACGCCACCCAACTCCACGCAGGCCCTGAGGATGGCCTCTCCCGCCGCTTGCGCCCGCTGGCCCTCGCCCGGCCGGCGGGCGTCGAACAGGACGTTGGGGTGGAGATTGCCGTCCCCGGCATGGAGATACGTCGCCACCGGCAGCCCGTGCGCGGCAGAGATGGCGTCGATGCGGTCGATCACTTCCGGGATACGCGAGCGGGGGACGACGCCGTCGTGGACGTAGTAGTTGGGGGCCAGCCGGCCGAGCGCCCCGCGGGCCGCCTTGCGTCCGCGCCAGAGGGTTTCACGCTCCTGCGCCGCCGTGGCCGCCCGCACGGAGCGGGCGCCGTGCGCATGGCACAGGTCGAGCACTAGCTCCAGCTCGCTGGGCACCCCATCGGCCGGCGCCGGGGCAGGGTCTGTCCTGGCCAGGGTGTGCCCGAAGGATTCCCGCACCCCTTCCATCTCGATCAGCAGCACCGCCCCGGCGTCCATGGGGAAGCCGACGTGGAGGCCCTGCTCCACGGCACGGGCGCTCATCCCGTCCATCATCTCCAGCGCCACCGGGACAATCCCGGCGGCGATGATGGCCGAGACCGTCTCGCTCGCCGCCCGGGCCGTGTCGAAGACGGCCAGCAGGGTGGCGATGGACTCGGCGCGGGTCATCAGGCGCACCGTTACTTCCGTGACGATGGCCAGCGTCCCTTCCGAGCCCACCAGGAGGCCGAGCAGGTCGTAGCCCGGCCGGTCGGCCAGTCCCCCCAGGCGCACCGTCCGCGCATCCGGCGCCACCAGGGCTTCCAGCCCCAGGATGTGGTTCGTCGTCACGCCATGGGCCAGGCAATGCGCCCCGCCGGAGTTCTCGGCCACGTTCCCGCCGATGGTGCAGGCCGGCTGGCTGGAGGGATCGGGGGCGTAGTACAGCCCGTGCGGTGCGGCCGCGCGGGTCAGCTCGGCGTTCACCACCCCGGGCTCCACCACCGCCAGGCGGTTGTGGGGGTCGATGCGTTTGATGCGGTTGAGGCGCGTCAAGGTGAGCAGGATGCCCCCCTCCCTGGCCACCGCCCCGCCGGAGAGGCCCGTGCCGGCGCCCCGTGGCGTCAGGGGGATGCCCCGGCGGTAGGCCAGGCGCATCACCTCGGCCACCTCCTCGACTCGCTTCGGTAGGACGACCACCCCGGCTCGCCCCTCCTCCAGCGACCCGTCTCCGGCATACGATGCGCGCGTGGCGTCGTCCGAGAGGGCGTTTCCCTCCCCCACGATCCGCCGCAGCTCGGCCAGCGCATCGCTGTCCAGCGCGCCGGCGCCCGGTAGATCCGCCGGGGCGCCCCGTACGGCCACGCCTCCCGTCGTCACGCCCAACGTCACCCTGGCCTAAGTATGCCGTTCTGCCGGGCGCTGATGTGCTGCAGCCGGCCGTCGGCGATCTCCCAGGCGCCCTGGGAGTTGCCGTTCAGGTCGCAACCCTCGAACGTCCCGTCTGCCCCGGCGTGGAGACGCACGGCGCACTCCCCGTTGCGCGTGACGCGGCAGCGCCGCAGGAGCGGCTCCCCCAGCCAGCCGATCTCTACCCCGGCGCCCCCATTCCCGGCGATGACACACGCCTCGAACGTCCCGCCACCGCCCAGCGAGACGTACACCCCCGATCCCTTCCCGTCCAGGATGATGCAGTGGCGCAGCGTGGGATGACCGTGACTCCCTACCTCCACCCCGGCCAGGGCGTTGCCGACGATGGCGCAGTCCTCCAACGTCCCCATCCCCCCGTGGTGCACGAAGACGCCCGATCCCTTGCCATCGTGAATCTGGCAGCGACGCAGGACCGGGTTCGCCGTGGGCCCGCGGACGGCGACGCAGGCCAGGGCGTCCGAGGTCACGTCGCAGTCCTCGAGCAGGAGCCGTCCCTGGGGCACGTCGACGGCGAAGAGGGTGCGATTCTCCGGCCCCGTACGCCCCCGCAGCACCAGCCCGCGTACGGCGGCGTACGCCGTCTCCATGCGTAGACAGCTCGTCTCCACCGCCTCCACCACCACCTGCCCGCCTGCAGCCTGTCCCCCGGCCTCTCCTTCCCCAGCGTGAGCTCCCCGGCGCCCCACCCGCCCCACGATCTCCAGCGGCCGGTCGAGCACGATCCCCTCGGCGTACAACCCGGGGGAGACGACTATCTGCATCCCCGGCTGGGCCGCCCGGATGGCCGCCCCGATGGAGGTGAAGTCGGCCGCACCCGGCTCCAGGGCCACCCGCACCACCCCGCGAGGCGCTGCCCCCAGCCGGGGCGAGAGGTGCCCGTCCTCCAGCCACCCGGACGCACGATCGCCGCCGTCCAGGGGGACCCCGGGGGCGGTGACGAGAGCCAGATCGCTTGGAGCGAGCACACCGGGGGCCACATCGCTTGGAGCCGGCCCTGGCCCTGGCGGCTGGCCCCCTGGCGGGGGAGCGGCCAGGGCCAGGGCCCACGTCTCCACCGCCCAACGGGCAATCTGGGGAGCAAAGCCGAGATCGGCGGCCAGGCGCCCGGCCAGGCGCGCCAGGAGCAGCTCCTGGGGCACCCCCGGTGGCCACCCCAGCAGGTCGACCGTCACCCGCTCGCGCAGGGCGCTGACCAGAATAAAGATCTCCTTGCGCCGCCCCCCGCAGAGGTCACGGAGCAGGGCCTCCACCCGCCGCGGGTCTTCGCACAGCGCCGGCCCGTACGCCTCCAGCAGCTGGCACAGCATCCGCTGCACCCCCTCCCCTGGTGCGTGCGGCGGCCGGGGGCGCCCGGAGAGGCCGTGCGGGGGCAGGGCCTCGGACGCGCCCTGGCCTGGGACTTCTAGACTCGTATCTCCCCCTCGGTGTGCCCGAAGTGGATGCGAGTCCCGGACGCCAGCGTCACGCTCCTTCCCGGCGGGACGTCCCGCGCCCCGTCGGGCGTGGTGATGACCCACTTCTCCTGGGAGAGATTTTTCAGCCCCCAGACCCGTGGATCGCCGGGGTGCTGGGCCATCGCCGCCGCCGGCTGAGCAAAGTCATAGCGGCGCTGGGCGTCCAGGTGATGCGGGAACAGCTGGGTATCGCGGTTGAGCATGACCACGTGGCGGCCGATCCTGATCCGTGGGGGCAGGGTCAGGGCCGCGCCGCAGGACCAACAGCTTCCCGCCCGTCCGCCACCCTCGCGCAGGGCATCGGGGTCGTAGAAGCCCTCCGCGCCGCACCCGGCGCAGTAGACGATGGCGTCGCACAGGTGGGCCAGGGTTGCCCGCCACTCGCTCTCCCGGACGCGCCCGTCTTGTGGATGACGCAGCCCCTCGGTAAAGGAGCGCGTGAACAGGTCACGCAAGGAGCGAGGATAAATGGGCCAGAAGCTCAGGGCATTGTCGTGTATCCCCGGCAGCGGCCGGTTGCGCTCGTCCCGCGGATCAAAGATGAAGACCGGCTCTGTGCCATAGAGCCGGGTCATTGCCGGGAGGTCGAGGCACTTGATGGCCGTCTCTTGCGCCCCTTCCAGGGGGTGATGAACCATGAAGATGTAGAAGAGCAGCACGGCCAGGGAAAACAGATCCGTCTGCGTGCTGGGCAGGGCCTCGCCCCGCACCACCTCCGGGGCCATGAATCGGGGCGTCCCCAGGACGCCGCCTCTGCTGGCCCCGTCGACCCCTACGTTGTCGTTGTCACAGATCAGGACGTCTCCGACGTGGGGGTCGAAGAAGACGTTGCCGAAAGAGATGTCCCGGTAACACAATCCCCTGGCATGCAGCTGGAGGTAGCTGTCGGCGAGGTGCATGCCGGCCGTGGCCAGGGTGCGGAAGGTCGGCTCAGTACGACGCTTCATCAAGTCCACGATGCCCTTGTAGCGCGGGGGGCGTAGAGGCATGAGGTAGCCAAAGCCCGGAGTGCCGGGCGCCTCGGCGAGATCCACCGGCCACAGGAAGCGTCGATCCGGCGGGCCACCCTGCACCAGACCTTCGATCGTCGTCCGCTGCGCCCCGGTAGCCGCCCCAGGGAGGTACCACTTCAAGGCCACCTCCGGGCTCCCCTCCACCACGCCGCCCCCAAGGGTCGCGCGGTACACCTGCCCTTGATTCCCGCCGCCGAGGAACTCCTCGACCCGGCAGACCGCGCCCGAGGTGATCGCCCGCACCACCTGGCCGGGCTGCAGGACCTCGTTCATCGCTCCCTCCCGGCCCCTGCCGCCGGGCCACACTCGGCGGGCCGAGGAGAGCAGTCGGGGACCGGGGCTAACCCTGAACGCGGAACGTCATCCAGCCGGCAGAGCAGCCCCACGCTCACGTCGTCACCACTGCCGCACTCGGACGCCTCGGCGAGCCACGTCTCCAGCCCCTCCACCACCGCCTCCAGCCCCTGGGCGCGAACCAGCCGTTCCAGATCCGCCCCTACTTGTAAGAAGCCGGCATCTTCCCGAAAGGCGTTGGCATAGCCGTCTGTCGCCAGCAGGACCAACGCCGGCGCCCCCTCGCCTCCGGGCGCCAGGGTCTGGAACCCCACCCGAAAGTCACGCCACGCTTCGGGAGCGCAGAGGGAGGTCGTCTGGCCGGCGAACAGGCGCTCGTCTCCCGGCACCGGGCGTCCCACATCCCCGGTATCGGATACGGCCAGGATGTCCCCATCGCCGAGCTGCAAGTACAGCAGGAACGACTCCCCGATCCACACGGTGGAGAGGGTGGCTCCATAGGCCAGGAGCGGATTGCCGGCCACGGCGTCCGCGGCCCCGGCGCCCCCCTCCCCCGCCAGGCGCTCCAGCTCCGCGGCCGAGAAGGGGTGGGCCAGAAGGTGTGCCTGGACGGCTCCCTGCCACCGCTGCACCAGGGCCGCGGCCACCCCTTCGATGGCCCCCGGGTCAGGCACATCAGAGGCAGCACCGGCATCCGCCAGCAGAAGCGCCGCCACCGCTACGGCCCCTTCCACCGCCAGGCGCGACCCGACATGGCTGCGAAAGCACTTGGCGCTCCCGTGCCCGTCGGCCACCGCCAGGGCCAGGGGGGGCCCCAGTCCACTCTCCGGCCACCACCATAGGGCGTCCTGGTTCGGCAGCCCCCGGCGGCGGTGCGCCGCTCCCTGCACGCTGGCCCCTACCATCCGCCAGCGGGGCGGTCTCTGTTCCATCGGAACCGCTCCTCGCGTAGTTGCCCTTCCAGCCCTACCAGACGTCCGCCCCCGTCCCCGGAGTCGCCAGCGGGGCGGCCACGGCCAACCCTGGCGCCAGGGCCACGGCGCCGCTCGATCCCGACGTTGCCGTCCCTCCGCCCGGGGCACCGCCGAGGGAGCCCGCCAGGGCCACGGCCCCCGTCTGACTTGCCGGGGATGATGCCCCCTGCAGCACGGCGGTGGATACCCAGCGGATGTGGCGCACCAGGGCCTCCGGGTTGTTGGCCTGCAGGGGTTGCAGCTCCGGATGGCCGATGAACCGTTGCAGCACCTCCAGGTCGGCGTCGTCGCCGATGGCGATGGCGATGCGCACCGCCTTCTTGCCCCACGGCTCAGCCATCAAGGCCGCCAGTCCCTTGCTGAAATCGTCCGTGGGCTGTCCGTCGGAGATCAACACCAGCACGGGCGGCAGGGCCCTGTCGGTCATGGGGGGGATCCTCAGCTCCTCGGCCACGAGCGTCAAGGACCTGCCCATGTCCGTCGTCCCCCCCGCCTTGAGGTCGGTCCACTTGAAGTCCGCCACCGGGGTGGGCTGGGCGATGTGCCACTGCGCCCCGCTGGCGAAGGCGAGCGCCCGAACCAGGACGCGGGCGTTGGGATTCTCGTCGGCCACCTGTTGCATGTGCGGGATGGCCTCGCGCACGGCATTGTTCAGGGCCTGGATCTTGCCGTCCGAGCCCATGGAGCCCGAGCAATCGGCGATCCAGATCAAGTGCAATGGCCGGGCAGCCAGCTCCCCGCCGGGTCGTCGGATCACGTGAGGCGTCTCCTGAGCGTAGTCAGCCGGGGTCCGCTGCCGGCAGGGCCAATCCCCGCGGCCGCGCCGCGCGCGGCGCCGGCTGTGCCCTCTATGACGGCGTAGCCGGTAGAACGTTGCGCACGTGGCGCCTGATCTACAAGTCAGCCATATTGAGTCTTGCTACCAAGAAGCTGCAGCCTCTTAGACACAGGCTGCACGATGTGCAGCACGGACTCAATCATGTCTTGCCCGGCGCCGACGCTCCCACGGTATCCCAGGTGGCCTGGCGCGCCCTGGTGGGAGGTGCCGCCCCTGAAGCGTCCGCGGCGCGCCGCCGGCGGCGGTGGGGGCGCCGGCGTTACCCTGGCGCGGCGGGAGCTAGGCGGACAGGCGCGCTCGTAGCCAGGACTCGACGCCCAGGTAGCGCTGGGCGAAGTACACCAGGATAAGCCCGAAGATGACGCGTAGCTGGTCGGCGGGGATCCCCTGGGCCACTCGGGCGCCGATCAACCCGCCGACCACCGCGCCGAGGGACAGCAGCACGGCCACCCGTGAATCGACGTTGCCCCGCCGGTAGTGACTCCACGCCCCGGAGATGGCTGTGGGGATGATCACCAGGAGCGACACCCCCTGCGCCTGGTGCTGAGCCAGCCCCAGCAGGATGGTGCTGGCCGGGACGAGGATGTTGCCCCCGCCGATACCCATCAGTCCGCTGACTATGCCGGTAAAGAGCCCCACGGCCAGGGCGGTCAGCCAGCCGATGGCGTCGAGCGTGCCCCAGTTCACTGCGCCACCCTCCCCTGGGGCACCTCAGCGGCGGAGCCAGGGGGGCGCTCACTGCCATCCCCTACCACCCCGGGCGAGAGGCCCACCTTTGCGCCCGGCGCCCCCCCGGCCAAGGCGCCTGCCCGCTGGCGCCGGTGTTGCCGCAGGGCGACCACCAGCGTCCCCACCACCAGGGAGACCAGCCCCACCACCAGGGCCACGTTGCCCCACAGCTCATAGGGCGTCTTGCGCGTCAGCAACCCCACCGCCAGTGAGATCAGCAGCAGCCCAAAGAGCTGGCGCAGGTTCTTGGGGTTGACCAGGGTGATGAGGCGGGCGCCGAGGGGCGCCCCGATCACCGCGGTCAGGGTATATGCCAGAGCCAGGTCCAGGGGCGGTGGCGTGCCCGACGCCGGGGCGATGAAGTACTGCGTGACGGCGACGATCGCCGTGGGGATGATGATGACCAGGGAGGTGCCGTGCGCCTGGTGCTGGGAGACGCCGAGCAACCCCACCATCAGCGGGATCAGCACGACGCCGCCCCCCACGCCGGCGAACCCGCTCAGGAATCCCCCGATCAACCCGATGCCGACGTACCAGGCCATTGGCCGGCTGCGCATGCGTGCCGTGGCTCCCCTTCCTCCGCAGGACTCGCCGCCGGGCATGATACCCTGCTCGTGTCAGGGGCCAGCCGGGGCCGGCCCGCCGGACACGTAGTAGGGGAGGGGAAGCATGCGTCTTGGCGTCGACACGTACAGCTTGCGCTCCCAGGGCTGGGATGCGTTCCAGACGCTGGACTATGCCGCCGGGCTGGGACTGGACGTGGTGCAGTTCTCCACCCGGGAAAACCTGGCCTCCCACGATCCCGGCTACCTCGCGGAGCTCAAGACCCACGCCGGACGCCAGGGGCTGGACGTGGAGCTGGGGATGTTGAGCATTGACCGTTATGCCGCCTCCTTCCGGCCGGAGCTGGGGAGTGGAGCGGAGCAGCTGACGGACATGTGTCAGGCGGCCGCTCGGCTGGGCTCACCCGTGGTGCGGTGCGTCATGGGGATGCAAAGCGACCGCCTGCGCCAGGTGCCCTTCGCCGAGCACGTCGCCGAGTGCGTCCGCACCATCCAGGCCGTCGCCCCGCTGGCGCGTGACTTGCGAATCAAGATCGCCGTCGAGAACCACGGCTTCGGCGACTTCCTGGCCGACGAGCTCAAGGCGATGATCGAAGCGGCCGGCCCGGACGTGGCCGCTGCCACCCTGGACACTGGGAACCCGGCCTACGCCGCCGAGGACCCCCTGTACAGCGCCGAGGTGCTGGCCCCGTACATCGCCACCACCCACTTCCGCGATACCGCCATCTGGGAGCACAGCCAGGGCGCCGAGGCCCAGTGGACCGTTCTCGGCAGGGGCACGGTTGACCTCCCGGCGATCGTGCAGGTGCTGCAGCGGCACTGCCCCAACGTCGCCGTGGACCTGGAGACGATCACCGGGGGCCCTCCCCGAATGATTCCCTATCTCGACCCCCAGGCCGAGTTCTGGCGCCTCTACCCGGAGATGCCCGCTCGCTCCCTGGCCCGCTATGTCGCCCTGGCCCGCCGGGGGACACAAGCCGGCGCCGGCCCCCTGGAGCAGCTGACGGGGCAGCCGGGCCCCCATGCGGCCCCCGAGCTGGCCGAAGCGCTCCGCGCCCAGCAGCGCGACCACTTTGAGCAGAGCGTCGCCTACGCCCGGGAGGCCCTGGGGCTGGGCGAGCGCCGGGTGACGCCGTAGGGGGCGCTCGGCAGGCTGGCCCCAGCAGCGCGCGTGCCCGCTCGCGGAGTGGGGCCAGCCTATCTGATAGCGGGCGGCTTCGGCAGATAAGGGATCAGGCCGCGGCGGAGCGCTTCCTCTTGCACCTCCAGTGGCGCATAGCGTGCGTCGAAAGGTATGCCGTTGACCTCAATCATCCAGACCAACGGATTCTCGTCCAGCAGGCTGGGCAGGCACCACACCGGGTCGAACGGATACATACCAAACAGCTTGCGGATTTCGCTGGCCCGCGCCGCCCCGGTCGCCGGACGGACGCCAAACAGCTTGCACAGGTCGCTGGCTTTGTGATGCGGCGTCTGTGACTTATCGAACAGGAAGTTCACCGCTCCAATGGCGTAGGCGATGCCGCCGGCCCAGCCCTCCGGCTTTCCACGGGTCACTGGAGACGGGCGCTTGCGGCACAGGGCGGCCGCGAGGCGACGGCAGAGCCGGGCGTACTCGTGGTTGAGGTGCTCGCGGCACACCGCGTCGGTGCGCTCGACGATGGCGTCAAAGGTGGGGCGAAGGCGTAGCGGTACGCGCTGCCGTTCCTCTAGCCGCTCTTGAACTTCACCGTGACGCGGGGCGCGCCGCGCCGTTCTCGTCCTGGCTGCCCGCGCCCCCCTGGTGGCGCGCGGCGCGGGTTCGAACCAAGCCTCTTCGGCAAACTCATGCAGCTGATCGAGGACGTCCTGCAGGGCAGGTGAGCCCCGCAGGCCGCGCTCCCAGTCGGCATGATCCATGGTGCCGGCCACGAGGTAGTCGTTGCCGACGGCGTCTGGATCGCGCTCGCTGAAGTAGGCGGCCAGCAGTGACTCCAGCTCGTCCTGGTGGGCGATGAGCAGATCACATCGTTCGCAGAAGCGGCAGGTCATGTTAAGCGCCAGCAGGTGGCGCGGCTCAACATGAATCACCAGGGGCAGCTTGCGCTCGCTCGTCTCCCCGTTGCATTGAGGACAGGTGGCGAAGCGCGCATGGACGTACGGGTTGAGGAAGAATCGGAAACGGGGCGGTCGCCGGCCGAGCGGCAACGTGGGCGCGGGCGCCGCGTTCCGCTGTGCCATGGCCCTACCCGAGCTCGTAGCCGCGGTCGACCCAGTAGTGCCAGTCCTCGATCGCCTGTTGCGTCTCCTCGTCCACCGCAATGCCCTCCAGCTGTGACAGCGGCACCGCCAGCCCGCGTCGCTCCCACTTGATCATCACGAACATCTCACGCTCGCACTCGTCTTCCGGCGCCATGCCGGTCACCTCTACCTCGTCGCCAAGGCGCAGCGGTGAGATCGGACGCTCGGTGCGACAGGTAGCCGTGAATGGGAACTGCAGCTGATTCTCCAGATAGTTGTACCAGCCCGTGGCCTGCTCTTCGGGGCCATAGGCATCCACGATGATCTCCATGTGGAGCCGCTCTTCGCGCGCCTCGTCACGCGGTACTTGGGCCACAGTCATTCCTCCTCACCGGCCGGCGGGTAGTCATTGCTGCAGGCTCGGCAGGCGCCAGTAGCGCTCGGGGGCCTCCTCCCAGGAGGGCATGGACAGCCCGGCGGGGTCCCACACGATCTGCCCGGCGCGCAGCGTCAGGGCGCACTCCAGCTTGCCCTGGCCATCCAGGCGGGCCCGTCCACAGTCGGTATAGCTGAACGGACCCTGGAGGTGGCGCAGCACGGCCACGTCCGCCTCGACCCCCTCCGAGAGCGTCCCCAGCTCCGGGCGGCGGATGGCCCGCGCCGGGGTGACGGTGCAGCGGTAGATCACCTCCTGGAGCGGCATGCCCATGGCCAGGCACTTGGACGCCGTGTGCAGCGTGTTCAGCACGGCGGCGTTCACGCTCCCCATGTGCAGGTCGGTGCTGATGCTGTCCGGGGGGAACCCGTTCTGCAGCGCCGGGACGGCGTTGCGGAACCAGAAGCTGGCCCCGCCGTGCCCCAGGTCGAAGAGCACCCCTCGCTCGCGGGCCTGCCACATGTGCTCGGCCACCCTGGGCGCCGTGCGGTCGCGCCCTTCCGCAGTCAAGATCGGGAATTGCTGGGCGAAGACGTGGGTGTGGATGTCCCCCGGACGCATGTGCTTGAGGATCAAGTCCTCGTAGGAGCGCTCCGGCGGGCGGGGCCAGAAGTCCACCATCACCGGCCGGTCGCAGCGCTCGCCCGCCGATACCGCCCTCTCCACGGAGACCCATGGCGTGTGCACGTCGTCCCAGGGCTGGCGCGTCCAGTAGTGCGCCGTCTTGATCCCTACCACCAGGTCGGGGTACGCCGCCGCCACGTCGGCGGCGCGCTGCGGGTCGAGCTGCGAGGGGTCCTGCTCCGCGTCCCCCATGCTTCCGGCGGCGATATTGACAAAGGCCAGGACACGGGTCCTGGCCGTATCGATCCACCGCTCCTTGAAGTCCGCGAAGTGCTCCGCCCCGGCCGTGCCGGCGTCGACGAACGTCGTCACCCCGGCGCGAAAGGAGTGGGCGTCGGGGATCACCGAGGCCTGGAATCCCGGGCCACCGGGACCCCGGAAGGGGTAGACGTGCACGTGAATGTCGATGAGGCCGGGAGTGACGTAGAGCCCGGAAACGTCCACTACCTGCTTCGCCCCGCCGGTGTCCAGGCTCGGTGCAACGCGCGCGATCTTCCCACCGTTGATGGCCACGTCGGCCAACTCGTCCCGCCCGTTGGCGGGGTCGATCACGTGCCCGCCCCGCAGCACCAGATCGTACGGTTCGCTAATCACGGCCTTCTCTTCCATGCAAGGCATCCCGCACCGTGTCTGCGGTGTCCCCCTGACGTGTTCGGAGCATTCCGCCACGGTCGTGTGTGGCGGGAGCGTAGCGTGCCTCGGCATATTTCGCAATGTGCGCTCGGCGGCGCTCAGCGGCCACGGCAAGGAGTCGACCCAACGGTCGAAAAACGCTTGGACCGTCGCTCCGGCCGCCCTTTGTAGGCACCGGCCTTCTCCTGCGCCTTGCCGATGAGCACCACGCCGTGCGTACCGGCGAACCGCGCCAGGTGTGCCTGGGCGATGGCCTCCTTGCTCTCCCCCTTCCCGAAGGGGACGATCTCCAGCCCCTGCACCGCCGCGAGGCACTCCACCGCCGTGCGGTAGGCTTCCGACACCGTCCCCAACATCGCTGGCGACGGGATCGGCCAGTGCTTCTGCTCCCGAATGAACCGGATGACCCCACCTGGCAACTGCAAATCCTTGACGTAGCCACGTAGCCGTTGAGGAGCACCCGGTCCACGCACGCGAGGTCCAACGACACGCGGTCGTGCAGCACCTCACCGACGGTCAGCATGGCCATGGTCACCCTCCGGCGGCCATCCTATCCCACCGACGGTGGTCGTATAGACTCGTCGGTTTGAGGCGGAGCTTCGCTAGACGCTTACCCCTGAATCTCCACCACATCAGTAACCCGGGCCGGCCGGGGACCTGGATGGACGAGCGAGGTCTCCACGCCCGCGCGTGGGCCGGCGACCGCCGCCCTCGGGTGAGCGCGCCGCCCGGCGCGCCGCTGCGGCGCTGCGTCTGACGCTGCACCCAGCCGCAGCCGAAGGGGCTACCGACGCGTGCGGGCGTAGTCTCCTTTGGCATCTGGCATCGTGCCCTCCGGTCATTCCCGCGCCTCGCTCGCTGCTCAGCGGACACCCAAAGCGATGCCAGGCGGCAGAAGGTTCGCCCACTGACGCGCCGTGGCGGGGAGGCCATCCCGCAGTGCGCCGCATCGACGTTCTCCCCCTTGAAGAACCGATACCCGGACGCAACTCCCTAGTGACAGAATCCGTCCCGGCGTCCGATGCGGGCCAATTTGCCCCGAGATGAGTACGCGAAGCGCCGGATCTACCCGTCCAGGGGCACAACCGTCGAGCTATCGAACTGGTGCGGCGCCTGCGTGCCAGCATAGGCATCGGTCATACGTGTTCGACGCTGCCCCGGAACAAAGAGTGACACGATGACGAGTATCCAGGTCCCGCGACGTAGCCAGCGCCGGCTCATCCCGCGGCTTGCGGCAGCCGTTTTGTTTGTGATGGTAGCAATCCCCTTCGGGGTCGTGGCCGAGGCCGCGAGTTCAGTTGTGACCGGTTTCAGCGGCGTGCAGAAGGGCCAGATCCTCAAGGGGACGGTGGCTATCGAAGCGCACGTAACGGGGAGTTCCATCTCGCAGGTCGTGTTTCAGTTGAGCGGGCCTCAGACCCGCTCGCATACTGAGCAAACGGCGCCGTACTTCTTCCTCGGCAACACGAATGGCACCCCTACCGGATGGAACACCACCCAGTCTCCCGATGGGGAGTACACCCTGACGGCGAGCGCCACGGACCGGGCGGGTGCCGGTGGGTCGAGGTTGGTGCGCTTCCGCGTCGGGAACAGGACTCCGCCGGCTCCCGCGGCGACGGCAATCCCCCCGGCGATGATGGGCGGTAGCGCTTTCCGCCCCGTGCGAATCAACTCCGGCAGCAGCGCCTACACCGGCGGCGACGGGCGAGTCTGGGCAGCCGACGGCGGCTTCAGCGGGGGAAGCACGTATGCCGGCGGGACGGCCATTGGCGGGACAACCGACGAACCGCTGTTCCAGAAGGAGCGCTATGGCACCTTCAGCTACGCCTTCCCAATGCCCAGCGGTAGCTACCGCGTGACTCTCAAGTTCGCGGAGCTGTACTGGACTGCGGTCGGGCGTCGGGTGTTCGACGTCGCCTTGGAAGGCACCGTCGTACTGAATAACTTCGATATCCTCACGGAGGTTGCACCTTACACGGCGCTGGACAAGTCGTTTGTGGTGGATGTAGGCGACGGCACTCTTAATTTGGAGTTCAGCAGGGTGAGCGACAATGCCAGTGTCGCGGCCATCGAGGTAATGGCAGCCGCAACCGCAGTACCCACTCCCGCACCGGTGCCGTCAGCCACCACTACGCCGGCAGGTACAGCAGATGTGACGGTCAGCATTGACAGGGCATCCCAGACCGGCGTCAGCCTTCTAGCCATGGGGGTGACGCACACGCACCACAGCGCCGACCCCTGGGACAACGCCGCCGCCGTGGCTTCGGCGAGGCAACTGCTCCAGGCGTCCAGCGTCTACCAGAACCAGCACATCATGGGCTGGGGGGCGGACAATCCGCAGCCGTCGCCGGGTGTGTACAACTGGGGCAGCCTCGACCGTCGTATCGACCTGATCCGCCAGACAGGTGGTGTGCCGGTGATCACGCTGTGCTGCGCACCGGACTGGATGAAGGGCGGCCCGGCCGGGTCCACCGACTGGTCCAAACTAGAGGCAGCGCCGACCACAGATCACTTCGCCGATTTCGCGGAGCTTTCCCGCCAGGTCGCACTCCGGTACCCGGACGTCAAGCATTTTCAGGTCTGGAATGAGCTCAAGGGTTTCTACAACAGCTCAGTGAACCGCTGGGACTATGAGCGCTACACTACCATGTACAACATGGTCTATGATGCCGTGAAGTCTGTGCGACCCGACGCGAAGCTCGGCGGACCTTACGTGGTGATGGACAGCTGGCTGAATCGTAGCTTCATGAGTCATCCGTCCAGCATCTCTGGTCCCTACGGGACGTTAGACCAGCGAGCACTGGATGTCATCACCTACTGGCTGGCGAACAAGCGCGGAGCAGAGTTCATTGCCGTCGACGCCTGGGCAGGCAACAAAGACACTGGAGTGGTAGCCAATGACTTTGCCTCCACGCAGAAGTTCCGGGATGTAGCCAACTGGATCAGGCAACAACCGAATGGCGGCGCGGCTCTCCCGATCTGGTGGGCTGAGTGGTATCCCACACCATGGGGCGCCACCAACTACGGTCACGATCACCAGAATGCGGTCTTAGCCACGACGTTAGTCCACATGATTGAAAGTGGTGCGGCCATGCAGCTGCGCTGGCAGCCGCAGGGAGAGACTGCGATGTCCTTTCAGGGTAATACGGAGAGCTTATGGAGCGATGCCGCGGTTGCGGGCGGCGGACAACCTTTTCCCTATTACCACACGCAGAAGGCGATCAAGGAGCACTTCGCTCCCGGCACCACTCTCTACAAAACCCTGACGTCGTCGCCGGAGGTCGAGATGCTTGCCTCCGCCACCAGGACCTTGCTCATCAACCAACGACCTACCACTGTAACGGTGAGCGTCGACGGTAGCCGCATCACGATGGCCGGTTATGAGGTTCGCGTACTCTAGCGAACACGAGTGCCGAGCAATAGCTGACCGCGGCGGCAGGTGGGGGGAACCTGGTCTCTCCGCAGATGGCCCTTTCCATATCTTCGGAAATGTCGAATGGAACATCCCCATCCTTCGGGCGACGTGCTATGCCGTCGCCCGGAGGATGGGGATGGCTGGGCCAGGGTCTACAGGAGACGGAACAAGCGAGCGAACCTGAGGCCAACGACGAAGACGAACACAATGAGCAGTGGCGCAATGGCCAAGTCCAGGCGGCGCATCCAGACCCAGGCTCGGAGACCCCCATAGGCCCGCATCATCTCCTTGACGATCAGTAAAGCATTCAAGAGGAAAATCACAACGAGGCTCAGCCTGGTCGCTGGCGGTCCGAGCGCAATGGAGGCGATTGCTGTCCCTGCGCTGGATCCAGCCTGGGAGGGCATGGTCGTCGCGGCGCTATTGTCTCCCCCACTGAGGGGAACTCGGACAGTGAAGTGCTCGAGTACCACGTCGTTGAGGTCGCCGCCAGCGAATACCCCTACCGCCCCTCTGGCGAGGAGCTCGTCCTCGCGCCTGGCCACCTCCACCCCGTTGACATGGAAGGTGAGGCTACGGCCAATCGCCGCCACCGTGAGCTCGTTCGTTGCCCCGCCGGGTGCGACTGCCGGGGAACGCGTCCAGGTCAGGAGCGTGGCCCAATTGTCTTCTTCACGGCGCCAGATGCCCACCTCTCCACGGTCATTCGCCTCGAACACGTAGTACCGCCCGCCCTGGTTGAGGCCGTCCCGAGGCCCTGGGCCTGCATCTCGTACGATCAACCCGTACCCACCTCCCGGTGGCCCCCCCACTTTCCGGAACACGCCGGTCAGGACGACGTCTCCAAGCGTCTGCGGGAGCGGTGCGCCGACGGCGACGAACTGGCCGATTCGCCGCGCCAGCAGGCGATACGTGCCGTCGGCATGCCAGGCTGTGGACTGTGGGTCGTCCGGCCAACCCTGGCTATTGTCCAAAAAGGGCTCATCCATGACGAGACGCAAAGTCGCGTCCGCCGTGCCTGGCGCGCCTGAGAAAGGGGTGGTGGCCGGGGCGTCGACTGGGGCGGCGACCACGAGTCCACTCAGGACAATGACCGGCACCAACAGCAACCGCGCCACCGCCGATGCCCGGCCCCTCCTCAACTCAGGTAGGAATGACCGAGCTGGTAGATCCCCCACCGGGATCAGCTCTGTTGGTGCCGTTGGTGCCGTCACCTGGTCGCTGCCGCGAGCTGCCCAGGCGAACTGGGGAAGCACGCATCCAATACTGAAGGCCACCAGCAAGAGAACACCACTTACCGGCGACCAACGCCCGGAGTACACCATCATCGCCGCCAGCAATAAATCCAGCGCCAGGCTGAGCGCCACAGCAAGCGTCCACTCCACCACGGGCTCCCTGATCCGAAGCAGGCGCACCGCGGCCATCCCAGGACAGACCAACAGGAACCAGAACGCTATGACGTGCCGCAGCGCCGGCGCCACCTCGGCCACGCTGACCGCGAACATGCCGAGCGCTGAGAGCGTAATCGCCGACGGCCAGAGCCACAGCCGTGCCATGTCACGGGCCTGATCCGGTCGACCACTTGACGGGCGTAAAAATCGTCGCATCATCGTTGCTGGAGATGATGTGGAATCTATCTGATGCCTTTGCTGCCTGCTCGACACAACCTACCACCACAACGATAGTTACAGTTTAGACCTTCATGGTGGTTCCACCGCCACACGGCTTTGCCCACAAATAGCCGGCTGACCACAAATTCGGCGGGTTGACCACAAATGGCTGGCACCTCAGACGGGGATTGCCCGAACGTCCAGCAAACGGCCGGCGTGTGGGGCAGGATAGCACCGGGTTACGGATAAAGCCCCCGTCCGTCTTGCATCGACGGCCACGCGGCGGCTAGCATAGCGGCCGCGCATGGATCAACAGAACGGGGACGGCGGCGGGGCGGGGCAGGTGCAGTGGGGCAAACTGCCTGGTAACACGCTGTACTACGGGGACAACCTGTTCGTCCTCAAGGAGTACGTCCGGCGCGAGTCCGTGGACCTGGTGTACCTCGACCCGCCGTTCAACAGCAACGCGACCTACAACGTGCTGTTCGCGGAGCAAGGGGGCGCCCGCTCCCCGGCCCAGGTCAAAGCGTTCAAAGACACCTGGGAGTGGGACATAGAGGCGGCGCACGCCTACCAGGAGACGGTGCAGGCGGGTGGCCCCATCTCCCAGGCGTTGCAGGCGTTCCGGCTGCTGCTGCGCGACAGCGCCATGATGGCCTACCTCGCCATGATGGCGCCGCGGCTGGTGGCGCTGCACCGGGTGCTCAAGCCGACCGGGAGCCTATACCTGCACTGCGACCCCACGGCCAGCCACTACCTCAAGCTGCTGCTGGACGCCGTGTTTGGGCCGGCTCAGTTCAGAAACGAAATCGTTTGGCGGCGCTACGGAACGCACAACGACGTGGGCCAAGGGTCACGCCGCTACGGGCGCGTCCACGATGTTCTGCTGTTCTACGTACGGGGGGCGGCACCGACCTGGCAACAAGTGTTCACGCCGCTCGATCCGGCCTATGTGGCCGGCGAGTACCGCACCGTTGAGGAGGGGACGGGGCGGCGCTACTCCACTTCCCCCCTAACCGGTCCTGGGGGGGAAGCGAAGGGGAACCCGGTATACGAGTGGAACGGACACACGCGCGCGTGGCGTTACAGCCAACAGACGATGCAACGGCTACACGATGAGGGGCGCCTCTACTATTCACGCACGGGCTATCCGCGCCAGAAGCTCTACTTGGATGAGTCGAAGGGCGTCCCGGCGCAGGATGTGTGGGACGACATCTCGTCGCTCTCGGGTACCCACTCCGAACGGATGGGCTATCCCACTCAGAAACCCCAGGCCCTGCTAGAGCGCATCATCCAGGCCAGCAGTAACCCCGGCGACGTGGTGCTCGATCCCTTCTGCGGGTGCGGTACCGCCATCGAGGCGGCACAGAAGCTCGGACGGCGCTGGATCGGCATCGACATCACCCACCTCGCCATCAGTCTTATCAAGCTCCGCTTGCGCGACAGGTACGGCGACGCCGCGCAGTACACCGTCGTGGGTGAGCCAGTAGACCTCGACGGCGCGGCGCCCCTCGCCCGTGAGAATCCCTACCAGTTCCAGTGGTGGGCGCTCGGGCTTGTGGGCGCCCGCCCCGCTCAGCAGTACCAGAAGAAGGGCGCGGACCAGGGCATCGACGGGCGGCTGTACTTCCACGACCAGGGGCCGAACGGCAAGACGAAGCAGATCATCCTCTCGGTCAAAGGGGGCAAGACTGGCCCTGACCACGTGCGCGACCTCCTCGGCGTGCTCCAGAGCCAGGGCGCAGACATCGGCGTGCTCATCACCTTACAGCCACCAACGCAGCCCATGCGAGCCGCGGCGGCGTCTGCGGAGTTCTACCACTCGCCGGGCTGGGGACAGAACTACCCGCGCGTGCAACTCTTGACCGTTGCGGACCTGCTGACGGGGAAGCGTATCGACTACCCGCCGGCCGCGCAGACCAATGTGACGTACAAGAAGGCACCAAAGGCAAAGGTCGGCGCCGCGCAAGTGGCGCTACCTACCTTCCCTGGCGCCTAGGCCGCCTGCGCCTCCCAGAACGTTGGCGCGATCCCTAGTTCGTGCATGGACTGAATCAGACAGCAGATGTTGTGACAGAGCACCTTGCACAGCGCCTCGTTGAACTGCGCTACCTCCGTCTTGCTCCGTAGGGCCTCCCCGAACTTGGCCTTAATCATGTGGAACGTGGTTTCCACGTTCGACCGCTTGTGGTACTGGGCGAGGAAGGCATCGCGCTCCAGGCTGTAGTAGTGGAACAGGCGGCGCCAGATGGTCATCGCCCCACTGCCGCCCGTCGCATTGCTTTTGAAGGGGATGTAGGGCGCCGCGCCCAGCGTGGCGACGTGGGCGACGTTGAGCTTGCTGCTGTACGCCAGGTCACCCGACACCTGACGCAGCGTGAAGTGCTTGGCAGTCGCGGACACCAGCGGCGTGAACCGGGGGGAGTCGGCGGCGTAGCCGTCCGTGACTTCGACGGACGTGACGACGTTGGTCGTGACGCCGCACATCAGGTGGACTTTCATCCATGAGTGCCGCTCCATCGGCACGTCGCCGTGCTTGGTATCGAACCAGCGGGTGTAGCGGCAGGTAGAAAAGCCTGAGCTGTCTACTGCGAAGTCTGTCTCTACCGCCTTCAGGGGCAAACTGGAGACGGTCACGAGTTCTTGCAGCAGCGGGGCGAGTTCGGGCATCTCCAGGTACTTGGCGATGGTGTTGTAGTGCAGCATCCTGGTCAGGTAGCCCTTGACGTGGGCGTCCTTCAGGTCCGTCATGAAGCGCCGGCCGCTGAAGGTGGA
Organism: Chloroflexota bacterium; assembly: GCA_030447525.1. Taxonomy (GTDB): domain Bacteria; phylum Chloroflexota; class UBA11872; order UBA12225; family UBA12225; genus JAUJOR01. Next base: position 61,493 of record JAUJOR010000001.1, on the reverse strand, counting down.
GTAGACCTTGAAGCAGGCGGCGTACACCATGTCTGCGAGGGGCACCCTGGGGCGGCCCACCGTGCGCGGCGCCTCGGGGATGCCCGCGCACAGGTCGGCCAGTAGTCGGAGGAAGGTCGCCTTTTCGGTAGTCTGGGCCGCGTTGTAGGCGGGCCATACCTGGGGGTACGTCGGACGCTTCGTCGCCTGCACCGCGACCGTCTTGGTGTTCTTTGTGGTCTCGGTGACAGTGGTGGTGCCGTCCGGTTCCGTGGTCGCCGTGGCGGTCGTTTCTTCCGTTCGGATGACGGTCACGCAGACGGCGTAGATGTGCTTGCAGTAGCCCGTGCCGGGGACGCCGTGCCGGTGCTCGAAGTCGGGGCAGTCGCACGTGTAGTGTGCGCCGTCGTACCCCACGACGTAGCCCGTGCCCTTGCCGGTCTGCGACGGCACCAGCCACGTGTTGCCGCGCTGCCGCAGCTTCATCGTCCTGGCGATCTCCCGGCCCTTGACGACCCGCGCGTCCATTCTTGTGTTCCCTATCTGCCATGACTATACACGATGTATAGTTCCCCGTCAAGTAGCTGGCCGATTGGGGGCTATACAAGTTGGCATACACGGTGTATAGTGGGTAGCGATAAGGAGGGGCCTGTGACGCCAGAGCAGTTGCGGTACATCCGCGCCTATCTACGGTGGACGCAGACCCAGGCGGCCGCGAAGGCCGGGGTGAGCGCCAACACGTGGGCGCGGTGGGAGCGGGGGGAGGTAGAGCCACATCCGCTGCGGGAGCCGACGCTACAGAAGTTCCTACGCTTGGCGGAGCGGCGCCGCCCCCTCATCCCGCCCAAAGAGGAAGCGTGACGGTATGGGTACTGACAAGGAGGGCAATGGCGACATGGCTACAATCGTCAATGGGGCAGCACGTAAGGCTGCCGCAGCGCGGGCCAAGCCCGCCCAAGACAAAGACGACATCGAGCAGAAGATCGAGCAGGTCGATGCGGACATGGAGCAGCAGGCGGCGGCCCTTGCGAAGTTGCTCGGGGACCTATCCTACTTCCTCTTGTTGCAGTACGCCACACGCAAGAGTATCAATGATGATCTAGTGGACGAGGTGTACGAGGGACTACGCCAAAAGTTTCCGAAGGGCAACGACAAGCTACTCGTTGTACTGTCGTCTTACGGCGGCGATATCGATGCGGCGTATAACTTGGCGATGCAGTTTCGTCGCTATGGGAAGGATCGTCTTGTCTTCGTCGTACCTCGGACTGCCAAGAGTGCGGCCACACTACTCGTGTGCGGCGGTGATGAAGTGTTGATGACTCCGGCCGCCGAGTTAGGGCCACTTGATCCACAGATTACCCAGTTCAATCCCCTGGAGAACCGGCTAGAGCAGTTCTCTCCACTCCACATTAAGGGGACGCTTGAACTGATCAACGACCAGTACAAAGAAAACAAGAAGGAGCTTGCCGATGCACTCGTCAAGAGGCTCCAGTTTCCGCTGACGCTCGGCAGCTTTCGGCAAACGCTCAATGTCAGCAAGGAGTATCTGGCGACGCTCCTGTCTTCTCGGATGCTCGCGGGCGTGCCGAAAGAGAGGGTCAAGGAGGTCGCTGAGCAGATCACCGAAGAAGCCGGCCTCATCGCCGAACGCTTGGCTGAGGGGTATGCCGGGCACGGTGCGTGCATCTTGTGCGAGGAGGCCAACGGATTTGGCCTCAAGGCGTCACTGCTCAGTGGCGAGGCTGAGGAAGCGGCGTGGTCGATCCATCAATTGGAACGGCGCAAGCGGGAGTTGCTGAAGGAGCGTAAGAAGCGCCAGATGAAGGAGGAACTCGGCGACCTTCCGCCCGAACTCCTTGACATCCTGCGAGGCAACGGTCTGGCAACCCCCAACGAGTCAGAGGAGGAGGTACGTGCATGATGGACGTAGCGACTAAGCTCGCAGCCGCCCTGCTCCTGAAGCGGGGAGAAATCTCACTCTCCGACATCGAGGCGCTGCCGTTGGTCGATGATGAGCAGGAGGCGCGCCGCGTTGCTTCTCAACTGTCCGAGATATTCGACACCTACCGGAGACAGAGCCAGATCAGCGGGACCGATGGTACTCCTGATGAGGAAGTGATCGTGTTGCGTTCCACGGTTAGGCCAACACGAGCGCGGCGCGTAAGCCGCGCTACTCGGTAACTGGACCCCGCGTCGCTGCGGCATCCGGGGCACGCACAACGGCCGCTCCATCGGAGCGGCCGTTGTGCGTGCCTACTGCTTCCTACTTTTGGGGCAACCCTGCGCATCCGGGGCACGTGCCACGTCTGGGGCAAAGCCCTTCCGGACGGGCGCACCCTATTTGTGGTCAACTTCCCCGTCTGACCACAAATTCCCCACGTTCCTACACGCTAGCGGTGGTTTGTGGGCAAAGCCCCGCCACACGGCATGAAAATGCCTGCGGGCTGCGGTACGCTGCACCTGCAGGCGGTGGGCGACCAGAGGTCGGCGTTCCTTGGTGCAGGAAGCCCGAATATTAGACGGACCCCCGGCAGTCGCGCGCACCACGTGGTGTTGCCAGCGCTGCTCGCGCGGGCAGCGCCGAGCACGTGTCCTAGAGTTCGAGTCCTGGGCTGCCGTTCCCACCGCCCCGTCGCCACGAGGGAGGAGGGCAGAGCGATGGAGTTGGTCGTCGCACAGGCCGCCGGGTTGGACGTGCAATATACAGGATGAGCGCCGAGGGCTAGCGTTGGTCCAGCTTGGTCTTGCATCGTTCGAGGAGGCTCCTGTACACGGGTGAGCCGGCGGGAGCGCGCGCGCGCGCGACGTTGCGGCCGTCTTGGCCGGGCTGCTCGGCGAGGGTGGCGACGAGATCGTCGGCGACCAGGGTCAGCTGGGCGGCGGCGTCCGTCGTCCCGAGGGCGGCCAGCTCCTCGAGGCGGACGTCGCTCAAGCCGGCGGGGTTCGTCAGGTAGGCCACGCTGGGCGGGACGGGCGGCGCCACCTCGCGCAGCGCCACCAGCGCCCGCTCGGCCGCGGCGTGTTGGCCCTCGGTGAGGAGCCGCTGGGCCTCGGTCACGGGGAGCTCGGCCGTGACCTTGAGCAGGGTCGGGTCGTCGTGCACCAAGCGCGCCCGGTCGCCGCCGATGAAGAGGCCGCAGCGGGAGCACTCCATCCGGTGGGGGCAGGTGTGGTGGGCCGGCAGGCCGCAGAACTGGGGGGCACCCTCGGTGTCGTAGCCGAGGAACCAGCGCACGGACGGGGCACCGCGCTGGGCCGCGTCGGGGTCGTAGAGCCCCTCGATGACGGTCGAGAGGGTGTCCGCCTGGGCCACCCGGCGGTGCAGGTGGATGGGGTGGCGCCGGGCGTACTTCTTAATGGTGCGGGTGTCCTTGTGGATGGCATAGGCGGCCAGGTCGTCGAGTTCCAGCCCGCAGGCGTGCAGCATGGAGATGCGGGCGCTGCGCCCGCGGTGCGCGGTGTAGGCGCCCTCCGCGTCCCGGCGCTCGACCCCGGCCTTGGCACACAGCAGGGGAATCAGGCGCCGGTTGAGGAAGGTGGCGCCCATCCGCTTGCCACGGTGGGTGAAGAGCAGCTCGGCGAACTGGCGGTCTTTGTGGTCGAACAGCGGCGACCGCCCTGGCCCACGCGCGGCCTGCCAGCGGGCGATGGCCTCGGCCGTGTACCTGGGGATCCAGATCCAGCCCGGACCACCGTACTTCGAGGAAGGGATGTGCAGGTAGTGCACCTCGGTGCCCTGCTCCTCGCCGACGACCTCGGCGCCGGGCGGCAGGGGCTCGCCGGCGTCGTCGCGCATGTCCGGTTCCCACTGGCTGCGCACACACTCCACGCGCAGCCGCAGGAGTTCGTTGGGGCGCCGGGCGGTGCTGACCCAGAGCAAGGCCAGCGCCTGGGCGGCGGCGAAGGGCCAGTAGGGCGTCGGCCCCAGGTCGTCCGGCGTCAGGCGCGCCGCCTGGATGGCCAGGCGCTGCCAGACGGGGAGGGCGATATCGCGGGGTTCCGAGCCGGCCAGCGCCCGCTGCACGTGCTCCGGCGTGGCCAGGGCCTCGCGCGGCGCGAACCGCCGGGGCAACCGCTGGGCCGGGACGTTGCCCACGGCGTGGGCTTTCGTCTGCAGGTCGCGGAAGAAGCGCCGGAGCGCCGCCAGGAACTGGGAGATGGCCTCGTGGCTGAGGCGTCTGCCGAGCAGGCCCCGGCGCTGGAGGTCGCGCGCGCCGGCCGGGCTGACGAAGACGTCGTTCGTCTCCTCCAGCACCGCCGCCCGCAGCGCCAGCGCCAGGTCCTCGGTCCAGCGCTCGGGCGAGATGGCCCCGGGGTGGCGGGCGGCGAGCCAGCGCCCGGCGTACAGGATGTAGCCGCCGTAGTTGCGCGCGACGCGGGGCGCCAGGCCCCGGGCGCCGGTGGCACGCCAGGCGAGGTACCAGGCGTACCACTCGTCCGGGACGCCGTCGCGCGGCCCCGGCGGGAAGAGGTCCCGCGGGACGGCGTTGCCACGCGGCGCCAAGATGCCGAGCGTCACGACCGCCGCGCTGACTTTGCCCAGCAAGACGCTCGCGGCACGGCGGGGGGCCATGGTCGCGGCGCGGTCCATGACGTCCCAAGAGAGATCCTCGAGGGAGGGGCTCCGGTTGACCAGGAGCAAGAACGAGAGCGCCTGGTGCCGCTGCTTCATGGAGCCGCGACCGGTGGCGTACCCCTCGTCCGCGAGGACGGCGTCGAGGCGCGCGAGCTGGCGGTCGAGCAGGTCGGCCCCAAACACGACCCGCGCCATGGGGTACCACGCGGTCGCCGTCCAGAGCGGCCCGAGGGCCTCGAAGCCACACAGGAGGTAGGCCACATCCAGCAGATGGGGCCGCAGCCCGTTCCGGCCGCTGCCCGGTCCGTTGGCGGCCTCGAAGGCCGCGGCCGTGGCGCCCACCACGTCGCCCCAGTCGTGCGCTGACCACTGCCAGAACGCCCGCCCGCGCCGATGCATCTGCCGGAACAGGAACTGGGTGGCCCGCGCCCGGTGACTCGCGTCCCGGCGACGCAGTGCGTAGACCGCATGGAGCGGCCGCGACAAGCGGCCGAGGGTGGCAGCGGCCGTGCGGCGCACCGCACTATTCATAGAAGGCTACGCATCGACCAGCACGGCGAGCGCCGCGCGCTCCGTAGCCGAGAGGGGGCTGCGGTCGTAGCGTTCCGGGGCTAGCGGAAGGCGCCAGGCCGGCCGCGCCGGGACCGTCTGGCGGACGGCGCTACTGCGCTACTGGCCATGGCTCGCTCCCCGGCCCAGCTGGTCCTGGAGCAGGCGCTCGAGGTGGGCGTCCAGCTCTCGGGTCGCCGCCCGAATCTTCGCCCCCAGCTCGACCGGCGCCAGGTGCAGGTAGAGGCGCGTCGTCTCCGTCGAGGCGTGCCCGGCGAAGAGGGCGATGACCTCCAGGGGCACGCCGGCGACCTTGAGCGCCGTCAGCCGCTGGTGACGGAAGGTGTGGGGATGCAACTGGGGCAGGCTGAGCGTGGCCCGCAGCGCTTCGACCACATCATTGAAGGCGCCGGGCGCGAGCGGCCGGCCGGGATTGCGCGTCGACTCGGACAGGAAGAGCGGGCCGTGGTCGTCGAACGTGTAGGCCTCGAGGAGCGCCCGGCGCTGCCGGTCGAAGTAGTGCTCCAGCGCCCGCTGGCCGAAGGGGGACAGCGGGACCCAGCGCTCCCGGCCGGACTTGGACGTCTCCGCGCGCACCTTGAGCAGCGCGCGCGGACGGTCGTAGTCGTCGTCGCGCAGGCGCACCAGCTCCTCCCGGCGCAGAGCCCCGTCGTAGGCCACCAGGACCATCGCCCGGTTCCGGGTCGTCTCCCGCGTGACGACGTGGAGAACGATCCGCTCCCACACCTCGGCCGGGGCGATCCAGGGCAGACGCCCCCGCGTCCGCACGAGTCCCCGGGAGGTGGCCTCCCCGACGCGCCCGCGCGGCAGCGGGTGGACGCCGTCGCGCCGCAGGCGCGTCCGGATGAGGTAGTCGTAGAACTGCCGCAGCGCGACCACGTGCTGGGCGATGGTCGCGTCCGCGGCGCGGGCCCCGGCGAGGGAGACGACGTTCTCTGGCCGCCCCCACCGTGACGGCCGGCCGGCCCCGGTGCGCCGGGCGTGCCGCAGCGCGTCGAGGTAGGTGAGCAGCGCGCCCTCGTCGGCCTCGACCCACCGCTCAACGGGCGCCTCGCCAAACGACGCCAGAAAACGGTTCAGGTTCCGCGCGTAGGCGTCGATGGTCTTGGGGCGCCGTCCGAACTGACCCAAGCGGACGAGGAACGCCCGCGCGTGTGGCGTGGCGGCGACGTGCGGATACAGGTCCCACCGAATGTCGTCTCGCTCGTTCATGCCTTGCTCCGTTGACCGCTGCGGCCGCGTGGCATCGCACCGCGCTGCCATCCAGCAACGATCCCCGGGCCGGCATTTCTTGTCGCCACGTCCCTCCGAGACCATCCGAGCTAACACATTTGAGTCGGTTCACCTGTCCTTCGGTCTGGCCGTTCGACCACTCGGTCGTCAGCGCGGCGCGAACGGCCGCCCAATCCCGCAGCAGGCCCGTGGCGAACGTCTTCAGCTCAGGGAGGGCACTCGCGGCGGCCTGGACCCAGGAGGCGAGGGCATGCTCCTGGCGCTGCCGGATGATCGCGAGGAAATCCATCACGAGCCCGTAGGCCACGCCGAGGTCGGGGCAGTGGCGGAAGAGGACCTGGAGGTACTCGTGCTCGCCAGCGTCCAACTCCTCCGACCGGCGGAGGAACTGCCAGGTGACCTGCCGGGTGGAGGACTGAGTCGCGGCGCCGAGACGCGCCGGTGAAGCCCCGCGCGCGCAGACCGCGCCACAGCGCCGTCGCGTTCCGGTGCCCGGCCTGCCAGCGCTCGCGCAGGTACGGCTCGAAGGGCGTGACCGGCGTCCGCCGCCGGGGGCGGGGCTGCTGCTCAGGGAAGGTCTCGGTCCGGAGGTAGCGGTGGACGGTGCCGCGGGCCAGCCCGACCTGTTGCGCAAGCACTCGGATACTCCCGCCCTGGGCATGGAGCGCCCGCACCGCCTCGTCGCGGCCCAGGCGACGCGCCCGCCGGGCCTGCTGCTCCTGCACGTGGCGGTTGCCCGACGGCAGCGGCGGGGTCGCGGTGGCCGGGGCGTCGAGGGGCGCCTCCGTCTCCAGCGTGACCCCGGCCACGGCGAGGGTCTGGGCCGCCGCCAGCAGCGCACGGTGGTGGCGGGTCAGGAGCCGCTCCACCGCGTCCCTCAGGTTCTTCATGATGTGCCAGCGGTCGGCCACCTGCAGCGCCGCCGGCGCCCCCTGGCGGGCTCCCTCGGCGTAGGCTCCTGCACGGTCGCGGGCGATGACCGCGATCTGGCCGTCGCCCCCGTGCGCTCGCAGCTACGCGGCGACGGTCTCGGCCGTCCGGTCCGGGAGCAGGTCGATGGGGCGACGCCGCTCCAGGTCGACCACCAGCGTCCCGTAGGTCCGCCCCCGCTTGAGCGCCCAGTCGTCGATGCCGACGACCCGCGGGGGCGCGATGACCGGCTCGGCGGCCGCCCGCACCAGACGAAGCAAGGTGTGGCGGCTCAGCGGCCCCGCGAGCGTCGGCGCCTGCCGGAGCAAACGGGCGCCGGGGCGGCCGCCCACGGCGAAGGCCACGGCGGTCACCAGCCGGTGCAGGCGCTCCGACCGGCGGGCGTGCGGCCGAACCAGCCCCGGCAGCCGCTCACAGAAGACCCGGCGGGGGCACGCCGCGTGGCCACAGCGAAAGCGCCGGGTACGGAGCCGCACCGTCACGCGGGCGCCGCTCCAGGGCAGGTCAGCGACCGTCCGGGTGTAGCGACTGTGCAGCCGGTGGGAGCCCTGACCGCATCGGGGACAGGGCGCACGGGGGCGCACCGCGCTGACGGTGACCGCGACGCTGTCCACGCGGACCCCGCGGACGTGGGTCAGGAAGGCCGGGGGGAGCCCGGTCGGTCTCGCTCGACGCATGCGCACCTCCATTGTGGGGCCATCCGACGCTGACGCGCCCCAGTTACCAAGCACGCCGTCAGCACCGACACCCCTTTGAATGAAGCTTCACCGACCTGCGACCGTTAGACAAGCCTCAGGCGCACCAAAACCGAGCCAGAGCCACTTCTATCCCGGAGCTTACATCAGCTGTTGGCGACGACGAAGATCGTTGCGTTTTTGGAATTAAAGATCGTATCGAACTTTTCTGAGCTTCTTATTTCTTGCTCGAACTCATCTACGGTACCGGGAGGGAAGCCAGAGAGCAGGTCGAACTCTGCCTTTTGGCTACGAGTAATGACGAGATAAGCATTCTGATTGCCAGAGGTCATTTGTGCGACCACATAATCGAGATCTTTGTCACGGACGAATCGACGGCCTAGGGATAGGTAGCGGTACTTCTCGTAATCTTGGAACTGCCATGGTAGGTTGTTTGATGCTACTACCAGCACGGAGCCCGGCGGGGCCACCTGGTACAGGTACCGAACGGCGTCGACCTCTTCGAGGGTCATGTAGTCCATACGCTCGTTCCCGTATCGTGCAAACAAGAAACCCCCGTAGAGCAGGGCACTGACCAGACCAATGGCCAGCGGCGTCCGCCAAGACGCTCCGACCGTTGGGATCGTGTAGAAGCAGGCGGCGGCAAAGAACACAACGGGCGGCAGAGCGAAGAGATAGACGCGCAGCAGCATCTCGCCCCCGTACGACTGCAATACGAGGAGCGGAAACGGAACGACCGCCAGAATGGCCAGGGTCAAGTCGCGGCGCCCATGTCGCAGGCGCCGGACGCCGCCGACCAACGCCAGAAGCCATATGGCCAGCGTCATAACGAGGCGCATGGAGACCACGAAAATGTGGCCTGGGCTCCCCTGCACCCGATCCACCACGTTCGAGTTGACCACGTTACCAACCCGTCCCACGTCGCCAGTGACCATTTGGGTGTGACCGACGAGGAACGGCGCCGCCATGTAACTGATCCACGTCAGAATCAACACGGCCATCAGGATGGGCAGGCTCCGCGTTACCAGGCGCCTGAAAACCACCAGCGCTGCCACAGCCCCCAGCATCATGAATGGAGTCAGCTGGTGACTGAGGACGACTGCCGCGGAGAGCGTGACCACTATGGCAATCGCCCCAACACGCTGGCCTGGCCAGCTCGGTCGGTTGGGCACCTCCGTCTCTGCCACCAGGTAGCCAACTCTGGCGCCGAGGCGCGCCACGAGGTCCCAACGCGGCCCGCGCCCGGACTCCGGCGCATCGTGAGCACCCGGCCGCAGGTGTACCGTTTCGTCCCGGCCGCGGCTCCCGGCCTTGAACCAGCGCAGGAGGACACCCAGGATCACGAGATAGAAGAAGAAGCCCAGGGCCTGCGGCGCTAGGTAGTCCTGGCCGATCCAGTTCCCAAGAAAGAAGAACCAGGCGCCTAGCCACACGAGGCGCTCGTCGGGCGTGGCTGATCTCAGAATCATGATCAGGGGGCCGAGATAGACCAGGTTGAAAAACACGGGCGCCCAGCCCGCGAGGCTCATCGGATTCGCGAATCCAGCCACCTGAGTCACGAAGGCAATCAGGATGAAGAAGCCGGGCCAGTTAAAGAAGGCGTCGAGCGTCGGATCCACGGCGTGGTTGCGCATCACGTACTCGGCGTTTCCGGCCAAGCGCCAGGTGATGCTGAAGCGCGGCGCTTCCTCGACGAGCGTCGGCGTGCCGAACAGCAGGAAGGCTAATCCCATTAGGTTGAGAAGGACCAGCGGCGTGCGCACGGGTTGCTGGCGCAGGGCCAGACAGAAGCCGGCCGTGAGCAGCACGAAGGCAAAGAAGACCGACGGTGGCAGCGCAGAAACCAGGCCCAAATCGGTGGTCCGCCGGATGTCCACGTGGGACAACGACGACGCCCACACGGCCATCGCGCCGATGGTCGGCGCGATGGCCACCGCCTGCCACAGGCCGCAGGCTAGCCCCCGCTCGCGCAGCGAGCAGACGCCGCGCCACGCCGCTGTCCAGCATCGCCGTTTCGCCGCGCTCGTAGCCCAGTTCAGTCGTCGGCGCTGCTCTATCCCGGCCAGTTCCCGCAGGGGGTAGTCGTTACCCTGCACATCCGAACCCACTCGGCGGGTGACCCGCACGCGGCTTGCGAGCAGCCCGGGCGACGCGACTGATCACCAGGGCCATGCCAGGCGTCATTCCGACTCAGCCTTTGGACTCATCTACCCGGGTGCCTACGTCTGGTTTGCGCAACACTAGGGCGAAGTGCAGATAGGAACGCGGATGCAACTCTGTCGTATTCTCGATGTGGTAGAGAATGTTGCGGAAGCGGCCGGCTGGCGCAAGCACCCGACGCTGGAGCGACTCGGCATCATAGAAACGGCCAAAACGATTGTGCCACCAGGGCAGCTCGATGACGCGCGCTCCATCGTCCCACATGATATCGCGTCGGTCGACCAAGGGATCGGTGAGGATACTGTATTGGTCGGACATGAAGAGCGGCAGGATGCACAGCGTCCCGCCCGGCTTGAGCACCCGCCAGGCCTCGACGATGAAGTCGCTATCTGCGGTCCCCTCGAAGTGCTCGAACGCGTTGTGGAGCACGAGCTTGTCGGCAAATCCGTCCGGCACCGGCATATGCGCTGCGCTGCCGCCGATGCGGTCGCCGTGAACCCCGGGAGCGTACATGAGGTCCTGCCGGTACACCGTGGCCCCAGAGATTCTGCGGAGCACCTCCGGGAAGATGGACCACTCGCTCGCGACGTCCACCACCACGTCTAAGGGCCGGACGGCGAGCAAGTCCAGGGAGACGAAATACTCCAGCAGTTTCTGCTCGCGCATGCCCCCTTCCTCCAGGGGGCCGCCGGCGTAGTTGCGCGGGTAGCCGTGCGCTGCCTCATGGGCGCGGAACGCGGCCAGGTCGACGCGGTAGGGGTGCAGCTCCAATCCCACCCGCGCCAAATCAGCCACGATGGTGTCCGAGTTCATCGTCGGGTGGCGGCCGGCCGGGGCCCGTCGTAGGCGCGCCAGCAACGCAAGCCGCGCCGCCTTGGGCAGCTTACTGATCTCGGTCACCAAGAACCGGCCGCCCAAGGCGCCCGCAGCAAGATAGCCATGCTGCCGCGCTGCCATGACCAGTAGATTCGAAGCGTACCGTATTCCAACGCGCAACATCGTTACACCATCTCCAAGACCGCCGCGCGGAGCGCTCGACAGGCTCCCTGCGCGGTGTAGGCGAATGGGCCGCGTAGCATCCCCAGCCGCTCGAACATCCACAGTTCGCCGGGGAAGCTGTCGTAGTTTTTACCATGCGCCACGCGCCACGGAGCGCGGTTCAACCATGAGGGAGAGGGCATAGGGGAACTGGCGGGCGAGGCCGGGGACGCGGGCGACGCCAGCGGCGACCAGGCGGGCGGCCAGCCCGGGCTGACCGCCTATCAGCAGCAGGTGCCGGAAGCGCCTGGGCGGTGCCCCGGCAGTGGGAACCGCCAGTCCGACGCCCGCGGCCCCACACCCGTGCTGCCCGCTCTGTCGAGCGCCTCCATCATAGACACCTCACGAATGCTGGATAGGACAACATCCCGTACCGCTTTCCCGACGGACCGGGAAGCCGCTTTCAGCGTGCCACCAGAGCGTTCACCGGCGAGCTGCGCCGTCGGTGAATGCCAAGGATAGCCGACTCCACGCCCCGCCCGCGGTCATGGCTCAGAACGCCACCTAAGGCTCCGCCTCTCTGGGCTGGAGCGGGCGGTGCACGTCGGCTCATAGCACGCGCACCTCGTGGCCGGCCATGGTAACCACGGTGCCGTTGACGCTAACCTTGAGCAGGGTCGCCCTCTTGTTGACCAGCAGGATGGTAGTCGCCGAGGCGAGGACCTCGACGTCCGGCGAAGACGAGGTGGCCTGGTAGAGCGCGCGGCCCGCGCCGAAGTGGTCGTGAAACGCTTTGGCTGAGCGGTAGAACGGGAAGGGCTGCCCGCCGCCCGCGTTGCGCGTGTCGCTCCAGAAGCTACCCTGGTTGCCGGCGTAGCCGTCCGTGGCAACCCCCTGCGCCTGCCACTTCATTGCGTTGGCAGCCCCGCTCCGGGCCATGTTGGCGAGCGCCATCGTCATGAGGGCGTTCTGCAGGTGGTGGTCAAACGGCTCCACGCCGGTGATGTTCCAGGGCGTGACGTACCACTCGCCCCACCACACGGGCAGCCCGGCGGCCCCCGGTTGCTGCTTGATCCAGGTCGTCACGTCGGCAAACTTCTGGGTCGCCCCGAACGGATCACTCGCTGTGTTGTCGTAGGAACCGCCGTCGACAGTAATGAAGTCGGTCCCGTGCTTGTTGGCCAGCCAGTAGGCAAGCACGTCCAGCGCGCGCTGGTCAACGGTGCCGAACGGCCCCGTCAGCCGGGACGGGAAGGCGGCTGCCCCCGCCGGGCGGGAGTCGATGTAGACGTACGGCCCACCGATGAGGCCGTCCGGCCGGACGGCCTTGACGTAGTCCCACACCAGGTTGTACAGGCGAGTGTAGCGCTCGTAGTCCCACCGGTTCTGGCCGCTGCCGTTGAGCGAAAGGCCGTGCATCCCCTTGAGCTCAGCCCAAACCTGGAAGTGCTTGACGTCCGGGTAGCGCAGGGCCACCTGCTGGCACAGGTAGGCGAAGTCGGCCTCGTGCCACGGCAGCGGCGCCCAGTCGATCTTGCTCCAGTCCGTGCCGCCGGCCCAGTTCGGGTCAACCATCCAAGTGGGCGCACCCCAGAAGGTGATGACCGGGGTGCCGCCCGTCTTGCTGATGAGGTCGATGCGCGCGTCCAGGCTAGCCCAGTTCCACCGGGCCGGGTCGCCGACCGCCGGATTTGGCCAAGGGTTGTCTGGGCCAGCGCCCATCATTGGCTGGTTCTGAAAGTCGGCGACGCTCCGCAGCAACTGCCAGGCCGAGGCCACCGCCGCCGCGTCGTTCCAGGGGTCGGCGTCGTGCAGGGTGTGCGTTACGCCTGTGCTCAGTTGGCTCACCCCAACCGGTCGCGCACGATCGATGCTCACTGTAACGTCGGCCGAGCCTGCCGTCGGGCTGGCGGTCGGGCTCGGTGTAGACGTGGCTGTAGGCATGGACGTCGAAGAGGGGACGGGGCCCGTGGCTACTGACGGCGTGGGGCTCGACGTGGCCGATGCAGTTGGAGCCGGGCTGGCGGACATCACGTGAATCGTAGTGCTTGCGCTCGTAGTACCAGCTGTTGCCTGCAGGGTGTGGTCACCGGCCACTGTGAGAGGGATGGTGATCTGAATGCTAAATGAACCATCGCGCTCTGATCGTATTGTTGGCATTTCGGTGCGTGATCCCTCCCAAGTAAGTACGACACGCGCTCTCCTGGGAAAGTTGGCGCCAGAGATCATGACGGACGCGCCTGGTGAACCGCTGGCTGGAGCCGTCGTGACGCTTGGAAACGACCGCGCATGGGCAGGCAAGGCTCTCCCCAGGGGCAAGCTGATGATCAGGGCGCAGACACTCGCCGCCACCAGCCTCCAAATTGTGAACCAGTGCGAACGCTTGTGTGCTGAGACGGCGCAGAACATCACGCCACACTCCTCGTTAGCGAGCTGACGGCGGCTCTAGCGGACCTGCCGCACATGCGGTCGCCCACAGGCCGACGCGTAGATGTGCGGTGCCACTTCGGCAGCCTGGCCGTCATACCCTGGTAGGGGTTAGACCCTCGGCGTTGCGTCCCCGCCTTTCGGCGGGTTTGCCTTTCCGGTTGGCGACGTGGAAACTGCTGTTAAGCGGCGGTCTCCACATTCATGATCTACAACGGCCCGGCTAGCACCGCGTGATGGGTGATGCCGGATGCTGAACGCAGTGGCCGTAGGTAAGAGGGTGATGATTCGGCGGATCTGCTATAGCTTCTGGTTCCGTTGCCGCGGAGTGGGCATGTACGCTGACGGGGCTCTGAGTACAGCGACAAAGGGTCAGGAATGCAGTGCGTACGGTGCGGCAGCAGCGCAACACGGCGGGACGGCCGGACTCCGTTGGGCGGGCAGCGCTGGCGCTGTGACGCCTGCCGGCGGCGCTTCACCGCCCGCTCAACGAGTGCCTTCTCGAGGCGCAAGTTCCCCAACGACGTGATCGCGCTGGCGGTGCGCTGGTACGCGCGCTTCCGCCTTAGTTATGCCGACGTGGCCGAGCGGTTGGCGGAGCGGGGCTTTGCTGTGGATCGGAGTACCATTTACCGCTGGGTGCAGCGCTTCCTGCCGCTGTTCGGGGCGGCGGCCCGCCGGCATCGGACGCGCGTCCGGAAGAAGTGGCGCGTGGACGAGACCTACTGTGCTTTCCAGGGGAAGCACGCCTACATCTATAGAGCGATCGATGAGGACGGGCAGGTGGTGGATGCGTTCTTCTCGGAGCGCGCAACGGCGCGCGCGCAGGCCTTCTTCGAGCGGGCCATGGTGGAGACCGAGGTCACTCCCGTGCGGGTGACGACGGACAAGGCGAAGTGCTACCCGCCAGCGCTGCGGGCGGTGCTGCCGGGCGTGGAGCACCGCGCTCGAAGTACCTCAACAACGGCCTGGAGCGCGATCACTCGCACCTGAAGCAGCGGCTGTACCCGATGCGCGCTTCAAACGCGGAGCCTCGGCGGACACGCTGGCGCGAGGGCACGCCCTCGTCCGCAATCTTCGGGGCGGCTTCTCGTCCTTAACCGCCGCGCGCGCGCCGAACCTGCGCCTCGCCACCGCCTGGCCGCGGCTGACGCAGGCGATCTAGCGCCGCTGGCGGCCGCCTTCCACCACCCCTCACCTCAGAGGTGCACGCGCGTGCACCGTCTGCCCACTCAGCCGCAACGGAACCCCTGCGAGTGCGCATCCAGGAGCCGCGGGCCGACGGGCGCGAACACCATGGAGCCGTTATGAGGGTGGCGGTCAGTTCCGCCAGTCTTATCATGACGACTCTGGTGACGAACCTGCTTGGATACGTTTACTGGGTAGCGGCGGCGCGCTTTTTCGACGTCGCCGCCATTGGTCTCACGTCGGCGCTGGTTTCGACCATGTTCCTGATCGCGACGGTGGCCAACATGGGCATGGGCTTGGGCCTTGCCTACATCCTGCCGGGAGCCCAGCAGCGTTGGAGCGCGATCGTAAACGCCGTCCTATTGGCGGTGGGGCTCCTCGCCGCCCTATTTAGCCTGCTGGTAGCCGCAGGTGCCGCCGCATCGCATATGGAAATCGGCGCCATCGCGCGTTCAGCGTCAGGCGTGCTCGTGTTCGTCGGGACCTGCACCATGTGGGGCACCGGATTCGTGCTGGATCAGATCTTCACCATCGAGAACGCTACGAGCCTTGCCCTATTGCGCAATGCGCTGTTCTCGGTTGTTCGGCTCTTGCTCCTGATAGCCACAACTTCCATAGCATCCACGGCATCGGCCGATGCCGCCGCCAGCCTGTTGGCTGGCTGGGGGATCAGTTCGGTCCTGTCGACGCTTCTGGTCACCGTCCTCTTCGTCCGCGCCAACCCACTCGGGCGCCGCTTCTCGTGGCAGATCGACCTTGGCGCGATACGTGACGTGCTGCCTCTCTCGCTGCGCAATCACCTTCTGAATACTGCGGAGCTTGCGCCCGGCCTCGTCCTTCCGCTCATCGTGTCGGTCTTTCTCTCGCCCGAAGCGAACGCGTACTTCTACACGACCTGGATGGTTGCTACGCTCCTCATCACCGTGCCACAGTCGACGTCACGGGCGCTCTTCGTGCATGGTGCGGCCGTTGGGGGGCTGAGCCGTGACGTGCTGAACAAGGTGGTTGGTCTCAGCCTCGGCGTACTGGTGCCGTCGGTGATCGCGATCGTGGCCGGGCGAGGCCTAATCCTCTCCGTCTTCGGCCAGAGTTATGTCGAACACGGGAGTGGCGTCTTAGTGGCCATCGCCTGCTCGTCCATCCCCATGACCGTGTGCACGATCTACATTAGCGCGGCGCGAGCACGGCGAGAATTCAAGCGGGCCTTCGGTGTCGCCCTATTCATCCTGGCGGTCAGCCTCAGCCTGGTCTGCGCAGTGATCACGCGCTACGGCTTGCTGGGGGTGGGGCTGGCACTGTGCGCGAGCTACGTCGGGGCGGCGATGTTCTGCGTGAACGATCTCTGGCTCGGGCGCGACGACGCAGGTCGCCGCGGCACGGTATCCGTTCACGGGGGTGGTGGCAGGGTAGGGTGAGGACACCGGGGCCGGGCACGGCACGTTCTGTTGAGCGTGGACGTCCCGCGCACGCCGGAAGGGGTGCCGTTGCTGCCGGGATCACTCTGGCAGCCGCTGGACCCAGCGGTGCAAGCGGTCCTGGTCGCGTAGGCAGGACAGGTCGTGGCGCTCACCAGCCAGGTGCGGGAGTTGCGGGCGCAGGTGGAGCAACACTCGGGTACCTCCTCGCGGCCGCCATCGAGTGACCCGCCGCAGGCGCCCCGCCGGCCCGCGGCCCCCCGAGCGGGCGGGGGCGTGGCGGACAACCGGGGCACGTGGCGCACCAGCGCGCGGTGGTGCCTCCGGAGCGGGTGGACCGCCTGGTGGACTACCGCCCACCAACGTGCGCCCGCTGCGCGGCGCCCCTCCTCGGGGGGGTGCCCAGCGACGGGTTCGTGGCCCACCAGGTGACGGAGCTGCCACCCGTGCGGGCGGTGGTGACGGAGCACCGGCTGCACCGGGTGCGGTGCCCCGCCTGTGGCGCCACAACGCGGGCAGCGCTGCCGGCGTTGTGCCCGCGCGGGCCTTCGGGCCCCGCCTGCAGGCGATGGTGGCGGTGCTGCATGGCCAGTACCAACTTGAGCCAGCGCCAGGTGGCGGACGTGTGTGGCACACTGCTGGATGCGCCCCTGGCCGCCGGGAGCGTCGCCGGGCTGTGCCGGGCCACCGCCCTGGCCCTCGCGGGGCCGGTCGCCGCGGTAGGCGCCACGCTGCCGGCGTCGCCAGTGGTCAACGCGGATGAGACGCGCTGGCTGCACGCGGGACGGACGGCGTGGCTGTGGGTGGTGGCCACCGGACTCGCCACCGTCTTCACGATTGCGACCAGTCGGAGCCACCGGGTCATCAAAGCCCTCCTGGGGGAGGACGACGACGGCGTCGTGGGCAGCGATCGCTACAGTGCCTACGCCTGGCTGGACGAGGCGTGCCGCCAGGGCTGCTGGGCGCACCGCAAACGGGACTTCGCCGGACTGGTCGACCGCGGCGGGGCCGCCCAGGAGGTCGGGACGGCCGCGCTCGCGCTGGTCCACGATCTGTTCGCGGTGTGGCACCAGTTCCGCGCGGGCCACCTCGACCGCGCCGGGCTCCTCACCCAGATGCAGCCCGTCCAGGACGCCTTCGAGACCCTGCTTGACACCGGCATCGCCGGGCCCGATCTCAGAGCCGCCACCCTGTGCCGGGCGCTGGACCGGCTCTGACCCGCCCTGTGGACCTTCGTGGACGCGGACGGGGTGGAGCCCACCAACAACGCCGCCAAGCGCGCGCTCCGGACAGCCGTCCTGTGGCGCAAGGGCTCCTACGGCACCCAGTCCGAGGGCGGCGCCCGCTTCGCCGAACGGCTGCTGACCGTCACCGCCACCTGCCTCCAGCACGGCCGCTCGGTCCTGGACTATCTCACCGACGCCTGCACCGCCGTCCAGCGCCGCCTGCCCGCTCCCTCGCTGCTGCCGGCTCCCGCCGCCGCGTAGCACGCCTCATCTGCCTCCGGGGGTCGTGAACGCATACTGAACAGAATGTGCCGAGTTCTATTCAGCTACGCCCCGCCCCACCTGAACTCCTACCTTGATTGGTCGCGTCGAAGCTTGGTGATTCGGCACTTGCGTCACCGTACGTACCACATGCTCCCTCATCAGAGCCTCCTCGCTCCGCTTGGCACCGAGTCCGGGCCGCTCACCACTGGAGATCCCGCTTATGGCGGTCCTGCCGGGGCCGGCTAACGTTAGACGACCGATGGCGGTCTTCATATCTTCCGACATCACGCCCTACGACAAATGACGGTCATATCGACACACGTTGCATCTTGATTGTCGAGAGTGTATAGTGTAGAGGGTGTTATATTACCTACATCTTCTATTTTTATATACTCTTCTATGATTTCGAAACCGGACTCACGGAAGACATTTAACCATTCACTTCGTTGTATTCTGTTGAAATATTGTACCCTACTTTCAAAATACCTTTTCCATATCTTTGGAGAGTATCTTAAATAATTCTTCGGAGAGACCTTATTATCGAAATAATAGAAATGATCACGAATATCTATCTTGTGAATACATATTCCACCTCTTTTTAGCAGTCCGTAGCTATCAGAAATAAACTCCTTCATTTCCTCTCTGTTAATGTGCTCCAACACGTCTGAGCTAACAATGAGGTCGAAACTTCCGGATTCAAAAACATTAAGCTTACCTAAAGGATTGATGACAAATTCGGCTCTCAAAATGGAATACAAATCTTCGAAATTATTTGCACTAGTTAGTTCTTCTATCTTCTTGTGTGCTTTATCGAGATCCTCATATTCTATACCGTGAAATCGACTCAGAACTAGAGAAAGATCTTTCAAATATGATTTATAAGCTTTTAGTAATCTGTTGTCCCAGACATCGAATAAAGTCAAGTTAACATCATGAAATAGTGCAATGATAGTTGCGTCCCAGTGGACCCATCCTGTGCCTATCTCTAGAACCTTGCTACCAGGATGAATTGCGCGATACTTCCTGCACAACTCAAGCAGCAACTCGCTGCGCGCTACGTAGGCATCGGGGAGACCACGCCGGAGCCGCAGATGTTCCTCAAGCCAGTTCCCCAGCACACGATAGAGGCGTTCTGTCTGTGGAGAGAGAGAGAAGAGTCGTGCAGCGAAAGCTACAGACAGGTACTTGATCATCTGGCCGGCGTCCGCCCTCCGGATGGAGATTGCAGGTGGCCTGTGCGGCGTTCGGACGAGCGCGTGCTCCAGGCGACCTGAGCGTAGCGTAACGGGCCACTCGCCATCCCTTGAAGCTCGGAGAGCGTCAGGGCCAACGGGAACTCATGCTCCTTCCGTCCATGCTTCGGCCCGTTTGGATTGAGGAGCCGGACGGCGCCGCGCGGCAGCTTCGTGAGCAGGTCGGGCAATATCGTCGGGTGGTGAATGACTGATCGCGTCAGGAACGCCGAGAAGCCCGCGCCGTAAGCGTACATCTGGGTCCGTAACGCAGCGTAGTCTCGGCGGTGCAAGTGGCGGACGAGTGCTGCCGGGGTGTAGACGAGTTGATGACCTCGGTAGATGACCTCCAGAAAGGCGGCGAGATCCGAGCCGCCTAGGGTCGGAGTGCCGGGTCCTAGCACCTCATCGAAGCCGCCCATGCCGCGTAGTATCGATGCGTCGAAGGCCATGTTGGCGCCCGTGCCGAACTTACCGGCGGAGTAGGGGAAGAGCGTGTCATCTTCGGGCCGATGGGAGGCTAGGTCGAAGATCCTGGGGACAAATCCTCGGCTGAAGCCGCCGCTCTGCTCGAACCACGTCTGGGGCGCCGTCTCCAACTCCAGCGGCCACACCAGTCCAGTGACGCACCCGACGTTCTCCGCCATCCGAAAGGCATGCGCCAGCGCCTCCAGCCAGTGGCGGTCAGCCACGGCGTCGTCATCGGTGAAGGCAATGAGTTCGCCCGTTGCCTCCCGCAGCGCACGGTTCTGGGCCCGGGCCATTCCTGGCACCGCTTCACGCAGGTAGCGCATTAACGGCCCATCTGCGGCCATCTCCTGAACTATGGCCTCCGTCTCCGGACAACTCTGAGCGTTGTCGACGACCAAGACCTCGTAGCGTGGGTACACTTGAGCCGCCAGCGAGCGCAGGCAGGCCGTCAGGAGCGCCGGACGGCCGCGGGTAGCGACGATGACGCTCACAGTCGGAGCGTCCGCGAGCAGTCGCTCCCGATCGAGCACGCAAAGCGGCGTGCTTGCGTTCGGCAGTCCGGCTGGTCCTAGACCGGTTACCTCGGCTACCCCATCGCGGCGCAGGTGCTCGATGATCTCGCTCCGGAGGGCCTGCCAGATCTGTTCAGCCAGCGCGGTTGCCGGCGCGCCGCCGTCGTCCAGCCGGATATCGATCTGCCCCAGCGGTTGCGTGTGCAAGCGGACAAGCACTAGAGCGCGACGGTAGCGACGGCCGTCGGCCGCGCCCACGGCCGAGATCGTCGGGAGGGGACCACTCAGCTCCACCTCCGCAAGGCGCACGGGGTGTGGCAACGCGACTGGCGGGGCACGGAGGGGAACGTGGCCACCGGCTCTTACACCGCGGTCGGACGTTACGGGAGCCTGTTCGCTGAACACCACTCGACGCATGCTCCTCCTGTTGTACTACAACGATAGTCTATGTAGCATGAAGAGCCGGCGTCTGGCGTGCACGGCTGTGGCGCCGGCGATGCGGCGGCTGGTTGCGTCCAGCCAGCGGCCTAAGTCCTGCCACGTCCAGCGTCGGCGGGCTAACGTCGCGCTCAGGACGCCGGTGACCTAGGGCAGTGTCATGGCGGTCGCCTTCTCTTCCCCAGTCCTGCTCCAGGGGGAGCAGGAAGGCGCCGGCCAGCAGGACGTGCGTCATGTGTCTTGTGGTGGTGTCCCCCCGCCAGGATCGCGCCTCGTACTTGTCCAGCCGCGCCTCGCCCTTGCCATGCTGGAACTCGGTCTCCACTGCCCAGCGGCAGGACCCGGCTCGGACCGAGAAGGTAAGGAAACCAAAAGGCGTAGGAGGGGCGTCATGGCGTTGGAGCCGACACCGAATGACGGGGTTCGTCGCGGCCCTCGCGCGTCTTGACCAGCCGCGCCGTTAGGCTGGTCGTAAGATAGCCAGCCGTGGCTGCTGCCAGTCCCGCCGTAATGGCTCCGGCCCGGCCGAGAGCGGACACTTCGCGGCGAAGCGCCGCCTCACCCATCGCCACTGCCACGCCACGGGGCAATACGCGGAGCGTATGAGCCCACTCAGAGGCCAGCCCGTCGGCCGCACCAACATGTCGCGTCACCAGCGCTTTGGAGAGTCCCTCCGCGAAGCAGCGCGAGCGAAAATAGCGCCACTGCGTCCGCGTCGCCGGCACTCGGTGCAGCACCTGCGCCGCCGGCTCATAGAGGAGCACTCGCTGCGGCCAGCGCTGCCTGGCGCGGATGCACAGCTCCGTCTCCTCACAGCCCACAGGACGTGTGCCCACGCGACCGATGCCGGTGCGAAAGCCTCCCAAGGCGTCGAAAATCTCCCGCCGGAAGGACATGTTGGCCCCCAGCAGGTTCCGCACTGGAGACGCGGTTTGAGGCATGCCGCGGTAAGTGCAGCCCACAACCCACAGAAACTCCTCCGGGAACCAACCCGGGCGCCCGCCCGACCAGATCGGCGAGATCATCCCCCCCACGCCCATCACATCCTGACGTGCATACCCCTGGCGGAGCCGGGCTAACCAATCCGGAGCGGCGATGGCGTCGTCGTCGAGGAAGGCGATCACCGCCCCACGGGCCAGAGCCACACCGCTGTTGCGCGCGCCGGAGAGCCCACGGGCCTCGGCGTTCTCCGTCACCACCACCTCCCCGAGCAGCGCCCGCGCGCGGTCCCTGAGCGCCGGGTTGTGATCGACGGCAAGGATGACCTCGCGCGGAGCAGCAGTTTGGTGCTGGACTGACTGCACGGCCGCGACGAGGTCGTCCCACCGGTCCTCGGTGTAGGCGCAAATCACCACCGAGAAATCCAACGTCGGGGCCGTCACAGCGCCGTCCCCGCTGCTGTCGCGCGACGCTCTCTGCGCTCCGGCTCAGTGGCGCGCAAGCCCATCCTCGGATTGCGCTGCGGTGTGCGAGGAAGAGACACCGACGGTGACCGCCGCGTCGTACTGCGGGAACATCCCGGCTCCATCCGAGCCCATACCCGCGGTGTTCTGCCGCAGTGAGGACATCGCCTGGTGATGCAGGGCGGCGAAACTCGCCGATCGTGACGCAGGGATGAGCGATCCGGTCCTCGTTTCGGCTGGCTGCCAGCGCCGCAGCTGGTCCCCCCACTCCCGGCAGATGGTCTTGAGCACGCGCCAGCCATCGGGAATCGTGCGCAGATTGCTCTTGCCGTGCACCCGCGCCGCCTCAAAGCTGGGCACCTCCGCCACCTTCAGTCCGGCACGTAACGTGCGTACGTTCATCAACGTCTCGATCTCGAACCCGTCGGCATCCAGGTGGAGCCGTGGCAAGACCGATGCCCAGAAGGCGATGTAGCCGTAACAGAGGTCTGAATAGCGGCACCCGAACAGAGCGCGGACGAGGACAATCAGGGCCCAGTTCCCCAGGCGCCGGTAGTGCGGCATGTCCACCGTCCCACCCCCCTGCTGGAACCGGGAGCCTTTGACAAAGTCGGCGCCGGCCAGCAGCGCGCCCACGTACATCGGGATCTCCGCCGGATCCATGGAGCCGTCGGCGTCCAACATGATGATGATGTCACCGGTAGCAGCGGCGAAGCCGCTGCGCAGGGCTGCCCCTTTTCCTCTGCCGTCCTGCGCCACAATTCGGATCGACGGGTACAATTGCTGGGCGACGGCAACCGTGCCATCGGTGGAATACCCATCTACCAGCAGCACTTCGTCTATCCACTCGGGAATACGTGGCAGGACGTGGGGCAGATTCGCCGCTTCATTCATGGCCGGAATGACCACGCTCACCCGCGGAAACCCTGTTGCGCTGAGCGCCGAATGTGCCACTGGGTGATCCTCCGGCTGCCCGTTGAGGCCCACCTCCATACTGCGCGATCGGTGCCGCTCCTCCGACAGTCGACCGATCGTTCCTAGGTGCGCTGGCCTCATCCGTTCAAACACGCGTCAGCGTCTCCTCACTTCTGAATCAATCCGCCATTAGCACGCTCGCTAGGTCCGCACCACGGCCAGGTCGCCACCTCGTGTACTCGCCGTGCGCGATCCGAACTTGATTTCCCTGACCGCCAACCTGCTTCGACACGTCCTCGTACAGCCACCGAGAGGATGAGAGGCTGAGCCCCCCTCTCTACCGACCAGATGAGTCGAACCACCGCTGCTGCCCCTGATCGTTGACCTCGAGACCGGTCGTCGAGACGCGCGTGACAGCCTGCGTACGAGAAAGAATATGCAGGTCACGGTGTACAGGTAGTATACACCAGCTTCCCCTGAATGGTTACAACCTGGTATACGTGCATGAGACCAAGCGTCAGCACCGGTAGGTCGTTCGAGGGGAGCAGCAGCTCCGGCGGCACTGTCACACCAACTGGTTGGCGCGGTCGCGGGAGCGTGCCTTAGGACTCCGCAATGCGGCAGCCGGCGCCATTGTACAAGCACTACCGCTGCACCAGAATGTCACTACTCCGACCCTGACAGCAGCACCAGCTTGCCGGTGGTCGATGTAGCTACATCTAAGAAGCGTCATGATGGAACTGAGATGTTGAGAGGAGGTTGAGGCGGCATGTAGACCAGGTTGAGGTAGGAATGAGATCAGCGGTCATGATGCGCCGGGCGAGATACACACGCCGGGTCGTCATTAGGTAGCTTTTTCGTAACCAGCAAGTGAGCGTTCGGCAACCGTGGATCCATAACGGTCGGCCGGCGAGGCCCACCTCTGGGACGACGATGCGCGCCCTCGTGTGGGCATGGTCCCGAGGTATAGTCCAGGTCACCCCCACAGGGGCACTGCCCACCAAGGCACGAGGGACACCAGCTCGAGGGACACCAGCTCGAGGGACACCAAGAAAGACGCAGGAACGAGCATGGCAGTCGTCACCGACCCAGCAGCGCCCGCCGCCTCCGTCCCGGAGCTCCCCCACTGGGACATGACGCCGGTCTTCCCGGGGCTCGACTCGCCGGAATTGGGCGCCGCCTTCGACGGCGTCCTGGCCGGGATGGGGGAGTTGGGCGCCCTCTGTGACCGGCACAACGTGCGGCGCCGGGAGGCCCTCGCAGTCGACGACGCTACCGTGGCTGCCTTCGAGGAGGTGACGGAGCGCCTGAACGCCCTCTCGGAATCCCTGCGCACCCTCTCCGCCTACCTGCACGCCTTTGTGGCCACGGACTCACGAAACGACCTGGCGCAGGCCAAGTTGTCCGAGCTGCAGACCGAGGTGGTGGCCCTGGAGAAGCTGGAGACGCGCTACAGCGCCTGGATCGGCTCCTTGGACGTGGAGGCCCTCATCGCCCGCTCCTCCCTCGCCGGGGCCCACGCCTTTGCCCTGCGCAAGGCGGCCGGGGAAGCGCGCCACCAGATGAGCGAGGCCGAGGAAGACCTGGCCGCCAGCCTCAACCTATGCGCCGGCACCGCCTGGGCCAAGCTGCACGGCACCGTCTCCTCACAGGCTCGTCGTCCCCGTCCACTTTCCCGGCGGCCGGCCCGGCGAGGTCGGGACCGGGGAAGGGACGCAGGTGCTCCCGATGAGCGCCGTGCGGGGCCTCGCCCACCACCGCGACGCGCCGTGCGCCAGGCCGCCTACGAGGCCGAGCCGCAGGGCTGGGAGACGGTGGCCGCTCCCCTGGCGGCCCGCCATGAACGGCATCAAGGGGCAGTGCTGACCCTGAACCTGCGCCGGGGCTGGCCGGACGCCCTGGCTCCGGCCCTGTTCGCCAACAACGTCGACCGCGTCACCCTGGAGGCGATGCACGAGGCCTGCCGGGAGTCGTTCCCCGACTTCCGGCGCTATCTCCAGGCCAAGGCTCGCCTCCTGGGCCGGGACAAGCTCCCCTGGTGTGACCTGTTCGCCCCGTAGGGAGCGAGCCGCGCGTCTGGGCCTTTGACGAGGCGCCGATTTCGTGGTCACCCAGTTCGGCACCTACTCCCCCGCCCTCGCCGGCCTGGCGACACGGGCCATCCGCGAGCGCTGGGTCGACGCCGAGCCACGGGCCGGCAAGCGGGACGGGGCCTTTTGCATGTCCCTACGAGAGGACGAGTCCCGCGTCTTCCTCAACTACGAGCCTTCGTTCAACAGCGTGCAGACCCTCGCCCACGAGCTGGGCCACGCCTATCACAACGTCACCCTCGCCCGGTGCAGCCCCCTGCAGCGGGATACGCCGATGCCCCTGGCGGAAACGGCCAGCATCTTCTGCCAGACCATCGTGACCAACGCCGCGCTGGCCCGTACGGGGGGCGACGAAAAGGTGAGCATCCTGGAGGGCAACTTACAGGACGCCTGTCAGGTGGTGGTGGACATCCACAGCCGCTTCCTCTTCGAGTGGCGCGTCTTCCAGCGCCGGGCACGGCGCGAGCTGTCCATCGAGGAGCTGAACACCTTGATGCTCGAGGCGCAGCGGGAAACCTACGGAGACGGTCTCGATCCCCAGGCGCTGCACCCGTACATGTGGGCGATGAAGCCCCACTACTACAGCAGCCGCTCCTTCTATAACTGGCCCTACACCTTCGGCCTCCTCTTTGGCCTGGGGCTTTATGCCCGCTACCGCCAGGACGCGCCGGGCTTCCACGCCGGCTACGACGAGCTCCTGTCCTCCACCGGTCTGGAAGGGGCCGCCGAGCTGGGCCAGCGCTTCGGGATCGACATCCGCTCGGCGGTATTCTGGCGCGCCAGCCTCGACGTCGTCCGCGAGCGCATTACCGAGTTCGACGCCCTCGTTGCCCAGAGCACGCCCCTCAACCCGCCGGCCGGCGGCGCTGCGGGGCACGCCGATGGGGGGCGTCCGCAGGGGGAGCATTCCCAAGGAGCGCCGCGATGAAGGCATTGATCGTCCGTGGTGGCTGGCCGGGGCACGAGCCGATGCAGACGGCGGACATCGCCGCCGGCGCGCTGCGCCGGGAAGGGGTGGAGGTGGAGATCGCCGAGTCGCTGGACGCCCTGGGAAACGAGGCCAGGCTGCGCGAGCTCGACGTCATCGTCCCCGTGTGGACGATGGGCGATACCAAAGAGCCCCTCCCGCGCGGCACACTCGCCCCCCTCCTGAACGCGGTCAAGGCCGGCACCGGCCTGGCCGGCTGGCACGGTGGGATGTGCGATGCCTTCCGCATCGAGGTGGAGTATCACTTCATGACCGGCGGCCAGTGGGTCTCCCACCCGGGAGGGGCCCAGGCCCGTTACCGCGTGCGCCTCGGTCCCCAACACAGCCCGATTACCGAAGGCCTGGGGGACTTCTACGTCACCTCCGAGCAGTACTATATGCACGTCGATCCCGGGGTCACCGTCCTGGCCAGGACCCATTTTCCCCTCGCCGCCGCCTCCGGCGATGGCTACGTCCCTGAGGCCCAGGAAGCCGTCGACCGCGACGAGACGGACGACGTCGTGGTCATGCCCGTGACCTGGACGAAGCGCTACGGCAAGGGGCGTGTCTTCTACACCTCGCTGGGTCACGTCGCTGCTGTGTTCGACGTCCCCGAGGTCTTGACCATGCTCCGCCGGGGACTCCTGTGGGCCGCCGCCGGGCATGCCCGATCTTGAGCGCCGAGCTGTTCTCGTTAGCGGGCAAGGTCGCCGTCGTCACCGGCGGGAGCCGGGGCCTAGGCCACGAGATCGCCCGCGCCCTGGGGGCCGCCGGGGCGCGGCTGGCCATCTCCGCCCGGCGCGAGCAGTGGCTCGCCCCGGCGGCCGCGGAGCTCCAGGCCACCGGCGTTGACTGCCTGGCGGCGACCTGTGACGTCTCCGACGCCGGGCAGGTGGAGGCGTTCGTCGCCCAGGTGCTGGGACGCTACGGGCGCATCGACGTCCTGTTCAACAACGCCGGCATCTCCTGGGGCGCCCCCAGCGCCGAGATGCCCTTGCAGCGGTGGCGGGAGGTGATGGAGGTGAACGCCACGGGGACGTTCATCGTGTCCCAGGCGGTGGGGCGGCACATGATCGCCCGCGCCGGGAGGGCCGGGAAGGAGACGGAAGCGTCAGGGGGATCACCGCGGCCGGCGGGGTCCGGCAACCATGGCAAGATCGTCAACGTCAGCTCGATCATGGGCCTGCGCGGGCTCCCGCCAGAGCTGCTCAGCGCAGCCCCCTACAGCGCCAGCAAGGGAGCCTTGGTAGCCCTGACGCGGGCCCTGGCCGTGGAGTGGGCAGGGCACGGGATCACCGTCAACGCCCTGGCCCCCGGCTTCTTCCCCACCCGCCTCTCGGAGGGGGTCATCGGGCAGCATGAAGCCACGCTGGTGTCCCGCATCCCCCTGGGGCGCCTGGGAACGGGGCGTGACCTACAAGGCCTGGCCGTCTTCCTCGCCGCCCCGGCCTCGGACTACGTCACCGGCCAGGTGATCTCCCTCGACGGGGGCGCCACCGCCCTGTAGGGTGGATTAGGAGCCTGCCCAGGGCTGGTGAACGGTGCATCGAGATGGTCCGTCTGCAGCCTTCGTCCATGCAGACGAACGTCGCCTCCGCTTCCGTTGTTCGGCCGGCCAACGCGTGGATCAGGGCGCCCGCATAGCGGCTGACCCAGGCGGAGTGGCAGCCGTTTCCGCGCCGCTCCACAGGCAGCCGCGCCCGGCGGCCCGGGCCTCGGCCTCCAGCGCGGCCAGCGAGGCGCCATAGCGTCCATCGGGGCGCACTGCCCGCGCCAGCCCCTCGCGCACCAGCGTCGCGTCAATGGAAGTGCCTTCACGCGTGTAGGCGTAGTAGAGACGGCGTCCTTGGGAGTCGAACTCGTACGCGGGGTCGGCCTCCAGGAGTACGCCGGCCCCGGCTAGCTCGATGTTGCGGGCTGTCGCTTCTTGGCCGCAGGGGGTATTCCCGGGTGGCGTCTCTGCACCGAGGTACCCCACCGCTACTCGGCGCCCGGCGATTTGAGCATCCAGGGAACTCCCGTCGATCACGCGCGTCACCGACGCCTCAATCAATACGGGCGTGGCTGAGGGCGTAACCGCGGGTGTGGGCGTGGCTGAGGGCCTAACCGCGGGTGTGGGCGTAGCCGTCTGCGTCGCTATCGGCCCAGGCGTGACCGTGACCGTCGGCGAGACTGTCGCCGCAGGGAGCGTCGGCGAGGCTGTCGCCGTGGGGAACGGGGGGAAGGTGGGGAACGGGGGGAAGGTGGGGAAGGTGGGGAAGGTCGAAAGGTCCGAGGCAGATAGCGTCGCGACCGGTTGGGCCTCGGCCGGCAGCGACGGCGGCGAGCCCAGGCCGTAGCTCAGAGCTGCGCCCAGGAGCAGCACCGTGAGCCCCTGGGCCATGCGTCGGTTGATCATGGATATCTCCGTCCAAGAGTACGCGCCAGGCCGGACGCGCCCACCTGTCTCTCTAGCTTACTCGTACCCGGCGCACTTCACCGGGGGCACCGTTGCGGCTACGCAAATACTTCTTGAGACGGGGGCGACGACCCCGGCGCGGCGCGCCCGGGCAAGCACGGGGAAGTTGGAGTTGGCAACGTTCGAAGCTTCTCAAATCTAGCCTCAGGCGTAGGTAGCGCCGCCCAGGACGTAGGTGACCTCGGCGGCGCTGAGGGCCAACGTGGACTTGGCCCGCCGTCAGACTACTGCCTGGGGACTGTGATGCGGCTCCCGTTGCTGTCGCCGTCCGAATCGTGGTTGTCACCCGCTTGATAAGAGAGCGCCGCGTGCGTTGCCCCACTGACTGTGAAGACCACACTGCTGGAGTTCTTGGAGAGGGTACCCGTGGTCACGCTGCACCGCCCGCTGCCGTCCGTGGTACACGAGGCGCTGCCGCTAGCACCACCGCTCCACGCACCCGTGACGACCGCGTTGACCACCGGGGCGTGCCCGCTGTCGTGCACCACGATGGTCACGCTCGCCCGCCACTGATTGTTCTTCACGTTGGCACTGCCGCCGTCTAGGTCCCCGACATGCATTGAGGTGGTGGTACCGCCTGGCGGCGCCGTGGGGGCCGCCGGGATCGGAGTGGCTGTGGGGGCTGCCGGGATCGGAGTGGCCGTGGGGGCCGCCGGGATCGGAGTGGCCGTCGCCGCTGGCACCGGCGTCGGCGTGGCTGTAGGTGACGTTGCGGCCCAGCTGACCTGGGCCACCGCGCCGCCCCAGTTCTCGTAGTACTCCACCTTCACCTCGTGCTCCCCGGCAGTGACGCTGCGCGTGGCGGTGTAGGTGGTCGGAGCCTGGTCCATCCAGGCGTCGATGAGCAAGGCGCCGTCCAGCCAGACGCGGATGCCGTCATCGGCGCGGGCGGTGAAGGTGTAGCTCCCGGCCGCGAACTGGTGGCGGCCCGTCCAGCGCGCCGAGAAGTTGTCCGTGCCCACAACCCCCGGGCCGCCGTCGCCCCAGTCGTAGTTGACGGCTGCCTCGCAGCGGGTCTGCGTTGGCGTCCCCGCCAGCGTGCGGTTGCTGAAGTACTCTGCCTTGTACTGTCCCACCGCGCAGCTCACCGCGGTGGGACTCGCCACCACCGTGGGGTTCGGCGTCGCGGAGGCAACGGCGAACGTCGCGGTGTAGGTCACGTCGCTCCCGCCGACGGTGACGTTGTGCTGCCGGGCACCGCCGTCCGACCAACCGGTGAACACCTGGTCTCCCTGCGGCGATGGCACCTCAATGGTATGGGTCGATCCGACGATGGTCGTGCTGGTCAGCGGGGAGGGACCGGCAGTGCCGTCGTACACTACCTGCAGACCGGCGGGGGAGGTGCCCAGGGTGACCTGCACCGTCTGGGGCTGAACGCTGACCGACTTCGTGTCCGTCAAGCCCGCGCTGTCGGTAGCGGTGAGCACGAACTCAAGGTAGCTGCCATCACCGTGGTCAGGCGCGGTAACCGTCCCTTGCGTCCCCGTGGCGGTGCCGAACGGGTGCGGATGGCAACTCGTGCCGAAGCCGGGGCAATGGTGCAACCGGACCTCCCAGGCCAGTCTCGCGGCGGGGACCGTCCCGTCTTCGGCGTCGGTGGCCGAGCCGGAGAAGGTGATCACGTCGCCGACCTTGAAGCGAGCGGTCGGCGCGGGGGAGGCGATAGTGGCCACCGGCGCCTGGCCGGCCGATGAGACCCAGCTGACCTGGGCCACCGCGCCGCCCCAGTTCTCGTAGTACTCCACCTTCACCTCGTGCTCCCCGGCAGTGACGCTGCGCGTGGCGGTGTAGGTGGTCGGAGCCTGGTCCATCCAGGCGTCGATGAGCAAGGCGCCGTCCAGCCAGACGCGGATGCCGTCATCGGCGCGGGCGGTGAAGGTGTAGCTCCCGGCCGCGAACTGGTGGCGGCCCGTCCAGCGCGCCGAGAAGTTGTCCGTGCCCACAACCCCCGGGCCGCCGTCGCCCCAGTCGTAGTTGACGGCTGCCTCGCAGCGGGTCTGCGTTGGCGTCCCCGCCAGCGTGCGGTTGCTGAAGTACTCTGCCTTGTACTGTCCCACCGCGCAACTCACCGGGCTCGATGGGTCGGTGTAGCGGATCCGCCGGACCTGATTTGCGGCGATGGCGATGTAGTAGAGGTCGCCGTCCGGACCCGTCTCGATCGCTACCGGACCCTGGGCGTCGGTGGCGAAGCCAGCGGGGCCGGTGACCAGGGCATTGTTGTCGTCCACCTGCAGGGACCGCAGCCAGTTCTGGGCATAGTCGCCGTAGAAGTAGGCCCCCCGGTATTCGGCAGGGTAGGTGGTGCCGGTGTAGAAGGCCCCGCCGGTGGCAGCCGAGCTCCCCCCGCTGTGGTCCCAAGCCACGAGCGGTGCCCTCACCGCCCCAGCGCCCTGAGGGTAGAGGGACTGGCAGACACTCTTGGACTCGTAGCCGGCCTGTCGAGCCGTGGCCTCGTAGCACGGCCAGCCCATGTTCCCCCCGGCCGGCGGGACGTTGATCTCTTCCCACCCGTTCCACCCCACGTCGCCAATGTAGGGCAGCCCGGTGCCCCCGCCGGCCAGCGGGCGCAGGGTGAAGCGGTAGGGGTTGCGCAGGCCCCGCGCCCAGACCTTGGAGCGATTGGCGCCAGCGTTCTGGTTCCAATGCGGATTGGAGGACACTCCCTGGCCAGACGGGTTGATCCGCAGCACCTTCCCCGAGAGCAAGTCGAGGTCTTGCGACCGCAGGGCATTGTCGTCCACGTAGTTGAAGTGGGCGCCGTCGCCGAGGGTGACGAACATCATCCCATCGGAGGCGAACTTGATGTTCCCCACCGAGTGTGAGGGACTGTCCGAGGGGATGCAGTCCGCTCCGGCCGGAAAAGCGTTGCAGGAGCCGCCCACCTGGGTGCCGAGGAGCACCGCCTCACTGCCCGGGTTGGCCGTGTCCCCAGACACCGTATAGCGCGCCAGCCGTCCGGTCTTCGTCCCGCTATAGTCGGCGGCGTTGTTCTCGTAGGAGTAGAGCAAGTAGAGGTACGGGTTGGCGGGGAAGTTGGGATCGGCGGCGATGCCCAGCAGGCCGCGATCCCAGTAGTCGTTCACGCGGTCGCGGATGTCGATCATGGGCGTGGGGAGCAGCGTCCCATTCTTGACGACCTTGACCAGTCCGCTCTTCTCGGCGATCAGGATGCGTCCGTCCGCAAGAAAAGTGAACGCCGTCGGAGTAGCCAACTCCGAAGCCACCACCTCTTCCACAAAGCCGGCGACGCTGACCGTACCCAACGCTGCCTCTAAAGGAGCGGCCAGTCCCTTGCGCGCACCGGCAAAGGCAAGTCCGTCGCCCCCCTCAGGGGACACCGCCGCGACGCCTGCGAGCCAGACGCAGCCTCGGCCGTTAGCGCGCGCCTCCTCTGCGGCGGCGGTCAGACGGTCGCGCTCGGGGCCACGTCCATCCGGCCGGCCCAGACCCGCCTTGATCTGTTCCTCTGCCAGCGAGCGGCCGTCCCGTGCCAGCACCTGGTACATCCGCCGACCCTCGGCGTCGAAGGTGATCGACGGGTCGTCCAGCAAGCGCACGCCGCTCCGCACCAGGCCCCACAGCTGTCCCGTGGCCTGCCGGCCGCAGGGGGTATTGCCCATTGGGGCGGTGACGCCGAGCAGGCCGATACCGGTGCGCTTGCCGTCGATCCAGGCCTCGATCGTATCCCCGTCGATCACCCGCACCGGACCGGCAACGTCGATCGGCCCATGTCCGACCGGCGGGGCACCGCCCGGGGGGACCCTCTGCGCCGCCGCCGGGACGGGTCGGACGAGACTGAGGACCGCCAGACCTGCGATCCAGGCTAGCACGATCAACCCGGCGAGCAACTTCCGGCTCGGCCACTTGCGCATGGCGACTCTCCATATCCACCGTGCGCGGAAGACTTCCGCTCAGGTGGTGCGCCCCTGCGACACGGGCGACGCCCTAGTGCCGCCGGTTAGGTATATGTACGTATAGGAATGATACATGCCGCGACCTGATCCGCGTTGCATGTCGTCCGACGGCGCCGGAATACTGCTCCGCAGTCGGGCCCCCTGTGCCGAGATCTCTCGTTTGTTCGTCGGACTCTTCTGTACGCATTGTGGGCCGCTTGCCATGCGTGTAATGGGGCACAGCAACCTGCACGGACGTACACGCTCATTACATAGCCCGAATCACCCGTACACGGTGCCGATGCTATCGCAGTGGCTCGTGGAGTGATGTAGCGCAAAAATGCTCAGAGGAGGTTGAGGCAACGTGGTGAGCAGGTTGAGGCAAGAAAGAGTTCAGCGGTCGTGATGCGCCAGGCGAGACGCGCCGCGGGTCGTCATCAGGTAGCTTCTTGGGATCCAGCACGCGAGCGTTCAGTAACCGCGGACCCACTACCAGTCGGCTGGCGAAGCCCGCTTGCGGCACGACGATGCGCACCGTCCACGCCTACCTGCACGCCTTTGTGGCCACGGACTCGCGCAACGACCTGGCGCAGGCCAAGTTGTCCGAGCTGCAGACCGAGGTGGTGGCCCTGGAGAAGCTGGAGACGCGCTACAGCGCCTGGATCGGCTCCTTGGACGTGGAGGCCCTCATCGCCCGCTCCTCCCTCGCCGGGGCCCACGCCTTTGCCCTGCGCAAGGCGGCCGGGGGAAGCGCGCCACCAGATGAGCGAGGCCGAGGAAGACCTGGCCGCCAGCCTCAACCTATCCGCTGGCACCGCCTGGGCCAAGCTGCACGGCACCGTCTCCTCGCAGCCTCGTCGTCCCCGTCCACTTTCCCGGCGCCGGCCCGGCGAGGTCGGGACCGGGGAAGGGACGCAGGTGCTCCCGATGAGCGCCGTGCGGGGCCTCGCCCACCACCGCGACGCGGCCGTGCGCCAGGCCGCCTACGAGGCCGAGCTGCAGGGCTGGGAGACGGTGGCCGCTCTCCCTGGCGGCCGCCATGAACGGCATCAAGGGGCAAGTGCTGACCCTGAACCTGCGCCGGGCCTGGCCGGACGCCCTGGCCCCGGCCCTGTTCGCCAACAACGTCGACCGCGTCACCCTGGAGGCGATGCACGAGGCCCGCCGGGAGTCGTTCCCCGACTTCCGGCGCTATCTCCAGGCCAAGGCTCGCCTCCTGGGCCGGGACAAGCTCCCCTGGTGTGACCTGTTCGCCCCCGTAGGGAGCGAGCCGCGCGTCTGGGCCTTTGACGAGGCGGCCGATTTCGTGGTCACCCAGTTCGGCACCTACTCCCCGCCCTCGCCGGCCTGGCGACACGGGCCATCCGCGAGCGCTGGGTCGACGCCGAGCCACGGGCCGGCAAGCGGGACGGGGCCTTTTGCATGTCCCTACGAGAGGACGAGTCCCGCGTCTTCCTCAACTACGAGCCTTCGTTCAACAGCGCCAGCAAGGGAGCTCTGGTAGCCTTGACGCGGGCCCTGGCCGTGGAGTGGGCAGGGCACGGGATCACGGTCAACGCCCTGGCCCCCGGCTTCTTCCCCACCCGCCTCTCGGAGGGGGTCATCGGGCAGCATGAAGCCACGCTGGTGTCCCGCATCCCCCTGGGGCGCCTGGGAACAGGGCGTGACTTACAGGGCCTGGCCGTCTTCCTCGCCGCCCCGGCCTCGGACTACGTCACCGGCCAGGTAATCTCCCTCGACGGGGGCGCCACCGCCCTGTAGGGCTGAGGGAGCCACCGCTTTCCGGGCCCAGGACCGGCAACCGTGGTGGCTCCTGCGCCGGGGCGACGACCCGGCAGCGGGCCACCTGCCCCCTGGATCAGTCGTCCTTCCGCTTGCCGGGAGATCCGCGCTTCTCCGACTCGTTCTCGGACTTGTTTTCCGGCGCCTTCTCGGAGCCCTTCCCTCCCGAGTCCTTGCCCCGCGAGTCTTCCCGCTTGTCGTCGTCGTCATCGGCACCTCTGCCGCCGGTGGTCCTGGCGGGGGGCGTCGCGGAAGCGGCGCGGGGCACCTGAGGCTGAGGTGCTATCGTTGTCGGCGCGGCCGTCGCCGCCGCGGGCGCCGGAAGGGGAGCGGCCGGCTTCGGCGCCGGTCGGTCGTCCTCGCGTTCCCGCTCCCGCTCTGGGGCTTGCTCCCGCTCCGGGGCTTGCTCCCGAGCCGTTGACTGCGGCGTGGCCGTGGCCCGGCCGGCGACCTCCGCCTGCGCGCGGGCCTCTTGAGCCGCCCTGGCTGCGGCCGTGGCGCTGGCCTGGGCGCGGCTCTCCGCCTGTTGCTGTTCGCGCTCGCGCTGCTGTTCGCGTTCCCGGGCTGCAGCCGTGGCCTGGACGCGCGCCTGAGCCGCCCCTTCGGCCTGCGCCCGCGTCACCTCCTGGGCCTCCGGTTCGGGCAACGCCCGCGCCGGCTGTGCGCCGCCCGAGGCGTTGGCCGCCGGGGCGTCGCCGGGCGCCCCCCGGGGCACGGAGGCGCCCGCCGCCAATAGCGCCATGGCGACCGGCGGTGATGACGTCTCGACGGTGGCCGGGGCCGCGTCGGGGGCCGG
Source organism: Chloroflexota bacterium (assembly GCA_030447525.1). Classification (GTDB taxonomy): domain Bacteria; phylum Chloroflexota; class UBA11872; order UBA12225; family UBA12225; genus JAUJOR01. The sequence continues at coordinate 26,895 of JAUJOR010000001.1, read as the reverse complement.
CGTGGCCTGGTCGGCGGCCGGTGGGTCAACCGGCGCCCCGGCCTCTCGGCTGTCCCCCGACGGTGACTCTCGTCCGGCTGCGTCGCCGTTCACCCCAGCCGGCGCCGGCGGTGATGCCGGGGAGGGCGCGGCTTGCGCCGCCCGATCAGGCGTCGCCGTGGCTACCGGGCGGGGCGTGGGCGTCGTGGCCGCCGACGAGACGGCAGGCTGGCCCACCGGCGCCCCGCCGAGGAGGGCATGCGTCTGTTCTTGGGCCAGGCTGCTCACGGCATTGGCCAGCTCAGGGAGCCAATTCTGGCGGCCGGTGATCGCCTCGTGCCCGTCGGCCGCGATGACGACCGGCCTGTCAGACGCCCGGCGCACGGCGTCCAGGCCGCGACCGAGCCCGGTTCCCAGGGTAGCCAGGGCGACGACGCCGGCCAGGCCGGCGACGAGTCCTCTCCGACGGCGGCGCCGGCCGCGCATGGTGGGTGGCCGCGGGCCGGCTTGGTAGAGCGGTGTATGTTCCACCTATCCTATGCCTCCAGGGTTGCTCGCCGACTGGTCAAGAGGTTGTTGGCGACTCGCCGGGGTCGAGGGGAGAGTCGAGACTTCTAGCATCGAGACGTGAAACTGCGGACTCGACGCCGTGCCATGTACGAGCCGGTGCCGCCGGCGCCACGCGCCGCCGAGCGACGCTACGGCGCGGGGGCCTGCCACAGATTCGCCAAGGCGTCGGCGTAGAGTGCCGTCGCGAACCAGGCCCAATCCTGGGCATATAAGTCATCGGGGTTGGCCCAGACGGCCTGCCGGCCCTCTGCACCGGCCGTACCGGCCGTACCGGCCACAGCACTCCCTGCGCCACCTGTCGCCGCCCCGGCGGGACGATAGGCGCAGCGCGCCGCCGGCTGCCCTGCCGGGCACGACACCACAGCCCGGCCGACGAAGTGGTTGGCGTAGAGGGCGTGCGCGGCCGGAGGGTCGAGCGTCAAGAGCGCCGCCAGGGCGCCGGCGTGGCCCACGACGCTGGGTGGCCGCTCGATCACCGTCCCGTCGCGCCCGTACACGGCGCTGACCTGGCCCTCGCGCCGCACCTCGTCGCGCAGGAAGCCGGCCTGGGACAGATAGGCGCTGGCTCGGCCGTCCGCCGTCCAACGCAGGTCGAGGGCCACGCGCCAGTAGGTGCGCGCCGCGTCGTAGCCATAGCGCACCGTGTCGCTCGAATCCAGGCGCAAGGGCACGAGCTGACCGGTCGCCCGGTCGAGCCCCACCCAGTCCGGGGGCAGGCCGGCGGATCGCTCGGCGCCGAGCGTCGCACTCGAAGCGGCGAAGAGGACCTCGTAGCCGCTGTTGACCACGCCCCACCAGTCGTGCTGGGGATCGACGTCCTGGAACACCCGATAGGCGTAGGGCGAGAAGTAGCTGGGGTTGAGGGCCACCACCGGGGTCTCCTGGACCCAGTCCCCGGCCGTGATGTAGGGCTTCCCCCGCACCGTGATGACCTCGTGCTCCCAGATGGCCTGTACCAGGCGGCGCCCGGCCGCGAGGAGCTCCGGGTCGTTCCAGCGCCGGCCGGCCAGGAGCAGGGCCAGGGCGGCGTCGGTGTCGGCGTCCGACGCCGCGTGGGTGTCTACCACTACCCCATCCCGCCACAGCCAGGACAGCAGGCCTTTGCGGTTGACCAGAGAGCGCTGCGTCCAGCCCCACACCTGGTCGAAGGCCGCTCGGTCGTCCGACCACACCGCGCGCAGCATGGCGTAGGCCTGGCTTTCCGAGGCCACTGTCCCGTCGGGGCGCACCAGGGCGCCCCCGCGCTCGAAGCGCTCGGCGATGTGCGCCGTCCCAGCTGCCAGCAGCGCCCCCTCGGTCGTCCCCGGCTTATTCACCTTCCACAGCTCGACCGCGTCCCCATCGGCTTCCCAACGCTTGACCAGGCTGGCGTTGCGCAGCGCTTCCAGGACGATCGTGTTGCCGCTGTCTTGGAAGGCCTGTGGCAGGTTCGCCGTCATGAGCACGTAATCCACGGTGCGCCAATCTTCTTTGAAGACGCCGCCGCGGATGGCCGGGTCGAGGGCCACCTTCCAGTGGGGGTGGGCGTCCGGGAAGAAGCGCCCTCCCGCCCCCGGCTCGTGCAGGTCGACCCACGTGGCGTCGAACGTCACGATGCGGCTGTCCAACGGGAGGTGCTCCTTGACCCAGGAGAGGGCCGTCCGCGGTGCCGCCGCCGGGTGGGCGGTATAGAGAGGCTGCAAGGCCCCGGATGTCCAGTAGTGCCCCACCAGCGCCAGCCCGGCGAGCGCAGCGATCGTCCCGCTCACCACCGCCCGGGGACGTGACAGGAGCGGGGAGACCAGGACTCCCAGGTTGAGGCACAGGAAGGGGAGGGCCGCCAGCACGTAGAAGTCAAACACGATCCCGCCCCGCGCCAGGTACAACAGGGGCATCGCCCCTAGGAGCCCGGCGGCCAGCGCGCGCCGGTCGCGCCCGCCCCTCAGCCGGGCCACGACCCCCCTGATCAGATTAGCCAGCACGGCCAGCGCCCCACCGGCGAACAGGACGGCGTCCTGGCCCAGCCACGTGCCCCGCACGAGCTGCCAGAACTCGTTGTTCAGGTTGAGCATGCCCCCGCCCTTGCGCGTCGACTGCCATTGCAGGGCCTCGATCAGGGAGGCGCCCTCGCCCTTGAGGTTGTAGTTGAAGATGAGGAAGGCCAGCGAGGAGCCGGCAGGGAGCAGCTCTTCCTTCAGCAGGGCGTAGAGGGGGTAGAAGCTGGCCACCAGACTGACGGACAGCAACCAGGCGCTCAGGCCGAAGCGGCCCTGGTGCTCCCGGCGCTGCTGCACGGCCATGAACACCACCGCCGGGGACAAGAAGAGGGCGGTCTCCTTCGTCAGCAGGGCGACGCCGAAGCACAAGCCACTCAGCACCACACGGCTCAGCCGTCCCCAGCCGTCCAGCACCAGATCCAGGCTCAGCAAGATCCAGAACAACATGATGTTGTCCAGCAGGACGAGGCGCTGGTAGAAGACGGACAAGGGCGAGACGGAGAAGAGTAGGACGACCAGGGCCGCGGCTGGTGGCGGGCACCCCAGCTTACGGGCGATGCGGTACAGCAGCGGCACCATCGCCAGGTGCAGCAGGAGCATCAGCAGCCGGCCGCCGTCGAGGGCCGAGCCGAACGTGTGTGGCCCACCGGTGAGCCCCATCCAGGTGGCAATCAGGATCCAGCCCCCTGGGGCGTGGTCGTAGAAGTAGGTGTAAGGGGCCAGCTGCCCCTGGCGCAGCACCGCCCACGCCTGGGCCATGTAGATCCCTTCGTCGTCGAAACGGCCCAGGCTAGGGTAGTTGAACATGTTCAGGCCGTGGGCGACGAGCGCCACAGCGCCGAGGGCGAGGACGAGCACGGCTTCGGCTGAGAGAGGCACCGCCCACCACGCCGGACGGGCGACGGCGGGAGTCCCCGGAGCCGCCGGAGCCGCCGGAGCCGCCGGCCGGCGGACAAGAATCGAGCTAGCCACGGGTGATCACTCCCTGAGTCAGACTATCGGGCGCACCGACGATCGACGAAGCCCCGTGGGCGTGTGGGGCGGGCCCCTCCCTACCCACGAGGACAGGGCCAGCCTCGCCCCCCAGGGTCGCCGGGGTGGGGGTCGGGGCGTGCTCCCCCTGCCGGTGGGCGCCGACGTGGGCCGTCTTTTCCCAGGTATTCACGCCCTGCAGCTGGCGCCAGCCCGCCCGCAGCGCGGCGAAGGCCAGCAGGCATTGGTAGGGGAAATAGGCCACCAGCAGCCATAAGGGCGTGAACCACGAGGGACGCAGTCGGTGCACGCTGGTGAACTCGTAGAGGCCGACGAGGCTGATGGTGAACTGCACCACCAACATGTACAAAGGCAGGCTGCTCACGATGGCCACCAGCACCGGCAGCTTGGCGAAGACCATCATCCACAGGCTCAGCGGGACGTAGAGCATCATCAGCGCCTGGAGCACAGGGAACCCCAGGGTGTAGAGGGCCAGGAGGCGCTGCGGCCAGGTGGGCAGGCGCAGCCAGTCGCCCTTGCCCAGCACTTGAAGGAAGCCCTGGTTCCACCGCGTGCGCTGCTTGATGAACTGCCCCACCGTCGGGGGCGTCTCCTCCCGCGTCACGTACTCGTCCTCGTAGACGACACGCGTCGGGACGCCTCGTGCGCTCAAGCGGATGCCCACGTCGGCGTCTTCGGTGAGGCAGCGCTGGTCCCAGCCCCCAATCCGTTGGAGTAGCGGGCGCTGGATGAACACCGTGTTGCCCCCCAGGGGCACCATCCCCACCTCGGAGTGGTAGTGCATGCGGCTCTTGAACCAGAAGAAGTACTCCAGGACGTTGAGGGCGGAGAACCAGCGGTCGGCGTAGTTCATTAGCTGCACGCCGCACTGCACCACCGGCGCCCCCTCCCCGGCCATGATCGTGTTCACCACGTTGAGGATGTCCGGGTGGGGCTCGTCCTCGGCGTCGAAGATGGTGACCACGTCTCCGGTGGCCTGGCGCAGGCCGACGTTCAGCCCGTGAGGCTTGTTGATCGGCGGGTCGTCGAAGGTGATCAGGCGGACGTGGGTCTTCCCGCGCATCCGCAGCTCGGCCAGCTTCTCCTCTACCTTGGCGATGGTCCCCGCGTCGCCGGCCTCGATCACCACCAGCACCTGCACCAACTCGGCCGGGTACCGCAGGTCGACGACGCGCTGGATGGTTTCCTGGATCACGGCCTCCTCGTGGCGGGCCGGCAAGAGCACGGTGAAGCGCAGGTGCGGGGGCAGAAAGGCCCGGGGGGCGTGGCTTTGGACGTGCTTTTCCGCATCCTCCCAGGCATAGAGCATCAGACTAGCGGCGTAGGCGGACTGGGCAGCCAGCGCGACTGACCCTCCGACCAGCAGGACTTCGACCGGATTCACCTGGTCATCTCGCGTACCACTCGCATATGGCTTGTATCTCGCAGGGGGCGTCGATCAGTCGGTCATACCACCGGCAGCGCAGCTCTGGGAGCGCTCTCCAGCCGCTGCGAGCGCCGCTCAGCCACGCCGGTAACAGAGCGCGTTGGCGGGGCCGGCGTAACGTAACCCGCCATCGGCACGGGCGCCGCGGGCAGGGGCCATGCCGGCCGGACCGACGCCGGCGCCGGGTGACCGGCCAGGCCAGGCCGGGTCAACCCCAGTCGCAGGCGCACCACCAGCCAGGCCGCTTCCAGGGCGATGCGGGCGGACATCTTGGATCGCCCCTTGGTGCGGTCGGGGAAGACGATGGGCACTTCGGCCAAGCGCAGCCCGGCACGGGCGCAGGCGTAGTTGACCTCCACCTGGAAGGCGTAGCCGTTGGCGCGCAAGGCGTCGAGGTCGAGCGCCTCCAGCGCCTCCCGGCGGAAGCACTTGAAGCCGCTGGTGCAATCACGAATGGGCAGCCCGAGGACGAAGCGGGCGTAGAGGCTGCCCCCCTTGCTGATCACGTGGCGCAGGGGCGACCAGCCGATGATCCGCCCGCCGGGGACATTCCGCGAGCCGATGACCACGTCCGCGACGTCCGACGAGGCCAACAGTCGAGGGAGATCGACCGGGCGGTGGGAGAAGTCGGCGTCCATCTCCACCATCCGCTCGTACCCGGCCTCCAGGGCGTAGCGGAACCCGGCGACGTAGGCCGTGCCCAGGCCCTGCTTACCGGCGCGGTGGAGGACTCGTACGCGACCCGAGCGCCGGGCCAGGGCCTCGGCTACCTGGCCCGTGCCATCCGGCGAGGCGTCGTCGACGACCAGGATGTGCAGGTCAGGATCGACGTCCAGGACGGCCTGGACGAGGGCAGGGAGATTCTCACGTTCGTTGTAGGTAGGGATGACGACCAAGGCTTGCATGGGGGTGCCTCCGGCGGGAGTACCTAACAGTAGCCCGGGCCGTGACGGCGTCCGGACAGAGGGTGGCCTTTACTCCACTGCTACTAACGCCGGCCCTCGGTCCGCAGATAGGTATCTATGGGGTAGCTTTCCCCCCGCAACCTGTCCTTAACCCCCTTTCAACCCTCCCTCTCCCGATCAGCCCCCGATGAGCCCGTCTCCCAGGCGCCGGCCTGGAGGCGGCTCGAGGGCTTCTCTACCCCCCTGTCCCCCCGCTCGCCTGGCCCTCGGCGATGGCGAAGGCGTCGTCCTGGGGGCTGTAGCCGGTCAGCCGGCGCGTCGACGCCAGGTCCATACGCAAGTAGCGGTTGGCTGAGATGCCGTTGACCACGGCGAAGCCGACGTCGGACGCCCCGTTAAGGCAGCAGTCAAACAGCCGGGAGAGGTCCTCCTCGGTCACGGTGATGGAGTGCCACCCCTGGGTAGTGTCCGGCTGGATCTGGTCGCGCCGCGTCACGCCCCCGATGCGCACGGCGATGGCCGAGAGCTGGCCCTTGGACTGGGCGACAAAGGCCCCGCAGACGGCCTCCCCCCAGGCCTTCGAGGCCCCGTAGACGTTCCCCGGCCAGGCCACGTCCTCCGCCCGCACCTGGACGTCCTGGGGATAGCCCCCGATGGCGTTCACTGAGCTGGCGAACACCACCCGGCGCACACCCGTCTCGGCGGCGACGTGGAGGACGTTGTAGGTGGCCTTGACGTTACGATCCAGCAGCGAGGCGTAGAAGTCGGCCCTGGGGCTGGGGTCGGCCGCCAGGTGGAGCACTGAGTGCGCCCCGCTAACGGCCCGGCGGGCCACGTCCAGGTCGGCCAGGTTCCCTTCGGCCTCGCCGGCCAGCACCTCGTCCTGCGGCGCGGTTTCTTGCGGGGGCTTCACGTCCACCAGGCGCAGACGCCACTGTCCGGCGCCACTTCCCAGCGCCCCCGCCTCACGCAGATGGCGGCGGTAGAAGCTACCGATCCGCCCCGCCGCCCCGGTGATGACCAGCAGCCGGCTCGCACCGGCGCCCGCCGCTACCCCCGTCCCAGTCTCTGATGGCGTCTCCATGTCCCGTTCCTCGCTCCTTCGTGCTCCCGCCTTCGCCCTGTGTGTCCAGGCCGCGTCGCTGGGGCCGTACAGCACATTTCGTGCCTTTCAGCGACGTCACAGCAGGGGTGCGAGATGGCGCTTCGTATACTGACGCCCCTGGAGACGGGGAGAAGGGCAACGGGGAGAAGGACAACGGGGAGAAGGGCAACGTGAAGAAGGGCATCTGCTGGGGTTGTATCCCCGGCGACGCACATAACCTGGAGGCCAGGCTCAGCGACGCCAAGGCGGCCGGCTTCGACGGCGTCGAGCTGAGCGTCGGCGAGCCGGGGTCCGGCCCCCTGACGCTGGAATCGACCGAGCGGGAAGTGGGGCAGATCCGTGACCTCGCGGCGCGTGTCGGCGTCGAGCTGCCCAGCGTCATGGCTGGGGGGGCCGTACGATCCACGCCGGTGCTCCACCCCGACCCGGCGGTGCGCGGCGCGGCCGTAGAAAAGCTCGGGCAGAGTCTGGAACGGGCCAGCTGGCTGGGAGCAACGGCCGTCCTGTTACACCCCGGCCAGCTCAAGCCGGAGACGCGCTACGATCACGCCTGGGAGTGGACGCGGGAGACTCTCAAGGCGGTTATCCCTCACGCCGAGCGGCACGACGTCTCCCTGGCCATCGAGAACGTGTGGAACAAGTTCCTGCTCAGCCCGCAGGAGATGCAGCAGATGATCGATGAGGTGGGCCACCCCTTGATCGGCACCTACTTCGACGTCGGCAACTGCATCCTGTACGGCTACCCGGAGCAATGGGCCGCTATCCTGGGTCAGCGGATCAAGAAGGTGCACGTCAAGGACTTCAAGCGCGCCGTTGGCACCGGCGAGGGCTTCTGCCAGCTCCTGGAGGGGGATGCCGACTATGCGGCGGTGATGGCCGAGCTGCGTGCCGCCGGGTATGACGACTATCTCACCTCTGAGGTGAGCGTACGTAACATGCCCGCCGGGCAGGGGATCCAGGACACCGCCCGGCGCATCGACCAGATCATGGCCATGTAGCACTGCAACGACGCTTCCTCAGATGCGAGAGCTTGCCTGCTTCGATCTGAAAACCGACGTTGCGGTGGTAAGCGCCTCCGGGTTCCAGGCCCGGTCAAGGCTATGACCTGGCGCGGCAACGACACATTGCCGCTGCGCCCGGCCACGGGCATGCTGAGCCACGCGCCGCGCCCTGGGGCAGGCTCCGAGACGCAACCCACGCCTGGGCCGTGAAGCGCGTGAAGCACGGATACGTTGCGCTGCTTTGCTCCGTTCAGACGCTTCAGACGCTGGACTGTAAGGCGCTCTACTGGCCCTTACGGAGACGGGCGAGGATGGCGGCTTGCTTTTCTCGCTCCTGGCGGGAGCGCTCCCGGGCGCTGCTTCCGGCCCGCCCCCCGGCCTCGCCCGGCCGTACGCCCGGCTCCCCTTCCGAGGGCTCCGGCCCCGGACCTACAACGGGTCCCCCCGTGCGATGGGAGAAGCGGGCCGCCAGGGCCTCCAGAGTGGCCGGGCCCTCGTGCACCGGCTCCGGCTCCGGCTCGGCGACGTGCACCGGGCGCGTCACCGGCCCGGGCACACCCCGCTGCCTGGCCCCGCCGTCCGGGGTCGCCCCCGGCGCCCCCGCCTCCGGGGCGATCTCCCCCGGCGCCGAGAAGGCCGGCCCACCGGCTTGAGGCGCCCCCATTCGTCCCGGCGTCCCTTCCGGGCGCAGCGCCTGGTCCCCGGCAATGGCCAGGAGACGGGCCATGGGGTGGGACGGGTCGGTCACCTCCCGGCGTACCGCCCGCGCACCGTGCTGGGACACCAGCGGGCCCTTCGGCGTCCCCCGGGCGGGAGGCGCTGGCCTGGGGATGGCCGTCTTGGGGGCCGCCGTCTTGGAGATCCCTGTCCTGGGAGGTGTTGCGCTGGGGGAGGCGCCGACCGGCTCCCTAGGGCCGCTCGGTGTTGCCGGGCGTGGCGTCCCCGGGGACGTGGCCCCCACCGGCGGGGGGACCTCCGACCGTGGCACCGAGGCCGTCCCGGCCGTGCGGCTGTCCTCCGCCTGCCGGGCCCCTTCCGTCTGGCGGCTGTCCTCCGCCGGCAGCGACGGCGCAACGGGGGCCGGCGGCGCCACCGCCCCAAGCGGAGACGACGATGGGACCACGTGGTAGGCTAGAGGGGGTGCCGGCGTGCCAGGGGCCGGCGTCGTGGCGCCCGGAGCCGCAGCGGGCGAGGCTTCCAAGGAGGGCACGGCGGCCGCCGGGGTGACGCCCGGCGATGCGCCTGCGGCGGGCCCGGACTTCTCCGAAGGCCTGGCCTCCGCAGGCGAGCCGGGCGCCGGTCCCTGGGGGTGAGTTGTTACAGCCACGGCCGGGACTGGCCCTCCACGAGGGCCTGGCGTGAACGCCGGCGCCGCCGGCGCCGCGGCGCTGGACAGCAGCGTCAGGTTGATGTGGCGACGCTCGGGATCGATGGCGATCACCCGCACCACCACCTCGCCCCCCTCTTGCACCACATCTTCCACCCGATCCACGCGCTGTCCGGGGAGCAGCTGCGAGATGTGCACCAGACCCCGGAATCCGAGGAAGTCTACGAACGCCCCATAGGGGACAGTGCGCACCACCTTGCCCAGGGCGACGGTGCCGATCCCCGGCAACGGGCGCTGCGGGGATCGGTAGGTTGCCCGCGGCGGGGGGAAGCTGTAGAGGCGCCGTCCACCGAACTCGAAGCGCGTCCCGCTGAGGGCGGCCGCGTCCGCGGGCGGCGCGACGTGTGACTCCGGGCGGCCTTCGGCGCCCTCGATGTCCTCGTGGCTCGTGCGGGCAGAGGGAGCGGCGCCTCCCTCGTCTCGCCTATCGTAGTCACCATTCGCGGGTGGGCTCCCCGGTGCCCCTAGCTGGGGCGGGTCACTACCGAGCGCACGCCGTTCCCAGGGAGTAGTATCCAGGCCAGCCCCGGCCTCGGAATCCGCGTGCCGGTCCATGCTCCATCGTACCTCTCTCCCTCTAATTCTACTGTGTGCGGCCCCGCCCCCCGGCGGGTCTATAATCCGCGCCGGGACACAACGCGACAGACGGAGGTGGGGCATGGGCACGCCGGCAGGACAACGGGAATCATCGGAGGATCGCTCGGCCTACACCATCGGCGTCGTCGGCGTGGGCCGGATGGGGGCAGCCATCGCCCGGCGCGTCAAGGAGATCGGCTTCCCCGTGCTGGCCGTGCAGGACATGGACGGCCAGGCCGCACGTGACCTGGCCGGGGAGATCGGCGCCACCGCGGTGGAGACCCCGGCCGCCGTGACCGAGCGGGCGCAGTACGTCCTCACCGTGGTCAGCGACGACGCGGCCATGCGCCAGATCTTCGATCCCCAGGGAGACGCCGGCCTGCTCAGGGGGGCCCAGGGACGGCTGTTCATCAACTGCGCCACCGTCAGCCCGGAGGTACACGTGGAGGTCGAGCGCCTGGCCGCCGGGGCGGGGGCGCAGACGTTGGAAGCCTGCATGGCCAGCAGCATCCCGCAGGCGCGCCAGGGGACGCTCTACCTCATGTGCGCCGGTAAGCCGGCGGCCTTCGAGCGAGCCAGGCCAATCCTGGAGGGGATGAGCAGCGCCCTCCGCTACGTCGGTCCCGCCGGCCAGGCGGCCACGGTGAAGGCCCTGGTCAACATGGTCATGAACATCAACACGGCCGGCCTGGCGGAAGGGCTAGGGCTAGGCGACGCCCTGGGGCTCGACCTGACCATGCTGCGCGAGGTCTTCTCCCAGACCGGGGCCGCCTCCCGCGTCCTGGAGACCGACGGCGAGGACATGCAGCACCGCGAGCACAGCGTCTACTTTTCCGCCGCCCATGCGGCGAAGGACTCGGGAATCGCCCTGGCCCTGGCGCGCCAGGCGGGTCTACGTCTCCCCCTGGCCGAGGCGACCAAGGGGCAGTTCGACCGCCTCGTCGCCGCCGGCAAAGGGGAGCTGGATAAATCCGCCGTCGCCGAGCTGACCTTCCCCGGCCGGGGCTAGCGCCCCACTGCCGGCCAGGGGCCGCCCGGCCCCGGGTCGCACCTGGGTCGCCGGGCGCCTTATGGCCACCCGCCTGGGGCCAGCCCTCTCCCCCGGGCGGGGCGCAGCGCTCCTTGGGCCGTTCGACCCTCATTCCAGCCCGCTCCCAGCGGGAGAGGGAGTGTGGCGGTTCGGTGGATGAAGAATCCAGGCTACCAGTCGATGGCCGCTCCGTCCTCGGCGTAGGCCTTGGGGTTCTGCCAGTCGTGCCCGATCTTGTCCGCCAGGGCCTGCTCGTCCAGCTCCACGCCCAGCCCTGCACCGGTTGGCAGCGGGACGTAGCCGGCCTCGTTTCGGAAGGGCACCTTGAGGTAGCCATCCATGTGGGGGGTGGTATGACGCCCGCCCTCCTGGCACAGGAAGTTGGGAATGGCGGCGTCCAGCTGCAGACAGGCGGCGAAGGAGATAGGCCCCAGGGGGCAGTGCGGGGCGATGCCGGCGTAGTACGCCTCGGCCATGCCGGCGATCAGGCGCGTCTCCATGATCCCCCCGGCGTGCGACAGGTCCGGCTGCAGGATAGAGGCGGCCCGCTTCTCCAGCACGTCTCGGAAGCCCCACTTGGTGAACAGGCGCTCACCGGTGGCAATAGGTACCGAGGTGGAATGGGTGATGTCGGCCAGGACGTCCACGTTCTGGCACTGTACCGGCTCCTCGATAAAGAAGGGGTGGTAGGGCTCCAGGGCCTTGACCAGGCGCTTGGCCGTCTGCGGGGGCACAGCGCCATGGAAGTCGATGGCGATGTCCACCTCCGGCCCCCCGGCCTGGCGCATGGCGGCGAAGATCTCCACCGCCCGCTCCGTAAAGCCCGCTGTCTCGATCAGCCGCCCGCGGCGCCCGGCCCCGATACCGGTCTTGATGGCGTTGAAGCCTTGAGCCACGGCCTGGCGCACGCTCTGGGCGGCGCTCTCCGGATCACGCCCGCCGGCCGTCCCGTACACCCGGATGCGCTCGCGCGTTGGCCCGCCCAGGAGCCGGTAGACCGGCAAGCCGACGAGCTTGCCGTAGCAATCCCACAGGGCCTGCTCGATCCCGGACAGGGCGCTGGTGAGGATCTCCCCACCGCGGTAAAAGGAATGCTTGTACATCGACTGCCAGAGGTGCACCACGCGCGTGGGGTCCTCCCCGATCAGCCAGGGCTCCAGCTCCTTGACCGCCACCTGGCAGGTCAGCGCCCGGCCCTCCAGGATCGGCTCCCCCAACCCGACGATCCCCTCCTCGGTGTGCATCTTGAGGAACAGCCAGCGGGGGGCGACGAGAAAGGTCTCGATCTTCTTGATCCGGTCCTGCTTGGGGGTAAAGCGCCCGTCCTCTTCCGACGGCGTCGTCAAGGGCTTGATTAATGGATCTTGCATGGTGTGACTATAGAACTACACTCCCGCGGCCCGCACGAACAAGGGACCGGTCCAGGCGCAGCGACCTCGGTCGTCCTCCACCTGGACGCGAGCGTAGCGCTCCTGCCCCGTAAGGGTGAACTCCCCCCCGGTGAGGAGCTCCCCGTCCAGCGCCCCCTCCGGGCCGTGCCCCGCCCCGGCCGTCCGCCGGCGCCGGGCGCGCAGGGCCATGCCGAACGTCCCGGCGTTCAGGCGCCCGCCCCTGGTGGCGTCGGCCACCAGGGTGATCGATCGCGCCGGGCTGCAGCGCACCGTCACCGTCCCCCCCACCGGCTCGTCTTCGCGCTCGCCGGAAGCCGGTTCCCGGCGAGCCGGCTCCCAGCGCACGTCGTGGATCTCGGGACCGCAGGAGGCATAGAAGTGGCCGGCGCGCAAGGCCCCCAAGATTGAGGGCGCCGTGCGGTCCAGGGCCCGCACCACCGTCCAGGCCCGCAGGCTATCCTGACCCGGCCGGTGGCTGTCGTCCACGGCCACGGCCAGCGTGGGGATGCCGTGGCTGAGGAGATCGTCCCACAGGGCCTGGCTGTTCCCCCTGCCGATGTGCACCTCCGTGTCGGCGTTGTACACCTCCAGGGCCAGGTGACCTCGCAGCCCCTCCACGTCCCGCAGGGTCAGACCGCTCCAGTAGGGGTGGGCGATGACGGCCTCGCCGCCCTGCTCGCGGATGGCGTCGATCAGCCACTGCGCCCCCGCCGTCCCGGTCAGCCCCTCCCGGCGGGGGATGGCTTCCGCCATGTTGAGCCCGACGATGTGGTAGTTCGTCCCCACTTCCGTAGAGCGAGGACCGGTGTTCACCTCTATGCCGGGGATCACCGTGAGGTGCGGAAAGGCATCCTGGTCGGGGACGTCCGAGACCCGCCAGTGGTCGGTCAAGGCCAGAAAGTCCCAGCCGGCATGATCGTAGTGGGCCACCAGCTTCTCCGGGGACATCGCCCCATCGGAGTTGGTGGTATGGACGTGGAGATTCCCCCGCAGCCACTGCCCGGCGGCGGCGAAAGGGTCGGCAAGTCGGGGCACAATGCCTCCTCTGGCGGCTTACAATACAGGCCCGGGCGCCCCGGGGGTCACGCCCGGCGCTACGGGCCATCTCTAAGACTGAGCGGACCGGCTGCAATAACGTGGCCACCCATGCGGCGAGGGGGCAAGGGGAGTCAAGGTGATGACCGGAACAGGGATAGCGGGCGCGACAGGGGCGGCGGGAATACCGATGCAGGTGCCAGAGCGGATCCCCCACACCCCTTTCCCCTTCCGAGTGCCGGCAACGCAGCACTTCGGGGCCGGGGCCGTCGAGCGGGTCGCGGACGAGGCGCGGCGCCTCGGGGCGCGGCGGGCCCTGGTGCTCTCCGACCCTGGGGTGGCCAGGGCGGGCGTGGCCGGGCGGGTGCGGGAACTCCTGGAGGGGGCGGGCATCGCCAGCGGCCTCTACGACGCCGTGGAGCCAGAGCCATCGGTCGCCAGCGTGGAGCGGGCTTTCGACGCCGCCCGCCGGGGGGCCCCGGATGGCGCGCCGTACGACCTCCTGGTGGGCGTCGGCGGGGGGAGCGCCCTGGACACGGCGAAGGGGGTCTCCCTGCGTACCGCCAACCCCGGCCCCTTGCAGCAGTACTTCGGCGTCGAGCTCGTCCCGGCCACGGGCCTGCCCATGATCCTCATCCCGACCACGGCCGGCACCGGGAGCGAGGTGACGCCGAACGCCATCTTCGACGACGCCGAGCGGCGCCTCAAGGCCGGCATCGTCAGCCACCGCCTGATGGCCAGCGTCGCCATCGTCGACCCGGACCTGACCCTCAGCCTGCCCCCCGGCGTCACAGCGGCCTCCGGCCTGGACGCCCTGACCCACGCCATGGAGAGTTACGTCGCGGTGAAGGCCACGCCCCACACCGATCTCTACGCCCTGGAGGCCACCCGTCTCATCGGGGCCAACCTGCGCGCCGCCGTCGCCCGCGGGGAGGATCGGGTTGCCCGCTACGGCCAGATGCTGGGCAGCTTTTTCGCCGGCATCGCCATCACCAACGCCGGCACCGGCCTCTGCCACGCCATGGCCTACCCCCTGGGGAGCGCCTGCCACGTCCCCCACGGCATGGCCAACGCCCTGCTCCTCCCGGCGGTGCTGGAGTACAACATGACCGCCGACCTCCCCAAGGCTGCCCGCCTGGCGGCCGCCCTCGGCGAGCCCATCACCGGCCTGGCCCCGCGCGAGGCCGCCGCTCGCGCCGCCCACGCCGTGCGGGCCCTCTCCCGCGACGCCGGGCTCCCGGCCGGCCTGCGTGACGCCGGCGTCCCAGAGGACGCCCTCCCCGGCTTCGTCGACGGCACCCTCTCCGCTGCCCGCCTGATCGACAACAACCCCCGCCGCCCGACGCGTGAGGCCGTCCTGGCCATCTACCGCCAGTCGTACTGACGTCTTCGACTGATGTTTCTGATCCGGCGATCGCCTCAGGGGGAGAACCCCAGACCTGAGGCTCCAAACCACCAGGCCGGCCGGGTGACGGACGTGGCGCACCGGGGCCGGCGGGGCAGGGCAACTGGGAGAGATCACCGCCAGCTGCACGCTGCACTCCGAGCCCAGGCCGGCGCCGGAAAGCCCGTCCGAACGCCCCGTGCCGCTTGTCGGCGCGGGCGAGGCGCTCAACCTGAGGCGCACGACTTCCGTAGGCGACCTGCACGCCGGCCTGCAGCCCGCGTTCGCCGCGCCCATAGCACTCTGCCACCAGGGCGGCACCCCGCTGGAGGTCTACGGCCTCGCCGGTCCTGCGCCCATCCCGTCGGCGGACGGCGACGGCGTAGACGACCTCATCGTCGGCAACGCCGCCGGCCAGGTGCTCCTCTGCCAGAACGTGGGAACGGCGGCGCAGCCGGCCTTTGGCCCCCCATCCCTCTGGCGGCCGGTGGCCGGCCGCTCTGGCTGATGGCCGGCGCCCCCGGCACCATGCAGGGGCCCAGCGAGGTGAAGTGGGGCTACATCAATCCCGGGGTGGGGACGTGGCACGCCCCCGGCGCCGGGCCTGCCCGCGCCATTGTCTGTGGAGATGCCCTGGGCAACAACACGCTCTACCTTGTCGCCGGCAACGGGTCAGCCGGCCAAGGGTCAGCTGGCGTGGTGTCACATGGGCGCCGCCTGCACGTGCTGCGGAGGGGGCGCTGGGAGCCGCTGGTCACCCGCTGGCGTTGCCGCCCGCAGCTGGTGGACTGGGGAGATGGCGAGAACGTCTACCTCCAGGTGGACGAGAACGGAAAGCTGGTCAACTACCGCCTGCTCCCTGATGATCCCAGCGCGGAGCACGGCGAGGTCCACGTCGCGCCCCCTCAGACTGACGGGTGCTGCACAGGGGGAATATAGTGACGCCTTGCGGCAATCACAAGCCGGGCCAGTGGCGTCCTCCATGTCGGCACGTTACAGCTCGCCGCCTTGATGGCGACGATGGCGACACACGACCCCGGCGGCATGCGCACTCGCCGGCGTAGTGGTGTACGCAGCGACCAGTCGCTCGTGCATTGACGTGCTGAGCGCAATCGAAAGGGAGCGTCCGCGGCGTTGTCTGCGCATACGTAGGACGCCACGCGGTGGGGAGAAAGACAAGGAGTGGGAAGGAGCGGGGCATGAAGATCACGGGTCTCAAGACGTTCATCGTCTCGGTCAGCGAGCGGGGCGGAAACTGGGTGTTCGTCAAGGTGTACACCGACCAGCCGGGGCTCGAGGGGCTGGGTGAGGGCACCATCACCAGCAAGGCGCAGGCGGTGGCCGCCGCCATCAGGGAGCACGAGCGCTTCCTGATCGGCAAGGACGCGCGGAACATCGAGTACCTCTGGCAGGCGATGTACCGCTATCCCCGCTGGCGCGGCGGGTCGATCCTCAACTCCGCCATCTCCGCCATCGAGATGGCGCTGTGGGACATCAAGGGCAAGGATCTGGGGCAGCCGGTGTGGCAGCTGCTGGGGGGCGCGGCGCGGGAGCGCATCCGCCTGTACTCGCACGCCTCGCCGCACTCTGATGGAGGGCTCAAGCGGATCCAGGAGCTGCTGGATCTGGGCTACACCGCCATCAAGAGCGGTCCCTTCGCCGTGCGCCACAACGTTGTGCATCCCGGCCGGGACGTGCGGGAGGGGGCCGCCGCGTTCGGGCGCATGCGGGATATGCTGGGAGAGGACCGGGACATCCTGATCGACGCCCACGGCCTGACCACCCCGGTCATGGCCGTGGACTTTGCCCGCCAGGTAGCGCCGCACCGCCCGCTGTGGCTGGAAGAGACCACCCAGCCGGAGGACCTCGCCACCCTGGCCTGGGTGGCGGAGCGGAGCCCGGTGCCCCTGGCGACGGGGGAGCGCCTGTTCACCAAGTGGGGCTTCGACGCGCTGATCCAGCAGCGCGCCGTCTCCACCATCCAGCCGGACGTCTCGCACGATGGAGGCATCCTGGAGACGAAGAAAATCGCCGCTATGGCCGAGGCCAAGTTCATCGAGGTGGCGCTCCACGGCGCCTCCTCGGAGGTGCTCACCGCCGCCAACTTCCACGTGGACGCCACCACGCCCAACTGCACCATCCAGGAGCACCCGCTGGGCGGGCAGTGGCGCTACGAGGTAATCCAGACCAAGTGGGAGGTCAAAGACGGCTTCGCCCTGCTCTGCCACGCCCCTGGCCTGGGCGTGGAGCTGAACGAGGCCGAGGCCGCCAGGCACCCCTACGTCGAGGACTTCCGCTCCCAGCACACCTTCTCGGATGGCTCAGTCGCGGATGCCTGACCACCGGCACGCCGGCCAGCGCCACGGTGCACTGCTCAAGCGCCTGAGTCATGGCCATCGCCACCGTCGCCTCCCTGACGGTTGCGATCGTCCTACCCAGGCATCTCGTAGGAGATGAACTCGAGCAGGTTACCGTCCGGATCGCGCGTGTAGACACTCCTCCCCGTCGCCCGCCCGTGGTCGCGGCCCCCCGTACGCTCAACCGGTCCCGCCTCTACCGCTGCGCCGGCGCGCTGGAGCGCCTCCCGCAGCGCGGCGAGGCCACCGTGCCAGACGAAGCAGAAGTCGCCGCAGCCCGGGCGCGCCGCCGGGGCGCGTAGCGTGAAGGCCGGATCTTGCCACTCGTCGGGGGCGTGCAGGTTGATCTTCTGGTCGCCGCAGACGATGGACAGGCGCGGGTTGGGCACATCGCGCCACAGGTGCTCCGGCGGCACCTCGAATCCCAGCGCGCGGTAGAACGTCATCATCGCCACCGGCTGCGCCGTCGGCACGACCACGTGGTCAAGGCCCTGAACGCCCTGGGTGCTCACGACCGGCTCCTGATCGTCTGCGGATCGCTGCATCGGTTCCTCATTGTCTACAGCTCGCCGTATCGATTCCTCAAGGCGGCCATGTCTTCAGCCCAGGGGTGGCGGGCGTAGCCATCCATCCACTGGCCAACAACAGGGACGCCTCACTCGCGGCCCGTGCCCCTGTGGTCAGGTCCAGAATACACATTGTGCTGCCGAACTGATCCCGCACCACCACAGGCGTGCCGATGGTGATAGCGAACGGCGGCACGGTGATCTACGCCGTCCACAGCGACACCTCGGGCGGCCGAGAAGCCGTACCCGGCCGAGAAACCCTACCGCCTGGACCTCAGCGCGCTGAACCGCGACCAAGCGAGGGCCCTGTTCTTGGGCGCCATTCCCGGCCCGCTGGCCGATCCTGGGGCAGGACCGGTGCTCGACGCGCCGCGCCGTCCGTCCGCCGCCATGATCAATAAAGGCGGCTCCGCGCCGGCGGCTTGTCAGGCGTCCCTCATACCGCCAGCCTGCTTACGGTCCTCCCGGGCGTCAGGGCCTGTCGAATGCCAGGAGCATGAAGCGCGGGAGGCGGTGACCGTCGGGCAGGAGCGAGTCCGGGCCATGCGGCTCGCTCAGCCACTCCAGGTCGGCCAGCTTCGCCAGGCGCAGGCCGCTGTCGAGGAAGGCGTCCAGGTACTCCTCGAGCGTGCGGTGGCGGTGGTGCGCACGGATGCCGGCGGCCCACAGCCCGCGGTAGGGACTCACCGTGCCGGAAGCGAAGTAGTCGGCGACGTGCCCCCGAATCACCGCCCCGTAGGGGTTGTTGAGCGCGAGCACCAGCCGGCCGCCGGAGACAAGAGCGGCCGCCAGGGTCGCGGCGAAGCCCCGGTAGTCATCCACGTCGTTGAGTACCAGGTAGCTGGCGATCCCGTCGAACGGGCCGGTGCCTTCCGGCAGCGGCCTGCTGAGGTCGGCGACCTGATAGTCGATCCCGCCGTCCGCAGTCCCGCCGGCGCCCCGTTCCCGAGCGAGCTCGATCAGGCGGGGCGAGAGGTCGATGCCCGTCACGCGCGCACCGCGGCCGGCCAGCACCCGCGCCAGGTAGCCTTCGCCGCAGCCCGCGTCCAGCATCCGGCGGCCGGCCACGTCCCCCAGCAGGTCAAGCAGGCGCGGCAGGATGCCCAGCGGGTCGCCCTCGGGGACGCCCGCCTCCCGCCGCGCAACGTACGCCGCGTACTCCGCGGGGCAGGCGTCGTAGTCGCTCATCCGGTGCGGCGTCTCAGTCGTCACGGCTAGACCACCCTTCGCCCGCGGTGCCGGCGTAGCGCATCATAGCGCCGCCCGCAGCTGGGTCGCTGCGCGAAGGAGTGTCGCCTTGCCCGCCCCCGAGGTACCCGCGGTCGCGATCACGGAACGGCGGAGCCGGCCGCGACGGGGAGGCATCCCTCTCGTACGTTCTGACTGCGTCATGTGACACTCAACGTTTACTGCATCCCCCAGTGCGGCGCTCTACCTTCCGCGCGACGGCGGCCAGGGATCCCGCGCGCTCAGGTGCGCCCTACACCATGCGCTTGACGTCTTCGTCGAGCAGGAGCTGCGCCTCGCGCTGCGCCGTGGTCAGGCCGTCCTTGATGCCCACTTCGTTCTTGAGGATCGCTGGTCCGGGGCGCCTTCGGGCGCGCGCATCGCCCCCTACGGGGACTATGGCCGGATGCTGCGCGACGTGCGTCCAGACATCGTGTGCATCGCCACGCGGCAGACGCAGCACGCGGAGCAGATCAAGCAGGCGGTGGCGTCGGGGATGCGAGGCATCCTGTGCGACAAGCCACTGACGACGACCCTGGCGGAAGCGGACGGCATTGTGATGGCGTGCCGGGGCGCGGGGGTGCCGCTGGCGTATGGCCTGGATCGGCACTGGATGCGGCGCTACCGGTGGGTGCGACGGCTCGTGGCGGACGGCGTGGTGGGGGTGATGGCGTACGGGCTGCCGAACCTCGTCAACCACGGGTGCCACTGGTATGACGTGGCCCTCTCTCTCGCCGGGGATGCGGATGTGGTGTGGGTGAGCGGCTTGGTGGACGACACCGCAGGCGAGCCGCCCGATTCGCCGGGGCGGCTGGACCCCAGCGGACGGGCACAGGTGGGCCTGGCCAGCGGGGCAACGCTGTACGTCACACCGGACGGCCGGCCGGGTCCGGCGTTTGAGGTACTGGGGGACCGGGGCCGGCTCCTGCTGTCGATTCTGTCCAGATCACACAACACGTCCTTCCAGTACTGCGGGTGAACACACGGCGATTTAGCCGATAGGCGATTTAGGAATGAAGCACGAGCCGCTGGTCTCGGAGTCGCGATCTTCGGCCGGGTGACGACGGAGGCGCGGTGTCCGAGACGGGTGAAGAACGTCCGAATTCGCCGCCGGCCACGCCGCTGCCGCCACGAGGCTGGTGGCACGGTGGGGCCCTGGCGGCGGCCGCTCTGCTGCTGGCCGTCGGGCTGGTCCTGGCGATCTGGCTGCTGGCCCGCCCGCTGGCGCTGCTCCTGGCGGCGATCATCCTGGCCGACGCCCTGGCCCCACTGGCCACTCGGCTCGAGCGCCGGCTGCCTCGTGCCGTCGCCGTCGGCCTGACCTACGGCCTGCTCGTGCTGGCGATCGCCGGGGTGGGCTGGGTGGCGGTGCCGCGGGTGGCAGACGAGGCGAGTCAGGTGCTGGCGAACGCCCCGACGCTGATCGGGCAAGTGCGGGGCCTGATCGACGGCTGGACGCCGGCGGTCGGGGGCGCGGTGGTGGAGCCGCTCGGCGCCTTGCTGCCCCAGCTCGGCACCACCCTGGTAGAGATTCCGCTCGCCGTCCTCGAGTTCGCCGTCCAGACGGTGTTGGTGCTGGCGATGTCCGCCTATTGGTCGCTGGCGTCGGGCGACCTGCGCCGCTACGCCCTGACGTTCGTCCCGCGCCACCTGCGCGACGAGGCGGTGAGCGTCGCCCAGGAGGTCGTCGAGCCCATGGGCGGCTACTTCCGCGCCCGGGCGCTGGTGGCAGTGGTCGTGGCTGCGGTGGTGTACGCCGGCCTGCGCCTGATCGGCGTCGAGTACCCCCTGGCGCTGGCGCTGCTGGCCGGCCTGGGCGAGCTGATCCCCTATCTCGGGCCGACCGTGGCGGCGGTTCCGGCGCTGGTGGTCGCGCTCACTGCCTCGCCGGGTCGGGCCGTGGCCGTCCTGATCTTCGTCATCGTCGTCCAGCAGCTCAAAGGCTACATCCTGATGCCGGCCGTCGTGCGCTGGCACGGGCGCATCCCGCCCTTGCTGGTGATCTTCGCCCTGGTCGTGGGGACGTCGGCCGGTGGCGTCCTGGGGGCAGTCGTGGCCCCACCGCTCGCTGGCGCGCTGCGGGTGGTCCTGCTGCGGGTGCTCACGCCGCCGGCGTGCCGCTGGGCAGACAGGACGCCGTTCGGCGCAGATCACTCCAGAGGCACGGGCAGGTAGGGACCCGCCCGGCTCGGCGTCGCCGGCGTGGTCTCAACGTTTGCCACGAGGAGATCTGGGATGATGAGCCGGAAAGAACGTGCCAACCCTGCGTGACTGGTGGCGGCGGCTGCGGTCGGGGCTCCGTGCCCCTGCCCGCAAGGCACCCGGTGGGCGGCGCCCGGGTAGAGTCGTGGGCGTGCGGGGCGTCATCTTCCAGTACGACGGACGCGACGCCCTCGCCGACTGGCTGATCCACCCCTTCGAGCAGATCGACCGACGCATTGCGGGGGTGACGCCGCTGCGGTCACTGCGGTCACTGCAGGCACCGCGGACTGCCCTGGCGGTGCACGTGGGGCTACACCTCGAGGTCGAGGCCGAAGGAGGGACACGGGAAGTAGTGGCGGAGCAGCTCTTCGGGACGACGCTGGCGCAGATCATCCCCAACCTCCTGCACCGGGGGCTGCACTGGACGCCCCTGGCGGAGTTCGTGCAGCGCGACCACGGCGGGTGGCACGTGACCGTTCCGCCTACGGCGTTCCGGTTCATCGATGCGGCCGCCGCTCAGGAGTCAATTGAACGTCTGCAGCGGATTGAAGGACGTCCCTTCTTGGTCGAAGACTGCGTCCGGTTCGTCGAGCGCGCCTTCGGCGAACGGCGTCTCTTCGCCGACAGCCCCTTCCTCAAGCTGCTCGGGCTAGACGTCGGCGTCGCCGACCCGGCCCTGCCGCTGCTCCGCCGGGACGTGGCGTTGGAGCCGCACGCCGCGGCGCTCCTGCGCGCCCCGGCGCTGCGCACACTGCCGGACGCTCGCGGGCGGGCAAACAGGATCAGCGCTGCCCGCTGCGGAGCCATTGCTACGCTCCTGGTGCTCGCCACGGCGGGGGGGGCGGCTGTGCGGCGTCCGCGCAGTCCTCGCCAATCCTAGCCTGCTTTATTCACGGGGTTAAGACCGCCCAGATCGTAGAGGCCCTTGTGGCTGCATGAGCTACCAGGAGGGAAATGGCCCTGTCTCAGGCACTGCTCCAGGAGTGTCTGGGGCAGTGCCGTTACCGTGTATGAATAATCCAGGCTAGGCGTGCCCTGCCGGCGGCAGCAGTCGTTTCCCGCCGTGGTCGCGGCTCCTGGATCGTCCATGCGGATGCCCTCGAGCGTGCCCAGGCGCTCCCCAGGCGCTCACCGGCCGCGGCATCCGTGATCGTGAGCGTTACGCGCAGGCAGAGACGAAGAGCGCAGTGCCTCCGGCGAGGACGATGGCGAAGAGGAAGATGACACTCAGCGTGATTGTGAAGCGCCCGACGAAGGGTCGGGCGGACGCCTCAGGATCGCCCGCGACGGCGCGGCCGGCCGCGATCCCGGCCACGGTGACGGCCAGCGCCGTCACCGTGGCCATGTGAATCGGCAGGGGAGAGACGCTCCCGCTCGCCGAGCACGGCAGCGACGCCAGGAGGTAGCTGACCAGCAGGTGCGCCGTCCAGGCCAGGTGCCCGGCGAACAGCGCGAACCAGAGCCTGCGCGTCACACACACCCCCGTGGCAGACGGGGATAGCCGGCATCTCGCTCAGTCTGGATCTCGCACGTCCCAGATGGCGTGAGACCGGAAGGGCGCTCCGCCCCCTCTGGGGCGCGGCAAGCAGGCTCAGAAGACAAGCGACAGATAGGGCGAGCCATAGACCACACCAAACACCACCAGCCAGTTGACCGCGACCGCGGTGTAGTACATCGCCGTGTTCTGCACCGCCAGAAACCGCCGCGCATCGAAGTAGCCGAGCAGCGCCTGGAGCAGCACCACGCCGAGCACGAGCAGTCCTGCCAGCACGAGCACCGCCTGGTACCCCAACAGCGTCATCACCGCCGACCCATAGGCGTGCGCCGAGGCGGAGATCCCACTGCGCATCATCTCCAGTATCAGCCACGCCAGGAACGCCGCACCCGCCGCCCCCGCCACTGCGAGCCCCAGCTTGAGCTGCGCCTGCGCGCCCCGCCGGACGCGCCGCTCCGCCCACCAGACGGCGAGCGTACCGGCCAGCAGGAGCAGCGAGGCAGCGCCCGGTACCACGAAGTCCGGCACGTCGTAGCCGGGAGGGGGCCAGGCGGTGGCGCCCGCCTGCAGGTAGTAGTAGCTCATCACCAGGCACGCCGTGGCCACGGCCACCACCAGGATGATGTGCGCCATCGTCCACCACGCCGGCGCGCTGGTACCGGAGGTGTAGACCGGCAGCCCGTGCAACCGCGCATCACCCGCCCCTTCGTCGACCAGGCGGCGCTCCCGGTCCTGCTTGCTCGGCCACAGCCAGCCAATCGTCGCCCCAATCGTTCCCAGAACCGAAAGCGCCAGCAGCCAGTAGATGTCGAAGAGCGTGGCGACGAAGTTGAGGGTCAGCACGATGGCCGCGATCAACGGCCAGATCGATGGACCAGACAGCAGCACAATCGCCTGCGGCTCGGCGGTCAGCACGCTCGTGACCAGCTGCGCCCGCCAGCCGGCGGGGCTCTCCGCCAGCCCCCGCACGATGCGCTCGTGCCGTAGCGCCTGCGGGTCGTGTGGATCGCCGGCATCCAGGCGCGCCTGCTCCCACAGCGGATACCGGCTGCTCACCACCGGGATCACCCGGTAGCCCTCGTCCGGGGGCGGCGTTGACGTCGCCCAATCCATCGTCCCCGCGCCCCACGGGTTGTCGTCCGGCCGTGCCCCGCGCCCCAGCACGATCGACCACGCCACGTTCCACACGAAAAGCGCCGCCCCGATTCCGAGCGTATACGCCCCGGCGGTGGAGATCAGGTTCGGCAGCTCCCAGCCAAGCCCCGCGGGGTAGGTGTAGATGCGGCGCGGCATGCCCAGCAGTCCCGAGATGTGCATCGGGAAGAAGGCCAGCTGGAACCCGGCGAACATCAGCCAGAAGTTCCACTTGCCGAGTCGCTCGCTCAACAGCCGCCCGACCATCTTGGGCACCCAGTAGTAGAAACCGGCGAAGATGGGAAAGATGACGCCCCCCACCAAGACGTAGTGGAAGTGGCCGACCACAAAATGCGTGTCGTGCACCTGCCAATCAAAGGGGATGGCGGCCACCATCACGCCGGTGACTCCGCCCACGGCGAACGTGACAATGAACCCGAGCGCGAACAGCAGCGACGTGGTGAACACCGGCCGTCCCTTCCACAGCGTGGCGATCCAGGACAGCACCTGGATTCCCGCCGGAATGGCGATGGCCATGCTCGCCGCGGCGAAGAAGCTCATGCCCAGCACCGAGAGCCCGGCGGTGAACATATGGTGCACCCACAGCCCAAAGCTGATGATCGCAGTGGCGGCGAGGGCCGCCGCGACCAGCCCGTGCCCCACCAGGGGCCGGCGGGCAAACGCCGGCACGACCAGCGAGACGATGCCCACCGCCGGCAGGAACTGGATGTAGACGTCCGGGTGACCGAAGATCCAGAAGAGGTGCTGCCACAGCAGCGGGTCGCCGCCGGCGTTGGGATCGAAGAACCGCATGCCGAGCTTACGGTCAAGCTCCAGGAGCGTGGTGGAGACGAGGAGCGGCGTAAAGGCGAAGAGCATGGCGTACGCCGTGACCAGGATGGACCAGGCGTAGATGGGCATGCGGCCGAGCGTCATGCCCGGGGCGCGCAACTTGAGCGTGGCGATGATCAGCTCGATGCCGGCGCCGAGCGCGGCCACCTCCGCCACGCTCAGCCCCAGCAGCCAGAAGTCGACCCCCAGGCCGGGCGAGTACTCGGCGCTCGCCAACGGCACGTAGGCCGTCCAGCCAACTTCCGGTACCTGATGGAACAGCCGGCTGCTGTACAGCAGGACGGCGCCGAACAGGAAGGTCCAGAAGCCAAAGGCGGTCATACGTGGGAAGGGCAGCTCCCGCGCCCCTAGCAGCACCGGCAGCGCAAAGCTGGCGAAGCCCTCCATCAGCGGCACCGTCACCAGGAACATCATGATGGAGCCGTGCATCGTGAAGAGCTGGTTGTAGTGCGATGGTCCGACGAACCGGTTGTCCGGCACCGCCAGCTGCGTGCGGATCATCAGCGTCTCGATGCCGCTCAGGAGAAAGAGGGCGAACGCCGCCGACATGTAGCGGTTCACCACCGGGCCGTTCTGGACGGTGATGAACCAGCCATAGAGGCCGTCCGGGTCGTGCCACGTGCGCTCCAGGGCATCGCGCTGCGCCGCCTTGGCCGCCTGTCTCTCGGACGGGAGCATGCCGAGCTCTCGCAGCCGTCTGACGACCTGTTTGAGCTGACGGATCACCCCGGCCCCCCGCTCATTCGAGCGTCTCCAGATACGCCACCACCGCGCGCACCTCTCCCTCAGTCAGATTCGGTTCCGGCATCTTGTTGCCCGGCTTCATCGCCTGCGGGTCGATGACCCACCGGGCCAGGTTGGCGGGGGTGTTCTCGTGGGTGCCGGCACCCAGCGTGCGCCGGCTGGCGACGTGGGTCAGGTCCGGCCCGCGCGTGCCGGCGGCGGCCGTGCCCCGCACGGCGTGGCATTGGGCGCAGGACGAGCGCAGGAAGACACGTTGCCCCTGGGCGACGAGCGACTCCGCCGGCGCCTCGTCCGGGTTCGGCGCCGGCGGAACCCGCTGCTGCGCCGCCAGCCAGCCGGCGAACGCCTCCGGCGGCTCTACGATGAGAGAGAAGTGCATGTGGGCGTGCTGGAGGCCGCAGAACTCGGAACACAGGCCACGGTACACGCCCGGCTGGTCGACTCGGAAGGTGATCGCGTTCGTCTTGCCGGGAAGGGCGTCCACCTTGCCCGCCACCTGGGGCACCCAGAAGCTGTGGATCACGTCCTGGGACGTCACGGTCAGCCGGATGGGCGCACCGGCGGGGACGTGGATCTCGTTGGCCGTGATCACCTGTGCATCTGGGTAGACCACGTCCCACCACCACTGCCTGCCTATCACCCGCACGTCGATCGCCGGCTCGCCGCCGGCTCTTCCGGAGCCGGCGGCGCCGCTGCCCGCGTGGGCCCCGTGGTCCGCGTGGGCCCCGTGGGGATCCCCTGCCGGACTGTGCAGCGCTGCGCCCGGTCCGCCGGCGCCCGCCACCTCCCGCAGCGTAACGATGGTGTAGCCGAGAACGAAGACAATAACCAGCGCGGGTAGTGCCATGCCGCCGATCACCACGGCCGTGTTGCCGCCACCACGGTCGGGCGCGCCGGCGGGGGCGGCGGCCTCCCCTCCCACGGGCCGGCGCGGGCGAAACAGGGCGCCGAGCAGGGCGGCGAAGACGGCGGCACACACCGCCGTGCCGAGCGCGATCATCACCCATCCCAGCTGGGCGATGGACGCCGTCGCCGCCGTCTGCGGGTCCAGGGGCGACGGCGCGCCGGCAGGTACCGGGCCACACGCGCCCGAGATAAGGAGCAGGAGCAGGCCGGCGGCGACGGCGGGGAGCCGTCGCCAGAACAGCGCGTATGCCTCGGACGACACCTGGTGGTCTCTAGGTCGTAAACGTAGTGTGCGGGCACCGCGCGGCTGGGATGCTTTCGGGCGCGAGAATGCGCCACGTTTCCACGGGGCCACCGCACGCACAAGCCTACGTTCTTTTCCAGACGGGCCGCCACGGGCGATGGTGAACGTCCCGGTGAACGCAGGTGAATGTACGTGTGAACCGCGTGCGACGATCGAGTTTCCTCCTGTGCGGCCGTGGCCCAGGCCCGAGGCGCGTCGCCCACACCACCGTTCACCGGTACGTTCACCGGCGTTCACCGCCGTGTTCACTCGACCAGCCCCTGAGCGGATGTATCGTGGACTACGCCTTGCATCAGGCATTCCACAGAGATCACCAACAAGAGATCACCGACAAGAGATCGCGCCGGCCC
>JAUJOR010000012.1 GCA_030447525.1 Chloroflexota bacterium | reverse complement strand
CCCCCCCCCCCCCCCCCCCACACACCCCCCCCCCCCCCCCCCGACCCCCCCCCCCCCCGCCCCCCCCCCCCCCCCGCCCCGCGGGCGCCGCGCCCCCCCCCCCCCCCCCTCGCCCGCGCCCCCCCGCCCGGGCGGGGGGCCGCCCCCGCCCCCCCCCCCCCCCCCCCCCCCCCCCCCCCCCAACGCCCCGCAGTGCGGTTCGGTATTGTACGCCAGGGCAGGGCATACGTCCTTGCCGCAGGCGTGACGACGCCCGCGACCATGGCGCCGCGGCCAGGGGGACAAGGCGGACAGAGACCCTCTGCCCGCCCAACGCGCCTATTCGAACCGCCACCGGCCAGGGATCGGGAGGTAGATTTCTACCCGCCGGAGGCATCAAGAAGGGCTATGTGGCTATGGCCGGGGTAGAGACGTCCACCTCGGCGGTGGTCTTGCCCTGGAGCATGCTACGCAGGACGCTGTGCAGGATGCCCCCGTTACGCAGGTACTCGATGTCAATCGGGCTATCCACGCGGGCGATGACGTTGAAGGAGAAGTGGCTCCCGTCGGCGCGGGTCACCTGCACCTCCAACTCCTGGCGCGGGCGCAGGCCAGCGGCGATGCCCGTAATGGTGTACGTCTCCGTTCCGTCTAGCCCGAGGCCCTGGCGACCCTCGCCGGGCTTGAACTGCAGCGGGAGGACGCCCATGCCGACGAGGTTGGAGCGATGGATGCGCTCATACGTCTCGGCGAGCACGGCCTTGACGCCCAGGAGCAGGGTGCCCTTCGCCGCCCAGTCACGGGAGCTACCGGAGCCGTACTCTTTGCCGGCGATGACCAGCAAGGGGGTGCCGTCGGCCTGGTACCGCTGAGAGGCCTCGTAGATGCGCATCACCTCCCCGGTGGGGTGGTGGACCGTCCAGTCTCCCTCCTTGCCGGGGACGAGCTCGTTGCGCAGGCGGATGTTGCCGAACGTACCGCGCACCATCACCTCGTGGTTGCCGCGCCGGGAGCCGTACTGATTGAAGTCCCGGGGCTGGACGCCGCGCTCGATGAGGAACTTCCCGGCGGGGCTGTCCACCGGGATGGCGCTGGCCGGGGAGATGCCGTCCGTGTTGATCGAGTCCCCCAGCATGACCAGGACGCGTGCCCCTTGAACGTCGGCCAGGGGGGGCGGCTCGGGGCTGAGATTCTGGAAGAACGGAGGCTCCTGGATGTAGGTAGAGTTGGGGTCCCACTGGTAGGCCCCCTCATCTGGAACGGGCAGGGCCTGCCACGTCTCGTCTCCCTGGAAGACCTTGCTGTAGGCGTCCTTGAAGAGCTCCGGCTTGACCACGGTCTCCAGCACCTGCTGCACCTCGGCGGTGGTGGGCCAGACGTCGCGCAAGTAGACCGGCTGGCCGTTGGGGTCGTGGCCCAGGGGATCCTTGCTCAGGTCGATGTCCACCGTCCCGGCCAGGGCGTAGGCCACCACCAGGGGCGGCGAGGCCAGGTACTGGGCGCGCACCAGGGGATGGATGCGGGCCTCGAAGTTGCGATTGCCACTGAGAACGGCCGCGGCCAGCAAGCCATTCTCGCGCACCGCCTGGTTGAGCGATTCCGAGGCCAGGCTCATCCCGCTGTTGCCGATGCAGGTGGTGCAGCCATAGCCGACAAGGTGGAAGCGCAGGGCCTCCAGGTACGGCGTCAGGTCGGCGGCGGCGAGGTAGTCCATCACCACTCGCGAGCCGGGGGCCAGGCTGGTCTTGACGTACGGCTTGGTGGTCAGCCCGCGCTCCACGGCCTTCTTAGCCACCAGGCCGGCCCCGATCATCACCGAGGGGTTAGACGTGTTCGTGCAGCTCGTGATCGCGGCGATCACCACCGAGCCGTCGGATACCTCGGCGCTGACCCCGTTGAAGTCGACGTCCGCTTTCTTGGCGTCGAAGACCGCCTCCCGCCCCGCCTCGGCCGCCGGATTCGAAGACGGGCCGACCAGGCGCTGAGGGAAGGCGCCACGAAAGCTCTGGGGCACCTGGGCCAGTGTCACCCGGTCCTGAGGGCGCTTGGGGCCGGCCAGGCTCGGCTCGACGCTAGAGAGGTCGAGCTCGAGCACCTCGGTAAACTCTGGAGCGGGCGACTCGTCGGTGCGGAACATCCCCTGTTCCTTGGCGTACCTCTCGACGAGGGAGACCAGTTCATCGCTGCGCCCGGTGCCACGGAGATACTCCAGCGTCTGCTTGTCCACCGGGAACATCGACGCCGTGGCGCCGTACTCCGGGGCCATATTGGACAGCGTCGCTCGGTCGGCCAGGCTCAGCTGGCTCAGGCCGGGGCCGTAGAACTCGACGAACCGCCCCACCACGCCGTGCTTGCGCAGCATCTGGGTTACCACCAGAACGAGGTCGGTGGCCGTCGTCCCTTCCGGCAGCTGCCCGTGGAAGTGAAAGCCGACCACCTCCGGGGCCAGGAGGTACAGGGGCTGTCCCAGGAGGACGGCCTCGGCCTCGATGCCCCCCACCCCCCAGCCGAGCACGCCCATGGCATTGACCATGGTGGTGTGAGAGTCCGTCCCTACCAGGGTGTCTGGAAAGGCGATCATCTCCGTCCCCTGGGGACGCAACTGGACGACGCGTGCCAGGTACTCGATGTTCACCTGGTGCACGATGCCCGTGCCGGGGGGGACGACGCGGAAGTTATGAAAGGCCTTTTGCGCCCAGCGCAGGAGCATGTACCGCTCGCGGTTGCGCTCGTATTCCCGTACCACGTTGTACGCCGCCGAGAGCGCCGAGCCGAAGTAGTCCACCTGCACCGAGTGGTCGATCACCAGGTCGGCCGGGACGAGGGGGTTGATACGCTGCGGGTCACCGCCCATGCGCGCCACCGCCGAGCGCATCGCCGCCAGGTCGACCACGGCGGGAACCCCGGTGAGGTCCTGCATCAGCACTCGCGCCGGCATAAAGGGGAACTCGTCATTGCTGGGGTGCTGCGCATTCCACCGGGTCAGCCCCTCGACGTCCGCCTCCGTCGCCTTGCCGGTCTCGACGTTGCGCAGGACGTTCTCCAGCAGCACCTTGACCGTGAAAGGCAAGCGATCGATGTTGGGCAATCCTGCCTTGTCCAGGGCCCGCAGGCTGTAATAGGTGGCCGTCCACTCGGCGTCAGAAAGGGTCGACCGCGCGCCGAAGGGATTCACAGGTGGCGTCATTGGCTCTACTTCCTCGCTACTACACTACTACTATCTTCTATCTTCCCATGAGTGGCACGCGCGCGGCTAGGTAGGGAGCCGGTTCCTCGGGGACAGGCTCGGCAATGTGGTGCCGTCCAGTCCAGCTAGCGATCGAATTGGGGGCCAGACGCGGGGAGCGTCCCGCCAGGGTACCGGCCGGGGGGCAGAGGATGGACGCACGAGAGCAACACGAGAGCAGCACGAGAAGGGGAGGTGCGGTATGACATCCCAGGACACAGACGTGATCCAGGGGGGACGGATCTATCACGACCCGGCGATACCGGAGCTGGTCTGCCGGTACCCCGGCGAGCCGATCGTCAGCGTGCTGGAGAAAGGCCCCCGCGAGGTGACCGTCGACCTCGACGGCCGGCCGGTCCGCGTCGCCGTGCGCAACGGCGAGCTGGCCAAGATCGGGCGCCACTACCTCCTGCTCCGCGAGGGAGACGATCGGGGGCTGTGGCTGCTTATCGAGCCCGGGGAGTCCATCGAATAGGCCCCGGGCCTACCGGGCCTACCGAGCCCACCAGGTTTCCTGGTCTACCAGGCCAGGGCGTGGCCGTCGCGGCGCGGGTCAGCCGCGCCGTGGAGCACGCCGCTGGCCGGGTCGCGGGCGATGAGCATGGCGCTGCCGGCGGCGTCCCAGGGCCCGATCAGCTCTACCGGGTGCCCGCGGGTGGCCAGGTCCCGGGGCACCTCCGATGGGAAGCGCGCTTCAAGCTTCAGGGCGTCCGTGCAGGTGTGGGGCACGGTGGACTCGGTGGGGTTCTGCAGGTGGCGCCAGCGGGGAGCCTCCACCGCTTCCGCCGGGTTAAGGCCGAAGTCCAGCACGCCGGAGATGAGCTGCAAGTTGGTTTGCACCTGGGTATCGGCCCCGGGGGTGCCGAGCACCAGACGTAGCGGCCCTGGTCCGTCCCCCGCGGCAGCGGTGGGATCGGAGGGCGGGGCGTCGAAGACCATCACCGTGTTCATTGTGTGACGGACGCGCTTTCCCGGGGCGAGACAGTCCGGGTGCTGGGGGTCAAGGTGCCAGTACGTCATGCGATTATTCAGCAGGACGCCGGTCTTCCCGGCGACGAGGGCGGAGCCAAAGCCTTGCTGCAGGCTCTGCAGCTGGCAGACGGCATTGCCGTCCCCATCTACGACGGCGAAACAGGTGGTGTCTTCCATTATCGAGTCGCCACGCCGCGGAGTTGGGCGAGGCTGGCCGGGGGTGACGGTGTCTGGCCCGGAGGCGCGCTGGAGATCAATCAGCCGGCGCCGCTCGGCGGCGTACTCCTTGGAAAGGAGGCCCTGGAGCGGGATGTCCACGAAGTCGGGATCGGCGAGGTACGCCTCGCGGTCGGCAAAGGCCAGCTTCTTGGCTTCCACCATGAGGTGGATCGTGGCGGGAGTGTGCCAGCCGAGCGCGGCGACGTCGAAGCCTTCCAGGAGGTTGAGCTCCTGCAGGAGGACGTGGCCGCTGGAGTTTGGCGGGCTCTCGTAGACGCTCCAGGCGCGGTACCTGGTGTGGATGGGCTCTTGCCAGCGGGCGTGGTACCCGGCCAGGTCGTCGTAGCGGATGGTCCCACCGTGCTCCTGGGACAGGGCATCGATCGCCCGCGCCACCGGGCCACGGTAGAAGTAGTCACGCCCGTGCTCGACGAGCCCACGGAAGGTGCGGGCCAGGTCGCGCTGGACGAGCAGCTCCCCCGCTTGCAGCGGGCGTCTGTGGGGCCAGAAGATGGGCTGCGACGTGGCGTAGGCATTGAACTCGCTCTCGCTGGCCAGGGCGGCGGCCAGGACCTCGCTGACGGGGAGGCCCCCCTCGGCCAGCTGGATCGCCGGCTTGAAGGCGGCGGCCAGGGAGAGGCGTCCGTAGCGGGCGTGAGCCTCCAGCCAGCCGTCCACCAGGCCGGGCACGGAGACGGAGCGGATGCCCTTGGCCGGAATACCCTCCGGGAGGTAGCTCTCTCGCGTCGCCAGGGCCGGGGCAGGACCGGTGGCGTTCACCACCTCAACGCGGTTGGCCCCCCGCCGGAACAGCATCAGGAATCCGTCACCGCCTATCCCGGACATGTTGGGCTCAGCGACGTTCAAGGCGGCGGCCACGGCCACGGCGGCGTCGACGGCGTCACCCCCGCGCTGCAGCACGCTGATCCCGGCCAGGCTGGCCGCCTGGTGGCCGGAGCAGACCATCCCGCGCCGGCCCATGATCACCGGCCGGGTGGCATTCGACGTCCGCAGGTGCACTCGGGGGGGCGAGAACGGCAGGGCGGTGGTTGTCATGGTGCCCCGCATCCTACACCATCAGGGGCCGGGGGCCGGCGCTTCGTCATTAGCGCTCAGTCTTCAGTCCCCGGTGCTCGGGCCTCGGTGCTCGGGCCTCGGTGCTCGGGCCTGATGGGCATGGACGGGAACAGCCCCGGCGAGGGACGGGGGACGTGGCGGCGACCTGACCCTCCCCCGGCGGGCTGAGACGCGGATCCCGGCAGCTGCCTCAGAAGGCCATCTGAGCACGCCGGCGACGCGTCCAGCGCACGAGCACGAACACCAGTAGCAGCAGGAGGATCACCAGCCCGGCGCGCCGGACGAGACTCAAGATCAGGTCGAGGTTGGTGGCCAGACCGTAGCCCAAGAGCGTAAAGAAGGTGCTCCAGAGGGCGGCCGCCGGCACCTCGCAGAGCACGAAGCGCCAGAACGGCATGCGGCAGGCACCAGCGGTCACCGCCATGGCCGACCTCCCCGCGCCAAGGGCATGGACGAGGGTGATGGCCCACCACCCGTGACGGCGCAGGACATCGGCGGCTCGGTCGAGCCGGGGGCGCAAACGAGGGCCGAAGCGGGAACGGAGCAGCAAGGCGGCCAGGCCGCTGCGCCCCAGCCAGTAATCGGTACTGGCGCCGGCCACCATCCCCAGGGCGCCGACGAAGATGGTCAGGGGGAGCTGCAAGCTTCCCAGCCGGGCGGCAGCGCCCCCCAGGCTGACCAAGGTGCCCCCCGGGACGACGACGCCGAGGATCAGCGAGTGCTCCATCCAGGCCCCCAGGAGGACGAGCAGGTAGCCGAAGCGCTCGTACAGGGTCAGGCCCGTCGCCAGCAGCGCGGAGACGTCGACGTATCCCGCCAGGCCCTGGAGCCCGGGAATGGACTGGGGGTCTACCACGACGTAGAGAGTAAACGACGCGCCGGGGATGATGGCCACTCGCCCTCGTGGACCACCCGCTCCCATAAGATGATGGAAAGGGATGACGCCGACGACGGACGACCGCCGGCTGGTGACCTGGCGGCGGCGCCTTGAGCGCCGGCGCCCCGTGCGCGAGCGACATATTTCCCTGCCAGGAGCGTCTCGACCCTACTGCCTTGCCACCCCGACCGACCCCGACGCCGTACTGGACGAGACGAACCCCACCGGCGGGGCATGGCACATGCCCTACTGGGCCACGCCCTGGGCGAGTGGACTGGCACTGGCTGAGGTCGTGCTCGGCGACCCGTCGGCGGTGCGCGGCCGGCGCGTCCTGGAGCTCGGCTGCGGCCTGGGCACCACGGCGATCGCCACCCTGGAGGTATTGGGGACGTCCGGGAGCCTGGCAGCGGCCGACTGCTTTGCCGAGACGCTGGTCTACGCCCGCTACAACGCCCTGCGCAATGCCGGGCGCGTGCCCCGCATGGTATTAGCCGACTGGCGCACGGCAACCGGACAAGAGACGCTCCAGCGTGCCGGTCCGTACGACCTGGTGCTGGCGGCCGACGTGCTCTACGAGCCGGAGGACGTGGAGCCCTTACTTCACCTGGCGCCGCGGCTCCTCGAGACTGGGGGCGCCTTCTGGCTGGCCGAACCGGGTCGCTTGACCAGCACCCGCTTTGTCGCGGCCGCGCGGGGCTATGGCTGGCAAGGGGAGACACGAGAGATGGAACGGGACTGGCCGGCCGGGGCCGGACGCGCCTGCGTGCGAGTGCACCGTTACGGCCGGCTGACCTGAAGGCGCCGTCTCCTGCCTCTGGCGGGCACTCTTCTCTTGTCTGCGGCGGGCACGACATCGTCCCTCTGCGTCCCCTGCGGGGCTACGTGAGCCCGAAGGGGCATCTCCGCGTGCAGGGTCATCCTGAGGGCAGCGAAGGATCCACTCTCCTCTCCAGCCGCGCCCCCTGGACTGTGCCGCTGGGGGGACAGGGTCATCCCAGACGACGATAGAGGATGTGGATCAACCCCCAGGGGGCATGGACGTCCTTGAGGTAGACGTACCCTCGCCGTTCGTACAGCCGGTGGGCATAGCTGTTCCCGTCGTCGACGCCAATGGTCATCACGCTGCACCCACGCTCGGCGGCCGCGCGCTCGACCGCACCCATCAAGCCCCGGCCGATCCCACGACGGCGGTAGCGGTGGTGGACGACCAGGTTAGAGATGTGGGCGGTGGTGCTGCCGTCGGCCAGCTGACGGTCGTCCGCCGACCACTCTACCGTGATCGTACCGACGAGGTAGCCGTCGCACTCGCCGATCCAGATGTCCCGCCGCCCCTCGTGCATGGCACGGAACTGCTGGGGCACACTGTCCGCGCTCCAGCCGCAGGCACGACGCAAGGCGACGACCGCCACTTCTTCTTCCGGCAGCGCCGGGCGCAGTGTTGTCCCCGGCGGCGTCTCGTCCCCCCCGGCAAAGCCAACATTCGGGGCAGCGACCTGGGTCATGACTGACGATACTCTCCCGCACAAGCGTACCGCCCCGCGCCACTCCTTCCAAGGGGGCGGTGGCTGCCATCGGCCGCCCGCCATAGGGTTGGGCCTGGCTGGGGTTAGACAAATTTCAGGATGTGCGTCGCCACGGCCACAGTCTCCCCGCGCTGATTGGTACAGCTGACCTGCGCGAACACCTTCTGCTGGGCAACGTCCTTGCCGGTGATACGGTACTCCACGGTCACCGTATCGCCAAAGAAGACTGGCCCGACAAAGCGGATGCGATCATAGCCATAGGAGACGACTGGGTGGGTGCAGCGCTCCGTGACCTTCGTCGAGGCGGCGCTCATATACCCTACCAGCAATGCCCCATGAGCGATGCGACGGCCGTAGCGCGTGCCCTTCATATACTCTTCATTGGTGTGGTTCTGGTAGAGGTCCCCGGTGAGACCGGCGAAGAGGTAGACATCGCTTTCCCCCACGGTCTTGGCGAAGGTGACCACTTCCCCCACCTCCACCTCGTCCATTGCTGTCCCAGCCGGCGGCACGTCGCTCATGGTTACGTATACTCCTGGGTCTTCTTCTACCATTGCTTTGGTCTGGGCCGGGTTCTTGCACTGAGCGATTACTGGAGGGCGGACTTGACGGCCGACTTGTAGCCCGCAGGGACCGGTGAGAGGCATCGGCCGGCACGGGCGCCGTGCCTTGGAGAAAGGCATTGCACTTGTGGTCCTTGTGTTCCGCACGCGTGGCGGGTATATACTAGCTCTCGGTTACCGGCGAGACATACATGAGCAGGCATGGGCCTAGATTCATGAACCGAGTTAGTGTGAGGAGGGATATGATCGATGCCGAACTTCTCTCGGGCTGAGATCTCCAGCACCACCGAGGATCTTTCCGGATATAGAACTTTCTTGAAGAAGCTAACCATTGGGCAAACCGTGACACTACCGCTGGAACAGGGTGAAACCTCCCGCAAAGTGATGCGTGCCCTGAACGCCGCCGCACAGGACTCCAATATGCGCCTGGCCCGGGTGGCGTCCCCGGAAGGTCAGGTGCGGTTCCGTGTGGTCTCGCCCGAGAAGCGCACGGTGAACATCTCCGAGGATGCCAGGCGCCGGCGGGTGGAAAAGGCCCGGGCGACACGGGCGGCCAAGCGCAAACCCCCCGGGAGCTGACCGGCCGGCCGCCGATCAGCCCCCAGCTGATTGTCCAGGGAGTGGCGTAGGGGCATGCGCGAGACTGTCTTGCTCCTCGATCAGCCGGCGGCGGGGGCCATCGCCGACGCTGCCGAGTTCCTGTCGCGGCAGGGTCTGCAGATCACACATCAGACAGCCTACTCGGTGGCCTTTGCCACCCCCGGCGGTGGGGGACCGGCCAGGCAAGAAACGCCGGAGCTGGGCGCCGGGCAGATAGCGGCCGTGCCGGTTCAGCTACGGCCGCAGTGGTGCCGCATCTGGGTCACGGTCAACGGGAGCGGAGCGGTGGCCAGGGCGGCGGAGGCCTACGTCGCGGCGCACCAGGAGCGCTCGGAGGCGGTGGCCACCGCCGTGCGGGAGCTGGAGCGCGGGATCTACGACGAGGCCCGCTGGCCAGCGTACGAAGCCACCCTGCGCACCACCCTCCAAGGGCAGGGTCTC
The DNA here is from genome assembly GCA_030447525.1 of Chloroflexota bacterium. Taxonomy (GTDB): domain Bacteria; phylum Chloroflexota; class UBA11872; order UBA12225; family UBA12225; genus JAUJOR01. The sequence goes on along the minus strand of JAUJOR010000012.1, from coordinate 149,808 downwards.
GATCCGGCAGCACTCGAGGCCCGGCTGGCGGCCTTCAAGAAACGCTGGCTGGCCCTGGGACGCAAGGCGGCCGGCAGCGCCGAGGCCGGCTAGGGACGCCGGGGAGGCCGAGAGCAGCCGCGCTGGCAGGGGCTCAGCGGACTGGCTCAGCGCTCCGGGGGCGCGGCCTCGCCGGCCGGCTCGCCGCTCGCCGGCCCGGGCGTCTGGCGCCCCGGAACGGCCGGGGCACCGGTGGCCGACCCCAGGTGCACGTCTGAGGCGTCCGGGACGCCGCCGACCTGCTCGGCCGATGGGGCCAGCGTGACCATAGACTCGTGCCCCGGTTGCTGCCCGGTCGTCACCTGGGCGTCGCCGGTGGACATAGCCAGCTCCCGTTGCGGCAGGCGCGCCGAGTCCTGGCCCGTCGGATCCAGCCCCGGCGCAGCCCCGTCGTGCATCTCCACGGCGGCGGTGGCCGCCGGCACGGCGGAGTTGGAGGGGTCGGCATCTACCGGCTCCGACGCCGGTGCCGCGCCCGCCCCTACCGGGGATGGCTGAGTCGCGGCCTCGGCACCATGGACTTCTTGGGCGTCCTCTTGTAGACCCGGCCCTTGCGGGGCAGACCCTTGTGGGGCGGACATCGACCCCTGCAGGGGTGGATCCTGCTGGGGCTGGGGATGTGCCCCAGGATCGCCGGCCGCTGCCCCCGCGCCCACGGTCGTCAGGGGCGCACCGCCGGTGGAGATCGGTCGATTCAGACGCCCCCCCGGCCGGGGGGGCGCCACCGGGGACACCTCCGGCATTCCCAGGCGCTGGCGCAGGTCAGAAAACCCGCTGCCGACGTTGTTCCCCGCACTGAGGCGCCCCTGGCGTCCGGCGTCACGCGCCTGCTTGCGCAGCTCCCGAATACAACCCTCGGCGATGGCCATGACCCCCAGGCCCTCAGCCTCGACGGTGACGGCACTCATGCCACCCGCAGCTGGCGCGACCGACACCCGGCCCCCCTCCTGCGCCCCGCCCCCCTCGAAGCCGAAGCGGAACCCTTGATCAGTACGGTCGGACACCTTGGCTCGGCGCCGCGCGAAGTAGGCGGCGGCCTCGGCGAGAATCTGCTCTGCTGGCTGCTTGATCTGGATCTGTTGCTCCATGTCTCTCCGTCGCGTGCCACCATAATACCCCACAGGGGCACCGCAGGTGACGGACGCCTAACACGGCCGCGAGGAGGACCCTGGCCCCAGTGCCCGCGTGCACCAGGGCGCTCGACTCCCACCTTGCCGTGGCTACGGCATGTTCAGGCTGTAGCCAACGCCGAGGACGGCCCTGATTGCCCCACCGGCCGACTTGGCCGCCGAGAGCTTGAGCTTCTTGCGGATGTGGCAGATGTGAGTCTTGAGCAGACTGGAGTTGTCTTCGTCGTAGTAGCCCCAGGCGTACTCCACCAGGCGAGAGTACGGGATCACCCGCCCCTCGTTCATCGCCAGGAGGTAGAGGATACGGAACTCCAGCGGGGTCAACTGCACCGCCTCCCCGGCCTTGGTCACCTCGTGCGACTGCAAGTCTAAGACCAGGTCCCCGACCCGCACCTGGCTCATCGCCTGACGATAGGGGTCGGCCTGGCAGCGACGGAGCACAGTCTTCATCCGCGCCGTGAGGAGCTTGGCGCTGAAGGGCTTGGTCACGTAGTCGTCCGCCCCCACCTGGAGGCCCCGCAGGACGTCCTCCTCCTCGTCACGGGCGGTGAGCATGATGATCGGCGTCTTCGCCCCGTGCCGGATGCGCCGGCAGACCTCGAAGCCATCCAGCTTGGGGAGGTTGCCGTCCAGGAGGACGATGTCCGGGCGCTCGTCCTCCCAGCGCTGGAGGGCCTGCTGGCCGTCGATGGCCGTGGTGACCGTAAAGCCCTCCCGCCTCAAGGCGTAGGTCATCAGGTCGAGCAAATCGGCGTCGTCGTCTACGACCAGCACTTTCATCACCTGTTCTCCTCTGAGGCGCCTCGCCGTTCCGGGCGCCGGTGCAGGGCTCGCCGGCCACCCGGCGCTCACCGCCTGGCCGGGGTCCTGCCGTCCACCCCGTGCGGGGTCGCTACGTCCGGGGCCGTTACGTTGGAGCGACGCGCGTACGGTAGGGCAGTCCCTGGCGTGTGGGGTCAACTATCTGGTAGCTCGGTTGTGCAGCGGTGGAGCCCTCGGTTGAGAGCCGGTTGAGCCGGCGCTCCCACGGGCAGGTCTCCCCCTGGCAGCGCTGGCCGAAAGGCCGGCGGCGTCAACTCTTGGGTGTCCCACGGCCCGGCGGCGCGCTCGCTCGTCACCCCCGCGTGGCCCCCCGGACGCGTCGCCGGGCCACACCCGCTGGCTGGAGACCGCCCGCTCCTTGACCCGCGGGCGCCGGGCCTGCTAACCTTCCAGGCAGCGTTAACAACTGCATAGGCATCGCTCATCCAGAGAGGTGGAGGGAAACGGCCCGACGAAGCCCGGCAACCATCGCCGCCGGCGGCAGTGCAACGTGCACCGCCCCAAAGGCGACAGGTGCCAATTCCGGCAGGCGCACCCATAGGTGTCCTGCAAGATGAGGGGAAGACGCTACTTTGTTGTGCATTGCATACCCCTTGTCGCTTGACAAGGGGTTTTTTGTTGACTGACGTTCGGAGACTTGACGTTCGGAGAGAGGATCAGCCAATGGCGAGCACGTTGGCCGCGGCGCTGCCCCACGGGCACGCCGACGGGAACACCAAGGCCACTGAGGACGGGGCATCAGCCGGCAAGCGCGTGCTGGGCCTGCGTTGCCGAGAGTGCCGGCAGGAGTACCCCATCGAGCCGATCCACGTCTGTGACTTCTGCTTCGGCCCGCTGGAGGTGCGCTACGACTATGAGCTCCTCGCCCGCACGGTGACGCACGAGTCGATCGCCCGCGGGCCGCTGAGCATCTGGCGCTACCATGACCTCCTGCCGGTGGAGCACCTGGCCGACACCGGCTGGCGGGTGGGCTTCACCCCCCTGCAGCCGGCGCCGAACCTGGGCCAGGCCCTGGGGTTACGCGATCTATGGATCAAGAACGACAGCGTGAATCCCACCTTCTCCTTTAAGGATCGAGTCGTCGCCGTGGCCTCGGCCAAGGCCCGCGAGTTCGGGTTCGATACCTTCGCCTGCGCCTCCACCGGGAACCTCGCCAGCGCGGTGGCCGCCGCCGGGATTCGCGTCGGCTTGAAGACCTTTGTCTTTCTCCCCTGGGACACGGAGCAGTCTAAGATCCTGAATGCCCTCGTCTACGGGGCGACGCTGGTCGCCGTCAAGGGCACCTACGACGACGTCAATCGCCTGTGCTCGGAGATCGCCGACCAGCATCGCTGGGCCTTCTGCAACATCAACGTCCGGCCCTACTACTCTGAAGGATCGAAGACCCTGGCCTTCGAGACGGCGGAGCAGCTTGGCTGGGAGGCGCCGGACCACGTCGTCGTCCCCATCGCCTCCGGGTCGCTCCTGACCAAGATCGCCAAGGGCTTTGACGAGCTGCAGCAGATCGGGCTGATCCCGCAAAAGGGCGTCCGGGTGTCCGGGGCCCAGGCCACCGGCTGTAACCCGGTGGCGGAGGCGTTCGAGAAGGGCTGGGACGCCATCAAGCCGGTGCAACGCCCGGACACCATCGCCAAGTCGCTGGCCATCGGCAACCCGGCGGATGGCTACTACGTCTTGCGCATTGTGCGCGAGCGCGAAGGCGCCGTGCGTCAGGCCACCAACGACGAGATCCTCGAGGGGATGCGCCTCCTGGCCTCTACCGAGGGGGTCTTCGCCGAGACGGCCGGCGGCGTGGCCGTGGCGGCGCTGCAAAAGCTGGCCCGGGAGGGGATCGTGCGCCCGGACGAGCGCGTCGTAGTCTACATTACCGGTAACGGGCTGAAGACGCTGGACGCCGTCGCCCCGTCGCTCTCCCCACCGCCTCTGGTCGAGCCCACGCTGGCGTCGTTCGACGCCTTTCTCAGCCAGAGGGAAACGAGGGCCTGAGCGAGCCCCAAGCTGTGAATGCGGCCCTGCAACCACGAAATGCCCGGCCGCGAGACCGCAACATGGGACTGGATCGGAGAAGAGGTTGACGATGCCTGTGAAGCTGAGAATACCTACACCGCTGCGCCGCCTGGCGGATGGCGCAGCCGAGCTGAACGTGGAGGGGGCAACGGTGACCGAGGTGCTGACGGCGCTGGAGCGTGAGCACCCCGGCTTCCGCGAGCGCCTCTATGATGAGCAGGGCGAGATCCGGCGCTTCGTCAACATCTATGTCGCCGGCGAGGACATCCGCTTCCTGAAGGGCCTGGACACCCCACTCAAGGAGGGCGATGAGGTCAGCATCGTCCCCGCCGTGGCCGGGGGAGCATAGCCCGCTCCCCCCGCGTCCGGCCGCCCGCCGCGCCCCCTGGGATCACAGGCGCCCTCTTACTCTTAGGCGTTGATGACTGGGAGGGCCCGGCCCAGCGGGCGCAGGGGCGTCCCGCCGGTGACCAGGCTGGCGCCGCCGGGCAGGGACTCGTTGAGGCTCCCCGAGCGATACCCTTGCAGGTCCAGGGTGACGTAACGAAAGCCGATCTCCTTGAGCCGGCGGACGACGCGCTCGTTGCGCCCCCCCTCGAAGAAGCGCGGCAGATCGACCGGGGGTACCTCGATGCGGGCGACCTCGCCGTGATGGCGGACACGAACCTGGCGGAACCCCTCGCCCACAAGGGACACCTCGGCCGCATCGATCTGTTGTAGCTTCTCCTCGGTGACGCGCTCGCCGTAGGGGATGCGCGATGACAGGCAGGCAAAGGCCGGCTTGTCCCAGGTCTCCAGGCCGAGCATCCGGGAGACGGCCCGGATCTCCGGCTTGCCCATCTCCGCCTCCAGCAAGGGGGCGCGAGCCCCCATGGCCTTGGCCGCCTGCATCCCAGGGCGGTAGTCCCCGGTGTCGTCAAGGTTCGCCCCATACACCACCGTCGCCAGGCCCTCGCGCTGGGCCACGGGGAAGATGGTAGTGAACAGCTCTTGCTTACAGTAGAAGCAGCGGTTAGTGGGGTTGCTGGCGTAGTGCTCGTCCTGCAGTTCGTGCGTCTCCACCAGGATCAAGCGGCACCCGACGTCCCGCGCCAGGCGCTTGGCCTGGGCCAGCTCATGACTGGGGTAGCTCTCCGACACGGCGGTCACGGCCACGGCCCGGTCGGCCAGCTCGTCGGCGCACACCTTGAGGAGGAGCGTGCTGTCCACGCCGGCGGAAAAGGCGACCAGGGCGCTGCCGAGGTCGCGGCAGATGGATTTGAGGCGCTCGTACTTGGACGCCACGTCCGGGGCGAGGATAAAGGGGGCCGCCGGGCCGGCGTCGCCCGGCGGCTCGGTACTGGGCTGCGCTGTCATCGTCATCGCCCCGCAAGTCTAGCAAGTGCAGGGCGGGCCAGGGGCACTCCGGGCTGCCGGCGAGCGCTCAGCCGTCCACCAGGGCCAGGTCTTCCACGCTGACGACCCCGTTTCGGTCGATGCGGTAGGCCTTGACCTCCGGCCCGGTGGTGGCGTCATGTCGCAGGCTAATCATCAGCTGGAGGCAGTCCGGCCAGGTGGCGCTCATCTCCGCCCGATCGGTGGCGGAAGGATAGGGGGCCGAGGCAGGGTGGGAGTGGTAGATCCCAATCTCCAGCCCCTCGCGCTCTAGCTGCATCACCCGGCGGTAGCCGTCGTCGTCAAAGGTGAAGCGTACGGTTGGGGTGGCAGCGGCGTTGCGGGCACGCTCCAGGCGCACGACACGCTCGGCGCGTAGACCGAGGACGCCACACACCTCGTCCGGCTGGGCCTCACGGGCGTGCCGGACGAGGTCATCGGCGAGGGGGCGGGGGAGCTCGATCATCATCATGGTCGCGGGAGGTGCCCGCGTCCCGCCAGTCCCGGGACCGGAGGTTAAGAGGCGCCGACCGCCACCGGCTCGGCCTCACGGACGTGGCTGTCCTCCTCGGCGGCGCGCTGCTCGACCAGCTCCGGTGGCTGGGGAATGCCACAGAACTCGTGGTAGTCAATCAGCGCGGTGATGGTGGGATGGTCGCCGCACACGGGGCAAGCCGGGTCACGGCGCGTGCGCAGAGTGCGGAACTCCATGGTCAGGGCGTCGAAGAGCAGGAGCTTGCCGATCAAGGGTTCCCCGATCCCCAGGATCAGCTTGATCGTCTCCAATGCCTGCACGCTCCCCACGATCCCCGGCAGGACACCCAGCACGCCGGCCTCGGCGCAGCTCTGCACGGCGCCCGGCGGGGGCGGCGCCGGGTAGAGGCAGCGGTAGCAGCCCTGGCCCGGCTGGTAGACGCTGACCATCCCCTCGAACTGGTTGATGCCGGCATCCACCATTGTCTTGCCCAGCATCACGGCGGCGTCGTTGGCCAGGTAGCGGGCGGGAAAGTTATCTACACCGTTGACGATGATGTCGTACTGCTTGAAGAGCTCAAGGGCGTTGGTCGAGTCCAGGATCATGTTGTGGGCCTCGACGTTCACGTTGGGGTTCATCGCCCCAATCGACTCTTTGGCGCTCTCCACCTTCAGCTTGCCGATGTCGTCCGTCTGGTGCAGGATCTGGCGCTGAAGATTGGAGTGGTCGACGACGTCAAAGTCCACGATGCCCAGCGTCCCGACGCCGGCGGCGGCGAGGTAGAGGGCGGCGGGCGAGCCCAGCCCGCCAGCCCCGATCAGGAGCACCCGAGCGTTCATCAGCTTGCGCTGGCCGAGCGGCCCGACGTCCGCCAGCAGGAGGTGGCGGCTGTATCGCTTGACCTGCTCCTCGGTAAAGATGTCCCCCCCGGCGACGGCAGGGATGATGCTGACCTCATCGCCGTCCTTGAGCGCCGTCCCTTCGCCTTGCAGGTCGTCGATGGGCTGGCTGTTGACGTACACGTTGACGTAGCCGTGCAGGGCGCCCTGCGCGTCACGCAAGCGCTCACGCAGACCCGGGAACCGCGCCGCCAGCTCGTCCAGGGCCCCACCCACCGTCCCGGAGTGCACCTCTACCCGCGCCTGCTTCTCGGTCAATGACCGGAAAGGCGTGGGAATGTAGACCTTCGCCGTCATCGTCTCTCCCACTGTAACGCTCGCCACCAACTTGCCCTCCAAGAACTCTGCCCGACCGGCGCCCGCGCCCGGGCGCGGGCGCCGGTGGTCAATGTCCCCCTGGTCGCGACTTACCCGGTCACGACCTACCCAGTCGCGACTTATCTGGTCGCGACTTATCTGGTCGCGACCTACATCGTAATGCTCAAGTACCGCTCGCCGGTGTCACACAGCATCGTCACCACCGTCTTCCCCGCGCCCAGTCGCTCGGCGACACGACAGGCGGCCACGACGTTGGCCCCGGACGAGACGCCCACCAGGAGTCCCTCCTCGCGCGTCAGGCGGGACATCATCTCGTAGGCCTCTTCATCCCGCACGGTAACAATCTCGTCAAGCAGGGCGCGCTCGAGGATCCCGGGCTGGAAGCCGGCCCCGATCCCCTGGATCCCGTGGGGGCGCGGGCGCCCGCCGCTGAGGACGGGGGACCGCTCCGGCTCCACGGCGATCAAGCGTACCGCGTGCGGCCCCAACGTTTCCCTCAAGACCGCCCCGACGCCGCTGATAGTGCCCCCGGTGCCGACCCCGGCGACAAAGGCGTCCACCTTGCCCCCGGTGGCGCGCAGGATCTCTGGGGCAGTGGTACGCCGGTGCACCTCCGGGTTGGCCGGGTTCTCGAACTGCAGGGGCATGAAGTAGCCCTTCTCCCGCACCAGCTCCTGGGCGGCGAACACGGCCCCGCTCATCCCCTCGATGGCCGGGGTGAGTACGAACTCGGCGCCGAAGCGGCTCAGGAGCTTGCGCCGCTCGACGCTCATGTCCTCCGGCATGGTCAGCACCAGGCGGTACCCCTTGACGGCGGCCACCACCGCCAGGCCGATCCCGGTGTTGCCGCTGGTCGGCTCGACGATGGTGTCTCCCGGCTGGAGGTGCCCCTCGCGCTCGGCGGCCTCCACCATGGCCCGGGCGATGCGGTCCTTGACGCTCCCGCCGGGGTTGCGCGCCTCCAGCTTCCCCAGGATCGCCGCCCCGCCCGGGGGGACAACGCGATTGAGGCGCACCAATGGCGTCTCTCCAATCAGGTCGAGGGCCGACTCAGCGACCTCCATGCGTTTTCCTTACGTAACGTCCTTGATTCTTTGTTCTTTGGCCGGGCCTAGATGTAGTAGCGGGCAGGGGCGGTGAGATCGCGCTGGCGCTCCAGCAAGTCCTGCACCGTGGTGCCGGCGAGCACCTGCTCCGTGGCGGCGCGCACTTTCTGCCACAGCTCCCGCTGCACGCGTACGCTGGGCAGCTCCTCGGCGCCGTCCGCGCCGGGGGTGCCGATGGCCAGAAAATCCCCTTCCAGGGCGGCCAGGGCCGCCATCAGGGTGATCTCCCCCGCCGGGCGCGCCAGCTCGTGCCCCCCCCGCGGCCCGCGCACGCTGCGTACCAGGCCGGCGCGGCGCAGGAGGGTGAGTAGCTGGTCGAGATAGGCGTCGGAGATACCCTGGCGCTTGGCGATGGCCTCGCTCTGCACCGGCCCCTGCCCGTAGCGCTCGGCTAGGTCGAGCATGGCCCGCATCCCGTAATCGCCCTTCATCGAGAGACGCATAGTAAAGCAACTTAGTTTACATCATATCGTGGGGCGCCAGGGGGGTCAGCCAGCCGGGGCCAGCTGCCGGGGCCAGCTGCCGGGGCCAGCCAGCGCCGGCGGCGGGCTACAATCCTCAGCCATGACCAATCGAGCGGTCGCCGGTCAAGGGGAGTGCCTCATCGGCTGGGATATCGGCACCACTGGGGCACGGGCCGTCGTCTTCGATCTCCAGGGCCGGCAGTGCTACGTCGCGGCCGGGGAGTACGCCCTGCGGAGCCCGCATCCGGGCTGGGCCGAGCAAGACCCGGCGGAGGTGTACGAGGCCGCCATGACCTGCCTGAAGGAGGGAGCCGCCTGGGCGGCGGCGGACGGCCGGCGCGTCGTTGCCGTGGGGCTCAGCGCCATCCTCCATTCCCTGGTGGCACTGGGGCAGGGCGGGGAGCCCTTGACCCCGTCGATGATCTGGGCCGACGGGCGCAGCGTAGCCGAGGCCGCGGCCATCCGGCAGGAGACCGACCCCCTGGCCTTGTACGCCCGTACGGGGTGCCCGGTCCACCCCATGTACCTACCGGCCAAGCTCCGCTGGCTGCAACGCCACCGGCCGCAGGCCTTTGCCGGCGCCGCCACCTTCGGCGGGATCAAAGAGTACGTGCTACGACGCTGGACGGGGCTTTCGGTGGGCGACCACTCGGTGGCCAGCGCCACCGGGCTGTACAACCTCCGCGCCGGGGCCTGGGACGGCGAAGCCCTGGCCCTCGCCGGGGTCGACACCCGGAAGCTCGCCCCCCTGGTGGAGCCGACCGAGCCACTCCCGGTGTCCAAAGAGTCCCTGCGGGCGGTCGGCCTCCCGGAGGGATGCATCATCGTCGCCGGCGCTGGGGACGGCGTCTTGCAGACCATTGGCACCGGCTGCGTCGCCCCCGGCCAGATGGTGGCCATGGTGGCGACGAGCGGGGCGATCCGCGCCGTCGTCGATCAGCCGCGCACGGACGTCCAGGGCCGCACGTGGTGCTATTACCTCGCCGATGGCCGCTGGGTGGCCGGAGCGGCCATCAACAACGCCGGCCTGGTCTACGCCTGGCTGCGCGACCAGTTCGCCCAGGCCGCGGGGGAGGTGCGGGGATCCCGGGCCGCAGGTCTCCAGCCTCAAGGTCCACGTCCCCAGCGTGGCGCGCAGGGCCCAGGCCCCGGGGCCGCGCCCGGTGGCGGTGTTGGGCAGGCGGGTCACAACGAGGACTCGCCGCCCGAGCCGGCGGACATCGATCTAGAGGACTTGAACCGCTGGGCCGAGAGCGTCGCCCCGGGGGCGGACGGCCTGCTCTTCCTCCCCTACCTGGCCGGCGAGCGCTCGCCGAACTGGAACGCCAACGCCCGGGGTGTCCTCTTTGGCCTCTCCCTGGCGCACGACTACCGCCACCTGGCCCGCGCCACGCTGGAAGGGGTGGCCTACCGCATGCGGACCATCTTTGAGCCGATGGAGGAGGTGGCCGGGCCGGCGACGGAGATCCGCGCCACGGGAGGCTTCACGCGGTCGCCCTTGTGGCTACAGATCGTGGCCGACGTCCTGGGGCGCCCCCTGCGCCTGGTGGAGTCCCCAGAGGCGTCGGCCCTGGGGGCGGCCCAACTGGCCCTGCGTGGCGCCGGCATCGTCGGGCGCTTCGAAGACCTGGTTCCCCTGGTCGACGCCACCGGCGACGCCGGTGAGGAGGTGGCGCCGGACGGCGAGCGACACGCCCGCTACGGACGCTTGTATGACGTCTACCGGCAGGTGTATGAGAGCGTCCAACCGTCATTCGCGGCTATCGCCACGCTGCAAGCCGAGCTCAGCGGCTAGCGCCGGCTCCCTGTCCTCCTCCACCCCATCTCCCCGGCGGCGCCCCTCGATAGCCATCGGTAGCCATCAGGTCACCTGGGCTGAAGTCGCTCGGTAGGTCTCCCAGGTTGGGATCTGCCGCCGGACGGCCGCGGAGCTCTAATTGGCGCCCGGTTCTCAGCCGGCGGCTCTCGACGCCGGCACTCCGGGGACCGGGAGGCGGGCGTTGAGCCATGGCTGGGTCACCTGCAGGGCCGCCAGGATGGCGCTGGTGGCGGGGGAACGGTTGAGGGTGTAGAAGTGGATGCCGGGGACACCACAGCGCAGTAGCTCCTCGCACTGCAGCGTGGCATAGGCCACGCCCAGCTCCACCACGGCCACGGGATTGTCCGCCCGGCGGAGGATCTCCTGGCGCAAGGCATCCGGCACGGTCGTCCGGGGGTCGAGCTCCATGATCCGGTTCATCACCCGTACATCCGTGATGGGCATGATCCCGGGGATGATCGGCACGTCGATGCCGGCCGCTCGGGCCCGCTCGACGAAGGCGAAGTAGTGGATGTTGTCGAAAAAGGCCTGGGTGATCAAGAACTGCGCCCCGGCATGCACCTTCTGGACGACGTATCGCAGATCATCCTCCAGGGTGGCGCTCTCCGGGTGGCCTTCCGGGTAGCAGGCCCCGCCGATGCCGAGGTCGTAGTCCCTGGCGATCAGGGCGATGAGGTCGGTGGCGTGGCTCAGCCCGTCCGGCGCCACCTTGAACTCCCGTGAGCCCTTGGGAGGATCGCCCCGCAGGGCCATGATGTTCTCTACGCCGCCGGCGGCCAGTCGGTCGAGCGTCTCCCGTAGCTCCGTCTGCGAGGCGCCGACGCAGGTGAGGTGGGCCATGGCCTCGATGCCTAGCTCGGTCTTGAAGCGCGTCACCAGCTCAAGGGTGCGCTCGCGCTCGCGCGAGGTGCCCCCGGCGCCGTAGGTCACCGAGACAAAGGCCGGCTCCAGGCGGCGCAGGCGGGCGATGGTGTCCATCAGCTGGACCATCCCCTCATCGTTCTTCGGTGGGAAGAACTCGAACGAGAAGCAGGGATAGACGCGGGCCAGGGCGTCGGCGATCTTCATGAGGGGAATGGTACCGCCAGGCCGGACGTTTGCGCCGCCACGAGGGGCTCGAACCCGACTTGGTCAAGCACCAAGCCGCCTCCTCGCCAAGGGTACGAGCGGCTCACGGTGTAGCAGGGCCGGGTGGCACGCGTCATGCAGCCGCAGCGTCACCGAGGACGGCATGCGGTGGGTGATTCCGTGGATCGTGATCCTGCTCCTGGGGGCCCTGGGGGCAGGCTGGTACCTGCTCGGGCGCCCGGTGGGCGGGGAAGTGGCGCCGCCCGCCGCACCCTCCGGTCGGCCGGCGCAGGAAACGGCCACGACGGTGACGACCACGCCCCTGGCCCCGGTGGCCGCCGTGACGGCGGGGCCCACCCCAGCGAGGGCCACCTCGCCCGCGGTCGCCGTGGCGGGAGGGCCCTCGCCTCCGGGGACGCCCTCCCGCGGGGTGACCCCCAATCCACCGCCAACGCCTGCGTTAACGCCTGGGCGCGCGCCCGGGGAGGTGATCGTCGAGCTGGACGAGGCGACGCTGACCCAGCAGGCGAACGCCAGCCTGGCCGGGCAGTCGCTGGGGGATACGCCCCTGGGGCCGGCGGCCGTGCGCAGCGTGGCCCTGCAGCTGCGCGACGGCCAGATCCGCGCCAGCGGCACGGCTCAGGTAGGGCCGTCGCCCCTGCCGTTCAGCCTCGCGGGCACGGTGACGACCGAGGGTGGCCGGATGCGCGTCACCCTGACCGACGCCCGGCTGAGCAACCTCCCGATGCCGGCGAGCACCCGCCGGTACGTCGAGGAGACGCTGCAGGCCCAGGTGGATAGCGTGGTGGCGCGACAGCGGGTGCGCGTGCGCACGGTGACTGTGACTGACGGCAAGCTGACAATAGTTGGCGTCCCAGTCTAGACGGTCTTGCCGGCCGGCGCGGGGGCCACCCGGGCGAGTGGCCCCCGCGCTATACTGGCGCGCCCGGAGGAGAGCCGGCCGCCGATGGCACAGGAGATCCAGGGAGCCAATCTGGGGAGCGGAGGGGACGATCATGACGGACGTGGTACGCCTGGGAGTGGTGGGGGCCGGCAGCATCTCCGTACGGGGCATCCTGCCCCACCTGAGCCAGCCAGACGTCCAGGATCGGGTGCTCCTCCAAGCGGTCTGCGACCCAGCGCCGGGGCGGGCGGAGGCGGCGGCGGAGCGCTTCGGCATCCCCCAGGCCTTTGAGGACTACGAGGCCCTCCTGACCGCCGGGGACGTTGATGCTGTGACCATCGCCTCGCCCATCGGCCTGCACTACCGGCAGGGGCGACAGGCTCTGGACGCCGGGAAGCACGTGCACTTCAACAAGACCATGACCACCACGGTGGACGAGGCGACCGACCTGATCGAGACGGCGCGAGGTAAGGGGCTCAAGCTGGTCGCCTCGCCGGGGGAGATGCTGCGCCCACACAACCGGCGGATCAAGGAGCTGCTCCAGGAAGGCGGGCTGGGGACGCTGGCCTGGGCGGCCTGCGGCGCCGCCTTCGGGACGTACCACGAGCAGGAGACCGTGCGCCAAGGACAGGATCCCCTGAGCAACATCGATCCTTCTTGGTACTACCGTAAGCCCGGGGGCGGGCCACTCTACGACATGACCGTCTACGCCCTGCACGGGCTGACCGGCATCCTGGGGCCGGCGCGGCGCGTCACCGCCATGTCCGGCGTGCGGATCAAGGAACGCGAGTTTCGGGGGCAGATGGTGCCTTGCGACGCCGACGATAACACCTTGATGGTGCTGGACTTTGGCAACGCCCTGTTTGCCTTCGTCTACGGCGCAGCGGCCGGGCGCGTCACCGAGGGGTTCATGCCCAGCTTTTTCGGCACCCGCGGGCAGATCGTCGGGCTCACCCTGAACGGCGAGCCGTTCGACTACCCCGGGCGGGAGCTGGCGGAGCAAGGGGGGCGCTCCGGGAGGCAGTGGCTCCTCCCCCACGTCGTCGGCCCGCATCGCGAGATCGGCGAGCAGCACGTCTTCGAGGACATCATGCAGCTGGTGGACTGGGTACGTGACGGCACGCCGACCATCGTCACAGCCGAGCACGCCCGCCACGTGATTGACGTCATCGAGTCCGCCTATCGCGCGGCCGAGACGGGCGAGACGCAGACGCTGCGGACGACCTTCTAGAAGATTCCCCGACCACACGGCGCCGCTGCCCCCGGCCGGCCACGCCCCGGGGGGCTGGCGCCCGGTGCGGTTCCCCCAAGACGAGTCGCGGGCCAGATGCCCCCGTGGGAGAGTCCCGGCCGGGCCGCCACCGGCATGTGCCCCATCCAAGCGCACCGCGCCCCGCGCCCCACCGGGGACGATCTATCCCACCCCCGGGCGGTGCCTCTACCACCTCTGCGACTCCTATAAAGTAGCTGTTTGGTATACGACGGGTTTTCCTTTTGGTATACAGAACGTTTGGAAATGCTACTTCTTCAGGAGGCACACATGGGAGGCACTGACCAGCGGGCGAGGAAGGCGGGCTGATGGCTAGGTTTACGCTTGGTGTACTGTTCGCCATGCGCCTACTCTCGACGACGGCGGTTCCGGCCCACGCCGTGGCGGCCGGGTCAGCCCCGGCGGCCGACGAGTGCGAGTCGCCGGCACCCGATGTCTGGGCGCAGGGGGACGAGCCGGGGGAAGCTGCCACCTCCCTCGGCGCAGACGTGGAGGCCGGCTGGGCCAGTCTGACGGGGCCCCGCCGGCGGGCCGAAGCTGGGGCCGAAGCTGGGGCCGATGAGAGGGATGAGGCTGAGCGAGGTGACCTGGCCGCCGGCGGCGAGGCCGACGAGACGAGCGTCGTGGAGGCATTCACGTCCGCGGAGGGGCCGGTCTGGGCGACACCCGTCGCACCCGTCTACGTGCCGCCGGACGTGCCCACCTTGATTGCCGACGCTGCGCACCGCTGGGGCCTGGACCAGGGGCAGATGCTCCGCGTGGCCTGGTGTGAGAGCCGTTGGAACCCGGGCGCACAGGGACCCGGGGGAGCCGCCGGCGTGTTCCAGTTCATCCCCAGCACCTGGCGCATGGCCAGCGCGGCTGTGAACCTGGGCTACGCCTCGCCGTATGACCCGGTGGCCAACATCGAAGCAGCCTCCTGGTTGATGGCCACGCAAGGCCCACGCCACTGGACGTGCCGCTAAGCCTGGGGAGGGAGGGGCACGGCCGGGCAACGCCAGGCAGCAGGTACCAAGCAGCAGGCGCCAGGCCACGGCGCCGAGAGTCAGGACGCGAGAGCCAGGACGCGAGAGCCAGGACGCGAGAGTCAGGACGGACGGGGCCAATGCAACGTAGATTCCCGTAGGTAGGAAGACCCGCCAGGGGCTCCGGGCGGGACGGGGTCCGCAGGCCGGGTGGAGCGCAGCGTCGGGGGACTCATGGGGTGGTTGGAGAGGCTCTTCCAGGCGATCGCCCGCGAGGGTCCGGCACCGGCCACGCCGGAGACTGGCCGGCGGCCCCCAATGGCCATCCCGGCAGGCATGGATGAGGCCGCCGGCCAGGCACTGCGAGAAGCGCTGACGCGGACGCGGTATGTCTCGGCCGAGCTGACGCAGCTGCGCCCCTGGGGCCCCGTCACCCCGGAGGCGCTGGACGAGCTCCGCCGGCACTATCGAGAGCGCAGCGCCGAGATAGGCGCTGCCCTGATGGCCCCGGCAGGGGCCAGAGGGCTGTCCCTGCAGGAGTTCCTGGCCGACCGCAGCATTCTGATCGTCTCGTACGCGCCGGCGCCGCCCTGGTGCTGGGGCGCACCGCCGGCTGGCGCTGGTCCTGGCCACTCGCCCTCGTCGCCGTGGTAGATGCCTTGTGGATTGCCGGCGGGGCGCTGGCGGTCGCGGATTGGTCGCTGTTGGGCTGGCTGCTCGTGGTGTACGGGGCAGTCGTCTATGCCGGCGCCGCCGTTCTACGAGCCGCGCCCGGCGTTGCCGCCGCCGGGGCCGTGGCCGGGGGGGTGTGCAGCCTGCTGTACGACGCCGGGACAGCCCCGCACTGGTACCCGCCGGCGCTGGTCGCCCTGGCCTGGCTCATCTACGGCGCCGGCCACGTCTGGGCCCGCTTCCCGGCCGGCCGGCCTGGCGCCCCCCGGCTGTGGTCGCCGGCTACAAGGCAAGACGCCTGGGTCCGGGCGCATTACGTCGCCGCCGTGATAGTGGGGGGCGCGACGGCCCTGGCCTGCATGGTGGTGGAGGAGTTCCTCCGTCCCCGGGCGCCGGGCGCCCTGGCCTCGCTCGTCGTCTGGTGGGCGCTGGCCTTGATGATCGCCGTCGAGGCGCACTACCGCAGGAGCGCCGCCGCCGGCTATCTCGCTCAATCTATCGCCGTGCTGGGGGCCTGTGGATCGGCGCGTACCTGGGTCTGCGCAACCCTCAGTGGTACACCGTCCCTCCGGGGCTGTGGCTGATCTGGTGTGCCGTGGCTGTCCGGCAGACGGGGGCACGGGGCGGGGAGTCGAGCCGGCTGGCCGGCGGGGCAGGGGCCTTGCTGCTTCTGGGGACGAGCGCGGTGCAGTCCCTTTCGGACGACCCGACCGCCTGGCGGTACATCGTGGCGCTGGTGCTGGAGGGCGTCGTCTTCCTCCTGGGAGGGATCGGCCTGCGGCATCGGGTGCTCGTACTGGCCGGGACAAGCGGACTGGCGGCGGGGGCCTTGCGGGCGCTGTTCCCTCTGATCCAGACGCTCCCCCTGTTCGTCATCTTCGGCGTCACCGCCCTGGTGCTCCTGGCGGTGGGGGCTGCCCTGGCAACCCTGCGCGAGCGCCTGGGCGGCGCCCGCGCCGCCCTCTCCGCCTGGGACGACTGGACGTGACCGAAGCCAAAGGGCCGCCACCGCCCATCGAACAGCGCCGGCCGGTCAGCACCAACTCTGAGGCGGTACCGGGCTGGCTAGACCTGCCATCTCCAGCCTGAAGCAGTGGCCACCTTCAGGAGCGGGCGCAGCGCTCGGCAGTCAGCCCCGGCCGGTCAGTATTGCCTGATCAACGGGGGTGGATCCAGCGGTCGAGGCTCGGGCTGGCGTAACGCCCGAAGCGCCCGAAGCGGGGGTTGTGCAAGATGTCTTGCTGCAGGCGCGTGGCGTGCTCGACGACGAGGCCCGGCGGGCAGCTGCGCAGGAACGTGGCCAGGGCAAGCATCCCCAGACCCACATCGTCCACCTGTCCAAGGAAGGGAATCCACTCGAAGGGGAGGTTGATGGGGGAGAAGAAGTACGCCAGGTAAAGGGGAAAGATGAGCTTGGGAAAGATGGGCACGCGCCCGTCGCGGAACAGGCGCCAGGCCAGCAGGCCATCGGCCAGGAAGCCCCGCCATCCTCCCATCCGCCGCCACCAGCGCCACAAGGCGAACATACCCCGCGCTCCTTTCCCGCGTCCCCAACCGGCGTGCCTTACCCAGACCCTCGCCCCGCGGGGACGATGCAGGACCAGGGCCAAGCCGGCGCGGCGCCGACCAACAGGGGCCGATCCATAGAGACTGATCAACCGAGACCGACCGACAGAGGCTCAAGGACGCAGGGCCAGGGAGGCGGTCTGGCGGGCGCTCTCCCGCAGGCGGGCCGCCGTCAGAGGGTCCAGGCGCACCACCGCCGGCTCCCCCCATCCCGCCCAGTCGTACGCCGGGTCGGCCCGCCCCTCCGTGCGTAGCGTCAGCCACACCCGCCGCCCCGCCCACGGGCGCAGGTCGGCCACCACGTCCACCCAGCGCCGCTGCTCCCCCCGCGCCCGCGGGTTCAGCCCCACCTCCACCACCGTCGTGGCCCCTCCCTCGGCAGCGCCCCCAGTGGCCCCTCCCTCGGCGGTGGCCCCTCCCGGCTCCTGTGGAGCCAGGGGACGGACGGTGGCCAGGAAGCGCACGCCATCGCCCAGGGTCGCCTCCCACGCCCGCGGGTCCAGGGCCAGCCCCGCCTGCAGGTAGCCCTCCGCCGGCACCTCCAGCGCCAGGCTCACCTGAGCCGGGGGGTGCAGGTACAGCCAGCGACGCCCATCCACCCCCGCGTCCCGCAGGGGCCGGTCCGGGGCCGTCAGCCCCAGCGGGCGCACGTCCACGAAGCCCCCCAGCCCCAGGCGACCCCCATCCGGGGCCGCCACGGCCGCCCAGGCGCCAAGGGCGCTGGCCCCCTGCATGGCCACGTAGATTGCCCCCTGGGGGCGCACCAGCGATAGGAGGGCGGCCAGTGCCAGGGTCAGGTAGTACAGGCCGGGGGCATAAAAGTTCAGGGTTGGGTAGCCGTAGCCCCCGAACTGCTGGGGCAGCCACCGGGGATACCAGTTGCCGTCGGCGATCAGCTCCCGTAAGAAGAGGGTGCGTCGCAGATGGAGGCCCCCGTCGAAGACCTTCCACAGACTGAAGTGGGGGTGCAGCAAGGGGGCCCAGGCGGGCAGGGTAAGCACCAGTAGAGCGCCCAGGCCCCTGCGCCACGCCACGTCCTTACACAACGGGCGCTGTGACCACCTCGGCACCGCCGCCTGCGGGGCGGCTGCCCGTGCTGTTACAACCCCCTCTCAACCGTGCCTCCACCGAGCCGCGCTCTGGCCCTGCGATCTTTTCTCATTGACTCGCTGCGGGGCGGATGCCGGGGCGTGCCACTGTCCGAGCGGCCGCATCGAGCCACCGGGACGTGCAGCCGTTGCCGGCGCAAGGTACGTGACGCATGAGTGATTCAGCGGGTCCATTTTCGGGAGCCAGAACGGACGGGGACACCGCGTCTCTCATCTGCTCGCTGGCCGCCGAGCGACGCAGTGGCTGTCTGCTCGTCTGGCGCGACGACGTGGCGGCGGCCGGCGAGGTCTTTCTCGCCCGCGGCCGCCTTACGGCGGCGACCTACGGCACCTTGCGGGGGCTGGACGCCCTGGGGGCGATCTTGCGCACACTCCCCAGCGGGCAGACGCAGTTTGTCGGCGAGGCCGTGCCCGAGCAACGCAACCTGGATCTCCCCGTGGCAGGATTGCCGGCGCGCCTCACGGCGCTGGCCGGCGCCCCTCCGGTCGCCCCTGGCCGAGCGGCCCCCGGCGCTGGGACGCCCGCGGCGCCCGGCCCCGACGCAGCTCCCGGCGCGGTGATGAACGCGGCGGACACGGGGGCTGAGAGCGGACCCTGCCCCAAGCTGGGCTTCTCGGACGATCCCACGCGGCACTATTCCCGTCCCACCCGGCTGCACGTCTGCCACGCCCTGGATACGGCGGCCCCAGTTTCCAATGAGCAGCAGCGCGACCTCTGCCTCACGGGACGGTTCTCCACCTGCCCCCGGCTGAGCGGCGCCGGCCTGGCCCCCACGCCGGCTGCAGCCCAGGCGGGCGCTGCAGCCCAGGCCACCGGGCCAGGACGCCGCCTAACGGGCCTGGGGGCGCCCCGGCCGAGGTCGGCGCCCCCGGAGGGCGGGCGACTCCCCACGCCGGGGGCAGGCGATCGTGTGCCCCCGCCGGCGCCACTGTCCGGCAGCCAGTGGGCGATGGGGGCCGGAGCCCAACTCTCGCGGCGTCCCTGGCACGAGATCCGCTGGCAGGATATCCGCGGGAGAGAAGTGCTATCGAGCCGCGGGGCGCGTGCCACCCTCTTGTCCGCGGCCGGCCTGGCTCTCGCCGTCGTCGGCGCCGGGAGCGTGGCGTTGACCGGTCCCAAACCAAGCGCCGGCGCCGAGCAGTCAGCCACCGGCGGAGCCACGCCCGTTCGCCGGATCGGCGCCGTCGCCACGCCGCAGCCGTCACCCGGGGCATCAGGCGTCCCCGGGGTGGCCGGATCTGCCTCGACTGGCTTCTCCGGGTCGAGGCCGGCGTCGGCGCCCCCCGCACCGCCCTCCACGGCGGCGAACGGGGACGGCGCCTCGAGCGCAGCGGGCCTGGACTGGACGACGCTGTTACCGGCGGGGTACGCCCAGTGGGAGCCCATGCCAGTCACCGGCGCCGGGACGTCCGGCCCCACCTGGTCTCCTCCTCCAGGGACGATCTCTGCGAGCGGGGACGCCGCCGCTGCGCCCACCGGCGGCGCACCTCCCGCGGCCGCATCCCGGGCGTCTGCGACCTCCGCGCTCGCCCGGGAGGGAGACGGGCCAGCGTCGCTAGATGAGGCCGCTCCGTACGGGAGATTGGACTCTCTCCTCCCCGCCCCTCCGCCGGCAGAAGAGTCCGCGACCCCGGCCAACGCGCCACCTGACGTCATGCTTGCCTCCGACGTAGGGCCTCTGCCTCAGCCGGCGGCCGGGGGAGAGGTTGAGCCACCCACCCCCCAGACCATCGCCCCCACCGCCGGCATCACCACCCCTGAGGGCCAGCCGGAGGCTCCGAGGCCATCGGCAGCCGGCGGCGGGCCAGCCGACCAGGTAGAAGGCGGGCGCCCCCCGTCCAGCGGCGCGGAACGCCCGGAGCCGGCGCCAGAGGCCCACGCCACCACCCCCGCCGGTACGGCGGAGGGCGGAACCCCGGGGCCGGCGGCACCGGCGACGCCATCCCCCTCGCTGACCACCGCCGCCGAGCGCTTGCCGAGCCCCACCGCCGAGCCGACCAAGGCGCCACCAGTCGAACCCAGCAAGACGCCGGTCGTCGAACCGCCGGTGGACATCCCCAACATGACGGCACCGAAGGTCGAGCTCCCGGCGAAGGTCGACCCCCCGGCGAAGGTCGAGCTCCCCACCCTGCCGAATCCTCCAATCAAGCCCGATCCGACGCACACGCCCAAGCCCGATCCGACGCACACACCCAAGCCAGAGTCGACCAGTACACCCAAGCCCAGCGCCACCAACACACCTACGCCGAAGCCAACCAACACACCGAAGACCAACCCCACCAACACGCCCAAGTCGGGGCCGCCCATCACAGCGCCGCCCGCGAACGGCAGCGGTGCCGCCGGCGCGAGCACCGCCGGCGCGAGCACCGCCGGCGCGAGCACCGCCGGCGCGAGCACCGCCGGCGCGAATAACAACAACAGCGCGGGCCGCGACGAGGACAAAGAGAAGGGCAAGGACGAGGACAAAGAGAAGGAGAAGGACAAAGGTCAAGGTGGGAGCGGGAACGGCGCCGGGAACAACAAGCGGTAGGGCGCCGGTAGGGCGCCCGGCACTCGGCGTGTCAGACGGTATCGGGGTCGGCGATATAGGTCCACCAGTTGTGGCTGACGCCGGCGGTCGTCCCGGCGACGTGGGGTAGACGCTCGAACCACCACAGATGGTGCCGGCGCATGTCCCCACCGCCCCACTGGTGGCAGTCGACCAGGCGCCGCCGGCCGCTGAGGCGGGGAAAGGCCAGCCAGTCGTCACAGTCGCTGAGGACGGGGCGAGGGTTGGCCCAGTCGTAGTCCTGCCGGCTATTGGGGGCGAAGTGCATTGTCCCTACCGACGCCTGGCCGGGGGCCATCTGATCGTAGCGGGTGAACCGCTCCCATAGATTGGCCACGCCAGAGCGACCGGCATACACCTGTGCCATGATCGACTCGGCCCGGTGTCCCAGGTTCTCCAGCATGCAGCCTACCTCGCGCTCGAAATTGAAGCCCATGACGACGAACCGCCGCCGGCAGGGCGGGGCCGCCGACCTGGGACGCTCCAGGGGGGGTGAGTTGCACCAGAAGGCCCCGGGGCCGACCATCAGGGACTCGAAGTACCCGGCGTAGGGGAAGCCGAACAGCCAGAGCTCGTCCACCTCCCCGGCGTTGACCCGCTCCACGACGTTGAACTCCCGCAGCAAGGCGTCGTAATCGACGCCGTCGAGCTGGTGAAAGCCCCGGCCATTGCGCCAGCAGCGCAGGTAGGTCTCGGCGTCGTAGCGGAAGCCGTCTGCCTTGAGCGGGAACTCGTCTCGCGCCACCCGCTCCACGATCTCGTACTCCACCAGCCCGTGGCTGGCGGCGCGCACGTCCCCCACGTAAGCACTGGCCAGGGCATCCGGGTCGTGCCAACCGAGGGCCTGGGAGAGCGTCTGGCCACTGCGGAGGTCGACTGTGGGATCGTGGACGACGCTGAGCACGCGCCGGCGCGCCGGCGCCGGGGCCGCCCCCGCCTCAGCTCCAGAAGCCGGTGGCGGGTCGCCCGCCCCATGGGTCCCCTCCGGGGGACGGCGCGCCGAGCGCCCCGTCAGGGCGTCCCGCAGGCGTTCCAGCACCTTCTCCAATCCCCCTCCGCTGGCCCACCGGTCCGGCCCTGGCCAGCGGCTCCGTTGAAGTCTAGCGCAGGGCGGCTCGCTGCCGGCGGGCCACTCGCGTACGAGCCCCTGGCGGCATGCTCTGTGTGCCGGGCATCGTATCCCCTCCCGGCTACTCGCTGACCTGGTCCAGCTCCAGGCCAGCCTGGACAAGCCACGCCCGTTGACGCACGCCCGTTCTCTATGGCGGACAGGCACGCCGCCCCTACGGTTGGGGCCCGAACTTGAGAGCGAGAATTGCGAGCGGAGGTGGCGTCGGTCTATCTCCAGGAACACAAGGCCGCGTCGTTCCAGCGCCGGGGGCTGGAGGGCACCATGAGCGGCCTGCTGACCCTTGAAAGCGGCGTCCACGTCTCCGTGCTCCAGACGTGCCAGGCTTTTCTGCCGGGGAGCCTGTCCGGGTTCGTCGTGCGCGGGGATGGGGGCACGCTGCGGGCCTGGGGCACTGGGGCTGAGCTCCTGATGGCAGGTGAAGGGAGCGATCCGCGCCCGGTGCCGTATCCCGAAACGCTGTCTGAGCACGCCCTGGAGCTGGACGCCTTCGCGGAGTACGTGGCCGGCAGCGGCGGCGCCCTCACAGACGGCCGCAGCGAGCGGCGGACACTGGCCGTCGTCCAGGCCGGTTACGAGTCGGCGCGTACCGGCCTCCCCGTCAGCCTGCGCCAGCGCTTCGGCGCGCTGTAGGCCATGCCGACCGTCTGGACCTTCACGTAAGCGTGCTGGGGCGGAGCCACGTCACCCTGGCCGGGGCGAGCTACCTGGCCTTGCTGGTGCACCCCCTGCCGACGCCCTGGGGCGCCCTGGCGGCGCCACTCCTGCGCCCCGCCGCCGGCGAAGGTTCCCTGGGGCACGACGAGCGCGCCCTGGCCCTCAGCGTGGCCATCGTGGCCCTGGCCGCCCTGGCTCCCGACGTCGACCACGGGGGCAGCGCCATGGCCCGCTCGCTGGGAGCGCTCAGCCGGGCGGTGGCCGGCATCGTGGAGCGCTGGGGGCACCACCGCGGACCGCTGCACAGTCTCCTGGCCGTCCTGGTGGCAGGCGCCCTGGCCGAGCTGCTCGGCTCCCGGCTTGACCTCTCCGAGCTGGGCCGGCTGGTGGGCTACGGCTGGGCCACCCACGTCCTGGCGGACGCGCTGACGGCCCGTGGCGTCCCCCTGCTGTGGCCCCTGTGGCGCCAGCGCCTGCGTCTCCCCTACAAGCTCGCGCCACCGAGCGGTGGGCGAGTGGAGGCGCTGGCCGTGCTGGGCACCGTCTTGGCGTGTGTCTGGTGGGGCGCGCTTGGGCTCGCTGCGTAAGTGCCGAAGTCTGGCGCCGGCGCGTCTTTGACGCCACCGCTTGAGCCGCGCGCCGTTGAAGACAGAAGGCGCACCCTAGATCGGCCCTAGCGGTGAGTACCTCAGCGGCCACGCCGAGGGAGGGACGTCGCATTGACGGCCTGTTAATCGCGGGGTTACGATCTGTGTCATGCGTACTCCGACCCCTGGAGGTCCCCACGTCGCCGCCATACCGGTTGAGTGGATACCGCACGCACTGAGCCTCTGTGGGCTGGCGTGCGGTTTTCTTTCCCTGATCGCCAGCGCGGCACACGACTTTGCGCCGGCCGCCGCCCTGGTCATCGCCGCCATTTTCTTTGATGGGTTCGACGGGGCAGCGGCGCGCGCCCTGCACTGCGACGGCCCGTTGGGGGAGATGCTGGATTCCCTGGCCGACCTGGCGGCCTTCGGCATCGCCCCGGCCTTTCTGGTCTACCAGGCGATCCTGGTGCACTTCGGCCTCCCGGGGGCGCTAACCGGGGCGATGTTCGTCGGCTGCGGCGCCATTCGCCTGGCGCGCTTCCCGCTGGTCAAGAACCCGCGCTACTTTGTGGGGCTGCCTATCCCCATGGCCGGCGCCTTTGTGGCCATGCTCGGGGTCGCACCGGTAGAGCTGACCCCGGAGCTGGTCCCGGTGGCCGTCATCCTGGTGGCCTTGCTGATGGTCAGCACGATCGAGTTCCCCAAGTTCAGTACGGCCTTCGGTCCCCTGCCGGCCCCGGCCCGCTGGGCCCTGTGCCTGGCCCTGGCTCCGTTGCTGTTCGTCGTCGCCCGCTGGGCAATCCTGGGCCTCCTGGTGCTCTATCTCAGCCTCGGCGCCGCCGGGGCCTTGCGCCTGGCCCTCGAACGCGATCGCGAGTGATCGGGTCGTCTGACCGGCCTGGTTTCCCTCCTTCGCGCCACGACGGGTCACTCGATCACCAGCCGCCCCCCGTGCCATGCCGTCGCCCCGGGGGCGTCGTCCGGCGACTCGGTCACTGGATCGCCGACCTGAAAGCCGATACCCCGGTGCTAGGGGCGGTGCGCTCAGGCGGGCCTCTGGTTGCCGCCCTGGGGGCCTCCGGGGGCCTGGGGTGGCTGGCCAGCCGGCGCCACCGGCGGTGGAGCGCCCCGCTGCTGGCCCTGACGCTGTGGGTGGCCTGGTTCTTCCGCGACCCACCCCGGCGCTGCGCCCGCCAGCGAGACCTGCTGTACGCCCCGGCCGACGGAACGATCACCGCCGTCGACGAGGTTGACTGGGACTGGTTTATCCACGGGCGCGCCCTGCGCATTGTCACCTTTCTCACGCTGCTGGACGTCCACGTCACGCGCAGCCCCGTCGGGGGGCGCCTGGTGGCGTCCCGGCGCGACCGGGGCGGGCACGCCCCGGCCTTTCTCGTCCGCGGCGCAGACCGCAACGCCCGGCTCCTCCTGGGGATCGTTCGTGGCCCGGCGCCGGGCGACCGCGTGGTGCTGGCTCAGGTTGTCGGCTTCCTGGCGCGGCGCATCGTCCCCTGGCGCCATCCGGGGGATAGCCTCTCCGCCGGGCAAAAGGTAGGCCTGATGCGCTTCGGCTCCCGCGCCGACGTACTCGTCCCTGCCGGCCAGGCCACCCCCCTGGTGGCCCCGGGAGACCGCGTGCGGGCCGGCCTGACGCCGATCGCGCGCTATCACCACCAGGCCGGAACCTCGATATCGGCCGTTGCGTGGACAACGACACCATTGGGGGCGCATACCTCCGGTGCAGAGTGCGGCCATCAAGGGAACGGTCAGTAGGTCTCCGGCCTCAGGTCTGGAGCCCCTGCCGCAATGCCCGTTGCGGCTCCTACTCTTGAGCGGCTCCTGCTCTTGAGTGGTGGACAGCAGCCGTCAGCCCGCTCTCGCAGGGGCCGCTGGCCGGCCAAGGGGGCCGGCCAATCCGGATGATGGGCTATACTCGATAACTTACTGTAAGGGGGACACGTGGACTGCACAGGGAGGGGTGTTATGAAAGGGACAATGCAAGTAAGTCGCCGTCGCGTGCTCGCCGGAGCAGGGGGCGGGCTGGTCGCCGTGCTCGCCGGGGCCTGCGGCCCCGCGCCGGCCGGGCAGCCGACCGCCGGCGGGGGGCAGCAGCTCACCGGCACCTTCGAGCTCTGGCAGCCCTGGCCCATCGAGCAGCCGACCCACGGCGGCCCCATCGGCTGGAAGCAGCTGATGGAAGGCTACAACGCCAAGGAGGGGCCGAAGGTGCAGATCACCACGCCCTCCGGCAACCTGGAAACGGCGGTGCAAACGGCCTTTGCCGGGGGCAGCCCGCCGGACTGCTGGCAGTGCGGCAACGATTGGGTGCCGGTGTGGGGCGCCAAGGGGTTCGCCGCCCCGCTCGACGATCTGATCAAGCGAGACAAGTGGGACAAGCAGCAGTTGTTCCCCTCCGCCCTGGAGACGATGGCCTGGTCGGGCAAGACCTGGGCGATGATGCAGCACCCGGACATCGTCTTCATGTGGCTCGGCACCGGCTTGATGGAAGAGAACGGGGTGGACACCAGGACGCTCCCCAGCACCTGGCCACAGCTAGAGGAGCTGGCCCTCAAGCTGACCAAGAAGCAGGGGGATGGCTGGGACTTCGTCGGCTACTTGCCCCACACCGGGACATCCTGGCAGATCGTCTTGCCCCGGGCCAACGGGGCCAAGCTGATCTCGGACGATGGGAAGACCGCCCTGCTCGACAGCCCGGAGGTGGTTGAGGCGATCGAGTACGGCAAGAAGTTCGTTACGCGCCTGGGGGGCGTGCAGGCGGTGGACGACTGGCGCACGACCGTGCCGGGGGGTGATAACCGCAGGCCCGGCACAGCCCTGAGCGGCGCCGACCTCTTCAGTCAGAAGATGATGGCGTTTATCAACGGTGGGAACTGGTTCGCAGACAACATCCG
Organism: Chloroflexota bacterium; assembly: GCA_030447525.1. GTDB lineage: Bacteria > Chloroflexota > UBA11872 > UBA12225 > UBA12225 > JAUJOR01. The sequence goes on along the minus strand of JAUJOR010000012.1, from coordinate 123,967 downwards.
GCGCGCCAACCGGCGCCTGAATCAGACCCTCAAGTTCGCCGTCTCCCCCATCCCCAGCGGCCCCCGGGGCCCGCGTGACTCCAAGGCCAACGTCTACAGCGGGGGGATCCTGGAGGTGGGGCGCAAGGGAGGGCCAAAGCTGGACATGGTGTGGGACTTCATGAAGTACACTGCCTCCAAGGAAGGGGGGCTGCACGTCCAGCGCAACACGGCCGACGTCGCCGCTAACCGCGAGGCGGCTCGCGACCCCTCGATCGTGAACGACCCGGACACAGGCCTGGGGCGCAAGGAGTTCTACAGTCTGTTCGATCAGGGGAGTGGGTCGCGTGACTTCAAGCACCCCGCCGTCGTGGACATCCGCGCCGAGTACAACAAGACCGTTACGGCGTTCTTGCGCGACGAGACCAGCAGCCTGCGCGATGCCCTAAAGGAAGCCAACCGCCTGGCGCAGCAGAAGATCGACGAATTCTGGCAGCAGAACCCCACCGCCGGCCAGTAGAAATCCCCCGTCCGGACTGCCGACTGCTGCCCTTCGCACCTGGCCTCCCTCCCATTCGAGCGGCGGGGCCGGGTGTGACCCCCGGACAGGTGTGGCGCTGAACGGCGAGGGGGCTGGTGACCGACGTAGAACTGGGGACTGAGCGGTCAGGGCGAAGGGCTGCCGGCGGGGCCGTTGGGTGGCAGCGGAGCCAGTGGGGCATCACCCTCGTCGTCTTTATCGCCTTTTATGGCTTCAACTTCGTCATGCCCATCCTCCCGTTGTACGTGCGGGAGCTGGGCGTAGAGGATGTCTCCCAAGCCGCCTTGCTGAGCGGGGTGATGCTAGCCATCTCCCCGCTCCTGGCGGCCTTTTTCTCCCCCATTTGGGGCCTCCTGGCCGACCGCTACGGGCGTAAGCGGATGGTGCAGCGCTCGCTGCTCGTCTTCGCCGTCGCCTGTGCCTTGATGGGCCAGGTGACCAACGTGGCCCAGCTCTTTGCCCTGCGGGCGGCCATCGGCGTCTTCGGAGGGTTCACCTCCATGACTATGGCCTATGTGGTGGCCGTGGCCCCGGCGTCTCGCGCCAGCGGGGCCTTAGGGATGCTCCAGGCCGCGCAGGTCGGCGGGGTGATCGTCGGGCCCCTGTGCGCCGGGCTCGTCGCCGACCGCTTCGGGCTGCGAGCATCCTTTACCGCCGGGGCGATGGTGATCCTGGTGGGATTGGGCGCCCTCACGCTCTTGACCCAGGACGACCGGCGGCTGCTCGCCGGTCCGGCCTGACCAGCACCGGGGGGGGGCTGCTCGCCGGGCGGGTTTTCGGCGTCCTGCAGGAGGCCGAAATCGCTCGTTTGGCCCGGTGCTGCCCCTCTACGTCGCCGCCCTGGGGACGCCCCCGGAGAGGGTCGCCTCCTATGCCGGGTTGATCATCTCCCTGGCGGCCGTGGGCACAGGGATCTCCGCCTCGCTCCTGGGGCATCTGGCCGGGCGCCTGCCGGTGCGCCGCCTGCTCCTGCTCACGCTCGTGGCCGGGGTGATCCTGTGCTTCCCCATGGCCGCCGTCCAGACTCCCCTGCAGCTCCTCGTGGTACGTGCCCTGCTGGGCCTGTTCGCCGGTGGCACGCTGACGCTGGCCTATAGCCTGGCCAATGGGGTTATCCCGCCGGCCGAGAAAGGGGCGGCGTTCGGCGTCCTCTCCAGTATCGCCCTGCTAGGGAGCGCCTGCAGCCCGCTGCTCACCGGTGCCCTGGCCGGGATCGACCTGCGAGCCGTCTTCCTCCTGGATAGCGCCCTCTACGCCGTGGCCCTGGTTTGGGCCCTGGGCGTTAAGACGGTACAGGGCCAGGAGCATCAGGGCGTCTACCAGCCAGTGGCCGGCCACCGGGCCGACGAGGCTGCCGGTGCGATGATAGAGACCCCCGAAGACCAGTCCGCCGGCGAAGACGCCCAGCAGGCCACCGGCCAGGGCCACCGGCAGGGGGATGGCCACTCCGCTGACGACGTTCGTCGCCTGGAGCGTGCGCACGTTCACCGCCACGTGCCAGCAGGCGAAGGAGAGACTGCTGAGGGTCACCGTGGCCACCGGCCGGCCGGGGAGGACCCGCTGTAACCGCCCCTGCAGGGAGCCCCGAAAGGCCAGTTCCTCGGCCAAAGCCACCAGGATGGGCGTGGTGACCAGCAGGCGGTGCAGCAGAGCGCGCCGGCCGATGCCGGACACCTCGTCGAACCGTATGGTAGTGCCTCGGCGATAGGGGGCGAGAAAGAAGAGCAGCGGAGGTACGGCCAGAATGGCGCCGGCGAGCGTGCCCCACAGCAGGCCCCGGCGCCAGCCCTGACGGTGCAGGCCCAGGCCGGGCAGCGTGCCCCGGTCGACCCAGCGGTGCCAGGACGCGACGGCGGCTACCAGGGCCAGTGGCCCGGCGACGCCCAGCCGGTTGCGCCGCCGGGCCGAGACCCGAGCGGCGACGAGATTGAGGGCATTGCCATAGAGGGCCAGGATCGCACCATGCACCAGCGCCCAGCGGAGCTCGATGGAGGGGAGCACGTCGCTTACGTTCCTCTCGATGCTGGAGTTGCTAGGGGTCGCAGCCCCTGGTGGGGCGTCAGGCGTAGCGTCCCAGGCGGGCGTTGCGCCGGATGTGGGTAATGTCCCGTAGGAAGGGCCCCAGGTGCCGGCGCAGGTTGTAGCTGGAGCCGGAGCGAAACGTGACGTCCACCGGCAGCTCCACAATGCGGGCGCCCAGCTGGCGGGCCAGGAACAGGACTTCGATGTCGAAGGCGAAGGAGCAGATCAGGGTGCGTTGGAAGACGGCCTGGGCGACGTCACGCTGGAAGCCCTTGAAGCCGCACTGGGTATCACGGATCACCGGCAGGACGATGGCGCGCCGGGCTGCCTGCACGAGGGCCCCGGCCAGGAGGCGAGCAGGGCTGCGTTCCGTGGCGGCGTAGGCCCGCAGGGGGCGCCGGCCGGCGACGACGTCATAGCCCTGGGACATGAGGCGCAAGGCAGGGGTGACGTAATGGGGGGCAATGTTGAGGTCGGCGTCGACGTAAAAGGCGTAGGCCCCGGCGCTGGCCAGCATCCCCGCCCGCACCGCGCCACCCTTGCCCCGGTTCTCCCCCAGTGTCAGGAGGCGAACGGCCGGGGGGCCGGAGCGCCGGGCAGCGAAGTCCTGCACCACTTGCGAGGTCTGGTCGCGACTCCCGTCTTCCACCACCAGCACCTCGGCGTCGTAGGGCTGCCGGCCTAAGAACTCCGCCCAGGCGGCGAGCGTGAGGGGCAGGCGCAGGGCCTCGTTATAGGCGGGGATGACCACAGATAGGCGCGGCGCGCCCGGCGCCACCAGACAGGTGGGTCCCTGTTCCTCTGGCGCCTCTGGCGCCCCGGCCGTGCGATCGCTCGCCCTCACGCCGTTATGCTACCGGCAACGGCCCCATCACGCCCCGGTCCGCAGGGGCAGCCTTGCAACCCTGCCGCCGTGCACCGGCGGCCACGCCGTATCCGCGGGGGGAAGGTGGAGGTAGCCTGGCCGGTACGGGCCGGGGGCAAGATCAGAAAGAGGGGTGCCGTCCTCTGGCCGATCACGGCTCTGGTCGATCACGGGTCCGGGGCCACCTCGGCGAAACTGCGGGTCAGCAGGCGGTGGTAGAGGCCACCGAAGGCGACGAGCTCAGCCGGCGTTCCCTGCTCCACCACTCGCCCGCCGTCCAGGGCGACGATGCGATCGGCGTGCTCCACCGTGGTCAGGCGGTGGGCGACGACGATCGTCGTCCTCCCCGCCATCAGGCGGTCGAGGGCCTCCTGAACGAGGTGCTCGGACTCGTTGTCCAGAGCGGCCGTGGCCTCGTCCAGCAGCAGGAGGCTAGGGTTACGCAGGATGGCCCGGGCGATAGCGATGCGCTGGCGCTGCCCCGCCGAGAGCTGCACGCCCCGCTCCCCCGCCGAGGCGGTAGGGACGCAGCAGGGCGAAGAGCCGGCCGGCCGAGACCGGCGGGAGGTCCGGGTCAAGACCCGGCCGGCGCGCGGCGGGGACGCGTCTGGCGATCACAGGTAAAGGGTGCCACGCCCGGCCAGCGGGATAGGTCCCTGCTGCACCCCAAGGGTCTATCTCCCGCGCTGGCGGCGATACTCCTCCAGCACGGCGTTGACGTCGTTGGCCATGTTCCCCATCGCCTCCCTCTGAGCCAGTACCATCAGGGGCATGGACCTGGGCCTCAGCGGAAAAGTAGCGTTCATCACCGGGGCGGGGGGCGGCATTGGCCGGGAAACGGCGCGCCTCTTCGCCGAAGAAGGCATGGCCGTGGCCGCTGCCGACGTACGGCTAGAGGGGGCTGAGGAGACGGCGGGGGTCGTGCGCCGGCTGGGCGGCCCTGCGCTGGCCGTGGCCGTAGACGTCACCTCCGAAGCGAGCGTGGCCGAGGCCACGGGGGCGGCTGAGCGAGCGCTGGGGCGGCTGGATGTGCTGGTCAACTGCGCCGGGATCTACCGCATCGGCGGGCTGGACGCCGTGACGCCGGCGGCATGGGACGAGCTGCTGGACATCAACCTGAAGGGGACGTTCCTCGTGTGCCGCGCCGCGCTCCCAGGGATGATCGCCCGCCGGCAGGGGAGCATCGTGAATCTGGCTTCCATCTCTGGGCGCACCAGATCGACGCTGGCATCCCCCAGCTACGTGGCTTCCAAGGCGGGCGTCATCGGCTTGACCATGTCCCTGGCGGTGCAGTGCGCCCCACACGGCGTGCGGGTGAACGCCGTGGCCCCCGGCCCGGTGGACACCGACATGATCCGCGGCCTGGAGCCATCGCTCCAGGAGCACCTGATCACCACTATCCCCCTGGGGCGCCTGGCCACGGCACGCGAGGTGGCCCAGGCCGTCGCCTATCTCGCCTCTGACGCAGCCGCCTTTGTCACCGGAGAGACGCTCAACCTGAACGGCGGGGCCTTCATGGTCTGACGCCAGGGCTTCTTCGTGGCCCCGTCCACGCCCCTCGCCGGCTGGGCCCCCTCGGGCACTCCCCGGCGGGCAGGTCTCGAGCCGGAAACCCGTTGGGCAGCCGGGGCGACAGCCGGGGGGCGATGAGACGCTACCATACCGCCGATGAGCAAAGGCATGGACAGCGAAGGGGTAGAGGACGACCGCCGCGGCGCCGGCGCAGGGCCGGAAGAAGGCGCCGCCGTGCCGGGGCGGTCGGAGGGTGTGGCCTACTCGGGGCAGGAGGAGGAGGAGGACGAAGAGGTTCTCTGGGTGACTGTCGAGATCCCCCGAGGGAGCCGGAATAAGTACGAGTTCGACGACGCCCTGGGGCGCATCCGCCTCGACCGCACGCTCCACTCCTCGGTGCACTACCCCACGGACTACGGCTTTATTCCGGAAACCCTGGCCATGGACGGCGACCACCTGGACGTCCTGGTAGTCGTCCAAGAGCCGACTTTTCCCGGCTGTGTCGTGCCGGCGCGGGTGATCGGTATGCTGGAGATGGACGACGAGAAGGGACGAGACGAGAAGATCCTGGCCGTCCCCATCGGCGACCCGCGCTTTCAGGACGTGCACCACCTGCGCGACCTCCCCAGCCACTGGCTGCGGGAGATCGAAGGCTTCTTCGCCACCTACAAGCTCCTGGAGGACAAGATGGTGAACGTGAAGGGCTGGCAGGAACGAGAGGCGGCCTGGAAGATGATCGATCAGTGCCGCCTGGCCTTTACCCGGCGCCGGGCAACGCCGGTCCGTGACCACTAGCACGGCCTAGGGGCACTCACCGGGCAGTTGCCCTCGGAGAGCTCAGGCTCCAGGGACTCACAACGCCCTGCGGCCGACGTGCACGGGCCGGGGCGCTTACCAGGGCAACTCGTAGCGGGTAACGGAGACGCCGTTGAAGTCCCGCCGCAGCACGGGGCGTGCGCCCCGGTTGGCGAGATACTGGCCGGTTAGATCGCGGCTGTCCCAGAGCCAGTCCTCGAAGCGCACCACCCACAGCCACTGTCCGCCGCGGAGACTGGCGGCCACGGCGCGCAGGCCGTCGCCCTCGTCTAGCCCGGGGTAGTTGGTGTAGGGGAGGCGCACCTTCTGGTACCCCGCCGGGCCGGCCTGGAAGTAGAAGTTGAACGGGCGCTCGGTGTACTCGGCCAGGAACCCTATCGCCTCGCCCGGTGCGGCCGTGTGGCGCACCAGGGCGGCCGCCGCCCGAAAGTCCGGGTTAGGGGGGCGGTGGAGAGCGGCGTAGCCGAAACCCCCGGCGGCGAAAAGGGCGCAGGCCAGGCCCAGGGGGTTGCCCACGTTCCACGGCGGGGCGATGGCGCGGGCCATGAGGAGCAAGAGGGGGGCAAGGAGGGGAATCAGGTAGCGGTCACGGAAGACAGGGACGGTGCCTTGCAGGAGCAGGGTGAGGGCGACCGGGACGAGGAGCCACAGGGCCAGGACGGCCGGGGCCTGGGGCGAGAGCGAGCGTGCGGGGATGGGCAGCGTGCTGGCGCGGGTGCGCCACCACCCCCACGCCAGGAGGGCGGCCAGGAGGACGAGCCAGCGCCGGTCGGGCGGCGGGTTGAGGTGCCACGTCAGCTGCTCCAGGAGGGCCACGACGATGGTCCCCAGATCGGCCGGACGGTAGCCCACGTTCTCCCGGCGTAGCAAGACCCCGGCTTGCCAGGCCGCCAGGGGGAGGTAGGGGAGGACGAGGAGCAGGGTGGCTATGACAAAGCCCCGCGCTCGCTTACCGCTCCCCGGCCGGCGGAGCCAGAGCCACAGCCCCGCCGCCGTGTTGGCGGCGATCTGCAGGGCGGCGAAGAGGTGGACGTAGAGGGCCAGGGAGGAGCAGATCACGTACATCGCCCACCATCCTCTGGTCGAGGCAGCGCTCCCCTCCCCTCCCCCACCGGCCACCGGGCGCTGTGTCCAGGCACGGACGAGGGCGTATTGCCCGGCCAGGGCCAGGGCAGCGAACAAGGGGTACATCTTGGCGTCCTGGGCGTACCAGACGTAGTAGGGGGAGCCGGCGGCCAGGGCGCCCGCGATCACGGCCGTCGGCGCGTGGTGGAAGAGGCGCTGGGCCAGAACTGCGACCAGGGGGATGGCCAGCGTGGAGGTCATCGCCGAAAGGGAGCGGGCCCCGAACTCGCTCGTCCCCACCAGGGCCAGCCAGCCCTTCAGGAGCACAAAGTACAGCGGGCCGTTCTCGCCGATCGTCCACAGCTTGCGGAGCAGCGTCCCCACTGGCTCGGCGGCGAATGCCAGGGCATCCACCTCGTCAAGCCAGAAGCTCTGCCGGTGCAGCCCGTGGAGGCGCAGGGCAAAGCCGGCCAAGGTCAAGAGGACGAGCGCCGGGCGGAACCACACAGGCAACCACACGGCGCTCATTGTAAGGCGGGGGCCGGACAAGGCCGGTCCGGTGGGGCGCGCCAGGGCCGGCACGGCGCCCCACTGGGCCACGGCCTGTAGACGCTGCCCCGTTACTGCGGGAAGCGCTCCGGGAACACGGCGTAGTAGTCCGTGCCGGTATTGGCCCGCTCCGTGAGGAACCCTTCCGGGTTGTTCGGGTCATAGGTCAGGATGGTGCGCTGGAAGGCCTGGATGGTGATCTGGGCGTCGGTCACCCGAGTGATCTGCGTCCCGATAAAGCGCCCCTTGTCGACGCGGGCGTCCAGCGCCGGGGTGATCGGCAGACCGATGTCGTGCAGCCAGCCACCTGGGAACAGGTCGGTGCGATTGATGAAATCCCAGAAGAAGCGGGGGACGTTGTGGCCGGGGGCCGCCGAGAGGTTGGAGGTGAAGGGGATGAAGGCCGAGCCATCCGCCAGCACCAGGGCGTCCCCGGCGGTAAAGGCGGCGGGGGTCGGGACACGCAGGGAGGGATCGGACTGCGTCTGAATGGTGTCGTACGTGACGGTGGAGCGCTCACCTCCTACCGCTCGCTGGCTACGGACGGCCTTCATCTCATCCACCAGCAAGCCGTACTCAAAGTCGTATGCCGGGTTGCCGGTGGGGTTCCGGCTGCGCGAGTCCTCCAGGCGGGCCTTTTCGAAGTACTGCGCCGGGACGCCGCCGGAGGTGGTCAGGGCGGAGATGGCCTGGCCCAGCACGCGCGGGCCGTCTACCTGGGCGTAGTAGGAGGCGAAGATCGGGTCCACCGGGAAGAAGCGCAGCGGGCGCTGCCCCGGGAGGGGTTGGGGGGAGGTCGCCGTGGCCTGTGGCGATACGGCCGTTGCCTGGGGGAGCGGGGCGGCCACGGCATCGCCGTAGACGGCGTCCTGGGGTAGGAGCATGACCGTCCCTCCGGCGGCCGCCGTGACCGCGGTGACGCCGATCACCCGGCGACTCATTCTGCGTTCTGGCATACAAGTTTCCTCCTGCGTGTTGACTCCGCCGGCGCTCTTCGGAAGTGGCGCGACGTGGCGCTACAATACACAGCTGCTGGCGGTGCTACCGGGGCTCCGGCCCACTGGCCACAGCCACTGTCTGCCTTCTCGTAACGGCCGACCTGTACCGGTGGGCTCGTTTGGCCCGCCCCCGGCCGGCTCACCGGAGATGGCACCGCTGGCGGAACCCCTTTGGTCAGCGATTGCGTCGCCAATACATCAGCCGAGCGGAGGGACGATCATGCCCATCTACGAGTACTGGTGCAACGCCTGTGGACGGGAGTTCGAGCAGATACGCCCGATGAGCCAGGCCACGGAGCAACGCCTGTGGACGGGAGTTCGAGCAGATACGCCCGATGAGCCAGGCCACGGAGCCGGCCACGTGCCCGACGTGTGGCGCGGCGTCGGAAAAGCTGCCCTCGGTGTTCGCCAGCAAGGCGGACTACACTATCAAGGTGCCCCGCAGCGGGGCCTTCCGGCAGCGCCCGGAAGGGGCAACCAGGGCATCAGGGGACACCGCCTCCCCCTCCCCACCGGCGACGTCTTCGTAGCGACGCCGGTCAACCCATCGGCGTCACACCCGATCCAGCGGCTGCATCGTCCCCATGGCCGCGGCGCCGTGTGGCCCGCCGGCGAATGGCCTAGGATCGCCCGCCGGCCAGCCGCTCCCTGGCCGCCCCAGGAGACGAGGCAGGCGGTCGGCAAGCCAGGCGGCCCCCGCGGCGCAGGCGATGCCGGCCAGGACATCCACCACGTAGTGCTCGCCGAGGTACACCAGGGCGCCGCCCATGGCCAGGAGGTAGAGGAGGCCGAGGGCCCCCAGGGCCGGATGCAGCCGGGCGAGGAACAAGGCCAGGGCGGCCGTGACGGCGGTGTGCACGCTGGGCATGGCCGCCGCCGGGTTCGGATCGCCAAGGGCTTCGGGATCAGACTGCCAGGCCCGCCCGGCGGCGACGATGCCGGCCGCGAGCTGTGTCCCCTGGGACGTGCGGACGATCACCCGCTGTGCCGGCGGGGCGTAGCCGTCTCGCCCCCCCAGCCAGGGGGGCTCAGTAGGCAAGGCGAAGTAGCCGCACAGTCCCAGGGCAAAGGTGCAGGCCAGGAGTCGGGTGTAAGGCCCAAACTGCCGGCGCCGATGGAGCCAGACGCCCAGGCCGACGGTCACGAAACCGAAGAAGTAGGAGGCGTGCACCGCAGTGGCGGCGAAATCCAGGGCATCCGACTGCCCCGGCTGGTAGTAGCGCTCCTGGAGCCAGGTGGTCGGCGTCGTCCCCCCGAACAGGGCCGCCTCCAGCCGGGCGACATTGGCCCCCTGATGTGGGAGCGGTGAGTAGGCAGCGAGCTGGCGGGCGAGGACAAACAGGGCAGCGACCCCTATCAGGGGCAGCCAGTCACGCACGAAGAGGCGACCCCGCCCGGTGGCCAGGGCCAGGAGAAAGACGGCCACCACGGCGCGGTGCTCCAGGACGCTGCTGTTCGGCACCAGGAGCAGGGCGGCCACTAGCCCGGCCGCCAGGCGGCCCCAGGGGATTCCAGCTCTCGGGACGACGGGGGCCAGTGGGTGAGGACGCCGGCCGGAGTGAGGCCCGGGAGATGCCGGCGCCCGGCGAACGGCGGAGGTCTCGACGCTCATGCGGCCCCTTCGTCCCGCACCCGGTAGAGCGCGAACCCCCCGATCTCCGTCTCGTGCCGGTAGAGGCGATCGACGCGCGTCCAGAAGGGGGCCGCCCGGCCCGGGGTCTCCAGCTCGCGGTCGATCTGAATCACGTACTTCGGCCGGCGTTGGGGATCGTCTAGGGCGGCGAGCACGGTCTCAAGCGCCCCTGGGACGCGGTTGATCTCCGTCCAATAAAGGTGATTCCCGGCGCAGCGCCGGCGGCTCAGGAAGTACAGATCTGCCTGGGCAAAGGCGGCGTAGATGGTGTCCTGGGACGACGTCCGCGCCGCCACATAGGTGGCGATCTCGTGGCTCACGACGTAGGCCGGCCGGCGATAGATGCGCCAGGAGGTGGCGCCCGGCGTGTCGCCGAGCAGGCGGGCGTTGAAGAAGAGGGCACTACCCAGGCTGAGCAGGCCCACTGCCGTGAGGCGCAGGGAAAAAGGGGCGCCCAGGAGACGGGCAACGCCGGCTCCGGCGAGCAGGGCCACCGCCGGCACCAGCCCCACATAGTAGTGCCAATACCAGTAGCCCCCGGCGGCCGCCCCGGCCAGGGAACCGGCGAAGAGGGCCAGGGCGACGACGATGCCCCGCCGGGAGGCCCGGTCGCGCCCCATCGACCGACCATCCCGCTGGGGCAGGCCCTCCCGCTCCGCAAACTGCCCCATCTCCCCTCCCGGCAAGGGGTCCGGGCACGGGCCGGCGGGACGAAGCGCAAGGAGACCGGCGAGGGCCAGGAGCCACACTGGTAAGAGGGCAGCAAGGACGGTGGGGGCCGTCCGCCACAGCTCGCCGATCAGGGGCAGGCCGACGGAAAAGGCCGAGTGCGCCTGCACGCGGAAGCCGGCAACGGCGTACCAGTAGGTCTGGGCGTCGGTCACTAATCCATGGAGGATAAAGGGGGCCAGCCCCAGGGCCAGGCCAGCCGCCAGGGGGGCGAGCCGGCCGATGCGGGCAGCCCCCCCCGAGCGCCAAGCGGGATCGGTCATCAGCAGGGCCAGGAGCGCCGGGGTGGCCGCGGGCAAGGCGGTGGGCTTGATCGCCGTGGCGACGGCAAGCGCGACGCCGGCCGGGACAAGGCGGCCCTGTACCGCCAGGAGCAGGGAAAGGACGATGGGGAGGTTCATGAACAGTTCCCCGTTGGCCGTGAAGCCCTCGATTGCCGGGCTGGACGAGGCCAGCCCGAAGATCGCCCCCCCCGCCAGGCCGGCCGGGCGGCCGAGGAGGCGCGTGCCGAGCAGGCCGACGAGAACCGTGGTGACGCCGTTGTACAGCGCCCCGGCCAGGCGGATGGCTTCAGTAGACTCCCCGAAAAGGCGCAGGATGGCGCCATACAGGAGAAAGATCCCCTGTGGCCGGTCGAACCACAGGTCACGGTAGAGGGCCAGGCCACGCCCCATCCAGTACGCGATGTAGGCATAGCCCCCCTCGTCGGTAATCAAGGGCACGGAGAGGAATGGGAAGCGGACTGCGACCGAGATAAGGCCGGCGATCCCCAGCGTCAGGGGGAGGGAAAGCACCGGCCGTAGCCGGCGCGGGCCCCACTCGGGCGGGGCGGTGGCTTGGAGCACTACATGTACCTACGCCGGCTGGGGCAACCCCCCGCCATATTCCGCCCCCGCCATACCACGTCAAGGTACCACATGCAGCCCCTTACAATGCCTCCCTTGCCCCGGGACGGGCGGGGACGAGCAGGGATGAGAGGAGCGTGGCATGGATCTGGGACTGAGGGGCAAAGTGGCGGTGGTCACCGGGGCCAGCCGGGGCATCGGCCGGGCCATCGCCCTGGCCCTGGGAGCGGAAGGGTGTGGGGTGGCGATCACGGCGCGGGGGACTGAGGCCCTGGAGCGAGTGGCCACCGAGATCCGCGACGCCGGTGGGTCGGCGCTGGCCGTACCGGGAGACTTGACCCTCCCCGGCAGCGTCGAGCGCCTGATCGCCCGCGCGGTGGAGACGTTCGGCGGCCTGGACATCGTGGTCAACAACCTGGGGGGCAGCGCCCCGGCGAATAAGCCCTTCATGGAGACGGAGCCGAAGGACTGGCGAGGGGTCGTGGCGCTCAACCTCTACCCTGCAATTGAGGCCAGCCGACTGGCCGTGCCTCACTTCCGTGAGCGTGGCGGGGGCTGCATCGTGATGATCTCCTCCATCTACGGGCGCGAGGCGGGGGGATACGCCGGCTACAACGCCGTCAAGTCTTCCCTGAACAGCCTGGCCAAGTCCCTTTCCCGGGAACTGGCCCCGGACAACGTTCGGGTCAACGCCATCGCCCCGGGCTCGATCCTCTTTCCCGGCGGGGGATGGGAGCGCCGCCGGCAGGCCGATCCGGAAGGGATCGCCGACTTCGTCAAGCGTGAGATCCCCCCGGGTCGCTTCGGCCGGCCGGAGGAGGTGGCCGACGTCGTGGCCTTCGTCTGTTCCGCTCGGGCCGGCTGGGTCAACGGGGCCTGCATCCCGGTGGATGGCTCCCAGGGGCGCTCCAACATCTAAGTCTGGATTTCGCAGGCCCCAGATCGCGCGGCGCCCAAAGGGCACTCCGCCCTATCTGGGGCGCGGAATCCAGGCGAAGACGGACGCGTTGATGGGGGGCTTCACCGACCCGGTGGAGGCCGGCTTCCCCGGCGCCGCGCGGGGGCTGGCGTCGTGCGGGCCTGATGGTGTAGCGTGGAATGGAGGTGTGTGGATGCGGGCAGATGAGCTGAATGGGCGCGCCGTGGTGGCCCTCTCCACCGCCGAGAAGATCGGGCAGGTGGATGACGTCCTGTTCGATGCCCAGTTCCGCCAGGTGTTAGGGTTTCGAGTGAAGAAGGGCGGGCTGTTCGGCCAGGCGGAGGTGCTGCCGCGAGGCAGCGTGACCGCCATCGGCCAGGCGGCCTTGACCGTGCCGAGCCCGGACGTGATCAACGACGAGGGGCGGTTCGCCGAGCTGGCTCGCGCGGCCACGCTGAGCCAGGTGACTGGGACCAAGGTGGTCACTGAAGGCGGTGACCTGCTGGGGACGATCGCCCACCTGGAGATCGACGGCGATGCGCGGAAGGTGACGGCCTACACGCTGGCCTCCTCGTTGCTGGACCGGGTCATGCGCCATGAGGATGAGGCGGTAAAGGCGGACGAGGTGCTCCGCCTGGGTGAGGGCGGGATCATGGTTGTCCCAGACGCGGTTGGGGCGCGGATTCGGGCCCGTGAGGGGTAGCCCCGGGGCCGGCGTGGGGCGCCGGCCAGAGGCCCTATCCCCTTGACGCGGGTGTGGGCCGAGGGTATCGTATCAGCAGGCGATATAGCGACGTGGGGCGCCCCCAGCCGTGGCGGTGGGTCAGGGGTCTGGCTCGTAAGGCAACGAGGAAATAATGGCGAGATCAGACGACACGACAGCTTCAAGACTCACCACCGGGGCGGGCGAGCTCCCGTCCGGCACCACTCCGGCGCTGATCCTCTCGGTCCTGGCCGACGGTCCCCTGCACGGCTACGGCCTGGCCAAGGAGATCGAGCGGCGTAGCAGTGGGTTCTTCACCGGGAGCTGGGGTAGCCTCTACCCGGCCTTGCAGCGGCTGGAGCAAGAGGGCCTGATCGAAGGGGTGTGGGAGCCGTCCTCGCCGCAGGGACGCCGGCGCCGGCGGGTCTATAAGCTGACCGCTGCCGGGCGCAACGCCGCGAAGCAGACGGCCGGACGGTGGCGCCAGTTCGCTGAGCGCATCCTGCAGGTCATCGGCCAGGCCACACCCGGCGACGAGCCGGCCGTCCAGCTGGGAGCAGTGCGAGCGGCACAATGACCGCCGCGCCGACCGCCGCCGGTGCCGGAGGGGGCGATCGAGACTGCGACCCCGCCGGCCGCCCCCCCGCCCCTGTCTTCCCCCCCCGGCGCGTCAGTGGCGCAGCGGCAAACACGCTCGACGCCTACCTGGCGGCGCTGGATGCTTCGCTTGCCGGGCAGATCGATCCGGCCCTGGAGGTGGACGGCGTGATTACCCCCATGGGGTCGATCGCCCGGGCAGCGCTCCTGGAGGCCATCGGGGCCGACCTGGAAGCGGCCGTGCGCGACCTGATGCTCTCGGGGGTGCCCCGGGCGGACGCCGAGGCCCGCGCCGTGACCCAACTGGGCCCGGCGCCGGCCCTCGGCCGTGACCTGCTGGTGGCGCGGCGCCGCCGGGCGTTAGAGGCATTCCAGCAGGGACGGGAATCGATGTGGTGGTGGACGGAGCCACTCGTCCCCGTCGGCATTGCCGTCGTCGGGGTCTTTATCGCCGCCCTGGCGCCGACGATCGCCGTCATCGCCGGGATGGCGGCGGAGCCCCAGGCGGGGGCGGCCGCCGTGCTGCTCGTCCCCTTGGTAGTCGGCCTGCTCACCTGGGCCGCCGGGGGCCTGCCTCCTAACATGCGCGACGATCGCGCGCCGTAGAGACTCGTGGCCAACGCCCCTCTCTGGCGCCCCGTGGAACGGTCTCGGCAGTCTTCGCCCCAGCGTATGGGGCGCTGTGACAGCGCCTCGGCGATTCCCTGCACTCCCGCGCCAGCCCCTCAAGCGCCGGATGACACCCCACTGGAACGGGGGAGTAGCCGGAGCGTAGGGGAGTGTGCGAGAATTTTCAGGGGCTCCGACGCCCGCGAGATGGTCGGGGGCCGGCGAGTGTACCCCCTCGACGGCGAGCGGGGCATCAGGCAACGATGCAGTTGATGCAACGGACGCGGCGGGCGATCCTGGACTTCCTAAAGCGAAAGCCCGGGGCGACGCTGGAAGAGCTGGCGGCTGCCGGCCGGATCGCTTCGATCACGGCCCGTTCGCACCTGGCCATCCTGGTGGAGCAGGGCCTGGTACGGGCCACCGCGGTGCGCCAGGGTCGGGGCCGTCCTTCGCGGCGCTATTTTCTGACCGAGGCGGCCGAGGCCTATTTCCCTAAGCACTACGACCGCCTGGCCCTCAGTCTCCTGGCCGGGCTCTCGCACCTGGAAGGACGAGAGGCGGTGCAGGCCCTGGTCGACCACGTGGCCGAGGAGATGGCCGAGAGCTATGGCCCGCGCGTAGCCGGCAAGCCCCTGCCTGAGCGTGTCGCCGCCATTGCCGAGATCATCGAAGAGCAGGGGGGCGCCGCCGACTGGGAGTCGACGGCGTCCGGGTACGTGGTGCACGAGCACAACTGTCCGTACTTGAGCGTCTCACGCTGCACCGATCACGTCTGCGAGATCGACCGGCGCCTGGTGGCGAAGCTCTCGGGGTCACCCGTCGAGGTGACCCAGCGCCTGCGGGACGGGGCCAACAGCTGTGACTTTGTGATCGCCGCCCCCAAAGGCGGTCTCTAAGGACTGGTGCAGGCAGAACCGTTCGCCCACCGGGGTTCGCCCACCGGGGAGTTCATCACCGGCACCCGGGGACGGTTGTTCGCCCACCGCCCCGATGCCGCCGGCCCTCGTCCCCTGTGGAGCGGGCGCACCGACGGCACGGCACGCCCTGATCACGCCGGACGCCCGCTTTCCCTGTGGAGGCGGGGCTGCACGGCGAAATGCCCTCCGAAACACCGTTGATCTCCACCGCGTTGTGGAGATCAACGGTGAACGAGTCGACCCTGGTCTACGAACCTACAGAACCCTGGGCGCTGCGCGCGCTCGAGGACTGCGCCCTGCGGCAGCTCCCGGAGGCCAGCGCCGGCACGTCGCGCCCCGTGGCCGGAGAAGAGGCAGCTCCTGTGGAGGCCGCCGACGACGCGGTGGCCATCTACCTGCGCGAGGTGGGTCGCCACGGCCTCCTCAGCGCGCGTGAGGAGCGAGAGCTCGGTCGGTGCGTCGAGGACGGGCGGGTGCTGGAGGAGATCGCCGGGCGCCTGGAGACGGTGGGAACCACCCAGCCACTGGAGGCGCTGGGCACCGATGCCCTGGAGACCGGGGGGTATGACCGCTCCCTGGCCGGCGATGAGCGCCTGGTGATCATGATCGCCCTGGAGCTGCACGGCCGGCTGGCAGCGGCGTGGCCCCTGCTCCCCCTTATCTCCGAGGCCACGGGGTACGACGCGTCCGGCTCGCCGGCCGAGCTCCTCACCAGCCGCGCCGTGCGAGCGCTGGTGGACGACGAGCCCCCGGCGCTCCTGCTCCAGCTGGCCCAGACTCGCCTGGCCTGGACACCGGAGCAGGCCTACGACGCGGTGCTGGCTATCTCTCAGGCCGGCCGGCTCCTGGCGCCGGCGTTCCTGCACGCGCTCCTGGACGCCCTTCCCGGCCGGGGCGGACCGCCCACCGCCGCCGCGGCCGCGGCCACAACCACGGTGGAGAGTCTGGCCCGGCACTTCGAGACGGCCCGTGCGGCCGCCGCCCTTTCCCGGGCCCGGCTCACAGAGGCCAACCTCCGTCTGGTGGTCAGTCTGGCCAAGCGCTGGATGACGCAGCTGCCCCTGGCCGATCTCATCCAGGAGGGGAATCTAGGATTGATGCGGGCGGTGGAAAAGTTTGACCACCGCCGGGGCTTCAAGTTCTCCACCTACGCCACGTGGTGGATCCGGCAGTCCCTGACGCGGGCGGTGGCTGACCAGGCACGCACGATCCGGCTCCCAATCCACGTGATCGAGACCTTGAGCCGCCTGCAACGCTTCGCCAACAACGCCGTGCAGCACCTGGGGCGCACCCCGGCCGCGGAGGAGATCGCCTTGCTCGCCGGCTTTGCCGACTCGCGATTGGAAAAGGCCTTGCTGGCCATTGCATCGGCCCGCTCCCCGGTAGACGCGCTGGGGGAGGTCGTGCCCGTGGCGCCGTCCCCCGAGACGGCGCCCTGCTCCGAGACGGCGCCGGCCCCCGGCGCGGGCCTAGGGTCCGCTACCGGCAAGATGGGGAACGGGAGCACCGCCGTCTCGCCCGTCGGGAATTGGGTGGGGCATAGAGTCATGCCCGGACGGGGCAGGCCGGCCGGCTCCGGCGCCCGGCGGCGCCGCAATGGGGCACCCCCGACTTCCGAGGGGACGTCCCCCGCTGGGGATGCCCCCAGCGCCGAAGAGCAGGCCCGCTGGCAGATCGCCGCCTCTGGTGTGCTGCTGGATCCTGAGGCGCTCGCGGCCGAGGTGCGGGCGCAGGTGCAGGTCATGGTGGTGCGCATGCGCCACCTGGTACACGCCGCCCAGGACGTGCTCTCGCTGGAGACACCGGTGGGGGAGCACGAAGACAGCGCCCTGGCGGACTTCGTGGAAGATCCCGACCGGCCCCCGCTGGCGGAGGTGGCCTTGCTGGGAGTGCTCCGTGACGAGGTGGCCAGCGTCCTACGCACCCTCTCAGACAAAGAGCGCCGTACCCTGGAGCTACACTTCGGACTGGGGGACGACCAGCCAGGGACGCTGGAGGAGGCCGGGAAGGCATTCGGGTTGACCCGCGAGCGCGTGCGCCAGATCGAAACCCAGGCCCTGGATAAGCTCCGCCGGCACCCCGAGTCGCAGCGCCTCAAGGTCTTCTGGGAGTAGGGTAGTCTGGGCTCCCAGGGGTAAAGCTGTCTCCGCGGCTGCCCCTCCCGGGACGCTGTGCGTTCCCCAGCCGGCCCTCTATTGCTCCCTGCCGGCGGCGACACCTTTCTGGATTGACTCGTCCAGGAGGTCGACGAGGTGCACGGCCCGAGGCTGATGGCCACGCTGCTTCAGTCCCAGGTTGAACTGGAGGAGGCAGCCCGGATTGCCGGCAACGACGCAGTCGGTGCCCGTGGCCAGGACGTTCTCCATCTTGGCGTCCAGCACGTCCATGCTCATTTGCGGGTGCACGATGTTGTAGATCCCGGCGCTGCCGCAGCAGCGACTGGCGTCGCGCATCTCCACCAGATCCAGGCCGGGGATGGAGAGGAGCAGCTCCCGCGGCTGGGCCCGGATCTTCTGGCCGTGGACGAGGTGGCAGGCGTCCTGGTAGGTGACGCTACGAGACACCTCACCCATGGGGGCGGTGAGTCCGACGCGGGCGAGGAACTCGGACACGTCTTCCACCTTGGCGGCGAACCGCGCCGCCCGCTCGGCGTAGCGGGGGTCGTCTTGCAGGACATGGCCATAGTTCTTGAGCTGGGCGCCACAGCCGGCGGCGTTGATGATGATACTGTCCAGGTTGTCGAAGCCGAATGCCTCGAACGCCTCGATGTTGGCCCGCGCCAGGTCGGCTGAGGCATCGCCGTCGCCGCTATGGGCGGCCAGGGCGCCGCAGCAGCGCTGCGTACGGGGCAGGATCACGTCGCAGCCATTCGCCGTCAGCACCCGCACCGTGGCTTCGTTCGTCTCGGCAAAGGCCAGGGGCATGATGCAGCCGGAGATCATCCCTACGGTGTAGCGGCGCTCCCCCTGGGCCGGGGCGCGCTCCGTGGCGGGCTCGAAGAAGCGTGCGCTCAGCTGCGGGGCCATCTGCTCCATCAACGCCAGGCGCTCCAGCTTCTTGGGGAGCAAGTGTCGCCCCAGCACCCAGGCCATCAGCCTGGGAAAGGGACTCTTCTGGTACAGGCGGAGAACCTGCCCGATACGCTTGAGGCGCTGCGGGTGGGGGAAGAGCTGGCGGAAAAAGAGCCAGGAGAGCACCTTGCGAGCGCGCGAGCTGTGATGGGTCAAGATCTCATGGCGCGCCGCCTCCATCACCTGGCCGAACTGCACGTTGGAGGGACAGGCCGTTTCGCAGGCCCGGCATACGAGGCACAGCTGCAGGTGGTCAACCACCTCGTCGGAGACCGGCAGCGTCCCTTCGCTCACCGCACGGATGAGGTAGAGGCGCCCGCGAGGGGAATCCGGTTCCAGGCCGTTGGCCCGGTAGGTGGGGCACTCATTGAGGCATAGGCCGCAGTGGACGCACTTGACCAGGGCCTCGTAGTCGCGCTCATTCAAGAAGCCCTGCAGCCCCGGGCTCTCGGCCACGACGTTGCCGTGCCCCGTCTCGATCTTGGGTTCCGTAACAGCCATGGGCTCTGTTTCCTTTTCCCGACCCCGGCCGGGCCCTTGGTGGGGCCCTGTGCCGGTGGCTAGATCCGCCCCAGGAAGCGTCCCGGATTAAGCGTCCCGCGAGGGTCAAACTGGGCTTTGAGGGCCTGCATCAGGGGAAAGTCGTCTCGCACGGGACCCCAGACGTCCAGCTCCAGCTTGACGTCCGGCGGGGCCTCTTCGACAACGGCCGTCCCCCCGTGCTCCCCGGCCACCTGCATTAGCCTGTGCAAGAGAGGGGCCGACGCCTGGGGGACGGTGGCGTACACCACGCCCGCCCCGGCGTGGGCCAGCACGTCCGGCGCTGGCGCGGCGCCGAGAGCACCGTCGCCCTCTGCCTCGCCCATGGTCTGCTCGACGGCCTGCACCAGGGCGGCCACCTGCGTGGGGAGGGTGGTCAGCTTCAGCAGGGCGGCGTCCTCCGGGAGGGCGCGGCCGAAGTCGCACACGCCCTGCCAGATCTCCTGGTGCGCCGGGCCGTCCAGCCGGCCCGTCTCCACCGCACCGCCCTCCCGGCACCAGGCCATGGCGTCTCGCACCTGGCGCTCCACCGTGGCCGGCGAGCCGGCGGCCCAGACCAGCACCTCCCACCGCCCGGCCAGGCCATCGTTCCCTCTCCGGTCCCGACTCCCCGCTCGGCGGACGAGCTCCACCGCCCGCGGGTACAGCACGGAACGGAAGATGAGTCCGGCGGCGGCGTGTGCCGGCGCCAGGCTCTCGAAGGTGGCCCGTACGGTGGCCTCCGCCCGGGGGAGGGGGTGCACCTTGAGCGTCACCTCCACCATCACGCCCAGCGTGCCCAGGCCGCCGATGTGCATCTTGTTCAGGTCGTAGCCGACCACGTTCTTGACCACCTTGCCTCCGCTCTTGACCAGGTCGCCGACGGGAGTGGCCACCTTCATGCCCAGGACGAGATCCCGCGCCGTGCCGTAGAGCAGGCGGCTGGGGCCGCTGGTGTTGGTAGCCAGGGTGCCCCCCAGGGTAGCCCGGCCGGCGTACGGCGGGTCGAGGGCCAGGAACTGGCCGGCCTGGCCCAGGCGCTCCTGGAGGGCTGCCAGGGGGACTCCGGCCTGCGCCGTGACGACGAGATCAGCCGGCTCGTACTCCAGGATGTCGTCCAGACCGGTCAGGTCGAGCGCCAGGTCATAGGCCCGAGGGGCGTTGCCGAAACCCTGCTTCGTTCCGGCGCCCCAGGGGACGACCGCTCGCCCGGCGCCATCGGCTTCATGTAACGCGGCGGCAACGTCCTCCGCCGTCTCCGGTCGCACGGCCGCCGGCGGCGTAACTCTGCCTACGGCATACGCGTACCCTATGCTGCGTGCGGGGTGCTGAGTCAATGGTAGGAGCTCTCTCGGTACTTGAGCCCGGTGGCCCAAAGCCCCGTGGCCAGAGCCTGGTGGCCCAGAGCCCGGCGGGCGAAGACCTGGCGGGCCAGGACCAAATGGCGCATAAGATCTTACCTTCCCCAGATGGCCCCAGATGACCCTAGATGGAACAAAACCTCCCGGGGCGGCGTCCCAGGGGCGGCCCTCAGGGCGCAGGTGTGTCCTTGGGGAAGATCTTGCCCGGATTGAGCAGCCCCTGGGGGTCAAAGGCCCGCTTCGCGGCCAGCATGGCCGCGATGTCCACTGGGGAAAAGATCCAGGTCATGTACGCCTGCTTCTCCAGGCCGATGCCATGCTCGCCGGAGAGCGTGCCCCCCAGCTCCACGCACTTGCGCAGGATGTCCCCCCCGGCGGCCACTACCTTCTCCGTCTCGCCCGGGACGCGCTGATCAAAGACGATGCAAGGGTGGATGTTGCCATCCCCGGCGTGGAAGACGTTGGCGATGGGCAGGCCGTAGCGCTCGCTGACCTCGGTGACGGTGCGCAATACCTCTAAGAGCCGGGTGCGGGGGATGACGCCGTCCTGGAGGTAGTAGTTGGGCTTGATCTGCCCCAAAGCGCCCAGGGCGCCCTTGCGGGCCTTCCACAGGCGATCGCGCTCATCGGCCGTCTCGGCGGTGCGGATCTCGGCCGCCCCGCACTGCAACAGGATGTCCTGCACGGCCGCCGTGGACTCGCTCAACCCCTCCGGCATCCCCTCTAGCTCCACCAGGAGCACGGCCTGGGCGCCCGAGGGCAGTCCCTTGTGGCCGGCGCGCTGCAACGCCTGGATGGTCAAGCCATCCATCATCTCCAGGGCCGCGGGGATGATCCCGGCGGCGACGATAGACGAGGTAGCCCGGCTGGCGTCGTCGATCGTGTCAAAGGTGGCCAGGAGCGTGCGCACGCCCTCCTGGATGCGCATCAGGCGCACGGTAATCTTGGTCACGATGGCGAAGGTGCCCTCGGAGCCAACCACCAGGCCCGTCAGGTCGTATCCCGGTACGTCCACGGCCTGCCCGCCGACGTTGACCACCGAGCCGTCGGCGAGCACCAGCTCCAGCCCCAAGACGTGATTCGTCGTCACGCCATACGCCAGGCAGTGGGCCCCCCCGGAGTTCTCGGCCACGTTGCCCCCCAGGGTGCAGGCCCCCTGGCTGGAGGGGTCGGGGGCGTAGTAGAGGCCCAGGGGGGTGGTTGCCTTAGTCAGGTCGAGGTTGACGACACCCGGCTCGCAGACGGCCCGCTGATTTTGCTCGTCGATCTCCAAGATGCGGCGCAAGCGGGAGAAGCCGACGGCGATCCCCCCGTGGCTGAGCACCGCCCCACCGGAGAGGCCGGTGCCCGCCCCGCGGGGAACGACGGGCTTTCCGTACCGCTGGGCCAGCTTGACCACCTCTACCACTTCGTCCCGGCTGCCAACGAGGACGACGGCCTCGGGATGGCCAACGTCGATGGAGCCGTCGTACTCATACGAGCGAAGCTCGTCGTGGCGCCACAGGACGTGGTCCTTCCCGACGATGGCTTGCAGCTCTCCTACCAGGGGCGGGGGGAGGATGGCCGCGCCGTTGAGCCGTCCGCGCCCCCAGCGGCCCGGCTGCCCCGAAGGCATCTCGTGGGCGGGAACGGCGCGTGGTGCGACCGGCGTTGCCATACCCTATAGCATAGCCAGGGTGCTAGGTAGCGTGCTACAAGCTGCATTCGGAATGCAGGGTTAGGAGCGAGGTATGGCCGAAGTGGTGGTCATCAGGGCGGATCACCTGCCGGTCGGCGAGACAGATCGCGTGCGCCTCATTCACGCCAGCCTGGAGGGGGAAAAAGAGTACGAGCTGGTCGTCTCCGGGGGCGGCCTATGGCTGCGCTTTGTCGCCAAGCGCCGCCTTGAGCTGCCTCGAGCCCGGCAACGGGTGCAGGTCATGAGCATCGATTTGTAAGGGCCATAGTCCCGGGGCGCAGCGCCCCCTTGCGCGCCGAGGGCGGCGCCTGGTAAGGGTTGCCTGTGCCATCTGCTCCCCCCGTCCGGATCGTGATCGCCCTGCTGCGCCTCGGTGGGCTGGTTGCCGCCAGGGCCTGGCCGGGCTCGGTTACCCTGTCACGGAAGCGCTTTCCGAGGACGCGAAGAACACCCCCCACAGCTACCGCGACGCCTACGACCACGTGGTCGAGAGCGCGCGCTTGATCCGAGAGGGCACCGGGCGACCGGACGTCCCCATGACGGCGCCCGGCCAGACCTTTGACTGGTTCACGCGCCTACGACGTACTCCCCAGGGCCGCCGCATAGGCCCGCTCGGCGCCAACCGCGAGGCGGGGCCAGTTGAAGTCCAGCTCCGCCCGCCGCCGGCCGGCGGCGCCCAGGCGCCGGGCCAGGGCCGGGTCACGTAAGAGGCGTACCGCCAGATCGGCCATGGTGGCTGGGTCGGCCGGCTCGCTGAGGAGTCCACTGATCCCGTCCTGGACGTACTCCGCCGACTGCCCGACGCGATCGGCGACCACCGCCAGGCCCAGCCAGAGGGCCTGCAGGAGCTTGACGGAACACTTGGCCCGGTTAGCCAGGTTGTCGTCGGCGGGGAACAGGGCCACGTCGGCAGTGGACAGCACCCCCGGCAAGGCTTCCGGGGCCTGCCAGCCGGCCAGGACGACGGCCCCGGCCAGGCCGGCGGCGTGCGCTAGAACCTGGAGGCGGCGCTCCTGGCCGTACTTTCCGGCGCCAACCACCAGGAGCTTGACCTCCGGGACGGCGATGCGGACACGCTCTAGGACGGCCAGCACGCGCTCCGGGGAGAACTCGAAGAAGCGGGTATAGAGGAGGAGCACCGGGGCCGCGCCGAGGCCGTAGCGGACGCGGGCGGTTGCAACGGGGCCCGGCACCCCCGTGAGAGGGGCGCCCGCCTCCCCGTCAGCGTCACTCGCCCTCCCGGTTCCGGCGCCGTGGGCCTCGCGCCAGCCGGGGAAGTCCTCCGCGGCCAGGCCGTTGGGGATGTAGGCGACGCGCGCCGGGGGGACGCGGTGGCTCCAGGCCTGGACCTCCAAGGTGCGACTGGCCACGGTCACGGCCCCGGCGTGCTCCAGGCCCCAGCGCTCCTGCCAGTCGCAAGCCACCTTCTGCCACCAGGGGTAGGTCTCATACTCGTTCCAGCCGCCAAAGCCTTCCCAATCGTCGGTGTCCAGGACGAGTGCGGGGGCCGGGCGCCCCTCCGTGAGCAAGGGCGCGGCCGGCCGGCCGTACCACAGGAGGAGCTGCGCCAGGCCGGACACAGCCTTGGGCTTGAAGACGTGCACGACGTGCGGATGGAGGGCCAGGGCGCGGCGCACCAGCTGGCCGGCCAGGAGTGGCTGCGCCAGGGCCTGCCACGGGCTGGCCTCGGAGATGCGGGCGTCCACCGCTAGGGCCTCGACGCGAGCGTTTCCCACCTGGTAGGTCTGTCCCCCTTCCTGGGGGTGGTCGTACGGTGGGACGAGGACGGTCACGGTGTGCCCCCGATCTGCCAGGGCGCGGGCCAGGGGACGGACGCGCGCGCTGGTGGTGGCCTTGGGCTGGGTGGCGAAGGGGGCAATGAAGACGAGGCGCAAGCCCGTGCGCCTCATGCCCTGTCAGGAGCGGGCGGGAGGGGGCGACGCCAGGGTAGGGCCGCCAGGGCGAGGGTGAGGCCGGCGGCGACGGCGGCAATAAGGAGGCCCCGCTCCAGGGGGAGCGAACGATAGCGGAACTCTACGGTGTGGTCGCCGGCGGGGAGAGGCACGGCGCGGAACAGGACGTCGGCACGCAGGAGGGGCGCCGGCTGATCATCCACCCGCACCGTCCAGCCGGGGTAGAACGTGTCCCGGAGCACCAACAGCCCCGGCCCGGCCGAGGTGACTCGCAGCACCACCCGCTCGGGGGCGTCTTCCATCCAGGTGACGCCGGACGCCGGGGCCGAGGAGGCCTCGGCCTCGCCGCGCAGGGCACCCTCACCGGGGAGCTCCAGGCCGGCCGGGACAGTGCCCGTGTGGGGGTCACGGTCGATCCCCAGCCAGCCCATCACCCCGTCTCGCAGCACCACGCGCAGGCGGGCGCGCCAGGTGGACGCCGTCGGGGGGGGAGGGCCGGGGTCGCGCTCCAGGAGGGCGACGCGGTCCGGTCGGTGGGTCTCGGCCCCCAGGGCCTCCAGGGCGGCTTCGGGGCCGTCCACGGCGCGCGCCGCGGGGGCGACGTAGGCACGGGGCAGCGCCCCGTCGTCGCGGTAAAGCTTGACGTCCGAGCGATGGACGAGCCGGAGCGTCTCCCCCAGCAGGGTGACGGGCCAGGAGCGCTGGGAGGTGCCGATCAGGCTGATGCCGTGGACGCGCAGGCGCCCGACGGCGCCCGGCAGGTGGCTCTGCACGGCGATCCACGTCGCCCCCTGACCGGCAGGGGCGTCGTCTACGGGCAAGCGCGCGAGGTACACCGAAGGTCCGGGGCGGTCCGGTAGGAGGGGGGCAGGCCGGCGGTGACGCGCGGCCGGGCTGTGGTCGGCGGCGGCTGTGTCACGACCGGCGATGAGATCGGCGCTCCAGCGGGCCCCGCCGGCGTTGCCCAATGTCACCGTGGCCACCGGCGCGCCGTCCGGCACGGCTTGGGCCCCTTCCAGCGAGGTGACCAGTCCAACGGCGGTCAGCGGGCCGGCGACCACCGGCGGGGGGGGGTATGGGGGCGCCGTCGAGTTGGGCGTCCCCACGGAGTTGGGCGTCTGTAGGGAGGCGCTGGAAAGGCGGGTGAAACGGAGCGACTCCCCGGCGGCAAAGGTGACGGTCGCCGCCAGGTCGTAGAAGACGCCCTCCTGGGTCGCGTCGCCCATGGTGTCCAGGATCAGGTCGGAGACCGCCAGGAGACGCAGCCGGCCGGCCGGAGGGAGCTGACGCAGCTGGTCGCGCAGGAGGGAGTCGGGGAGATTCCCCTCCGGGGGCACTACCAGGCGCTTGAACGTGATGTAGCGGCGCAGGGGCAGCACGCCGCCGTCGTAGCCGTCTACCGTCGGCAGCCCGAAGACCATGGACAGGTTGGGATTCAGGATCTCCTTGTACTTCGTGTTGATCAACGTGGCCAGGACGCCGCGGGGGCCGAGGCGATGGCGATGGGCGGCGACAAGCCCCTCGGCGTCGGACGGGTGGTAGCCGGTGGCCGCGATACTGAGCAGGCGCCGCTGGGGGCCCTGTCCCTGGCGCAGGGCGTCGATCACCGGGCGAGAGGCGGTGTACACCGCCTGCGGGTTGGGGTTGTTGTACTCCAGACTGCGGCTGGCGCCGAAGAGCTCGGCGAAGACCCACAGGACGAAGAGCGCGACCGGCCAGCTGCTGGGCGCCGCCGCCAGTGACAGGAAGGCCAGGGCCATGGCCCCGCCGGCCAGGGTTAGCCAGATTGCCAGCAGCGCCGGGGGGAAGCCTTCAGTCCCGGCGCGCTGCAATGGCCACGCCAGGGCGGCGCCCACGGCCACGGCGAGCACCCCGACCAGCAGGCGGGTGGCGGCCGTGAGACGGTGCCAGGGCCCGGCCGCCGGCCAGCCCACACGCCCCATCTGGCGAAGGGCGGCCAGCCCGGTGCCGGCGAGGATGGCCAGGGCCAGGCTGGTCAAGAGGAGCCAGCGCGCCGGGACACGAAACAGGTTCATGCCTGGGACGTGGAAGACCCGCTCGAATACGGGGGTGTGATTCCCCAGGGCGAGCAAGAAGCTGGCGCCGAGCACGATGGCGAAGAACAGGGTGGCCGGGCGCCGGGCGCCGAACAGCAGCCCCATCAACGCCAGGGTCAGGCCCCCGAAGCCGACCCATCCGAGGTACTCGTTGCTCGTCGGCGACGCCAGGCCAAAGGTGGGCAGGAGCCCGACGAAGAGCTGCCTGGGGGGCAGGGAGAAGGAGCTGGCCTCGGCCAGCGACATGCCGGCGGCGCGAATGGAGAGGCCGGTGAGCTCGTTGGTGGGCAGGAGCTGCATTGCAGCCAGGGCGCCGGCCAGGGCGCTGGCCAGGACCAGGGCACCGGCGGCCCAGACGGCCTCTCCCCACACGTCGCGCCACCCGGCCGGCAAAGGGGTGAAGCCAGGGGTCAACGTCAGCGCCGAGGGAGGGGTGGGGGCCAGGAGAGCCTGGCCGGCGGTGGCTGAGCCGTTCGCCCGGCCGTTCAGGGGTACCGTCCAGCTCCAGGTGGCGCTGGGGCGCCACACGGCAAAGGCCCGCCGGGCGACGAAGAAGACGGCGTAGCCGGCCAGCAGGACGAGGGTCATATACGACTCCTGGGCGTGGCCCGCCAGGAGCTGCACGGCCAGGATGAGGGCCAGGAGGGCGATCCACCGCGGCCGGCGCTCGGCCAGGGCGCGGTGCTCCACCAGGAGGGCCGCCGGCAGCCAGGCGGCGGCATTGAGCTGATTGAGGTGGCCCACCTGGGAGCCGACGAACCCGCCCAGCCCGTAGAGGGCCCCGGCGACGGTGGCCCCGACCCGATCCAGGCCCGCCAGGACGCGCCCTAGCAAATACGTGAACCAGGCGGCCAGGAACAGGTGCAGCATCACCGACCAGTTCATCGCCTCGGTGGGGGGACGCACGAGGAACAGGATGTGCAGGGGGTAGAACACGGCGCTCTGTAGATTGGCCAGAAAGGGGACGCCGTAGTAGATGTCCGGGTTCCACAGGGGGATGCGTCCCTCACCCAGCGCCGCGGCGGCGAAAAAGCGGTAGGGGTACATGTAGGTCATCGTGTCGTAGCCGATGACTACCAGTTCCCCGGACAGCAGCTTCCAACAGAAGATCAGGGTGGCCAGGGCCAGCGAGGCAGGGCCCAGGGCCGGCTGGAGACGGCGGGCTGCGCCGGGTCGGGGCCGCCGGTGGGAAAGGCGCACGACGTACCGGCCGGCTACAGCTCGTGCGCCAGCAGGATCGCCTCGGCTACCTCGCGCATGGACTTACGCGTGTTCATGGCCAATCGCTGGATCTTGCGGAAGGCCTCGGCCTCCTTCAAACCCTGGCTGTCCATCAACAGCCCCTTGGCCCGCTCCACGACTTTGCGCGTGTCAAAGGCTTCCCGCACATCGTCCAGCTCCAGGCGCATGGACTGAAACTCGCGGTAGCGGGCCATGGATACCTCGATCGCCGGTGCCAGGTCGGTCTCCTGGAACGGCTTGACGATGTAGCCGACGACGCCGGCCTGCTTGGCCCGCTCGATCAACTCGTGGTCGCTGTAGGCGGTGACGAGCAGCACCGGGGCGATCGCCTCTTCGGTCAAGATACGGGCGGCGTCGATCCCGTCCAGCTCCGGCATCTTGATGTCCATGATGACCAGATCGGGGCGCAGCTCCCGCGCCTGGTTGACCGCGCTGCGCCCGTCCCCGGCCTCTCCTACCACCACATAGCCTAAGGAGGTGAGCATCTCCTTGACGTCCATGCGGATGAGCGCTTCGTCATCAGCCAACACGATCCGGATTGACATGGTAAGGACCTTGTTAATGACCTTGTATGGTAGCAAACCAGCCTTGAGGGCTCAGGGATCAGGACCCGGGACCTGAGACCCGCAGCTCGGGGCCAGGGCGCGGCCAGCCCGCTGGAGAGGCGACTTCCCGGGGCAGGATGTACGCAGCCCCTGCCTGTTGTGCTGACCCCTGGAAATTGACGCCCCCTTCGAGCAAGTGCTATGGTCGCCCTGGCGATTAGGGGCGGAATGGCGCAGAACGTACAGCACTGGCTGCTCGATCGAGACCGCTTCGCCTGGGCCCGCGAGCACGTCCCGGTCCGCAAGTGGGTGCAGATCCGCAAGTACTTCCCTGGAGAGCGGCTGCGCCGGCAGATGGTCTACGTCGACGCCGAGAGCGGTACGCTCGTCCCGGCCGAGGGGGGTGAAGAAGTCCCGGCGGGTAAAGTCTACATCTATGGCTACGACCTCCAGAACTTCTGCGGCATCGAGGTTCCTGGGCTGGAGGAGGCCATGACCGCCACCCCCAAGTCCCGACTACAGCAGCGCACTACGCAAGGCGACGCATCCCCCGCCCGCCCGCCGCAACCGGCGTCACCGGACGATCAGGCGTCTCAGACGCCGCCGGCCGCCGCTACGGAGTAGACAGGAGTGGCCACGACGGCAACCCCGGTGCCGGAGACCGAGACGGAAACGAGTGCTGCTCGCGCGTCGGTTCCATCCCCCACCCCGCCGGCGG
Source organism: Chloroflexota bacterium (assembly GCA_030447525.1). GTDB lineage: Bacteria > Chloroflexota > UBA11872 > UBA12225 > UBA12225 > JAUJOR01. The sequence continues at coordinate 95,564 of JAUJOR010000012.1, read as the reverse complement.
CCGGACGCCCTGGGCCCGAGCCGATCTCTACCCCGCCGGTGACCGGCCCGGAAACGTCTACCAGCCTGTTCGGCCCGCCGGACTACGACAACATCGTCGGCGGCGTTCCCCCTAGCCCGTATGCCTCGACCCTCCTGCTGGCGGGCATTATCTGCCTGGTGGTCGGCGCGGTGGGGATGGCCATCGGCGCCGACATGAGCCAGTGGTGGATCCTGGGGGGGATCCTGGCCATCCTGGCCATCTTCCTGGCCGGTTTTGTCAGCCGGGGGGCCTAGGGGCCTGAGCGGCCACGAGGGCGTCCGGGGCGTTGCCCCGGACAGCGGTGGTCTTGGTCGGGGAGAGAGGACTTGAACCTCCGACCTCAGCGTCCCGAACGCTGCGCGCTACCAGGCTGCGCCACTCCCCGCACGCCGTACCTATCATGGTACGCATCACGCGCGCCATCCCGATGGACGATCGAGACGTCTGCGGCGCACGCTTCCAGGACGTGAGTCTAATGGCCGGATTGGAGAGCCGTCAAGCACGACTCACAGGGCTGGCCCGGCGCCCGCTGTTCAAGCGGCCCTTTGAGATGGTAGGGGCCTGGTCTGCCGGGGCTCTCGTGGCCGCGGCGGCCGGGGCCTGTGGCCCCGGGCGAGGGGCCGACGACCCCGCGGGCGCGACGCCCCTGGTCTTTGGGAGCGATGGGAACATCGCCGTCGTCTCGCGTGACGGCGGGCGACGGCGGGTCTTGACCAAGGTCGTCGGGGGCTCACTGGCCCGCGACCCGGCCTGGTCGCCGGACGGGATGCGAATTGCCTACAGCTACACCCCCCCCATGCCCCAAACCCGCGGCCCAGGCGGGCTGCTCCCCCTTCCTGTGACCGACGTCTACGTCATGGGCGCCGACGGCTCAGGCGGGCAGGTGCTGCTCGACCATGGCGCGCCCGGCGTGGGGTACGAGACGCCGGCATGGGCACCCGACGGGCAGTCGCTCTACGTCACCTATACGGAGCTGGTGATGGAGGGCAACGTGGTCAAGGACCAGATCCTGGAGCTGGCCCGGCTGCCCCTGGGGGGCGGACGACGGCGCACCGTGGCCCCCAACGGGTTATCTCCAACGGTATCCCCGGATGGGAAGCGCCTGGCCTTCGTCGCCACACAGACGGACGGCCAGGCCCTGCTGCTGAGCGACGCCGACGGGAGAGTGGTGCAGCCCCTGATCCCGCAAGGGACGATGGACGGCCTGGCGGCGCCGCGCTTCTCGCCGGACGGGCGGCGGATCGTCTTTAGCGCCATCGCTCCGATGGCGCCCGTCCCTGTGCCCACAGCCCCGGCCCGGCGCGGCACTACCGGCAGCCCCCCGCTGGCCCAAGGGGCACCCCTCTCCCTCGTCCGCGCCGTCCGGGCGCACGGCCTGCCGATGGACGTGTTCGTCGTCGGGGTAGAGGGGGGCGCTCCCCGGCGTTTGACGGAGCTGGGGGAAGACAACCCGGCCGCCGTGTGGTCACCGGACGGCAAGGAGATCGCCATCCTGGCCGGGGGCGGGATCTATCTCATGAACGCCGACGGCAGCGCCCTGACCTCTATCGACCAGCGCGGCGGCCACGGGAAGATTGACTGGCGACCGGGCTCCAAGTAGGTTGACAATCCCCGGCCGGTTTGGCACAACGTGAGCAGCGTATGAGCTCGGTCATCAAGAAGCGCCGGCGCAAGATTTCCCGGCACAAGTATCGCAAGCGCCTCAAGCGCGAGCGGCACAAGCGTAAGTAGCGTCTTGCCCCCCGCGGCCTGAATCTCCTCGTCCCTCGGGCAGCCGGCGGTTACCCCGCTGCCTATTCATTGGGCCTGCCAGCGACAATCGCCGGGCCTTGACCCCGTGGGCAGCTCAGCGCCCGAGTACCGGGTAGCCCGGCGCGAACTACCCACAGAGGCATCCTCTGTGCGTAGCCTGCACGGGTGTCCCGCCGGACAGTCACGCCTGGGTGCACCCCCTTGGCCCGCCTGGACCGGCACGGAGCGCCGGGGTGGCGCCAGCGTGTGGGGAGTCACGCCTGGGTGCGCCCCTGGGCCCGCTCCGGTATGGGTGTGGCGTACGTCGTGCCCTTGCAGATGCGCCACGACTTGTTACATAGCCGGCGTAAGCTGCCCCAAGCACAGCGCCGCGCCCGTAAAGAGGGGCAGGTTGTGCAGAAGGTATGCAAAACGTTGACAGAAACGCTCGCTTGGGGTAGGGTGGACGCCGTGCGAGCGAGCGGGGCGTGGTGCGCCGGGGCGCCAGGGGACGGCCGGGGGACCGCCCTCCGGGGGGGCGTGCGCCTGTCTACCATGCCCCTATCTCCCCGGTCGGGGCCGTTGTCGAGCGCTGTGGGGTGGTGGTGATGAGGACTGCGGTTCCGCCGGCACCCGTCCGGCAGGAGACGGACTTACGCCGGCTGTTTGCCTCCCGCGCGCTGACGTTTTCCTTTGCCGCCCGCTTCCTGCCCACCCAGCGCCGGCTGGCCGTCACCGCCTTGTACGCCTTTTGTCGCACGGTGGACGACCTAGCCGACGAGTACCCGGCGGAGATCGGCGGGCCACGCCTGGAGCAGTGGGCTCGCTGGGTAGACGGGATAACGGGCGGGGAGCTGATTCCGGCCCCCCCGGCGGCGCCGGACCGGCCGGCAGGGGAAACGCAGCTCCTGGCCGACGCGGTAGTGGAGGTCGTCGAGCGCTTCCGGGTGCCTCCCAGCTGTCTGCGCCTGCTGATCGAGGGGGTGCGCTCGGACGCCAGCCGCACGGAAATGCAGACCTTTCCGGAGCTGCGCGAGTACTGCTACCGCGTGGCTGGGACGGTGGGTCAGGCGATGTGCTACGTCCTGGGGGCCGCCACGCCGGAGGCCTGTGGACGGGCGGAGCGCCTGGGGATTGCCATGCAGCTGACCAACTGCTTGCGAGACGTGGGCGAGGATCTTGGGCGGGGGCGAGTGTATCTCCCGGCAGATGATTTGCGGCGCTTCGCCGGGTCTGGCGATGCCCTGGCCAACAAGAGGGTCACGGCCCCGTTCGTCGCCTTGATGCAGCACGAAGTCGCCCGGGCGCGGGCCTATTACGAGGCCGGGATGCCGGGCATCTTCCTGCTCCCTCCGGAGTGCCGGCTCCCGATTTTGATTGCCGGGCGCCTCTATCGGGCCATTTTGGGGCAGATCGAGGCCCAGGGCTATGACGTGTTTACGCGGCGGGCGGCGACCTCGGGGAGGCACAAGGTGTGGACGGCCGGGCAGGCCTACGTGACGCTGCGGACCGGGCGCTGGTTCCCGCCGGCCGAGGCGCGCGGGGCCACCGCTATGAGCGAGGTGGCGGCGCTATGAGCGCGAGCACCGGCGCGCGGGCGGTGGTAATCGGCGCCGGCTTCGGCGGGCTGGCCGCTGCTATCCGGCTGCAGGCGGCCGGTCTGCAGGTGACGCTCCTGGAAGCGAACGACCAGGCTGGGGGCCGCGCCGGCTGGATCACGGCGGATGGTTACGCCTTTGATACGGGGCCCACAATCATCACCGCGCCCCCGGTGCTGGACGCCTTGTTCCGCCTGGGGGGAACGTCCCTGGCCGGGGAGGTACGCCTCACCCGCCTGGAGCCGTACTACCGTGTCCGCTTTGCCGACGGCTCGGCCATCGACTACGGCACCTTCGGGCCGGACCTGGCCCAGCAGCTGGAGACCTTTGAGCCGGGGGCATCCACCGGCTTCCAGCGCTACATGGCTCACGCGGCCAGGCTGTACCGTCGAGGGTTCGACGACCTGGGGGCGGCCGACTTCAGCTCCCTGCGCACCTTTCTCTCGGTAGTGCCGGACCTGGCCCGGCTGCGTGCCGACCGCTCAGTCTACGCCGTGGCGGCGGACTACTTCCGCGATCCGCGCCTGCGCATGCTGTTCAGCTTCCATCCCCTGTTCATCGGCGGCAATCCACGCAGCGCCTCGAGCATCTACGCCCTGGTGCCGTACCTGGAGCAGATCGGGGGCGTGCACTATGCCCACGGGGGCATGCACGCCGTGGTACAGGCGTTAGTGAGCGTCTTCACCCGCCTTGGGGGACGCGTGGAGTACCAGGCGCCGGTGGCCGAGATCGTCATCAAGGATCGAGCCGCTACCGCCTCACGTCAGGGGCAGGGACGGGTCAGTGGCGTTACCACCGCCGACGGGCGGACGTGGCCGGCCGACGTGGTGGTGAGCAACGCCGACGTCTCCACCACCTACCGGCAGCTGGTGCCGGGGCGCTGGCGGCGACACTGGACGGACGACCGCCTCGACCGCCTCCGGCTTTCGATGAGCCTCTATCTGCTCTATCTCGGGCTGGACCGGCGCTATCCGGAGCTGAGTCACCACACCATCGTCATGCCGGGAGACTACCGCGGCGTCGTGGGCGACTTGTTCGACCGGCGGGTGATGCCCCGCGAGCCGGCCTTGTACATCCATGCCCCCACCAAGACCGATCCAACCCTGGCGCCGCCCGGCGGCGAGGTGATCTACGTCCTGGCCCCGGTGCCGCACCTGGACGGGCGCATCGACTGGGGGGCCGCGGCCCCGCGGATGCGGGAGCAGGTGCTCGCCTACCTCGAGGAGGGGCTGGGCCTGCAGGGGATCCGTGAGGCTATCGTGGTGGAGCGCCACAGCACGCCACTGGACTTCCGCGACCGCCTGGGCTCCGAGCGGGGCGCCGCCTTTTCTATCCAGCCCTTGCTGCTGCAGTCGGCCTATTTCCGGCCGCACAACCGATCGGAAGACGTGGCCGGGTTGTACCTGGCCGGGGCAGGGACGCACCCCGGCCCGGGGGTGCCGGGCGTGCTCCTGGCGGGGGAAGTGGCGGCCAGGCTCGCCGCCCAGGATCTCGGTATCCGCCCGGCGCCGGCCCAGGGGCAGTGGACGGAGGGGGCACCAGCAGCGGGGAGGGACAGGGACGAGGATGAGCGACCAGAGCCCCCCGCAGGAAGGGCCTGGCCCGGCGCCGGGCTACAACACGCACGCCGTGGAGCGGCTCACCGGCGTCCGGGCGACGACGTTCCGGGCCTGGGAGCGGCGCTACGGCGTGCCGTCGCCGCGCCGGCTGCCGGGAGGGCAGCGCGTCTACGGGGAGCGGGACGTGGCCGTGGTGCGGTGGCTACGCCAGCAGACCGAGCGAGGTTTGAGCGCCAGCCTCGCCGTCGCCCAGCTGCGCCAGATGCCGGAAACGGTGGGGCAGCCGGCGACGCGGGCCGCCTTTGCGCCTTTGGAGCTGGCCGAGGGGATGGTCCAGGCGGCCCTGGCCTTCGATTCGACGACCCTGGAGAGGCTCCTCTCCCAGGCCCTGGCGGCTCACACGCTGGAGACCGTCTGCCTGGAGGTCATCCAGCCAACGCTCGTCAACCTCGGGGAACGGTGGCATCGGGGGGAGGTCTCACCGGCAGTGGAGCACTTCGCAACCGCCCTGGTGCGACGCCGGCTGGAGCAGCTAGCGGCCCTGCTGGATACCGGAAACGGCCGGCCGCTGATCGTGATGGGGACGGCTCCCGAGGAGCAGCACGAGATCGGCGTCCTGATCCTCAGCCTCTTCTTACGCCGCCGTGGCCTGCGGGTGACCTACCTGGGGCCGAACGTGACGGCGGGGGCGGCGGTGGAGGTCTCGCAGCGCATGCGCCCGGAGATGGTATGCCTCTCGGCGACCACCCTCGAGTCCGCCGGGGCGTTACAGGGCATTGGCCAGGCCCTGGCCGCGCTCGACCCGCCGCGCCCGCGCTTCGCATTTGGCGGACAGGCGTTTCAGACCGACCCGGCGCTGGCGAAGGGGATCCCGGGCATCTACTTCGCCGGGGACGCCAGCCAAGCCACCGAGGCGGTGGAGGCGCTCCTTCGGGAGTGACCGTGAGTCACTCCCCTGCCCGGAGGTTAGAGGCCACCGGGGCAGGGCCGGAAGGGGGCGCCGAAGGGGGCGCCGGGGGCGCAGCCCCTCCCGCGTGCGGGGGGGGCCAATGACCTACGGCATGTTCCTGGCCCTCTTTCTCGTCCTGCCCTGCGCCGGCCTGGCCGTGGCGCTGCGCCGCAAGATGACGCCTGCCTGGGCGTGGAGCGTGGCGGCGGTGGCGCTGGTGGCCACGTTGTACACCGCGCCGTGGGACAACTACATCATCGCTCAAGGGGTGTGGAGCTACCCACCAGGCAGCGTCCTGGGCGTGACCGTGGGACTCGTCCCCCTGGAGGAGCACGGCTTCTTCGTTCTGCAAGTCCTGCTGACGGGGTTGGTGCTGCTGGCGTTCACGGGCCGGCCGGCAGCCCCCCTGCCGCCGGCAGCCGGTTCGGGCGAGGCGGGCTAACTCCCCCCCGATGCCCGTCTCGTCTGGCCGGCCCCTACGGTCGGCCGGCCGCCCTCGGCTCCCCCGCCCGGGACGGCCGGCCGCCGTTCTTTCTTGGTGATCAGGGCTTGGTGATCAGGGGGCAACGGCCGGTGACCGGTAGCACATCCTGGACACGTTGCAACGTACGATCTGACCGGTGCATCGATCTCCAGACGTCCCCATGGGAGACCGCAGCCCCACACCACGCCCAGAGGTCTGCGCGGTAAACAGCGAAGGAAAGTCTCAGGAGCGAGGCGTTTGCGACCGGTCGGGACGGCGTTGTTGCTGCTGGCCGTGGCTCAGGCCGGCTTTGGCGGGCGTGTCCTCGCCCGCCTGGCACGGACGGCCACGGGTGAGCGCGTGCGCGCGGTGCCACTGTGTGGCGCCAGCGGAGAGGCACGGGTCTCGGTGATCCTCCCCGTGCTCAACGAGGTCTCCCGGCTGGCCCCCTGCCTCGACGGGCTCCTGGCGCAGGGTGAAGAGGTGAGGGAGATCCTCGTGGTGGACGGGGGATCCACAGACGGGACGCTGGACCTCGTGGCCGGCTACGCCGGGCGTGACACTCGGGTGCGCTTGATCGACGCCACCCCCATCCCGCCGGACTGGAACGGCAAGGCCTGGGGGCTCCAGGTAGGCCTGGGGCAGTCGGCGCCGGAGAGTGACTGGGTCTTGACTGTGGACGCCGACGTGCGACCGCAGCCAGGGCTAACGCCCTCCCTCGTCGCCCACGCCCAGCAGACCGGCATCCCTGCCCTGAGCTTGGCCACCGTCCAGGAGCTCTCCGGCTGGGACGAGGGTCTGATCCACCCGGCGCTGCTGACGACGCTGGTGTACCGCCTGGGCAGTCCCGGAGGGGCGACGCGCCGTGTAGACGCGGTACAGGCCAACGGGCAATGCTTTCTTTGTCGCCGGGACGTGCTGGTCGACGTCGGGGGCTACGTGTCTACCAGGACCTCGCGGTGCGAAGACGTCACCCTGGCGCGGCACCTGGCCGCCGCCGGCCACGCCGTGGGCTTCTACGAATCAGAAGTCCCGGTGTACGTGCGAATGTACGCCAGCGGATGGGAGGCATGGCAAAACTGGCCCCGCTCGCTGCCCCTACGTGACCAATACGCCGGAGCCTCCCCCCTGCTGGGGCTGCTGGAGGTGAGCCTGGTGCAGGCCCTCCCCTTCCCTCTTCTACTGGGACTGATCCTTTCACTCAGCGGCCGGTGGGGGCACCGAGCAGCCGCCGGCAAGACTGGGGCCCCGGCAGGGGCGCCTGTGGCCCGTTCTCCCTGGCTCCATGGCGCACGTCTGCTGGTGACGCTGTTGCCACCGGCGGTGAACGGCGGGCTGGTCGCCGTCAGGCTGGGGGTCCTGGTGGGGACGGCGCGGGCCTACCGCGGACGCCCGTGGTCGTACTGGCTCTCACCGCTCTGTGACGTCCCTGTAGCCGTGGCCCTGTGGCACAGCCTGTTCCGGCGCCGGCACGTCTGGCGGGGCCGGACTATGATATCGGGAGAAGCGGCATGAGCTTGATCTGGGGTCTGTTCCTCGCCCACCTGGCGGCGCTGGTCTTCGGCCTGGTCGGAATTCTGATCATGGTGCCCCATCCGGAGATCTGGTCCGGCGATCCGCAGATGACCCAGGTGTTCGTCTGGGGGATGGCCTACGCCGGATCACTGCACATCATTTTCGGCGCCGCTACCATGCTCCTGGCCGGGGCGCTGGCCGTTGGCTGGCGACGCGTCCTGGTGTTCTTCGCCCTAGCCACGACGCTCTCGCTGACCATTGAGCTCCTGGGCACCGGCACGGGCTGGCCCTTCGGGGCCTACGAGTACACCGGTGGCCTGGGGTTCAAGATCCTGGGGCGGGTACCGTATAGCATCCCCCTCTCATGGTTCTACATGGGGCTGGCCTCGTACTTTCTGGCCGGCCTGATGGTAGAGGGGCGCTGGTCTGGGTCTGCGCAGAGAGGGCCCCTGCGGTCGGTAGCGGGAGTGCTCCTGGGGGTCTGGCTGTTGGTGGTATGGGACCTGGTGCTCGACCCAGCGATGGCCCATGAGGCGCTCCCAATGAAGTTCTGGGCCTGGAATCAGCAGGGGCCGTACTTCGGCATGCCGGTCCAGAACTTCGTCGGCTGGGCCGGGACGGCCCTGCTCTTTATGGGGCTGAGCCGCTGGCTGTGGCGCGTCGAGCCCGGCCGGGAGCGGGTCGTCCTCTGGGTACCCCTGGGCATCTACGTTGCCAATACAGCGTTTGCCGCGGTGCTCAGCGCCAGTGTTGGCCTGTGGATCCCTATTGTCCTCTCGGTGATCCTGGGGCTGTTGCCTATCGCCGGCGGGCTCCTCCCGCCGGCCAGGGGCGCGGGCCTCACGTCCCACGTCCGTGGCCTCAAGTCTCAAGCCTCGCAGGGCAGCGTCTAAGGGGGGCAGGGTGGCTCCTTGGGGCTCCGGCAGGCGTGACGCGTCACGCCGCTCGAACCTGGCCGGCGTGGAGTGTAAGGTTGTTCCAGTCGCCGTCCTTACTCGCCAATCCCTGGATCCCGAAACGTGCCGGCGGGAGACTGCAGACGTGGCTACCGTGAGGAACCGAGGCCGCGATCTGTGGATCCCGCACCTGAGACCCAAGACGTTGGACGTGAGTGTGGATACGGTGTGCTGGCTGGGGATCCGCAGCGCCGCTCGCCTGGGGGCCGCCCGGCGCATCTGCCTGCACGTCGAGGGGCTCGACCACGTCCCGGCCAGGGGGCCAGTGCTGATTGCCAGCCGGCACTTCCACCACCTGTACGATGCCCTGGCCCTGCTCACCACCGTGCCGCGCCAGGTGCACTTTTTCGTGGCCCTTGACTGGGTGCACGGACGCAGCGGGCGGCGCTTCATGGAAGGGCTGTGCCGCGCCGCCCGCTGGCCGGTCATCCTGCGCCAGGAAGAGATCGCCCGGCAAGCGCGGGAGCATCCCCAGGGGCCGGCCTACCGCCTGGACGAGACGTCTCGCTACCTGCGCCAGGGGATCGCCGAGGCAACGGCCCTGCTACGGGCCGGCCGCGCCCTGGTGGTGTTCCCGGAGGGGTACCCGAACATCGACCCGCGCTATACCCCCAAGCAAGGGGCGGAATTCCTGCCCTTTCGTCCCGGCTTCGCCCGCATGGCGGCCCTGGCGGCCCGAGACGGGCGGGCGCCGGTACCCGTCGTTCCCGCCGGACTCAGCTATAGCGTGGCACCGGGGGAAGCGGGACGGCGGGACGTGCCAACGCCCGGGGGCCCCGCCCCGGGGGACCTATCGGACGCCCTGTGGCTGCGGGGACGGTGGCAGGTCACCCTACGCTTCGGCCGACCACTTGACGCCGGCGTCGCACGGGGCGGGGAAGGGGCTGGAGCGCCGCTGGCCGCCTTTGTGCGGCAGGTGGAACGTGAGGTGCAGGCGCTGTCGCAGCCGGCCATGGGAGGGGACGTCGCCGCGCTCGGTGACCTGGCAGGGCAGCCGGCCGTGCTGTCCGGCTAGGCCGGTCGGGAGCTGAGGAACGGGGATGGTCTCGCTACCGTTTTTCGCCGGGCCGGAGCACGCTCCCTTCGCCCTGGGGGACGGCCCCCGCCGGGCGCTGCTGATCCACGGCTTTCCGGGCACGCCGGCGGAGATGCGCCCCTTAGGTGAGCTCCTCGGCGCCGCGGGCTGGAGGGCGCATGGGCTGCTCCTGCCGGGGATGGGCTCGGAGATCGCCCGCCTAGGGGAGATGCGCCGCCGGGCCTGGATCGACGCCGCTCGCCGGGCCTGGCAGGCCACCCTACGCGAAGATCCGGTGGCCTTACTGGCCGGCAACTCCATGGGGGCGGCGATCGCCCTGCACCTGGCGGCGGAGGCCCCGCCTGGGCGCCTCGTCCTGGCCGCCCCCTTCTGGCACATCGGTGCGCTGGGGAGCCTCCTGCCCCTGGCAAAGCACGTCGTACGCACCATCGCCCCGTTCTCGCGGGCGAATTTCGGCGACCCGGCCCTGCGCGCCGAGCTGCTGCGCCTCGCCCCGGGGATCGACCTGGACGACGTGGCCACCCAGCTGGAGATCCGCACCCGCCTCCGCCTCCCCACCGCCGTGCTGGACGAGGTGCGCCTCCTGGGCGCCGCGGCCTACCGGGAGGCCGCGCGGGTGCTGAGCCCGACCCTGGTGCTGCAGGGGACGGACGACCGGGTGGTTCGCCGGGCGGACACACGACGCCTGCTGGTGCGCCTGGCCGGCCCGGTGGTGTACCACGAGTTCACGGCGGGGCACGAGCTGGTGCTCCTCAGCGGGCCGGCCGCTGAGGGGGCAGCGCAGGCCGTGCGTGCGTTCGTCACGCCCTTGCAGACCGGCCAGCCGTTGGCCCAGAAGCAGTAACCGGCTGGATCATGTCCATCATGTTCGGTGAGATGACCTACCTCGTCCTGTTGATTGCCTGGGCCCTGCCAGTGCTGGTTCTGCAGTGGGCCTTCGGCTGGCGTGACCTCTGGCGGGCGCGTCGCGCCTGGCTCCTAGCCACCGCCTTGCCCACGCTGTACCTGTGCCTGGCCGACCGCTTGGCCTTGAGTCAGGGCATCTGGCACATCCACGAAGACCGCAGCACCGGTATCACGCTCGGCGGATTGCCCCTGGAAGAGGCCCTCTTCTTTCTGGTCACGAACTTGATGGTGACCCAGACCCTCATCTTCTTGCAGTCGGCGCAGACACGCCGGCGCGTCGCCCGCTGGCTGGGGAGGAACCCTCAGCCCCCTGTTCCGCGTCACAGGCGCGGCATCTCCGGCGACTCCCGAGGAGCCAGCGTCGCACGAGATGCCGCTGCACCGGATGCCGCGGCAACCGGCCGGGTGGCGCAGGGCAGACTCGTTGCCGGCGCCTGGGCCGCCGCTCCCTCCCCGCGCCCCCCCGCCACAGCCGAGGGCGCCGCCCTCCAGCGCTCCCATGGGATCGAGACCGGGAGTAGCGGGCGTAGCGCCCTGGCCGCCGGGCACCGGCGAGGGACGTTGGGCGCCGCCGCCGGCTGCCTGCTCTCTACCGTCTGCGCGACCGTACTGACCGCTCCATCGGTGCTGGAGCCGGTGGCCCAGGCGGTGATGCAATGGACGCCGGTGGCCATAGCCAACGTCCTGCTGCAACGCCTCGATCCCATGGTGGCCCGTTCCCTGGCCTTGTTTGGCGCCCTGGCCCTCCTGCTGGTGGCGGGCGGTCTTCTGGGGGCGGTGTCTGCCCTGGGGGAGGCGAAATCTAGGGTCCAACGTCTCGGGTCTCAGCGCTCGAGTCCCACGTCTCGGGACCTGGCCGAGGCCCAGGAGCCGGGGGCACCACGGGGGTTATCGGGGGCGCTCTGGCCGGGCCTGGCGCTGGCGGGTGTAGCCGGGCTGACGCTGACCTTTGCTCGAGAGGCGTCGCCCCTGCCGGCGCTGGCCTACGGCGCCGGGCAGGTGTCCTTCCTCCTGCCGCTGCTCCCAGAGCTGATCAGGAGGCGGTGGGCCAGACCGCGCCACGCCCGGGACGTTCCCGGGCAAGACATGTTTCAGGCGACCGGGCCCGCCGGGAGCGAGGCCAGATTACGCCCTGCCAAGGGTGTGCCCGGCCTCCCGGACACGCGCCGGGCCCTGTTGCGCCACAACCTCTGGGTGGCCGGCGGGGCGGCCGGCACTCTGGGCGTGGCCGCGATCGACGCCGGGCGGCGCGACCGCCTCCCCGGCCTCGCCGGCGGGGAGCTGTTCCCGTTCCAGGCTCCGCCGGCCCGCGCCGAGGGCTTCCCTGTCGCCGGGCAGTCGCCGGAAGTGACGCCGGTGGCCCGATTCTACGTCGTGAGCAAGAACGCCCAGGACCCGGCGGTGGACACCCGGTTCTGGCGCCTGCGGGTAGGAGGACTGGCCCAGCGCCCCGTGACCCTGGCCTTCGACGACCTGCTGACCCTCCCCCGGCGGGACGAGTACGTCACATTTCAATGCGTCAGCAACCCGGTAGGCGGATCGCTGATGAGCAACGCCCTCTGGTCTGGTGCCTCCCTTCGGGAGCTCTTGCTGCGCGCCGCGCCCCTGCCGGACGCCGGTCGGGTGGTCTTCCGCGCCCCGGACGGGCACGAAGAGAGCGTCCCGCTGGACCTCGCCCTGCACCCGGAGAACATGGTCGCCTATGCCATGAACGGGGAGTTGTTGACTCGCCTCCATGGACACCCGGCGCGGGCCCTCCTGCCGGGGCTCTATGGCTTCAAGCAAGTGAAGTGGCTAACGGAGATCAGCCTGGCGCCGGCGTCACACCGGGGGTACTGGCCTCGCCGGGGCTGGACGGACGGGGCGGCCATCCGCACCACGGCGCGCATCGACCTGGCCCGGCGGGAGAGTGACGGCATCCGGGTGGCCGGCATGGCCCTCGCCGGCGGGCGGAGCATCTCAGCCGTCGAGGTGCGTTTAGTGGCCGGCGGCAGGGCCGGCGCGCCGCTCTGGCTGCCGGCCGAGGTGCACCTCCCACCCCTGGCGCCGCCGACGTGGGTGCAGTGGCGGGCGCTGATCGACGTGCCGCCGGGCGCCCTGGGCGAGCTGGCCGTCGAGGCCCGAGCGGTGGACGGGGAAGGCCGGCCGCAAGAGGTGGCGCCGAGTGGTCCGTTTCCTGATGGATCGGCCGGCTACCACCGCATAGCCGTGAGGGGATGAGCTTGGCTGCCGGCGCCAGGGATCCTGCCGGCCCGAGCGGGGCCACCGGCTCCCGCCCCTTGGAGACTAGAAGATGATGCGACTGCTGCCCCTCGTCGCCGGCGCCGCCTACGCGGCATGGACGGGCTGGCGTTCCCACAGCCATTACTCGGCCGTGGGACGGGTAACGGCTGCTGAGACGCCGCCCCCTCCGGAGGCGTGGCCGTTCGTGTCCATCATCATCCCGGCGCGAAACGAAGCGCACAACCTCCCCCGCCTGTTGGTGTCATTGCGGGGTGGAGGCAAGCCGAATGGCCCGGCCACCGGGAGAGCCACCGGGGGCCCGCCGCACGAGGTCATCGTCGTCGACGACGCCTCGTCCGATGCCACCGGGGAGCTGGCGACCGCCCTGGGGGCGCGCGTGCTGCGCCTGGAAGAGCACCAGCGGCCGGCAGGGTGGATGGGCAAGCCCAACGCGTGCTGGCAGGGGGCGGGTATTGCCCGCGGCGAGTGGCTCCTCTTTCTGGACGCGGACACGACGCTGCGGCCGGACGCCCTGGCGCAAACCGTCTCCTATGCCCTTGAGCAGAACGTGGACGCCCTCTCTCTCCTGCTGCAGCAGCGCTGTGACACATTCTGGGAGCGTCTGCTCCTGCCCTTCGCCTATCAGCAGCTCTTCGCCGGGATAGGGCGGGCGGGGCTCGGGGGCTCGAGGGGTGATGGCGAGGCAGGGGGTGACCACGGCGTAGGGGCCATCCTGAACGGACAGTTCATCCTGATCCGCCAGGCGGTCTATGCCGCCGTTGGGGGCCACGGCGCGGTACGCGACAGCATCATCGAAGACGTGGCCCTGGCGCGCGTCCTGGCGTCCCGGGGGCACTGCGTGGAGACGCTCCGTGGCGAGCACCTCGGCAGCGTGCGCATGTACCGCGACCTGGTCTCCATTCGAGAGGGGTTTGGCAAGAACGCCTACGCCCTGCTCGCCGGACAGCCGTTACGTGGGATGCGCGTCGCCCTCTCCAGCGCCTGCGCCGGGGCAACGCTGCCCCTCCTGGGGCACGCCGCCCGAACGGCCGGGGGCGACCGGCTGGCGGCCCTCGGCGGGATGGCGCTGGCCTGGGCAGCCCTGGCTGCAGGTCTGGCCGGCTGGGCGACGCGGTACAACGTGCCGGCGCGGTACGCTCTGGGGCAGCCCCTGGCGGCTACCGTCTTCAACGGTATTGCCATCGAGTCCACCATACGGAGCCTGACCGGTGGGGCCGTGACCTGGAAAGGGCGGCGCTACGTGGTGGGATCTATGCCTCCGCCACCGGCCGGCCAGCCAGCTCATCCCCATTCGCTCGCCCATTCACACACCACGAAGCAGGGGGAGGGCACGACGCCGGCGTGATCGGGCGCTGGGGCCGGGCGGCGCGCTGGCTCCCCTGTAGCGCTCGACGCGTACTTGACGTGGGCTGCGCGTTCGGGTTCGGGAGCGCCGTGCTGGCCAGGGCCGGGGAGCGAGAGGACGGAAGGTCAAGCCGGCGGGCGGGGGGCCGGAACGCCGGGAGCCGGTACGTGCTGGGGATCGAGCCCTACCGGCCGTACGCCTTACAGGCCCGCCGGCGCTACCCCCGCTTGCCCCTGGCCCAGGGTGACGGGTCGGCCTTACCGCTGCGGAGCGGGGCGGTAGACGCCGTTGCCCTGCTGGACGTTCTGGAGCATGCCGCTGATCCGGCGGGGGTGCTGGCCGAAGCGCAGCGGGCGCTGCGTCCCGGGGGGACGCTCGTACTGAGCGTGCCGTACCGCGGACCACTCGCGGCCCTGGATTCGCTGAACGTCTATCGCGCCCTGCAGCGCCGCTGGCCGGGCCTCCCGCCGCTGGAGCCAAGCGAGCAGTCGACAGGTGGCCAACACCGCCACTTCACCGTGGAAGACGTCCGCTCGTTGCTGGGCGACGAGATGGTCGTCGACCGCATACAGCGCACCGGCATCGGCCTGGCCGAGCCCATCCACCTGGCTCTCCTCGTCCTGTGCCGGGGCATCCTGCGCTGGGAGCGGGCCTACCTGCTCCTGCGTCACGTCTACTTCGCCGCCTACCTGGTGGAGGACCTGCTCCCCACCGGCCCCGCGGGGTACCACCTGACTGTGAGGGCCCGACGCCTGTGAGGTCTTACCGGCCGCTGCGTAGACCACTCCACCACTGGGGGCGGATACCTCCCGGGCCGTCTACAGCCATCAAAGCAGCGATCTGGAGAGCTAGCACCTGGGGGGGAGGCGGACTCACCAGGTAGACTGTGGGCCGTATGCAATCACACCTTACCCAGGTCCTGGACACAGCCGAGGTCCTGGATACAGCCGAGGCTGCCTACGGCGTTGACGCCGACCACGTCGCCCGCGAGCTGCTGATCGGACTGCTGCTGAGCGACGCCGTCTCACTCGCCGACGTCTACCATGCTATCGAGCGCGGCCTGTCCGGCTACGCCGCCCGCCGGGGGCGTTTGCGCGCCGGGGCGCTCGATGGGCTCCCCTCCGGCGAAGACAGCGGGCGTTCCGCGCTGGCCACGTGACCATCCAGCGGCGGGGTCCCTGGCAGGTCACGGGCACGCGCGAGGTCTACCACAACCCATGGATCCGCGTGCGAGAGGATCAGGTGATCCGGCCCAACGGGACCTTGGGGATCTACGGGGTAATCGAGACAACCCCTGCAGTGGGCGTCGTGGCCGTGACGCCCGACCACCTGGTGCACCTCGTGGGACAGTACCGCTACACCATGGATGAATATTCCTGGGAGATCGTCACCGGCTACAGCGCCCGCGGTGAAGACCTGCTAGCCGGCGCGGCACGGGAGCTGCGTGAGGAGACGGGCCTGGTGGCGCAGCAATGGACTCCCTTAGGAGACTGCCACATCTCCAACAGCGTCACCGACCAGCGGGGCTACCTCTACCTGGCCCAAGACCTGGTCGCAGGCCAGGCCACGCCGGACGAAACGGAGGAGCTGGCAGTCAAGACGGTACCCCTGGCGGAAGCGCTCCGACAGGCGCAGGCGAGCGAGATCCAGCAAGCCTTCAGCCTGGTGGGGCTCTACCGAGCCTGGCACCATCTGCACTGCCCCACCGGCTAACCTCTCCGCGCACGTCGCCGGGGGCGGGGGGCCTTGAGACGGGTGTGGAAATGCTCGCTTCGTCACCAGGACATGCATCGCCGGCGCGCTGGAGCGGTTAGGCGCGCGCCGCGCTTTAGAGACTGTGGCTGCCGCCCCCTGACGCGACGGCGCCGGAAAGGGGCCCGGTCAGACGGGGGAGCAGGTCGGCGCGCCGCGGGGGCCGCAAGGGGTTCTGAACGGACCAAGACCGGCCGGGTATCATCACAAGAGTGATCATGGCAGAGTCGAGAGCGCTGCACAACGATGCCGGAGAGTCCGGGCCGGGCGGGGGGAGTGGCGTCCCCCAGAGTCCCGGCGACGCGCCGGAGAGTGCGGGCACACCCGAGCCTGGCGCACCCGGTGTGACGCCGCGGATCCGCACGCCCCGACCGCGGGGGACTCGGGCCACCCGGGCCGGAGAGCCGCGCGAGCCGCGCGAGCCGCGGATCCTCCCCCACCTGACGCTACACAACATCCCCACCCTGCGGAACCCGGTGCTCTTGATGGCCTTCGAGGGATGGAATGACGCCGGGGAAGCGGCCAGCACGGCGGCGCAAGTGGTCAAGTCGCAGCTCGACGGGACGCGTTTCGCTTCGATCGACTCAGAGGAGTTCTTCGTCTTCACCGACCGCCGCCCGCACGTGCGGCTCACCCGCCGGGGCCGGCGCCGGATCGAGTGGCCGACGAACGAGTTTTTCGCCTGCATCGATCCAAGTGACGACCCCGACGCCCGCGACCTAGTCGTCCTCCTGGGCACGGAGCCGGATCTGCGTTGGCGGCAGTTCAGCGAGATGGTCTTGGAGGTGGCCCGGCGCACCGGCGTGCAGCTGGTCATTGCCCTGGGGGCCTATTTCGAGGACATCCCGCACACCATGCCCCCGCGCGTGAACAACTACGCCGCCAACCCGGAGCTGCACCCTCTGCTCCAGGGGTTGACCTTCCACACCGCCCGCTATGAAGGGCCAACCGGGATCATCACCCTCCTGACCAGCCGGTTCGCCGAGGCGGGGTACCCGGTGGCGACGTTCTGGGGCCGGGCGCCACACTACATCTCGGCCAATCCCAATCCGGTGGTCGCTGCCCGTATCCTGCGCGAGGTGGCGCGAGTGCTGCACCTGACGCTGGACCTCGATCTGCTGGACGAGGCCGCTACCCGCTTCTCGGAGCAGGTGCAGGATGCCGTCTCCAAGGATCCGGAAGCCCTGGCCTACGTCAAGGAGCTGGAGCGGCAGTACGACGACGATGATGACGACGACGGGGCCGAGACCCGCAACCCGCCTGGCGAGCTGCCCAGTGGCGCGGCCGTCGTCGAGGCCCTGGAAGCCTTCTTGCGTAAGCGCCAGCGGCGCCCGGGATCGGGACCGCCGATCCCCTAGACCGGTGGGAACATGCTCCATCGTGCCGCCGGCCGGGCGTGCTGGACACTGAGTCCTGAAGATCGAGGAGGCCCTGATGGGACGCATCCGACCGACGCTACACGGCTCGCAGCTCCGCAACGCCAAGCTGACCCTTGAAGAAAAGGCAGCCCTGGCCCAGAAGTACGGCTACCCCGGCCTGGACTTCGGCCTGAACGAGCTGCAGAACGCCGACGGCGCCGCCATGTTCGCCCGCTATGGGGTCGCCCCTTCCACTGCCGGGGGCATCCTGGGGAGCAACCTCCTGGCCCCGGAAACGGAGTTCGCCCCGGCGCTGGAGCAAGTCCCGGAGCGGGCCAGGCAAGCCGCCGCCCTGGGGGCGACGCGCACGGTGACGGTGCTGTGGAATCGAGCCACCGAGCCCAAAGACGTGCTCTGGCCCCTGGTGGTGCAACGCGTCCGCCAGGTGGACGCCGCCCTGGACGGCAGCGGGGTACGGCTGGGTATCGAGTTCCTGGGTGTGAAGACCCTGCACCCCGATCGACCCTACGCCTTTATCCAGTCCATGGCCGAAGCCAACGAGCTGCTAGATGAGGCGGGTGCCGGCAGCCCCCTGGGGAGTGTCGGCCTGACGCTAGACTCGTACCACTGGTACGCCGCCGGGGACACCCTGGACACCATCAGACAGACCCCAGCCGAGCGCATCGTTCTGCTGCACATCAACGACGCCAAGGACGCCCCGCGCGAGCGCCTCATCGACGCCGACCGGCTCGTCCCCGGCGAAGGGGTGATCCCCTTAGCCGACTGGCTGCGGGCGATCGACGCCACCGGATTTGACGGCTTCGTGGGCATGGAGGTTCTCGGCCCTCGCCTGGCCGACGTAGACGCCGAGACCAGCGCCCGCCTGGGCATGGAGGCAATCACCGCGGTGGCCTCCCGCGCCGGCCTGACCCTCACCTAATCAACCGCCCCTGGCGGGATCACTCTTCACCGGGTCGTAGCCTGGCAGGCCCCAGAACGGCCGGGCTGGCACCACGCCCAGCAATTTCTCGCCGCTCCTCAAGCAGGCGCACGAACGATCCGGTGAGGTGCTCCGTCTCGTCTGGGAGTTGGTCGAGCACCTCGGCGGCGAAGCCGTGCGTCGAGTAGTCAGCCGCCGCTGCTTCATCCATTGGCTCTGGAATGTCATTGGGATCGGCGATCGGCGCCTGATCCACGGGCGGATGCTCAGATCCCAGGTGATCTCGCCTGCGAGTGACGGTGCTCAATTTCCTCGTCTGCGGTACGCCGAGATCGAGGAGGCGAACGTGAGCACACCCGACCGATCGTACCAGGAACGCATCACGCTCGAGCCCGGCAAACGGAGTGGGAGGCCTACCATCAGGGGGCTGCGGATCACGGTCTACGACGTGCTCTCCTATCTCGCCGCGGGCATGTCTGAGGAGGAGATCCTGGCAGACTTCCCGTACCTGACGGCGGAAGACATCCAGGCCTGTTTAGGCTACGCCGCCGAACGTGAGCGCCCCGACCAGGACGTCACGTAGCTCGCTCAGAAAGACCATGTGGGCGCGCAACGACGGCACGGCATACCTCTCTCAGGTCCGAAATCTGGTCCGCCATCTCAAGTTTCAGGTGCGATGTCTCAGAGCGCCGCGCTCCCTGCGGGGATGTTTCACCGTTCGCTGAGGCGCCTGCAGGGAGCGCCCGCAGGAAGCCCAACGAGGAAGCCCAACGAGGAAGCGTGGGTCAGACGGTGGGGTCGGGCAAACCAAACAGGCGCCGGGGGGTATGGCCGAAGACGTTGGCCAGGTGCTCGGGGCTGATGCCGGTGGCACGCCATTTGGCCAGCTCCACGGCCAGGTTGGGCGGGTGATCCGAGCCCATCAGCATGCGCTCGCTGCCGATGGCCGCCACCATCCGCCGGGCCTGGTAGAACTGGCACCAGGACGGCTCCAGGTAGACGTTGGCGCACTCTTGGGCCACCACCAGGGCCTCGTCGGCGTAGGCGACGAACCCGGCGTGGGCTAGGACGATCGGGAGGTGGGGGAACTGCCGGGCGCGGGGAATGACCAGGGCCGGCAAGGCCGGCGGGGCGCCCAGGCCGGTGTGGATGATCAAGGGCACCCCCAGCTCGGCGGCGGCACGAAAGCACTTCTCCGCCCGCGGTTGCGTTGGGGCAGTGTTATACGAGCCGGGGTGGAGCTTGAGGGCCTTGAAGCCCAGCTCCCGCACGCAGCGACGCGCTTCGGCATAGTAGGGCGCCTCCTCCCACAGGGGGGAGATGCTGGCCATGCCATAGATGCGTCCGGGGTTGGTGGCCGCGAAGCGGGCGATGCGATCATGCACCACGCGCTCGTCCGGCTGCAGTGACTGGGGCATCACCAGGGTGGTGGTCACCCCCTGCGCCGCCATGGCCGCCAGCACTTCTTCCTCAGTCGTCTCGCCGCTGCTGCCGGTGGGCGAAGGGCCGAGATGACCGTGGGTATCGACGACGTCCATCACTCTCTCAGCGAGTGAAGATAGTACCGCGGACGAAGTCGGCGTCCTCGCTGGCGAGAAAGGCGAGTATCCGGGCCACGCCGTCGGGATCGCCGAGGCTGGCGTTCGCCAGCGCCTGAGGGACTTCCCGCCCGGCGGCCCGCGCCGCGTCGGCGACGTTCTCTCGCTTGAGAGGGGTATCGATACTGCCGGGACAGATGGCATGCGCGCGGATGCCCTGCTGCTCCAGGCGCGGTTGGAGGGTCATCACCAGGCCGTGGACGCCGGCCTTGCTCGTCCCGTAGGCAATGGAAGAGCTGGGGCCCCTGACGCCGGCGCCGGAGGAGATACACAGCGCCACGCCCCCACCGCTGCGCTTGATGTGGGGGACGGCGTGCTTCACGGTCAAGAAGGTGCCCCGCACGTTCACCGCCTGGACGCGCTCGAACGTCTCTAGATCGAGGTCTTCCAGCCCCACGTAGGCCCCATGGAGGATACCGGCGGAGGTGACGACGACGTCGAGGCGGCCGAACTGCTCGGCCGCCGCCCCTGCCAGGCGGCGGCAGTCTTCTTCTCGGGTCACGTCTGTCTGCACGAACACCGCCTGGCCCCCGGCGCCCTTGATGGCTTCAATGGTCTCAGAGGCCTCATGGGCCAGGAGGTCGCCGATGGCCACCCTGGCCCCTTCGGAGACAAACCGCCTGGCGGTGGCACCACCAATACCCCGCGCCCCGCCCGTGATCAGCGCCACCTTGCCCTCGAGTATTCCGGCCGTCATCTCAGAGTCACTCCTTGCGTGGGATACCGGTTGCCGGCAGCTAGGGAAAGCCCTGGCAGGCGCACCCACCCCGCACCCGCGCGCTGTGTCAAGCGGCTGTTGGGGGCGAGCGCCGGCGCGGGGAGGCCCCCAGATGAGCTGTGACAGCGCACTAGTCCGTCTTCCAGGGGATGCCGGCTTGGGCGAGAACGGCGTCGAGCGCCCGCTTCGCCGCCGGGATCTTGCTGTCCGGTAGGTGCTCGATCAAGGCGAAGCCGTCCGGATGCTGCCGCTCGTAGAGGCGCATAAAGGTGAGGAGGTCGAAGATCCCCTCGCCCGGGACGCACTCGTCGATGTGCACGATCAAGCGGTCCCCTAGACAGACGTCCTTGACGTGCGCGCTGACGACGTACGGGCCGAGGTGGTCGAACACCCGCTGAAGCACGGCGGCGCTGTCGTAGGCATCCTGAAAGGAGGCGACGAAGTTGACCGGGTCGGCGTTATAGCGCAGCGCCGGCGAGCCCACGGCATCGATGATCTGGCGCACCTTTTCCGGGGATTCCAGGGTGGTGATGACGTGGCATTCCAGCCCCAGGGTCACCCCTTCCGTCTCGGCGGCGACGCACACCTGGCGCAAGCTCTCGACGAGCCGGTCGGTGGTGGCCTGGCTGTGGTTCTCCCGGTGGGGAAAGTAGTTGCCCCCTAGATTCACGCTCCCCGAGCGGACGAGGAGATAGACGGCGTCTAACGAGCGGGCGGCGCGGCAGGCCTGCTGGACGAGGCGCACGCCCTGGGCCCGTTGCCCGGCGTCAGGATGGACGAGGGCCGGGTAGGCGGCGCTGGCCTGGGCAATACGGATGCCCCCCTCGGCCAGGACATCGCGCGCATGGACGAGGTCGGCCTCCCGTACGTCGTCGGGGGCAGGAAGGGAGATGGAGGCGCCCGTGAATCCCAGCTCCTGGAGACGCACGACGTGCTCCGGAGTGATGGCACTCGGTTGACGGGGCAAGAGTCCGACGACGCCGGCACGCATAGTGGGCGCAGCCTCTTAGATCGCTGCCGCAGGGAGCGGCCTGCCGGCCACGCCACGGGGGAAGGTTCGCATCGGTGGCAGGATAACGGTCAACTCAGGCCGGCGCAACGTTCCCCCCACAGGGACGCCCCTTGGGGCTGAGCTGCTCATGAAGCTGTACAAGACCTCGGACTTTGTGTATTCTGTCACAAGGTGCGTGAGCCGTGCCCGTTCCCCTTGCGTGGCGGCGAGGGGATGACATGAATGGGGAGCACACGATGCCTGGGCCCTCAGGCGATAGGGCCGACGCCCTCAGGGGCTAGAGGAGGAGCAGGAGATGACTACGGTGCAGGCGCAGCATGCGGAAGCGCAGGGGCTCCCCGAAGGCTGGGAGTTGCGCCCCTACACCACCCAGGCCGGGAAGCAGGCCTTTTCCGTGTGGGTGCACGGCGAGCGAATCTCGTTCGGCTGCACGACGGCGCGCGGGGCGATCAATCGGGCCAAGAAGCTGATGGGCGAGCGGGCCTCCTAAGGCCCGGTGTGCAGAGCCGCTCCTGAGCGCCGGTGATGACTGTCCCGGTGGCGGAGCGATTATTCCCGCCGTCCGACTGATCGCTCCATAGGCCGCTAGAGGGAGCCACGGTTTCGAGCTCCCGACGGTAGGGTACGTGAGCCAGGCACCGGCCGGTAGTGCCTCGTGCGGCGGTCAGTACGGCCGAGCAAAGCGGCTGGAGAGCCGTAAGGCCGCCAGCCCGCCGGTAGCGGCGGCGCCGATCAAGAGCACCCCTATGCCGGCGCCTAAGTGGAAGGCCCCGCGCCCGTCCCCGGGCAGGATCCCGGCCGCGTCGGCAACCAGGGCCAGCGGGCCCCGCTCGAAGACGGTCTGCGCCGCGGTAAGACGGCCACGGCGACGGTGTGACGGGGTGGCATCGGTCTCAGCGATCACGATGTCACCATTCGCCACCACCTTGACCCGTGGCTCGTAGACGGTATCGTCGCCTTTGGTGAACCACAGCCGGAAGGTACCCCGGCGCTGCCCCAGGACGCCGGCCGTGTCTAGGACGCCCCAGCCCTGCTCGTCCACCCGCACGCGCCACGCGGGAGGGTCGCTGGACAAGAACGTGGTGTGCTGGGCAAAGGACGGCTCCCAAAGGATGGTGGTGCTGTCCGTGTTGCGCCCACGCCGGTCGTCGTTGCCGACGATGATCCGCAGCTCGATCACCGGATCGCCGGGACCACCGACGAAGTACTCGGTGGACATCCAGCGCAGGGAGAGGGCCTCCGGCGCCGGCGCCCCGGGGAGCGCCTGGCTCTCCCCCCTTCCGCCCATGGAGGGACGCACGACGGCAGAGGGGGCGGGCATGGCGTTGTCCCCGCAGGCGAGGAGGGATAGCAGCCCCAGCACCGCGATGAAGGTACCTACCACGGCCATCAGGAGATGGGACGGCCTGGCCGCCGGTGTGGCGGGGAGGGGCCGCGTCCCGGCCGCGTCCCGGGCGTGGCGCCGGAGAGGAGTCATCGCTCGGTTATAACGCACGTAGGTAACGCCCGCGAGCGGCGAGGGCGGCGCTGGCCCGGGGGCGCCATGGACTCTCGGAACGGGACCAGGCCGGGGAGTTGCGTCGTGCCCCCAGCGCCCCTAGAATTGGACGTATCCCTGGTGGAGCTGTCTCCGGGGCCTCTCACCCCTCCATGCTTCCACGGACTATCTGCCAACTGTCGCCCGTTCTCCGCGGCCGGCCGGCACAGCTCCTTTGCCCCGCTGACGGCGGGCTTTGAGCGGAGTGAAGGGGCTGTGACCCTCCCGCGCCCCTCGCTCCCCCAAGGGGACGAACCCTTGCTCTCGGTGCGTGACCTGCGCACCCAGTTCTTCACCGCCGATGGCGTGGTCAAGGCGGTGGACGGCGTCTCCTTCGAGCTCTATGCAGGGCAGACGCTGGGGATCGTCGGGGAGTCGGGCTGTGGCAAGAGCCAGACCGTCCTTTCCATCATGCGCCTGATCCCTTCCCCGCCGGGCAAGATCGTGGGGGGCCAGGTCCTCTTCGAAGGCCAGGACATCCTACGGATGTCAGAGGAGCAGGTCCGGCGGGTGCGGGGGCGGAAGATCGCCATGATCTTCCAGGACCCGATGACGTCGCTCAACCCGGTGCTGACCGTCAACCGGCAGATCAGCGAATCGCTGCAGCTGCATATGGGGATGGACGGCAGACAGGCCCGCCGGCGGTCTGTGGAGCTGCTCGACCTGGTGGGCATCCCCTCGGCCAAGACCCGTGTGGACGACTACCCGCATCAATTCTCCGGCGGCATGCGCCAGCGGGTGATGATCGCTATGGCCCTGTCCTGTAACCCGCAGCTGCTCATCGCCGACGAGCCGACAACGGCCCTGGACGTGACCATCCAGGCCCAGATCCTCGACCTCATCCGGAGCCTTTCCAACGAGTTTGGCACGGCCACTATCTTGATCACCCATGACCTCGGGGTGGTGGCCGGGATGTGCGATGACATCATGGTCATGTACGCCGGGCGGGTGATCGAGCGGGCCAACGTGCTCGACCTCTACCGCGATCCGGCGCACCCTTACAGCATGGGCCTGTTGCGCAGCGTCCCCCGGCTGGACGACGTCAGCAAGGAGCGCCTCATCCCCATCGAGGGACTGCCCCCTGACTTGATCGACCTGCCGGACAACTGCCCCTTCAACCCCCGTTGCATCTACGCCGCCGACAAGTGCCGGGCGGAGATGCCCCTGCTGGGAGACGTCGGCCGGGAGGGCCAGGTGGGGCACGCGGCGGCCTGCTGGTATCCCCGCGGCGAGGGCCGGTGAGGCGTGCTCAAGTCCCCCCTCACAGCCCAGGATCTGTAACACCCGCAACGCACGACCTCACGACGAGGGAGGGACCATCGCCGTGGCCGTAGCACCGATCTCCAGCACCGCCCCGGAGCGCACCGCGGACACCAACTTGCTGGAGGTGCGTGACCTGGTCATGCACTTTCCGCTGACCCAGGGGATCATCTTTCAGCGTAAGGTGGGGGCCGTGCGCGCGGTAGACGGCGTGTCCTTCACCATCCGGCGCGGGGAGACGCTGGGCCTGGTCGGGGAGTCCGGCTGCGGCAAGTCCACCACGGGGCGGGCCATCTTGCAGCTCTACCGCCCTACGTCCGGTGCGGTGGAGTTCGAGGGGGTAGAGCTGACCAAGCTCAAGGGCGAATCCCTGCGCAAGATGCGTCGCAAGATGCAGATGATCTTCCAGGACCCCTATGCCTCGCTCAACCCGCGGATGACCGTGGGGAGCATCATCGGCGAGCCCCTGGACATCCACGGCCTGGCCAAGGGCAAGGAGAAGCAGCAACGGGTGGAGGAGCTCTTACGGGTGGTGGGGCTCAACCCGTACTTCGCCAACCGCTACCCGCACGAGTTCTCCGGCGGGCAGCGCCAGCGCATCGGCATCGCCCGCGCCCTGGCGGTGAACCCCAGCTTCATCGTCTGCGACGAGCCCATCTCCGCCCTAGACGTCTCTATCCAGGCCCAGGTGATCAATCTCCTGGAGGAGCTGCAGGACGAGTTCGGGCTGACCTACCTGTTCATCGCCCACGACCTCTCGGTCGTGCGCCACATCTCCGATCGAGTGGCCGTGATGTACCTGGGCAAGATCGTGGAGCTGGCCGACCACCTGGAGCTGTACGAAGACCCGCGCCATCCCTATACCAAGGCCTTGCTCTCGGCCGTGCCCATCCCTGATCCGACGATCGAGCGCCGGCGCGAGCGGATCATCCTCACCGGCGACGTCCCCTCCCCGGTAAACCCCCCGCCGGCGTGCCGCTTCCACACCCGTTGCCCCCTGGCGGATACCATCTGCCGCGAGCAGGAGCCGGAGTTCCGGGAGGTCAAGCCCGGGCACTGGGCGGCCTGCCACTTCGCGTAATATGGGCCAGGGAGGAGGAGACAGCATGCAGTTCCGCCCCGGCAGACGCGTTCTCGTTTACTCCCTACTGCGGGCGGTCGCCTGATGCAGCGCAGTCTGCCCCGGCTGGACACGAGGCCCCAGTTCGCCACCGAGGGGATGGTGGCTGGGGTGGACATCGGAGGCACAAACCAGACGGTGGCTCTCGCGCGCCTGGACGGGGAGGTGGTCGCCACCCAGCGCCGGCAGCTGCGTCCCGGGGGCGCTGCCCAGGACGTGATGGGCAACGTCCTGGAGATGATCGATGCTTCCCTGGCAGAGGTGGGGCACACGCCGGGTCGCCCAGGAGCGGACAAGCTACTGCGGGTGGGGGTGGGCTTTGGCGGGCCGGTGGACATCAAGAACGGGACGATCGTTACCTCGCACCACGTCCCTGGATGGGAGGGCTACCCGCTGCGAGCCACGCTGGAACAGCACCTGGACGCACCCACGGTGATCGACAACGACGCCAACGCGGCCGCCCTCGGGGAAGCGATTTTCGGCGCCGGGCGGGGGCACCGCAACATCCTGTACGTCAACGTCGGCACGGGGATCGGCGCCGGGGTGATCTTGAACGGACGTCTGTACCACGGGCAGCACGGCATGGCCGGAGAGATTGGGCACGTCACCGTGCTCCCGGAGGGGCCCTTGTGTCCCTGCGGCAAGCGGGGCTGCCTGGAGGCCCTGGCATCCGGCCGCGCCATCGAGCGCCGGGCACAAGTGGCTGCCGGGGCAGAGCCAGAGGCCGCCGGCCGTCTGCGGGCCCTGGCCGGGGGCGAAGTGGGACAGATCGGGGGCCGCCACGTCTTTCGCGCCGCCGCCGAGGGGGACGCGCTGGCCCTCCAGCTGGCGGAAGAGACCGCCTGCTACCTGGGACTGGCCTTGGGGAACGCCGCCAACATCCTCGACCTTTCGATCATCGTCGTCGGCGGGGGTGTGGGGGAGAGCGGGGAGGTGCTGTTCACCCCGTTACGCGCTGCGCTGCGCGCGCACCTCCTCCCCAGCATCCCCAGTCCGGAGGTCGTCCCGGCCGCCCTGGGCTATGACGCCGGCATCGCCGGGGCGCTGGCCTTGGCGCTGGATGGGCTGTAGGGCGGTAGGGGGCGGCCGGCAGTGGGCTGCAGTGGGCTGCACCTACTCAGTAGGCTGCGCCTGCTGGTTCAGGCCCTTAGTCCCTCCAGGAGGTGGCGCAGGCGGCCGGCGCTCGCCCCCCACGAGAATCGCCCCGCCTGGGCGTAGCCACGCCGGATCAGCGCCTCGCGAAAGGGGGCATCGTCCATCAAGCGCTCGATGCCGGCGGCGATGGCCCCGGCGTCTGACGGCTCGACGGCGACGGCGCCGTCCCCAACGACCTCGGCCAGCGACCCGGCCTGTGAGGCGATTACCGGGGCACCACAGGCCATGGCCTCCAGGCACGTGATGCCGAAGCCTTCGTAGAGGGAAGGGAAGACGTGGGCCGTGGCGCCGGTGTAGAGGGCGGCGAGCTCGGCATCGTCCACCCCTTCCGGGAACCGGACGGCGTCCTTGACCCCGCTCGCCTCCAGGGCCTTGAACACCGGCTCGTAGAGCCAGCCGGGACGCCCGACGTGGACGAGTAGCACGTCCCGCCCCTTCTGGCGCACCCGGCGCAGGGCCTCGAAGACGACGGGGAGGTTCTTGCGGGGTTGGATGGTACCCACGGTGATGACATAAGGCCGGTCAATCCCCCGGCGGCGCAGCACCCCGGCCAGGCGGCGAGCGTCCTCGACCCGCCGGAACACGGGGTCGGCGGCGGCGTGGACGACCTCGATCTTGGCCTCCGGCGCGCCAAGAAGGGTCACTAGATCGTCCTTCGTGCGCCGGGAATCGGCCAGCACAAGGTCGGCGCGGCGCACCGAGCGGGGCACCACCTGGGTCAGGAAAGCCCGTAGGGGAGGGTAATGCGTCTCCGGATGGGTCAGATAAGAGAGGTCATGGACGGTGACCAGCGAGCGGGCCCGCCACAGGGGCGGGAGGGCAAAGTCCGGGGAATAGAAGACGTCGGCGCCCCCGGCGAGCAGGTCGGCCGGTAGGGGGAAACGGGCTCGCTGCCAGGCCACGGTCATCCAGCGCTCGGAGAGGGGGAGACGGCGCGTGCGCGTGTGGGGCCAGTCCACGGGAGGTGGGATGCGGGCCGGCCCGGCCCACAGGAGCACCAGCTCGTGCGACCAGTCCGGCAGCGTCGTCAGGGCATGGACGAGCGACCGGGTGTAACGCCCAACCCCGGCCGGCTGGCGCACCCCGGCCGTGAAGTCGACGGCAACGTTCATCTCCTTCCACTCTCCCTCCCAGCCCCTTCGCCCGGCTGGGAGGGAGGGGGAGACTCTCCCTGGGGGCTGTACCCCCAGGACCCTCGAGCTGAGTGCCCCGCCCCTGGACCGCAGCCGCGGCCCCCCGGCCGGTGTCGCGCTACACCGATGGGGAAGTCCCTGGTATCAGAGACCCTTCAGAGCTGCTCGAAGGACTCCCTGGACGCGCTGAGCGCCCCCGCTTGGTGAAGAGGAACGTCGGCAGGCCGAAGAGGATCAGGCTGTAGTAGCTGATCATCCGGTCGAGCAGGGCGACGGCCAGGGCGGTCGCCGGTGGGACGCCGAACACGGCCAGCACCCCGGCGAAGGCGGCCTCCACGCCACCCAGGCCGCCGGGAGTGGGGACGATGAGGGCCAGGGAGACGGCCGCGACGGTAAAGAGGGCAGCGAGCGGCCCCAGGCCGACCTGCAGGGACTCCATCACGAAGTACAGCCGGCCGGCCTCGGCTCCCCAGGCCAGGACGGTCAGAAGGCCGAGGATAGGGATGCCCTTGAGGGAAGAAAACGTCCCGTGGGCGAACTTGGCATAGACCGCCTGTACGGAAGCGGGGAAAGAGGTCATCAGGCGCTCGCCGTAGCGATAGAGCACGGCCAGCCCGATGAGCAGGACGGCCAGGCCGATCCAGCCGGCTTGGAGGAGGTGGTCGACGAGGGGGGAGACGCGATTGCGCAGCACGAGGAAGCCAGTGCTCCCCAAGAGGACGATCAGGATAGTGAGATCGAGGACGCGCTCGGCGACGACGGTACCCACGGTCCGGGAGAGAGACAGGCGGTATTCCAGGCGCAGGAGGTAGCCTCGGTAGACATCCCCCACCTTGCCTGGGAGGACGCTGTTGACAAACCAGGAGATGAAGATCACCTCGGTCAAGTGCGCCAGGGGCAGAGGGGAGCCCACGTTGGCCAGGAGCCGCTGCCAGCGCCGGCCGCGGACGGGGAAGGTCAGGACGTACGAGCAGGCCGCTAGGGCGTAGACGCGTCCGTCGACGCGTTGTAGCTGCTCCCAGATCTCGCCCGGACGGATGTCCGTCACTCGAACGAGGGCCACCAGGATAGCGATCCCCAGCAGGAACGAAAGCCCGGTCCTGACGTTGAAGAAGCGCCGGGCGATGTTGACCGACCGCTCCTCGGCGGTGGCTCCGGCCAGGACGGCAGCGGCACGCGAGCCCGCGGCACCGGCATCCGCCACCGCTGCGGGCTCGAGGCCATCCCGCGCCGTCTCCTCTCGCCGTTCAGCTTCGATCATCAAGCGTCCTCTTCGGTGACGGTGCCACGTCGTCAATCCCCCGTCCTTGCGCCGGGGCGGCCCCCGGCGCCGTTTGTCGTCTACCGCCGTCTGGCTCCAGGCCGCCCGGCACGTACAGCAGGGCCAGGAGTAAGCCGACGGTCACGCCCATGCCATGGACGAAGACGACGTCGAAGAGGTTGTGGGTGGCGAAAGCGGCCAGGCTGCCGAGGATACCAAGCGCCAGGGCCTGGGCCTGCCGCTCCCCGGTCAGCCGGTGGACACGGTAAGCCCCGATGCCGGAGCGGAAGGCCGTGATCAGGAAGCCCAGGTAGCCCAGAAAGCCGACGAAGCCGGCCTCAGCCGCCACGGTGAGGTAGTGGTTGTGGGCGTGCCCCAGGGCTACTGGCCACTGCTCTAGCCGGTAGGTGTCATAGGCGGCGTTGTAGTTGCCGATCCCCACCCCCAGGAGCGGGTTGGCGCGGAACATCTCCCAGCCGGCGTACCACTGGGAAAGGCGTTCCATGACCGCCCAATTCTCCGGCGTGACGGCGGAATCACGGACGCTCCCAAGGTCGACCGCGCTGCTCACGACACTGACCAAGCGGGCCGAGAGCTCCGTCGGCAGCAACGGCCAGACGGCGGCGCCGAGCAAGAGGAGGAGCACACCGAACGTCATAACGGCGTGGCGGGCCGTTCGGCTGCCACCGAGGATGACCAGGAGCAAGGCCACGACCTGGGCCGTCCACGCCCCGCGAGAAAGGGCGATGACAAGGGCGGCGCCGATGGTCACGGTGGCAAAGGCCGCCACCCGACGCCATGCCCCGGGCGGGAGGCCAAAGAAGATCAGGGCGATGGCCACCGGGAAGTGCAGGCCGAGGTAGCCCCCAAATGGGTTGGGCTGCTCAAAGGTGCCGTAGGCCCGCATCAGCACCCCACCGATCATGAAGTGCGCCGGGCCGATGAGCCGCACCGACTGCACCAGGCCCACGATGGCCTGCGAGAGGGCGGCGCCGAGGAGCCATAGGAGCAGCGTGCGCCGCTGGCCCGCCGTTTGGAGGAGACTCGTGGCCGCGAGGTAGACGGCGGCTACCTCAACCCACTTCAGCATCTCCTTGGCCGCCAGCGAGATATCGCTGGCCACCAGCACGGAGAGGGCCAGTGTGGTCAACAAGGCCGCGACGGCGGCGAGGAGCGGAGTAAGAGCCGGGCGCCGGGCACGCCCAGACGCCAGCTGCGTTAGCCAGCCGATCAGCAACAGGGCGACCACGCCCTCGGTGACCGAGACGTTGACCTGGCCTAGCCTGACGTCCAGCGAGACGCTGGCGTCGCCGAAGCGCATGCCGGACTGGTACGGCACCGTGAGGGCCAGGAGGTACAGGGCCCAGCGCGGGCGAGCCAGGAGGACAGCCGCCCCCCCAGCCCCCAGCGCCGCCGGGCCGGTGAGCGTGGGAGGGAGGAGCGCCAGGACCAGCCCCAGGGGGAGCATCGCCAGCCAGGGGGATATGGCGCGCCCCCGCAGCGCCTCCGGCGGGGCGAGGGGTTGGGAAACGTCCGTCAGCGCCGCCGTAGCCATGCCTCAGGGACTCAAGGATCGACTGTGGACGACGTCTCGGTGGAAAGCTCGATGAGTAAGAGCAAGATCCAGCAGCTGTAGGCCAGGTCGATGACGAAGTACGAGTTATCGATGAGACCGTGGAGCAGGACGGCCGTGAGGGCGCCAAGGGCGCCAAGGCGTAGCCCCGGGGGCCCGGTCCCCAGCGCTGCCCCCTCTCCCCGGGGGGAGGAGCCCTTGACTCCGACGGCCGGGCTCCCGGCTGGCCAGCCGGGAGCCCTCGCGCCCTCGCCCCCCAGCGCCCCCTGTCTCCGGGTGCGCCGGATGGCCTCCCAGATGACCCAGGCGAGGGCCAGAAGTCCGAGTATACCGAGCCGGAGCCAGAAGTCGAGCACCAGATTGTGAGGGTGCGAGAGGTTCGGCTCGCGCCAGGCGTCCGGGTGCATGTACCTGGGATAGAGGTAGAGGAACTGGTCGAGGCCGATGCCCCACAGGGGATGGTCACGGACCATCTCCAACGCCGCCTGCCACAAGCGCAGGCGCAAGAACGCGGTGCCTTCGCGCTCCAGCAGGGAGCGGAGGCGCTCGACGCGCAGGGCCAGGCCGATGACGAGCAGCAGGAAAGGCACTGCCCCCACCGTGCCCCACAGCAGCAGCCGGCGGCGCGCCTGGCGCGGCATGCCCCCCACGTACGGGATGGCGACCACGGCCAGGGACACGCCGCTGGCCAGCCAGGCTCCCCGGGAATAGGTGAAGAACAGGGCCCAGGCACAGAGGAGCGCAGCGCCGGCAAACAGCCAGCGGAGGCGTCCCGGCCGCCGGTAGAGGGCCAAAGCAAAGGCCAGGGGGAGGGCCCGGTCGAGGAGCAGGGCCAGGTTGTTCGGACTGCGATAGAGGGCGGCGGCGCGGGTCACACCCTCGGCGGCGACCAGGTCTCGTCCCAGAGCCACCTGCCCTAGCGCCAGCAGGGTAGCGCCGGCGGCACCCATGAGAAAGGCACCGGCCAGATGTAGGGCGTCCCCCCCGCGGTCGTCCCGCTCTGAGCCACGTAGGACAGCCCGGGTGAGCACGTAGAACACAGCCGGGCCAAGCACCACCGTGCGCAGCTCTCGCAGGGCCAGACGCGGGTACTCGGCCACGGCCAGCGAAATCAAGCCGGCGACGACGATCAGCAATGCCGGCACGGCAAAAGCGCCGTAACGACCACGGACCTGGCCGGCGAGGTACAGCCAGGCGACGTTGGCACCGGCGTAGAGGACCATCAGGAGCTCCACTGGTGAGAAGCGCCCTAGGGGCGTGGCTACAGATAGGGGGGCCAGGGGCAGACCGGCGGCGATGGCCAGGGCGCCGGCCTTGCGCCAGGCCACCTTGCCGGCCAGACGGCCGGCCAGTCCCAGCGCGACGCCCCCGGCGCCCCAGGCACCGGCCAGGCGCCCGGGGCCCGACAGGGGGACGAGCTGAGGGGCGGTAAAGGGGGCGTGGCGGTGCGGCTGGCCCACCCCGCCGGCCAGGGGGGCATGCGGCGGGATTGCCTCTGGGATTGCCCCTGGATCAGCCCAGGGGTTGACCGGGGTGGCCAGACGGTGGCCCAGCGATCGGCAGCCAGAGCGGGCGAGACTACGGGCCATCCACAGCCCGGCGACGAGCGTGGCGCCCCAGGCGGCCCCCAGCAGGGCAGGGGGAAGGACGGGTGGGGCACGGGAGACGATGACGGCGTCGATCCCTACCCCGGGCCCATCGGACAGGGGGGAGTGGCTCCCGGTGACGGTCAGCTCCGCCTCGTGCTCGCGATCCGGCAAATGGTCGGCGATCACCAGACGGCGCTGGGCGACGGCGTCCGGGGCGTAGAAGTCGAGGATGGCCTGTCCGCTGCCGGTGAACGGCAGGCGATTGGCCAGGGCAGCGGCGCCGTTGATCTTGACGTAGGCGGTGCCCCGCGACGGCCCCACCGGCGCCAGCACCTCCAGCTTGGTGCCACGGAAGCGCAGCCGCAGCGTCGCCCCCGAGATGGGGCTCTCGCGCACGGCGCCGAGCGAGGCGGCGCCATCCGGCGTCCACTGCCAGGTGCCGGTAAAGGTAAGACCCTCAGCGCTTTCCTGGTACACCCCGGGGCCAAAGACTCGGTGGCCCCCTCTCTCGGGGGCGGCCCCCCCCGTCTCGCCGGGCGCCCGCCGCGTCGCACCGGGCGCCGTCGCCCGCAGGGCATCATAAGCCGGCCGGGGACGCCACGCCTCGTCAACGAGGCCGAAGTAGGCCGTCGGGTCGCGCGGGTCGGGTCGCGGCTGGCGGAAGAGCCACAGGGCCAGCGGGCCCAGCCAGGGCCACTCCCGCTGCGCCCGGGCATAGGCCCCCACGATGTAGCTGGCCTGCTCCGGGGCGGAGACCTCGCCCCAGGGGGACGGATCACCTGTCCACCCCGGGGGCAGGGCGTTCCAACCGAACTCCGTGACCCACACGGCCTTGCCACCGTCCTCGTGGCGGAGCATGACCTCGCGGGTGAGCAAGACTCGCGGGAAGTTGGTGTAGCTCACGCCCACCTGGCGGTCCTCGGGCCCGGTGCGCAGCCCGTAGGCATTGCCGGCCAGGATGTCGAAGTACGGCTTGGCCCCGTGGCGGTACATGCGGTCGAGGTAGAGGAGATCGTCCAGCCCACGTGCGCCGGGGACGTCTGGCTCGAGCGTGGGGGCCAGCATGCCGCTGAGGACGCGGATGCTGGGGTCAGCCCGCTTTGCCCCCAGGTAGCCGGCTTTGAGCAGCTCGACGTAAGCCGCTGCATCCACCGGTTGATCGCCCCATTCCACGATCAGGTTAGGCTCATTCCACAGCTGGACGTGCCGGATCTGTCCCCTGTAGTGGGCAACGAACTGGGCGGCGAAGTCTCCGTAGTCCTGGACGTTGAGGGGAGGGTGGGTCTTGGTACTCCCTGGCGGACGAGCCCAGGCGGGCGGCAGGTCGAGACGGGCGACCACCATCAAGCCCTCCTCCTGGGCCAGGCGTACGATCTGATCGTAGGGCTCCCAGGTGGAGCGACCGGCGCCGGCATCGAAGAACTGCCCCTTGCCGGACCCCTCGATGGCGGCCCACGAGAACTGCTGACGAATCCAGCCGAAGCCGGCGGCGCGGATCATCTGGAGGCTACGACGCTGGGCCTCGGCGTCGGGCTCCACCTCCAGCTGGGTGTTGATGGCCCGCTCCGGACCGTCCAGGTCAGGGAGGGCCGGGCCGGGGTCGCCGTAGACGACCCCCCGCTGGTAGACGGCGCGCCCCACCGCCAGCCCCAGCGTAGAGCCGAGCAGAGCCAGCGCCCAGGCCAGTACGGCCAGCGCCCGCCAGAGCCTCGCCAGGGCTGGACCCCCGGCAAGCGGGTCCCCGGCGCCGAGTGCTGAAGAGCCGCTCAATCGCAGAGCCTACGCCTACCGGCGGCCACAACCTCACTCACGCCCAAGGGTGCGTTCCGGTAACGACTCAAGCGGCCACGGGCGACTGGGCAGCAACGCAAGCGTGTCCAGGACGGCCGCTCCAATCGGTGCTCAAGACTTCTTGCCGCTGGCTTGCTTGATGGCGTTGTAGACAGGTCGTGGGGTGAAGTCTGGATCGACGAGACGGAAGTAGTATTCCGACTTGGAGGGGGGGATGTCACCCACCTGGCGAAAGTACCAGGTGCAGAAGACCCCTGCCCAGGGCCAGTCCCGGCGCGCGCGCTGCAGACCTTCTACCGTCCAGTCCGCCTGCTGCTTCTCCGTTACCCGTTGCCAGAGGAGCTCTTCGCGGGGCATCTCCTTGGGGGAGGCGTTCCAGGCGTACTCGTTGAACCAGACGGCCTTGCCGGCGTCGTCGTGCTTCTCCATGACCTGGCGGAGCAGCTCCACACGTCGGAAGTTCAGGGTCGACTTGCTGGGCGGGTCGGCCGGGGGCTTGTCCATGCCGTAGGCGTTGGCGGCGAGTACGTCGAAGTACGGCCTAGCCCCAGCGGCGTACATCTGATCCAGGAAGTCGATCTCGTTGAGGTGCAGCGGACCCTGCTCCATGTTGATCGCCAGGGGAGCGGAGAGCACGACGGCGTCCGGGTTGGCCTCCTTGACCTTGTCGTAGCCGATCTTGAGCAGCCGGACGTACTCCGCCGGCTCGGCCTTGCCAGTCCACTCCTCGCCCAGGTTCGGCTCGTTCCAGAGCTGGAAGTGCTGCAGGCGCCCCTTGTAGCGGCCGGCGACGGTGGCCGCGAAGTCGCCGAAATCCTCGAAGCGGTCGGGCGGACTCTCCGGCCGGTTCTTGTCCGAGCGCGCCCAGCTGGGGGGGCGGTCGAGGCGGGCGATGAGCTTCAGCCCAGTGGTCTCCGCTAGCTTGACGATCTCGTCGAA
This sequence comes from Chloroflexota bacterium, assembly GCA_030447525.1. GTDB lineage: Bacteria > Chloroflexota > UBA11872 > UBA12225 > UBA12225 > JAUJOR01. Next base: position 60,505 of record JAUJOR010000012.1, on the reverse strand, counting down.
CTTATCCCAGGTGCTCTGGTTGTACTTGCGGTCGAAGAACTCCCCCTTGCGGGGCTGCTCCAGCTCTTCCCAGGGGAACTGCTGCTTTACCCAGCCGATCCCGGCCTCCTGGATCATCTTGAACGTCTGCTGCTTTTTCCAGGCCTCGACTTCCTTGTGCAGGAAGGTGTTGGTGCCCCAGGGGTTGACGTCGGTGTGGGGGATGGTCCGGGGGGGCTCAGCGGCGCCGGGGCCACAGGCGGCCGCGCCAAGCCCGGCCCCGACGGCGAGCAAGGTGCGGCGATTCATCGCCGGCGCGCCGGCACAGGCAACGTCCTCAAGCATCGTGGAGGGCAACGGGCAAGACTGCATCCATGTGATCAACGAAGACGAAGTCCATCTGGCGCTGCACGTCGGCCGGGACGTCGGTCAGATCCTTGCGGTTCCGGTCGGGCAGGATCAGGGTGCGGATGCCGGCGCGATGGGCGGCGAGCACCTTCTCCTTGACCCCTCCGATGGGGAGCACCCGACCGCGGAGGGTGAGCTCGCCGGTCAGAGCCACTTCCTTGCGCACCGGCCGGCGCGTGGCGGCCGAGACCAGCGCCGTGGCAATCGTGATCCCCGCCGAAGGCCCGTCCTTGGGCTGGCCCCCAGAGGGGACGTGGATGTGCACGTCCATCTTGTCGTGAAACTGCTCCGGGAGGTGGAGCCCTTTGGCCCGGGAGCGGGTATAGCTCAGCGCCGCCTGGGCGGACTCGCGCATCACCTCGCCGAGCTGCCCGGTCAAGATCAGGTTGCCCTTCCCCTCCAGGAGGGACACCTCCACCGGGGTGATGTCCCCGCCGACGGGACTCCAGGTGAGACCGGTGGCCACACCGACCTGGTCCTGCTCCTCCGCCACGCCTGAGGTGAAGCGCCGCGGCCCCAGGTATCGAGGGAGGGCGCCGGCGGCGATCACCACCGGCTGCCCCGGCACGGACTCCGGGACCTCGACCGGCTCAGGCGGCGCCGCCGGGGCAGGGGCGGCGCCGTCGAGAACGTCCGCGTCACCGTCCACGGGCGCCCGGGCACCGGGGGGGGAGTCCGGAGGGGGGACCGGCGCGCCGTCGACGGCGGCCCCCTTCACCGCGCCGTTGGTGGCCGCGCTACCAAAGCTGGCGTCGGCGACGCGCCGGGCGAGCTTGCGGCAGATGTTGGCGATCTCCCGCTCCAGATTGCGCACCCCGGCCTCTCGGGTGTACTCGCGGATGATGCGACGCAGGGCGCCGTCGGTGAAACGGAGGTGCTCCGGGGTCAGACCGTGCTCGCCGAGCTGGCGCGGTACGAGGAACTGCTTGCCGATGGCCAGCTTTTCTTCCTCAACGTACCCGGCGAGCTCGATCACTTCCATCCGGTCGCGCAAGGGGGGCGGGACGGGATCGAGCTGGTTCGCCGTGGCGATGAAGATGACCTGGGACAGGTCATAGGGCACTTCCAGGTAGTGGTCGGAGAAGTGGACGTTCTGCTCCGGGTCGAGCACCTCCAGCAGAGCGGAAGATGGGTCGCCCCGGAAGTCCATTCCGAGCTTGTCCACCTCGTCAAGCATGAACACGGGATTGACGGTCCCGGCCTGGCGCATGGTCTGAATGATCCGGCCCGGGAGGGCGCCGACGTAGGTGCGCCGGTGGCCGCGGATCTCGGCCTCATCGCGCACGCCCCCCAGGGAGACACGGGCGAATTTCCGCCCCAGGGAGGCGGCGATCGAGCGTCCCAGGCTGGTCTTGCCCACCCCCGGGGGACCGACAAAGCAGAGGATGGGACTGCGCATCTTGGGAGACAGCTGGCGCACGGCCATGTACTCCAGGATGCGCTCCTTGACCTTGGCCAGGCCGTGGTGATGGTCGTCCAGGATCCGGGCCGCGCCTTTGATGTCCAGAATGTCCTCGGTACGCTGTGACCAGGGCAGTGACACCAGCCACTCGACGTACGTACGGATGACCCCTACCTCCGGCGAGGCAGAGGGCATCACCTGGAGCCGCTCCAGCTCCTTGCGCGCGCGGTCGGCGACCGCTTGCGGCATCCCCGAGCCGGCGATCTTCTCACGCAGCTCATCGACTTCCTTGTTGCCGGACTCGATCTCGCCGAGCTCTTTTTGAATGGTCTTCAACTGCTCGCGAAGAAAGTGCTCTCGCTGACTTTTATCTACCTCTTGCTGGACCTCGGAGTGGATTTGCGACTCCATCTCCAGCAGACTGAGCTCTTTGGTTAACAGGGCGTCGACCGCTTGCAATCGTGCGCGGGGATCGAGGGTCTCCAGGATCTCCTGGCGCCGGCCGGCGTCCAGGTCGACCGTAGAAGCGATCAGGTCGGCGAGGCGCCCTGGGGAATCGACGTTCATGGCCGCGACGTAGGCGTCCTCGGGCAGGTTGCGGTTGAGCTTGACGCACTTCTCGAACAGGGCCAGCACGGTCTTCATCAAGCCCTCGGCCTGGCTGGCCTTGTCTTCCTCGTCCGGCAAGGGGATGGCCCGAACCATCATCATCGGCTCGAGCTGGACGAAGTCCACGATCTTCATCCGCCGCTGTCCTTGCACCAGGACGCTGGAGTTGCCGTCCGGGAGCTTCAGGACGCGCCCGATGACCGCCTCGGTGCCGACGCTGTAGATGTCTCCCGGCTCCACCTCGTCCTGCTCGGCGTCACGCTGGGCGACGATGAAGATGGTCTGCTCGTGCGCCAGGGCGTACTCCACAGCGCGCAGGGACCGCGGACGCCCCACAGGCAAGGGGGTGACCATCAAGGGGAAGAGCACGCGGTCGCGCACCGGCAGAACGGCCAGCTCGACCATCTCCGGCTCACGACGTGCCCGGGACCGGCGCCGCTTGCGGGGCTCAGACGGGGAGGACTCGGCGACGGCGTCTACGGCCGCCAGGGTGGCAACCGGGCCACGGGACTCGGCGCCCGACTCGCCCGGCGGGCGCCCGGTGATGGGCTTTGCACTGCTCATAGTAAGACGTTACCTGGTTTCCACTGGTAGAGGCGGATGTGGGGCCGGCTACCGGCTGGCCCGCGCCAACAGGGCCTGCGGATTGGTCTGCAGCACGGTTTGGATCTCGGACTCGGGAAGGGCGGCGCCACGGAGGACGTTCGTGGCGAAGGTCTCGGTGAGAAGGTCGGCCGGGTCGTGCCCGTCGCTGTTCAGGAGCAGGCGGGCCCCGGAAGCCAGGGCGGTGCGGACGACGTGGCCGTTGGCGAAGGCGTGGCTCTTGCGACCGGAGATCTCTAGAAAGCACCCCCCGGCGGCGGCTCGGGCGGCGTCCTCCGGATCGAGCAGGCCGGGGTGCGCCAGGACGTCCACGTCGTCACAATCGACGGCGGCGCGATTCGTCCCCGGCTCCACCGGCTCGGCCGTCGTCTCTCCGTGCACGACGACGATCCTGGCCCCGCTCGACCGGGCGCGGCGGGCCAGCGGGCCGATGGCAGCCGCCGGGACGTGGGTCAGCTCGACGCCCGGCAGGGCGATGATCGGCCAGTGCTCGTTGACCACCCGGCAGTCGCGCTGCAATTGGTCGAGCACGAGCTCCAGGTTGCCAGGACCGGCGTGGTCGGTGACGGCCACCACGGCGTATCCGGCCACCTGTGCCCGGCGGATCAGCTCTACCGGCGAGAGGACGCCATCAGACAGAAAGCTATGGGTGTGGAAGTCGTACAACATGCCGGAGCGTGCTACTGCAGGCATTCTATCCCAGGGCGCCCAGGCCCAGGGCGGCTATGCCCGGAACGCCGTGGGCCCGGGCGCGCCCCCGCCGCCGGTGGGGTGTAGCCCTCGCCGCGGGCAAGCTCGTGGTTGACTTGCTCTGAGACTGGTGCGCTACCATTTCCAGAAGGGGGAACAGAGCTATGCCCTCGAGTCTCATCGCTGCATTGATTATTGTCGCCATTCTTGTTGCCGTCGCTGCCTATGGCGCCGGCTACTACTCGATGAAACGAGCCGCCGCCGGCCGCGCCCGGCTGGCCCAGGCGGATACCGATCGCCTCCTGGAAGAGGCGCGCACTCGCCAAAAAGAACTCATTCTGGAGGCCAAAGAAGAGGCCGTCAGGATCAAGAGCGTGGCCGAGCAAGACGCTCGCGAGCGGCGAGCCGAAGTGCAGCGGCGGGAGCAACGGCTCCAGCAGCGTGAAGAGTTGATCGAGCGCAAGGGCGATAGCCTAGAGAAGCGCGATCGAGCCCTCACGGCCAAGGAGCAGGAGATGGCCCTGGCCTATGAGGAGCTGGAGCGCTTGAGCGAGACGCAGCGCCGGGAGATCGAGCGCATCAGCGGACTGACGGCCGTGGAGGCCAAGGCGGAGCTGGTCACCGCTATCGAGGACGATGCCTCCCGCGAGGCGGCGCGGCGCGTGCGCGAGATCGAGGCGCAGACGAAGGAAGAGGCATCTCGCCGCGCCCGCTGGATCGTGGCCCAGGCCATCCAGCGCTGCGCGGCCGAGACCACGGTCGAGACCACGCAGTCCTCGGTGGCCATCCCCAATGAGGAGATGAAGGGCCGGATCATCGGCAAGGAGGGGCGCAACATCCGTGCCCTGGAGCAGGCCACGGGAGTGGACCTGATCATCGACGACACGCCGGAGGCGGTGGTGCTGTCCTCCTTCGACCCCGTCCGGCGTGAGGTCGCTCGGGTGTCTCTCCTCAAGCTGATCGTAGACGGGCGCATCCACCCGACGCGCATCGAGGAGGTGGTGACCAAGTCCAGGGCCGAGGTGGAGCAGCAGCTGCGCGAGGAGGGGGAAAAGGCCGCCTACGAGGCAGGGGTGCACGGGCTGCACCCGGAGCTGATCCGGACGGTGGGGCGCCTCAAGTTCCGTTACAGCTACGGCCAGAATCAACTTACCCACTCCCTGGAAGTCTCGTTCCTGGCGGCCGCCATGGCCTCGGAGATGGGGGCGGACGTGAACATCTGTCGCCGAGCGGGGTTCTTGCACGACGTCGGTAAGGCCGTCGACCACGAGGTAGACGGGCCGCACGCCATCATTGGCGCAGAGCTGGCCAGGAAGTTCAGCATCCCCACTCGGGTGGTGCACGCCATCCAAGCCCACCACTTCGAGGTCGAGCCGCAGACCGTAGAGGCCTTTCTCGTGGCCGCCGCCGATGCCATCTCGGCGGCCCGCCCCGGCGCCCGGCGGGAGACGGTGCAAAACTACATCAAGCGCCTCGAGGCGCTGGAGGACGTTGCCCTGGGCTTCAAGGGTGTGGACAAGGCCTACGCCCTACAGGCCGGGCGTGAGGTGCGCGTGATGGTCAAGCCGGAACAGGTCGACGAGGATGATGCCTGGCGTCTCAACCGGGACATCGTCAAGCGCATTGAAGACACCTTGGATTACCCAGGACAGATCAAGGTCACGGTCATCCGCGAGACGCGCGTCGTAGACTACGCCAAGTAGTGGACCAGGCCCGGCGGCGGGTTCTCCCTGCGGGGGGCGAGAGCCCCCCAGTGGCCTGGCCTCAAGGCGAACGATGCCTGCGTCAGTTCTTCATGGCCCCTGGAGCCGCGTCGATCTCCACCTCCATACCACGGCCTCGGACGGGAGCCTCACCCCGGTCCAGCTGGTCGCCCTGGCACGAGAGCGGGGCCTGGAGACGATCTCCGTCACCGACCACGACTCGACTGAGGGGGTGGACGATGCCCTGGCCAGGGCGCAGGGCAGTGGCCTGCAGGTAATCCCCGGCGTGGAGCTCAACACCGACGCCGCGACCGGTGAGCTGCACGTCCTGGGGTACTACCTAGACCACCATCACGCCGGCCTGCAGGCCCGCCTGGCGCGGTTGCGGGCCGGCCGGCTAGGGCGCGGGGAAGGGATGGTGCAACGTTTGCGCCGGCTGGGGCTGGACGTCAGCTGGGAGCGCGTCCAGGAGATCGCCGGGATAGGAGAGGGCGGGGCTGTCGGGCGCCCGCACATCGCCCGCGCCCTGGTGGAGAAGGGCTACGTCGGCAGCGTGCGGGAAGCCTTTGACCGCTACATCGGCAACGACGGTCCGGGGTACGTCCCGCGGGAAAAGCTCGAGCCGGCCGAAGCGGTACAGATCATCCGGGACGCCGGGGGCGTCCCGGTGCTCGCCCATCCCGCCGACATCCCGGACTTCGATACCCTGGTGCCGGGCCTGGTGGCGGCCGGCCTGGAGGGTCTGGAGTGCTACTACGGACTCTATGCTCGGGAGGTCGTCGCCCGCCTGGTAGGACAAGCCCGGGCCTACGGCCTCGTCCCCACCGGGGGGAGCGACTTCCACGGCACGGACGTCATCCCGGACTACCACCTCGGGGGGACGCCGGTGCCGCCGGAGGTAGTGGAGGCGCTGGAGGGGCGCAAGGGGCGGGAGAGGCCGGTCTCAGACCCCCTGCAAGCCTGACCAGAGGCGCCGGACCTGGGCCTGCCCCTGCTCCTCCGTCCCGCTGTTGTCAAAGACCACGACCGGGCGGCTCCGCCCCAGGCCCCGGGACTGGAGTAGGAACCTATCCACCCACCGAGCAACCGAACCCTGGACGGCCAGGCGCCGCTGTGCTTCGGCGGCGTCCATTCCCCTCGCCCCCAGGCGGGCCAGCTGCACCTCGGCAGCGGCCACGACGATCCACAGCTCGTCACAACGGGCAGAGCCCCCGCCCTCTACCAGCCGGATCGCCTCCAGCACGAACACGGCGACCCCTTCTTGACGGGCCTCCTCGATGAGCCGGTCGCGGACACGGTGCACGGCCGGATGGACGATCTGCTCCAGGTCTGCCAGGGCACTGGGATCAGCGAAGACGCCCCTCAAGGCCTGCCGGTCGACGCGCCCCCCAACGACGACGCTCTCACCAAAGCGGCTTTGGAGCTGCGCCTGCAGGGCAGCGTCCGTCTCGTAGAGATGGTGGACGAGGGCGTCGGCGTCGACGGTGCGGGCGCCGTGGGCCGCCAGCCAGCGCAAGACGGTGGACTTGCCGGCGCCGATCGTCCCGGTGACGCCGATCACTCGCATCGGTATCTTCCCCTCGCCCGCCTCTTCTCCGTGCCCGTCCGGACAAGCCAAAGCAGGCCCCCGCACCCCCTGCGCCCCAAGGTGACTCAGCGGGGGCGGACGGCGCGGAGCGGGCAGGGACATTGTAATCAGCTGGTGATACGCTGAATACAGAGACAAACGTAGAGAACATCGTAGAGACACGGGACAGATGACGCGCCTCGCCCGCAGCCTCGGCGTTACCGCCGCCATCGCCGCCAGCATGGCCATCGGGGTCACGTTGGCCCTCATCTATGCCTGGTTCTTGAACCCCACTCCGCGCGCCGAGCTGGTATCGGCCGGCCTTCCGGTACGGGTGCAGGCCCCCCTCTCCCGCAGCGGCAACGCCTCCAAAGGGGCGATCTTCGACGAGCGGGAGGTGATGCGTTTGTACGAGCGCGCCGCTCCGGCCGTGGTGGCGATCTGGAGCGTCAGCGCGGCGCGCCCGGGGGGCAACGGGGGCCCGGGGGGCGAAGCCGAGGGGAGGGTGCGCCGGGGCCTGGGCTCGGGCGTGATCGTGGATCCCAGCGGGGTGGTGCTGACGAACTACCACGTGGTACGGGGGGCCAGCCAGGTCGAGGTCATCCTCTCCGACCGCACGCGCTTGAGCGGACAGCTGCTCGGCGCCGACCCCCAGAACGACCTGGCCGCCCTGCGCCTGGTAGACGCCCCGGGGGCCCTCCCATCTCTGGCCCTCGGCGACTCCGCAGCCCTGCGGCCGGGCGCCCTGGCCGTGGCCATCGGCAACCCCAACGGGTACGAGCGGAGCGTAACCGTGGGCGTGATCAGCGGACTGAACCGCACCCTTCGAGAGAGCGACCGTCCACCGTTGCGCAACGCCATCCAGACGGACGCCGCCATCAACCCGGGCAACTCCGGTGGACCGCTGCTCAACTCCCAGGGGGAAGTGATCGGGATCAACACGGCCATCGAGCGCGTTGCCGGTCAACAGGGCTTCGGCGGTATCGGCTTCGCCGTGCCGGCGTCTACCGCAGTGCGCTACCTCGAGCGCATGGTGGCCGGCGAGACGATCGAGCACCCCTGGCTAGGGATCCAGGGCAACGACGTGACACCGGTGGTAGCCCGAGAGCGCGGCCTGGGGGTGTCTGCCGGGGCCCTGGTGGCCGGCGTCGAGCCGGGTAGCCCGGCCCAGGTGGCGGGGCTGCGGGCAGGGGACGTCCTGGTCGCGCTCGGTGGACAGCCGGTGCGGACGATGGATGACCTGGGGGAAGTCATGGACCGGGTTCACCGGCCGAGTGAGACGGCGACGCTCGGCGTCGTTCGAGCCGGCCAGCGCCTCGACCTCCCCGTGACCCTGGCCCCATGGCCGGACCGCCTGCGCCCCGCCCGCTGAGTGCCGCGTGCCCGCCTCGCGCATGGATCGCGTTACGTCCCATTGGGGCACCACCTTGCCGGCCAGCTTGGCGACTGATGCGGCCATCAGTCGCGCCGGCGTGGAGTAGGCCGGTATCGCCGGGTGACTGCGATGACCCCTTACATGGAGCGGGCGCTGGAGCGGGCGCGGTCGGTCAAAGGGCGCACCAGCCCCAATCCGGCGGTTGGCGCGGTGCTCGTGCACGAGGGGGAGATCGTGGGGGAAGGCGCGACGCGCCCGTACGGGCAGGCCCATGCTGAGCCGGTGGCGCTACAGGCCGCAGGGGAGCGAGCGCGAGGGGCGACCCTCTACGTCACGCTGGAGCCTTGCGCACACATGGGGCGGACGCCCCCGTGCGCCGGGGCGATCGTCGACGCTGGCGTTGCCGAGGTGCACCTGGCCACGCTTGACCCCAACCCGGCGGTGGCCGGACGCGGGCGTGCCTGGCTGGAGGGGGCGGGTATCCGCACTATCGTGGGGGAGGGGCAGAGTGAGGCGCGGGCACTGAACGAGGATTTTGCCCGCTGGATCACCACCGGCCGGCCCCTGGTCAGCGCCAAGTTCGCCAGCAGCCTGGACGGGCGGATCGCCACCCACAGCGGCGAGTCCCGCTGGATCACCGGCTCCGAGGCCCGCGCCGAGGTGCATCGCCGGCGCGATCAAGTGGACGCCATTCTCGTGGGCGTCAATACCGTGCTCGCCGACGACCCGGAGCTGACCACCCGGCTGGAGGGCGAGGGGCGCGGTCGAGCGCCCCAGCACCCCTGGCGGATGGTCGTCGATAGCACCGGGCGCACGCCGCCGGCCGCCCGCCTGGTGCACCCCGACCTGCCGGGGCGCACGACCATTTTCACCACCGAACGCGCCCCGGCGGAGTGGTGCGCCGCCATCGAGCGGGGGGGCGCCGAGCTGTGCGTCCTCCCTCAGCACGGGGGGCGGGTTGACCTGCAGGCCCTGGTCGAAGAGGCCGGAAGACGCAAGGTGACCAGCCTGCTGGTAGAAGGGGGCGCGACCCTCCACGGGGCGCTTTTCGACGCCGGCCTGGTCGACCACGTGATGGCCTTTGTCGCCCCTTTGATCATCGGCGGGGCAGGGGCACCGGGGGCGGTCGGAGGCGCCGGGGCCCGGCTGCTGGCCAACGCCCACCGGCTGGAGGGTGTAGAAGTCCGTCGTTTCGGGGCTGATACACTGATCTCAGGATACGTGCGACGCGTCGCCTGGCCTGAGATGGCCTGAGATCGGCCCGGCCTGAGATCGAGGACGAGTGCGTCACTGACGGCAAACAGGACGGCCGTATCTTGTCATCCTGAGGCGCGGGACGACGAAGGATCCGGTCCCTGGCTGGCCGGACAGGGTATGGATCCTTCGCCGCGTCCAGGCTGGGCATGACTGATGTTTACCGGAATTGTCGAAGAGATTGGGCGGGTCGGCGCCGTCCAGGCACGGCCGGGACTGACGCGTCTGCAGGTGACCGCCCGGCGCGTGCTCGACGACCTGGCCATTGGGGACAGCATCGCCGTAAACGGGGCCTGCCTGACGGTGGTAGCGCGGGAGGGGACGTCCTTTGCCGCCGAGGCGACGCCGGAGACGTTGCGTCGTACCAACCTGGGTCGGCTTGCCGCCGGGGACGGGGTACACCTGGAGCGACCCCTGGCGGCCAACGGGCGCTTCGGGGGGCACATCGTGCAGGGGCACGTCGATGCGATGGGGAGCCTGGCGGCGCGCCACCCGGAAGGGGATTCGGTGATCGCCACCGTCAGCGCGTCTCAGGAGATCATGCGCTACGTCGTCCCCAAGGGCTCCATCGCCGTGGATGGGGTGAGCCTGACCGTGGTCGATGCCGGCGAGGGGGGCTTCACGGTATCCCTGATCCCCCACACGCAGCAGGCCACGCTCTTATGCGAGAGGCCGCTCGGCTGGCCGGTGAATCTCGAGGCAGACATCTTGGCGAAGTACGTGGTGCATGCGGCCGGCCTGCACCCTTTCTCCCCGGAGAAGGGCTGAGGGGAATGCGGGATGCCACTGGCTAGCATCGAAGAGGCGATCGCGGATTTCGGCGCCGGGCGATTCGTCATCATCGTCGATGACGAGGCCCGGGAGAACGAGGGCGACCTGGCCATCGCCGCCGAGAAGGTGACGCCGGAGGCGATCAACTTCATGGCCCGCCATGGCCGGGGACTGATCTGCCTGCCCATTGTGGGGCAGCGGCTGGACGAGCTGCAGATCCCGATGATGGTGCAGGAGAACACGTCGGCCCTGGGGACGGCGTTCACCGTCTCTATCGAGGCCCGCCGCGGGATCACCACGGGGATCTCCGCCGCCGACCGGTCGACGACGATCAAGACGGTGCTCGACCCCCATAGCAAGCCGGAAGACCTCGCCCGCCCAGGGCACATCTTCCCCCTGCGGGCGCGCGATGGCGGGGTATTCATGCGCGCCGGCCAGACAGAGGCGTCGGTCGACCTGGCGCGGCTCTCCGGCCTCTACCCGGCGGCCGTGATCTGCGAGATCATGGCCGAAGACGGGACGATGGCCCGCCTGCCCCAGCTGGAGCGGATCGCCGCCAAGCACGGCATCAAGATCATCAGCGTTGCCGACCTGATCGCCTTTCGCGGGCGCCACGAACAGATCATCAAGAAGATCGTGGAAACGCCGATGCCTACCGAGCATGGGGAGTTCGTCGCCCACGCCTACGTGGACACTATCACCGGTGAGGAGCACGTCGCGCTGGTCAAGGGCGACCCGCGAGAGACCGACCAGCCGGTGCTGGTGCGGATGCACTCCAAGTGCCTTACCGGCGACACCTTCGGCTCGCTGCGCTGTGACTGCGGCCAGCAGCTCCACTGGGCGATGGAGCAGATCGAAACCGCCGGCCTTGGCGTCGTCGTCTACCTGCACCAGGAAGGCCGGGGGATTGGCCTGCACAACAAGCTGCGGGCCTACAAGCTGCAGGACGAGGGCCATGATACGGTGGACGCCAACCTCCGTCTGGGCTTCCCGGAGGACCGGCGGGACTACGGGATTGGCGCCCAGATCCTGGTGGACCTGGGGGTGAAGCGGATGCGCATCATGACCAACAACCCCAAGAAGCTGGTCGCGCTGCGGGGCTTCGGCCTGGAGCTGGTCGACCAGATTCCCATCCCGGTGCGCGCTAACCCCTACAACTTGCGCTATCTGGAGACGAAGCGCGATCGGATGGGGCACTCCCTGACCGTGGTGAGCGAGTGATCGTGGCCCCGCCGATCGCGCCCCCGGCGGGTCGGCCGGAACCGGTCACCGGCGCCGAGCGCATCCAGGTCCTGGACGTCCTGCGGGGACTGGCCATCTTTGGCATCCTGCTGGTCAACATCCCCTTCTTCGCCGGCCCCACCATCTACGACCAGGGGGCCGGGATCGTCCGGTTCGCGGCCTGGTACGACCGTCTGGCCACGTGGCTGATTCGCTTTCTGGCCGAGGGGAAGTTCTACACCCTGTTCTCGTTCCTGTTCGGCCTGGGGCTCTTCGTCCAGATGACTCGCGCCGAGGCCCGGGGGACGGCCTTTGTACCGCTGTACATCCGGCGACTGCTGGTCTTGCTCCTGATCGGCCTCGTCCACGCCTTTCTGATCTGGTCTGGCGACATCTTGGTGACCTACGCCCTGCTGGGATTCCCCCTGCTGCTGTTCCGCAAGCGGGCGCCGAAGACGCTCCTCCGCTGGGCAGTGGCGCTGATGTTCCTCCCCCTACTGTTCTACGGGCTCTCGACTCTGGCCGTCGTTGCCGCTAACGCCAGCCCTCAAGGGGCGACGCAGATCGAGCGCTCGTTCCGAGCGGCGGTGACGAGCAATGAGGCACGGGCCGAGCAGTCCATCCGCGCCTTCGGACGGGGCGACTTCCCTGACATCATGGCCCAGCGGGTGCAAGACACCCTGCTGGGCTACACCTTTCTCCCCTTCGCCGCGCCCAGCGTCTTGGCCATGTTCTTGCTCGGGCTCTACGCCGGGCGGCGGGGGGTGTTCGTGGACGTCGCCGGCCATCTCGCCCTCATCCGCCGCGTCCTGGCCTGGGGGCTAGGGCTGGGCCTGGCCGGCAACCTGATCTACGCCTTCGGACAGGAGCTGACCAACCGCGCCGTACCCTCCCCGCTGGGGCTACTGACGCAGGCGGGGCACACGTTTGGCGCCCCGGCACTGTGCCTGGGGTACGCCGCCGCTGTGACGCTCTTGATGCAGGACGAGAGCTGGCGCCGGCGCCTGATGCCCCTGGCCTCGGTTGGACGCATGGCCCTGAGCAACTACCTGCTCCAGTCGCTTGTCTGCACCACGATCTTCTACAGCTACGGGCTGGGGCTCTACGGCCAGGTCGGCCCGGCGCCCGGTATCCTGCTGGCCATCGTCATCTACCTCGTCCAGATCCCGCTCAGCCAGTGGTGGCTACGACGCTTCCAGTTCGGCCCCATGGAGTGGCTGTGGCGTTCGCTGACCTACTGGAGCCGGCAGCCGCTGGGGATTGATGACCGGGGCCAGCGGGGTGAAGCCCCCCCTGCTCCATCACCCCTCCCCAGCGCCCGCTAAGGGCCTGCAGGGTGCACCTTCGCTCATCGCTCATCTGGAGCACCTGCGAAGGACTTCCCTGCGAGTGCCGAGGGCGGGACGCCGGACGGCCACCGTCTGGCCAGGGTCCCGGTGTGGGGAAGGAGAGCGGGGGACACAACTCGTCGACGGGAGAAGGCCATGGGAAGGGTATTCGAGGGACGCCTGACGGCGCTGCCGGGGCAGCGGTTTGTCATCGTCGTCTCACGCTTCAACGACTTCTTTACCAAGCAGCTCCTCGATGGGGCGGCGGCCGCCTTGAGACGCCACGGCGTTGCCGACGAGGACGTGGACGTCGCGTGGGTGCCGGGGAGCTTCGAGACCCCGGTGGTGGCTAAGAGGCTGGCGGGGTCCGGGGCGTACGCCGCCGTGATCTGCCTGGGGGCGGTGATCCGCGGGGCGACAAGCCACTTTGACTACGTCGCCGGGCAGGCCGCCGCCGGCGTTGCCCAGGCGGCGATGGACACCGGCGTCCCGGTCATCTTTGGGATCATCACTACAGACGACCTCGACCAGGCTCTCGACCGCTCCGGGGCCAAGGCTGGGAACAAGGGCTACGAGGCCGCCGTTGCGGCCATCGAGATGGCCAGCTTGATGACCCAGCTCCCGGTGCCGAAACACGCCGGCGACCGAGCCCCGGCCGCAACCGGTAACGGCCCCCTCCCTGCGGAACGGACGGGACCGGCCTCCAACGTCTAGCACGGTGCCGGCCCCCTCGTGACGGGGTAGCGCCGGGATGGAGCGCTCGCCCAGATGAGCTGCGACGGCGCACTCCCAGGTCGCGTGAGGGCCGCGCCGCTGGTGCAAGGGGAACGGCTGGCCCCCGGCGATGCCTGAGGCAAGGTGCAACGCTCCGCTGCCGCCCGGGGTGGAGTGGGGATGGACGGACATCCTGGCCTCCCTCCCCCCACCGCACCCCGGGGAGCTGGTGGAGGCGCATCCGGCCGGACCGCCCCGGCGCCCCTCAGCTCGGGTGTGGAAGCTGCGTTTCGCCGGGGGCTTAACCCTGGCCCTCAAGCTGGCGGCCCCTGATGCCCCGGTGGACGGCGAGGGACAGGTGCTCACCTGGCTCGCCCGCCAGGGCGCTCCCGTCCCGGCGGTGCTGGCCGTCGATCCAGCACGGCCGGCGGCCTGGCTGGCCCTGGAGTGGTGCGGCGATGCAACGCTGGACGACATGCTCCAGCCCCCGGGCCGGGGCGGGGGGCGTCCCGCCCCGGCCGGGGGGAGACAGCCGGGGGAGGTGGCGCGCCTGGGAGTAACCCTGGCCGCGGCTGTGGCGGCCGTGGAGCGGGCCTTTGCCCCGGCCACCACCCGCCTGCGGGCTGAGCCGGATACCTGGACCGCCCGGCACCGCGCCCTGCAGGGTCAGACGGCGCCCTGGGCGGCCGGCGCCGCCGACGGGCTGGCCTGGCTCATCGGCCGGGGGCTGACGGATGACCTCTCCGCCGCCCTGCAAGAGGCGGTTGAGCTGGCCATGAACGCCCAGCCAAGCGCCGGCAGCCTGGACTACAACGCCCGTAACGTGGTGCTGGATGGGCGGGCCAGCCCTTCACCACGCTTGACGCTCCTGGACTTCGCGGCCTCCGGCGTTGACTGGCCCGAGCGGCGCTTCGTGCAGTACGGGAGCGCCGCCGGCGCCGGGCGGCCCGGCGGGAATTTTGCCAGCGTGGTCGAGACGGCGAGCGTCTTGGCCTACGCCGAGGCCGTAGCACCCCTCCAGGGGGCGGACGTGCGGGCGCTGCAGTGGACGCTGGACGCCCACGACCTCCTCGTCCTCCTCACGGCCGCCCAGACGCTGCGAGCCATCGGCGCCGGCATGGCCCATCCGGAGCGGGCCCGCGCCTGGGGGAATACGGCCGCCCGGCGGGCGGCCCTCCTGACCCTGCTGCGCCGGCCGCTGGCGCCCGATGGCCCGGCAGCGGCCCTGCGCGCCCGACTCCGCCGGGACGAGTCCTGAGGGGTGCGGTGTCGGTGCCTTCCCCGGCCCAGGCGACGCCGAGCGCTCCTGGCCGGCAGCGCCGGTCTTCAATACGGCTGACCTGATCTGGGGTCAGCGCCATCCCGGTCAGGCCCCGGCGCAGGCGGGCGGTCAGGGTGACGAGGCTATCCTGCGGGCCGCGTTGGGGCCTGGCCAGAGCCGATAGGCCGGTCGGCGGCGAGGCGGGCCATGAGATCGAAAGCCAGCTTGCGCGACGCGCGCTCTGATCCGGGGGCGCCGATGCACCCCCGGTAGGCCAGCGAGGCCTCGTCGTCACGCCCGGCTTGCTCGTAGACGCGCCCGAGGTGCAAGTAGGCCCAGCCGGCCCGCCAGCCTGACCCCTCCCGCGCCAGGTACTCCCGCAGCTCCGCCCCCGCCTGTCCCCAATCGTAGGCCAGGGTGTAAGCCAGCCCTAACCAGTAGTGGGCATCCGCCTCCGTGCCCAGATCGGCCGGCGCTACCCGGCGCAGGGCCTGGATCTCGGAGACGGCCAGCCCGCCCTCGCCGGCGGCGAGGTAGGCCATGACGGCGGCCAGAGAGGGCGAGCGCCTCGCGGTCACGCCCACACTGTACGCCAATGGACCGGCAGGTGATTGGCGACAAACGGCCTATCGTGCGGCACCGGCCTTGCGGGCCAGTCGCTCCAGGCGGCGGGCAAAGTCGTCCGGTGGGGGGGGCGAGGGCACCGTGGGCCGCCAGGTGCGCAGGCCGGGGAGCGGGCGCTCATGGGGCGGGAGCGCAGCCAGCCAGCGTTCCCGCGCCTGGGTGGCCAGGGCGTGCGCGCGAGCGGGATTGCGCTGCCGATGCTCCCAGTACTTGGCCAGCTCCACCAGGGCCACGGCCGACTGCGCCGGCACCTCGTCGGCCAGGCGCTGCCACAAGGCGGCCGCGTCTTCGTGGCGCCGCGTCCGCTTCAGGAGCAGCGCCAGGGCCTGCAAGACCCGGCCCCGGAGATCCGCAGAGAGCCGCCCGGCCAGGGCGGCGCGGTAGGCCCGCTCGGCGGCCGGGGCGTTGCCTAGCTGCTCGTAGACTCGCCCCAAGCCGATGTATTCGGCCGCGCCCAGCGCCGGCCCCCCGGCCCCGCGCTCTGAGTCGCCCAGGCCGTCGTCGAACATGGAGCAGGCGCGGATAGCCAGGGCCACCATGGTCAGGACGTCGGCTCGGTTGTGATGAAACACCCGCTGTAGGTAGCGCGCGTCGCCGTCGCGCAGGAACTGGTGGTAGATGGCAGGGATGAGGAAGCTTTCCACGTCGTGCTCCCGCCCGATGCCCAGGACGTGCCGTTCCAGACTCTGCAGGGCACAGCTCCCAATGGCCGCCCGCCACAGCCGCCGGGCCGGGGGCAAGAGGTCGAGATGGGGCCACTCCTCGAGATCGAGGCGCATCCGGGACATCAAGAAACGGGTTTGGAGGAGCGGGAGGTCGAAGGCACGGCCGTTGAAGGTGACCAGGGCGTCGGCGGCGGCAAGGACTTCCGCCAGCCAGCTGAGCATGGCCCGCTCTTCCCCGTAGGAGCGCATCAGGCACTGGTCGAGGACAAAACGGGGCTGGCCTCCCGGGGAGTCGCTGCCCGGCGGGGCCGTCCCTGCGGGGGCCGTGGCTCGCGGGGCCGTGCCCGGGGAGTTGACGACGAACGAGCCCAGGCCGATAAGAAAGGCGTAGGTGCCGGTCCCCCCGGCCAGCCCTGTCGTCTCGGTGTCCAGGAAGAGGGTGCGCCCCAGGGCCACCTCGCCTAGCTGCGGGGCGCGGGCGAGGGTGGCGGCCGAGCCGGCGTTCAGGCCCAGGAAATCCCCCAGGCGGCACGAGCCGTAGGGCGTGTCCAGCGTAAACACGGTGCGACGCCGGAAAAACGTCCCGTGCGCCGTTTCCACAGTCTCCCCCTCCACGAGGGCCTCGAGCGGGGCCGGGGGGCCAGGGAGGGGCGGGAGGGGCCAGGAGAAAGGCTGGGGATTCACGTCTCCCCCCCGGCCTCCGGCCGGCCCCTCGCCGCCGTGCTGCCGGGGGGCAGGGAGGAGCGGCCGGCGTCGATGATGGCCAGGGCGTTCGGCTTGGCGTCCTGGCCGGCTTCGCCGGGAGGCCCGACGCAGGAGGGACAGCCACTGGCGCACCGGCAGGAGGCCAAGGCTTCGCCTGCCGCTTCCAGCACGAGGGCATGACTGTCGTAGAGCTTGCCGGCCAGGCCGACACCCCCCGGGTAGTGGTCGCAGAGGAAGAGGGTAGGCCTGCCGGTGAGGGGGTTCTTTACTTGTGGGACGGCGACCAGGTCACGCGGGTCGCACATCAGGAAGAGTGGGCTGACGTTGCCGAGGAGGTGAGTCAGCCCCAGCAGGCCACTCTGCAGTCCGTCACTCCCCAGGCGCGACACCAGCTCCGGCGGAATGGTGATCCAGTAGGCCGTGGTCTGCATCTCCTGCGAGGGCAGGTCGATCGTCCCCCAGCCGACGTTCTCCCCCGTAGCGAAGCGGATCTTCTTGTAGATCGTGGGGGTGAAGGTGAGGCGGACGTCGCCCCAGGCGCGGGTCAGGGCGCAAACCTCCGACTGGGCCTCTTCCTGGAGCACGGCGACGTTGAAGCTGAGGCTGGCGTCTGTGTAGTAATCCACGTCCACCCCCTTGGCGTAGGCCTTTTTCTGCTCCCAGCTCAGCTCCACAATGTGGTACTGCTGCCCCTCGTGGAGATAGATGGCGTCTTGATGGACGAGCGTAGGAGCGGCGAAGGGGTCGCATTCCCCCAGCACCTGCGGGCGGGGGCCACTGAGATCGATGATGACGACGTTCTCGCGCACGGCGCTGCGCAGGCTGATGCCCTCGGCCGGGTAGTCCCGCCCCGACCAGTGCCAGGTGTCGCGCTCCCGCTGCAGCGTGCCGGCGGTCTCCAGGGACTGGAGCGCCTGGCCGGTCACCGTGCTATTCTGGGGGCCATACCCGTCACCGGCCCCAAAAGGGAGCTCGAAGGCGGCGCAGGGGAGATGGCTCATCAGGACGAACAGGTTGTCCGGGTTGACCAGGGCGTGCTCCGGGGAGCGGCCGAAAAAGTAGTCCGGGTGCGTGACGATGAACTGGTCGAGGGGCGAGCTCTCGGCGACGTAGATGGCCAGCGAGGTGTTGGCCCGCCTCCCGGCCCGCCCGGCCTGCTGCCAGGTGCTGGCGATCGTCCCCGGGTAGCCACAGAGGACGGCAGCCTCGAGCTGCCCGATGTCGATCCCCAGCTCCAGGGCATTGGTGGCGACGACGCCGCGCACGTCCCCCTGGCGCAGCCCTTGCTCGATCTCCCGCCGCTGCAGGGGGCGGTAGCCCCCGCGGTAGCCCCGGATGGCCCATTCCGGGAGGCGCGTCCCTTGCCGCACGCGGGTGAGGAGCACCTCGGTGGCGACGCGGGAGCGGGCAAAGACGATTGTCTGCACGTCGTTGTTGAGCAGGAGCTGCGCCACCCGGGCGCTCTCCCCAAGGGCGCTGCGGCGCAGGCCGAGCTCACGATTGATCGAGGGGGGGTTGTAGAACACGAAGTGCCTGGCCCCCCGCGCCGCCCCGTCGTCGTCCACCAGCAGCAGGGGCTTCCCCGTAAGCCTGTAGGCCAGCTCGGTGGGATTGGCGATCGTCGCCGAGCAGCAGATGAACTGGGGCCGCGAGCCGTAGAAGTCACAAATCCGACGCAGTCGGCGCAACACGTTGGCCACGTGGCTGCCGAAGATCCCCCGGTAGTGGTGCAGCTCGTCGACGACGACGTAGCGGAGGTTCTCGAAGAGGCGCTGCCACTTGGTGTGGTGGGGCAGGACGCCGGTGTGGAGCATGTCCGGGTTGGTCACCACGACGTGCCCGGCCAGGCGCACCGCCCGCCGGGCGGCCACCGGCGTATCGCCGTCGTAGGTAAAGGTCTTGACGTCTGCCCCCAGCAGGCCGATCAGGCCGTGCAGCTCGGTGTACTGGTCTTGCGACAGGGCCTTGGTGGGGAATAGATAGAGGGCGCGGGCGCGCGGGTCCTCCAGCACCGCCTGCAGGACGGGGAGGTTGTAGCACAGCGTCTTGCCGCTGGCGGTGGAGGTGACCACGACGACATCCTGCCCGGCGAGCGCGGCTTCTACCGCGGTGGACTGATGGGTGTAGAGGCGCGAGATGCCCTGCCGGCCCAGGGCGTCGACGAGGCGGGTATCAAGCCCGGCCGGCCAGGACCCATGGCGGGCGTCTTGCGCTGGGGTGTAGCGCCAGGCGGTGACCTGGGGACGAAAGTCGGGATCAGACTGGAGTCGCTCAACGAGCTGATCGAGGGTCATAACGGTCTCCGAACACGCCGTACATGCGAACGCCCGTTCCAGTGCGTGGCCGATTGTACCGCCTCACAAGGCGCGGCGGTCGGCACGGCTGGCCATGTACCGGGCGACCATCCCGCGGAGGAGCAGGGCCAGGGCACCCGTCAGGAGCACCAGTCCGCCGGCCTGGATGCCGACCGCCCAGCTCTGACGCGCGGCGATAAAGATGACGAAGGCGACGAAGCCGTAGGCGCTGAAGATCAAGCCGGCAAGGATCAGGGGGAAGACGCAGCCGACGGCGAGGCAGGAGTAGGCCACCGTGCGCCGCTCGCCCCAGGGCTCCTGGACGACAAAGGCACGACGGGCCTCGGCGTCCACCAGCCAGGCGGAGATGAGCCAGAAGAGGCCCAGCAGAAAGGGGAGGGCCTTGAGCGCCACCTCCCCACTAACCAACTGGCGGAGACCTCCGGCGGGAGCGCCTCCCGGAGTCGCGGCCGGGGCCGGCGGGGCCTCTGCCGGGGCTTGGACGGGGGCTTGGACGGGGGCTTGGACGGGGGCTTGGACGGGGGCTTGAGCGGGTGGCGCCGGCTCGGCCTCCGCCGGGGCCGGCACCTCGCTGGGCGGGGCCACCGGCCTGGCGCCGGGCGTAAAGCGCGGGCCGAAGGCGATGGCGCCAAGGATGAGGAGGAAGCTGACCAGCCCGACGATCAGCCAGGGGCGGCGTGCCGGGTCGGCCCAGGATGCCACCAGGGGGCCGTACCACCTGGCCGGCAGAGATGCTTGGGGTTCCTGGCTGCCCGGCGGCGACGTATCACCCCTAGCAGCCACAACTACCAGCCATAGGTCAGGCGCATGATCAAACGCGACGGGAGGCCGGCTTGCCGCATCTTCTGTTGAACGGATGCTATGGGATAGGTGACGCGGCGCAAGGTGAGGGTCCCCCGCCCCCCGGAGCCGCCGCCGCGCCCTTGCGGCGCCGCGCCCGACTGGTAGATCATGTAGGCCGCATCCGGGTTGCCGTCTCGTGGCTGGCCGACGCTACCCGGGTTGACGATCAGGCGATGCTGGCCCAGGGCCAGGGGCGTCCCCGCCTCCGGCACCACAGTCTGGTAGTCCGCGGCGCGATCGTCCGGCCAGGGGCGCTGGAACATGAGCGGGACGTGCGTGTGCCCCACCAGGCAGTACGGCGTCTGGAAGTAGGAGAAGTTAAGCCGGGCGGCGCTGACGTGGGTGAGATACTCCCACACCGGGTCACGCGGGCTGCCGTGCACCAGGGTGAACTCGCCCATGCCCCCGGCCTGTAGCTGCACCGGGAGGCCCTCCAGAAAGGCCCGGTGCTCCGGCGTCAGCTGGGCGCCCGTCCACTGGGCCGCCTCGCTCGCCTCAGGGTTGAAGTCGGCCGTGTCCATCTTGCCGATGGACGCCCAGTCGTGATTCCCGGCGACGCACCGCGCCTCGCGACTGCGCAGCACCTCGACGCAGGCGTTTGGCTCGGGGCCGTACCCTACGAGGTCGCCCAGGCACCAGATCTCGTCGATCTCCCCAGCGTCGGCCAGCACGGCCTGGAGGGCCTCGAGGTTGCCGTGGATGTCCGAGATGATGGCGCAGCGCATAGCGCGAGGCGGCGGGAGACAGCCGCAACCGAGCTAGTGTACGGCCCTGGCCATCTTGTTGTCAGAAGGGATCATTCCGGCTCTGGCGAGACAGACAACCCGTCAACCCTCCAGACGGGGAGAGGTACACTGATCAACATGCACCATCCCAGCCCGCACCCCAGCCGGCCGGAAACCTGGACCTGGCGCGAGGGCGCCCGTCCACTGGTCGTCGCCCATCGCGGGGCCAGCGCCCTGGCCCCAGAGAACACCCTGGCCGCCTTTCGCCTGGCGCTGGAAGGAGGCGCCGCGGCGGTAGAGTGTGACGTGCACCTCTCGGCCGATGGCGCGCCGGTGGTCATCCACGACGCGCGGGTCGATCGCACCACTTCCGGCACTGGCCAGGTGGCGTCCCTCACGCTCGACGAGCTGCGCCGGCTGGACGCCGGGGCCTGGTTTGGGCCAGCGTTTGCCGGGGAGCGCGTCCCCACGCTCGGGGAAGTCGTGGGCGTCTGCGCCGGCCGCGGGCGCCTGTTCGTCGAGCTCAAGGTCGGCGGAGGCCCCCCTCTGGTGGACGCCGCCCTGCAGGCGGTGTCGGCCGCGGCCACCGATGTGGCCGTCATCTCCTTTGATCCAGAGATCGTGCAGCTGGTGGCACGGCGCCGGCCAGACCTCCCCCTCGGATGGCTCCTCACCGCCGGACACGCCGCGCAGCTGGGCGCCGCCGGGGTACTACGAGCGGTCACCACCGCCGGCGCCGGGTTCATCGCCCCCCACTTCTCGGCCGCGACGCCCCCCTTGATCGAGCAGGCGCACGCCGCCGGGCTGCCGGTCAGCGTCTGGACGGTAGACGATCCAGGGACGATGGTCGACCTGGTCGCCGCCGGCGTCGACGCCATCACCACCAACCGGCCCGATGTGGCCCTGCGGGCCCTGCCGCGCTAACGCCCCGGCGCGCCCCGGCTCAAGCCCTTCCGGGACAATGCCATGACGGCGTGCTTTCGCGGGAGACGGCAGCGGGTGCACGCCCCGCTTTCTGGAAGCTCCCCCTCGACACCTGCTCCGACTGGCTATTTCGTTGGGTCACAGCCCTCCGGTTACGGCCCTCCAGTTACGGCCCTCAAGGGGAGGCCCGGCGCAATGGAGACGGCGCCGGGACAAGGGCCTTGCTAGAATGCCGGCGTCAGATCACACCAGGCAGTCCTCAGTCCTGCGCGTCCTCAGCTCTCGGCCGGATAGTGGGTACCCGGGAGCGCGCCTGTTGGCCCCAGCGGCCGGTGAGCCTCGAGCGCTCAGCACTGAAGGACGACATACCGTGCCTGCATAAGGGGAAGGGACGCGCCGTATGAAGATCGCGCGAGTGCGCACCGCGGGCGAGGCCGTCTGGGGCATTGTGGACGGGGAACGGGTTTACCGGCTGGAAGGAAGCCCTTGGGAGAATCCTCGCCGGGGGGCGCCCCTTGGCGAGCTGGCAACGGTGCAGCTCCTGGCACCCTGCGAGCCGACCAAGGTCGTCTGCATTGGCCTCAACTATCGGGCCCACGCCGCTGAGACGGGGCAGGAAGTGCCCCCTGAGCCGCTGATGTTTCTGAAGCCCCCGACGGCCGTCGTTGGCCCGGGGGCCGACGTCGTCTGGGCCCCCGGCTCACAGCGGATCGACTACGAGGCCGAGCTGGCCGTGGTGTTCAAGCGGCGGGCCAAGCACGTCCCTCGGGGGGCCTACAAAGACTACGTCCTGGGCTATACCTGCGCCAACGACGTCTCGGCGCGTGACTTTCAGCGGGGCGACGGCCAGTGGGCGCGGGCCAAGGGCTCAGACACCTTTTGCCCCCTGGGTCCCTGGATCGAGACGGAGCTCGATCCAGGCAACCTGCGCATCAGCGGCAAGCTCAACGGCGAAGTGCGCCAGGACAGCAGCACGTCTGACCTGGCCTTTGATATCGACTTCCTCATCTCGCACCTGACCAAGTACTTCACCATGGAGCCGGGCGACGTCCTGATTACGGGGACGCCGGCCGGGATCGGGGAGATGAACCCAGGCGACGAATACGAGGTCACCATCGAAGGGATCGGCTCGCTCAAGAACCGCATGACCAGGGGCTAGGTAGCCCGCTTCCCCTCTCCCCTGTTGGGGGGAAGGGCCCTGGAGCCGGCCGCGGGGCTCCGTCGCTCGGCCCGGCCGAGCGAGCGCGTGGAGACGAAGCAGGCTATCTGACTTGTCGTCAGATGCCGGTGAAGCCGAGGCGCGAGGCGTAACTGGCAATCCAGGTCATGACGTTGAACATGACCAGGAACCCCATGGCCACCATCAGTCCCCCGCTGGTGATCTCCACCACATGGGCGTGGCGGTTGAGGCGTCGCACGGCGCGGGTGGCCCACTCCAGGGCGTAGCCGGTGATCAGAAAGGGGACGCCGAGGCCAAGTGAGTACGCCGTCAGCAGCAGGGCACCCTGTACCACTGTGCCTTGGGCCAGGCCCAATCCCAGGATGGCCCCCAGGATCGGCCCGATACAGGGGGTCCAGCCGGAGGCGAAGACCATGCCGATAAAGAACGAAGTCAGCAACCCAAAGCGGGGGCTGGGCCGGAACTGGATGCGGGTGTCTCGGTAGAGGGCGTTGATGCGCAGCACGCCGGCCATGTGTAGCCCCAGCACCACCAGCAGGGCCCCGGCGATGATGCGGAAGGCCAGGCTCTTGACGGCATCCTGGAACACGTAGCCGACGAGCCCGATCGATGCCCCCAAGGCGACAAAGATGGCGGTGAAGCCGAGGACGAAGGCCACGGCGTGGGCCAGAGTGCGGACGCGCGAGCCACCCTCTTTGTCCAAGGCATGGCCGGCCAGATGGCCGACATAGGCCGGCACGAGAGGGAGGACGCACGGGGAGGCAAAAGAGAGGACGCCGGCCCCGAAAGCGACGACCAGGGAGAGACCTTCTGGATTCATGTCGCCAGGGCCTTCAACAAGCCGAACTCGGTGATCTTAGAAACCAGCCGCTCGCGTCCGTCGATGGCCACCACAGGGATGCGGGTGCCGTAGCGCGCTTGGAGCGCAGCGTCGCCCCGGACGTCCACTTCGTCGAGGTGGAAGGGGATGATGCGACGGACGCGCTCCAGCTTGCGCTTAGCCACTTCACAGAGGTGGCACTCAGGAGAGCTGTAGAGGACGAGGCGTCGCATCGTACGCTGACCCGCTTTCAGGAGGCGAGCGTGGGGAGAATGGTACGTAGCCGGTCGAGCATCAGCTGGCGGTTCATCACCCCGGGCTGTACGGCGCGGATCACGCCGCT
The DNA here is from genome assembly GCA_030447525.1 of Chloroflexota bacterium. Taxonomy (GTDB): domain Bacteria; phylum Chloroflexota; class UBA11872; order UBA12225; family UBA12225; genus JAUJOR01. The sequence continues at coordinate 36,476 of JAUJOR010000012.1, read as the reverse complement.
GGTGTCGATGAAGAAGCTGGAGGGGACGCCACCGAGGCGATAAAGCTTGGCCACCTCTTGCCGGGTGTCCAGGGCCACCGGGAAGGTGTAGGACCCGACCTTGGGATCGCCCTCCTTGAGGTAGGCAGGGACATCCTTAGCGGCGCCCTCCGTGTCGATGCTGACGGCCAGGACGACGAGGCCGGCGGTATCCTTGTACTGCCGGTAGAACTGTTCCATCTCCGGCATCTCTTCCCGGCACGGGGCGCACCAGGTGGCCCAGAAATTCAACAGCACACTCCGGCCGCGGAACTGCTTGAGCTCGACGTTGCCTCCGCCGGCATCCCGTAGCTTGAAGTTAGGGGCCTCGTGATCGAGCAAGGGGGCGATGCCTTTGGCCACGCCGCCCCCACTCTGCACCGCGCTCCCCGCAGTAGCCAGCGGCTGCGTCGCCCCATACCACACCACAGGCGCCGCCACAAGGAGCAAGACGACGCCGGCGATCCAGCGGTAGCGAGCCGCCCACGAGCTACGGGGCACCGATGGGCCGTCCGCATCGCCGGAAACCCCCACTCGGCGCCCCGCCTCGGGGGGCAGTTGAGCCGTGCCCCTGATCCCTGGCGTCACCTTCACCGCGGTGTTGTCCACCACCACCAGTATACGGGCCGCATCGAGCAAGGATCATGGCTCACTCGGGTGGTGGGTTCCTGGGAAGCAGCAGCCGGCGCGCGTGCTGCCCTAACATCTGCACCGGCAGGTGTGTCCGGTGCCGCCTTCGACGCCCTACGGCTCCCCGCCGCACGAACGTACCGGCCGGTACAGCGCCCCATCTCCTGGGAACAGGGGAGGGGCGCCGGCAGCTCCGGCGCCCCTCCCCTGCTGGTTCTACAGCCCGGAAGCCCAGCCCCTGGGCCCAGAAACCGGGCTACGGAGCCGCCGGCCATTAGTACTCCGGCATTGGCGCCGCCGGCTTCTCCTTCTCCGGGAGGTCCGTGACCAGGGCCTCGGTGGTCAGAATCATGGCCGCAATGGAGACGGCATTCTCTACCGCCGAGCGGGCCACCTTGGCCGGGTCGATGATCCCGGCCTGGACCATGTCCTTGTAGGACTCGGTAACGACGTCGAAGGCTACGTTCTTGTTGCCGGTTTCCTGCTGCTGGCGCCGGATGCTCTCCACCACCACCGAGCCCTCGTAGCCGGCATTGGCCGCAATCTGCCGGGTCGGCTCCTCCAGGGCCCGCCGCAGGGAGTTGACGCCGGTGGCCTCGTCGCCCTCGAGCTTGAGATTGTCCAGGGAGGAGACGGCGTTGAGCAGGGCCACGCCACCCCCGGGGACGATCCCTTCCTCGAGCGCCGCGCGGGTGGCGCTGAGGGCGTCCTCGACGCGGTGCTTCTTCTCCTTCAGCTCCGTCTCGGTGGCCGCCCCCACCTTGATCACGGCCACGCCTCCAGACAGCTTGGCCAGGCGCTCCTGCAGCTTCTCCCGATCGTAGTCCGAGGTGGTGTCCTCGATCTGCGCCTTGATCTGCTTGACGCGTCCTTGCACTTGATCCGAGGCGCCACGCCCTTCCACGATCGTCGTGTTGTCCTTGTCGGACACTACCCGCCGGGCCCGCCCCAGGTCATCGATGCGCACGCTATCCAGCTTGCGCCCCAGCTCGTCGGAGATGACCGTCCCACCGGTGAGCACGGCGATGTCCTTGAGCATCTCCTTGCGCCGGTCGCCGTAGCCGGGGGCCTTGACGGCCAGGACGTTGAGGATGCCCCGCATCTTGTTCACCACCAGGGTGGCCAGGGCCTCGCCCTCGACCTCTTCGGCCAGGATGACGATGTCCTTCTTTCCGGTCTGGACGAGACGCTCCAGCATGGGGAGGAGGTCCTGGACGGAGGTGATCTTGGTCTCGGTGATGAGGATGAACGGGTCATCCAATTCGGCGGTCATGCGGTCGGGATTGGAGACGAAGTAGGGGGAGATATAGCCCCGGTCGAACTGCATGCCCTCGACGTACTCGACCTCGAACTGGATCCCCCGGCTCTCCTCGACGGTGATGACGCCGTCCTTACCGACCTTGTCCATCACCTCGCCGATAAGCTGACCGATCTCCCGGTCGTTGGCCGAGATGGCGGCGATGTTGGCGATCTCCTCGCGACCCTTGATCTCCTGGGCCATGCCCTTGATGGCCTGGACGACGGCGGTGGTGCCCTTGTTCAGCCCGCGCTGGAGGATCATCGGATTGGCCCCGGCGGCGACGTTACGCATCCCCTCGAAGACGATCGCTTCCGCCAGCACGGTGGCCGTGGTGGTGCCGTCCCCGGCGATGTCGTTGGTCTTGCTGGCGGCTTCCTTGAGGAGCTGCGCCCCCATATTCTCGAAGGCGTCGGGGAGTTCGATCTCCTTGGCCACAGTCACGCCGTCATGCGTGACTGTGGGACCGCCGAACTTCTTGCCCAGGGCGACGTTACGGCCCTTGGGCCCGAGCGTCGTCTTCACGCTCTTGGCAACGGACTCGATGCCTCGAGTCAGTGCCCGCCGCGCCTCCTCGTTAAAGACCAGCTGCTTAGGCATACTCTGCGCGTCCTCCTGTTCCTGCGTCGCTGCGCTTACGTGTACGTACGGTCTGTCTTGTGTCGGCTTGTGTCGGCTTGTGTCGGCTGTACTCCGCCGGCCCGCCAGGCCGGCATCAGGACAACGCCTCTCCAAGGGGGCCCGTGAGGCTCCCATGGCGCCCGGCGGGGGCAGGGGCCTACGTGTCCTCCGGGCTTACCTGTCCGACAAGCGTCCGCGGGCGATCAGCCAGCGAATAAAGTCCTGGCGCCGATCTACCGGAAAGGCGTCGCTGCGCTGGCCCTCGAGGACGTGGCGGCGCAAGCGCACCAGCCGCTCCCGCTCCTCCGGTGAAAAAGCCCGCAGGGCACGTTCGGGGGCTCCCCGTACGCCCCGCCCCCGGCCGCGCCCGAGAGCTTCCTCGGGGGCGGCCTCCAGTGCCTCCAGGACTGCGCTCTCCCCTGGCTGCGCCGCATCAGGCCGCATATCGGCCGGCTCCTCCCGCCGCTCGGAACACTGCTGCGTATTCATCTGTCGCCTGAGTATAGGGCGCCCGTTAGCACTCCGTCAACCAGAGTGCTAACGGGGGACGCTCCCGTTGCTATACTTTCCGCAGGGGGCGACGCAGGGCGCAGCAGGTTGCAGCCCCCCGGTCAGGGGACGGCATCAGATGTTCGGGATCAACAGGAATGGGCAGACGAACGGCCGGGGGGACTCGGCGCGGGCGGTCACATCCCCCGCGGTGAGCGAGCAAGACGTCCTCGCCGCCCTGGGGAAGATCCAGGATCCGGACCTCCGCCGAGACATCGTCTCCCTCGGGTTCATCAAGGATCTGGCCATCGATCAGGGGGTGGTCAGCTTCAAGATCGAGCTGACCACCCCGGCCTGTCCGGTCAAGGGGGAGATGGAGCGCCAGGCCCGGGAGTACGTCGGCAGTCTTCCGGGGGTGGAGCGTGTCAACGTGAGCATGACCTCCCAGGTGCGCTCCACCACCCCGGCCGGCGCCCTCCTGCCGGGGGTGCGTAACGTCATCGCCATCGCCAGTGGCAAGGGTGGGGTGGGCAAGTCCACTGTCGCGGCGAACCTGGCCGTGGCCCTGGGCCGCACCGGTGCCAGCGTGGGCCTCCTGGACGCCGACATCTACGGGCCCAGCATCCCGGGCTTGATGGGTGTTCACACCAAGCTGACGGTGAAGGACACCCCGGCGGGCCCAAAGATGGTGCCCCCGGAGGCCCATGGGGTCAAGGTGATGTCCCTGGGTTTCCTCCTGGACGATCCCAGCCAGCCGGTGATCTGGCGTGGGCCCATGGTGGGGTCGGGGGTGCGCCAGCTGCTCGGCGACGCCGAGTGGGGGCAGCTGGACTACCTCCTGGTAGATATGCCCCCAGGCACCGGCGACGCCACGCTCACCCTGGCCCAGAGCATCCCCCTCTCCGGTGTCGTCGTCGTCTCCCAGCCGCAGGACGTCTCACTCGGTATCGCCGTCAAGGCGCTCAAGGCCTTTCAGAGCCTCAAGGTGCGCATCCTGGGCATCTTGGAGAACATGAGCTACTTTGTCTGCGACGACTGCGGCAAGCGCCACGAGGTCTTTAGCCACGGCGGGGCGCGGCACAAGGCGGAGGAGCTGCAGGTGCCCTTCCTGGGGGAGATCCCGCTGGCGGGGGACATCCGCGAGGCCAGCGACGCCGGCACGCCGATTGTCGCCCTGCGCCCGGACTCGCCGCAGGCGGTGGCCTTCCGAGACATCGCCGAGGCCCTGGCTGCCCAGGTGAGTATCGCCGGGTATCAGCAGCGCCGCACGATCCCCCTGCGGGCGGTCTAGCCCGGGGTCTCAAGCCCGGGGTCCCGAGCCGGAAGGCCCGGGGGCGCAGCTGTGCCCTCACTTGAGGTCGTCTTTCTCATCCTGGCCGCGGCTTACCTGGCGCGTCCTCACAGGGGCGCTATCGCCCCCTTGCTCTCCCGGCTGCCCCCAGCGGACGGATCTCGAACAGGCGGGGCCACAGCTTGCCGGTGACGAAGATGCGATCGCTCGCCGGGTCGTAGGCAATGCCGTTGAGGACGTCGACTTGACCGCTCAGGCGCTCCGCCTCCGGCAGGAGACCGGCCAAGTCAAGGTAGCCCAGTACCCGCCCCGAGGCGGGGTCAATGCGGGCGATGCGGTCGGTCAACCAGACGTTGGCCCAGACCTCGCCGCGCACCCACTCCAGCTCGTTGAGGTGCTGCACCGGACCTGCGCTGTCGGCAACTTCCAGCGTCCCCACGACGGCGAAGGTGGACGGGTCAAGGAAGTGCAGACGGCTGGTGCCGTCGCTCATGATCAGGCGCCCCCCGTCGTGGGTCAGGCCCCACCCTTCGCCCGGGTAGACGAACTCGGCCGTGGGGGCAAGGTCTTCCAGCCGGTAGACGAACCCGCGCCCCTCCTTCCAGGTCAACTGGACGAGCTGATCCCCGAACAGGGTCAGTCCCTCAGCGAAATAGGTCTCCGGTACGGCGACGGAGCGGAGCACCTGACCAGTCTCCAGGTCGACCTCGCGCAGGGTCGACTCCCCGTAGAGCCCGGTGCTCTCTAGCAACCGCCCCTGATGGAAGACGAGCCCCTGGGTGAAGGCGTCGGAGTCGTGCAGCCAGCTGTTGACCACCTCCACCGTATCCACCGGCGTCGGCGCCGGGCCGGCCGGCTGGGACTGCACGCGGCCGACGAACAGGAGCACGCAGGCCAGCGTGAGGGCCAGGGCAGGTGCGAGGACGCGACGCGCCGTTTGCGTCACCATTTGGTGCAGACCCAATTCTAGCGCCGTCGGCGCCCTTCCGTGCGGCGTATAATTCCTGAAGAGTGCATCACAGGAGGCTCGCCCCGATGGCGAATCTGCGCGTGCTGAGCTGGCGCGGCGACACCAAGGTGTCTTATGACGTCGAGCGGGCGGTGGCTGGAGATGCCGAGCAGCTTGCCGCCGTGGCTGAGGCGGAACACATCTTTCTCGACGAGCGGGCGCGAGGCGCGACCGCCTTCCGAGTCGTCACCGGTCAGCCTGCTATACGCATCGACGAGTTCGATCCAACGGCCGAGCAGATCGTGATGGTGCCACGGATCGCCGGCGGGGCGTAGCCCTGGAGGCTCCTCTGGCGGCCCCTTGGCCGCCGGTACGGGCCGAAGCGCAGGGGGAAGTACAGGGCATGGAGGCAGGCGGTGCCTGAGCTGGTCTCCCCCCTCCTTTCCGGCGCTGCCTGGGCCCTGGTCATTGGCCTCGCTTTCTTGCTCCTGTGGTGGCGGTCTACCCGGGCCCCAGAGTTGTGGCTAGACCGGCGGGGCCGGAGTCGCCCCACCGGTCTGCTGCGCCCGGCGGCACGCCCTTACCGCGTGCGCGCCGAGGCCGAGCGCCGCGCCGAGCAGCTGCTGCAGGACATGCTCTGCGAGCCGGACTTCCAGCACCTCCAGCGGCGCGGATACCTGGAGGTGCGTAGCCCGGCTTTTCCGAATCGTGTCTACCTCATCCCCGAGCGCCAGGGGCCGGTCACCGTGTGCGAGCACGGCCGGCCGATTATGCGTCTGTGCATCCAGTGCGTCGAGCGCGTCCCGGACTACGACACTGTACTGATGCACAAGCTAATGATCGAAGGCAATGAGCAGGAGTACCTGCGCATTGCCAACCGGGTCTAGTAGACCGCCGAGGTGAGGCTCATCGCCCCTGCAGGGGACTCGTCCCTACCCTGGTGAGAACACGCCCCGGCGTGCCACCGGGCGGGCGGTCAGGCATTCCGAGTTCATGCCCTGCAGGTGTCCCGCCGGGCACAGAGGACTCTCCAGATCACATTTGCTGAAAGGAGCACCCTGGGCACGCTTAGCCGGATACTCCCTGGCGGCGCGCGGCGGCCGCCTGGTGCACGGTGCGCACGATCTCGTCGAGCGACGCCCCTGGTCCAAAGACGGCGCTGATCCCCATGGCCTTGACCGCCGGGATGTCCTCCTCCGGAATGATCCCTCCGGCGACGACGACGGCGTCCGTCACGCCACGGGTGCGCAGGGCCTCCATGATGCGCGGGAAGAGTGTCAGATGGGCGCCGGAGTGGATAGAGAGACCGATCACCTCCACGTCCTCCTGCAGGGCCGCCTCGGCGATCATCTCCGGGGTCTGCCGGATGCCGGTGTAGATCACCTCCATGCCCCCATCACGCAAGGCGCGGGCGACGATCTTGGCCCCGCGATCGTGCCCGTCGAGGCCGGGCTTGGCCACCAGCACCCGAATTGGCGGCGTGGACTGCATCGGGCCCACTATACCCATCCCAGCGGGTTGTAGCGCCCCGTCAAGCGATTTGAACCACGTTCGCGCCGGGACTATTCGCGCCGGACGAGAAAACGCTGCTCACGGGCCTGGAGACAGCACTAGCGCCCGCGGAAGTGGGGCGGACGCTTCTCCAGAAAGGCAGCCAGGCCCTCGGCCCGGTCTTCGCTGGCAAAGGCGTGCATAAAGAGGTTGATCTCTACCGCCAAGGCGCCCTGTAGGTCGAGGTCATGCCCCACGTTCATCGCCTGCTTGGCATAGGCCACCGCCAGCGGGGGGAGGGCGTCAAACTCAGCGGCCAGCTGGAGCGCCTCCGGCAGGACGCGATCCGCCGGGGTAACGCGGTTGATCAAGCCTGCCCGCAGGGCTTCGCGGGCCCCCACAGGCCGTCCGGTGAGGACCATCTCTTTGGCCAGGGCCATCCCGGCCAGGCGGGGCAGGCGCTGGGTGCCCCCCCAGCCGGGGATCAGGCCCAGCTTGATCTCCGGCTGGCCGAGCTGGGCCCCTTCGGCCATGACGCGTAGGTCGCAGGCCAGGGCCAGCTCGCAGCCACCGCCCACGGCCGTGCCGTTGATGGCGGCGATGACCGGCTTATTGAGGGTCTCCACGGCGCGGAAGACGTCGTGCCCCAGCTCCGTCCACCGCCGGGCCTCTGCTTCGGTCATCGTGCGCATGCCCCGGATGTCGGCCCCGGCGCAGAAGGCCCGGTCACCGGCCCCGGTGATAACCAGCGCCCGCACCGAATCATCCTCGGCCGCGGCGCCGGCGGCGTGCAAGAGGAGGCGCAGGACATCCTCGTTCAGGGCGTTGCGTGCCTCCGGGCGGTTGAGCGTCAGAACGGCGGCAGCACCTTCCCGACGTATCAGCAGGGGGCCGTCAAGGAGCTGTTCCATCACTCGCTCTGCCTCCGGCGTAGGCGTAGAACCCGGCCCCGCTCTTGCGCCCCAGCAGCCCGGCGGCGACCATGCGTCGCAGGAGCGGGCAGGGGCGGTACTTGTCTTCCCCCAGATCGCGGTGCAGCACCTCCAGGATGTGCAGGCAGACATCCAGGCCAATCAGGTCGGCCAGCTGCAGCGGGCCCATGGGATGGTTCATCCCCAGGCGCATCACCTCGTCGATGGCTTCCTTGCCGGCCACGCCTTCCATCAAGACGAACATGGCCTCGTTGAGCATCGGCAGCAGGATGCGATTGGAGACGAAGCCGGGGTAGTCGTTGACGACCACCGGGGACTTGCCGAGACGCTGCGCCAGGGCCACGATCGTCTGCACCGTCCCCGGCGACGTACGCTCACCACGGACGATCTCCACCAGGGACATCACCGGGACAGGGTTGAAGAAGTGCATGCCGGCCACCCGCTGCGGCCCGGGGACGGCCCCGGCCAGGGTGGTGATAGAGATGCTGGAGGTGTTGGAGGCGAGTATGGCCGTCTCCGGGAGCACGCTCGCCCCCTGCTGGAACACCGCCCGCTTGGCCGGGAGATCTTCCACCACCGCCTCGACGAGCAGGTCCGGGCCGATAGAGGCGTCCAGGTGGGGCGTGCAGCGGATGCGCCCCAGCACCTCCGCCGGCTGCCCGGCGGGGGCAGCCCCGCGTCGCACCAGGCGGTGCAGCGACTGGGTAATGTCTTCCTGGGCCTGCTGGAGCTGGGCTTCGGAGACGTCCACCAGCGTGACCTCGATCCCGGCCCCCGCCAGCACCTGGGCGATGCCCCGGCCCATCGTGCCGGCGCCGACTACGGTGGCGCGCCGCACCACCTGGACGCCGGCATCCTCGGTCATGATCATGACGCGTCTCGTCCTCCAGTCAACGGCAGCGGCGATCGTGGCGTCAAGCGAGGGCGCCGGTGCCGCCAGGGGCCTGCTGGCGTGGGGCTCGGATCGGGGTCATAGGGCCTCGACGGCGATGGCAAAGGCCTCGCCCCCGCCGAGGCAAGCCGCCCCGATCCCGCGGCGGGCGCCGCGCCGGCGCAGGGCGTAGAGGAGCGTGGTAAGCAGCCGGGCGCCGCTGCATCCCAGGGGATGACCCAGGGCAATGGCCCCGCCGTTCACGTTCACGCGCTCTTCTTCCCAACGCAGCAGCTTGTTGTCTGCCACCATCTGGGCGGCGAAGGCTTCGTTGACCTCGAAGAGGTCGTAGTCGTCCACGGTGGTATCCGTGCGCTTGAGCAGACGCTGTATGGTGGGCACAGGGGCCTCGAAGATCCACAGCGGATCGAGGGCGGCGTTGGCGCTGGCGACGTAGCGGGCCAGGGGACGCACGCCCAGGGCTGTAGCGCGCCGGGCGCTCATCACTACCAGGGCGGCGGCACCGTCGGCTAGCTGGGAGGAGTTGCCGGCCGTGACGCTACCGTCCTTGGCGAAGACCGGACGCAGGCCCGCCAGGGCAGGTGCAGACGTGTCCGGGCGAGGGGCCTCGTCCACGTCTAGCATGGTGGAACCGTCCCGGCCGGAACGCTCCCCGGCCGGGACGGTTCCCATCGTCCGGCGGGTCGGTAGCGCGGAGCCCGCTCCTGCTTGCGCCCCTGCCCCGCGGGTTACAGGAAGCTCTATAGGAACGATCTCGTCCCGGAAGTCCCCATTGCGGGTGGCGGCCACGGCGCGCTCTTGGCTGCGCAGGCTCCAGGCGTCCTGCTCCTGGCGCGTGACGCCATGCTTGGCGGCGATGGCCTCAGCGGATAGCCCCATGTGGTGCCCCTCCCAGGCGCACCACAGGCCGTCGTGGATCATGTGGTCGAGCAGCCTGGCATCGCCCATCTTCTGCCCCATGCGGCTCCCTGGGAGCAGGTGCGGGGCGTTGCTCATACTCTCCATGCCCCCGGCGACGACCACCTCCGCCTCTCCCAGTCGGATCTGCTGTGCGGCCAGGGCGACGGCGGCGAGGCCACTGCCGCACACCTTGTTCACCGTCAAGGCCGGGACGGTGGTGGGGAGGCCGGCCTTGATCGCCGCCTGGCGCGCCGGGGCCATGCCGGCGCCGGCGGGGAGGACGCATCCCATGATGACGCCGTCTACGTCCTCGGGGGCAACCCCGGCGCGCTCGAGGGCCGCCCGCACAGCCACGGCACCCAGATCACTGACGCTCAGGGCGGCCAGGGCGCCGAGAAACTTCCCCACGGGAGTGCGCGCCGCGCTGGCGATCACCACGTCCTGCAGCTGCGTCGTCCGACCACCCATGTCTGTTCCTCCCGACACCTAAGCCACAGTGGGACGTACATGGGTGCTCCGTGGCTCATATGCGAAGCTTACCTCGGCGCTGCTCCAAGTCGTCCCCAGCCCGTACCTGACAAGAGCTACGCGGCGCCAGATTGAGCCCCTTCTCGTCGCCAGATGGGACGGCGCAGGTCCGGTGACTGAATCATAACCCGTCGCACCCGGCCGGCTGCCCCAGGTCAGTGGCACGATAGCTGCAGTCGCCCTTCCGGCTGACTGACCGACCGACAAGACGTCTGCGGCGCCAGATTGCGCGCCCTGCGTCTTGTGACTGAGGTCATGTGACTGATCACTGGAGCAGGTCTGCATGAACATCGAAGTCGCCGGCGGGGCGGGGCACAACGGGCCACCCGCAGGGTGTCCCGTTGCCGGGAGGGGCTGAGCATGAACATCCTGGTCACCGGCGGGGCGGGTTACATCGGCAGCGTGATCGTGGAGGCCCTACTTCGGCAGGGCCACCAGGTCTCTGTGCTGGACGATCTGACCAAGGGACACCGGGCTGCCGTAACGGCGCTGGCGCGACTGTTCGACGTGCCCCTCGACGATCGCGAGTCAGTGCGGCGGGTGCTGGCCGGCGAAGGGGTACAGGCAGTCATCCACATGGCCGCCTCTAGCCTGGTCGGGGAGTCCATGCAGCAGGCAGGCAAGTACTTCCGCAACAACGTGATCAACAGCGTCAACCTCGTGGAAGCGATGCTCGCCACCGGCATCAAGTGGCTGGTCTTCTCCTCAACGGCGGCCGTGTACGGCGAGCCTGAACGGATGCCCATCACGGAAGACTTTCCCCTGGCGCCGACAAACGTCTACGGGGAGTCGAAGCTGGCCTTCGAGCGGATGCTGCCCTGGTTTGACCGGGTGCACGGGCTGAAGTGGGTGGCCTTGCGCTACTTTAACGCCGCCGGGGCAACGGAGCGCCTGGGGGAAGACCATGACCCGGAGTCGCACTTGATCCCCAACGTCCTCCAGGTACCACTGGGGAAGCGGGCCCACGTATCCCTCTTCGGCACAGACTATCCAACGCCGGATGGGACGTGTATCCGCGACTACATCCACGTCGCCGACCTGGCCGAGGGGCACATCCTGGCGTTGGACGCCCTGGGGCGCGGTGCGGTAAAGAGTGGGGCGTACAATCTCGGCTCGGGGACAGGTTACTCTAACCGCGAGGTGATCGAGGCGGCCCGGCGGGTGACCGGCCATCCCATACCGGTGGTGGAGGAACCGCGCCGCCCCGGCGATCCGGCCGTGCTCGTGGCCAGTTCCCAGCGGATGCAAGGGGAGCTTGGCTGGGTCCCCCGCCATCCGGGCATTGAGGACATCGTGGCTTCCGCCTGGCGCTGGCATCAGCGCAATCCCCAGGGCTATGAGGCCTAACGGGGCGGGAGGTGAGGCAGTGGGCGCGAGACGGCCGACCGGCCAGGGCGCAGGAGGCACGAAGGCTGGATGATCCCTATCAGCGACGAGAACCCCAGCCGGTCGGTTCCGGTGATCACCTACCTGGTGGTGGCCGCGAACATCCTGGTTTTCGTCTATCAGATCTCCCTCGGCCCGCGGGTAGAAGGATTTATCCGCTCGTGCGCCTTTATCCCGGCAGAGCTCGTCACCGGCCAGGACATCGCACCGGCGGCCTGCGTCCAGCCAACGTACTTGACGGTCTTGACCTCGATGTTCATGCACGGCGGGCTCTTGCACATCGGCTCTAACATGCTCTATCTCTGGATCTTCGGCAACAACGTAGAAGACAGCATGGGGTCAGCCCGTTTCCTCGTCTTTTATCTCCTCTGTGGCGTGCTCGCGGCCCTGGCGCAGACGTGGGTGACCGTCACCTTTTCCCCTGAGCAGGCCGGCATCCCGAACCTGGGGGCCAGTGGGGCCATCGCCGGTGTCCTCGGTGGGTACCTCGTCCTCTTCCCTCACGCTCGAGTGCGAACGCTGATCATCTTCGGCTTCTTCATCTCCATGACCCACGTCCCAGCGCTGATCCTGTTGGGACTGTGGTTCGTGCTGCAGTTTTTCCAGGGGCTGGGCTCCATGGGCGGTGCCGACACCGGCGGTGTCGCCGTGTGGGCCCACATCGGGGGCTTCGTTGCCGGTCTCGTGCTGGTGCGCTTCTTCGCCCGCAGCGTGCGCGGGCGTCGCGCCGTGCCGGCGTATCGCTTCTGATGCAGGTTCTCGCGCCGGGCACAGGCGACGTGAGACGTTCGGTGGGGCCGGCCGGCCCGGGTGCCGTAAGACCAGGTGCCGTAAGAGTAGGAGTCGATGGCAGTAGATCTACCGGCGCGCCCGCCGGATGGGGGGGCATCTGGCCAGCGGGCCAGGGGTGGTGTACCATCCCGGCCTCGGTGAGCGCTTCCAACAAGCCCGACACCAGGAGCGTAGTGGGCGGGCACATTCAATGACGGCGTACGGGACAGGGTATCGACCACCCGGCTGGGCGCCGGCGGGTGACGCACGGCGTGAGGGCCACACTCCCACTCCCCAGCGCCAGGCGGCCGGCCCAGACGGACGTAGCTCCTCCTATGCTGTGGTGTCGCCCCGCCGCACGCGCCGGCGGGGTGCCCCCAGCTTGGGGGGGCTGTTGCTGATCCTGGCCGGCCTGCTGACGGTAGGCTTCATCGGCCTCGGACGGCAGCTGGCCCGCTTCCGCATGGCCCGTTTCCGCATGGCCGGCGCCGTTATGGGGGCAGGTGCCGTGTTCCTGGCTACGGGCGTCTCGGTGTACGCTGTGGTGCTGCCGCAGGCGGGGGTGCACGTCCCCGGACAAAACACGCTCCAGCGGCTAATCAACCGCTGGCCACTCCCGTGGAAAGCGGCCCGGCCGGCCTATGTCGCCCCGCCTGAGGCGTCTGCCCTGGAGATGCCCGCGCTGGGGGCAACTCCCCTGGGGGCAACTCCCGGGGCCAGGCCGGGCTCACCCGGCCAGAGTGTGGCGCCACGAGACGATGCCGGACCATCGCTTTCGCGCGCCGGCAATGCGACCGCCGGCGGCGACGCCGTTTTCAGACCTGCGCTGACTTCGCCGGGGCAGGCCACCGCCGTTCCCAGCCTCCCGGCCCTGCCGGCCCTCCCTCCCCCCCCTCCGACCGCCAGGCTGGAAGGCATCAGCCATCAATGGCAGACCTGGAACAACTGCGGCCCGGCGACGATCACGATGACGGCCAGCTACTTCGGCCGCGCCCAGGGGCAGACCCAGGCGATGAACTTCATGAAGACCAACCCGAATGACAAGAACGTCCGCCCCGACGAGATGGTGGACTACGTCCGCTCCCTGGGGCTGCAGGGGGATTGGCGCGTCGGGGGTGACCGGGTGCGCCTACAGCAGTTCCTCGCCAACGGCATCCCGGTGGTGGTGGAGCTCGGGTACACGCCGGAGCCTAACGACTGGATGGGTCACTACCGCCTGCTGGTCGGCTATGACGACCCCGCCGGCAGATTTATCGCCTACGACAGCGTGGAAAAGCCGGGCGTCAATCTCAGTCAGCCGTACGGGAAGTTTGACGAAGACTGGCGCATCTTCAACCGCACGTACATCCCCGTCTACCGGCCCGACCAGGCCGGCCTGGTGGACCGCATCCTGGGACGAGAGCGTGACGATACGGTGATGTTCGAGCGGGCCCTGGCCGGGGCGCAGGCGGAGGCGGCCGCTCAGCCGGATAATCCCTTCGCCTGGTTCAACGTGGGGACGAACCTGGTTGCCCTCGGTCGGCCGATCGAGGCCGTACCGGCATTTGACCGCGCCCGCTCCCTCAGGCTGCCGTTCCGGATGCTGTGGTATCAGTTCGGCCTCTTCGAGGCCTACCTGGAAGCGAACCGCCCCGGGGACGTGTTGTCCCTGGTGAACGCCAACCTCCAGCAAACCAAAGATCTAGAGGAGTCCCACTACTACCGGGGGCGAGCCTTGCAAGCGCAGGGACAGACAGACGCCGCCCGCGCGGCCTATCAAGCGGCCCTGCGCGCCAATAGCCGTTACGCACCGGCCAGCTACGCCCTGACCACGCTCTAGTCCCTCGACCCTCGTCTCCCGCTCGCCCCCCTGGCTCTCAAGGCAGCTTGGCGCGGATGCGCCCGGCGATCTGCCGAAAGGCGTCTACCTGGGGCCCTGTAGGTTGCGCCTGCAGCAGGGGATGTCCGGCGTCTATCCCGCGGCTGATGGCCAGGTCCATGGGGACGTGGCCAAGGACCTCCAGGGCCTGGTCCTGAATGGCCCAGCTGCGCTCGCTGTGGTGGAACACCTCGACGCGCTCGCCGCAGTGGGGGCAGGCGAGATAGCTCATGTTCTCCACTACGCCGAGGATAGGGACGCTGGCCCCATGGAACATCCCCAGGGATCGACCGGCGTCCAGCAGAGAGAGGTCCTGTGGCGTGGTGACCAGCAGGGCGCCGTCGATCTGCACCGTCTGCAGCAGGGTGTGCTGAGGCTCGCCACTCCCGGGCGGGAAGTCGATCATCAGGTAGTCTAGGGCGCCCCAGATGACATCACGGAGCGTCTGGCTTACCATCCGCCCGATGAGCGGTGGGTCGGAGAGGACGGTGTCCTTTTCACCAACCAGGAGGCCAAACGACATCATGCGCAGCCCGTACCGGAACACGGGCTCGATGTAGGGCTTCGGGTCGGCCCGGGCAATGGGGACGTAGGCCTGGGTGCCCTGCTGCCGGTGCACCCCCAGCATCAGGGGGATGTTGGGGCCGTAGACATCGGCGTCGAAGAGGCCCACGCGGGCCCCGCTCTGCGCCAGGGCCAGGGCCAGGTTGACGGTAACGGTCGTCTTGCCCACGCCCCCCTTGCCGCTGGCCACGGCCAGGACCTTGCCGACGCCGGGCAGGGGTCTAGGCATCGCAGTCCCGGGGCCGGCGCACGGGACGCCGGCGTACCGGGCCACGGTTCACGGGCCCGGCGGGGGCGTGCGGAGCCTCGCGGGGCGCTCCGGAGGGGGGATATGCCCCCCGCCGTGGGGGCATCTACTCCCCCTCCGCAGGGCCGTCGTTGCGCTCCTGCCAGCGCTCGATGGCCAGCTGCAACAGCCGGTCGATCAGCTCGCCGTAGGGGACGCCGCTCGCTTCCCAGAGCTTGGGATACATGCTGATGGGGGTAAAGCCGGGGAGGGTATTGATCTCGTTGACGTAGGCCGCACCGGACTGGCGGTGCAGAAAAAAGTCTACCCGGGCCATACCGGCACACTCGAGGGCCAGAAAAGCGTCTATGGCCAGCGTGCGGAAGCGCTCCGCCAGCGCCCCCGGGAGGGGGGCCGGGATGTGCAGCTCCGAGCGTCCGTCGACGTACTTTGCCCGGTAGTCGTAGAACTCGTTGCAGGGGACGACCTCCCCGGGGACGGAGGCCTGTGGCCGGTGGTTCCCCAGCACGGCCACCTCGATCTCCCGGGCGTCGATCGCCTCCTCGACCAGGATCTTCGCGTCGTGCCGGAAGGCTTCCTCCAGGGCGGCGGGGAGCTCGCCGGGGTCGTGGGCCTTGGAGACGCCAACGCTGGAGCCGAGGTTGGCCGGCTTGACGAAGCAGGGGAAGCCGAAGCGAGAGGCCTGACGCAGGACGCCGGCGCCGTCTTCAAGCCACTGCCAGCGCCGGAACGAGACCCACTCCGGGACGGGCAGGCCGTGGTAGCGCAGGAGCTCCTTCATCTTCACCTTGTCCATCCCCAAGGCCGAGCCGAGGACACCGGCCCCGACGTACGGGATGTTGGCCAGCTCGAGAAAGCCTTGCACCGTGCCGTCCTCCCCATAGGGGCCGTGGAGCACAGGGAAGGCGACGTCGAAGCGCTGGAGCAGGGCCGGTCCCGAAGTCCCGGTCCCGTCAAAGGTGACCATTGCCCCGGCGCCGGGGTCGGCAACGAGGGCCGTGCTGGGACTTCCGGCCTCGCAATCATGGGGGGCATGCGGGGCATCGCCGGCAAGGAGGGCGGCGGCACTGGCCGGGGGGAGCCACTCGCCGGCCCTGGTGATACCGATGGGGACGACCTCGTACTTCTCCTTGTCGATGGCGCCGAGGATGCCGCTGGCGCTCATCAGCGAGACGTCATGCTCGCCGCTGCGTCCACCGAAGATCACCGCCACGCGTCGCTTGCGTTTCGCCATGGTCGCCCCTCTATCGACTACGCCTCGGTGAACAGCTTGACGTAACTTTGATAGCGCCGCGCGTCGATCTCGCCTCGCCCGACTGCTTCCTTAACGGCGCAGCCCTCGTCTTCGACGTGGGCGCAGTTCCCGAACTTGCAGCGGTCGAGGTAGGGCCGGAACTCGGGGAACTGCCGGTCGAGCTCGTCCGCGGGCACCTGCCACAGGGCGAGCTGGCGCAGCCCGGGGGTGTCCACCAGGAAGCCCCCCCCGCTCAGGGGGATGAGCTGGGCAAAGCGGGTGGTGTGCC
The DNA here is from genome assembly GCA_030447525.1 of Chloroflexota bacterium. Taxonomy (GTDB): domain Bacteria; phylum Chloroflexota; class UBA11872; order UBA12225; family UBA12225; genus JAUJOR01. Next base: position 20,089 of record JAUJOR010000012.1, on the reverse strand, counting down.
GTCCCTTGCCGGTGGAGGCGCTCACCTCACTGACGCGCAGCCCCAGGCCCGGCTCCAGGGCATTCAGCAAAGTGCTCTTCCCGACGCCGGAAGGGCCGACAAAGGCGCTCACCTTGCCCTGGACGACCTGGCGCAAGGCGTCCAGGCCCTGGCCGGTGGCCGCGCTGGTGAGCAAGACCTGGCAGCCGATGCCCTCGTACACGGCGAGGCCGTGGGCCAGGAGCTCGTCGATCCCCAGGTCACACTTATTGATGACCAGCACGGCGGGGAGCTCCGCCCACTCGCAGGAGACCAGGAAGCGGTCGACGAGGCCCAGGGCAGGGAACGGGTCGGCGGCGGCGAAGATGAGAAGCACCTGGTCGAGGTTGGCGACGATGGTCTGGCCCACCGGCACCGTGCCCTCCGTCACCGCCTGCCGGGTCAGTTCCCGCCGGCGGGGCAAGATCTCCTCGATCATGCCGTTCGGCAGGGCCGTGCCCGAGGAGGGGGCCAGGCGGAACCGCACTCGGTCGCCGGCCACCACCGGCTCGACGACGGACAGGCGGCGCACCTGGCGCACGCGCTGAGGACGGCCCTTGCTCTCCGTCCGCACGAGCTCCTTGCGCAGGAGCTCGCGCAGGCGGCAGCGCACCAAAGGCGGTTCCTGGGGATCGTCCGGCTGGACGTCGAAAAAGCCGCTCACGGCGCGCAGCACCGTGCCGGTCGGTAGCACCTCGGGGGCAGCGGGCGCGCCGGCGGTGGTTGGGGGCGGCCCCCCGGCCGGTAGCTCCCCCGCCGGGGGGACTGCTGGGACAGGCTTCACCATGAGCGGAGCAGGCCGGAGATCACTCGGGAAACAGGTCGGTGCTCAAGTATTTTAGGCCGCTGTCACAGATGACGGTGGCGATGAGGTCGCCCGGGGCGGACGTGCGGGCAAGCTCCATGGCGGCCGCGACGTTGGCCCCCCCGGAGAAGCCTCCGAAGATCCCCTCTCGCGTCGCCAGCCGGCGGGCGACGTCAATGGCCGCACCGTCGGCGACGGTAAGGAAGCCATCGACCAGCTCCGGCTGCCACAGGGGCGGGATCATGGCATAGCCGGTGCCCTGGATTTTGTGGCTGGTGTTGCTCACGGCGGCCGGTCCACCGCTGATGAACGGGACGGCGGCCGGCTCGGCGGCGTAGCAGCGCACGGCGGGGTTGCGCCCTTTGAGGGCCCGGGCGACGCCGACGAAGGTGCCCCCCGTCCCGACAGAGGCGACAAAGGCGGCCACCTGCCCGCCACTCTGCTCCCAGATCTCCCGCCCGGTGGTCTCCTGGTGGGCGGTCACGGCGTGGGGATTATGGAACTGGTTGGGGCGGTAGGCCCCCAGCTCCGCCACCAGGGCCTGTGTGCGCGCCTCCACCAGGCAGAGGTCCTCCCCGGAGACCTGGCCGGGGAGCGACCCGCTGGCCTGGGGCACGAGCTCCACCTGCGCGCCCAGGGCCTCCAGCATGCGGCGACGCTCCAGGGAGTTGCCGGCCGACATGACGGCGATCATGCGGTAACCCTTGACGGCGCAGACCACGGCCAGCCCGGTGCCCATGTTCCCGCTGGTCAGCTCGACGACCGTGCCCCCCGGGCGCAGCTCACCCGAGCGCTCGGCGGCCGCGATCACCGCCAGGGCCACCCGATCTTTGACGCTGGCACCGGGGCTGTAGTACTCCAGCTTGGCCACCACTCGCCCGGGGAGGCCCTCGGCCAGACGATCAAGAGCCACCAGCGGCGTCGCCCCGATGGCCCCGAGAACGCTGTCCAACATGGTGCTGACGATGTGTTCACTGTAGCAAGCCGGATGGGGTAGCATCGATGAGGATGACCTTTCAGCTCCCGGGGCAGGCCCGCCTGGCCGAGGTAGCCGGCGCCATCAGCGCCGCGGCCGCGCGTCCGCCCGAACCGCCCCCCTCGCTGATCCATGCCGCCTACTCCCTGGGGGGCCTGACGCTCCGCAACCGCGTGGTCATGGCGGCCATGGCCACCGGCTTCGCCTCACCGGAGGGCCTGCCAACGCCCCGGTTGATCGCCTGGTACGCCGCCCGCGCCACCGGTGGCGCCGGGCTGGTGATCGTGGAAGGGGCGCGCGTGGCTGCCCCCCTCCCTGGGGTCTCCCACTCCCGCTTTGACCAACGCTACCTGCGCCTGGACGCCGACGACCTCGTGCCGGCCTATTCTCAGTTGGCCGCTGCCATCCAGGCGGCGGGGGCACACGCGGCCATCCAGCTGACCTATCCATCGCTGCGTGACCCCACCCTCCCCAGCGCCGCCACGTTAGGCGGGATCGTGGCCGCCTTCGGCCGGGCCGGGGGACGGGCCAAGGCCGCCGGGTTTGACGCCGTGGAAGTGCAGTGCACCTACCGCAGCCTGTTCGCCCAGCTCCTCTCCCCGGCCACCAACCGGCGGGGCGACAAGTACGGTCGGGGCCCGGCCGGGCGCCTGCGGGCCCTGAGCGACGCCCTGGTCGCCATACGGTCGGCCGCCGGGGACTCCTTCCCGGTGATCGTCAAGTTCAGCGCGGACGAGTACCTCCCGCGGGGGCTGACGCCCCTGCGTAGCGCCACCATCGCCCGTGCCCTGCGCGAATCCGGCGTCGCCGCCCTGGAAGTCCTGGCCGGGGCAGTCGCCTCCGACGCCGACCTGCGCCTCTCCTCGGGCGTGGGCGAGGCCGTGCTGGCCGACCTGGCGGGGACGATCAGGGAGGTGACAGACGTCCCCGTGATCGCCGCCGGGCGCCTCTTGACCAGCGACGGGGCAGAGGGGGTCTTGCGTAAGGGCCAGGCCGATCTTCTCGCCCTCGGCCGGGCGCTGCTCGCCGATCCGGCCTGGACGGCCAAGGTGCGCGCGGGCGTGGAGCTGGAAGTCAGCCCCTGCATCAGCTGCATGGCCTGCTTTACCCCGGCACCGGACGGGGGCATCGGCTGCCCGGTCAATGGTGAGGCGGGGCAGGAGCACCTCCCCCCACCCGACGCGGCCATGCCCCCGCGCCACATCGCCGTGCTCGGGGCCAGCTTGGCCGGGATGGAGCTGGCGCGTATCGCCGCCGCCCGCGGGCACCGCGTGACCCTGGTGACGGCCGGTCTGCCCCTGGGGGGGCTCCTGGGCCTGCGGGCCGGCGTCCCGGGCAACGCCGAGTTCGGGCGGGCCTTTCTCTATCACGGGGACCGCTTGATGGAACTGGGGGTGAGCATCGCCGGCGACGCCGACGAGGGGGCAGACGTGACGGTGGACTGCCGCCCCCAGGCAGAGCTCCGGCCGGACTGGGCCCGAGGACGGGGCGTCTTCCCCGCCGGGGACGTCCTCCGGCGCGACCTGCACGAGATGTACGGGATTGGACGGCGCATCGCCGTCGCCGGTCCCGGCGCCCTGGCCGCCGAGGTAGCCCTGTTCCTGGCCGGGTGGGGACGGCGCCCGACGGTGATCGTCCCCGGCGAGGGTGACCGGCCCTTCCCGGAGGTGCATCCTACGCACGCCGCCCGCCTGCAGGAGCGTCTCCAGGGGTACAAGGTGCCTATCCTGACGCGTACAACGCCCCTGGAATGGCGTTACGACGCCGACCGCAAGAGTCAGCTCCTGGTGCGTCGGGAAGGGCGGGAAGAGGTGCTCGGCCCGTTCCACACGGCTATCGTGGCCGCCGGCTGGCCGGCCGTAGCCCACCAGGGCCCCCGGGTGACGTCCCAGGACACCAGTCTCCGATCTCCAGTCGCCGGCCGGGCGGGCCAGGGCGCAGGGCCCAGCGCTCACGGCGCGGGTGGCGCCCCGTCCGGCGGAGGCGGGCCAGACCCGCTGACCTTGTGGCCGGCGGCGGTGTTCACCCCACCGGTACCGCAGAGCGTGCCGGACGGCAGCACGCTGCTCGTGGGCGACACCCTCTTTCCCGAGCCCCTGCGCGATCTAGTGACATACGCCCACTTGCTCGGGCGCATCATCTAGTCTGGGGGCGGGGGCTCGTCCGCGGGGCGGAGCTGGCCGGTAAGGACGCGGCGCCCCTCGAGGCGCAGGCGACCGGCGGCCATCCAGCGGATGGCGTCCAGGAGGATGCGGTGCTCCTCGCGGAGCAGGCGGGAGACGAGGCTGTCCACGGTGTCGTCGTCGTAGATCGGGACGGCGCCCTGGGCGACGATCGGACCGGTGTCGATGCCTCCGTCGTTGACGACGAGGTGGACGGTGCAGCCGGCCAGCTTGCAGCCGTACTGTAGGGCGGCTGCCTGGGGGCGGGGGGCCATGGCCGTCTCGCCCCCAAAGGCCGGGAGGAGGGAGGGGTGGAGGTTGATCACCCGCTGCGGAAAGGCGTCCAGGAACTCCGGGGACAGGACGCGATCGTACCCGGCCAGGACGACCAGCTCCACGCCGTGCCGGCGGAGGCGCTCAACCATGGTCAGGTCGCGTTCGAGTCGGGAGAGGAAGCGCCGCTGGGGGAGACTGTAGGTGGGCACCCCGGCGGCCCGGGCGCGCTCCAGGGCCCGGGCGCGGGGGCGGTTGCCCAGGACGACGGCTACGTGCGCCGGGAGGTCGCCACAGGCGCTGGCGTCAAGAATAGCCTGCAGGCTCGTCCCGCGACCGGAGGCAAGGACGCCGAGCTTCACGCGTCTTCTCTATCCACATCCACGCTTCTTCTATGAAACGGCGGGACAGCCGGCACATTGGGGCGCAACGCAACCGGCGGGCATCAAAAGGTCAGGGCACGGGCATCCCCGGCCATCGCTCGGCCATGGGGGGCGATGGAGGGCAGCACCGGGATTAGAGATCGGCGAGGATGGCCTGTAGCTCGGGATGGGCCTTGCGCGCCTGAAGGCGGAGGAAGCCGAGGGAGGCAACGGCGTCCGTGACGACGACGAGGATGGCGCTGCCCATGGGCTCGATCACCACTACCCCGCGATCGAACTCGTAAATGGCCTGCTTGATCCCTCCCCGCTCGGTGTGCTGACCGATCTCCTGAGCCGGGACGAGGCCGCTGGCGGCGATGGCCCCCAGCACGTCGACGTCGGCCTCGTCCACGCCCGGGGCGACCACGCTCTGCAGGGGCAAGCCGTCGTGGCCGACCAGCACGGCGGCGACTACGCCCCTGACCCGGGTAAAGCTCGTGAGCAGTTCGTTCAGATCGGCCATTTCGGGAACTTTCCTCCGTCAAGTCTCACATCTCGAGCCCCAGGCCTCGAGTCAGGCGACCACTTGAGACGTGAGACTTCGGACGTCGGAGTCCCTAGGGTCGTGCGACGTTATAGAACGCGCCGCGCCCGGCGTAAGTTGCCCCGTCACCCAGCTCCTCCTCGATGCGCAGCAACTGGTTGAACTTGGCCACGCGGTCGGTGCGGCAGGGGGCGCCGGTCTTAATCTGCCCTGAGCCGGTAGCCACCACCAGGTCGGCGATGGTCGTGTCTTCGGTCTCGCCGGAGCGGTGGGAGATGATGGCCGTGAACGCGGCGCGCTTGGCCATCTCCACGGCCGCCAGGGTTTCAGTGAGGGTGCCGATCTGATTGAGCTTGATCAGGATGCTGTTGCAGGCGTGCTCCCGGATGGCCCTATCCAGACGGGTGGTGTTGGTCACCAGGAGGTCGTCCCCCACGAGCTGGACACGGCTCCCCAGCCGCGCGGTGAGGGCCTTCCAGCCCTCCCAGTCGTCTTCGGCCAGGCCGTCTTCGAGAGAGATGATGGGGTAGCGCTCGCACCAGCCGGCCCAGAAGTCCACCATCTCCGGTGAGGTGAGCTCGCGCCCGTCCTTGGCCAGGCGGTACTTGCCCCCTTCGTACAGCTCTGTCGCCGCCGGGTCGAGGGCAATCTGCACCTGCTCGCCGGGGCGATAGCCGGCCTTTTCAATGGCCCGCAGGATGTACTCGATGGCCGCTTGGTTGGTGGGCAGAGAGGGAGCGAAGCCCCCTTCGTCTCCGACGTTGACCGAGAAGCCGTCGTCGTGCAGGAGGGTACGCAGCGCCCCATAGATCTCGGCGGCCCAGCGCAGTCCCTCACGGAAGCTCGCCGCCCCCACCGGGACGACCATGAACTCCTGGAAATCTGTGCTGTCGACGGCGTGCTTGCCGCCGTTAAGGATGTTGCACATGGGGGTGGGGAGGAGACCCACGCCCGGGCCCCCGAGGTAGCGGTACAGCGGGAGGCCGGTGGCCCCGGCGGCCCCCTTGGCCGTCGCCAGGGAGACCCCTAGGATGGCGTTGGCCCCCAGGCGCCCCTTGTTGGGCGTCCCGTCCAGGGCGAGCAAGGCCCCATCCACGGCCCGCTGGTCGACGGCGTCCATGCCCACCAGGCGCTCGGCAATCTCCCCGTTGACGTGCTCCACTGCCTTGAGCACGCCCTTGCCCCCGTAGCGCTTGCCGTCGTTGTCCCGGAGCTCCACCGCCTCGTGCGCCCCCGTGGAAGCCCCCGAGGGCACGGCGGCCCGCCCCCGGCTCCCATCTACCAGGGAGACGTCCACTTCCACGGTGGGGCTACCTCGGGAGTCCAGGATCTCCCGGCCCACCACCTGCTCGATAACCGTCGACGCCCGCATCCCGTTGTCTATCATGGCTTCCCTGGCCTCCCCGGCCCTTCGGCCCCCGTGGCCCCTCGGGCCGCGCTGCAATGCCCCGTCGTGGGGGGCCCGGCGGGGGCCCTAGCGAAGTCAAGCGCCGGCCGGCACCGGCTCCTGTTGCGCCTCCTGCACCGATACTTCCAGAGGGCTCCCAAGTGGAGCGGTCACCAGATCGACCGCTTGCGCCCGGGCCACGCCTTGCAGGTCGAGGCGGGCGCTGGTGAGGGCATCCCACTCGGCGGCCGGGCAGCTGATGCGTAGCGTCCCTACGGGGGCGCCGACACTCAGCTGGCGCTCCGCCTTCCAGCGCCGTACGCTGTCCACTACCTCCAGGATGACCCCGCCGGACTGCCGGGCGGCGGGGCTGTCCCAAGACGCCGGGGCCTCCGGCCAGCGTGAGACGTGGATGGACGGCACACCCTCAGCCGCGGCGAAGCCGCCCATAAAGACTGCGTCCGTGATATGGGGCATAAAGGGGGCCAGGAGCTTGAGCACTGCCGGTACAGCCTGGGCCAGGACGTAGCGCGCTCCCGACGAGCCGGAGCCACGCTCAGCACCTGGGGCGGCGGCCGACGCTTGCCCCCCGGCAGGGGCTGCCCCAGGCTCGCCGGTCGCCCCGTTCCGGCCGTCGCCGGCGGGGGCCCCGCCGTAGAGGCGCAGCTTGATCAGCTCCAGGTAGTTGTCGCACAGGTCGGTCCAGAAAAAGCGCTCTACCTCGGCCTTGGCCGTGGCGAACTCGTACTCCTCCATCGCCCCCGTAGCCCGGCGGATCACCTCGTGCAGCCGGGCCAGCAGCCAGCGGTCGGTGGCGTTGAGCGACTCGGGAACGTCTCCTCCCTGCAGGGGCGCTGACCCGTCGGCGGGGCGATGCGATAGCCCATCGGCCGCGCCCGGCGAGGCAGCGGGCGCCGGTGAGCTGGCAGACAGGTCTTCCTCCGCCAGGTGCGAGAGGGCGAACTTACTGGCGTGCCACAGCTTGGTCACCAGCTTGTTCCCGTTACGGAACACCTCCTCGCTGAGGGCGGTATCGCCCCCGGTGCGCACGCTAGACGCCCAGTAGCGCACGGCGTCGGCAGAGTACTGCTCCAACATCGGCAGGGGATCCTCAGCCGTCCGGAGCTTGCTCTTGGAGAGCTTCTTTCCTGCCGGATCAAGGGCGTGGCCGGAGATAAGCACGTCCGTCCAGGGGATGTCCCCGGTGAGATAGAGGCTGCGCACGATGGTGTAGAAGTCCCAGGTGCGGATGATGTCGTGGGCGTTGGGGCGCAGGCTCATGGGGCGGAAGCGCCGGTCGAACTCCGCCTCCGAGATGCCCAGGGGCTCGAGCAGGGTGGCGCAGATCTGAGGCGTCACAGAGGACGTGGCCCACGTGTCCATCACGTCGGTATCGGGGTCGAATGCCTTGCCCCCGCAGGCGGCACAGGCGTCCGCCGGGGGCGGCGTGTCCTGCGGATCCACTGGCAGCTGCCCCTCTTGAGCCAGCGCCGGGGTGCCGCAGGCGCGGCAGTACCACACCGGGAAGGGAACGCCGTAGGTTTTCTGGCGGGAGATGTTCCAGTCCCAGCTCAGGCCCTCGATCCAGTTCTCGTAGCGGGCGCGCATGTGCTCGGGGTGCCACCGGATCCTCCGGCCGGCCTCCAGCCAGCGCTCCTTGTGCTCCAGGAGCTTGACGAACCACTGCTTCGTGACCAGGTACTCCAGGTCGTGCCCGCCCCGCTCGTGCACGCCCACGGTGTGCTCGATCCCCTTCTGGTCACGGATCAAGCCGGCCGCCCCCAGATCCTCCAAGATCCTGGCCCGCGCGGCGCGCACGGTCAGGCCGGCGTAAGGCCCGGCCAGCCGGTCCATGTGCCCGTCCTCGGTAATGGCGATGCGCAAGGGGAGCTTGTGGTCACGCCACCAGGCCACGTCGGCGACATCGCCAAAAGTGCAGCACATCACCGCGCCGGTGCCCTTCTCAGGGTCAGCGCGGGGATCGGCCAGCACCGGCACCTCCTGGTCGAAGAGAGGAGTGCGGGCCGTCCTGCCGACCACGTCACGGTAACGCGCGTCTTCCGGGTGGACGAAGACGGCAACGCAGGCGGCGAGGAGCTCCGGGCGGGTGGTGGCGATCAGTAGCTCCTCCCCGGCGTCGGGGCCTGACTCCCTATCCCGCGCCGGGGCCTGGCCTACCAGGTGAAAGGGAAAGGTGGTGAAGAAGGTCTGCACCCCTGGCTTGTCTTCCACGTCCGCCTGGGCAACCCCTGTCTGGCAGGTGGTGCACCACAGGGTAGGCGCCTCCTGGCGGTAGACGTGGCCCTGGCGGTAGAGGTCGAGAAAGGCGCTCTGAGAGACGCGGCGCGAGCGCTCGTCAATCGTGGAGTAGAGCAAGCGCCAGTCGACGCTCAGGCCGAGACGCTTCCAGAAGCGCTCGAACTGCCCTTCCACCTCTCGAGAGAGGGCCAGGCAGGCCTCGATAAAGGCCCGCCGGCCGACGTCACGCGCCCGGATCCCTTTGCTGTTCTCGGTGAAGATCTCGGTGGGGAGGCCGTTGTCGTCGAAGCCAAAGGGATAGAAAACCTGCTCCCCCTTCATCCGGTGATAGCGGATCATGACGTCGGCCTGGGTATAGGAGTAGACGTGGCCGACGTGGATGCGCCCGGACACCGTCGGGGGGGGCGTATCCACCGTGTAGGGGCGCCCGGGGAGCTGCGGATCGAAGCGGTAGATCCCCGTTTCGTCCCAACGCCGTTGCAGCGCCGGCTCCGCCGTCTTGAAGTCGAAGCGTCCTTCCAGAGCCGCCATGATCTCCGTCCTCTACAGATCGCTGCCTTGATGGCTCTACACACAGCCCAGGAGGCATCTGCACCCAGTGGCTCGGTTGTCTACGCAGGGGTCAGTTACAACACCCGGAGGTCAGCAACGCAAAGGGCCACGCTCATCCAGGGACGAGCGTGGCCGTCGTGGTAGCAGCGTTAGCACCCTGCTCTGGCCGGCCCACTGCCCCCGTTGCCCGTTCAGGGGGCGCGATACCCCTGGGGGGCAGGTACTGCACCGCAGAGTATACGGCCCCTGCGTCCCCCAGGAAAGACGTCTGGATCAGGCGCCCCCGGGATCAAGCGCCCCCGGCCAGGCGGGAGCGGATGACCAGCACCATGGCGTCGAGATCGAAGGGCTTGGTCACAAAGACGTCGCAGCCGGCGCGCCGGGCCGCCGCCTCATCCTCCTGCCGGGCCATAGCCGTCAGGGCGATGATGGGGATGTCGGCGGTGGAGGGGTCGCCCTTGAGGCGTTCGGCGACGACGAACCCGTCCAGCACCGGCATCATCAAGTCCAGGATGATCAGGTTGGGGCGCTCGCGCTGCACGGCAGAGAGGGCCTCCTGGCCGTTGTGCGCCAGCATCGTCCGGCCCCCGATAAAGTCCTCCACCACGGTCAGGAGGACATCCTGGTTGTTAGGCTCGTCCTCCGCGATCAGGATGAGTGGCGGTTGCAGGGTGGTCCCATTGGTGAGCAGGACGGATTCCACCGTGGTCACTCGGCTCCTCCCCGCTACCTGGCGCTGCGCCCGTGCGCATGCCGGCCGCGAGATGGGAGAGTATAGACTCGGTCGCCGCCTGCCGGCGCAACGCACGCCTGCGGTAGCCCGGGGGTCCTATACGCCTCGAGCGCCGTGCACGGGGGTTGTTTCCCCAGGACCGGCAGGGGTCAGCGCGTCCATCCCCACAGCCGGTGAGGGCGTTACATCCGGGGCGCTGCGCACCGGGGCCAGGATGGCCGGCAACCAGACGGTAAAGGCGCTCCCCCTGCCGGCCCCTTCCGACGCGGCGGTGACGAACCCACCGTGGAGCTCAGTGAGACGCTTGACGATCGTCAGCCCCAGGCCGGTGCCCCCGAAACGGCGCGTGGAGGACGAGTCCGCCTGGTAGAAGCGGTCCCAGATGTGGGCCAGGTGCTCCGGGGCAATGCCAATGCCCGTGTCGCTGACACGCACGGCAACGTAGGTCGCCGTGGCGCGCTCCGCCACGGCGCGCCAGGCGGCGGGCAAGCGGCCGGCGGGTAGCTGGCCGGAGGCGTGGCGGGGGGCCGAGGCGTCCAGGGGTTCCTCCACGAGGACTGCCCCGATGGCCACCATCCCCTGGGGCGGGGTGAACTTGATGGCATTAGAGAGGAGGTTGATCACGATCTGGTGCAGCCGATCTTCGTCGGCCATGACGCGGGGCAAGGGTGGACCGGGCTCAACGCGCAGGTTGACGTCCTTTTGACCGGCGATGACCTGCATCGACCCGGCGGCGCGGGCGACCACGGCCTGGGGATCCACCGGGACGGGGCTGACGTCGATCTTGCCGGCCTCGAGCTTGGAGACGTCCAAGAGGTCGTTGACCAGGGCCAGCTGGCGGTGGGCCGCGTCACGAATCCCGGCGGCGTGGCGCTGCTGGCGCTCGGTGAGCGTGCCGTGCCGCTGGCGCAGGAGGATATCGGCGTAGCCCAGTACGGCGGTCAAGGGAGTGCGCAGCTCGTGCGACACCATGGCCAGGAACTCTTCACGCATCCGGGCGGCGTCCTGGAGGGCGGCCTCGCTGGCCTTGCGGGTGGTGATGTCGTGGAAGGCGACAACCGCCCCTACCGTTTCTCCCGCTACGGTGATCGGCGAGCAGGTGTACGCCACGGGGACGAGCGAGCCGTCGCGGCGGGTAAATGTCTCGTCGTCGGCCTGGATCATCACTCCCTGTCGGGCCACCTCCAGCATGGGGCAGGCCCGCCCCGCGTCTCCCAACCTGCCGGGCGTACCGGGCGCGCCCGGCAGGGCATCGTCCGCCGCCCCCTGGCCCTCTTGCCCATCCCGGCGGCCGCCCCGGCGGCGGATGAGGCTGGGGATCGGCTGCCCGAGCACCTCCGCCTCCTGCCAGCCGAGCATGCGCTCGGCGGCGGGGTTCATAAAGGTGAGGCGCCCGGCGCGGTTGAAGGCGAAGACCCCCTCCCCCAGATGGCGGGTGATGGCACTGGTGAACCCCAGCTGCCGGCTGAGCTGTTCGGCGGCCGCCCTGGCCCGGTCGGTGGCCACTTGCTGCAGGTCGTAGAGACGGGCCAGGCGGCCGCTGAGGAACCAGGCAAAGGCGCTGGTCAGGATGGCGGTGGTGCCGAGCAGACTCCAAGCCAGACGGAGCTGACGCCGGGCCGCTCCAAAGGCAGCGGCCACCGGCTCGTTGACCAGCACGCCCCAGCCTAGGTCGCTCAAGGGGGCGTAGGCCGTCAGCTGCTCCACGTCTCTGGGCCCGCGGGTGGTAAGGCTCCCGCTCGCCCCGGCCAGCACGGCGGCCACCTCCGGGCGGTCGCCTGCGGCGCGGAGCTCATTGGGGATGGCCGGGTCCGGACGGACGAGCGCCTGTCCCTGCTGGTCGACGACGATGATCTCGAACCCGGGACCGCCGTACAGGGTGGTCAGGGCTCGCCCCAACTCGTCGGTCATCAGGCTGGCGACGAGCACACCACGGCCCCCACTGCCGAACTGCACCGGCTGGGCGACGACGAACACGTTGCTCCCCGTGGGGCGGGCGATAAGGGCCGGGCTTACCACCGTCCGGCCGCTGGTCATCACCTCCTGGAAGTACGGACGGTCGGCGATGTTCACGGTGAGGCGCGGCGCCAGCCCGCCGGCAAGCTTCCAACCCTCGGCGTCGAAGACGCCAAGCCCTTCCCAGGCGGGATTGGCGGCCACCACCTGCTGGAGAAAGGCCTCCAGGTCCGGCTCGCTCGCGGGGTCGGCAATCTGACTGGTGAGCGCCAGCGTACGCACCGTGGCGATGTGCCCGGCGACGAATGACGAGGTTGCCTGGGCGATGGACCGGGCCAGCGTCACCCGCTGCTCGACGACGTGGGCCTCGTTCTTCAGCGCCAACCGCCAATCGCTGAGCCCGGCCAGCAACAGCAGTGACACCATCGGCAGCATCACCAGGGCCATCACCGTTGGCCGGTGCGAGCTGCGCGGCCCAGGTAGACTCAGCAACCTCACGGGGGCGGCATCCTCGTTCTTGGCTCCGCGCACTCGGCGTTGGAGTGTACCGCACCCCCATCCCAGGAGCCGCCGGCCGGCGCCCTCCCTGGGCGGACCCAATGGGCGTGGGGGGGCGGCGCCTACCGTAGCGGGTGCAGGTGGGGGAGAGTCACACCGGCCCGGCGTCCCCGGGCAGGGGGAAAGACAGGGCCGGCGTAGACACGCCGGCCCTGTGTGTCAGCTGTCTCAGCCCCCTGGAGCTTCCACCGGCGGCCGGGTGGTCAGGGCGTGGCCGGGCTCACCATTCGCCGACCGAGGAGGCCGGCTTGGGCTCGGTGAACTGGATCCCCACGGCCTGCACTTCTTGGTACGGCAAGAGCCAGACGAGCGACTCGTCGTGTAAGTCGACCACCTGGATGTGATTGCCCCAGGGGTCGTTGAAGTCGCAGCGGGTGAAGCCCCCCTCGTTGACGTGCAGATCGTACTTGGTGCGCAGCTTCTCCTTCACCTCGTTGATCTGCCCCTCATCGCGCACGATGAGGCCAAAGTGCCTCGCCCGCTCGGGCTGCAGCTCTTCGACCTCGAAGATGGCCAGGAACTGGTGCGCCCCCACCTGGCACCAGGCGGCGCCCTCGCCCCCCTTGAGCATCTTGAGACTAAAGACGTCCTCGTAGAAGGCCACCGCCTTCTCGACGTCGTTTACCTCGATGCCAACGTGATTGATCCCGTAGACCTGCACGGCCATGGCCCCCTCCTGTCTGTCACGCCCCCACACTCTCTCGTGGGTCATCCCACGGCGAGCTGGCTCCCTGAGCCTGTCTCAGTTGTATCGCGCGGGGGAAGCGTCAGAATGGCGGCAAGCAGGAATGACCTGGACGGCGAGTCCAACTGGCTGGAAGGCGTCCAGCTCCTGGCCCTCTACCTCATGGCCGCGGCTGCCTTTTTCTTCTTGCCTGTGGAGCACTGAGCTGAAGCGGACGCCTCGATCGGCAGTGTGCCTATCTCACTGCGCCCCGGCCGGCGAGGCCGTAGAGTGGACCGTGGATGTGGGGCACAGGCCCCCCGCAGTGGAGTGGACGGCAGTCAGCCAGCCGGGGAGCGCTACGGTACGATGGACGCGGATTACGCCGAACAGCGCCTGGCAGACGCAGAGATCAGCATGGCGCGGGCCCTACACCGCCTGCACGCCGTGCGCCGGGCGGCCCTCACCGAGGGCTACGACTCGATGGAGTACGACCGGGCGCTGGTTGGCTATCGCCTGGCAGAGCGGAATGTGCGTGCGGCCCGCCGCACGGTCGCCGAGGCGCATACCGGCCAGGTGGCTCACCCAGCTCAGCCCGAGCCGCCGCGTACAGGCGCTTCCAGCCTCCTGGAGGCGCCGGCGGTCACAGCAGCACACGGGGGGACGCCGTCAGCTGGCCCATTCGAGCCGACGCCGCGGATGCGGTTCGCCCGCTGGCTGGTGCAGACGGGACGCCTCTCGGATGAGCTCAGCACCTCGGCGCCTGCAGGCACGTCCTTCTTCGGTGCTTCAGAGGAGCGATCGACGAAGGAACAGCTCGGCCTCGCGTAGAGCACCGGGCGCCCCAACGCCGCGTCGCGTGCGCCCGGCGTTGGCAGGGGGCGTATGCTGATGGGGAAATCCGCGCCTGGCTCGCGCCGGGGGGCCGGCGTCACGTTGGCCAAGGCACTACCTACCGCCCGCCGTCAGCGCCTGTTTAAGAACACGAATTAGAAGGCGCAGGCACACCCACGAACACAGCCACAAGCGCTGAGTTCCGTACGCCTCCCTGGTACGGGCGCACAGCTGGGATGTATCCGAGGCTCGGGAAGACCCATAGACGGAGATGACGCGAGACACAGAAGGGCCGTCCGTCCCCGCGGGGGACGCTGCGCCGGGGGCGGACGGGCCCCGCAGGCCGGTGCCCTGCGGGGCCGGCGATGCAGCCGGGGCGGACGACATTACCACCCGGCTGATCCACAGCGGACATGGACGTGGCCAGGGCACGCCCAGCGCCCCGCCGATCGTTGCCACGTCCTTCTACACCTCCGAGGGCGACCCGCAGACCCTGGCCTATGGGTATGCGCGGGACGGGAACCCCACCTGGGAGGGCCTGGAAGGGGCGTTGGGGAGCTTGGAGCAGGCCCAGGCCCTGGTCTTCGCCTCCGGCCAGGCGGCCACCCATGCCCTGATCCTTGCCCTCACCGAAGATCGGCCCCGTCTCGTCCTCCCTCGAGACGGCTACTACAACGTCCGCCGCCTGGCGGACATGCTCCGCGGGCGGGGCGTGGAGCCCCAGGCTGTTGATCAGCAAGACGCCGCTACGGTGCGAACGGCCCTCTCGACCGGTCCCGCCGTGCTGTGGGTAGAGACGCCCACCAACCCCTTGCTGCGCGTCATGGACTTACCGCATCTGGGCGCGCTGGCGGCGCAGGCCGGCGCCCCCATGGTGGTGGACAACACGACGGCGACGGCCGTTCTCCAGCAACCCCTGCAGTGGGGGGCCACCGCCTGCCTGTACTCCCTGACCAAGGCGACGTCCGGTCACTCCGACCTGATCCTGGGTGCGGTGACAACGCGTGACCAGCGCTTGCTGACCCGCCTCAGGACCTGGCGCTCGCTGGCCGGAGGCATCGCCGGCCCGTTTGAGGCCTGGCTGGCCCACCGCTCGCTGAAGACCCTCCCCTTGCGCGTGCGCCACCAGTCGGCGAGTGCCCTGGCCGTGGCCAGGCACCTGGCCGCCCACCGGCGGGTACGGCGGGTGTATTACCCGGGGACAGAGGCCGGCACGCTGGGCATTGCCGAGCGACAGATGCGGGGCGGGTTCGGCCCCTTGCTCTCGTTCGAGGTGGAGGGGGATGCGGACGACGCCGACGCGGTGGTGGGGCGCGCCCGGCTGATCCGCCCCGGCACGAGCTTTGGCGGCGTAGAGTCTTCTTGGGAGCGCCGCGCCCGCTGGCCGTCGGAGACGGCCCCCCAGAGCCTGATCCGCCTCTCCATCGGGCTGGAAGCGCCGGAGGACCTCCTGGCCGACCTCGACACCGCTCTGGAAGCAGGCTAAGCAGGGGAGGCCAGCGTGCCCTTTCAGCAAGCCAGTGCGCCCTGTGCCGCAGACCTCCGCCAGGCTGTGCTAGCGGTGCTGTGCTAGCGGTGCTGTGCTAGCGGTGCTGTGCTAGCGGGCGGACGCGCGCCCGGCCGTGACCCGGTCCAGCACCTGGGGCGGCAGCGGGAAGACCCAGCCCCGCTGCCGGATGATGGCCTCCGCCAGGGCCGGCGGTATGGCCACGATGATCTCCGGCTCCAGCGAGAAGCGCCCGGTGAAGCCCCCGATGGCGGTGCGGGCATGCACCCCGGCGTAGCCCCCCTCGTCCAGGCCGTCCCGGGCAAAGGAGCCGAAGCCCCCACCGAAGACCGACTGCCACCGTGCCGTGTAGCCGTTGACCACCGCCGGCCCGGAGTTGAAATCTACGTCGGTAGAGACGACCATGCCCAGCACCTTTACGGTGTACAGGACATCGTTCAAGTCGCCCTCGCCCCCACAGGCCAGCGTCCAGTGCAGGGTGCGGATGTGGCCGTCGGCAATAGTCTGCGCCGCCTGCTGCCCCTGGTGCACTCGCTGGGGGTCGTCGTTCATCGGCAGCGTGCCCCCGCCGGCACCGGAGAGATAGACCAGCCCGCTCTGGTGGATGACGGCCCCGGCGATGTTGCGACCCTTGAGTGAGCCGACGTGCTGCTCGAAGGAGCCCAGGTCGATCCCCAGCTGCTTGACCCGGTCGTAGACGTCGAAGTTGCGACGCAGCTCGTCCGGGATGATCGACTCGGCGTAGTACTTGCCCATGATCGCGTTCCTCCTGCGTCCGCTCTTCGTTGCCGGTGTGGGTCGCTAGATCCCCTGGGCGATGGACGAAACCGCCGGCCGGTGGGGCGCGGCGGGGTCCCCTGTGGGCCCGGCGCTGCGCCGGCGGCCCAGGGGCACGGCCCAACACAGGGACGGCACGCCCCAAGACCTCACAGGGCGCGGAACACGACGCAGACGGGGGCCGGCGTCTGCGTGACCTCCCCCGTTGGGGTGAGCGTGCCGGCATCGGGATCGATTTGGAAGGCCACCACGTTGTCGGTGTCCTGGTTGGCAGCCAGGAGCAGGGTCCCGCTGGGGTCGACGTTGAAGTTGCGCGGGTTGTGTCCCCCGGTGGACGCATGTCCCGCTGGGGTCACCCTGCCGGTGGCCTCGTCGATGGCAAAGACGGCGATGCTGTCGTGCCCCCGGTTTGAGCCGTAGACGAACCGACCGGAGGGGTGCACCACCACCTGCGCCGGGTGATTCGTGCCGGAGAAGCCGCTGGGGAGCGTGGAGACGGTGTGGATCAGATCCAGGGCGCCCCGCCTGGGGTCGTAGGCAAAGGCGCTGAGCGTGGAGTCCAGCTCGTTGATCACGTAGACGTAGCGCCCGCCGGGATGAAAGGCGAGGTGGCGGGGCCCGGCACCGGGGTGCAGCGCCCCATGTGGCGGGTCGTTGGGGGCAAGGCCCCCGGACGCCGTGTCGGCGCGGTAGACCATCACCTTGTCGATCCCCAGGTCGCACGCCAGGGCGTACGCCCCCGCCGGATCCGGGGCGATAAAGTGGGCGTGCGGTCCCTCCTGGCGCTTCGGATCAGGGCCTTTCCCTTCGTGGTGGACGACGCTGGTGGCCTGACGTAAGCGCCCGTCCGATTCAATGGGCAGGGCGGCCACGTGCCCGCTGGCGTAGTTGGCCACATAGACGTACTGCCCGCCGGGATGCACGCTGACGTAACAGGGGGAGGCCCCGCCGGAGGCCTGGCGGTTGAGCAGGGTGAGGCGTCCACTGGCCGGATCAACCGCCAAGGCGCTCACCGCACCAGTGCCCGCGTCCCCCCCTTCCATCTGCCGCTCCACGGCATAGAGGAATGGCTGTTGGGGATGCACGGCGAGGAACGTAGGGCTGTTCAGGCCGGTGACCGTCTGCACGTGGCTCAGGGCGCCGCTGTCCGGCGCCAGGCGGTAGACGTAGATCCCTTCGGCCTTCCCCGGCCCGGTGTAGGTGCCGACGTAGACGAGCATGTCCATAGCGGCGGGGAGCATAACACCGGCGGTCGCACGGCCACCACCCCACCTCCCGGTGCCGCCTCGCTCTGGCCCTTACCGAACGCTTACCGCCTCCTGAAGGGGGGTTAAGGAATGGGGCGTACGGTATCTCTCTGCGCTTGCCCGGAGGTCCTTCGTATTGCGCCCCGCGGCGAGCCACGACCATCGGAATGAGAACTGGCCATCTTCTAAGCAGAGGATTGGAGAGACCGCTGTGACCGAGACGAAGACGCGCCGACGTCCCCCCGAAGACAGGGGGACAGCACCCCGCTGGGAGTCCGGCCGATGAGCTTCGCCACCCCTACCGTGCTGTGGGGGCTGTCGCTGGTGCCCCTGGCCCTGATTCTGTACGTCGCCGCGCAGCGACGCCGGCGACAAGACGCGGCGCGCTTCTCTAACCCGGCCTTACTGCCCAACCTGGCCCCACAGGCGCCCGGGTGGCGCCGCCACGCCCCGGCGGCCCTGTATCTGCTGGCGTTGACCGCGCTGATGATCGCCCTGGCCCGCCCGCAGGCCATGATCACTGTGCCCCAGGAGCAGGCCACGATCGTGCTGGTGATGGACACCTCGGTCTCCATGATCGCCACCGACGTGCAGCCGAACCGCCTAGCGGCGGCCAGGACGGCCGGCCAGCGCTTCCTGGATAGCTTGCCAACGCGCTTCCGCGTGGCGGTGGTGTCCTTTTCTTCCGTGGCGCAGACGCTGACCGGTCCCACGACAGACCGCCAGACGGGGCGCGAGGCCCTGGGGTCGCTCCGCGCCGAGGGGAGCACGGCAATGGGCGACGCCCTGGAGCACGCCCTGGAGGTTGTCCGCTCCTCCGGCGATGGGGGTGAGGCCGCCGGCTCCGCCACGCCGTCGCCCTCACCTTCGACCCCAGCCCCCCCTCCGGGGGCCATCCTGCTCCTCTCCGACGGGACAAACACGGCCGGGAGGACGCAGCCCCTGGACGCGGCGGAGCGGGCGCGGCAGCTCGGCGTCCCCGTCTACACCATCGCCCTGGGCACCGCTGGCGGGACGATCGAGTCCCCCGAGGCCCCTGGGAGCGGCCAGCGCCTGGCGGTGCCCCCGGATGAGACGACGCTGCGCCAGATTGCCGAGATCACTGGGGGGCGGTTCTTCACCGCCCCCACCGCCGCTGACCTGCGGGCGGTGTACGATTCCCTCGGCTCGCGCTTAGGTACGGTGGAAAGTCTGCAAGAGGTCACGGCCGCCTTCACCGCTGCCGGGACGGCCCTGCTGGTCGCCGGTGGGGCGCTGGCCCTCCGCTGGTTCAACCGCTTCCCATAGCTCGCAGACCCACTGCGGACGCAACCGCCGGCCCTACGCTTGGGGCATAGGCGTCAGGTGATGGAACGTCGAGCGCTGACCCGCTTCGCGTGGCTCTCGATCCTTGCCGCCGTGCTCACCATCGGCCTCAAGGCGGGGGCGTACCTGCTTACGGGCTCGGTGGGGCTGCTGTCGGACGCCCTGGAGTCGCTCGTCAACCTGGTGGCTGCCCTGGCCGCCCTGCTGGCCCTGACCATCGCGGCCCGTCCCCCAGACGAGGAGCATCAGTATGGGCACGACAAGGTGGAGTACTTTGCCGGGGGCTTTGAGGGGGCGCTAATCCTCTTCGCCGCCGCGACCATCGCCGTCACAGCGGTGGAACGACTCTTGCGGCCGCAACCGATCGCAGACGTCGAGCTGGGGATAGCCGCCACGGTGGCAGCCTCGCTGATCAACCTGGGGACGGCTCGGGTGTTGCTCCGCGCCGGCAGGGAACACCATTCCATCACCCTGGAAGCGGATGCGCGCCACCTGATGACCGACGTGGTGACCTCCGCCGGCGTCATCCTGGGGGTGGGCGCGGTGGGCGTGACCGGATGGGCGTGGCTCGATCCGCTGATCGCCCTGGCCGTGGCGGCCAACATCGTGCACGCCGGCGTGGGCCTGGTGCGCCGGGCAGCCGGGGGCCTGCTGGACACCGCCCTCCCGGCGCCGGAGCTGGCGGCGATCCGGGGCGTCCTCGACCGCTACGTGCGGGAGGGACTGCAGTTCCACGCCGTCCGCACCCGTCAGGCGGGCGCCCGGCGCTTCGTCTCTTGCCACGTGCTCGTGCCCGGGGCATGGACGGTGCAAGAGGGGCACGCCGTGGTGGAGCGGATCGAGCGCGACTTGCGCGGGGTGCTGCCCAACGTCACCGTAGCCACGCACCTGGAGCCGGTAGAGGATCCCGTCTCGTGGCAGGACGCCACGTTGGATCGCGTGGACGTGCCCACGTGATGCCGGCAGGCCGGCCCTCGGGCGGGGGGGGCCCCCGGGGGGGCCCGCGGGGCCCCCCCGCCCAGGGGCCCCCCGGGGGGGGGGGTGGCGGCCGGGGGAAAAAAGGGCCGGTCGACGGGGGTCCCCCCCCCCAGGACCCGGGCGGTGGGGGGCCCCCCCCGGACGCCCGGGCCGCGCCCCCAGGCCCCGCCCCCACTACGGCAACCGGGCGGG
>JAUJOR010000035.1 GCA_030447525.1 Chloroflexota bacterium | reverse complement strand
GATCAGCCCCCCGCCCGAGGCCTCGATCTGCGCGAACTCCCGGAACGGTCGCACCCGGCGCGCGAGCGGCGTCGTTGCCGCCACCGGCGCCGGCCGGTGTCCGTTTGGCACCGCCGGCGTCACGGCCATCTCCACTCCAGGCTCCTCGCCACTCCTGCTCCCGGTGCGGGGGCGGCACCTTTTGGTCCCGATCGGGACCAATCGGCCGAGACCAATCGGCGCACCCCACGGGAAAGCCTACTGGGCATGGCAGCAGAGCGCCTGCACCCGCTCCGGCGGCCGCCGGAGCCGTCAGTGTCGCATAGGCCAGGCGCGGAGGGACGATCTGGGCGACGCCTGCTGGCCGGGAGCCGGCAGCATCCTGGCCGGGTCGCTGCGCTGCTACCTGACGCTCGCCGACGCGTGGGGCGGCCTGCGGTGTGAGGTGCAGGCAAGGCTGTAGCGCTCCACCGCCAGCGTGCCACCCCGCGCCGCCTCCGGTGTGTCTGTCGTCCCCGTCGGCCGCGCCTGGCACTAGAGTAACCGGCGCACGTGCAGGCGCACGTGCAGGATAGAACAAACGTTACGATTGTGGTAGGAGGGTTGAGGGCATGGCCGCAGACATCCTGGGCGTCGTGACGCAGCCGTTGGTCGTCGTGCTCTTCGTTGCCGCCGGCCTGCTCCTGCTATGGGCCGAGCTGGCCGTCTTCCCCGGCTTCGGCATTGCCGGCGTCCTGGGCAGCGTCGCCCTGGGGGCCGGGCTGCTCCTGGCCCTCGCCGGCGCCGGGAGCGTCGCGGCGGCCGTGGAGCGGGCCGCCGTCGCCCTGGGCGCGGCCCTCGTCCTGGCCGCGGGGGCCGGAGCGCTGCTGTTGCGTTTGGCCCCCGTCACCCGGCTCGGGCCCGGCCTTGTCCTCAAGGACCGCGTCGGCGCCGGGCGGCGCCCCGCCGGGCCGAGTCCCAGCGCGAGCCCCAGCGAGCGCCCCGGCTCCCTGCGGGGGGCGACGGGCGTGGCCCTGTCTGATCTGCGCCCAGCCGGCTTCGCCCGCGTCGACGGGCCCGCCGGCGCCGCGCGGGTGGACGTCGTGACCGGCGGCGAGTACGTCACCGCCGGGGAGCCGGTGGAGGTGGTTGCCGACGAAGGCTATCGCCGCGTCGTGCGGCGCCTGGACACCCAAGGAGCGCTCTAGTATGGAAGGCGTGTTGATCACCTTTGCCGTGCTCGCCGTCGCCCTTATAGGCTTCCTCTCCTTCCTGTTGTACTTCGTCCCCGTGGGGCTATGGATCACCGCCGTCTTCTCCGGCGTGCGGGTGGGACTGGGGACCTTGGTGGGGATGCGCCTGCGCAAGGTCAACCCGGGGGAGATCGTCCGCCCCCTGATCAGCGCCACCAAGGCCGGGCTGGACCTGGACATCGGCCAGATGGAGGCCCACTCCCTGGCGGGCGGGAACGTGGCCCGCGTCGTCACCGCCCTCATCTCCGCCGACCGGGCGAATATCGAGCTGCCCTGGAAGCGAGCCACGGCCATCGACCTGGCCGGGCGCGATGTCCTGGAGGCCGTCCGGGTGAGCGTCAATCCCAAGGTAATCCAGACGCCCCGCGTCGCGGCCGTGGCCAGAGACGGTATCCAGGTCATCGCCGTCGCCCGGGTGACGGTGCGGGCCAACATCGAGCGCCTGGTCGGCGGCGCCGGCGAAGAGACCATCATCGCCCGCGTCGGTGAGGGCACCGTCTCGTCCATCGGCTCAGCCGCGAGCCACAAGCAGGTGCTGGAGAATCCGGACGCCATCTCGAAGTTCGTCCTGGAGCGGGGGCTGGACGCCGGGACGGCCTACGAGATCCTTTCTATCGACATCGCGGACGTGGACGTGGGGCGCAACATCGGGGCCGAGCTGCAGACCGACCAAGCCGAGGCGGACAAGAAGATCGCCCAGGCCAAGGCCGAGGAGCGGCGGGCAATGGCCGTGGCCGAGGAGCAGGAGATGCGCGCCCGCGTCGTCGAGGCCGAGGCGGAAGTACCCCGGGCCCTGGCGGAGGCCTTCCGCGCCGGGCGGATCGGCGTCCTGGACCACTACCGCATGGAGAACGTCCGGGCGGACACGACCATGCGCCGGGCCCTGGCGCTGGAGGACGGGAACGGGTCACCGGACACCCGCCAGGCACCGTAACAATGGACGGGCTCAGCCGCAGACGCCAGCCCCTGGAAACTGCCAGCCTGGAGGGGGACAGCCTGGGCGGCGCCCCGCGGGGCGCCCCCCCCCGGCGCCCCCCCGCCGGGGCGGTGGCCCCCGATGACCCCCCGCCGCGCCCCCCCCGGCGGGCACCGCGCCCCCAGAAGACGCGCGCACACAGGCGCGGGGGGGTCCTCCACCACCACCTAATCCG
>JAUJOR010000011.1:153824-174081 GCA_030447525.1 Chloroflexota bacterium | reverse complement strand
ACCTCGGCAACCGCCGCGCGCACGCGCGAACCCGGCGCGCCGGCGCGGGGCGGCTCGGCATCGCCTGCACTCCTGGAGCGATCGCTATTGGGCGGATGCACCACTACCGTGCGCTGGCCGGGCGGACGTCGAGGATCGCCGTCTCCGTTTTCTGCTCTCCCATCAGTTCCATGAGGTACTCGCCAGGGCTCGTCGCCGTAAACCCGATCAGCGTCGTGGTGTCGGGCGGGATGCGCTGCGGCGCCAGGAGCGTCTCGATCTGCAGCGTGTAGGGCCCTCCTCGGGCATTGACGTTGAGGCGCACCGGACCGGGCTGGACATTGAACCTGATGGCCGGAAAGCGCCCATCGACGACCTGCAGCGTCAGCTCTTGCGCGCTCGCAGGGGCGTCCGGCAGCCGAGCTTGCGGCGGCGGCCCGCTCGATCCTCCGGTGGCGGGCGCGGGCGCCCCCGTTTCGGTGGCCTGGGGGCCACGGCAGGCCGCGCTACTCCCTGCGCTACTCCCCAGGCCCAGCGCAAGCACCGTAGTCACGATCTTGCGTCGATTCCACGCTGACGGCGACGGCTGCATGATGGTCATCCTCCTCGGAGAGCCGACCAGTACAAGTGGTGTGCCACGTCTGGCACGTCTCCCCGGCGTAAGCCTACCGTCTACCAGTACGTTCACCTCGTTCACCGCGCCGTTTACGGTTGGCATCCGGCTCAAGTCTCCCAGAGGGATTGACCCCGAACGGCGGCGGTTGCGTACGTCGTCCTTGACCCCGCTCAGCGTGTCAGCGTGACTTCGACTCGTGCATGGTGGTGCCGCCTGACTGGCCCCTGGCCGGCCATGGCGCGCCCCGCATGGCGTCCCTGCGCCGCAAGGCTGCATACCGAGTGCGCAGGTGGAGCCGCTTCTGCGCGTCACAACGGCGCATATCAATGGCGTGCTTCGTGCACGGGCAGTCGGCGTGACGGCAGTGACGGCGCTGGTCTCGTTCGTCGCAGCGGCCAGCATGGCACTAGTGCATTTGTTCGGCTACCGGTTGCGATTCCTGGACCTCGTACCACGCAGCCGCTGGCTCTCCTTGGCCGGAGGGATCTCGGTGGCGTACGTCTTTGTGCACCTCCTGCCTGAGCTCGCCCGATCGCAGAGCACACTGGTCGAGGCGGTCGGCCAGCGTTTGGCGTTCCTGGAGCACCACGTGTACCTCATTGCCCTCCTCGGGCTGATCACGTCTTACGGTCTTGAGCGCGTCGCGGCCTCGTCCCGGGAGCGGGAGCGTGGCCAGGCGGACCGCACGAGCGCAGGGGTCTTCTGGCTACACGTCTCGGCCTTCGCCGTCTACAACGCACTGGTCGGGTACCTCCTGCTCCACCGAGCGGAGCAGAACCTGCCGAGTGTGCTCTTCTTCGCTGTCGCCATGGCGTTGCACCTCCTCGTCAACGATGTCGGCCTGCGCCGGCACCACAAGGCGGCCTACGCGAGCAGCGGCCGCTGGGTGCTGGCCACTGCGGTGGTGCTGGGTTGGGCAGTCGGTCTGGTGGTCGACCTGCCGGAAGTGGCACTCGGCGTCCTGTTTGCGTTCCTGGCTGGCGGTGTCATCCTCAACGTCCTCAAAGAAGAACTGCCCGAGGAGCGCCAAAGCCGCTTCGGCGCGTTCGCCGCAGGTGCCGCCATCTACACGGTGCTCTTGCTGGCGGTATGACACACCGGGCCAGGAAGCTGGTGAGTGGCCCGGCGACGGCGATCAGCACCTCGTCTTGACCAACGTTCACGCCGCGGCCCCGGCGGCCAGCGCCGGCCCATGTATCACCGCCTCCGGTTGCCGGCGGCGAGCACCCGCTGGAGGATCACCGGCACGACGCTCACCGCCCGCAGTGTGCCTACCGCTACCCCGCACGGCTGTCCGGCTGACGCGGCGCGCTCACGACCGTACGCCAGGCACGACGCGAGGTAGGGTACATGCCGGTAAACGGTGCGGTGAAGGGCAGTGAACGTACGGGTGAACGGCGCCACGACCGTCTCTGGGATCAGCCCCGCAGGCCCGCTCCGCAGCAGGCCATCCGGGTCCGGAGTACCCGTCGAGGGTACGCGGCGTGCCACTGCATACGGTGCACGGGAGGCGTCGCCGTGCGAGCGAACACTATCCGGCGACGTACGGCGGTCGCCGGTCAGCGGAGCGGGGTACGTGGCGGCGGCCGTCTGGTAGGTCTGACTCGCCCGGGTGGGAGGAGCCAGGCCGCGAATGTCCAGCCCCACGTAGCGGGCAGCGGCAGCCTTGACCACGAGGACGTGGTCGGCCGTGCCATCATCCAAGGGGGGCCGGCGCGAGGCCGCCGTTCGCCCGAATGGAACCGGCGCGCTCGTGCCGATCAAACTCCAATGGTAATCTGGCCCCGACGGACGAAGGCGCCCAAGCAAGGCCAGTAGGGACTCAATCGTGTCGTACCGTCCCATTAGCATGTGATCTGCAAGCCGTTGCCCCCAGGCATGTTCACGAAGATGCGTCTACCTCACCTGGCGTCATGACGCTTCTGAGTGCCCCATTGCGCTACGCCTGCATGATGGCTCGGGCCGCGATCGCCGGCCGACGATCGCGGCCCGTTGAGCTTCAGGTTGGCACTCGTCTTCCGCTTGATCGACTACGTCTCGTTCTTTTCCTCGTCCTCTGACTCGACCTCCACCCGGCTCCGCCGCACCGCATCCTGCACCTGCCGCGTCTCCTGCACCGCGCGCTTGCCGATCATGACCTCACCGGTCACGAGCGCCTCCTTCTCTACGACGGCCTCCTCGCCCATGATCGGGACGCGGATCGTCTCGCCATCGGCGCCGATGGGACGCTCGGCCGGGCGTGGCTCCACCTCCTGGCGCTCGACGACGACTTCTTCACGCGTGAGAGGCACCTCGACGGTCTGCTGCTCAGTCTCCACCCGCTTCTTGACCTCCACCTCGCCAAGCTGGGCGGCCCGCTTGCGGACGCGG
Organism: Chloroflexota bacterium; assembly: GCA_030447525.1. Lineage (GTDB taxonomy): Bacteria > Chloroflexota > UBA11872 > UBA12225 > UBA12225 > JAUJOR01. Next base: position 171,116 of record JAUJOR010000011.1, on the reverse strand, counting down.
AGGTGCTCCTCCACGAGGGGGATGGCGGTGACTTCCCCGGTGGCGGCCTGGCCGGCCGGTGACCGCAGCACGGCCGTGCCATCGCGGATCTCAAAGGTGCTGACCGGGTACTCGGCGCCATCGTCCAGCACAATCGCGTCCACGCGCTCGGCGTCGGTATCGACGATCATCTCCCTGACGGTGCCGAGCAGGGCGCCCCGCTCGTCTACCAGCCGGTGACCACGCAGATCCTGGGACTCGTGATCCAACTCCCAGTCGTCCAGTTGAGAAAGTGGTGCTCGGGCCATGGGTGTATTCCTTTCCAAGCGTGTTGTCGCTCTTGCCGCGGTCGGCGGACTGGTGATTGAGCGTCTGTGTGCTGCGCCTGTGTGCTGCGTCCGTCGGGTCGCAAACGTCACGCGGGGAAGGCCCCCGCGTGACGGCGTTGCTGTACCTGTGTGGTTGACCGAGGACTAGCGCGCCGGCGGGGCGGCAACGGAGCCTGCGACGACCACCGGCTTGCCCAGCCAGCGGGTGAACTTGTCATCCTCCAGATCGGCGCCGATCTCCCGCTCGATCTCCGCCAGCTTGAACTCCCGCACCGTGCCGGTCACCCGCACCGGATCGCGTCCGTAGACAGAGGTGGTCAGGGGCCGGCCCTGCGCGTCGCGCAGGTCCTGCCGGCTGACGATCAGCAGGTCGCCGGCCACCGCCAGGGCCCGCAGGCTGACGATGTCGGTGACCTCGCCGCTGGTGGTCACCGGGCGGTCGTAGAAGCTGCGCGGGTTGGCGAGGATCGCGCTCGGGGCGACCGTGGCCGGCGTGGCGTTGGCCGGCACGGCCCCCGGCTGGGTGGTGGCGGGTGCGCGGTCGCCGTTATTCAGCCAGGCGACCAAGAGCCAGACTAGGGCACCGAGCACGAGGGCAGCGAGGAGCAGCCAGGGCCACCAGGCCATGCCTGCCTTGCGGTGGACGGGGATGTCTGCCATGAGTATGATCTCCTGTTCTTCAGTTCTTCGCGTGACCGTCGGGCATGTTTCCCGGACGGAGGGTCCACGACACCGTGCCGGTGGGCCAGCACTGGCCGGGGCATCGTTCGACGCGCCCACGGCAACACTACCGGGAAGGAATAGTCGCGCCGGTGAACACCGGTGAACGCTGCGGTGAACGCCCGTTAACGTACCGGTGAACGGCAAGACAAGGGGGCGGACGCTACAGACGCTACAGGGTTACACCAGCGCCGGGCGACGTTCGTCCTTGGCTACAGGGCACGGTCGTGGCGAATATGGCGCCGCGTGCCCATGGCCCCACCGGCGGCGCCGGCGCCCACCCCAAGGCCCATGGCCAGCAGGGTGCCCCAGGCGGCGTTGCGGGCGTTCTCTGCCGCTCGCGCCAGGTCGGCCGGCTGCACGGTGATCGCCGCCTGGCCTACACGGTTAGCCGCCCCCTGGGCCAGGTTCTGCGCCGTATCGACGCCGACCCCCAGTGCGGCGGAGTAGTTGCCCAGGGTTCCGAGCACCGTCCCCAGGCCCTGGCCGGCCAGCCATAGGGTAAAGGGGATAGTCAGGAAGAACACCAGCATGCCGTTGAGCGCCCCCCACCGGGGATCGAACACGGCCGCCGTCCGCCCGGCGACCAGGCCCCCGAGCAGGAAAGCCAGCAGCGCGGAGGCGGCCCCCCAGATCGCCGCCCCCATGCCGGTACCGGTGGGGGCGACATCGCCCGTGCGCACGGCCGCCGCCGTCGTGTCCGAGACGGTCAGGCCGAGGGCCAGGCCAAGCAGGCTGAGCAGCAGCAGGGTGGCCAGCGCCGTCAGGAAGCCGGCGAAGACGGGTCCCCAGCGCACCCGGTCGCGGTCGAGGTTGTAGCCCTGCGGGATCTCCAGCGTACCGTCCGCCACCTCGGGCGCGTCGCCCGCCGCCGGCGCCGGCACCGTCGTGCTTCGCACCTGCGTCACCCGCACGTCCGGCTCGCGGTCGGGCGCTCGGCTCGTGTTCGTCGCCATCTCACTGCTCCCCTGTGTCTTTGGTGCTTCTTGTGCGCCCGGTGTCATTAACTGGTGTAGGACTGGGTGTCGTACACGTGGAGCACTCGCCGGATGCAGGAGGCGCCGGAACGGCCCCTCGGAGTCCCGGGCCCGGCGTTAGTCGCGCAGCGCGGGGGCGTCGTCCTTGCGCACGCTCAGGCGGACGGTGCCTTCCTCCACCCGGTCGATCTGGCTGGCCGGGATCTCCACGGTCTCGCGGCCCCCGAACACGGCGCGCAGGACGCCCCCGGTGCGCGCCACGATGCCGCGCAGGCGCCCGCTGGCCTCGTCGAAGCGCACATCTTCGACCGTCCCGACCTCCTCGCCGGCGGCGTCTAGCACCGTATCCCCCTTGCCGACCGCCGGCTCGTCGGGATGGCTGTCCGCAGCCGCACCCACGGCCGTGGCCGCGCCGCCGTACCCCACCCCGGGAGCGGCGTACCCGCTGTAGCCAGGGCCGTACATAGGGCCAGCGAACCCAGGGCCGTACATGACGCCGGCGGGCCAGAGGTACGCTCCCGGGGCGTAGCCGTAGGCTGCTGGGGGCACCCAGCCGGCCGGCGGGGCGGCGTAGTCGCCCAAGTCATAGCTCGGCAAGTCATCGAGCGCCGCCTTGCTCAGCTGCAGGCGGATCACCTCCCCGTCTGCGCTGGCGCGCTCGATCTCCGAGCGGGGCACCAGAATGTCGCGCCCCAGGAGCGTCCCGCTGTTGATCACGAAGCCGGTCACCTCGGCCGTCTGGGGGTCGAACACCACCCGCCGCACGTCGCCGGCGTCCTCGCCATCCCGCGTCTGTACCTTGGCGTGGAGATCCACACGCATCTCGTCTGCCCCTTTCAATCGTGCTCGCCTCAGGGTTCGACTATTGGCGCCCGCGCCTTGCCGGTTGTTCATCCGGAGCGCCCCACCCTTGTACAGCCTAGAGGTGAGAGGTGAACGTCCCTGTGAACGTGAGTGAACGTCCCCGTGAACACCGGTGAACATCCAGTGAGACACGCCAAGCAAGCCACCGTAAAGTTGAGTCGAAGACTACATCGCGCCGTGAACGTGCAGGCACGTGACTGGCACGTTGCGCCCCGTTTACCGGTACGTTCACCACTGTTCACCAGCGCGACTACACCTGTGGGGCACACTGGCTGGAGCGCCACTCGTCAGGTGCAAGCGAGGCAGGTTAATAACAGGGGCGCGCACCGCCGGCCACGTCCCGCGTCCACGTGACCTGGGGGGAGCTCGTTCCGTGGGGGCGCCGGGCGCCGGCTACAGGGGCTGCTCTAGGGGCGTGCGGCGGGCGTAGCAGCGAGCACACCGCAAAGGAGGACGCGATGCGGAGAGCGGATACGAACGCCGTGGGGCCAGGCGGCTACGGCAACGCGAGTATGGCCAGCGGCTGGGGCAAGATCACGCTGGCAACGCTGGTCGTCGTCGGCCTGCTGCTCGGCGCCTTCTTTGTCTTTTGGACACCGAGTGGCGTAAGCGGGCCGGAAGTGCTCCGGCTCTTCCGGCGCGAGCAGGTGGACGCGAAGAGCCCGGTCAGCCCCAGCCAGCAGCAGCCGGAGCCCCTGGCGCCGGGGAACGTTATCGGCAAGCCCGGGGGACACGGGGCCAGATCGGCGGCGAGACGAACCCGCCGGGCAGCACCGGCGTCGGGACGACGGGCGGCAACACCGGCACCGGACCCACCGGCGCCGGCCCGGCCGGCCAGCGCCCTTAACTGGGATCGACGCGCCAGGGCGTCCACTGGAGCGGGAGGGGCGCAGCCCGCGGGCTGCGCCCCTCCCCCCCGCTTCCAAAGGGGTTTCCTTGCTACTGAGTGGGCGCCTCCACCGCTGGCCCCATGATGCGGAGGCTCGACAGGCGATCACCCCGGTAGCCCTGCTCCTCGACCCGCCGCCGGCAACTCGCTACTGCGCCGGTGAGGATAGTGCCTCCACCACCCCCGCATCCTGCAGCCGGGCCCCCAGGTCCCGGAGCGTTCCGTTGATCGCCTCCCGGTCGACCTCAGCCTTGATGCTGCGCCCGGCGGCGGCGACGACGTGGTTGGCGTGCTCCACCAGCAGCCGCCGTCGCTCGGGCGCGTCCGCCACCTGCTCCAGTTCCCCGATGACCTCCAGCAGGTGCACCAGAATCACCCGGTGGCTCTCACCAAAGGTGCGGATCTGGGCGAACCCGAGCTCCAGCAAGGCACCAAAGGTCAGGCTACGCGCGATGACTCGCCCCTTGCCGTCCCAGTCGTACCGGCGCCGCGGCGGCAGCTCCATGGGCGCTAGCTGGCGCAGGATGGAGCCAATATGGTCAATGCAGGTGGAGGCGGTGGTGATGGCGTTGAACGACGGCGATAGGGCCCTGACGGCGATGTCCACGAGCTGATAGAGGCCGTATGCCACGTCCTGCTGGTGCGTGCGATCCTGCCCGATCTTGAAGTGCCGCCGGACCTTGGGCACCACCTCCTGGCTGGCCCGCTCCGGCGGGCTGAGCCGGGCCAGCGTCGCCCCTTTGGGTACGAACGCGCCGGCGCCGCGCTCGACGGTGAGCACCAGGTCGTGCTCGGCCATCAGCTTCACCAGCGCGTCTATCTCAACCACCTGCACGTACCCGCTGCTCCCCTCCGCAGGCACCGGCACCCCCTCCGAGTCCCCCTCCGAGTCCCCCTCCGAGTCCCCCTCCAAGGGCCCGTCGCCCCTGGCCGCTGCGGCCTGTCCGACGAACGCGCCCTCGATCGACCTGAGCGTGCGTCGCTCGGCGTCCGCGGTGATGTTCGTGTCCTGGAGAATGCTGGCAACGTGGTGGATGAAGTAGATCAAGACGCCGACGCTGGCGAGCGCCAGCGCGAACGCGCCGGTGAGGGCCAGCCCCGGCACGAAGGGCGGGTCGCTGCGGACGGAGCTGAGCACGAGGATGGCGTAGGCGAAGGTGCCCGCGAGCACGCCGAGCGTGGCCTGGTTGCCCCGGTTGCTCATGTAGTTGTGCAGCAGCTTGGGCGTGTACTGCTGGGCAGCCAGCGCCAGGGCCACGATCGTCAGCGAGAAGGTGGTGGCGGCGATGGTGGCCACCGCGGTGGCGATGGCGGAGAGCAGGCCGCGGGCCGTCTCCGTATCGGGGCTGAGCACGAGGGGCCACCGGCTCACGACCTGTGTGCCCAGGAATGCCTCCAGCTCCAGGAGCGCGAGGGCGGCCGTGGCTGCCACGGCGACCACGGCCACTGGCACGAACCAGTAGCTCGCGACTGCCACGTTGCCGATATTGGGTATCCGCACTGCGTAACCTCCCTCCCTCCGAGCGGTGGCGGCCCCCACGAGACCCGCAGGGGGCAGGAGTGGCCGAGTAGGAGTGGCCGAGTCCACCGCCTGATCGTCCTCAGCCTGATCTACGCTACGCCACCGTCGCCTGCACGGTCACCGCGATGGCACCGTGTGCTCCCGTCGGCCGGCTGATGCCACATCCCCGCCAGAGGGGCGCCATGGCTCACGCGCCGACCCGCCGGCAGGGGAGTCGGGGGGAGGCGGGGGCCGTCCAGTGCCGCTCCCCGGCGTGCGGTCGGTCCGTACGCCGGGCGGCCTGCCGCTCAGCCGTCGGCGGCCTCGTGGTTTGGCGTTCCGCTGCCGAACAGCGACGACCAACCGCCACCAAAGCGCTCCGCTACGGTCCCACGCACGAAGGCCAGGGCGCCGAGCAGCAGACCGGCGGCCAGGCTATTGGCGGTGGCGATCGACGGGTAGCCGAACCCCCACGGTATGACCAGCAGCGCGATACCAAGCGGCAGGTTGAGCCAGCGCACCCCACGTGTTGCCCCCCAGATGGCCACGCAGGCAAAGCCGGCGGCGAGTGGCCCGATGCTGCGATCGACGGCGGCGGCGATGCCGCCGTAGCCGAGCACGGCCGGGGCGGCCATCAGCCACACGCCGAGGATCGCGCTGAGGAGCTGCGCCCACATCGTTCAGTCCTCAGCGAAGCCCGCCACATTCTCCGTATGGTGCCAGCGGCCGGGCCTGTGCCGGGCCTGTGCCGTGACCGGGGGAAGCTGGTGGTCCTCCAGCCCCCAGAACGCCCGCCACGTCGAGCGCCGGTCCCGGCGCGCTCGCTTGAGCACCTGCAAGGCGGCCAGGAGCTCGTCCATCGCCGGGCCGATCATGATCAGAGAGACGATGGCCGAGGCGAGGCAGAGCGTGCACCAGGCGTCAAACAGCACCGGCTGAAAGATCACCAGCAGGATGCTGACTGCCCCCAGGGGCCCGACCGCCAGTCCAAAGATGATGACGATCCAGGGCATGGTGCGCCAGCGCGCGCGGCCACCCACCACGCCGGTGGCGGCGTCCAGCAGGTAGCCGAACGCCCCCAGGGCGGCGTCAGGAAGAGGCAGGACGCGCGACACCGACGAATTGAGAATCACCCGGCTACCCTCGCCGAAGAAGGGCTCCCAGACGCTGCCGAAGACCCGCCACTGGTACAGCGCCAGGTAGGTGGCGATGCCGAAGCCCACCAGCGCCAGGCCGACAATCGGTAGGCGCTGCCCCCACGATGACGGGTTGTAGCTCCACCCGGGCGGGACAGCGTACGGTGCCTCAACCGCGTCCATGGACTCTACTCCGCGAGCGCCGGCGGGCGGCCGGCCGCCGGTGCCCCAGCGGCCGCCACGTCCTCCTGGTCCCACCGACCCAGCAGGGTGAGTGGCCCGTTGGGGAGCAGGGGGGTGTCGCACCATTGCCCTACGAGTCGCTTGTAGGCCGCCCCGACGGGGCGGAGCTTGCGGTCGAGGTCGTAGAGGCCCAGCGGGTTGACCCGGCCGTTGGCCTCCCGCAGGGCGGTGTCCCAATCTACCTGGTCGGTCAGGCTGTACCAGGTCATGCCGCACAGGGGGACGCCGTCGCGGCGCAGGCGCTGCACGTTGGCCCAGGTCTTCCACAGCCAGCGCTCCGCGTCCGGCTCCTCCTTGTTCGTCTCCGTGTGCATCACCGGCAGGTTGTAGCGGTCGAAATAGTCCCGTGTGACCACGTAGTAGCCGAAGACCTCGCCGGCGTAGACGCTGCGGTCCTCCTCCACCAGCAGGTGCTCGTTGGCGGCGTAGTAGTCGTTGCCCATGATGCAGTGCTCGCGCAGGTTGTAGCGCAGGAAGAAGTCGTACTCCTCCTCGGTCATGCCGTTGTCGCGCAGGTAGGCGTACATCCCGGACGAGACCCGCCGGCCGTAGTTGAGATCCAGGGACAGGAAGCGGCGCTCGTTGAACATCTCCGCCTCGTCGGCCAGGTCGGGGCGGCTGGCGTGGGTGTACTCCGAGGACTCGCTCTGGATGAAGAGGGCATCCTGGCGCTGCTGCATGATGGCCAGCATGGCCTCGACGTTGGCGCGGACGATGTGCTTGAGGGCGGTGACGAAGGCCCGGTGGGATGTCAGGCGCTCGTTCCACCAGCCGTACCAGGCGCTGAACTCGGCGGCGATGTACATCTCGTTCATCGGCGTGTAGAAGCGCACCCAAGGGTAGCGCTCGGCGAAGGCGCGGGCGTAGTCGGCGAAGTGGCGGGGGAACTCGGGGTTCTGGAAGTCACCCAGCCAGTCCGGCACCCCGAAGTGGCACAGGTCCATCAGGGGGACGATCCCCAGCCGCTGCATCTCCGGGAGCACCAGGTCAGTCCATGACCAGTCGTATCGATCGGCCCCCAGGTGCATGCGGTAGTAGGGCGGGCCATAGCGCAGGAAGCGGATGCCCAGGTCGCGCGTGAGGTGTAGATCCTCGCGCCAGTAGCGGTAGTGGCCGCACTCCTCCAGCTGGTCGCGGCGCTTCACGCCCTGCGCCGTGAGGATGGTGGGGTAGCTGCACTCGATCCCGGTGGCGAACATGAAGCGCTGGGTGGTGGGGTTGGGCCGCTGCTGGGGCTGGTAGTACTTCATCATCGGGCGTTCGCTGCCCCGTGTGCGCCCGGACCCCAGCGCCGGAGCAGCGCGGCGCCGGCGGCGACTCCCGCTACCACGAGGCCACCGGTAGCCAGTGACCTGGCCCCCAGGCGGGCGATCCGGCGCGGCGAGGCGTACTCGGTCAGGTGCATGCCCCAGCGCTGGAGCTGCTGCCACTTCATCATCGCCTGGCCGGGATACTCGACTCCTAGACCCTTCATCAATTCCGGCATGGCCGTGCGCAGCACCGGATGACCGGGCACGAAGTGGACGCGGGGGTCATCCTTGTACTGCGGCTTGGCGGCGTCATCGAAGACGACGTACGGCCCCTCCTGCAGGTGCGCCTCGAACTGCGGGTCGTCCACCTCGCCGATCATGATAGTGGGTGTCCCCTTCAGCCACATCACCTTCTGGAGGTCGCCCCGGCGCAGCATGCTGTCCAGCACGCTCTTCACGTGGCCGATCGTCCCCGCCAGGGTGACGCCCGAGCCGACGAGGAAGTTGACCGGCAGGTATTCGAAGCCCTCGTGCCCCGCCCAGGCCGCAAAGGCCACCTCCTCCAGCGGCACGCCGACGAAGTCGAGCGGCGCGCGCCGGCCCAGCCCCCGCCGCTCGGCCTCCTCGGCGAAGCGCAGCCCTCGCCAGTCCCGACCCATGAGCCGGGCGATGGCCACGTCGGTGGCCACCGGATCAGTCGAGGCCAGAATGCAGCCGGCCCAGCGAGGGAGGTTGGCGATCGGCCCGTCGCCCTCGCCACAGATCAGGGCGTCCACGACGCACAGCGCCGGCCGGGAGACGGTCATGATGTCTACGAAGCGGGGGATCATGTCCTCGTCGCCGTGGTTGTACTGGCGCCACTGCCGGTTCACCGCCCCCACCCAGTTCTTCAAGGCGCCTGTGATCGGCTCGATGTGGTGGTTCTTGGCCTTGGGCACGTCGATGATCACGTCGGCGTCCACCAGCGGGGCGGGGAGCGGCACTTCCTGGATCAGCGCGCCGCCCGGGATGGCGACCGTTCGGTTAGGCACCTGGTCGCTCCCTAAGTCGATCAGGTCCGCCCCCTCTTTCTCGGCGATCGCTGCCATACCGGTGATGCGCATGCACTCCAGGGACGAGAAGAAGCCACCGCTGGACTCACCGACCTGCACCCTCGCGGCGCCGGCTTCCTTCGCCAGCCGGATCAGAGCCCCCACGACCAGTGGGTCGGTCGTGCAGCCTTCCTCGGCGGAGTAGAAGACCGTCTGATTCGGCTTGATCAGCACGGTCTGCCCGGGCTGCACGAACCGGGACATGCCGCCCAGGTGGTCGAGCGCCTCGCGGACGAGCCCCAGGACGCGCTCTTGGGAGCGGTGCTTCTCCTTCGTGTGCGCGATGGCCACGGTAGCCGGTGGTACCTCTGGCATGGGTGCAAACATCTCGCGCTTACCATACCTCAGGCCATACAGACCGGCCGGGCTGTTCCGTGAACGGCCCGGTTGACGTTGGTGAACGTACCGGTGAACAGCGATGCAATACCGAGACGACGGCGGCGTGGGCGCCACACGACGTGTCCCCTTGCATCTCGCCCGCGTGGTCTGGTCGCACCTCATCACCAGCCGCTTCGGGGCGCCTCTGCTGCTCGCCCGCGACCGGGGGCTGCTCGTGGAGGTCACCGACGGCCTCGGCTACGGCTACCGCGGCAGCCTCTACTACAGCCTGGTCAAGATCTCGGTCATCCACCTCGCCAAGGCCATGGCCGAGGACTTCCGGGCGCACGGCGTCGCCGGCGTCACGGTCTTGGCGGTGACCCCCGGCTATCTGCCCTCTGAAGCGATGCTGGACGGGTTCGGCGTCACCGAAGCCCTGCGGCCGTACACGGTGGGCGACGCGCCGGCGTTGTGGGAGGCGGCGCAGGAGGACCGGGAGGCGCACCTGGCGCCCTGGATGTCCTGGGCCCGCAGTCCGAGCACGCTGGACGAGACCCGCCAGACGTTGATCCGCATGCAGGCCCGCTGGCTGCTGCGCGAGGACCTGGCGGTCGGCATCTTCGAGCGCGCCACCGGACGGTACCTCGGAGGCAGCGGGCTGCACCGCATCGACTGGGACCTCCGAGCCTTCGAGATCGGCTACTGGCTGCGCAAGAGCGCCGTGGGGTACGGATACGGGAGCGAGGCCGTCCAGGTGCTCACCCGCTTTGCCTTCGATACCCTGGAGGCGAACCGGGTGGAGATCCGTATGTACGCGGCCAACGCGGCGAGCCGCCGGGTGCCGGAACGTCTGGGGTTCGTCTTCGAGGGACGGCTCCGCAACCGGGGCCTGGGGCTGGACGGCCGCCCAGCCGACGGACTGGTCTTCGCCCTCATCCCAGAGGACTACCGGGGTCTGGCCTGGGCCACGCCGGGGTGATGCCGCCGGAGGTTACCGTCTCCTGCTTCCGAATCTCCTTCGTCCACCTGGAGTACGTGCGCCCAGCCTGAGTACGTGGGCACAGAAGGAAGGGAGACGGCAGCCGCGTTCCGCCCACTCCCTCGCCCCTCCCCGAGCGAGTATCGGTACGGCGTCACGCTGCTCACAACTGGTAGCGCAGGATGCGATGCGCCCCCCTGGCGGCGCGAAAGCGGCCCATCACCTTGAACAGGAGCCGGTACAGCATCCCCAGCGTGTCGAGGTCCTCAGATTGGCTGAAGCTCTGTTCTTGCAGCAGCCGGATCAGTGCCGCTCCTGTGAACACAATGCACCGTGCCGGACGCGGCGCGCTGCGTGCTGGTCGTCGCCGACGCCCACGACGCACCTCCTGTAACCTACACGAAGGCCTATGAACACTTTTGTAGCAGGGGCAATCAGCGGGTTCCTCGCCACGGTGCCCATGACGGCGGCGATGCTGGGGATGCATCGGTGGCTGCCCGGGGACGATCGCACCCGTCTGCCGCCCGAGGAGATCACCACCGCAGCGGGCCAGGCAGCCGGCCGGGGGCGCTGGGTGGTCGAGGAGGATGAGCGCATCGGCTGGACGCTGGCGAGCCACTTCGGGTACGGCGCGGCCAGCGGCGCCCTGTACGCCCCGTTAGCCAAGAAGATACCCCTGCCACGGGTGCTCGGCGGTATCGTCTTCGCCCTGGGTGTGTGGGCCGTGAGCTACCTCGGCTGGGTACCGGCCACCGGGCTGATGCCCCCGGCCACGCAGGACACGGGGCGACGGAACACCCTGATGATCGCCTCGCATGTGGTCTGGGGCGCGGCCACCGCCCTGCTGGTTGACCGCCTGGACAGGCGGAGCGGGATCAGCCGTCGGTAGGCAATGCCGCCGGCGTGGCGCGCTGCGGGCGCGCGGCTCAGCGGCGACTCCTCAGCTGCCTGTCGCCCACTATTTGCGGTCCATGGCGTGTCGTCTATGGCTTGTCGTCCATGGCTTGTCGTCTATGGAACGTCCTTACTACACTGCGCCTGACGCCGGTGGTGAAAGGGACGTGGGTGCGAGAGATGGATGTGGCGGAGCGGCCCGCGGGGGCGGCACGAGAGGGGCGGGTGGCCATTGTGACTGGAGGCGCCAGTGGGATCGGCGCTGCGACCGGCGAGCGGCTGGCGCATGACGGCTTTGCCGTGGCCATCGCCGATCTGCACCAGGGGCGCGCCGGAGACGCCGTCGCGGGCATCGCGGGTGCGGGCGGGCGCGCCTGTGCCGTGCCCGTGGACGTCAGCCGCGAGGACAGCGTTCGGGCCATGGTCACCGCCGTTCTGGAGCGATTCGGACGGATCGACGCCCTGGTGAATAACGCCGGCATCGCCGGGGAAGCGGCGCCGGCGTGGGAGCTGCCGGCCGGTGAGTGGGAGCGCGTGCTCGGCATCGACCTCTCGGGGGTCTACTACGGCTGCCGCGCAGTGCTGCCCCACATGCTCGCCCGCGGCACGGGACGCATCGTGAATGTGGCCTCCATCGCCGGCAAGGAGGGGAACCCCAACGCCGTACCGTACTCGGCCGCCAAGGCCGGGGTAATCGGGTTGACCAAGGCCATCGCCAAAGAGGTGGCCACCCGGGGCGTGCTTGTCAACTGCGTCACACCGGCGGTGATCGACACGCCGATCCTGGAGCAGGTCACCGAGCAGCACATCCAGTACATGGTGTCGCGCATCCCCATGGGTCGCGTCGGCCGGCCGGAGGAAGTGGCCGCACTCATCGCCTGGCTGTGCTCGGACGACTGTTCCTTTTCTACCGGCGCGGTGTTTGACTGTTCCGGCGGCCGGGCGACGTACTGACGTCCCGTGAGGCGACGCCAGGCGACGCTCAGGAGGGCGCGCCGATGAACAGGCCCAGGGTGCCGGCGGTGCGTGCCGGCGGCTAGCGCTGCGTTCCCCCACTATCGGTGCCTGGTGCGCCTGGATCACCCTGGCACGCGCGTGCAGCCAGTGGCCGCCTCACACCCGTGGGTAACGCCTTGAGGAGGGGCCTGCAACGCCCCTGGGTGTCACAGGGCTCGTGGTAGGGTTACAGTCCGCCGGCCGGTGGCGCCGGTGCGTGGAGTCGGCACAGGAGGGGGAAGGCACCGATGGCGGAGATCGGATACGCGCTGTCCAGTGAGGAGCACCGTCCCAGCGATCTCGTGCGTCACGCCCGGCAGGCGGAGCAGGCGGGCTTCACATTCGCCCTTATCTCAGATCACTATCACCCGTGGGTGGATCAGCAGGGCCACAATCCGTTCGTCTGGGGTGTCATCGGCGGGATCGCACAGGTGACGCAGGGCCTGCGCCTGGGCACCGGCGTGACGTGTCCGATCATGCGCCTCCATCCGGCGATCATCGCCCAGGCGGCCGCCACGGCGGCCTCGATGATGCCCGGGCGCTTCTTTCTCGGGGTGGGAACGGGCGAGCACCTGAACGAGCACATCCTGGGCGGGCACTGGCCGGCCACGCCGGTACGGCTGGAGATGCTGGAGGAGGCCGTGCAGGTCATCCGCCTCCTGTGGCGTGGCGGGCTCCAGAGTCACGCCGGCAAGCACTTCACCGTGGAGAACGCCCGCCTCTACACCCTGCCGGAAGCGTCGGTGCCGATCATGGTTGCCGCCAGCGGGCCGCGCGCCGCCGCCCTTGCCGGGCGCATCGGGGACGGGTTCGTGAACACCAGCCCCGAAGCCGAGGTGATCAAGACCTTTGAGGGGGCCGGCGGGGCCGGCAAGCCCCGCTATGGGCAACTGACGGTGTGCTGGGCCGAGGATGAGGCTGGGGCACGACGCACGGCCCGCGAGCTGTGGCCCATCGCCGGGCTAAAGCACGGCCTGAAGTCGGAGCTCCCACTGCCCTCGCACTTTCAGGAAGCGTCCAGCCTGGTGGACGAAGAGACCGTAGCCAAGGAGGTGGTGTGTGGCCCGGACCCGCAGCGGCACGTCGCCAAGATCCAGGAGTACCTCGCGGCCGGCTTCGACCACGTCTACGTCCACCAGGTGGGCCCCGACCAGGAGGGCTTCTTCCGCTTCTATGAACGCGAGGTCTTGCCGAAATTCCGCTAAGGTGCCGCCCGTGGGAAGCTTCCGCCCCGGGGAGCTACTCACCGGAGCTCAGGTCGCGACACATCAGTCGGCGAAGGGCGCACCGGGGGTGGAGGAGCAACAGTGACGGAGCAGCAGCAGCATGCGTACACCGGCGTCGCCGGACGCCGGGGGGTCACCCGACGGGCTGTGCTGGGGGGCGCAGCAGGGGCGTTGGGCCTCCTGGCGGCGGCCTGCGAGCCGGGGCTACGGGGGGCGACGCCCCCACCGGTGAGCCAGACCAAGGAGCCCGTCACCCTCACCTGGTGGGGCCCCGGCCACTGGCGGGGTGTGACCGGCAAGGAGACCGACCCCTCGGCCACCCTGATGGACTGGTACGCCGCCAAGGCAGCGGAGTTTTCGCAACAGCAGCCGCACGTCACGTTCAATCTCGAGGCCATGGCCAGCGGCACCGAACGGCGCCAGAAGCTGGAGCTGGCCATCGTCGCCGACAGCACGCCGGACGTGTCCTATGAGGCCTCCAGCCTGCTGCGCAAGTGGGCGCGCCTGGGGGCAATCGAGCCCGTGGACGGCGTAATGACCAAGGGGGACGGTGACGACTTTCTCCCGGCCTTGCTCGACCAGGCCAAACAAGACGGTAAGACGTGGTTCTGGCCCTGGCTGGGGACGGCCACCATGGTGTGCCTGAACCGCAAGCTGTTCGAGCTGAAGAACGCGACCCGCTACATCCCCCAGGGCGCAGAGCGGAAGTGGACGTACGAGCAGTTCGTGGAGGCGGCTCAGGCGGTCACCGAGCGCTCGGCCGGGGTCTACGGTTTCGGCGTCCAGTTCACCGCCCCCACCGGGGGCTACGGCCGCTCCGTGTTCCTGTGGAACCGCGACTCCAAGACGCGCATCTTCTCGGAGGACGGCAAGCGCATCGTGCTCAACACGCCGGCGGCCGTGGAAGGCTTGCAGTTCCTGCTCGACCTCGACCGGCGCTACAACGTCATGCCCCCGGACATCACGGCCCTCTCGGCGGTGGACGTGGACAACCTCCTGTGGTCGCGCAACCTAGCCATGTACAACGGCGCTCAGAGCACCTTCGGCATCTGGCGCCAGCGGGTGCGGGAGCGCCGCACCGAGCCGGAGGCGATCGACCTGTACCCGGTCGACTTCCCGGCCACGCGGGGTGTCGAGCCCATCAGCTACATCGAGGCGGGAGGCTACGCCACCTTCAAGCAGCGCGACGCCAGCAAGCGCCGGGCGGCCCTGGAGTTCGGCCGGTTCCTCACCACGCGGGACAACACGGCGGCCGTGGAAGCGATCACGGCGATCCCGGCCCGGCGGTCGGCGCTGGACGTCTATAAGGACGACCCGATAATGCAGTGGATCACGCGCCTCAACCAGGACGGCCGGAAGGTGGCCTATGACGCGCTGCACCCGCTGTACGTGGACGTCCGCAAGTACGAGACAGACATGTACGTACAGGTGATGCGCCAGGAGCGCAGCCCCAAGGACGCCCTGGACGAGTTCGCGCGCCTGGCCCAGGAGGAGCTGCGCCAGAAGGGTTACGCCTAAAGGGTTACGCTTAGCTGAGGCCTGCGGGCAACGACCGAGCGTTTCCTCACCAGCAGGCCTTGTCTCGTTACCCGCAGGCCTTGTCTCGTTCAGCCGGCAGTGCTGCGCGTCCCGGCCGTGGGGCGCACCTGGACGTGGGCGGAATGCCCGTGCCCGCCTGGCTCCCTGGGCGTGCCCAGGCGGGGCAGGAGGAGCCGGTCGAGCCCCCACCAGCTGGCGATACGCCAGCCGAAGATGATCACCGCCCTCAGGATGACCAGGGTGGGGTTGCTGGAGGCCGAGCCGGCGAAGAGGAACGAGAAGTTCATCAGCAGGCCGAAGAAGGCCGTGATTGCCGTCAGGCCACCCACGAGCAGCCTCAGCCCGATGAGCAGCTCGCCCCAGATGATCACCCGGTTGAACCAGGCATGCCAGTCGTTATCTAGCATGTACTGGATAAAGGCTCGATACGCCGGGTAGGTGATCGCCGGGCGCCCCTGCTGCGGCACGGCCGCCGCGCTCTCCCAGTACTGGCGCAGGGTCTGGCCAGTCTACGACCGGGCCGGGGGAGTTAGCGGTAGCGCTGCTGCCCGCCGACCGGCTGGCCCATGGGGCGGGGCCGGCGGCGAGGCCACGGTTGAGCCGGGGCGGCTGAGGACGCTATGGGGCCGGCCATTCTGCCGGACTCCCCGCCCCGAGCGTCTCGCCCGATGAACGGCGCTACCGGTGGGGCGGTATTGTCCGCCGGCTGCGGGAGACGACGCGGGGGGCGGGACCTGAGTACCTGCTCTCGGCCGGGAGACGACGCCGCCCCTGACCGGCCGAACCCCCCAGCCGGGTTGCCCGGTCGCGACCGGCCGCGGGCGGACTGAGGGAGGGGTTCTTGCGCCGCAGCGGCGGACACGGGAGGAAAGGGGCCGGTCCAGGGACGGCGCGCCAGGGGCCGAGTCAGGCCGGCGGTCCTGAGCTCCTTCTCCAGCTGGCGCCACTTGGGCTGGTCCTCCGGTGCAAGGAGGGTGATGGCCTCCCCGGCACGCCCCATGCGCCCGGTGCGCCCGACGCGGTGGGTAAAGAGGGACCCGTTCTCCGGCAGGTCATAGTTGATCACCCGCCCCAGGTCGGCGATGTCCAGGCCGCGCGCCGCCACGTTCGTGGCCACGAGGATGGGCACCTGGCCGGCGCGAAAGGCGGCGATAACGCGGTCACGGGCATTCTGCGCCAGGTCGCTCTGCAGGGCCGCGGCGCGGTAGCCTTCGCGCTCGAGCTGCTTCGCCAGCTTCTTGACCCCGTGCCGCGTGCGCCCGAAGACGAGAGTCGCACTCCCGCTGGTGCGGTCTTCGTCGAGCAGGGCGCGCAGCACCGAAGGCTTCGTCCCCGCCGGCACCTCGTACACCAGCTGCTCCACCGAGTCCGGCGTCACGCCGGCGGGCCGGCCATCATCCACCCGCACCTCCGCCGGGTTCTTGAGCAGCCGGGCGGCCACGGCGCGGGCCCACTCAGGCAGCGTGGCCGAAAACAGGGCATTCTGCCGCGTGTTGGAGGCGGCGGGCATGCGCCGGATGATGCGCTCCACGGCCGGCCCGAAGCCCTGGTCGAGCATTTCGTCGGCTTCGTCGAGGACAAAGTACGTCAAGGCTGCCAGGTTGAGGGTGCCCCGTTCGAGGTGATCCAGGACGCGCCCGGGAGTGCCGACCACCACTTCGGTGCCGGCTCGCAGGGCGGCCATCTGCCCCCCGAGGCCCCGGCCTCCAACCAGCTCCACAACGCGCAGCCGGTGCCCCCTCCCGAGACGGGCGACCACGTCCGCCACCTGGGAGGCCAGTTCACGCGTCGGCGTGAGCACCAGCGCCTGCGCCCCACCGGCTGCGGCGCGGCAGCGCTCCACCAGCGGGATGCCAAAGGCCAGTGTCTTGCCGGAGCCGGTGCGGGCCTGCCCCACCACATCGCGTCCGGCGAGCAGCAGGGGGAGGGTCTGGGCCTGAATAGGGGTCGGCTCGGAGATGCCCATGGCCTCGATGGCGGCTCGCGTCGCCCCGGAGATGGGCAGGGACTCGAACGAGCCCAGGGGCTTGGCGGGTATGGCCGGCGCGGCCGGCGTCATGGGCGTGGCGTAAGGACGAACGATCGTAGTCAAAGTGATAGATACTCCTCCCCGCGCGGCCTGCCGCGGCGGGCTCAGGTGATGATGGCCGGTCAGCCCCCTGGCGGCGGCACGCCTTGCTGGCGGTCGGCGCCTGGCCCTGGGATACCGGTCTCCTGCGCGGCGAAGACACGTTGGAACATCGTTCGCGCGGCGGGCACTCGTCTTGGCGAGTGACATCCACCGCTCAGCCCCAACGGTGCCGGAGAAGGGGAAGAACGACGAAATCCACTAGCTGCGGATCGCGCCTATCAATGCTACCA
>JAUJOR010000011.1:91628-153724 GCA_030447525.1 Chloroflexota bacterium | reverse complement strand
GACTACCCGGACTTCCAGACTACCCGGACTTCCAGACTACCCGGACTTCCAGACTACCCGGACTTCCAGACTGCCGGGTGAACTGGTCAGTGTGGCTTCGGCACATCGATGGGCGAGTAGGCCCCCCCTCGCCCCCCGATTGCTCGATATGACGGTCGTAGTCGTGCCCGGCGTGGATATGGCGCGTGGGCGAAGACGGCCACTTGCACCGCCTCGTGAGGGCTTCGGGGCATCAGGAAGCCGCGGGGGGACGGGCGCCATCATGGCGGCCACCTGCTCCGGGGGGAGCTTGAATATGGCGATGCCGTTATCCGCCAGCAGGCGGCGCGCCAGCAGGGAGGACGCCAGCCGTCCAGTTGCTACAATCGGCTGGGGTACGGGCAGGTGGAGTCCAGGGATGAAGACGCGCCGCGAGATTGACGGCTGCAATGAGTGATCACGCGCCGGCGGGTCTGGAACAACCTCAGCTGGGGTCGGAGCAAGCGCCGCTGGATCTAGAGCGGCCTCAGCCGGGCCTGGAGCAGGCCCTGGCCCGGCTGGAAGACGACGCCGGCGTAGCCCTCAAGGCGGCCACCGCGGTCACGTCGGCCTTGAAGCGGGTGCGCGCCGCGGCACAGATGGGGAACCTCCGTGAGCTGCGCCCGGCGCTGGGGGCGGCGGAGCGGGCCGTCGGCGGTCTGGGGCAGGAGGTCGGCCGGGTCAAGGACCGCTGGGACGTCGACGAGGAGGCGTACCTGGCAGGGCGTGGCTATGTGCGCGAGCTGCTGGAGACGGCGGCGCGCCTGGATCTGCGCCTCTTCGAGCAAGACGATCGGCTATACGCCTACCCGACGCTCGTCCAGATCCTGCCGGGTGAGCGGACGGTGCTGATCGACAGAAACCGGGAGCGCCGGCTGCGCCCGAGCGTCCTGGTGGGGCAGCTGAAAGACTTGCAGCAGCGACCCCCGCGCTTCAAGGCGGAGACGTTCCTGGAGACGCTGTTCGATGCCTACACCATCGCCGTCGATCGGGCGGTGGCGAAGCGCGGCCGGGAGGCGGTCGGCCGAAACCCCGTGGTACGGCTGCTGGACGTCTATGACTTGCTCACGCTCCGCCCGGGGCAGAGTAGGGAGTACTCCCGCCAGGAGTTTGCCCGTGACGTCTACCTGCTCGATCAGAGCGGGACGACAACGACCCAGAAGGGGGCTACGGTGAGCTTCCCGGCCAGCACGGGCACAAAGGCTACGGCGGGGACGCTCCGGGTGATCACCCGCGGTGGCCAGGAGCGGCTCTACTACGGCCTCGTCTTCCGCGACGCCGCGACGTAGGCCGCGACGTAGACATGGACGCGCACGACTGGCTGGAGGTGATGCGTCTGGAATACCTGGACGACTTTATCCGCCTGGGCGGGGGGGCAGTGAAGTTCGTCGTGCCGGCGGACGCAGCCGGCCGCGCGGAGGTCCGGGAAGGGTTGCGTACGGCTGCCGAGAGGGGCGGGTTTCAGTTCGCCAGCGTCGACGCCGCCACCACCAAGTTGCACATGATCGATCATCTCTTCCACGACATCGCCCGGCAGGTCGATTGGGATGCCCTGGCCAAGGCCTGCCTGCGCCGCTGCCTGACGGAGATGGGATTCCGGCTTCCGGACCTGGATGGCGACGTGGATGGGGGGGTGGACGGCGACGGCGAGAGGGAACAGCTGACGCTGTCTGCGCTCGCCACGCGGAACGACTTACCGGAATCGCTTTTCTACGGCGAGGTGACACGGGGCGTCTCGAACCGGCTCTACCGCGACCACGCCATGAGCCGCGAGTTCCGCCTGGCCATGATCCGCCTCTGTCTGGCACACCTCGACCCCACCGATGACCCGGCCCTGACGGACGCAGTCAAGCAATGGCTGCGGGGCGAGCTACGCCTTATCTCAGCGCTAAAGCGGGTTCTGATCTTCCAGCGCATCGCCCGGCACAACGCCCGGCACATGCTCCTCTCCCTGGCGCACTGGCTGACGCTGGCGGGGAAGAGCGGCCTGGTGCTGACCCTGGACATCGCCCGCTACGGAGACGCCACACGGCCGCGTGACCGCGGGCCAGGTCTCTACTACAGCACGGCGGCCTGCATGGACGCCTACGAGGTGCTGCGCCAGTTGATCGACGCCGCCGACGAGCTCGAGGCTGGCTTCGTCGGCGTCCTGGCCGCCCCCGAGTTCCTCCACGACGAGCGGCGCGGGCTGCGGAGCTATCAGGCCCTGTACTTGCGCATCGCCGACGAGGTGCGTGATCGCTACCGGCCGAACGCCCGCTCTGCCCTGGTGCGCCTCTCGACCGGCGCCGGGCCAGTCGCGGCCCTGGCGTCCTGAGTTGGGCGGCCATCTCCGGTTTCCCCGGCCTGGTGCCTCGGTTTCCCTGCACCGGCGCCGCCGATGGGGCGCGTCCGGGGAGCACCAGGGGGTGCCCCAGGGTGGGGCATAGCTAGGAGCGAGGGATGGACGGTGTAGTTGTGGCCGCGGAGGACGAACGCCTGGCCGCGCGGCGGGCGATCGAGGCCCTGCGCTCTGGGGTGCCGAGCCAGGCAGCGGTGCGCCTCCTGGGCAGCGCGCAGCCCCACGTTGAGGAACGTTTTTGGCGCCAGCTTCAAGAGGCCGGCGAGGACCTGCCCAAAGGCATGCAGACACCGGGGCTGCTCGTCGCCGGCGACTTCGGTTCTGGTAAGTCGCACCTGCTGGGGTATCTCCAGTACCTGGCGCTGCAGCAAGGCTTCGTCTGCAGCAAGGTAGTGATCAGTAAAGAGACCCCCCTGTACGACCCCACCAAGCTGTACCGCGCGGCCCTGCAGTCGGCCGTCGTGCCGGGGAAGCGGGGCTTGGCCCTGACCGAGATTGCGGCCGCCCTGGATTTCACCAGCCCCGCCTACGCCGAGCTTTCCCGCTGGGCCGCCCGGCCGGAAGCGGGCCTCAACTCCCGCTTTCCGGCTACGCTCTTTCTCTACGAGCGGGTCAAGGACCCGGAGATCCTCGACCGTATCATCTCCCTTTGGGCCGGTGAGCCGCTGAACGTGAGCGAGATTCGCTTCTGGCTGCGGGCGCACGGTGCGGCCGCGTCGTACCCCCTCGAACGCGTCTCCTCCAAGGAGCTGCCATTCCAGCGCTTCACCTTTGCCTCCCGCCTGATAGCGGCGGCGGGCTTCGCCGGCTGGGTGCTCCTGGTGGACGAGGTGGAGCTGATCGGGCGGTACTCGTTCATGCAGCGGGCGCGGTCCTATGCCGCGCTGGCGCGCTGGGCCGGCCTGCTCCCGAATCAGGCATGTCCCGGCCTGATCACGGTCTTCGCCATCACCAGCGACTTCGCCACGGCCGTCCTCGAAGACCGTAGCGACGCCGAAGCCGTGCCCGGGAAGCTGCGCGCCAGCGGGCTCGACCCGGAGCGCCGGCTGGCCAACGAAGCCGAAGGGGGCATGCGCCTGATTGCGCGTGAGGCCGTGCACCTCAAGGCGCCCGACCGGCCGACCGTCCAGCACACGAAGGAGCAAGTGCGCCACCTCCACGCCCGCGCCTACGATTGGGAGCCGCCGGGTCTGGAGGGGGAGGAGGACTTGAGTCTGCGCATGCGCCAGCACGTCCGGCAGTGGATCAACGAATGGGACCTGCATCGCGTTGATCCGGGGTACACCGCCCAGACCGTGATCGGCGAAGTGGCCATTGACTACTCGGAGCGGCCGGACTTAGAGACGCCGGCCGAAGACGGGACGGCGCCGCCGGCGTAACGCAGGGAGCGCTATGCCTATCCCGTTTCAGGATGCCGCCGACGTCGAAGCCCTTGGTGCAGCCGGGTACTTGAGACTCGAGCCCTCGCCGAGTGGCACAGGCTACCTCGGGGCGCTGTTCCTGATCAACGCCCGTGGCGAGCCGCTGGAGTTCGCCTACAACCGTGTCGAGACGCCAAGCACCTTTCTGTGGCGCCAGTCCGATCTCCGGCGCCAGGCCGAGCGCCGGCTGACGACATCGCTCCTCACCGTCTGCGGGCGCACGCCCCGTCTGCTCCTCTGCCTGGCCAATGAAGTGGGCAGCGAGCTGTTCTGTCAGGACGTCCGCGTCGCCCTCCCGGTCGGTCGCCTGAGCCGGGCGCTGCAGGTGGCCTCCTACGCCGCCGGCGAGGTGGAAGAGACCGTGGATCAGCCCGAGCCACTGCACCTGTTCTGGTTTCCGGAGCCACCCGCCCCGGACTCGATCGAGCGACGGCTGTTCGAGCGCCTCACGACCCACGGGCTGTTGCTCGAGCCCTTCGAGCGAGCGGCCACGGGACTACGCGAGGTGTTTCCCGAGACGCTCATGGGAGCGCCGGGGGGGCAGACGCCATGAACGCCAACACATCCTGGTGGACGGTGCCGCCGGAGGCGATCCCCGGCTCCGAGGCGCGGGCCGGCGACCCCGTCCCTTCGGCCCCTGCTCCCTCACGTCTACGTCTTGACCTCCCTAAACGCCTGTTCGTCCCCGCGCCGAGAGACGCAGCGCCCCGGCGGGCGGCCGTCGGCGCCGCGCCGGTCCCCGGCGTGGCCCGCTGGCTGGAGGGGGGCTGGCCGTGCGCCTCCGCCCGCACTCTGGAGGCACAGGTGCACAGCCCCCGCGGGGAGACCGGCGGGAGTATCGATCTGACCGGCGGCCCCTGGAAGGAGGTGGCCCCACCCCCACTCGAAGGGGCCGCCGGCGAGGGCCCCCTGGCGTCCGATGGGGCGCTGGCCCCAGCCGAGATTCCCCTCTGGCGCCGGTTAGCCTACCTCCTCCAGCCTCCGGCCGAGCTCCTCCTGGCGCACGCCGGGCCACTCGAGTGGCCCGGCAGCTTCTTTCCCTACCAGCTGGAGGGAATACGAGCCCTCATCTCTCGCGAGACGCTCCTCCTGGCGGACGACATGGGTCTGGGCAAGACCATCCAGAGCGCCGCCGCCCTACGCATCCTGGCCCTCCAGGGACAGGTCGAGTCCGGCCTGCTGATCGCCCCGGCGAGTCTCCTCGGCCAGTGGCGCCGGGCCCTCCGACTGTGGGCGCCAGAGCTGCGCCTCTCCACCGTGCGCGGCCCGGCGGAGGAGCGGGCCTGGCAGTGGACGGCTCCGGCCCACGTGTACCTCACCAGCTACGAGACGCTGCGCGAAGACTGCACCGACAGCCCCCACTCACCTCCACGGCGACGCCTCTGGGATGTGGTCGTCCTCGACGAGGCCCAGCGAATCAAGAACCGTGATTCCGAGGCCAGCCGCAAGTGCAAGCTCCTGCGGCGCCGCCGGGCCTGGGCGCTGAGCGGCACGCCGATGGAAAACAGCCTGGAAGACCTGGCATCCGTCCTGGAGTTCGTCACGCCCCATCGTGACGGCGGACAACGTGCCCCGGCATCCCGTGCCTCCCTCCTGGAGCGGCTCAGGACGCTCCAGCTTCGCCGGCGCAAGGCGGACGTGCTCCCGCAGCTCCCGCCGAAGATCGTCAGCCGAATCGCCCTCCCACTCAGCGGCGCTCAGCGCGAGAGCTACGAGCGGGCCGAGCGCGAGGGCATCGTGGCGCTCCGCGAGCGAGGCGAGCACGTACGCATCGACAACGTGCTGGATCTCATCGTCCGACTCAAGCAGTTCTGCAACTTCTGCCCGGCCACCGGGGAGTCGGCTAAGCTCGACGATCTCCGGCAACGTATGCACACCCTGGGCCTGCAAGGGCATCGGGCGCTGGTGTTCTCCCAATTCGTCGACGGACGGTACGGCGCTCGCGCCCTGGCCAACCACCTCACCGCGTTCCACCCGCTGCTCTACACCGGAGAGCTCTCGGTGCAGCAGCGGGAGGCCATCGTCCAGCAGTTTCGAAACGACCCCAGCCGCCGGGTGCTCCTCCTTTCCCTACGCGCCGGTGGCTCCGGCCTGAACCTCCAGGAGGCATCCTACGTCTTCCACTTCGACCGCTGGTGGAATCCCGCGGTCGAGCGCCAGGCGGAAGATCGGAGCCATCGGCTGGGTCAATCGCTCCCGGTGCACGTCTACGCCTATACCTGTGAGGACACCATCGAGGAGCGCATCGAGGCCGTGCTGCAGCGCAAGCAGCACCTCTTCGACCAGTTCGTGGACGAGGTCACGCTCGACTTCCGCTCCGTCCTCACCGGCGAAGAGATCTATGGGCTGTTCGGCCTCACGCCCCCGGCTTGAGGCACGGACGAGCCTGAGTCACCGACGAGGGGTGGGGGCGAACTGGGGCCCGTCCAGGAGCAGCCCCAGGCCGGTAGATGCCGCGTCGAGGCGCTCACGGTCTTCAGGGGACAGCGCCACCTGCACCGCGCCGAGATTCTCCGCCAGCTGCGCGTCCGTGTCGGCGCCGGAGATGGCCACAGTCACCTCCGGGTGCGAGAGCACCCACCGGAGGGCCACCTGGGCCACCGTGGCGCCGGTACGCCCCGCTACCTCACGCACGGTGGCCAGGACCGCCCCTGGCTGACCACTGAGGGTGCGGGCGAGGTGTTCCCTCCGTCGCTCGCCCCACAGGGTGGCCGGCGGGGGTGGGGCATCCGGGGCGTACTGCCCGCTGAGGAGCCCTGTCCCCAGGGGGGCATAGGCCATCACCCCTACTCCCAGGGCCCGCACCAGGGGGAACATCTCCCCCTCCAGGGCGCGGTTCAGCAGGCTATAAGGGTTCTGCACCGTGATCAGGGGGGCGGCGTTGATGCGCTCCTGCACCCACAGGGCCCGGCACACCTGCCAGGCCTGGAAGTTGCAGACCCCGACGTACCGCACCTTGCCCCCACGCACCAGGTCATCGAGGGCGCGGAGCTGCTCTTCCAGTGGCGTGGTGGCGTCAAAGCTGTGCAGCAAGTACACGTCGATGCGGTCGGTGTCCAGGCGGCTGAGTGACCGCTCCACCTCACGCATGATGTGATAGCGAGACGCCCCGCGGTCGTTGGGGCCGGGACCTACCGGGCTGCAAACCTTGGAGGTGATCACCACGTCTTCCCGATGCCCTTTCAGGGCCCGGCCGAGGATCATCTCCGACCGCCCGGCATGGGCGCGGTCGTCCTTCAGCCCGTAGACGTTGGCGCAGTCGAACAGGTTGACGCCCCCATTCAGGGCGGCCCGGATCAGGCGCTCGACCGCCCCCTCGTCACCCTGACCACGCAGGCCGAGGCCCAGCGCCAGGCGCGATACCCTGAGACCCGCCGTTCCGAAGCCGACGTACTCCATACCCGGCATAGCTGACTCCCCTTAATCAATACTGATCGTGGCATGAATCGCTCGTCACGGCCCGGGAGGCAGCGGCCCCCAGAGGTGTACTTGTCTACGCAGCGGTCAGTCGCTCGGGCCCCGGCTGGTGACGCGCGCGCCGGGCAGTGTAGCGCCTGGCGCGGCTCTGGTATCCCTTGTAGAGACCGGTAGCGTGCAGTCGCGAGCAGTCGCCTGGTTCGAGAACCAGAAGCCCCGGAGGATCCCTGATGACAGGACAAGTGACAGAACAGATCCGCTCCTACGTCGGCGGCGCCTGGCGCGAGGGCGTGCGCCGGGCCACCGACGTCAACCCGGCACATCCCAGCGAGCCGGTCGCCGAGGTGAGCGTCGGCGACGCCCGCCTGGCCGCCGAGGCGGTGGAGGCAGCGCGTGCCGCCTTTCCTGACTGGCGGGCCACCCCGCCGCCGGCGCGGGGGGACATCCTGCGCAAGGCCGCCGATCTCCTGGATCAGCGGGCCGAGGCGGTGGGACGCGACCTGACGCGGGAGGAAGGGAAAACCCTGGCCGAGGGCATCGGCGAGACGAAGCGCGCCGTCGCCATCCTGCGCTACTACGCCGCGCAGACCCTCGAGCCAGACGGGGAAACCTACCCCAGCCACTCCGCCGGGACGTTCCTGTACGCCCGCCGCGAGCCGGTGGGCGTGGTCGTAGCCATCACCCCCTGGAACTTCCCTATCGCCATCCCGGCCTGGAAGATCGCGCCGGCCCTGGCCTACGGGAATACGGTAGTCTGGAAGCCGGCCGAGATCGTCCCCCTCACCGCAGTGCACTTCCTACAGGCCCTGGTGGACGCCGGGCTCCCGGCGGGGGTCTTGAACCTGGCCATCGGCAAGGGGTCAGAGATCGGCGAGGTGCTGGCGACTCATGACGCCGTCGACGCCATCACCTTCACCGGCTCCAACGCCGTGGGCCGGGCGATGCAGACCAGGGCCATCGAGCGGGGCAAGAAGGTGCAGCTGGAGCTGGGGGGCAAGAACCCCGCCGTCGTCCTCGCCGACGCCGATCTGGCCCACGCGGCAGAGCACGTCGCCCGCGGGGCGTTCCTCAGCGCCGGCCAGAAGTGCACCGCCACCAGCCGAGTGATCGTGGAGGCCCCGGTGCTGGAGGAGTTCCAGGACCGCCTGGTCGCCCTGGCCAACGGCTGGAAGCTGGGCGACCCCCTGGAGGGGGACACCAAGGTGGGGCCACTGGCCTCGGCCGACCAGCTCAAGACGGTTACCGGCTACCTGGAAGCAGGGGCGGCCGAGGGCGCCCAGGTCCTGGCCGGGGGCCCGAACGGTGGGGCCGGGAAGGGGGCTTCCGACCTGGGAGACGGCTACTACGTCCGTCCTACCGTCCTGGCCGGCCTGCCCCTGGAGAGCCGAGTCGTCCGCGAGGAGATCTTTGGCCCCGTGGCCACCGTCATCCCCGCCCGCTCCTACGAGGAAGCCGTGGCCCTGGCCAACGATACCCCCTTTGGCCTGACGGCCAGCCTGTTCACCCGCGACCTGGCCAAGGCCTTGCGCTTCGCCGCGGACATCCGTACCGGGGTGGTGAAGATCAACCAGGAGAGCGCCGGCCTGGAGTTCCACGTCCCCTTCGGGGGGATGAAGGACAGCTCCTCCGGCTCGCGGGAGCAAGGCAAGGCGGCACGAGAGTTCTTCACCCAGTGGAAGACGGTCTACCTCGACCTGCCTCCGGCCCTCTGAGCCGGGCCCCGCGTCCTCCAGGGCATCGACGAACACCTTGCGATATCTTCGGGAGCAGGCAGTTGTCCAGCCCGGTCTCGCCGGCTCCCGCCGCCGCGGCCGTGCCGTGTGCTCATACTACCCCGTCGGCGGCGGAGCGGCGCGTGTGAGCTCCTCGGCCTGCGCCTCCAGCTCGGTGAGCGGGGGGACGTCCCAGGCGGCGCGCTCGGCATCGGTCGTGGCGGGCTCGACCTCCCACAGACGCCACCGGCCGTCGGCGGCGCGGTACTGGGTGCCATACTTCTGGGGCCGCCCTTGGTACATCAGCCAGCGGTCGTAGGCCGCGGCGGCCAGCCACCGACCGGCCCGGTGCCCGAGCGCCGCCGCCCGCCCAGCCAGCTCGTGCGCGCGCCAGGCATCTTCGGGGGCGTCGCCGTGTTGGAACACTAGGGCCGCGTGGTAGTAGTCGCTCGCCTCCTGGAGGGCGCCGGAGGCGAGCAACTCCGCCACTCGCTGGCGACGCCCCCGGTCCCGCTCCCCGGTACCGGGCGCCAGCCGGTGCCCCTGCCGGTCGGCCTGGTCCTGCTCGTACAGCGCCCGCAGCTCCTCGTTCATGGCCCTGAGCATACCCCGTGAGTCAGACGGGGAAGGGGCAGCGAGGAGAGAGAATGGCTCTAGCTCTTTCTTTACTGGAGGTCTGCAGGCCCGTGCTGGAGGCCCGAAGGCCCGTGGAGGCGCCACTTGACGAGCCTGGCAAAGGTTCCTCACCATACCCTCACGGCGGCGGAGGCGCTTCCACGATGGGGACGACGCACACGACCTGGGACGGCCTGCCCGTCAGCGATGAGCGCCCGTATGGGGTGATGGTGGTGGTGTACCGGCGGCTCGTCGGGCGCCTCGAGGTCCTGCTGCTCCACCGCGCCCACCGCGGGCCGGACTATGAGGGGGACTGGGCGTGGACGCCCCCGGCCGGGGCCCGCTTCCCGGGGGAGGCGGTGGAGGTCTGCGCCCGGCGGGAGCTGCGCGAGGAGGCCGAGCTGGCCCTCGACGTGCAGCCGACGGGCTGCGGGACGGTCGATTGGCCGGTCTATGTCGCTGAGGCCCCGCCTGGTGCGATGGTGAGCGTGGCGCACGACCCAGAGCACGACCGGTATGAGTGGCTGTCGCCCAGCGCCGCTGTCACACGCTGCCGGCCGGCGCGGGTGGCCGCAGCGCTCAACCGGGCGGTTGCGCTGCTCCACCGGAGCCCCGCCCCATGGTAGCCGCTGGCCAGCCCAGTACCGCCGGACGATGCCAGCCTGTTTCACCACCCCATGCGAGAGCACGGGCCTCGTGGCACTCCGTGAGCGGTCGTGCGGCCCGTCTCGGGCGAAGACGCCGGCCCCACCGGTGCCCTATGTTAGTGTGACAATCCCTGAGTTGACTCGGGCGCGCGGATGCGGGGCCGGCGCGGCGCCGGCAGCCAGTTCGTACCCTTTACCTATGCAACTGCAACGTCAAGCGACCGCAGCGCTGCGCCCGGCCGGCGAGACCGCCGGTCTGCAAGGGACGGCGCCGCCCGTTCAGGGGGATGGGACGGGGGGGCCGGCCCGGACGGGCCGCGCGCGGCCTCTAAGCTGGCGCTACGCCCTCCACGACAAGCGCGACCTGCGCCTGGACTTCCTGCGGGGCTACTGCGCCTTTGCCATGGTGGTCGACCATCTCGGTGGGGCGTCGTACTTCTATCCCCTCACCGGCGGGAACCAGTTCTTCGTCAGCGCCGCCGAGGGGTTCATCTTCCTCTCCGGACTGCTGGTGGGGCTGATCTACGGGCCCCGGGCGCGGCGCGATGGACTCGTCCCTGTGCAGCTCCACCTCTTGCGTCGCACCGCCACGCTGTACAGCGTGACGCTGGGGCTGACGTTCACGTTTATCGGGCTGTCCCGCTTGACGAACATGCCCTGGCTGCCACAAGGCGAGCCCGAGCCCCTGACGCCGGGGCTGGTGGTGAGCCTGATCACCCTCCATCGCACGTACTACCTGGTGGACGTGATGCTCCTGTATACCCTCCTGCTGGCCATCTCACCCCTGGCCATGCTCCTGCTGCATGCCGGCAAGACCTCGCTGGTGGTGCTCCTGTGCGGTGGGTTGTGGCTGGCCCACCAGTGGTTCCCGCAGGAGGCGAGCGTCCCCTGGCCGATCGCGAACAACACCACCTTCCCCGTCGCCGCCTGGCAGCTATGGTTCTTCGGCGGGATGGTCGTCGGCTTCCACCGCGACGTCATCTGGCAGCGGATCGGCCGGCTGCACCGCTGGCCCTCACTGGCCCTGCTGACGCTAGCGGCGGCCACCCTGGTCTATCTGCGCTATACCAACGGGGAGCCCCTGGCCGGGATCGGGGGGACAGCCAACGGCACGGCGGCGCTCGACCTTCTTTTCGAGAAGCACGACGCCCGGGTAGGGCGCGTCGTCGCCTTTGCCATCTTCTTTCCCCTCCTGTACAGCCTTCTCAGCTACGCCTGGCGCCCCATCGCTGGCCTCCTGGGCTGGCTGTGCATCCCGTTTGGACAGAACGCCCTCTACGTGTACGCCCTGCACCTCTTCGCCATCTACTTGAGCGCCCTCTTCCTGCCCCTGGTGCCGGGCTTCGACCGCGGGATTGCCTGGATGAACACCCTGGTGCAGGTCGTGGCCACTCTGGTCATCTGGCTGATGATCAAGCGTCAGGTCTTGTTCGAGGTAGTCCCGCGATAGGGACGTGACCGATACGTCCGTCGTGCCACCGGCCGGGCGGTACAGCCTTCCGATTTCCTGCCCTCCTGGTGCCCCGCCGTGCACCAGAGACTCAACTGTAGACGTGTAGGGGCGACTCGCGCGAGCAGATGGGGATATGGCCAGTCGTGGCGCGGTTTGTGCGGGGATGTGTTGTAACGGGCCGTGAGGGCCCGGTGAATTCGCGAAGGAGGGTGTACGCACATGACGGCAACGATGACACGCGACGCGGCGGGTTCTGAGGCCCGTACTCCCGCCCCTTCACGGGACGAGCTTATCCGCCTCCTGAATGACGACCTGGCGCACGAGTACCAGGCGGCGGTGATGTACGTCACCTATGCGGCGCTCGTGGAGGGACCATTCCGCCCGCAGCTCGCGACCTTCTTCAGGAGCGAGGTGGCCGGAGAGATGGGCCACGCCCAGTTCCTGGCAGACAAGATCGCCGCGCTCGCCGGCACGCCGACGACGGAAGTGGCGGCCGTACCGGCGGCGCGGGATGCGCGCCAGATGCTGGAGGAGATCCTCAAAGCAGAGGAGCACGCCATCTGGCGCTACAAGGAGCGGAGCGCGCAGGCGGATGCCCTGGGCGACATCGGCCTCAAGGTGCAGCTGGAAAACATCGCCGCCGAAGAGACCCAGCACCGCGACGAAGTCAAGCGCATCCTCGACGGCTGGGAGCGCGTCGCCGGCTGACGGAGAGGTCACCAGACAAACGCCCACGGCCGCTTGCCGCGGCTCATCCGTGAGCTGCTCCAGGCGGGCCACCTCCAGAACTGGCGGTTCAACGCGACCCCGGGCGGGACCCCCGCAAGGCGTCATGGAGGGTTGGCCGGTGCTCAGTCGAACGTGACGTCGCGCTGCTGGACGATCTTGCGCTCGTCCAGCTCCATGCCTAGTCCCGGCTGCGAGAGTCGCGACACTGCGATGTCACCTCGCTCGGGGTGGAGGGGGTGTTTGAGGAAGTATTGGGTTTGCAGCTGGTGAGGGGTCATGTACTCCAGAAGGGGACAGAGGTCGGGTGGCGTCGAAGCCAGGAGGTGGGCGGTGACCTGCACAGAATGCCCATGTGGCACAATTGGAGTGACCTAGCGCGCTGGCGTAGCGAGGGAATAGTCTCGCGGGTGGGACCGCCCAACAGCCGATACACGGGCTGGTCGAGCCACCGTCCCTTCAGGTCCCACAGCGCGCAGTCCACGGAGGAGAGGGCCATGATAGAGGCGCCCTTGCGCCCATGGATCATGGCGCGGTAGGCAATATCCCACAGTCGCTCGGTAGCTAGGGGGTCGCGGCCAAGCAACAACGGCCGGAGCTCGGCAGCGATGATCCTCGCGCTCCCACCGCTGACAGAAGCTATCCCGTGGACCCCTTCGTCGGTCTCGATGCGCAGGAAGGTGGCAGAGGTCTTACCACCATCAGCCGCGACCGCTCGGCCCCCACCGGAAGCCGGACCCGGCGGTAGCTCGCGGAACTCCGGGTACAAGGTGAGCGGTCCGCCGTGCCGCTCGACCCACAATGGCCCCTCGTACGCCCGCCCACCCGTGAGTTGGAGCACCCTGACCGCGGTGATCTTCATCTGTCTCCTACACAGCCGGTGGCCGTTGCCGCCGGCGGCATCGTTGTATCGGCATCGGTTTCTTGAGTAGCGACGGCGCCGGCGCCGGCTACTTCTGGCGCAGCAGGTCGTTGATCTGTGGCTTGATCTCTGCGATGGCCGTGCCGGCCATCTTCTGCCCCCGGCGCACCGCCTCGAACGCAGGGGCATAGAGGTTTACGATCTCGCGGCAGCCAGCCAGGGAGCCGGTGGGGCTTGTAGAGCGATGATGACCGCTGCCCCGTGGAGTCCTACAACGCCGCCGCGTCGGCGCGCCACCGACTTACCGTGACCATCCCCGTGCGCCGCCTCGTGGCCGGTGACGGCACCCACCGACCCCGTGGCCTGAAGAGCAGGTGCCATGTGATAGGCTGACAGAGCCCGCCAATGCGCCCTGCGCCGGGGGCGACGATGCGCGAAACCAGCGAGTCCGACGACCCTCTCAATCGCCCTGGCTCCAGCGCCCTGCACCGGCCGGGCACCGCCGGCACCCAGGGAGGCAACGGCCGGCGCGGGCGGGGACGACGTCCCCTCACCTCTGCCCCTAAGGTTGGGCGGTGACAGTCTTCACCTGGGTGGTCATCGCCGGCCTCATCGCCGTCAACGCCCTCTACGTTGCGGCCGAGTTCGCCGCCGTCAGTGTGCGGCGGGGCCGGGTGCGCCAGCTGGCTGAAGAGGGCAGCGCCCGCGCCCGGCAGCTCCTGCCGGTGCTCGAAGACGCCCGCCGGCTTGACCGCTACGTCGCCGCCTGCCAGATCGGCATCACCCTCTCCAGCCTGGTGCTGGGGGCCTTTGGCCAGGCCACGCTGGCGCGGCAACTGGGTCCGCTCTTTGTTCGGCTGGGAGCGTTCGGCGAGGCTGCTGCCCAGTCCACGGCGGCCGTGATCGTCCTGGTGGGTCTGACGGCGCTGCAGGTCGTGCTCGGCGAGCTGGTGCCCAAGTCCCTGGCCCTGCAGTACCCCACCCAGGCGGCCCTGTCTACCGTGCTCCCGATGCGCTGGTCGCTGTGGCTCTTCGCCGGGTTCATCGCCGTGCTCAACGGGAGCGGGTTGCTCGTCCTGCGCCTGCTGGGCGTCAGCGAGGCGGGGCACCGTCACATCCACTCCCCGGATGAGATCGACCTCCTCATCGCCGAGAGCCGGAACGGCGGGCTGCTGGAGCCGGACGAGCAGCGCCGGCTGCGCCGCGCCCTCCGCCTGGGCACGCGGCGGGTGCATCAGCTAATGGTGCCTCGCACCCTCCTGGCCATGGTGAAGGTCGACCGGCCACCGGATGACGTGCTGCGTGAGGTGACCGGAGGACCCTACACCCGCCTGCCGGTGTACGAAGGGTCGCCGGACAACATCATCGGTCTGCTGCATACCAAGGATCTGGTGGCCCGCTACGTCGAGCAGGGGACGATCGGCTCCCTTCGCGAGGTGATACGCCCGGCGCTGGCCGTTCCGGAGAGTCTCACCGCCGAGGGCCTGCTGCGTCGCTTCCGCGAGGAACGGACGCAACAGGCCGTCGTCGTCGACGAGTATGGCGGCGTCGCCGGGCTGGTAACGCTGGAGGACGTCCTGGCGGAGGTGCTGGGCGAGGTCGGCGACGAGTTCAAGCGCGCCGAGACTCACCAGGCGCGCCCGGTGCGACTCCCTGACGGCCGGGTGCGGCTCCCCGGGCTGCTGCGCCTGGACGAGGCGGAGCCCTGGCTCGGCGTCCTGTGGCAGGGTGAGGCCGATACCATCGGCGGACGAGTCGTCGAGGCCCTGGGACACCTGCCGGAGCCCGGCGAGCAGGCGACGATCAACGGCGTGGTGGTGGAGGTGGAGGGCGTGGCGCACCACGCCGTCACTTCCGTTCTGGCCACTCCAGCCCCACCCCGCCCCAAGGATGTCGACGAGGATGAGGACGGCTTAGGATAGGGAGGGATGGAGAACATGGGAGCGATCATCCTGCCCCTGCTGATCATCCTCCTGCTGGTGTTGCTCAACGGGCTGTTCGTTGCCGCTGAATTCGCCCTGGTAGGGGCACCGCGCACGGCGGTGGAGCGGCGCGCAGACGAGGGCGATCCCCGAGCGCGGCTGGTACGACGCCTGCTGCACAACCCGCGCCTGCAGGATCGCTACATTGCCACCGCCCAGCTCGGGATCACCGGGGCCAGCCTCGGGCTGGGCATGTACGGCGAGCACGTCCTGGCAGAGTGGCTCGATCACGCCCTGAGCCCGTTTTTCGAACAGGTCGGGCTGTCGCGCTGGCTGGCCGCCCACGCCGTGGCCAGCGTACTCGCCGTCACCCTCCTGACGTACGTCCACATCGTCCTGGGGGAGATGGTGCCCAAATCACTGGCCCTGCAGCGGGCCGAGGCTACGGTTCTGGCTATCGCCCGGCCGATGCAGTGGATCAAGGCGCTCCTCTACCCGCTGGTCATCGCCCTGAACGGGATCGGCAACGCGCTCCTCCGTCTCGTCGGCGTCGACCGGCAAACGGCCGGCCACGAGCAGTACCACACCCCAGAGGAGCTGGAGTACATCGTCCAGGAGAGCCAGGCCGGCGGGCTCCTCCAGGAGGAGTCCGGTAACGTCCTGCGCGAGCTGTTCGAGTTCGGCGACCGCACCGCCCACGAAGTGATGGTGCCCCGGGTGCGGGTGACGGGCATTCCGGTGGGGGCGACCCCGGACGCCGTGCGCGACATCCTGCGTCGGTCGCGCCACACCCGCTACCCGGTCTACGACGGCGATCTGGACCACCTCCTCGGCGCCGTCCACATCAAGGATGTGCTGCGCCTCCTGCTGGAGGCGCGGCCCCTCGCCGCGCGCGACGCCCGGCCGCTCCCCTACGTCCCCGAGGCGGCGACACTCGACGCCGTCCTACGAGCCATGCGCCGGCAGGGCACGCAGCTGTCCGTGGTGCTGGACGAGTACGGCGGAACGGCTGGGATCGTCACGCTCGAGGACCTCTTCGAAGAAGTGATCGGTCCAATGGAGGACGGGGCAACGCCCCTGGAGATCGCCCCCGACGGCGCGGCCGGGGGTCTGCGAGTCGCGGGCACCGTCCGCCTGGACGAGGTGGGCGAAGCCCTTGGGGTGCCCCTGGAGCACGCCGAGGTGGACACCGTCGGCGGGCTCGTCCTCACGCTCCTGGGGCGCCCGCCCCGCGTCGGCGACATTGTCCAGAGCGGACGCGTCCGGTTCGAGGTGACCGCCGTCCAGGGGCGGGGCGTGCAGGCGTGCAATGCCACGCTCCTCTCCGAGCCGGAGGGGGCAGCCCTCGGTTCGCCACCGCCCTAACGTCCAGCAGGTCACACCTGGGCGCGCCGCATCCAGGCTCGCCGGCGAGAGACGTGGTGGTCGCGAGCGCCGGTGGCTCCGTAAGCCGGCGGCGGGAGACGCTACACTCGTGGGGTGATGGCGGCGCCCCTCCTCCTCCTGGCCTTGCTGGTTCTCGGCTGCACCATCGGGCCGGTGGCCCCCCCGGAGGGCGCCGCCGCGGCCCTGGCCCAGGCCACGGGCGCTGCCCTCACTACCCCCTCGGGCGCGCCGGGGACTGCCGCCCCGGGGGCGACCCCGGCGGCGACCGCCTCGCCGCCGCCCACCCCGCCCCCGGCCACGGCCACGCCGGCCCCTACCCCCACTCCGGTGAACCTTCGGGTGCCCCAGGGCACGGCCGAGGCGCCGGAAGATCCCGGCGACCAGCGCACCATCGCCGGGCTGCGGGCCCGTCCCTATGAGGGAGGACCGATCGAGATCGTGCGCACCCTGGCCACGACGCCGGCGTACACCAGCTACTTGATCACCTACCCCTCCGACGGGCTGCGCGTCACCGGCTATCTCAACGTCCCGCAGGGGAACGGGCCTTTCCCCGTGCTGCTCATCAACCACGGCTACGTCAACCCGGCCGGGTACGTCCCCGTGGCATCCAACTACACCAAGCGCGAGGGGGATTACCTTGCCGCCCGCGGCTACCTCACCGCCGGCTCGGACTACCGCGGCCACGGCAACTCCCCCGGCACAGCGGCGGGCGCCCACCTCGACACCGCCTACGTGATCGACGCCCTTAACTTATTGAGCGCGCTCAAGACACTGCCCCAGGCGGACACCGGCCGCGTGGGGGTGTGGGGACACTCCAACGGGGGGAGTATCGCCGAGCGAATGATGGTGGTAAGCAAGGATGTGGACGCCACCGTTATCTGGGCCGGCGTGAGCGCCGACGCCGTGGACGCCTGGCTATATCTACGGGACTGGATTCGCCGGCCGGAGGGCGAGCTGCGCGAGCGCTACGGTCACCCGGACGAGCAACCCGATCTCTACCGGCGCATGTCGGCGCGCCAGTACCTCGCCGACGTCGTCGGGCCGGTGCAAATCCACCACGGCACGGCCGACGCCGCCGTGCCCTACGCTCACGCCGTCTCGCTCGACCGCGCCCTATTGGGGGCGGGGAAAGCCCACGAACTCCTTACCTATCCCGGCGCCCCCCACAACTGGGCCGGCGCCACCTGGGACCTGGCCATCGGGCGCACCCTGGCGTTCTTCGACGCCCACGTCCGGGGCGAAGCAAGGGGATAAGGGCGAACAAAGGCGCGGCGTGCACGTTGCTCAAGGGCGGCAGGGCGAGTCCTGGTTGCCGGCTATAGGCTGCAGGCGAGACCCCGGCTCACGCGTCGTGCCAGGACATGGCCTCGCCCCGCACGAGGCGGGCGCGGCGCTCGTAGGCCCCCGGCCACTCCACCGGCAGCTCCCCCCGCTCCACCATCAGCGCCAGGGGATTGACCTTGGTCTTGAGGGGCAGGTCGATACGCCGGCGCTTGCGGGCCGACTCGAACAGGGCCATCATCACCTCTTGCACCGCCCGCCCGTGCCGGGCATCGCTGATCGGCTCCACGGGCCGGCCTTCCACCAGGTCGATTGCTTCCTGGCACTGGTGCGCCCAGCAGTCGTGCCAGGGGGCCTCGACGTCCACCCAGCCCTGTGACGTCCCGTTCAAGTACCGCACGACGCCGAACTCGTCGTTGTACTTTGCCGAAGGGCCCTCCGGCTGGGCCATCTCCCCGTCCGAGCGGATCCGATCGTCCGGCGGCCGGCCGGTCCAGAGCTCCATCATCCCGTCGGTGCCGATCACCCGGGCGCCCTGGCCGATGCGGATGCGCCGGTCGCCGACGTGGTTGTGCGTCAGGAGCTCTCCCTGGATAAGGATGGTGGCCCCGTTGTCACAGCCGGCCAGCCCCAGGCAGCGGTCCTCGCAGGGGATGCCTCGCTCCATGACCTCAGTGGTGCGCTCCGCCGCCCCCATGACCCACTCCACCCGGGGCTCGTCCATCAGGAACAGGGCCAGCCGGATGTTGTGGGAGTTGGTATTGAGGATGTTTCCGCCGTCGTCGAGGGTCACCTGGATGGGCTTGCCGATAGCCCCCTGGCGGAGCAGCTCCCGGGCTTTGAGCCAGGTGGCATGGTGCGGGCGCTGGAAGGCGATGAACAGCTTTACCCCGTTGCGCTCGCAGGCGGTGAGCATCTGGTCAGCCTCGGCCAGGTCCACGGCCATCGGCTTCTGGCAGAGGATCACCTTCGGCTTGCGTGACGCGGCCGCGATGGTCATCTCGGCGTGCAGGCGATGCCAGGAGCACACGTCCACGAAGTCCGGTCGCTCGCGGTCGAGCATCTCCCGGTAGTCCGAGTAGCGGTGCTCCTCGGGCACGCCGAAGAAGTCGCCGAACTCGCGGCGGGCGTCCGAGTGGGTGTCGGCGATGGCCCCGATGGCCACGGGCTGGCCGGGGACGTCCTGCCAGCCGCGGGCGTGCACCCGGCCGATGGTGCCGCAGGCGATGATGGCGGTACGGTACTTGGGCATGTCGCGCTGCTCCTCCGTTCCCCTGCGGCGCAGACGCCGGCGCCGGGTAACGGGGGGGAGTCTACCGCTCCCCGCCGGGGGTACGTTCGCCCGCGCCGCAGGGGCGCGCCGCACCAGCGACGGACAGCGAGGGGAAGGCGCAATCAGCCTGGAGCGCCGCCGTGAGGCGCGGGGCGTCTAGGAACACATGGCCACGGAGCCCCAGGGATGTGGCGGCTTCGACGTGGAGGCGGGTGTCATCAATGAAGAACGCCCGCTCGGCGGGGACGTCGACCGCCTGCAGCGCGGCGTGGAAGATCTCAGGCTGTGGTTTGCGCGCCCCTACCCGGGCGGAGCTGACCACGGCGTCGAACTCCCCACTGATCCCCAGGCGCTCCAGGTCGCTCTCAAGGCGCGTCGTCGCATTCGTGACCAGGCATACCGGCGCCCGCGCACGGACGGCCCGCACGAGGTCCAGAACGTCATGGTCTACCACCCCGCTGCCGGCCGACCAGGCCGCGACGGCGCCAGCCGCGGTCGGCCGGTCGTACTGCGCCGCCAGCCTGTCGACGACTCGCTGGCGCCAGACTTCGTCGGCGATGCGCCCCAGGATCGCCTCCTCGAGCAACTCGGCGGCGAAAGCCGTGGCGGCGACGGCGCCGGGCGGGAGGCCAAACGTGACCTCGATGGCGCTCGCGGGGTGCGCATTCCGGTCCCAGCGCCGGACCACCCCGTCCAGGTCGATCAGGAGCGCCTTCGCGCTCTCCATAGCACTGCCATCTCTATGTAGTGCCCTGTAATGCCGTCAATCAACGTCAAGCACGGGCCTTCCAGCTCCCTGATGATGCCCCCTCCGACTGGCCTACGCTGGCTGGGGAGCGGGCTTGACCTCCACTCCCGGCTCTTGCTGTTCCTGAGGCTCGGTCAGGCGCGGCGCCTGGTCGATGGTAGGTTGCCCCTTACGCGCCGCGCTCTGCTGGCGCTCGCGGCGCACCTCGTCCAGCACCACAGAAAAGGCGGCGGCCACCGGCACGGAGAGGATGGCCCCGGTGACGCCCAGCAGCTCGGCCCCCGCCAACAGCGCCACCAGCACGGCCAGGGGGTGCAAGGCCACGGCGCGCTCCATGACCTTGGGGACGATCAGGTTGTTTTCCAGCTGCTGGATGACCACGTAGAGCCCCAGCGTCAGGCTCCCCTGCAGGGGGGATTGGAAAAAGGCGATGATCACGGCAGGGACGGCGCTGAAGATCGGGCCTACCATCGGAATGGCCTCGCCGAGAGCCGCCACCAGGGCCAGCAGGACGGCGTACCTGACGCCGATAACCGAGAGTCCGACCAGGGTCAGCGCGCCGATGATGACGCTGAGAATGATCTGACCCCGCAGCCAGCCCCCCAGGCGCCCTCCAATGCGCCGGGCCAGCTCTTCTGCCTGCCCCTGGCGTGTGGCGGGGAGGAAGCCGACGATGTACTGCCGGATACGCTCCCGATCCTGGGTGATGTACAGGGCCAGGATGAGGATGAAGATGCCGTTTAGCGCCCCGGTGAGCACTCCTAAGACCACACGCACCAGCACCAGCGCCTGCCCCACCAGGGCCGTCGCCCGTGAGGTAATTTCCCCTAGCTGGCCGGCGAGCCCGCCGTCCAGGTCCACCGGGGGCAGGAAGGGGTATCGCTCCGGGAGCTCCGCGATCCAAGCCTGGGCCTGCTGCGCGTACTCGGGCAGGTGGGTGACCAGCTCCTCGGCGTCCCCCACCACCGGCGGAATCAGGACGGCGCCGAGAAAGAACGTCGCGGCAATGAGCAGCAAGTAGAGGACGAGCACCACCAGGGCCCGGGGGGGCGTCCAGGTGCGCCGGCCGATCCCCAGGTGCAGGGGCTGCGTCAGGCGATCTACCAGCGGCGTCATGCCGGCGGCGATGATCACCGCCAGGAGCACCTGGATCACCACCCCCTGGAGGCGCACCAAGAGCCACACGGCCAACAAGACGCCTAGGGTGAAGAGGATCCCTCGGGTGGTTACCCGCCAGGCCGCACCCTCTGTCAAGCCGATAGGTGGCGTGGCCCGGGCCGCGCCGTCTGAGTGTCCCTGCATCCCCGCTTCCCCCTCTCCAGCGCCGGCGCCCGCCACGCCCCCTCGTCCGCTACCAAGACCACCGGGTCACCTCGACGGCAGGGGCGCCCGGCCACCTGGGCGCCGTCACCGACCTTGCGTGCATGCGGCGTGCCAGATGCCTGGCGACACCACTCCTGAGAACGTATCAAATCCTTGACTCATTCCAATCTAGCGCCTAGACTCCGGCGATGCTTCGTGACGGCGCCGCCGTCGAGCGCCTCCGTGAGGCGGGTCTGCGGGTGACGGCGGCGCGCCTGGCCGTGCTGGAGGTGCTCGTAGGGGTGAACCTTCATCTCGACGCCGAAGCCGTGGCCACGGCGGTGCGGCCCCGCCTGGGGGCGCTCTCGACGCAGGCCGTCTACGATAACCTGCGCGCGCTGACTGCCGCCGGCATCCTGCGCCGTATCGAGCTGCCAGGGAGCCCGGCCCATTACGAGACCCGCGTTGGCGACAATCACCACCACGTCATCTGCCGCCGGTGTGGCGTCACCGTCGACGTCGATTGCCTCGTCGGCGACGCCCCCTGCCTCGAGCCATCCGCGACCCACGGCTTCCTGATCGAGGAGGCCCAGGTCACGTTCTGGGGCCTGTGCCCAACGTGCCACAAGCACCACGCAGATACCCTGAAAGGAGCGCACGCACGGCCATGAGCGATGGAGCCAACGCGACGAACGGAGCCGGTGGAGCGAACGGCGCCGATGGGGCGACGAACGGGAGGGGCGACAGCGCTCCCGACACCGCCGGCCGTCCGCAACCCACGCTGAGCACGCGCCAGGGGCACCCGGCCTACGACAATCAGAATAGCCGCACCGTCGGCGAGCGCGGGCCGACGACGCTGGAAAACTATCACTTCCTGGAGAAGATCAGCCACTTCGATCGCGAGCGGATCCCGGAGCGGGTGGTGCACGCCCGTGGGGCCGGCGCCCACGGCTACTTCGAGGCCTACGGCACCGTCGGCGGCGAGCCGATCAGCAAGTACACCCGGGCCAAGCTGTTCCAGCAGGCCGGCAAGCGCACCCCCCTCTTCGTCCGCTTCTCCACCGTCATCGGCGGGCGGGACTCGGCCGAGACGTCGCGCGACCCGCGTGGGTTCGCCGTCAAGTTCTACACCGAGGACGGCAACTGGGACCTGGTAGGCAACAACCTCCCGGTGTTCTTTATCCGCGATGCCATCAAGTTCCCGGACGTCATTCACGCCCTCAAGCCCTCGCCGGACACCTTCCGCCAGGAGCCTAATCGCATCTTCGACTTCATGAGCCAGACACGGGAGTCGATGCACATGCTCACCTGGCTCTTCAGCCCCCGAGGCATCCCGGCCACCTACCGGCACCAGGACGGCTTCGGCGTCAATACCTACAAGTGGGTCAACATGCAGGGCGAGGGCGTGCTGGTCAAGTACCACTGGAAGACCCAGCAGGGCATCAAGTCCCTGACCGAGGAGCAGGCCTCGGCCATCCAGGCCAAGGACACCGGCCACGCCACCAGGGACCTGCACCAGGCCATCCAGCAGGGCGACTATCCCGTCTGGGAGCTGTGCGTCCAGATCATGTCCGACGACGAGCATCCGGAGCTGGACTTCGATCCCCTGGACGACACCAAGATCTGGCCGGAGGACCAGTTCCCATTGCGCCCGGTGGGCAAGATGGTGCTCAACAAGTGGCCGGACAACTTTTTCGCCGAGGTGGAGCAGGCCTCCTTCGGCACCGGTGTGCTGGTGGATGGGCTGGACTTCTCGGACGACAAGATGCTCCAGGGCCGCACGTTCTCCTACTCGGACACCCAGCGCTACCGGGTGGGACCGAACTATCTCCAGCTCCCCATCAACCAGCCCAAGACGCGCGTCGCCACCAATCAGCGTGACGGGCAGATGACCTACTACGTAGACCAGACCGGCTCCAACCCCAAGGTGAACTACGAGCCGAGCAGCACCGGCGGCCTCGTCCAGCCGGAGATGACCGGCAAGCCCCACGAGCCGTACGTCGAGGGGCGGGTGATGCGCAAGAAGCTCAGCCGGACGGCCGATTACAAGCAGGCCGGCGAGCGCTACCGCACCATCGAGCAGTGGGAGCGTGACGACCTGGTCAAGAACCTCGTCTCCAACCTGCTGGAGTGCGAGCCACACATCCAGGACAAGATGGTCTGGCACTTCACCCAGTGCGATGAGGAGTTCGGCCGGCGCCTCGCCGAGGGACTCCAGAACGGCCAGAACGGGGCCACGCCCCTGTCGCCACAGATGGCCGGGAGCGCCGCCTCCCATCAACCGATGCGCTAATACAGTTCCACGGTCGTCCTGCGGCAGATTCCAACCTGGGAGACCTACCGAGGGACTTCAGCCCAGTTGGGCCAGGCCGGCCGGCGTCATTGATCGCCGTGGGGATCGCTCCACACAGGTCAGGGGACGCCGGCGTCCCCTGGCTTGTACGTTCAGCTGCCTGGGCAGCAGTCAATAGGTCGGCCAGCCCTTGATCAACCGGCCGTAGGCGATGCGCCGCCGGGAGCTTACCCTCCACGAGAGGGTAAGCTCCCGGTGGCGTGCTACTTGTTGTGCTAGAGCGACTGGCAGCAAGAGCGTGGTTCTCGCTGGCTGCTCCACGGCGGCGGCTAACCGGAGACCGCGGCTGAAGGGCGCGGTAGGTGTGGGGAGAAGGAGGGCAGGGGGCATGGGCGAGCGCCTGGCGGACAAGGTGGCCCTGGTGACCGGGGGCGGGGGCGGGATCGGCGAGGCGACGGCGCGCCTCTTCTGGGAGGAGGGGGCCCGCGTGGCGGTGGTGGACAACGACGGCGCGGCGGCCAGAGAGGCGGCCGGGAAGATCGACGGCGCAGGCGAGCGCGTGCTGGCCATCAGCGCCGACCTGTCGCGGGAGCCGGAGGCGGAGCGGGCGGTACGTGAGACGGTGGCCCGCTTCGGCCGCCTGGACGTGCTGGCCAACGTGGCCGCCGTACGCGTCTGGGGGCCCATCACAGAGGCCACGCCCGAGTCGTGGGACTTCATCCTGGACGTCAACCTCAAGGCGGTGGCCTACTGCTCCAAGTTCGCCGTTCTGGAGATGGTCAAACAAGGAGGCGGGAGCGTGGTCAACGTCTCCTCGGCCAACGCCGTCTCCGGGCGGCGAGGGATGGCCCAGTACGACGCCACCAAGGCGGGCGTGCTGGCGCTCACCCGCTCCATGGCCTGCGACCACGCCGCCCAGGGCGTGCGCGTCAACGCCATCTGCCCCGGCCCGACCCTGACCATGTTCCACGTCCGGCGCCGGGCGGCCGACAAGGGCATCTCGCTGGCAGAGGCAGAGGCCGAGATGCGGGAGGCCGGCGCCTCCAGCACCCTCCTCAAGCGCCAGGCCGAGCCGCGGGAGATCGCCTACGGCATCCTCTTCCTGGCCGGCCACGAGTCCTCCTACGTCACGGGCGCCACGCTGATGGTGGACGGGGGCCTCAGTGTCTGAAACGCACCTGCTGCCGTGTAGCCGGAAATTCGAGCCTCCATGAGGCCGGCGGGTGCCCGCCGGGGGCATCTAACTTGCTAAGGTTATGACGACTCCCGGATACATTTCGAGGGCAGGCCCGCGGCCTATGGAAGGGCAATGCCGGCGGCCTGTTCGGTGCGCGTTGCGTTACGCTTGGGAGGCGAGTTCCGGCCTATGAAGTCTGCCGGCGCGGTCGACCGCTATCTGAACGTGGTGCGCGCCAGCGCCGCCTGGTGGACGGCGCGGGCCGCGGCCGAGGCCCGGCACTTCATGCAGACCGGAGAGCATCAGCGGCTCGCCGACTGGGTAACCGAGAAGGACGACGCGGCCGTGACCCGCCACCGTCTGGCTCGCTACCAGGAGTGGCTCGTCACCGCCAGGCGCGCCGGCCGCTACCAGGGCGGGACGCGCCTCAAGCGCCTCTTGCCGGACGGGGCCAGCGAGCCCTGGGGTCCACCGGCGCCGGCGGACGGGGAGGCTGACCCCGGCCGCCTTGGCCGCGCCCTGCTGGGGGTGTGGCGGCGCGTCACGGGGGCCTAGCGCCCGGAGGGGACCTTGGAGAACCCGCGTATCGTCAAGATCGAATGGGCGCGCCTGGAGGGGCAACGCCCGCGCAAGGCGGGGAGCAACGCCCGCCTCGGCGAGCACGGCAGCGCCGTCCGCCCCTCGATCGCCCGGCTGGCGGCCGAAGATGGCTCCAGCGGGTTCGGTCCCTGCCGGGCCACCCGCGAGCAAGCCCAGGCCGTCCTCGGCGCCCGCCTCCGAGAGGCATTCTCCCCCCAGCGCGGGGCCGCCGAGGCGTGGATCCCGCTGGAGTACGCGCTCGTCGATCTGGCCGCCAAGCGGGCCGGGCAGCCGGTGTACGCGTTCGCGGCGGGCATGGCCGGCCGGGCCACGGGCGATCTCCCGCACCCGTTCCGCGTCCCATGCTACGACACGTCGCTCTACT
The DNA here is from genome assembly GCA_030447525.1 of Chloroflexota bacterium. Taxonomy (GTDB): domain Bacteria; phylum Chloroflexota; class UBA11872; order UBA12225; family UBA12225; genus JAUJOR01. The sequence goes on along the minus strand of JAUJOR010000011.1, from coordinate 128,166 downwards.
TCGACGACCTGCACCTGGACTCGGACGATGAGGGGGCGGCCCTGATCGCCGCCGAGGCCCGCGAAGGGTACGAGCGTGGCCACCGGGCCTTCAAGATCAAGGTGGGGCGCGGTGGACGGCACATGGAGCTGGAGAAAGGGACGCGGCGGGACGTCGCCGTGATCAAGGCCGTGCGCCAGGCGGTCGGCCCGCAGCCCCCCATCATGCTGGACGCCAACAACGGCTACAACCTCAACCTGGCCAAGCGCGTCCTCGCCGAGACGGTCGGCTGCAAGATCTTCTGGCTGGAAGAGGCCTTCCACGAGGATATCGTGCTCTACCGCGATCTCAAGGAGTGGATGGGGCGCGAGGGCCTGGACGTCCTGATCGCCGATGGCGAAGGGCAGGCGTCGCCGTCGCTGATGGAGTGGGCCCGCGATCACGTCGTGGACGTCGTGCAGTACGACTATCTGGGCTACGGCTTCACCCGCTGGCTGGACACCGGCCGCCAGCTCGACGCCTGGGGCGCCCGCTCGGCGCCGCACCACTACGGTGGCTACTTCGGCAACTACGCCGCCGGCCACCTCGCCGCACCCATCCGGGGGTTCACGTTCGTGGAGTGGGACGAGGCCGCGGTCACAGGGTGCGACACGTCGGCCTACAGCGTGCGCGACGGGCAGGTAACGCTCCCCGACGATCCCGGCTTCGGCCTGCACCTGGACGAGACAGTCTTCGCCCGGGCGGTGGCAAGCGATGGCTTCAGCCTCTCCCTCGGCTGATGGTCGCATTGATTGCTAAAGACGACTCAGGAGGTATTGGCGCCGGCAGGTGTAGCTCCCGACACAGCGGTCAGTCAGGGCGTCCGGGGTGCTCTTCGGCCGGTCCTTCGTCTGGCGCACCCCAAACAGACGAACAGTTCCCCGGCCAGTGCAGCGCGCCCTATCGACCAGTTTCCGCAGCCTTCTACCGAGATACGGAGGGACGGAACGCCACGGGAGGGCCTTGACGGAGCGCGGAGGCGTACCGGAGGACAAGCAGGGCCTTTTCATCAGAGCCGCTCCTGGGGCACCGCCCGCGGCGCGGTCGTGCCGAGCCCCGCGAGGCACCCGGGCCGCGGGTCGACGGACAGTGGGACGACTCGCTGATCCCTCGCTGCGCTCGGGATGACCCGGAACCACCGCCCACACCCGATGGAAAGGCCCGGAGGACAAGCCCGGAGATAGGCCGGCCCTGGCATCTGCCGTAGGATAATCCGATGGAAACCAGCGAGCGCAGTCTGAGCAGCGCCGGGATCGCCTCCGCCCAGATCGTCGTGGACGCCGGCCGGGGACTGGGCGAGCTCCCGCGGCCGTGGACGACGTTCGGCTACGACGAGCTGAACTGGACGTACACCCCCCGCGGCCGGCGGGCGCTGGCCGCCTTTGGGGCCTTTGCCGAGCGCCCGTACTACGTGCGGGCGCACAACCTGCTTACCAGCGGGCGTGGCTTTTCCTGGCCACACTGGGGTTCCGGCAACGTCTACCACGAGGACGCCGCCGGCAATCCCTACTTTGACTGGACGACCGTCAATCTGGTGTTCGACGCCTACCGCGCGGCCGGCTGCAGGCCCATCGTAGAGCTGGGCTTCACGCCCCAGGCCCTCGTCCCCCCGGACGCCGAGCTGCCGTTCACCCGCAGCCCCTCACAGTACGGCCCATACGAGGCCGGCCTGTGGAGCTTCCCGCCACGGGACAACGGGAAGTGGCAGGAGCTGATGTTCCAGCTCGCCCGTCACTGCGTCGAGCGCTACGGTGCGGACGAGGTCACCTCCTGGTACTGGGAGCTGTGGAACGAGCCAGACATCACCTACTGGCGTGGTACGGTGGCCCAGTACTGCGCCCTCTACGACCACACCGTGGAAGGCCTGACCCGCGCCCTCCCCAGCATCAAAGTGGGCGGACCGGCGGTGACGGGAGGCGCCAGGGCGGTGACGTTCATGGAGGGTTTCCTGGCGCACTGCGCGGGCGAGGGAGAGCACGCCACCAACGCCGTGACCGGCAACCCAGGGGCGCGCCTGGACTTCATCACCTTCCATACCAAGGGATCGGCCTTTGGCCGGCGCAACGCCCCTCTCTCAGACGACGGGGCGCTCTTTGCCTGGGGCGGGGACGCCAGTGGCAACGGGCGCGCCGTAATCCCACGCCAGTCCCCTTCGCGCTACAAGATGCTCTCGGAGATCCGCGCCCACCTCCAAGCGGCGGCGAAGTACCCGCAGTGGCGCGCCGTTCCCTGTATCGTGGACGAGTGCGACCCCTGTGTCCCGGCGCACTTCAGCCGTTATGACAATCCGAACTTCGGCTTCCGCAACACGTCCTACTATCCCACCATCATGGCTTCGGTCTTCAAGCGCCTGATGGACCTGAACGACAGTCTGCCGGAGGCGCCGGACGTCACCCTGGCTACCTCGTGGGCGTGGTACTTCGAGGGCGAACGCTTCTTCGAGGGCTTCCGCGAGTTCTTCACTGCAAAGAACGTGGAGCTTCCCCTGCTCAACGGCTACCGTATCCTCAGCCGCCTGGGACGCCAGCGGCTGGCGCTGACGTCTGACGCCACCTGGGACATCCACCGTGTGCCCGACGTGGGGAAAGAAGGCCAGGCCGGGGCGGATACCGGCTCTGAGGCCGAGGTGGACGGCCTCGCCGCGCGTAGTGGAGACACCATCACCGTTGTGCTCTGGCATCACATGGACGACCAGTACGCCTACTCCCCGCCGGCGGAGGTAACCCTCACGGTGAGCTCGCTGGCGTTTCCTGCGCGCAGCGCCCGGGTGAGGCACTGGCGCGTTGACGGGAATCACAGCAATGCCTACACCGTCTGGCAGGGGATGGGACGTCCCCAGAATCCCACCCCGGAGGAGCTGCGCAAGCTCAAAGAGCGCCAGGGGCTGGAGGAGGGACCAACGGTAGAGGCCCGGGGGCACGGCCCAGGGGATCTGCGCCTGGGGCTGTCACTGCCGTTGCACGCGCTGTCGTTGCTGGAGATCGCGCCGGCGTAGTGCGTGGGTGCCAGTCGGCCCAGGGTGATAGGGAGAGGCGCCGGCCGCGCTGCCGGCTGGGGTGCCTGCGGCGTCCCCTGCTGCCGCGGGAGAACGCCGCGCCCGACGCCGCAGGGGTGCGGCGCCCGCGCGTGACGGCTCATCGTCGTGGCTCCCTCTCCACCGCGCCCCGGAGGGCGATGATCTGCCCGATGGCAAAGGCCCAGCCGATGTGCGTGTCCACCGTGTCGCCACTGATACCCGGGATGTGGTCCGGGTCCACCCAGCCGGTGTAGCCGGCTTCGTGGAAAGCGCGCATGCACGCGGCCATGTCACAGTCGCCCTCGTCCAAGAACGTCTCCAGGTAGCGATAGATGGGGACGTCGACGCGGACGTTGCGGAAGTGCACCGCGCCGATGCGGTCTCGCCGGCCGAAGTAGCAGATGGCCTCCGGCGCGCTCTCGCCAATCTCCGTCAGCACCCCCGTGTCCAGGAACAGCGTGTTGGCCGGGCTGTCCACGACCGCTACCAGTCGCTTCATGTCTTCCAGCGTGGTCACGGCCTGGCCGACGCCGCGGAACTCCGGCACGGGGGGATCATTCGGATGGAGCGCCAGGCGGACGCCAGCGGCTTCGGCCACCGGCACCACGTCCTCGAGGAATCGGGTGAGCCGCTCCCACATCTCCCCTTTGGTGTGGCGCCCCACGCTCTCGATCGGCGGCAGGTCGCGCCCGCGGTCGGCGTCGAAGGCGCGCAGGTCGGCGCCACCTCTCCCTTCCCCGTTCCGGGCGTAGTAGCCCGCCGAGGCGCGCAGCCCGGTGAAGGTATAGGTCATCGTCCGGATACCGGCTGCGCCGGCGACGCGGATTGCCTCGCACGCCTGCGCCACGTCTGCCTCACGCCCGGGACGACCCAGCAGGATGTTGCCGGAGACGCTCAGGCCGAGAGATGACGGCAGGAGGTCGAATTGCCGCACGCGCTCGCACGCCCGACGCAGCTCATCTGGGTCCCAGGGGGCGCGCTGCGGCCCCGGTGGCCCGTTCTGCGGGGGCGGGACGTGCGGCCGGCTCGCCGCCGGCTCGGTGACGAAGCGGCCCGGCAGACCCACCTCTTCGACGCCGATCTGGCGGTAGAAGCGAAGCGTGGCCGCCGAGAGGTCGCCTAGCCCCTTGCCGATCCTGAGGCGACCCGTGCCCGACACTGCCACCGCTCCCTCCCGCCCCGGCGAATTCCGCAGGCGATGGATTATCACCCCCACGGACGCATCGTGCGAGTCTGGCCTGCGGCCGCAGGTCTAGCCCTGCAGCGACGCTTGACCGCCCAAGGGGGAGGTGTGAGGCGCGATAACCCCGTCTGTCTCATGCGGCGCGGTGATACGTGTGGTGGAGCCCACCGAGCACCGGCCGCGATCTGACTGCGCCCATCGTGCCTGGGCCGTGGATGGTCGGGAGAGGTGGCTGTGGTGCGGCCGGTCGGCGTTGTCGTACGCCACGTACGCTGTGAGCACACCGCGGAGGTGCTGCTCATCGAGGATGAAAGGTGGCGCGCAGCGCCGCTACCGGCCCATTCGTGAAGTTGAGCACTGCCAAGAAGAACCCCACCTGGCATACTGACTCAAGGGGCGCCACTGAAGCGGCACGCGTGACCTCGCCAGCAGCGCGTGGCACGTCTTCCACGTGCATCCGACCACGTCGGGGCCTTCTCATCATTCCCTTCTCATCATTCCAAAGACGAGGGCAGGCTCCTTCCCGGCGTGCAGGATGACACCAGGCCCCGCCGTACGGAGTATCATCTTTGTCCAGCAAGACAACGAGAGGTCAGCTGGAGTGCAAGATCACGCGCCGTGCTGCGCCGCACGGCGCCCGCCGTCAGAGTCACGCCGGGCGGGCGCCGTGCTCGACCGACCGTCCACGTCGCCGCGCGGTGGCCTCGACGGCATGGTCTCCATTCCCGGGGGCGAGTTCCTGATGGGTACCGACGACGGCGAGGGCTTCCCGGCCGACGGCGAAGGACCGGTGCGTCCCGTGCGCGTCAAGCCCTTTGCCATGGACCGCACCGCCGTGACCAACGGGCAGTTCGCTGAGTTCGTCAAGGCCACGGGGTATAAGACCGAGGCGGAGCGCTTCGGCTGGTCATACGTCTTCCACCTCTTCCTCACGCCCCGCGCGCGGGAGAACGTCATGGGCACCATTGCCGCCGCGCCATGGTGGCTGGCCGTGAAGGGGGCCTACTGGGGCAAGCCTGAGGGCCCGGACTCGACCATCCGCCAGCGGCGCGACCACCCGGCGACGCACATCTCGTGGAACGATGCCATGGCCTACTGCGCCTGGGCCGGCAAGCGTCTGCCCACCGAAGCCGAGTGGGAGTTCGCCGCCCGTGGTGGCCTCCATCAGGCCAAGTTCGCCTGGGGCGACGAGCTGACGCCCCAGGGCCAGCACCGCTGCAACATCTGGCAGGGACGCTTCCCATACGTAGACAGCGCCGAGGATGGCTTCGCCGGCACTTCCCCTGTCGATGCGTTCCCGCCCAACGGCTATGGCCTGCACAACGTGGCCGGCAACGTCTGGGAATGGTGCAGCGATTGGTGGAGCGTCGACCATCACGTCCCATCGGCCGGCCGGTTGCAGGTGGATCCCAGCGGCCCGCCCGCCGGCGACGCCAAGGTGCTGCGGGGAGGCTCGTATCTCTGCCACCGCTCCTACTGCAACCGCTATCGCGTCGCGGCCCGCTCCTCCAACACCCCCGACTCCTCCACCGGGAACCTCGGCTTCCGCTGTGTCGCGGACGTGGAGGGCGCCGCCGGGGCGTAGCCGGGGCGAGGCGTCGATGGCCGGCGATCCCCACCGGATTGCCTGGGGACTCCCTTGAGCAGCCCCAGACAACCCGGCAGCGGCCGCGCCAAGACGTGCCGCCGGCCGCGGGGCCCAGCCACGCCCCGTTGCATCAGAGTGGACGCTGGACGCCGTACCAGGCGTCCAGCCACTCGTCCATCTGTCGGATCTCCTGGCCCTGCGTGACGACGATGTCCTCGGCCAGGGTGTAGAGGTCGGCGTGATGGCCACGCATCAACACGGGCGCGGCCATCATCACCGCCATGGCGTGGTGGTCGGTCATCGCGCTCAGGAACTCGACGTCAAAGTCCGCGCCCGTCTTGGCCGCCAACGCCTGCATCCGCGCCGCCTCCTCCGCCATCATGCCGCCCATCATCGGCATGCCCATGCCGGGCATCATCCCGGGAGCTGAGCCGTGCTCCTCGTGACCGTCGGGCTCCATGCCGGACGTGCCCGGCCTTGCCGCCGGCGCCATGGGCACGACCATCCCCATCATCGTCTCCATGGGCATGGTCGTGCCCGCAGGGGCCTCCGTGCCGTACCAGTCGCGTAGGAAGTGCGTCAGCTTCTCGATCTCTGCCCGCTGGTCGTCGATGATCTGCTGAGCAAACCGGCGCAGCTCTGGCCGCGTCCCCTTCTGCACAGCGAGCTCAGCCATCATGATCGCGCCACGGTGATGCGGGATCATGCCCTGCAGGAAGCTTCGCTCGAGCTGGGCGGCCGTCGGGTCCGGCGCCGGGTCGAGCCGGGAGACGCCCGCCGCTACCGGCATGGGCGCGGCCAGAGGCGTGAGCAGCAGCAACAACAACAACAGCACTGAATGGCCGATTCGAAGGTGCATGTCTTTCCCTTCCGCTTGTCGTGTGTGGGGCCGGATCTGAGTCGCCTCGCCACCTGGCTATTTTGGGTGATGCGGGCGCCGGAGGCCCTCGGGATGCGGGTCGCCTTCGAGGCTGCGGGCAAGGGAGCGAGGCGGTCAACCAGTCGGTCATGGCGCGGATTGCCGCCGGGCGGTGGGTGTACCACAGGTCGTGACCCGCCCCTTCGATCACGGCCAGATCGAGGCCGGTCGCCGCCGTCAGCTGGCGCACGTACCGCAGGAGGGCGGTGCGGTCGGCGGCGCCGTGAAGGAGCTGCACCGGGAGCCCGTGCGAGGCGCGCGCCCCGACGGCGCGGGCGGCCACGTCGAGGCGGTGTTGAAGGAGGCAGCGCTTGAGCGTGCGCACGAACGAGGGCCACGTGTGCAGCACGCCGTCGGCGACGACCTCGCCGGGGATGGCGGGCGAGGCCACGGGGGCCAGGCGAGCCAGCAAGGGGTGCAAGACGGGCCGCACCTGGCAGCTGATCCAACAGGCCGCCTGCGCCAGGGGCTCGTGGGCCACGCTGAGCCAGTTCATCGGCGAGGCGCGCGCGATGTGCCGCCGGGCCTCCGCTTCGTTGGGGTAGTGGGGCAGGGAAATCAAGAACAGCGCGGCGACGTCGTCGGGGAAGCGCGCCGCCCACTCCAGCGCCAGCACGGCGCCAAGGGAATGGCCCACCAGCCGCACCCGTCGGTCTCCCGCGCCAGACCCGGCTACCCCAATGATCCCGAGTCGGCGGGCCCACGCCCGGAGCGCCACCAGGTGATCATCGACCGTGTACGACAGGTCCTGGGGCCACGGGGAGCGCCCGAAGCCGAGCAGGTCGGGATAGTAGAGGTCGCCCGCTTCCGGCGGGAGGGGACGCTGCTCCGGGTGGCGCCCGCGCCAGTAGCGCCCGGAGCCGGCCAGCCCGTGCAGGAACACCACCGGCGCCCCGGCCGGGGCGCCGGCTGCCGCCTGCGCCTCGAAGAACAGCGGCCATGTGTCTGCCGGAGCCGACGGAGCCGACGCGGGCCCCGCAGGCGACGGCGGCGGAGCGCTCATGATGCCCCTCCCCGCCCCCCGTGCCGACCGCTACTCATACCAAGCCCTCCGCCAGGCCCGCATCTGGTCGATCTCCCGCTCCTGGTCGGCGATGATGGCCCCCGCCAGCTCCTTGATCTCCGGCCGCTGGGCGCGGGTCGCCGCCGCCTGGGCGGCGGCGATGGCGCTCTCGTGATGCGGGATCATCGCGTCGATGAAGGCCCGATCGAAGGGCTCGGGCGCCCGGCGCAGATCCTCCACGTCGGCGGCCATGTCCATCGTCCCGCTGGGGCCGGCGCCGCCGTGGCCGGCCATTCCCGCCCCTGCCATCCCGGGCACCATCGGCATCTGGTTTATTGGCGGTGTCTGGTCGGAGCCGTACCAGGCCCGGCGCCAGGTCTTCATCTGGTCGATCTCGCCGCTTTGGGAGCGCACGATGGCCTGGGCCATCTGCTTGATCTCGGCGCGCTGGGCGCGCTGCTGGGCTACCTTCGCCATCTCCACCGCCCCCTGGTGGTGGGGCACCATCATGTCGATGAACTGGCGGTCGAATGGGGCGCTGGCGCCGTCGCGGGCGCAGGCGGCGGTGAGCAGTGCGATCGCGCCGAGCAGGGTCCCGGCGGCCGTGCGCCGGGTGGGGATACTTAACTCGGTGGTCATGGGCTCGCTGTCCTCCGTGGTCGTGGTGATGACAGTTGGATGCATCTCGGACTCGCCGGCGCTGGTGGCGCCGCCGCGGGGGCTCCGAGGCCAGGCGCCGGCACTGGAGCTGGGTTTTCAGGCGGCCGGTAGCTGAGACGCCACCGCCGGGAGCGGGAGGTCACCGTCCGCGGCGCGCAGGCGCAGGCCGCGCAGCGTCTGGGCGTTGATGGCGACGATGATCGTGCTGGCAGACATCAGGACGGCCCCGGCCCACGCCGGCAGCACGATTCCGGCCCAGGCGAAGGCCCCCGCCGCCAGGGGCAAGGCGATGACGTTGTAGCCCACCGCCCAGGCCAGGTTCTGCACCATCTTGCGGTAGGTGGCCCGGCTGAGCCGGATGATGCCGGCTACGTCGCGCGGGTCGTTCCGCACCAGCACGATCCCCGCCGACGCCCGCGCCACGTCGGTGCCGGCGCCGATGGCGACGCCCACGTCGGCCTGGGCCAGGGCGGGGGCGTCGTTCACCCCGTCCCCGACCATGGCCACGCGCCGCCCGCGCCCCTGCAACTCGCGGATCTTCTCGCTCTTGTGCTGCGGGAGCACCTGGGCGAAGACCTCGTCGATGCCCAGCTCGGCCGCCACCCGGCGGGCCACGGCGTCAGAGTCGCCGGTGAGCATCGCCACCCGCACCCCCTGGCGCTGGAGGGTCGCCACCGCCTCCCGGCTCTCGGGGCGGATGACGTCCGCCAGGGCGAAGGCCGCCAGCACGCGCCCCGACCGCGACGGCGGCGCAATCTCGGTCAGGTACACCGCCGTCTGGCCTCGCTCGCACCAGGTGCGCGCCCGCTCGGCCAGGCGAGGCGGCACGGTCAGGTCCGCCTGCTCCAGGAGGGCCGGCCCGCCGACTTGAAACAGTCGCCCGTCCACCCGCGCCTGGACGCCTCGCCCGGGGAGCGCCTCGAAGCCGTCCGCCGGCGGGACGGTCGCCCCCCGCTCCCGCGCCGCGGCGACGAGGGCGCGGGCCAGGGGGTGCTCGCTGTCTCCCTCCACCGCCGCCGCCAGCGCCAGGGCCCGGGCCTCGTCCGGCTCACCGCCGGCGGCGACGTCGACGAGGCCCTGCTCGCCGCGCGTCAGCGTGCCGGTCTTGTCGAAGACGACGGCGTCCAGCTCGCGCGCCCGCTCCAGGGCCAGCCGGTCGCGCACGAGGATGCCGTTGCGGGCCGAGAGGGTGGTGGAGATGGCGATCACCAGCGGGATGGCCAGGCCGAGGGCGTGGGGGCAGGCCACCACCAGGGTGGTGACGACCCGCTCCAGGGTGTAGTCGTCGAAGCCCCGCGCCAGCGTCCACCCCACCAGGGCCAACAGGGCCACGCCTACGGCCACCAGGGTGAGCCAGGCGGCCGCACGGTCGGCCAGGGCCTGCGCCCGCGTGCGGCCGGTCTGCGCCTCGGCCACCAGGCGCATGATCCCGGCCAGGGCCGTCGCCTCGCCGATCCGCGTCACCCGCACCCGCAGGCTGCCGGTGGCGTTGACGGCGCCGGCGATCACCTCGTCGCCGACGTCCTTGTTCACCGGGCGCGACTCCCCGGTGAGCAGGCTCTCGTCCACCTGACTGCGGCCGTCCTCCACCGCGCCGTCGGCCGGCACTCGGGCGCCGGGGCGCACCAGTACCAGGTCGCCGGCGCGGAGGTCGGCGATGGGCACTCGCTCGGTACGCCCGGGCGCGTCGTTCACCACGCGCTCGGCCGTATCCGGGAGGAGCTTGGCCAGCTCGCCCAGGGCGCTCTGCGCGCTGCCCACCGCCCGCATCTCCAGCCAGTGGCCCAGGAGCATGATCGTCACCAGCGTGGCCAGCTCCCAGTAGAAGGGCATGCCGGCGACCAGGCCGAACGTGACCGCGAGGCTGTAGACGTAGGCGGTAGAGATGGCCAGGGCGACGAGCGTCATCATCCCCGGCTGCCGGGCGCGCAGCTCGGAGGCCGCGCCACTCAGAAAGACCCAGCCCCCGTACCAGTAGATGGCGCTGCTCAGCACCGGCTCCAGCCAGCGCGAACCGGGGAACGCCGGGGCGCTGTAGCCCAGGAGCATTTGGATGTGCTCCGCGTAGAGCAGCACCGGGAGCGTCAGGAAGAGCGACACCCAGAAGGGCCGGGCGAACATCGCCTCGCCATGACCGGCGTGCCCCGCGTGCGCGTCGTGGCCAGCGTGCGCGTCGGGCCGCGCAGGCCCGCCCTGACCACCGTGGGCGCCGTGCGTCTCGTGCTCCGTATGCCCTACGTCCGGGTGCCCGTGGACGGCCGCGGCGCCCAACTGCTCGCGAGCATCCCGTACCGCTCCGGCGGCCGGAACGCGGGGGTGCGCCTCGTGATCGTGGGGCGCGTCAGCGGCGTGGTGGTGGGCCGGCGGTGCCATGATCGTGCTCCTTGCTTCTTCGCTTCTTCACGTAGACGCCACCGCCGGCCGCGGTCACCCTCCAGGCGGGCACTCAGGCGCCGGTACCCGGTACTGCAAGTGCAGTCAAGGGCGTCGTCCCTTCGCCTGGGACGCCTCAATCAGGCGGTCGGCACGGCCCGGGTGCGTCACCGCGGCGGGGGGCGCGTGGAACCCGGAGAGGCGTAGCGAGGAACGGATCAGTTCAGGAACACGCCGAGGCGGGTGTGCAGGCGCGAGGAGTCCGGCGGGTGGGGCGCGACCGCCGCGAGCATCGGCGTCCACGCATCTCCGGGCGGTGCCCAGAGGAGCGCCACCGCTGCCGCGACGAGTGCTCCGGCCTCCCAACGAGGCGCCGGCCCGGGCGCGAGGGGGCAGTGCTCTGTCCTGTCGGCCGGCCCGGTCGGGGTGGCCGCCGCCGGGTCAGGCGGCCGCGACCGACTCGACCGGATACTCCTCCTCGGCCAGGATCTCCTTTACTCGATCCAGGGAGATGACGCGCTCGTCGTACTCCAGGTGTACCCTCTGAGTCGGGACGTCGACGCTGACGCTTTGCACGCCCGCCTGGGGCTGGAGGACCTTGGTGATGGCCTGCGAGCAATGTTCGCACGAGATCTCGGGGATGTCCAGAATGACCTTGCTCACGGTGAGTCCCTTTCGTTGGTCGTGCTGGTGTTCGGCGACGCAAGCTGGGTTGAGCTGTGGGACGCCGGCTGAAGCGCCCGGTCAGCGGGCGCGGATGACGAAGTCCGCGGTGACCACCTGCTCATGGTGGTCCCTGAACTGTCCCCACACCTTGTACAGGCCGGGCCGGGGGAAGGTGTGATGGAAGGCGATCTCCGGGCCGTACGTCGCCCCCGTGGCCGTGTGCCCGCCGTGGGAGGCGCCGGTGTCGCTGCGCCCCCCTGGCGCGCCGTGGCTACCGGCGCCGGTCGCCTCGCCGTGTGTATGGGCAAAGGTCTGGCCATCCGCGCTCAGGACGACGACGTGCGCCGGGGCGCCGAGATACGCTTGCAAATCGCGCACCCCTTCGCCCGTGCGGGGGTCCTCGATCCGAAAGGCCAGGGTAGCCTCCCGGCCGGCCTCCACCGCGCCCGCGCCCTGGAGGGCGACTCGCAAGTCGCCGGCGACGACCTTGGGGGCGCGGTCCTCGGCCAGCCCGGCCGCGCCGGACGGCCCACTGACATCCAGGCTGTCCTGCAGGAGCACGGTCTGCTCGGTGGTGCGGGTGAACTCGGCGAACAGGAGGTACGAGCCCGCTTCTGGGAAGGTGACGTCCAGGGCGTACTCACCAGGCCGGCCGGTGGGCTGGGGGTGCAGGTGCTGGAAGTGCGTCAGGTCACGGCGCACCGCAATCAGGTGCACGGGGGCCTCGTGGGCCACGACGACGTCCGTGAGCGGGGCACCTGAGCGGGCGTCCGCCAGGCGGTAGGCCAGGCGGACGGGGACGCTGGGCTCGACCGGTGCCGCCACGCTGAGCTCCGCCCGCACGCCCGCGGCCGCGGCCGAGACGACCGGGTACATCTTTTCAGAGGCCATAGCTGTCCCTCTTGTGCCTGCCTGGCTCGCATCGCCGGCGCCATGTCCCGGCCGCGCCAGGAACAGGGAGGTGACGCCGACGGCGAGGGCGACCAGGGCGATGCCGGCGAGATAGGCATACTCCCGCACCCGCTCCCCCCACGAGGGGTGCAGGATGGCCGCGGCGCTTTCCGGGCGGTGGAAGCCCCGCAGGCGCAGGGCGTTGGTCACCACGCTCACGCTGCTCATGGCCATGGCGGCCGCGGCCAGCACCGGGTCGAGCAGCACCCCAAAGAAGGGGTACAGCGCTCCCATGGCCACAGGGATGAGCAGGACGTTGTAGGCGAAGGCCCAGAACAGCCCCTGCTTGATCACCCCCACCGTCTTTCGAGACAGGGCGATGGCCGTGACGATGGTCCGTAAGTCTCCCCCAATCAGGGTGACGTCGGAGGCGGCCATGGCCACGTCCGTGCCGGTGCCAATGGCGATGCCCAGGTCGGCCTGGGCCAGGGCGGGGGCGTCGTTGATCCCGTCGCCCACCATGGCCACCACCTTGCCCTCGGCCTGCAACGCCTTGATCTTGCCGGCCTTTTGCTCAGGGAGCACCTCCGCCATGACCTGGTCGATACCCACCTCGCGCGCGACGGCGGCGGCCGTTGCCCGGTTGTCGCCGGTCAACATCCACACCTCCAGGCCGAGGGCCTTGAGCTGCGCGACCGCCTCATGTGACTCCGGTTTGAGGGTATCGGCGACGCCGAGCACCGCCACTGCCCGACCATCGACCGCGGCGTAGACGGGCGTCTTCCCGGCATCCGCCAGCTCCGCCCCCGGTGCATCGAGCTCCCCGGACGCCACGGCGTACTCGCCGAGCAGGGCGCGGTTACCCACCAGCACCAGGTGTCCGTCCACGACGGCAACGACGCCGCGCCCGGTGACGGACTCGAACCGCTCGGGCTCCACCAGCGCCGCCCCGCGGGCCTGCCCCCCGTCGACGATCGCCTGGGCCAGGGGGTGCTCGGAGCCGCGCTCGGCCGAGGCCACCAGGCGCAGGAGCGCCGGCTCCGAGAGGCCGGCGTCCCCGGCAAGGAGCACGTCGGTGAGCGCCGGCTTGCCTCTGGTCAGCGTCCCGGTCTTGTCCAGCACGATGGCGTTGATGCGCCGGGCGCTCTCGAGCGCCTCGCCGCCCCGGATCAGGACGCCGTGCTCGGCCGCTTTGCCGGTGCCCACCATGATCGCCGTCGGCGTCGCCAGCCCCAGGGCGCAGGGGCAGGCGATGATCAGCACGGCGATGGCCGCCTGCAGCGCCAGCGTCGCCCGCGGCTCCGGGCCGAAGGCCAGCCAGCCGGCGACCGTCAGGGCGGCCAGGGCCAGCACGGCCGGGACGAAGTAGCCGGAGATGGTGTCCGCCAGGCGCTGCATCGGGGCCTTGGATCCCTGGGCCTCCTCCACCAGCCGGACGATCTGCGCCAGGGTGGTGTCCTGTCCCACCTTGGTGGCGCGGAAGACGAAGGCGCCCGTTGTGTTCAGCGTGGCGCCGATAACGGGGGCGCCCGGGCCCTTGTCCACCGGCAGGGACTCGCCGGTCAGCATGCTCTCGTCGAGCGCCGACCGGCCCTCTTCCACCACGCCGTCTACCGGCACCTTCTCGCCGGGGCGGACGCGCACCCGGTCGCCCACCCGGACTGCCTCCAGCGGGACGTCCTGCTCGACGCCGTCACGGATGACCCGCGCCGTCCGTGCCTGCAGGCCCATCAAGGCCTTGATGGCGGCCCCGGTCTGCTTCTTTGCGCGCGCCTCCAGCCAGCGCCCCAGCAAGATGAGGGCGATGACGACCACCGCCGTCTCGTAGTAGAGGTGGAAGGGGAAGCCCCAGCGCTCGGCCAGGGCCGGCCAGAGGGTGACGAAGGCGCTGTAGGCGTAGGCCGCGGTCGTGCCCACGGCCACCAGGGTGTTCATGTTGGTGCCGCCGTGGCGCGCGGCCCCCCAGGCAGCGCGGTAGAAGCCCCCGCCGGCCCAGAACTGCACCACGGTGGCGGCAATCAGCAGGGCCGGCGCCAGCACCCCCATCCCCACCGGGAGCGGCAGGTACATCAGCGCCATCATGACCACGCCGCTGGCCAGGCTCACCGTCCACTTGCGCCGCAAGTCGTCCAGCTCGCCCTGCCGCGCCAGCTCCGGCCGCTGGGACGCCGGCCCGTCCGGCGCCCCAGCGGGGGCCTGGCTAGAGGCCACCTGGTCAGAGACCATCTGGTCAGAGACCGCCTCATGGGGAGCAGGGGACGGGGCCGGCGTCGTGCCGGCCGGGGGTAGCTCGCCGATCCCGTAGCCGGCCTTCTCGACGGCCGCCGTGAGCTGGGAGACGCCGGCTACAGCGGGGTCGAAGATCACCTTGGCCTTCTCGGTGGCGAGGTTGACGCTGGCCTCCTCCACGCCCTCTACCTTGGAGAGGGCCTTTTCGATCCGCCGGACGCACGAAGCGCAGGTCATTCCCGTGACCGGAAGGGTGATCTCACGCCCGTTCGTCTTCGTTGCCGTGGCCATACTCTTGTCCCTGGGACGGTTTCTGCTTGGGCTACACTCAGCCTGGGCTACACTCAGCCTGGGCTACCTGGGCTGGACTGTGGGGCTGGAAGCGCCCGGCTTTCCGGCGCCGTCGTTCAAACCTCTGCCCCGGCAGCGGCCTCACGTTCCCCGGGCCCGCTTACCCCTCCCCCCAGGGGGAGGGTTCCCGGCTAGACAGTAACAGCCGTGGGCCCGTTCGTCAATCCCTCCCCCTGGGGGGTGGGACGGTATGGTACAGGAGATGCGACCTGGCCCCCGGATGGCGTCACATCGGGCTCGCCTGGCCCGTCTCCATGTACGCTGAGTGCCACGTCCGGGGCAGGCAGAGACGGCCGTGAAGATGGGGGACGAGCTGGGGCAAGGGGCGGCTATCTTCGCAGGAAGGACACCGGCGAGCACAACGTAGTCGTTTGGCCCGGCCGGCTTGCTGGGGCTCGCCGGATAGGCGGTAAAGGGAGGGTGCAACGTTTCATGCCTATGACATGCACAGCACGTTCGGCAACGTCCAGCCCGCTGCGCGAGGCGGGGCGGTGACCGCCGGGACGGGGCGACAAGACGTCCTGCGGGTCGACGGCGACTGCTTCGACCGGCCCCCGGCCGGCAGGCGCCGCACAGGGCGCGGCACCGCGGGGGCGGCCGATGCCCGCTGACCGGCCCAACGTCGTGTTCATCGTTGCCGACGACCTGGGGTACGGCGACCTGGGGGCGTTCGGGAACTCGGATGTGCAGACTCCCCACCTCGACCGGCTGGCGGGCGAAGGGGTGCGGCTGACGCAGCACTACTCGGGATCGGCGGTGTGCGCCCCGGCGCGGGCGGCGCTGATGACCGGGAGGTATGCCCACCGCACGGGGGCGATTGACACCCTGGAAGGGCGCGGGCTCGACCGGCTGGCGCTGCGCGAGCGCACCGTGGCCGACCATTTCCGGTCCGCCGGCTACGCCACGGGGCTGATCGGCAAGTGGCACCTGGGGGCCCTGGACGAGCGCTACCACCCCAACCATCGAGGGTTCCAGGAGTTCTGCGGCTTCCGCGGCGGCTGGATCGACTACTGGGACTACCGCCTGGACTACAACGGCGCCTACCGCACCACGACCCGGGCAGACGGGCGCTACGTCACGGAGGTGCTCACCGCCGAGGCGGTCGCGTTCGTCGAGCGGCACGCCCGCGAGCCCTTCTTCCTGCATCTGACGTACAACGCCCCGCACTTCCCCTTCCAATGCCCGGCGGAGGACGTGGCGCCGTTCCTGGAGCTGGGGCAGCTGACGACGCGCGTGCGCACCATCTATGGCATGAACCGGCGCATGGACGCGGGGATCGGGCGCCTGCTGGAGACGCTGGAGGGGCACGGCCTGGTAGAGGACACGCTGGTCGTGTTCACCAGCGACAACGGGCCGCAGTTCGGGGGCCAGGGAGACGAAGCGGCCGACCGCTTCAACGGGCACTTTCACGGCAGCAAGGGGACGGTGTTCGAGGGGGGCATTCGCGTCCCGGCGATCGTGCGCTGGCCGGCGAGACTCCCGGGGGGTGGTCGTACGGTGCATGCCCTGCTGCACTTCTGCGACTGGCTACCGACGCTCCTGGAGGCGGCCGGTCTCGACCCACAGGCGGTGGGGGCCGCCGGGCCGCTGGACGGGCAGAGCGCGCTGGGGGCGCTGCGAGGGGAGGCGGTGGGGACGGGACCGCCCCGGTTCTGGCAGTGGAACCGCTACACCCCCGTGGTCGAATGCAACGCGGCCGTGCGGGAAGGGGACTGGAAGCTGGTGCGGCCGCGGATCCCAGAGGCGATGGTGGTGGCCCCGGAAGACCTGGCCGTCGACCGGGCGCTCAAGCAGGTGCCCTGCTCGATCACGGACATCACGCCAGGGCCGGAGCCGGCCCGCACGCTGTCGGCACCACCCCCGCCCTTGCTCTTCAACATCGCGGCCGACCCGTACGAGCGACACGATCGCGCCGCCGAGGAGCCGGAGCGAGTGCGGCGCCTGGAGGCGTCGCTGCTGGCGTGGTTCGAATCGGTCGAGGCCGACCGGCGTCGCTGAAAGCGCCCGGCCAACACTACTACCTCGTGACGGTGATGTTGCTGGGTACCACCATCTGAGGAATACCCCGTGAGACCACCGTGGCCGGGTACTAGGAGTGGCCTTGGTCGACGCCAGCAGGAGCAGCGGGCAGGGGAGCAGCGGAGCAGCCGAGCAGCGGGCAGGGGAGAGGGGACGGATGGCCAAGCAGCCGCACATCGTGGTAGTCATGACCGACCAGCAGAAGGCCACTGCCATCGACCACTACGGCGGGCCGGTGCGCACGCCCAATCTGGCCCGCCTGGGAGCAGAGGGGCTCCTCTACGAGCGAGCGTTCACCCCGCACCCCCTTTGCGTCCCGGCGCGCGTCTCGTTCTGGACGGGCCGCTGGCCGCACAGCCACGGCGCCCGCACGAACGAGATCCCCATGCCCCGCACTGAAACCCACCTGGCGCAGGTGCTCCACGCCCACGGCTACCGGCTGGGGCACTTCGGGAAAAACCACTGCTTCACCCAGGAGGACTTCGACCGCTACTTCGACTGCGTCTTCCTCGCCGGCCACGGCGACGTCATCGCCCCCGGAGTGACGATGGTCAACTCGGGACCGGGGAAGTGGCCGGCCGGACCGCGGGGGATCCGCCGGCCGCTAGCGCGCGTGCGGCGCGAGCCGCCCGAAGAGTCGGCCACCTACCGAGTCACGGAGCGGGCGGCCCGCTTCCTCGAGGAGCAGGCCAGCGGCCAGCAGCCCTTGTGCCTGTGGGTCTCCATTCCCGACCCGCACACACCCCTCCAGGTGCCGGAGCCTTACGCCTCCAAGTACCCGCCGGAGTCCGTGCCCCTCCCTCCGTGGATCGCCGGGGAGCTGGACACCAAGCCCGAGCGGCAGCGCGTCTACTCCCACCTCCTGGCCTACGACGATCTCCGAGAGGACGACGTGCGCCTGGCGGCCAGCATCTACTACGGTATGATCGACTTCCTCGACCAGCGGGTCGGCTTTCTGCTGGACACGCTCGAGCGCCTGGGCTTGCGGGAGGACACGGTGGTCGTCTTCACCAGCGACCACGGGGACTACCTGGGCGAGCACCGCCTGCTCGGCAAGTCCAATGCCTTCTATGACTGCCTGACCCACGTGCCGCTGCTGCTCAGCTGGCCGGGGCATCTCCCAACGGGCGAGCGCCGGCCGGAGCTGGTCTCGACCATCGACGTGATGCCGACCGTCCTGTCCCTGGCCGGCGTGCCCCTCCCCCCGGGCGTCCAGGGGCAGCCCCTCCCCGGCACGCCCGGTGCGCCGCCGGCCCGCGACGCCATCTTCGCCGAGTACGGTGCCGGCGGCCCGGCCGTGACGATGGCCGCCGCGGAGCGCCTCTATCCCCCTGGGAGCGAAGGCCCGCGCCCGGCCCTGCTGCGCGAGCGGGAAGGAGAGGGTCGGGCCAAGATGGTGCGCACGCTCGGTGCAAAGTACACCCACGACACGCTCCATGCCGGCGCCGGCAACAACACCGCCGACGACGAGCTGTATGACCTCGACGCCGATCCGTGGGAGCTCACGAACCTGGCGGGCGACCCGCGGCGCGCCGGCCTCCTGGCCGAGCTGCGCCTCCGCCTGCTGGACTGGTGTATGGAGACGGAAGACGCCCGGCCGGTGCCCTTGTTCTATGACACCGCTCGCCTGAAAGAGATCGGTCGTGGGGCGCAGCCGTAGGGGCGCAGCCGTGGAGCGTCCGCCGAGCGCTGAACCTGTTCAGTAGCTGAACGCGGAGAGGCGCACCGTGGCCTCCGCCGGGGCGTAGCGGATGGCCAGGTGGGGCGTCTCAATCCGCCGGCCGCCCTCGTGGAGCGAGGTCATCAGGGCATCGATCAAGCCGGTGGTGAGCAGCGTGCGCTCCAGCGGGTAGGGGGCGCGCCCGGTCTCCACCATGCGCTCGATGTGGTCGACCTGGTGATCGAAGTGCCAGAGCTGGTCCCGGCGGCGCTGCTGCAGGAACCACGTCGCCCATGGGGCGTCCTCACCGCGGATGCGCAGCGCTACCCCGCGGCGCACGACGTACCCCCCGATCATCAGCACGGTGACGCGCAGCCCGTCCAGGTACTCCACCTGGAAGGCGGCCCACTCCCGCCGGGCCGGTGCGCCCCCACTGCCCCGCCCGGCCGCGGGCGGCGCCGGGCGGGGCCGGGCGGGGCCGGGTCCGTGCCGCAGCCAGGATTGGGGCTGCGTGGCGCCCAGGCGGCGCTGCGCCTCCTGCGCGTCCGCGCCGGACTCGTAGCGCTCCCGCAGCGTCCCGCCGGCGTGTCCCACGGCCGCCAGCGCCGCCCCCTGAAGCTCAGGCGACCATTGGTCACCCGCATCGAGCGCCGCCCAGAACGCCTCGCCGGCCAGGCAGCGCACCGCGCCCACGCCGGTCTCGTAGTCGCGACGGCGCTCGGCCAGGCACTGGGCGATCTCCAGGGCGTGGAACCCATAGGACTCCAACCCTCCGTCCGCCACCACCACGATCTCCTCCACCGGGGCACCGAGGGGCACCTCCATCGGGGGCGAACGGAAGGAGAGGGGCATCGAGGAGCCGGCCATCATTGGGATGCGCATGGACGTGGCCGTGTCATAGATCCACTTGGCGTCGTCCCAGCTGTAGGCCAGGTGCTTGTCGTTGAAGACGGGGACTACCTGGCCGCTGTCCCGGAAGACGGCCACGCTCTCCTCGAAGAACCGCCGGCGGGGGTACATCCGCTGCCCCTTCTCGTTGAGCGGGTAGTCCCCGTGCTCGCCCAGCAGCACCACGCCGTCCACCGCCAGCTCAGCGCCCCCCAGCGTGAGGGCCTCGCGGATGGTGGGGTAGATGGGCACGCCGTGTCGCTGGGCGATGTTTACGCCGATGTCGTCCAGCGGCACCTGGTCGGTGTAGAGCGAGGCCACTTGCACACGCGGGGGGACGTGTACCCAGTGGAGGAGATACCCCTCCAGCAGCTTGTTGACGATGTTCTCGGCGTGGGCCAGCGGCCGGTACTCGGTGACGACGGCGGCGACGCGCTTGCGTCGGTCGGGCATACCGGCGCAGTGTAAGTGACGCCCGGCGGATGGGGCAATGGAGCGCCCCTCGCTACCCAGGCCCTGTTCATCAGAGCCGCTCCTGGGGCACCGCCCGCGGCGCGGTCATGCCGAGCCCCGCGAGGCATCCGGGCCGCCGGTCCACGGACGGTGGAACGACTCGCTGATCCCTCGCTGCGCTGGGGATGACCCGGACCCACCGCCTACCCCTGATGAAAAGGCCCTGCCTGTGCTAAGGGCGGCCGGGGTACTCCTGCACGCATCTCTCAGCTGGAGGGTCTACAAACGACTCCCTCGCAGGGACAGACGATGCGCCGAAGCAGTCTGCGGAGCGGCACCTCTGCTTCAAGACCGGGCTGGACAACGCCGGCCCGAGGAGCCGGCTACGGACGCCGGCGGGGCCGGATTTCCTCCCAGGGGAGCACGCCGCAGCGCCCTGCCCAGGCATCATAGATGGCGGCCAGCTCCGCCGCCGTACCGGCGTGGTCGGCGGCGAGATCGTGCAGCTCGGTGCGGTCGGCATCCATGTCGTAGAGCTCCCAGGGGCCGGGAAACTTGGAGACCAGCTTCCATCGCCCCTGGCGCACCGCCCGGTTCCCCTCGTGCTCCCAGCAGATGGGCCGGGCGCGACTCCAGCTCAGATCACCCCGGAAGAGGGGCAGCAGGCTCTCGCCCTCCAGGGGAGTGGTCGGTTGACCGGCGTGCTCCTGGGGGTAGGGCACGCCGGCGGCGTCCAGGCAGGTGGCCATCAGATCGATCAGGTGGCAGGGGGCATGGGCGATCGCCGGCCGGCGCGGGTCACCGCCACCGGAGATCACGGCCGGCCAGTGGGCGATGAAGGGAGTGGCGATGCCCCCCTCGTGCACCCAATGCTTGTAGAGGCGGAACGGGGTGTTGCTGGCGTTGGCCCAGGGCAAATCGTAGCTCATGAAGGTGTCCGCCGGACCGGGCATCAGGCCGCGGACGTTGCCGGTGCGCACCGGGCGGCCGTCGCGGGTCTGCGAGGGCGCGGAGCCCTGGGGCCCGTCCTCGCGCAAGAGCTCGGCGCAGCCCCCGTTGTCGGAGAGGAACATCACCAGCGTGTCCTCCTCCAGCCCCTGCCCCCGGAGGGCGCCCAGGATCTTGCCCACGCTCCCGTCCATACGCTCCACCTGGGCGGCGTAGACGGCCATGCGGGCGTCCTCCCAATCCTTGTCCGGGGCGTCGGCCCAGCTTGGCGCCTGGGGGTCGCGCGGGGACAGGGCCCATCCACCGGACAGCAGGCCCAGCTCCTTCAGGCGGGCGTGGCGCGTGTCGCGCAGGGCGTCCCAGCCATCAAGATAGCGCCCGCGGTAGCGGGCGATGTCCTCCGGGAAGGCGTGCAGGGGCCAGTGGGGCGCCGTGTAGGCGGCGTAGAGGAAAAAAGGGACGCCATCCCCGGCGGCCCGCTCGATCTGCGCGGCGGCGTACTCGCCGATGGCGTCGGTGTAGTAGAAGTCATCGCCCTCGGGCTCGACGAAGGCCGCGTCGCGGATCAGCGTGTGGGGGTTGAAGTAGCTGCCGGCCCCGGCGAGGGTGCCGAAGTGGTGGTCGAAGCCCCGGTCAATCGGACGCGGGAAGCCCGGCTGGCCGGCTTTCCAGTCCGCCGGCCGGGTGGAGTACTGCCCGCCGACGTGCCACTTCCCGGACATGATGGTGCGGTAGCCGGCCGGGCGCAGCGCTTCCGCCACGGTCACACAGCGATCGTTGAGAAAGCCCTGGTACGAGGGCGCGCCCAGGTCGCTGACCATGTGGCCGACCCCCGCCTGGTGCGGGTACAGCCCGGTGAGGAGCGAGGCGCGGGTGGGGCAGCAGCGGGCCCCGTTGTACATCTGCGTCAGGCGCAGCCCGCCGGCCGCCAGGCCGTCCAGGTTGGGCGTGCGGATCTCGGAGCCGTAGCAGCCGATATCCGAGTAGCCCATGTCGTCTACCAGGATGACGACGATGTTGGGCCGGCCGGCGGTCGTCTGACTCATGATCTCTCTCCGCCGGCAACGCCGGACGATACGGCATGGCGCCTCCCGGCAACGGCGGCCCGCGCCGCGCCTGGACCGGCATGCACTCCCCCCACAGATACGCCGCCGGCCAGGATAGCATTGATCCACCCCACGGCCACGGTGCCGCATCCAGGCACCGGCCAACAGCGCTCGCCCGGCACCAGGGGCCGTGTCAAGTCAAATGAGAATGTTACCGAGGAGGCAATTCGGGGGACGGTTCCTTCAAATGAAAATGCTACCGGGCGAGGCCGCTCCTTTCGTTTCGTGTCGTGTGCGTCAGCCTCGTTTCGGACGTTGGTCGCCGGCAGGGCGCGCCCGCCGGCCGGCTGGGGCGGCGACCCGCGCTTACGCCGCCGTGGCCTCCCGCCGGACGTTTTCAGCGGTCGGCAGCGGCGGTGGCGCGAGCAGGCTGGTCGAGCCCCGCGTAAATCGCCCGGCGGAGCACCCGAGGGTTGGTGCGGTCGCGCACCTGCGCCAGGTCGAGTTGGCGCGCGGCCGACAGCCTCCCCGGCGCGGCGCACAGGCGCGCGAACGGCGTCTGCGCGGGCGTCCCAGGTCCGCCGTACCTGAGTCGGCTCCGCCGGGTCGATCGTCTTCGCTACCAGATGGAGCACTGGCTGGAACAGGTTGTAGTAGGTCCACATCTGGTCGTAGAGGGCGTTGAGCGCGTCGGCCTGGGCGGGGGTGTCGAGCCGCCCGTGGCCGAGGTACGCCCGCACCAGGGTGTCGTTCTTCTGCTCCACGAAGCGGTTGTCGTTCTTCTGATACGGGCGCGAGCGCGACAGCGTCAGGCCGGTGCTGGCCTCGCCCCAGAACCGCACGAGATGGTTATTGAGGAACTCGCCGCCGTTGTCGGGGTGCAGCTTCGCGGACGGGGAAGGGCAGTCGGTCGAGCACGCGCCGGAAGGCTTCTTCCATCGCCCGCTGGCTGCGCCGAGCACGGCCACCCGCTCGCTCCAGCCCGTGGCCACGTCGACGAGCCTGCAACGTGTGCAGGTACTCGCCGTCGGTGACCGGCCCACTATGATGGACGAGGTCCACCTCGAAGTGCCCTGGCGCGCTTCGTCCCACGCCAGGCGCGCATCGGGATCTGGCGCGCCACCTGGTTGACGCGGTTGGCCCGCTCCGGCCCCAGGCGCGGGAGGCGAGGCGTGTCCTGCGCCAGCCGCGTCAGCCGGCGTTGCACGCTCGCGATGCTGATCCGCCCCAACTGGGCTGCCAGGCTCGTCCGTCAGCCGCACCTCGCCGTGGGCGCCAGCAGCACGCGCCGTGGCCAACAGGGCGGGGGTGAGCGCCTCCGCGCAGACGTAATCGAGGCTCTCCCAGATCACGCGCAGCGCGTCGTCCACCAGATGGCCGTACACCCGTCCCCGCTGCCGCCGGGGCCAGCGGTCCAGCCCGCCCGGCGCCAGCAGGCGCAGCAGACTCTTGCGATGCAGCCCGGTCACCGCTGCCATCTCGTCCAGCAGTCGTCCCCGCCCCGCGCGGTCGGCGCCCAGTACCGCCCCTGCATCCGCTTCAGGTACTTCCGTCGCTCCGCGATCGTCATCCCCTCGTCGTCGTCCGGCATCGCTCCCCCAGTAGCATGCGGGGGCTCGCCGTAAACGCCCCCGACAGGTACGATGCACTTCCATTGGCCGGAGCAGGTGGCCGATGCAGGGATCGCTGCACGTGCCATCCTTGGGTCGAAGACCTACCCACCTTGAGGTACCTAGAGTAGCGATCCGTTAAGGACGCCCGGCGCCGGGGCGCAGGACGAAGCAGACGCGCGGGGCGGGGAAGGGGACCGACGTGCAAGTGATCCTGGTGGTAAGCGACACGCTGAGAGCCGACCACCTGGGGTGCTACGGCTACTTCCGGTCCACCAGCCCGCGCATCGACCGCTTCGCCGCCGAGGGCGTGCGCTTCCACAACCACGTCAGCCAGGCGCCCTACACGCTGCCCTCTTTCACCAGCCTGGTCAGCGGGCAATTCGGCACCACCCATAAGGTGCTGGCCAACCCGTCCGGGCAGAACCCCAACTTCCCGGTGGCCCTGGACGACACCACACCGGTGCTGGCAGATCTGTTCCGCGCCGCCGGGCCGCCCATCGAGATCGCCGACGGGCGCTACGTCGGCGGGGGGACGCTAACGGCCTCATTCGACAACCTGGCCAACTTCCCCAACCATCCCAAGTGGTTCGTGCGGGGCTATGAGTACCACGTCTCGGTGACGCCGGGTATCCAACGCATGGTCGGCGCCGACGTGCTGCACCGCCGGCTGTTCCCCTGGCTCGAGCAGCACGCCGGCGAGAGCTTCTTCCTCTTTATCCATTATTGGGACGTCCACAGCCCCTACCTCGCCCCGAAGCCGTTCGGCGCTGAGTACCCGGCGCAGCGGATCGGGCGCGAGGTGCCCGTCCACCCGGCGCCCGGGGGCGGGGAATACGTCTCCGCCTGGGGCCCGGTGGCTGAGGTGACGCCAGAGGCGCGCGCCCGTATCGACGCCTACGACGGCGGGATAGCCTACTTCGATCACCGCTTCGGCGAGCTGCTTGACCACCTGGAGCGGCTAGGCATCGCCGAGCAGGCCGTGGTCGCCCTGACCGCCGATCACGGGGAGAGCATGGCCGAGCACCGCGTGCCCTTTGCCCACGACGAGCTGTACGAGGCCACCGTCCGCGTCCCCTTGATCATCCGCGCGCCCGGCGTCTCGCCGTCCGGCGCTCCGGAAAGCGCCTCGCGGAGCGCCGGACTCCCTGCCGGGAGGGTGGTGACGGCCCTCTCCCAGGCGATCGACGTCGCGCCCACCCTGCTCGACCTGGCCGGGATCGCCCCTCCGGTGACCTTCCAGGGGCGCAGCCTGCTCCCCCTGGCCCGCGGAGACGTCCCTGCTCTGCACCAGCGCACCGTCTCCGAGTGGACGCGCTACCTGGCCTCCCGCTCCCTGCGCACACCTCGCTACAAGCTGATCCACAAGTTCACCGGCGGGCTGGCCCTGGCCCGTCCCCAACCGCGCCGCATCACCTGGCACGAGCTCTACGACCTCGCCGCCGACCCCGACGAGACGCAGGATCTCGCCGGGGAGCTGCCGGAGGTGGTGCGTGACATGGACGGGGAGCTGGGGGCGTGGGTGGCCGGTCAACTGGCCCCCGGCGAGGTCGACCCGCTGCTACGTCCCGAGCTGGCCTGCTGGGAGCCAGGGCCGCGCGCGGCCAGCCCGAGTGGCCCGCGCACCGGCGGCGCCCTGGCCCTCCTGCCCCCAGAGCGGAACCCCTGGCTCAGCCCTACTTGATGGCCCGCTGGTGCTCGGCCAGGAGCGGATCGGTCGCCTGGCGGATGCGCTGCGCCACCTCCCGGCCGCGACGCTCGCCCCGCCACAGGGCCTGCACCTCGTCGTCGATGGCCTTGCTGAACGTGGCCCAGTTGGTGAGCTTCGGGAAGGGCAGCAACCGCTTCAGGCCATCCACCAGCGGGCGCTTGCTCGCAGGGGGTTGATCGGAACGCAGCCAGGCGGGGGAGTGGAGTACGGAGGAGCGGATGGGCGCGAAGCCTCCCAGGGCAAAGCTCTTCCCCACCTCAGGCGACTCCAGGTGCTTGAGGAGCTCCCAGGTGGCATCCACCGCCGCGGAGCCGGTGGCAATCCACCAGGCGCTGCCCCCGCCGTAGATCCACTTCTCCGCCCTGAGGCGGGGCCCCCGGGGCGTGGGGGCAACGTTCCAGGCGAGGTCCCTCTGGGGCACCAGCTGCGTTGTCCCGGTGGCGGTGGACTTCACCCAGGTAGCCGCCCGAGCCTGGATAAAGGCGTTCGCCGGGGACAGGTCCTTGTGGGTAAGGGGGTTCTGCGCCACCTTGTGGCCGTGGACGAGATCGTACATCCACTCCCAGGTCTCGATCCCCTCCGGCGAGTCGTACAGGGTGCGCGTCTCCTCGTCGTTGGTCAGCCGGGCCCCATTGGTGACCAGCAGGCGATGGTACTCGCCCACGTCTGTGAACCCGTAGCGCTCCGGCTCGCCGTCGGCGCCGCGCTTGGCCAGCCGCTTGAGGGATTCGGTGAACTCATCCCAACTCCAGGACTTGCCCCAGTCGTCGCTCGGCTCCGGCACGCCGCTCTCGCGAAAGGAGGCCGTGTTGTAGTAGATCAAGCTGTAGCCGACGTTGGACCCCAGGCCGAGGTGCTTGCCCTTCCAGAAGTACTGCTGCACCGCGGCCTCGATAAAGTCGGAAAGGTCGAACTTGTCGCGCTTGATGCGCGGGCCGATCTCAGCCATGGCCCCCTGGTTGGCCAGCTGCGCCCAGCTGGTGCCCCCGGTGCGGAACATGTCCGGCGGGGTGCCCGAGGCGAGCATCGTCTGCAGCTTCTGGTCGTACCCACTGGTCAGGTTGGTCATCTCCGCCTTGGCGCCGGGGAACATGCCCTGGAAGGCCAGCAGCTGGGGCTCGATCAGCTGCGCCTCCGCCTGGTTGTGGTTGCCCAGGTAGGTGATCGTCGTGCCCGGTCCAACTCGTCCCGCGGGACTCGCCGGTGCGGACGGGCCGCCGGATGGGCTCCCGCAGGCGGCCAGCAGCCCGCCGGTCATCCCGGTCGCCACCCGCCGCGAGATTGTCCGGCGCGAGTACGCCCCACCTCGTTGTCTTGTCACGTCTGTCACGTCCGCACCCCCTCCGGGCCCGTATGGTTCAACGCATGCTGCGGTCGGCCCGGGGCGTGTCCGCGGGCAAGGTGTCCTCGGTCTCCATGGCCCACTCCAGCAGCCGGCGGCGGAAGTCGTGCACTCGCTCCTTGTGCTCGGGCCGGGCGGCCAGGTTGACCAGCTCGTGCGGGTCATCCAGCAGTGAGTAGAGCTCGCTCTCGCCCCCGGCGTGATGGACGTACTTCCATTCCTGGGTGCGCACCATCTTCTTCTGACCGCTGGCTACCGTCTGCCACGGCGCGCCGTGCGGCCTGCCGGCGGCGGCCATCTGCCGCAAGTGCCCCAGGATCCCCTCGCGGTCGACGGGCCCCCGCACCGTGCCATGCTCGGAGAAGACGTCCTGCCGGGGCGTAGCGTCGGGCATGGCGTACGGCAGCGCCTGGCCGCTGCGTCCGGGGGGCAGGGGGAGATCCATCAGCTGCACGAGCGAGGGGAAGACGTCCAGCAGGCTTACCAGGTCATGGCACACGCCCCCGGCGGCCACGCGGCGCGGGTACGAGAGGAGCAGCGGGACGTGGGTCAGGGCATCGGCCATAGACGCCCCCTTACGCACCAGGCGCTGCTCAGTCATATAGTCCCCGTGGTCGGCGGTGAAGATCACGATGGTGTCCTGGCGCAGGCCCAGCTCCTCCAGCGTGGCCAGCAGCCGGCCCACCACGTCGTCGATCACGGCGATCATGCCATAGTAGATCGAGAGCACGAAACGCAGGTGGTCGTCCGGCACGTCCTGCGCCCCCATCAGCTCGGCAAAGAGGCGGAAGCGCTCCGGCTTCCCCGGGTTGCCGGGCGATCCGTACGGCGGCAGGGCGAGCCCCGCTGGCGGGTAGAGCGAGGCATACGGGGCGGACACCTGGTAAGGGGTGTGCGGGTCAGGGATAGAGACCCAGGCGCAAAACGGGTGCTCCCGGTTGGCGCGCAGAAAGGCGTCTGCCTCCTCGCCGACCAACCAGGTGCCGTGTTTCTCCACCGGGTAGGGACTCACCCCGGCGGCGTACGCCTTGCCTCCCGGACCGCCCAGGCTGTGGATGAAGCGCTTGGCGCCGGCGACGTCCGGGTCGCCCCGGTCATCCGCCGGGCCGTTGTGGCCTACGGGGTAGTACGCATCGAAGCAGGTGTGCAGCGCGGGCTCGTCGAAGCAGTGGTTCTTGCCGATCAGTCCGGCCCGGTAGCCACGCTCGCGCAACAGATCCAGCAGGTGCGTCTCTCCCCCTTGGAGATAGACGCGGTTGTCCTGCGAGCGCGTCAGGTGGGGCCAGCGCCCCGTCCAG
The DNA here is from genome assembly GCA_030447525.1 of Chloroflexota bacterium. Classification (GTDB taxonomy): domain Bacteria; phylum Chloroflexota; class UBA11872; order UBA12225; family UBA12225; genus JAUJOR01. Next base: position 100,294 of record JAUJOR010000011.1, on the reverse strand, counting down.
AACGCCACCCGCGCCGGGACGCACACCGGGCTGGGCGTAAACGCCCAGCGATAGCGCACGCCGGAGCGGGCCAGGGCGTCCAGGTGCGCCGTGCGCGCCAGGGTCAGCCCGGCGTCCCGCGCCGCCTCCCGATACAGCTCCAGCGCCGAGGCCCGCAGCTGGTCGACCATGATGACCACGAGGCTGGGTGCGCGCCCTGGCGAGCCGCTCATGGACGCATTGTGCCTGCCCGAGACCCGCGCTGTCACCGAAACAGCTGCCCCGGCGAGAGCGGTCTTGCGCCCTACCGCGGGCGATCGAGCACCGCTTGGACCTTGGCGGCTCCCTACGGCCGGATCGGGTGACGCAGTCCGGCGTAGGGTGCGCAGCTGCCGAACCTGACCAGATCATTCATCCGCCGATTGAGCTCGGCCAGACCGGGTCCGAGTGAGGCCTGCCCCTCGACGACCTTGCGCCCCTCCTCGGCGTACAGGTCCCAGGCCTGTGCCGTGCTGTGGTGCCGGAAGTGGATGCCATAGGCGCGGGAGTAGAGATCGCCAAACACCTGCACGTGCGCCGGCGGCGCCTTGAGGTGCGCGCCAAAGGTGCGGCGCAGCGCCGGCATGTTGACTCGCGCCCAGACTTCCTGGGCTCCCGGGGCGATCAGGAACTTCAGCACTTCCCACGCTCGATCAGGGTGCGCCGTGCGCGCCGCTGCCACCTGTCCGTGCCCGGCCGCCAGCGCCACGCCGGGATTCCCGTCGGCGGCTTTGGGGAGGTGAATGACGTCCCACTCGAACGAGTTGCCGATCGCCTTGAGGTTGCGCCCCACGTCCGTGACGGCGCGCACCTGGAACGCCACCCGGCCGGCCTGAAACGGCTCCAGCCCGGTCTCCTTGCGCAGCCCCTCCGCCTCGGCGAGGGGGAGGAGGATGCGGTCTCGCGTCAGCCACTGCTGGAGCTGCCGGTGCGCCTCGATCGAGGTGGGACTGTCCAGCGTGTAGCGTTGGGCCTGGAAATCGGCGACGTCGCCGCCCAGCGTCCAGGCCAGCATCCCCACGTGCGATGGATGATTGTAGCTCCACTGGAGGCCCCAGGTGTCCGGCTTCCCATCGCCATCGCGGTCGCGAGTCGCAGCTCGAGCCAGCTCCACCATCTGGGTCAGCGTCCAGTCGCCCTTCAAGTCGTCCCAGGGGTCCTTGGCACCCACCTGGTGCAAGAGCGACTTGTTGTAGAAGACGGCATTGGGATCGGCCCAGTGCGGGACGCTGTAGAGCTTGCCGCACCAGCGCTCCGTACCGGAGAGGGCGTAGGTCGCCGCGTCGATCTTGATCTTGTCGCGCTGCGCCCGCGATGACAGGTCGAGGAACAGGCCCCCGTCCTGGAAAAGTGGATCGACGTTCGCCCGCCCCTGGAGCACGTCAGGCGCGGCGTCGGCGGCGAACAGGGCCTGTAGCTTCTCCTGCCAGGGGGTGACGCCGACGGCGGCCAGCTCCACGTCCAGCACGACGCCGTGCTGCTCGCGCAGCTCCCCCGCCAGCGCCGGGGCGGTCTCGCCCCACTCCTTCAGCCACGCCAGGTAGCGCAGCTGCACTTCCTGCGCTATCCCTTTGGTGGGCCCGTCACCGGCCAGCGGGGCGCAGCCTGCAGCCACGGCGGCCGCCGTGGCTACCACCGTCCGCCGCGTTAGCCTCTTCCAAGGCGCCAGGGTCAGCTCGGCCCCAGCTGCGGACGCAGGCCCAGGTGCGGACGGGACAGCGGCGTCCGGGAGGGCAGCAGACATGGCTGGCGCTCCTTTCGTTTGCCCGGTGAGCCGGCGGTCGGCGGCAGTCCGGGCCACAATCCTGGCCCGGACTGCCGCCGATGCCAAGCGGCGCGCTAGTCGCGGAGGTGCCAGTCCGGCTGTTCTAGCGCCTCCATCACGACGCGCCCCTCCGCCTGAGCGGGGGTAGGCAGGCCGGTGAGGTAGGCCAGGGTGGGCGCCACGTCCACCTGGCGCACCTGGCGGTCGAGGTGCGTCCCCCGTCTGATGCCGGCGCCGGAGAGAATGAACATGGTGTGCTGCCCGCCCCAGCCCCAGACGGCGCTGGGGAGCTGGTGGCCATGCGCCCCGTCGAACTCCGGGAGGGTGGCGTAGACGACGTCGCCCACCAGCTCCCCCCACATGGCCACCGCCTCGGCGTCTTCACGTCGCAGGGCAATGGTAAAGGGGCAGTATCCTGCCTGGGGGTCGCGGTAGCTGGTCAGGGCGTGGATCACGTCCCGACGCACCTGCTCGTACTCCTCCCCGGGCTCGACGATCCCGGTCGGCTCGCGTCCCTTGACGTTGAGGAAGATGTTCACCACCCCCTGGGGGGCCGCCTTGGTCTTCGTCCAGTCGATCTCCCGTCGCCGGCCGACGCCGCCGGGGCCGGGGGCCGTGCTCTCCTTGTAGGCCAGCAGCCCGGCCTGCTCTAACACGTCGGCGACGTTCGTCACCTGGTAGGTCGTGGGCGTGCCCCCGTGGTCGGAGACGAGGCAGAAGACCGTGTCCCCGTCCAGGAGGGCGTCCATCAGGCGCCCCACCCAGCGGTCGCAGGCCTCGTAGGTGCGCACCATACCCCGGTAGTTGCGCTCCACCACATCCGCCGGGGCGCCGCTGATGGGGTCGGAGCTGGCTATGAAGAAGTGGTTGGCGTAGTCGGTGGAGTGCGTCTGGGTAAACAGGCCCGTCCAGGCGGGGCGCGTCTTCGCCAGGTGCACGGCCACCCCGGACAGGGCCTCCAGGTGATGTTCCAGGCACTCGAAGTAGGTGTCGTCGTCGATCACGCCCAGGGCGTCGCGCCCCGGGTTCTGGCGGAACGGGCCGACGTTGTCCAGGATCTCCTGGCCCACCCCATCCGGGAAGGTATAGCCGGAGACGGGCCAGATCTGGGGGAAGAACAGGTCGAGCTTCGAGGCATCCGGGGCCAGGGCAATCAGCTTGCACTGCACGTGGCCGTCCACCGACTCGGCGCCGATGGTGAAGCGCTCCGCGGTGAAGGGGCTCCACTGGCCCGGGGCCAGGTCGGCGTCAAAGACGCGGTCGTTCCCATTCTTGGAACGGGTGACGCGCACGCGGTCGTAGCCGGAGTCGCTGCTGGCGTAGGCCAGGGCGTAATAGGTCTTGGGCTGCCCCTCCCCCTGGCGCTTCATGGACGGGTGCGAGCGCTTGAGGGGCTGGATGGTCAGCTCGGCGGCCAGGGGCTCGCGGGCGGATGGGGGCAGGTCGGTCCAGCCGGAGGTGTCGTTGGTGCCGGAAAACGTCACCGGGTCGTAGCGGCGGTTCTCCCGCAGGGCGGAGGGGTCGACCTCGGCGGCGTCGCCGGAGGCTTTCTCCTGCTGCTGGCGCCCCACGGTGAAGAGGTGGTAGCCGGCGATCTGGGCGTGGTTGGAGATGCCGGGCCCGGTGCCTTCCACCTGCACCCCCCCGGTCTCCCCGGAGAGCGTTGGCGGCCAGCTCATCTCGTACTTCACCAGCAGGGGCGTCGTGCCGGCGCGCTCCATAGTGTTCCAGAGGTACTCAGCCCGGGAGAGGCGCGTGTTGATGCCCCACTCGGTCTCGTCCAGGGGCGCGCCGGGCTTGTAGATGTTGAAGTCCATCACCTTGTGGGTGGATGGCCAGGCCCCCGTGACCAGCGTCGTCCAGCCCGGGGGCGTCAGCGTGGGCAGCACGCCCCACATCTCGCGGTAGACGCCCTGCTCGAGCAAGCGCTTGACGTTGGGGCAGCGCCCCTCTCTGACCATGTGGAGCATGTTCTCCATGCCCACGCCGTCCATGCCGATCAACACAAACCGCTTTGCCGGACTCCCCTTGGGCATCTCGCTCCCCTTCCTTCATCGTCCTTGCCGGACTCGTCCTTGCCTGGTCCTTACCGGTCGTTCACGGGCATAGTACTGTACCCTGCACCCGCGGAGCAGGGGAACAAGGAGGGGGACGATGCCGGCCCAACTGGACGTGAGCGGGGGTGTGGCGGCCGAGATCGCCGCGCGCTGGACGCCGGCGCGGCGCCGCTACCGGGTGGCGATCGTCGGCTGCGGGCGCATCGCCCGGCAGCACGCCGAGGCCCTGGCGTCCCACCCGGCCGCCGAGCTGGTGGCGCTCTGCGACGTCAGCCCAGAGGGGCTGGAGGCGTTCGGCAAAGCGTACGGCGTCTCCCAGGACGGGCGCTTCTCTGACTACACCGACCTAATGGACGCCGGGCGCCCGGACGCGGTGCACGTGTGTACCTGGCCGGACACCCACGCCGCCGTCACGCACGCCGCCGCCGCGCGGGGCATCCACGTGTATTGCGAGAAGCCGATCGCCCTGGATCTGCGGGAGGCGGACGCGATGATCGAGGCCTGCCGGGCGGCGGGCGTGGTGCTCGGCGTGAACCACCACCGCCGGGGCGATGCCCGCTTCTGCCGCGCCAGGCAGCTCATCGAGGAAGGGGCCATCGGCCAGCTGCGCCTGCTCAAGGGCGACCATGGGGGCGGGGGGCGCCGCCTGATGTCTATGTCCACGCACCTGTACGACCTGACGTGTACGATATCCCGCACGAGGGGCTTGCCGCCGGCGACGAGGTGGCGGCGCAGTTCGGCTTCGCCGGCGGGGCGTACGCCTACCACAACGGCTGCGGCCACGTGGACGTGGAGATCGCCGGGACGCACGGGCGCATGGTCTTCTACGAGGGCGCCGCGCGGAAGCCCTGGCCCTTCGGCGAGGCCCGCGCCGCCTGGACACGCTACCCCGACGGCGACTTCGGGCGCGGCGCCAGGGGCGGTGCCGCCGAGTGGCGACCGCTGGATGGCATCCTCCAGGAGGAGCTGGAGCGCCCCCAGCACGCCTACCGGCGAATGATCGACCGCTTCCTGCGGGCCGTGGACGTCCGGGTCTCCGGGGTTTCCGGCCCTGGCGATAAGGACCCCGGCGAGGAGCACCCGCTGTGCACCGGCGCAGACGGCCGGGCGTCGCTGGAGATGGCCCTGGGGGTCTATGCCTCTCATTTCTCCGGCCGGCGCGCCGACCTGCCGCTAACGCCGCCCGCCCACCCGCTGGCTGCGTACCCGGCGCGCCAGGGACACAACGAACGGCTCGAGGCGCGGCCGGGATCCCCAAGGTGAGCTCTAGCTGACAGGAGGTACGCCGTGCCGGCTGGGGGCCGGTTCCCGCCACCAGATAAGACGGCCTAGGTCCTGTACCTGAGGCGTCCACCGCGTTCCGCAATCCTCACTACACCGGATCATCCACTACACCGGATCATCCACTACACCGGATCATCCACCGGAGGGACAGGCATGAAGGTAGCGGTGACAGGAGCGGCCGGCCGCGTCGGGCGGGCGGTGCTCCGGGAGCTCAAGGAGGTGGGCGGACACACGGTATGGGCGGTGGACCGCGTCCTGCCTCCGGCCGGGAGCGCCGACCGCGCCCTGTTCGCCGATCTATCCGACCCCGGGAGCGTCTACGGCGTCCTGGCCGGGTCGGACGCGGTGATCCACCTGGGGGCCTATCCCAACACCCAGCACCACCCGGCGGAGCACGTCTTCGTCAACAACACGGCCGCCTGCGCCAACGTGGCCGCCGCTTGCGGGGCGCTGGGGATCCGGCGGCTGGTCTATACCAGCTCGGTCACCATCTACAGCCTCGGCTGGCAGGCGCGCCACGGCGGCATCACCGCGCTCCCGGCCGACGAGTCGGTGGGGCACCATCCGCAGAATGCCTACGCCCTCTCCAAGTGGGTGGGGGAGGAGATCTTCGCCCTGGCCGGAGAGGAGTCCGGCCTGCAGACCGCCTCGCTGCGCCCCTCGCTGGTGATCGGGCCGGACGAGTGGACAACGCGTGGCCGGCCGCGGGACAACGCCGTCGGGGGCCTCTGGGGTCACGTCGACTCGCGGGACGTGGCGTTGGCGGCGCGCCTGGCGCTGGAGCACCTGGACGAGCTAGGACCGGGCAACCACCCCTTCAACATCAACGCGGCCGTGGCCCACTGCCGGCGCCCCCTGGCGGAGGTGCTCCCAGAGCTGGTGCCGGAGCTGGGAGCGCTGGCCGGCTCGCTCAAGGGGCCGGAGACGGCCTATGGCATCGAGAAGGCCCGGCGCGTGCTCGGCTACGAGCCCCGCCATTCATGGCGCACGGAGCTGGGGGACTAGCCCAGCGCGGGGCGCAACTGGTGAGAGCACGCTCCAGCATTCATTCATTCCACCGGACGGGCGGTACGGCGTTGCGAGTTCATGCCCTGCCGGTGCCCTGCCGGGCACAGAATGACTCAGCTCGGGATATCCAGGCGAGCCCGCACGGTCACGGCGGTCGACCACGTCTCGCCGGGGGCCAGCTCCAGGAGGCCCAGCTCGCGCTGCCGGCCGGCGTCGTCCAGGAAGCCGGGCAGGCAGGTGCCGATCACCGGGGAGATCACGGTCGTCGGCGGGCGGGGGGCGAAGAGCACCATCGCCCGGCAGTCTGCGGCCGTCTCGATCTCCACGGCCACGCCCCGGCGCCGGTTGGTCATCGACCAGCGAATCCCCGACGCCCCTTCATGCGCGAGCTTGGCGTAGGTCACGTAGAGACCTCCCTGGGGACCTCGTTCCGCGCCTTGCGCCGCCAGCAACGAGGCCACCGTGGGACCGGGGCGGAGGTCATAGGGGGCGGTGGCCGGGGTGAGAGCGATCGAGGCGCCGGCGGATGGTGGGCCACCGGCGTCCAGGTGAGTGGTGTCAGCCCAGATCACGTCGTCCGCCGGGTCGCCGCCGGGATGGAGTGGGAGGGGGAGATAGGGGTGGATGCCGAAGCCGAAGGGCATCGGTCCCTGGCCCAGGTTCGTCGCCCGTGCCTCCAGCGTCAGGGTGGCGCCGGCGAGGGTGTAGGTGGCGACCAGGCGGAAGGGGAAGGGGAACTGGGCCAGCATCCGGGCGTCGCCCGCGGTAGTGATGGCGGCCTGCACGTGGTCGCCGGCCGGGTCGGTCCACGCACGCTCTACCGTCCAGGGGTGGTCACGCACCAGCCCGTGGGCGACGCGGCCCCAGCGGGTGGGGTGCAAGGTGTAGCGCCGCTCCCGGTACTCGAACGCCCCCCCGGCCACGCCGTAGGCGAAGGGGAAGAGCAGCGGGTTGCCAAAGAACGACGGGCGCGCGGTCAGCGCCTCCCAGGAAGGGGCCTCGGCAAATATGCTGAGGAACCCCGGGGCTCCGGCCGCTGCGTCCGCCCCGCCGTCCCCGGCGCCGGCCGCGCCACTCCCTGGGAGCCGGACGCGGAAGGCCGTGCAACAGAACCCTTCGGACGGCGTGACGGCCACGACCGCATCCGGCTGCCGGAGCCAGTGCTCGGCCGGCACGCCGGTGGCCCTGTCCACCGCCCCGCTGCCGTCGTTCCCAGGCCCCATAATGGGCACAGCATAGCGTTTCCCTCCCCCTGGCGGCGCGGATGGCCAGCGGAGCGCCGGGTTGACCGGCCAGACGAGGCCAGACGCGGGGGACTCGTAGTACATTGGGTCGTCCATTGAGCGATCAGTAGGAGACATCACGTGGTGACGAAGCCGAACATCCTGGTGATCATGTCCGACGAGCACGGCCCGATGTTCTCCGGCCTGTACGGCCACCCCATCGTCCGCTCGCCGCAGCTGGACGCTCTCGGCAGGAGCGGCATTACGTTCGACGCCGGCTACTGCAACTCGCCACTGTGCGTCCCTTCCCGCGCCAGCTTCGTGGCCGGCAAGCACGTCTCCCGTCTGGGGGCCTACGATAACGGCGCCCCCTTCCCTTCGGAGACGGTCACCTTCGCCCACCTGCTGCGCGGGGCTGGCTACGAGGTGGTGCTGGACGGGAAGATGCACTTCATCGGCCCGGACAAGCTCCACGGCTTCGAGCGCCAGCTCACCCGAGATGCCCACGGGGCCGGCAGCGTCACCGGTCGCGAGTGGCGGGACGATCACCCCGCCGGCGGGGCGCAGGCCCGCCGGCGCATCGAGGAGGCCGGGCCAGGGCGCGCCGCGCACCTGGACTTTGACGACGAGGTGGAGCAGGCGGCTCTGGGCTGGCTGCGCCAGCCGGCGCGAAAGGACGCCCCCTGGTGCCTGGTGGCCTCCTTCCTTTGCCCCCACTTCCCGCTGGTGGTCCCCGAGCCCTACTTCTCCCTCTATTACCCGAACAACGTGGACGCCCCGGTCATCCCCCCAGGGCACCTGGACGGTCAGCACCCGGCGCACGAGCGGGTACGCCGGACCTTCGCCCTCTATGACTTCTCCGAGGAACAGCTCCGCGTCGCCCGCGCCGCCTACTACGGCCTGGTCACGTACCTGGACGACAAGATTGGGCGCCTGGTGGCCGCCCTGCGGGAGACGGGCCAGCTGGAGAACACCGTCGTCGTCTACACCGCCGACCACGGAGAGCTGGCCGGCGAGCACGGCCTGTGGTGGAAGAACAGCTTCTACGAACAATCCTCGCGCGTCCCTATCCTCTTCTCGTGGCCGGGGACGCTCCCCGCCGGCAAGCGCTTCGCCGGCGCCGTGTCCAACGTGGACGTCGCCCGCACGCTCGTCGACCTTGGCGGCGGGGAAGGGGCCGATGACTGGGACGGCGACACGCTCCTACCCCTGCTGCGGGCCCTGGGCACCTCCTCTCCGTCCCAGGGGGCCTCCCAGTCCCAGGGGGCCTCCCAGTCCCAGGGGGCCTCCCAGTCCCAGGGGGCCTCCCAG
>JAUJOR010000011.1:0-91528 GCA_030447525.1 Chloroflexota bacterium | reverse complement strand
TCCCAGGGGGCCTCTCAATGGAAGGACGAGGCGATCTGCGAGTACTACGGCCACGCCACGAACCGGCCCCAGCGCATGCTCCGCGCCGGGCGCTGGAAATACGCCTACTACCACGGGGAGCCGGCGGAGCTCTACGACCTGGCCGCCGACCCCGGCGAGTTCCGCAACCTGGCCGGCAGCCCCGATCTCGCCGCCGTGGAGAGCGCCCTGCGGCGCCGCCTGCTGGCAGATTGGGACCCGCACGAGGTCGAGCGCCAGGTGCGCCGCAGCCAGCGGGCCCGCCACACCATCGCCCGCGCCACCGGCCAGGGCCCGGCGCGCGAGCCCGAACCCCAAGGTCTGCCGGCGCCGTTGCGTTGACCCGCCTCAGCCGACAGTCGACACCGGCGTTCAGGGACGTGGCCCCCCTGGGCGAGCGCCACGGGTGCCACCGGCGTCACGATGGCGGGGCACAGCGGCCGGGGCGGCGCAGGGTAGGGCCGGCTCACAGGCGAGGCTGGGGGAAAGGGGTGGCGGCGTGAAGATCACCGAGGTGGAGTGCCTGATCCTGGCCAGCGAGCACCCCATCGTGCGCGTCGAAACGGACGCCGGGATCGTCGGCTGGGGGGAGTGCTTTCGTCGGGCGCGGCTGCTGGTCAAGCCAGCGATCGAGCAGTTCTTCCGCCCCGCCCTGCTAGGCGCCGACCCACTGGACACGGAGACCCTGCACCGGCGCTTGATGGGCATGGCCACCGTGGCCGGCCCGGCGGGGACGCTGGCCGTGGCCGTGGCCGGGTTGGACATCGCCCTGTGGGACGTCAAGGGCAAGGCCCTCGCACAGCCAATCTGGCGCCTGCTGGGCGGGCGGGTGCGCAGCCGCATCCCCGTCTACGCCAGCTCGCTGCGCCGCGACCTGGCGCCGGCGGACGAGGCCCAGCGCGTCGCCGGCTTCGCCGCCCAGGGCTACACGGCGTACAAGCTGCACAGCGCCGTGCCGGGGAAGATCGACGACCCCGCCGACCGGACGCTGGAGACCATCCGCGAGGTCCGGGCGGCCGTGGGGGACGCCGTCAAACTGCTGGTAGATGTGAACGGGGCCTACTCCGTCCACCACGCCATGGAGATCGGACGGCGCCTGGAGGACCTGGGGGTGTCGGTCTTCGAGTGTCCCGTCCCTGAGCACGACCACGCCGGCCTGGCGCAGGTGGCCGACGCCCTGACGGTGGCAGTCGCGGCCGGGGAGTCTCACTTCACCCACCGCGCCTTCCGTGCCCTGATCATGGAGGGACGGATCGACGTACTACAACCGGACGTGGTCAAGGCGGCCGGGCTGACTGAGCTGCAGAAGATTGCCGTCCTGGCGCAGACGTTCCACAAGCCGATGACGGTGCACAACACCCAACCTACCATCTGCACGGCGGCACACCTCCACTTCTGCGCCGTGCACCCCAACGTCCCCTACGAGCAGGAGTACAACATCGAGCCGGTGAGCATCCGCGACCGCTGGCCCATCCTCCCCGGCCAGCTACGGGTCGAGGCCGGGGCCATCACCGTCCCCGACGGGCCGGGGCTGGGCGTGGAGGTGGACGAGGCGCTGGTGCGCCGCCTGGCGTCCATGGACGACGTCCCGCCCGGGCTGTAGCCGCCGGTCGCCGACCTGCGGCGTGGCCTTGGGCGTGCCGGCTACCGCCCCAGGTGGGGGTCCCACTGCTGGTTCGAGGACCGCCGCACGTACTGCCGGGCGGCGTCGAAGTACGGCTGGAAGTCCCAGGGGGTGTACGTTCCCTGGAACAGGGCCTCCTTGAGAAAGGCGCGCCGGCGCTGGCTCTCGCGCACTGCTCGGTCGACCGACGCCGCGTCCCAGCCGTCCATAAGGCGGGCCCGCAGCGCTCGCATCAGGTGGGCGTGGGCGGGATCATCTGCCAGGTTGCGCCACTCGTGCGCGTCGGCCTCGAGGTCGTGTAGCTGGTCCGGCTGGCCGTGGACGTAGATGAGCTTGTGCCGGCCCTGCACCAGGGCGCGGATGGGGGCGATGGTGCCTTCCCCGAGGTTCTCCACGATCGCCGCGTCCGGCCAGTCGGCGGGCGCCTCTCCCCGGAGGAACGGCGCCAGGCTGTGGCCATCCAGGGGATGCGGGAAGTCCACCGCCGGCGCCAGACCGGCAACATCCAGCACGGTAGGGAACACGTCCACGAGGGAGACGTTCTGGCCCACCCGCTGTCCGGACTGGACACCGGCGCCGGCGACGATCAGGGGGACGCGCGCCGACCACTCCCGGACGGTGCGCTTGAACCACATCCCTCGCTCGCCGCACATCTCCCCGTGGTCGGCGGTCACGATGACCAGGGTGTCTCCTGCCTGTCCGAGGCGTTCCAGCTCCCCCACCAGCTCGCCCAGCTTGTCGTCGAAGTAGCTCGTCGAGGCGTAGTAGCCGCGGCGCGAGCGGTACACGTCCTCCGGCGTCGGCGCCACGAGGTCGACGCCGTGGTAGGCGTTCGTCCAGACGTCCATCGGGTGGGGCTGCCAGCCCGGGGGCGGGGGCTGGGGCAGGGCGATCTCCCGTCCCTCGTAGCGGTCCCAGTAGGCTGGCGTGTTCACGTAGGGGTCATGCGGGTGGGTGTAGGAGACGCACAGGAACCACGGCCGCTCCCGATCAGGCCCGCGCCGGCGGGCCAGGCCGCGCAACGCCTCCAGGGCGCGGAAGTGGGTCTCCTCGTCATACTCGTGCTGGTAGCTCCAGGGGACGGGGCCGGCTTCCTTGACCATCTGCGCCATTTGCCGGGCATAGCTCTGGCCCGTCTCGGCGTCCCCCGGGAGCCCCACGCGGCGCGGCGGATCTCCTTGCACGTCCCAGGCTTTGGTCCAGATGTAGTCGGAGGGGTAGATGTCCGTCGTCAGGCGCTCCTCGAAGCCGTGCAGCTGATCCGGCCCGACGTAGTGCATCTTGCCGGAGAGGATCGTCTTGTAGCCCCCCCGCCTCAAGTAGTGGACGAACGTGGGGACTGAGGCGGGGAGCTCCTCCGAGTTGTCGTTCACCGGGATGCGTCCGGCGAGCTGCCCCACCATCATCGAGGCGCGCGAGGGGGCGCACAGCGGGGCGTTGCAGTAGGCACGCTCAAAGACGAGGCCCCGGCCGGCCAGGCGCTGGAGGTGCGGCGTCAGCACGTCCCGGTTGCCATACGGCGAGGTAGCCAGCGCGGAGAGCTGGTCGGCCATGACGAAGAGGACGTTGGGGGCTTGCTTCATCGCCTTGTCTTAGAGGGGCTGGGCCAGAATGACGTTGGTGGCCTCGGCGGCGGCGCGGGCGGCGTCACGTACAGAGATCTGGCCGTCCCACAGGGGCCGGAGGGCCGCATCCACGGCCTTATTGATCTCATCCGTGCGCGTATTATGCGGCGCGTGGAACGGGCCCGGCTGGCCGAAGACCTTGACCATGGTGCCGAAGACAGGGTTGAGCGAGAGGAGCCTGGGGTCGTTCCAGACGTCGGTGCGCGCGCCGGGGCTGCCCCCACCGCCGAACACCTGCTCGATGCCACTCTCCTTGTTGGTGATGAATTTTAGCCACTCCCAGGCTGCCTCCGGCTCCTTGGAAAGCCTGGTCAAGGCGTAGCCCGTACCGGTGCCCATCGTCCCCCGCCTGCCCCCGGGGCCCTTGGGGATCACGGTCACGTCCCACGTGAACTCGCGACTCTTCGAGGAAGGCAGACGGAACTCGGCCACCAGGCCGAGCGTGGACTGGATAGTGGCCAGGGCGCTGTTCTCGAACTCCTTGCGCGCGTCGGCGTAGTCAGGCGCCAGGCGGTGCTTGTGCACCACGTCATGCAGCCATTGCAATGCTGCGAGCGACTCCGGCGTGTCGATCAAGCACTTCTTGCCGTCCGCGCTGAGCAGGTCGCCCCCGAAGGTGCGCAGCCAGGCGGTGCCGCACTCCTGGATCCCCGTGCTGGGGACGAACCCGGCGACATTCCCAGATGTGGCGATCTTCCGCGCCCGATCTACGAGATCCTCTACCGTCCAGTCGGCGTTCGCGGGCGGCAGGGGCACGCCGTTGCGGGCGTAGAGATCCTGGTGAAAGTAGATGGCATTGCAGCCGAAGTGGCCGATGAAGGGGAGGCCATGTAGCTGTCCCTGATGCCGCTGCGCCTCGAGCGAGGTGGTGAGATAGGGCTTGGTGTCGAACTTGTCCGCCTTGATGAACCCCTCTACCGGCCGGAAGGTCCCCCTGGCCAGCAGCTCGTGGGAGCCGACGAACGTCCCGTTCCAGGCCAGGTCGCCGATGCTCCCGCCGGCGGCGAGCACCAGCAGCTTGGTGCGCATCTCCCCGCCGGGGATGTCCTCGTAGCGCACCTCGATCTGGGGGAAGCGCTCCCGGAAGAGCGGGATGCGAGTCTGCTGGAACGCCGAGTGATCGCTCGTGCCGGCGCGCGAGTGCACCACTACCGTCGCCGGCTCCTTGGCGCCGCCCGCTCTATCCCCCCCGGGGCTCCCAGAGTTGGCCCCCGGAGGCCCCCCGCAGGCGGCCAGCAGTGCCCCCGCGGCCGGCACGCCGGCCGCCGTTCCAGCGCCACGCAGCAGCGAGCGCCGCCGCATCCAGCCGTTCGCCATCAAGATGGTGCCCTCCCCAGTAGTCCGTGGTCCGCGGTGGTGCGCCGTCAATCGCTTGCGGCAGCGTTCGTGCCAGGGTACGGCACGCTGCACACACGCTTTGCGCGAGCAATTGTGCGCTACTCTAGTGCGCCAGGTGGCCCCGGTCAAAGGATACGCGTCTCAGAGGCAATAGGGGCACCATAGAGGCCAGGGAGGGAGTGGTGAGGGCGCTAGAGATGACGGTCGTCGAAAGGGCACAGCGGGCTGAGCCGGCCGGCGTTCAGGTGCCCGTCCATGACGCGCACCGCCTCCCCCTGATAAGGCTTCCACGCACACAGAGCAAGGCTGGACGACGGGCCTACGGTGTCTAAGAGAACCTGGTCTACGAGAGCCTCCGCCCGGCGTGACCCCTGCCGGGGGCAGGGCCCCGGTGCTGCCGGCTCGGACAGGGACAGGTAGCATGGCCCGACCCGATGAGCTGCGGCTTCTCGCCAAGGTAGCGTCCCTGTACTACGAGGATGGGCTGCGCCAGACGGCGATCGCGGAGCGCCTGGCCCTTTCACAGACCACGATCTCGCGTCTGCTCAAGCGCGCCGAGCAGGAAGGGATCGTCCGCATCACCGTCGCCGCGCCGTACGGGGCGTACCCCCGCCTGGAGCGGGCGCTCGAGGCACGGTACGCCCTCGACGAGGCCATTGTGGTGGAGTGCGCCGAGGCCGCGCCGGATGCAGAGGCCTTGATCATGCGCGAGCTCGGCCGGGCGGCCGCCTTCTACGTCGGCAGCACCCTGCAGCCGGGAGAGGTCTTGGGCCTGGCGGCGCTCGGCAGCGCGGTAGGGCTGGTGGACGCGCTACACCCGCTGCCGAGCTCTCTGGGCGTTCGGGTCGTGCAGCTATCGGGCTTCTACGGCGGCACCACCCTGCAGCCGGGTGAGGTGTGGGGCCTGGCGGCGATGGGCGGCGGGTTAGGGTTGGTGGACGCCCTACACCCGCTGCGGAGCTCTCTGGGCTTTCGGGTCGGGCAGATAGCGGGCGGCGTGGGCAACCCGGCCGCGGAGGAGCACCAGGCGCAGATCCCCCGGCGGCTGGCTCCCCTCCACCGCGGCGAGGCCGCGCTGCTCCCGGCGCCGGGACTGGCGCCGTCGATCGAGGCGCGGCGCGCCCTGCTCGAGGATCCCTTCGTCAAGGAGACCCTGGCGCTCTTCGAGAGCGTCACACTGGCCCTGGTGGGGATCGGCACCACTCATCCACAGGGGTCGCCCACGGGCTTCATGATCAACTTCACAGCGGCAGAGCGCGCGCAGCTCGATGCCCTCGGCGCCGTCGGCTTCATCTGCCACCGCTTCTTCGACGCGTCTGGAGCGGCGTTAGACACCCCGTTCGACGCCCGGGTGATCGCCATGACGCCGCACCAGCTACGGCGGGTGAAGCGCCGCGTCGGCATCTGCGGCGGGCGTTCACGCTGGCAGGCGATGCGCGGCGCACTCGAGGGGCGCTGGGTCAACGTGCTGATCACCGACCGGTTTGCCGCCGAGCACTTGATGCGAGACGCCAACGCCCGCGCCGTAGACGCCACCGGCGGCACCGGCGGCACCGGCAGCACCGGCGGCACCGGCGGCACCGGCGGCACCGGCGGCGTCGCCGTTGCAGACTCCCAGCGGCAGGGATAGTCAGATGAAGCCCGGTCCGAGAGTGAGCTATAGATTGCCGCCTCGGTTCCGCACGGCGGCCAAGTCTGCGGGCTCCCGCCGGCACGTGGCGCCATCCAGGCACCGGCCAGGAAGTCTCTAAGCGTCTGGGTACTACATCCTGTACTACATCATCTATTACGCCACGCTATGATGGGTTGGTAGGAGGTGGACTGATGAAGCAAGCGCCTTTGTCCAGACGGGTGTATCTCACGGCCCTGGCCGGGCTAAGCGCGGGGGCCGGCGCCGGCGTGCTGAGCGCGTGCGCCGCCGGTGGGGGCGGTGCGCCTGGTGGTGTGGAGAAGGCGGCGCCGTCGTCGCTGCGCATCTGGTTCCACTGGGGTGGCGTGCGCGGCGAGACGATCCAGAAGATGATGGACGACTACAACGCGACGCAGGGTCAGCAGGACAAGAACGTCGTCACCGTGGAGACGGTGAAGGACAGCGAGATGCTGACCAAGATGACGGCAGCGGCGGTCGGCGGTGACCCCCCGGACGTCTGGCACGCCAACGCCACGCCCCGCGTCGCCGCCGAGCGGGGCCTCGTGGTCGCCGTCCCCAAGGAGGACGAGCAGTACATCAAGAAGCAGTACGTCCCGGGCGCCGTCGAGCGCATGACGCTTGGCGGCAAGGTATGGGGCTACCCCACCGAGTTCCAGGCCCCGGCGCTGGTCTACCGCAAGAGCTACTACGGAGAAGCGGGCCTGTCAAAGCCACCGGCGACGACAGACGAGGTGTACGAGCACGCCGTCAAGCTGACGCGCAAGGTCGGCGACACCTACCAGCGCTTCGGCTTTCCGATCAACGAGGGCTGGTTCGCCAGCGTCCTGCCTACCCTGATCGCGCGCTTTGGCGGGCAGATGATCGTCTTCGAGGGTGACCGGCCGGTGAAGGTCGACGTCGCGTCAACGGCGGCGCTGGAGGCGGTGGGCTGGTGGAAGCGCCTCGTGGAGACCGGACTTACTCAGCTTGGCCGCACCCCCTACGCCGAGGCCATGCGCCAGGGCCAGACGGCATCCACCGAGTGCTTCGTCTGGTTCGTCACCGGGAACACGCGGGACCCCGGCCTGATGGACATCTTCGAGGACCTGGGGGCGGAGGTGTTACCCCCCAAGCGGGGCGTCAAGCCGGTGGTCTACGCCGGGGGCTGGGGGCTGGTCGGTCCCAGCGGGGCGAAGCAGCCGGAGGAGCGTTGGAAGCTGATGCGCTGGATGATGCACAAGCCGGCCATGCCCTTCTCCAAGTTCATCGTGGAGTTCGTGGGCTCGATGCCCGCGCCGACGGACTACCCGGCGAAGATCGAGGGGTGGACGGCCGAGCTTAGCCGCGCCTTCGCCGTTGAGACGCCGAAGATCGCGCAGTCCCACCCGATGAACAAGGTGCTGGGGGCGCCGGACATCAACGCCGCGGTCGCCGAGACAACCTCGGCCATCGTCACCGGGCAGCTGGCGCTGCAAACGGGGCTGCAGCAGCTCAACACCCAGCTGAACGAGATCCTCCGCCGCAGCTCAGCTGGCGCCGGCAAACCCAGCTGAACGAGATCCTCCGCCGACCCTGCCTGACCGCCCCCCTTGGGTCGCCCGGGGCACCCCCCGGGCCGACACCAGGCCGCCGGCAGCGCGCCCCGGCGTGGGCTACACTGCCTTCTCGATATCTCGACAGAGGATGAGCGCCACGAGGATGAGCACCGCGTCCGGCCCTTCACCGTCCGGGTCCCCGCCCAACGTCCTGTACCTCCACTCGCACGACACGGGGCGGTACGTCCAGCCGTACGGGCACGCCATCCCAACGCCGGCCTACCAGCGCCTAGCGGAAGAGGGCGTGCTGTTCCGGCAGGCGTTCTGCAACGGGCCAACGTGCTCCCCCAGCCGGGCGGCCCTGCTCACCGGGCAGACGCCCCACTCCTGCGGGCAGCTGGGGCTGGCGCACCGCGGCTTCGAGCTCCAGCATCCCGAGCGGCACCTGGCGTGGACGCTGCGAGGTGCAGGGTACGCCACGGCCCTGATCGGGGTGCAGCACGTTACGAGTGACCCGGCGCGCACCGGCTACGAGCAGGTGCTACCCCTGGCCAGCCGGCGCGCCGAGCACGTCACCCCCGCGGCCGTCGCCTTTCTTCGCCAGGCCCCGCGGGAGAATCCGTTCTTCCTGGACGTGGGCTTCATCGAGACGCACCGCGTGTTCCATGAGCCGGACCCGGCCGGGCACCCGGCCGAGGACGACCGCTACTGCCTGCCACCCGCCCCCCTCCCGGACACCCCGGAGACACGCCGGGACATGGCGTCCTACAAGGCCAGCGCGCGCGTGCTCGACGCCGCCGTGGGCGAGATCCTGGAGACGCTGGAGGAGACCGGCCTGGCGGCGCACACGCTGGTGATCCTCACCACCGACCACGGGATCGCCTTCCCGCACATGAAGTGCAACCTGACCGATCACGGCACCGGCGTGCTGCTGATCGTGCGCGGACCGGCCGCCGCTCATGGCCTGCGGGGCGGCAAGACGGTCGATGCGATGGTGACCCACCTGGACGTCTTCCCTACCATCTGCGACGTGACGGGCATCCGGCCCCCGGACTGGCTGCAAGGGACATCGCTCCTCCCCCTTGCCGGCGGCGAGGTAGAGCACCTGCACGAGGCGGTGTTCGGCGAGGTCAACTACCACGTCCCGTACGAGCCCCAGCGCGCCGTCCGCACCACGCGGTGGAAGTACATCCGGCGGTACGACAACCACGGCAGGCCACTGCTGGCCAACTGCGACGATGGCCTCAGCAAGGACGTCTGGCTGCGGTACGGCTGGCCGGACCAGGATACGGCGCCCGAGCAGCTCTACGACCTCGTCTTCGACCCCCAGGAGCGCCACAACCTGGCCGGCGAGACCCGCTACGCCCCCGTGCTCGACGAGCTGCGCGGACGGCTGGCAGACTGGATGCGCCAGACGGACGACCCGCTCCTGGCGGGGCCGGTGCCCCTGCCGGCGGGGGCCACGGTCAGCCCGCCGGAGCTCGTCTCTCCCAGGGGCGGTAGGGGCACGGACGTCCCGGCGCGCCGGTAGCAATGACTTAAAGCAAGGACGCTGAGGGCCATGGCCCTCCAGGGGCAGTTGATCCTCGGCGCCACACCCGCATTCCAATAGCCAAGTAGCGCCCGCCGCCGGTAGGTCAGGCGGGCGCCGGGCGCGGCCGGTCGACGCCCGCCGTCACGGCACGCTGCGCGCCCGGCCCGGTGCGTCCACTCCAGAACTGCACGCGGGAGGCATCGAACAGGGGCTGGTAGTCCCACGGGTGGTAATGGCCCACGTCCAGGGCGCGCTTGACAAAGGCGCGCCGGCGCTGGCTGGCGATAATCCGTCGCTCCACCTCGGCGCCATCCCACCCGTCAAGCAAACGGGTGCCTAACCCCGCGGCCACGGTGGCGTACGCCGGATCATTCGCCAGGTTGTGCCACTCGCCGGGGTCGGCGTCGAGGTCGTAAAGCTGTGGCGGCAGCTCATGCACGTGGATGTACTTGAACCGGCGCCCGTCTACATGCCCCACGATGGCCCGCACCGGCTTGATCGTCCCCGCCCCGTAGTTCTCGATGATGACCTCATCTGGCCAGGGGGGCGTCCCCCCGCCTGGCCCGCCTCGTGCCACGAGGGCCACGCCCGCGGGAGCCATGCCCGCGGGAGCCACGCCCGCGGGAGCCACGCCCCGGAGCAGTGGCGTGAAATCGTGCCCGTCCAGCTCCAGCGGCACGTCCTGCGGCACCTCGAGCCCCAGCAGTGACAGCAGGCTGGGGTACAGGTCGACCAAGGAGACGTTCTCTCTAACGCGACGCCCGGCCGGCACCTGCGCGTCGTTACCGGGCCACGAGACGATCAGCGGGACGCGGGCAGACCACTCTCGCGCCGAGCGCTTGAACCACATGGCGTGCTCGCCCACCATGTCCCCGTGGTCGGCGGTGACGATGACGATGGTGTCCTGGCGCAGGCCAAAGCGGTCGAGCTCGCGTAGCAGCTCGCCCACCTTATCGTCGAAGTACGAAGTCATGGCGTAGTAGGCGCGCCGGCTGCGGTAGACGTCCTCACGCGTCAGCCCGGCCGCGTCGGAGCCGGTGTAGGTCTGCACCCAGATGTCTGAAAGGTGCGGCTCGTGTCCCGGCGGCGGGGCTTCCGGCAGGGCGATGTCCCGCCCTTCGTAGCGGTCCCAGTACTCCGCCGTGATGTGCGGCGGGTCGTGCGGGTGGGTATAGGAGACACAGAAGAACCAGGGATCGGATGCGTCGTGGCCCGCCCGATCACTCTCGCCGCCGGCGCCGGTGGCCTGGCCAAAGTGGCGCAGCTGCTCCAGGGCGCGGAAGTGCACCTCCTCATCGTACTCCAGCTGATGCGTCCACGGCCGCGGCCCGGCGCTCTTGAGGGGCTGCGCCATGCGCGCGGCGCCGCGGGGCGGGTCGCCCTGGCCCTCCCAGGGCCGGTAGAGGTTGTAGTTGGCCGGGTAGATGTCCGTGGTCAGGCGGCGCTCGAAGCCGTGCAGCTGGTCCGGGCCGATAAAGTGCATCTTCCCAGAGAGCAGCGTCTGGTACCCGGCCAGGCGGAGGTGGTGCATCAGGGTGGGCGTCGAGGCGGGCAGCTCGCAGCCGTTGTCCCAGCTCTCGATGTGCAACGGCAGCCGTCCGGTGACCATGGCCATGCGCGCGGGGACGCAGATGGGGTAGTTGCAGTAGCTGTGCTGAAAGACGGCGCCGCCCGCCGCCAGCGCCTGGAGGTTGGGCGTCAGTACGTCCCGGTTGCCGTACGGTGAGGTGGCCAGCGCGCTCAGCTGGTCGGCCATGATCAGCAGGACGTTGGGCCTCTTTCTGGTCTGCTCAGTCATCCCTGCTCCTGTTATGGGCGGAGCGCGGCCGGCTGCGCCTGTTTTCGCGCCCTAGAGAGGGCGGAGCGCCGGTTCCGTGTCACGCCATGGGGGACGTGCCAAATCCAGCCTCTAGCCCGGATTATTCATACACGGTAACGGTGCTAGCCCAGCTACTCCTGGAGCGGTGCCTGAGACAGGGCCATTTCCCTCCTGGTGGCTCATGTAGACACAAGGGCCGCTGCGATCTGGGCGGTCTCAACCCCGTGAATAATCCAGCCTCTAGCGCCGCAATGACACTCCCTCGGCTACCCCCGTTCGCGCATTTCTATCTGGAAACCGACGCCGCAGCATTAGTAGCCCAAACGCTTATCCACCACGTTGCGTAACGGTTGCCCGGCGCGGTAGCGTTCCAGGTTTTCACAGAAGATGGCTACGGAGCGTTCCAGGTAACGCGCCGAGTTGCCGGAGGTATGGCTCGTCACCACCACGTTTTCCAGCCCCCACAGCGGGGATTCGGCGGGTAGCGGCTCTTCGTCGAACACGTCCAGGAAGGCGCCGGCGATCCCACCGGTGCAGAGGGCCTCCAGCAGCGCCTCCTGTTGCACGGTGGGGCCCCGGCCCACGTGGATCAGGACGGCGCCGGGGCGCATCGCCCGTAGCTCGCGCTCCCCGATCAAGCCCCGAGTCTGGGGCGTCAGCGGGAGGCTGTTGGCCACGAAGTCGCACTGGCCCAGGAACGCCAGCAGCTCGTCGGGGCCGTAGACGCGCTCGACCGGTCCGTCGTCTGCGCCGCGCGACGCGTCGCGTCTGCAAGCCAGGCAGCGCACGCCCACGGCCGCCGCGCGGCGAGCGGTGGCGCGGCCGATCTCTCCATAGCCGAGCAGACCCAGCGTCTTGCCGGCCGCCTCATCCGGCAGCGGCGTGATCCACTCCCGCCGCTGCTGGGCCCGAACGAGGGCAGGGAGGTGGTGCGTCCAGGCCAGCATGGCCAGCATGATGTACTCCGGCATGGCCACGTGGTGTGCCCCCCGCGCGTTGGTCACCACCACGTCGCCGTCGACCAGCTCCGGGAAGAGCAGGCGCTCGACCCCGGCGCCGATGGAGTGCACCCAGCGCAACCGCGGCGCCGCGGCCAGCATGGCCGGGGTGAACGTCCCCGCCAGCACCACCTCCGCCGGCGTGATCAGTCGTAGCAGGGCCCCCTCTCCGGTGGCAACCTCCAGGCGGCTCCCGCTCCCGGCCGCCTCCCGGATGCGCTCCAGCAAGGGCACCGGGAGGCCGGCCGCGATGACGAGATCAAGGGCCATGGGCGTCCTTACAGGTGGCGTCACGTTGCTACAGTCGTACGGTGGGTCGGGGATCTCGCGCGTCACGCCGGGCTCGCCGCCCCACTGGCCCGTCGGCAGCGCACCGCTGCGGGGCGTTCCACGCCGGCGCCACCGCGGCAAGCCCCGGCTGACCCAACGCTAGGCCCTGGGCTTCCGCGCCTCGGCGGCCTTGAGCAGGGGGTCGACGATCCCCTTGACCACCGTCGCGGCTTCCCTGGCGGAACGCTGGCCGTCCCACAGTGGGGCAAGCTCCTTGCCGATGGCCCCCTCGATCTCCCGCCAGTTGGTGGTCTGCGGATCGAGCCGCACGTAGCGCTGCCCGTCGACAAAGACCCGGAAGCTCTGGGGCATCTGGCCCGGCACCGCCACCTCGTGGTGGAGCTGCACCGACTTACGGGAGGGAAAGGTGGCGCCGGTGCGGGCGTGGGCCAGCTGCGCCTCGCTCCCCAGCATGAACTTCAGGAACTCCCAGGCGGCGTCCTTGTTCTTGCTTGAGGCGGCCATCCCCTGCCCGGTGCCGCCCCCAGTCGCGGCCTTGGCCCCGCCCGAGCCGGCGGGGAGCGGGGCGACGTCGAAGCGCAGCCCTGGCGTGGAGCGGAACACGTTGACGTCCCCAGGGAGCGACTCGATCATGGCCACGCGCCCGGTGGCAAACAGCGTGTTGTACTTCTCCTGGCTCGTGAACGCCCGCGTTGGCGCCACCTGGTAGCGGTGAATAAGGTCGGCCAGCCACTGCAGCGCCTCCACTGTCTTCGGCTCCGTGATGGTGCTCTCAGTGGTTTCCTTGTTGAACAGCTCGCCGCCGTTGGTGTAGACCCACACGGAGTAGGGTCGCAGGCCGAAGGTGGTGTTCCAGCCGAACGTGCCCCCGGCGGTGGGATCGCCAACGGTCAGCTTGCGGGCCGCCGCGAGGAAGGTCTGCCATGACCAGCTGCCGGGCGCGAAGCCGTAGTCCTTTGGTGGCAGCGGGACGCCGGCGCGTTCGAAGAGATCGACGTTGTAGAAGAGGCAGCGGGTGGGGAAGTCCTGCGGGAATCCCAGCTGAGCCCCCTGCCAGGTGTACTGGACGAGGGAAGCTTCGGGGAAGTCGGTCAGGTCATAGCGGTCGCGCTTGATCAAGGGGGTAAGGGCGCGCAGGCGCCCAGCATGGGTGAACTCCATGAAGTAGGACGGGGCGAAGAGGAATAGGTCCGGCGCCGTGTCCGAGGCCACCATCGCCTGCAGCTTGTCGTAGTACTCGGCGCCACCGGTGGTGTGGATCCATTCCGCGCTCACGCCGGTCTGCTCGCGAATCGTGGGCACCATGCCGTCCCGGATGCGCGTGCGGTTGGCGTCGCCCCAGGCCATGAACACGGCCGCCCCGCCGGCCTGTCGTCCAGCCGGCGGGGTCGTGCCACCGATCGTCGCGCAGCCGGCCGCCGCGATGGCCCCGGGGACAACTCCCACCGCGCTCGCCATGGACAGCAGCGTTCGCCGGCTCATCCGACCTAGCCGTTCAACCGCCCCTGCCTTCAATTGCATAGCTCCTTCCACAATACGTACGTAACGTACGTAGCGGCCGTGAAGCGGGCGGCCGTGAAGCGCGACCACCGCTCCAGTTGCATAGGTCGTTACCACGATACCGCAAGGCGTACGTCTGGCACGCTAGCACCTTCCACCACAAGCGTCAAGGCCGGTGCCTGGGCAGGGCGTAACCAGGTATCCCGGACGTTAGACGTTAGCCGGTGAGGCTGTCCCAGGGGTGGGCAGACGCGGGCGTGGGATCACTGCACCGCACGGCGCGGGCGCGGCGCACCATGGCTTCGGCGCGGAATGCCGGCCGAACCCCCATCAGCGCTGTGGTGCTGCGCCGGGGGCGCGGGCGATGGTGACCGCGCCCTCCCACCCGGCCGGGAACCGCTCCGCACGCGCGATCACGCCCTGCGCCAGGGCGGCGTACAGGCGCTCCCGGACGGGCGCCAGCGCCGGCTCTTCGATTAGGTTGCGGAACTCGTTCGGGTCCTCCTGCAAGTCGTAGAGCGCGCTCCGCGCCCCGGCGCGGTGAATCAGCTTGTAGCGCCGCTCGCGGATCGTCCACTGGCCGCGGGGGGCGTCTGGCTGCTCCGTAGCCGGCGTGTACTGCTCGGCGAGCGTCGCCCCCCGCCAGCCGAGTGACTCTGGCCCCTGCCCTTCCAGCAGCGGGCGCAAGCTGCGGCCGGGCAGGATGGGCGGCAGGGGCACCCCCGCCGCCTCGAGCCAGGTGGGCATCAGATCCACCAGCTCTACCGCTGCAGGCGAGACCAGCCCCGCCCGCAGCCCCGGCCAGCGCACGATCAGCGGCACCCGCACGGCGCCGTCGTAGAGGCTGTACTTCGTGTGCGCGCCACCCCGCTCGCCGAGCAATTCCCCGTGATCGCTGAGCAGCACCACCAGGGTGTTCTCGGCGTACCCCAGCTCGTCCAGCGTGTCCAGCACCCTGCCCAGGCAGTCGTCCACGTAGGTGACGTTGGTGAGGTAGCGTGAGACGGATAGGCGCAGCTCGCGCTCGTCCATCTCCCCCCAGCCGCGCTGGCGGATCTGCCGGCTGACGTGGGGGTCGTCCTCGTGGAAACCGTCTGGCACGCGCGGCGGGAGCGGCACCTCCGCCGGATCGTAGGTCCCGTCGTAGTCGGCGGGGATGACGTTCGGCGGGTGGGGCCGGTCGAGGCTGACCAGGAGGCAGAACGGCTTCTCCGAACCCTGATCGTGATGTCGATGGAGGTAGTCCACCGCCTGGGCCGCCAGCCAGGTCTCCGGCAGCTCAGCCGCGGGCTCCGGCGACACGTCCCCGACGTACCCTTCACGGCTCTCGCCGCCGACGCCGAAACGCGCCACGGCATCCGCGCGCCGGCGCTGCTCGCCTGTCTGGGGGTCGGCGGCGAGCGAGACGTCCAGGGGCCCGTCGGTGTTGCCGCCACGGCCGGCGCGGAAGTCGAAGCCCCGCTTGTCGGGCACGTGCTCGTCCGGGGCCTGGCGACTTTTCCAGTGCATCTTGCCCACGGCGGCGGTGGCATAGCCCGCCTCCTTCAGGCGCGTGCCCAGCGTCGGCACGGGAGGATCGAAGGGCCAGTAGTGGGCGTTGGTCAGGATGCCGAGCTGGTGCGGGTACATCCCGGTGATGAAGGAATGCCGGGAGGGCACACAGACGGGGAGGTTGGCCACGGCCTGCGGGAAGCGTGCCCCCGTGGCCGCCAGCCGGTCGAGGTGGGGGGTACGTACCAGCGGGCGCCCCCCCGGCCCGTCCATCAGCCAGGTACGCTGCCACGGCTCCAGTCCCTCCGCGGCGCAGCCAAGGGCGTCCCAGCGGTGCTGGTCGCCCATCAGGATGAGGAGATTCATGCGTCGGTTGTCTGCCATGTGCCCCTTTTCCTCCCACGTGGGTGCAGTATAGAGGGAGGCCCGAGATGCGGGCGCGGCGCGGCGCGGCGGGAGGGATGCTACCCGCTGGCCTTGAGAAACGCCTCGATCCCCGGCCGGCGCTGGGCGGCGGCGGCGTTCAGGAGGCGGGCGATCTCTTGCAGCCCCTCGCGCGGCTGACGCTGTTTGCGGAAGATCTCCACCAGGATAGGGTTGATGGCTTCGTCGCTCTCGGTCACGGGGACGCCTCCGGGATGGGGCGGCAGCTTGGTCTGGTTCCAGTTGGTGAACATGGCCTTCCAGATCCCGGCGGAGAAGTACGGATCGCTCGCCGCGGCTTTGACGGCCGGGTAGACCGTGCGATTGTGCTTGCAGTATTCCACGTTGCGGGTGAACCCCAGGTAGCGCATCAACTCCAGGGACGCCTGCTGCACGTTACCCTGGGCCGTCTTGAACAACAGCAGGTCCTGGCCGCCGCCGACGAAGTAGCTCTCCCGCGCCCTGGGGCCGGGGAGATACAGGAAGCCTTGCAGGTCCTGCTCCAGGCGGGGCAGCTGCTGGATGAAGCCCAGCCCGCTGGGCGGCCCGGCGGACACCATGGCGGCCAGCCCCTTGGGCAAGCCCCCCTGGATGCCGCCGGGCACGGGGTTGTCCAGTGGATTGGTCATCGTGCCATCGTCGTAGATCAGGGTCAGCAGAAAGGAGACCGTCTCCAGCATCGGCGCCTCCCCCCAACCTGAGCGCGTGATCTCCTGGTTCCAGGCGGCGAAGCCGTTGCGGTTGGCCCACCCCCCCAGCGTCGGGCGCAGCCCGCCGAGATTCGGCTCGCATTGGTAGCCCCAGCGGGAGACGCTCGACCCGTCGCCGCGGGTGAGCGACCTGCCCGCCCGGCGGAAGTCGTCCCACGTCTTGGGCTCGGCGATGGCGTGCTCGTCCAGCACGGCCTTGTCGTAGAAGATGAGGCGATTGTTGGCCTGCATGGGCAACATACTCAGTTTGCCCTTGAACTTGTGGAAGTCCCAGTAGGTGGGCCAGTAGTTGTCGCGCTTGAGCTCCTTATCCCCCTTGATCACGTCCTCCAGGAGCTGCAGCGCCGGCTCCACCGTCCACACCATCGACGCCCACCCGGTAGACACGTGGGGCGCGGCCCCGGCCGCCGCGGCCGCATACAGCTTGTTGGCGTGGTCGGAGGTGGGGGTGAACTCCAGCTGCACAGCGGGGAAGTCCCGCTTGAAGTCGTCGACGAACGGCTGAACGCCGTCCGCGTTCAGGCCATACCAAAACTCCACCCGCCCCCCGGCCGCTGCAGGGGCCGCCGGCGGGGCGCCGCGCCCGCCAACGCAGGCCCCGGCCAGGCCAGCGGTCGCCGCCCCGCTGGCGATAGCCGCGCACAGGCGGCGACGAGACAACCGCGACCTTCCATCTGCGAACGTCCGCCGAATCATGCCCTGGCACTCCTTTTGGGTACGTCGCCTCTTGGGTACGTCGCCTCTTGGGTACGTCGCCTCTTGGGTACGTCGCCGCCCCGGTGCCTGGTGCCTCCCCGGCTCCCCTGCTGCCTGACCCTGGACCCGGTGGCTACGGCGGCGAGGCCAGGCGCTCTTCGACCGTCTGCCCCAGCCCGACAGACGCCTCAACCGCCCACAGTCCGGGCCCATGCCAAGATCACCGCACCCTTCAAGGCCAGGCCACGGTTTCTCCCCGCCGGCACAACATACACCCCCACATTCCCCCTGTCAGGTGCAGACCGACGCGTCCGGGTACCCTCAGCGGGCAAAGGCATAGCACTGCCGAGAAGCGTCAGGCACGCTGGTCTCGGCCCATCCTATGCCAGGGGGCTGTAGTCCCCGGCACGCCTGTAGCGAGCGCTGGCGCGCTGTCTATTGTCGGTAGTGGTGGACGGCGAGGGTCACCAGACGTAGGATGGTCGTTAGGAGGACATCTCATGCCGTTTGCTCTGGCGACTGCTGGTGATAGGGGTGACCCCGTGACGCGCCGACGGTGGCTGCGCCGAGCAAGCTGGTCACTGGTGGGGGGCGCGGCCACGGCGGCCTGCGGGCCGCTGGGAGACCGGGGGGCGGGCGCCGGCCAGGCGGACGGCGCTCCGGTGCAGCTCACCTACCTGCACCAGTGGAGCCAGACGCAGGGGCATGGACCGATCACGGACCAACTGGCGTCGCGCTTCCGTGAGCAGTTCCCCACCATCCAGGTTGAGCCAGTCTACAGCTCGGAGTACTACGCCAAGATCGTGGCCATGATCGCCTCTGGCGACCTGCCGGACGTGGTCACCTATAACCTGGCGTTCCTGCCACGGCTGGTGGGAAAGGGCGTTGTGGTGCCGGCGGAGACGCTGGCCAAGGGCGCTACGCGCCTGGACAAGAACGAGCTGCTGCCGGCCGCGCGCGAGCTGGCCTCGTTCAACGGCAAGCTCGTGGCGGTGCCATACGCCCTGAACACCTCTGGCCTGGCCTACAACCAGACCCTGTTCAAGCAGCGCGGGCTGGACCCGACCAAGCCCCCCGTCACGTGGAGTGACCTGACGGACATGGCCAAACGGCTGACCGGGCAGAACGGCGAGACGCCCATCTGGGGCACCGTCTTCCCCAAGGGGACGGCGGACAACGTCTCGCCCCTGGTGGCCTTTCTCTGGCAAAACGGTGGCGAGCTGGTGGACATGACCAGGCGGGTGGCTACCTGGCACAGCCCGGCCGGCGTGGAGTCGCTCCAGTTCCAGGTGGACCTGGTGCACAAGCACCGCGTGGCCAACTACGAGAAGCCCGGCAACGCCCAGGCCGGCGAGATCGGCATCTGGCACCTCCCGCCGGGCAACATCAGCCAGCTACAAAAGAACGTGGGCGAGTCGTTCGAGTGGAACACGGCGCACCTGCCCAAGGGGAAGCAGCAGGCGACCACCGTGGGCGGCCACTCCCTATCGGTGCTGAAGACCAACCGGCACCACGAGCAGGCCTGGCGCTTCGTCCACTGGTGGGTGCAGCCGGCACAGAACGCAGAGTACCTGGTGGCCAGCACTACGCTCCCACCGTGGCGGGCGGTGGAAGGCCAGCCGGTGTGGCAGCGCTGGCTGAACGAGCAGCCCCGCTTCAAGCCGTTTGTCGAGATGCTCGCCTACGGGCGGCCAACGCCTAAGCTGACGCTGTGGGAGGACGTTGTCAACGTCCTCGTAGAGGCGCGGGACGCGGCGGGGACGGCGAAGAAGACGGCAAAGGAAGCGTTGGAGGACGCGGCGCGGATGGCGGGGCCGTTGATTCAGCAGGGCTAGTCGGAGGGGCAGGCTCTCGCGTCACCGCCCCGGCATCATCCCCTCAGCGGTATTGATCCATCACGTTCTGCACCTGCTGCTTCATGTCCTGCAGCGTCGCGTCCGGCCCCTGCTTGCCGGCGAGCAGGTTGTCCATCGCCGTGTTCATCGCCGCCTGGATGTCCGCCGCGCCGGGAAACGGAAAGTACGCCGTATGGCGCGCTTGCCCGAGGAGCTCATTCGCCCGCTTACGCCACGGCTGCTTCTGGAGAGACGCCGCGTCGTTGGCCACGCTCGGGATGCACGCCTGATCCCACGAGCCCTCCGGCTCCTGGATGAAGCGCTGCCCCTCCACCGAGGCCTGGTACTTGGTGAACTCCCAGCCCGCGTCCGGGCGTGGCGCCGCCGTGGGCACCACTCCCGAGGTCGCCGCCACGTAGCCAAAGGTCTTCCCCTTCGCGCTCGGCCCGCCCGGTACCGGCCACTGCGCGATGGACACGCCCGGGTCGGCAATCATCGCATCCCGTGGCACCACCCAGATGCCCGCCAGCGCGACCCCCGTGGCCCCTTTCCCCAGCGCCTCTCCGGTGCCCTTCGGGAACCGCTTCTGGAACTCGTCCAGCGCCCCCTTGCCGCCCAGGGCCGAGACCGTGTCCGCCACCCACTTGAGCGCCTCCGCTCCCGCCGGCGTCGCAAACCCTGGCTGGTTGCCGTCCGCGCTCAGCAGTGGTACCCCGTTGGCCTGGAAGTACATGATCGCCGTCGGCCCGCCGATCTGCCAGGTGGGGTGGTAGCCGATCCGCGTTAGTTGCCCCGGCGCCTCCTCCTGCCGCATGCGCTGGATCGCCTGCCGAAAGTCGTCCCACGAGGCCACGGCCTTGTCGGGGTCCAGCCCCGCCTCGCGGAAGGCCTTCTGGTTGACGTACACCGAGCGCACGTTGGAGTGGTGGGGCATCCCATACGTCTTGCCCCGGAATACGGCGCCTGCTTTGGACCCAAAGTAGTACTGGTCCAGGCTCACCTTGTCGCGGGCGATGTAGTCGTCCAGCGGGGCGAACATCTTCTTGTAGGCCGCGACCTGGATCGTCTCGAAGCTCCCGAAGTACGCGTCCGGTACCACGCCGCCGGCCAGCGTCGTTTGGAACTTGTCGAACGGGACGCCCATTGTCAGCTCACCCGTCCAGCCGGCGTGACGCCGCTTAAAGTCCTCCCATGCCGGTTGCACCGACGGATTGTTGTCCGCGATCGACCACCACACATCCACCCGCTGCGGCCCTGACGCCGCCGGCTTCGACGCCCCCGCGTCTCCGGCTGCTCCACCCCCCGCGCACGCCACCACCACCGCCGCCCCGGTCCCCGCAAGCAACTCGGCGGCCCGCCGCACCGCCCTACGACGGGTGCAACCCGTGAGTCCCAGTCGGCCTCCCATCACCGCAGACATGGCTGTACCTCCCCTGCGCTGGCCTGGCCGCCGTACTCTGCCCGCAGCCTCGGCTCCCATTATCTTATGGGTCTTTTGTGCGCGGCGGGGCCCCAGCACGGTATGAACTCGGAACGCCGTCCCGCCCGGCCGGTGGAATGAATGATGGAGCGTCTTCTCAATCAATGTCTCCGGGAGTCATTCCCCTGATGAAGCCCCCTGGCCGGCGCGGAGCCCGTCCAGGAACAAGGCCACCACGTCCCGGGCGTACGTCTCGCCCGCCGGGAAGCCGGCGCCCAGCACCGGGAAGACCTCCCGGCCCAGGGCGTAGACCACCAGCATCCCCATGAATGAGCGGGCGGTGGCCCGCGGGTCGTGGGGGCGCAGCCGGCCCAGCTCGGTCTGCCGAGCCAGGTAGCGTTCCAGGAATTGCAGCACCACCAGGGGTCCCCGCTCGGCGAAGTACGTCGCCACCGCCGGGTGGCGCGCCGCCTCGGACAGCACGACGCGCAGGAGACGCCCGGCCACCGGCTGCTGGATGGCGTGCACAAAGCCCCCGGCCACCCACGGGAGCACCTCCTCCGGAGGCCGGTCAAGCAGGCGCTCGGCGTCCGCCACCTGGCCAAGGAATGGGGCCATCTCGGTCAGGAGGGCCGCCAGCAGGGCTTCCTTGTCCTTGAAATACCAGTAGATCAGGGCGGCGGACTTCAGCCCGGCGCGCTCGGCGATGCGCTTGATGCTGGCGCCGCGGAAGCCGCGCTCGGCCATCACCTGGAGCGCGGCCGCCAGGATCTGCTCCCGGCGCCCGCCCGGCGGCGCCTTACCCCCCGTCTCCTTCTCCCTTGCCGTCTGCGTCTTGCGCGCCCTTACGGTCTGGCCCGCCCCTGTGATTGCCGTATCCTTTCCTCTACCCTCTTGATTGATCATTCAATTGAGTCTATACTCGCTGGGTGCCCCGACGCAACGCCCCGTGGCGGCAAGGGCCGGCTATCCATAACGCAGCGGAGGGACGTATGCCCGTCGTCGAGTCGCTCCCCAGCTCCCGGCGCCCATCCGTCCTCGGCGATGGTGATGCCTCCGGCCCGCTGGTCGTGCCGCTCCCGGCGCTGCAGCGGGACTCCCTGGCGCTGGCCGGGGGGAAGGGGGCGAACCTGGGTGAGCTGATCCGCGCCGGCTTCCCGGTGCCACCCGGCTTTTGCGTCACCACCACCGCCTACGCCCTGGCCGCCGCACAGGCCGATCTCCAGGCGTCACTCGAGGCCCTGGCATCCGTCGCGGTGGACGACCGGGAGCGCCAGGCCACCCTTGCTACCACCATCCGCCGGCGGATGGTGGCCACGCCGGTGCCCGAAGCGATCGTCGCGGCCATCCGCGCCGCCCTGGCCGCGCTGGGCCCGGCGGTGCCCGTCGCCGTACGCTCTTCCGCCACCGCCGAGGACCTGCCCTTTGCCAGCTTCGCCGGGCAGCAAGACAGCTACCTGAATGTGGTGGGAGCGGAGCCGGTCATCGACGCCGTGCGGCGCTGCTGGGCCTCGCTGTGGACGGAGCGGGCCGTGGCGTACCGCGCGGTCAACGGCATCGATCCTCGCAATGTCCGTCTGGCCGTGGTCGTCCAGCGCCTGGTGGACGCGGCCGTGGCTGGGGTCATGTTCACCGCCGACCCGTTGACTGGACGGCGGCGGCGGGTGGCAATCGACGCCAGTCCCGGCCTCGGCGAGGCCGTCGTCTCCGGGGCAGTCACCCCCGACCATTTCGTCGTCGACAGCCGCAGCGGCGCCGTCCTGGAGCAGCGCCCCGGCGACGCGCGGCTGGCCATCGTGGCTACGCCCGGCGGGGGGACGCACCGCGTCGAGCGGGAGGGGGGCGCCGCCGGCGTTTGCCTCTCCGGCGATCAGCTTCGCGAGCTGGCCGGGCTGGGAGCGCGGGTGGAGGCCCACTTCGGCAGTCCCCAGGACGTGGAGTTCGCCCTCGACCGCCAGGGCATCTTGTGGCTGACGCAGGCGCGACCGATCACCACGCTCTTCCCGCTCCCGGCGGAGGCGCCGGTGGACGACGGCGACCTCCGCGTGTACTTCAACTTCAACGTGGCGCAGGGGGTCTTGCGGCCCTTTACGCCGGCAGGGGTGCAGGCCATGCGCCTGATCACCTCCTCGGTAGCGGCCATGTTGGGGGCCGCCCCGGCCGATCCCCTCGCCGGGCCGCCGGCCGTCCGAGAGGCCGCCGGGCGGCTGTTCCTTGACGTGACGGCGATGCTCGGCTCACCGATCGGCCGCCGCCTGGCCGCGGCCCTCCTCGAACGAGGGGAGGCGCGGAGCGCGCCCTTGCTGCAGGCCCTCCTGACCGACCCGCGCCTGGCGCCCCGGCCGGTATCCTGGCGCCGCCTCCTGCCAACGATCCTGCGCTTCCTGGCGGCCACGCGGATGCCGCTGCGCGTCCTGCAGGCCGTCGCCGCCCCGGGCGCGGCGCGTCGGGCGGCCTGGCGCCTCCGGGACGCCCTGGTGGCGGATGCCACCCTCCCCCCAGAAGCCAGCGGGGCTGCCCGCCTCGATCTCGCCGAGCAGCTCCTGTTCACCTGGCCGGCGAGGATCATGCCACGGGTCGTCCCGTTGCTGATCGTCGGACTCGGCTCGCTGGGACTGGCCTGGCGACTCCTCGGCGATCTGGCCACTCCCGATGACCGGGATACCGTCACCCGCGCCCTGCCTCACAACCCCACCACGGAGATGGACCTGGCCCTGTGGGTCCTCGCCCGGCGCCTGCGGGACGACGCCCCCGCCGGCGACGCCCTGCGCCACCAGCCGGCCGGCCAACTCGCCGCCGGCTACCGCCAGGGGCGCCTGCCCCCCGTCCTGCAGCAGGGGCTGGCCGCCTTCCTCGACCGCTACGGGCACCGAGCGGTGGCGGAGATCGATCTGGGGCTCCCCCGCTGGACCGAGGACCCGGCGCACCTGCTGGGTGCCCTGGCCAACTACCTGGCGCTGGACGAAGCAGCGGCCGCCCCGGACGCCCGATTCCGCCGGGCGACGGCCCAGGCCGAGGCGGCGGCCGGGGAGCTCGTGCGGCGCGCGGCCCGGTGCGGTCGGCTACGCGGCGTTGCTGTCCGCGCCCTGCTCCACCGCGGTCTGGCCCTGGCCGGCACCCGCGAGCTGCCCAAGTTCCTGGTCGTCCTCCTGCTCAACCGGGCCCGCACGGTGCTGGCCCCGGTGGGCCTGGAGCTGGCCCGCGCCGGGCGCCTCGACGCGCCGGATGACCTCTGGTTCCTGACCTTTCCCGAGATGCGGGGGGCCCTGCGCCCGGAAGGCCCGGACTTACGAGCCCTGGTGCGCGAGCGCCGGGCGCGATATGAGGACGAGCTCCGGCGCCGCCACCTGCCCCGCTTCCTGCTCTCTGACGGCACCGAGCCCCAGGCCCCGGCCACCGGGCCCGCCTCGGCGGCCGGCGACAGCGTCCTCCGTGGCAGCCCGGCGTCCGCCGGGCGGGTGGTGGGCCGGGCGCGGGTGATCCTCGACCCGGTGGGGGCCCGCCTGGGGCCCGGTGAGATCCTGGTGGCCCCTTCCACCGATCCCGGCTGGACACCACTGTTTCTCACCGCCGGCGGGCTGGTGATGGAGATGGGCGGGGCCATGTCCCACGGGGCGGTGGTCGCCCGCGAGTACGGCATCCCGGCAGTGGTCGGCCTCGCCGGGGCCACCGAGCGGATCCGCGATGGGGCCATCGTCGAAGTGGACGGCGCCACCGGCACCGTCACCCCACTGGGGCAAGGGGAGACGTAGCCCGGGGAGGCCCCCCTCTACACCCCCTAGGGAACGAGGCGCCGGTGTGCCGCGCGCGCAGGGCGCCGGCGACCCGCAGCAAGGTGTAGCCACTTGCGTCCGGTGCAAAAAGGTTCTAGCATCGCCCTCCGTGGCGCCCCGCTGGCCCTCGCGGCGCCGAGCCTTACCGCTGGGGCGACATCACCCGGGCCATCAACCAGGAGCTCGGCTCGCTGTGGAGCAACAGCGCCAACGCGCGCGCCGTGGCGGACGCCATCAAGCGCAAGCTGGACGGCCTGCTCAGGGAAATCCAGTCTTCCGGTGAGATGGCATGCCGATAACCCAGACTGAGCCGTCCGCAGGAGCGCTGGTGAGCCGGCCAAACATCGTGCTGGTGATGACCGATCAGCAGCGCGCCGACTTCACCCGCGCTGCCGGCTTCCCGCTGGACACCATGCCGTTCCTGGACTCGCTTGGCGCTCGGGGGGCGCGCTTCGAGCGGGCGTACACGCCCATGCCCGTCTGCGCCCCGGCGCGCATCAGCCTCTTCACCGGGCGCTTCCCCAAGGCGCACCGCGTGCGCCAGAACAGCGCCATCAAGCACGCCATCTACGAGCGGGACCTGGTGGACCTGCTGCGTGAGGCCGGCTACAGCATCGGCCTGGCCGGCAAGAACCACTCGCACCTCAAGCCGGCTGAGCTGGACTTCGCCAGCACCTACATGCACGTGGGGCGCACGGGAGACGTCCCGGGACCGGAGCGTTCCCAGCAGGAGGCGGCCTTTGACGCCTGGCTGGCCGACCTGGCCCGCGAGCGCGGCGCCCTGAGCCTCGAGCCCACCCCCTTCCCCGCGGAGTGCCAGCTGCCGCAGCGCATCGTGCGCGATGCCATGGGGTGGATCGACTCCCTGACCGGCACGGCAGACGGCGGTGGGGGCGGCGCGGCGCCGTTCTTCCTGTGGCTCAGCTTCCCCGAGCCACACAATCCCTACCAGGTGCCGGAGCCGTACTTCAGCCTCTTTCCGGAAGGGGCTGTGCCGGACCGAGTGGCGGGACCGGAGGCCCTGGAGCGCAAGTCCGGGCCGCCGGGGGAGAAGTGGCGCTGGGAGCGATCCATGATCGAGGCGTCCAACCCCGGCTACGACGCGCACTGGCGGCGCTACCGCGCCAATTACTGCGGCATGCTGCGCCTGCTCGATGACCAGCTGCGCCGCTTCGTGGGGCACCTGGAGGGGCGCGGCTTGCTGGGCAACACCCTCATCCTCTTCACCGCCGATCACGGCGACTACGCCGGCGACTACGGCCTCCAGCGCAAAGGGGTCGGTCTCCCGGAGTGCCTCGTCCGCGTGCCGCTCGTCGTCCACGGACCAGGAGTTACCCCCCGCCCGGCCAACCAGCAGGATCACGTCTCGCTCGTCGACCTCATGCCTACGCTGTGCGAGGCCCTGGGCTCGGAGACGCCGTACGGCGTGCAGGGGCGCAGCCTGTGGCCACTCCTGACCGGCGCGCCCTATCCCCAAGAGGAGTTCCGCAGCGCCTACATCGAGCTCGGCTATGGCGGCCTGCACTACGGCGAGCACGATCGCCCGCCCCTCCACTTCCCCTACGGCGCCTCGCGCTTTGACGAGCTGAACACCGTCACCCAGTCCGGTACCGTCAAGTGCCTGCGCCTGGGCCCCTGGAAGCTCACCTATGACATGCTCGGCAACGGCGAGCTGTACGACGTGGGGGCCGATCCTGCGGAGCTCGCAAACCGCTTCGATGATCCCACCTGCCGCGATGTCCGTCACCGCCTGGTTGAAGAGCTCTTGCGCTGGACCATCCGCGCCGAGGACGACCTCCCCCTGGCCAGCTACGTCCCCAGGCGCGCCGAGAGGAACTGGCACGCCCCATGAGCGCCACTCCACGTGTGCTCGTTCAACGCGCCACACTTCCCCATGATTGTCCCGGCGCCGTACGATCGCCTGATCGATCCCGGCGACGTCCCGCTGCCCGCCAGCCTGCGCACCGGGCCGGTGACCAAGCCGGCGGAAGTGGCGCGCTCCAAGTACGCCTGGCACGCAGACCTGGAGGAGGGCGAGTGGCGCCGGTGGATCGCCCACTACTGGGGGCTGTGCGCCCTCGTGGACACGCAGGTGGGGCGGGTCATGAATCACTTGCAGGAGCAGCGCCTGCTGGACAGCACCATCGTGGTATACACGGCGGGTTACGGGGACATGATGGGGGCGCACGGGCTGCTGGAAAAGGGCTATCCGCTGCACTATGAGCCGGCGCTCCATCACTCGCCGCACAGGTGACGGGCCGGCGCGAGGCGCTCCTGGAGGACGTGGCGCGCACGGGTCCGCACCTGGCGCAGCTGGTGCGCCGGCGTGACGGCTGTGGGTCCATCGGACCGGCTCGCCGAGGTGTGCCGCTCGCTCTCGGGAGGGCGCGTGCTGCGAGTGGGGGAGGGCGCCGCGGGCGCGGCCGAGGGGTTGCTGGCGCACGTCTCGTGCTCCGTGCTGGGCGCCGGCTGCTGGTTGCCCGTGCCACCTGACTGGCGGCTGCCCCCCGGCGTGCCCGGGAGCTACGTGGCGATGCTGTGCGTCGGAGGCGGCGCCACGTACCGCATCGGAACTGAAACCCACGCCCTGCGGCCTGGCGGCCTGCTCCTTTCCCCACCCGGCGTCGCGCGTGAGGGGACGCATGACCCGGCCGATCCGCTCCACCTATATTCGGTCCACTTCCACGCGCGCCTCTATGGAGTGCTGGACGCGCCCAGCGTCTTCCGAATTCCCACCGCGCTGCGCGTGGCGCCGGGGCGCCACGCCCGGATGGTGCATGCGGCTCAGCGCATCGTCGCCGAGATCGGCCGCTCGGAGCCGGGCCACGTGCTCGCCGCCGAGGGAGCTTGCGCCGAGCTGCTGGCGCTCATCTGGCGCCAGGCCGCGGCGCGAGGCGACGCCGGGGACGCGGGGGTGACCGCCCGGCGGCTGACCAGACTGGCGCCGGTGTTCCGCATCATCGAGTCGCGCTACGGGGAGTCGCTGACGCTGGGGCAGCTCGCCGGCGCGCTGCACCTGCAGCCCAGCTACTTCTCCACGCTCTTCAAGACGGCCGTGGGCGTGCCTCCACTGCGCTACCTTGCCCGGTTCCGGATCGACCGGGCACGCGAGCTGTTACTCACCACCGACTTGCCACTGGACGCCATCGCCCACCGCACCGGCCATTCCGAAGCCGCCTACCTGGCCCGAGTCTTCCGCGCGGCGGAGGGGATACCGCCCGGCGAGTACCGCCGAACGAAAAAGAGTCCAATCGTGCCGTAAGGGGGTACCTTGCCGCCCGGCGACGTCTTGTCCAAACTGGCATCAGGGAGGGGAAAGACCATGGCAACCATAATGGCAGCGCCCCGGAACGCAGGATCGGGCGCGTCGGCCCGCCGGCTGAGCGCCGCCGAACGGCACACCTACGAGGAGCTGGGGTACGTCGTCGTGCCGGACGTGATCCCGGCGGACGAGCTGGAGGCGGTGGACGACGAGATCGACCGCCTGCTGGAGCGCCTGCTGGCCGAGCGACGCGAGCGTGGGGAAGCGCGCGGCGTGGCCCACCATGACGGCAGCGGCTCCCTCTTGCAACTGGGTCTTCGCTCCGAGGTATGCCAGCGCTTCGCCGAGGATGGTCGTGTCCTGGATCTGATCGAGGACATCGTGAAGCCTGGCATCGCCATCTATTCGGTGAAGCTGATCGCCAAGCCGCCCTTCACCGACATGCCATGCCACTGGCACCAGGATGACGCGTACTACGTGCAGAAGTCAGAGAGTCAGACCCGCATGTCCGTCTGGATCCCCCTGCAGCGTGCGCACGAGACCAACGGCTGCCTGTGGGTGGTGCCCAAGAGCCACCAGTGGGGGTTGCAGCAGCACGCCAACAAGAGCTACGGCCAGTGCCGGCTGTCGATGAACGATCAGGAGATCGAGGCGATCCTCAGGGAGCAGGCCATCCCGGTGCCGGTGGCGGCGGGATCGGCGGTGCTCTTCAGCGCGCTCCTGTGGCACGGCTCCAAGGGCAACGAGACGGAGACGGTGCGTCGGGCGTTCATCACCTCCTACCAGGAGGCGACGGTGCCGCAGGGGAACGGGGAGCAGTGGAAGATCCTGCGCCCGGCGCCCGTCGGCGCTTGAAGGGCCCCGTGACGCGGCCATCTCCCTGGGCCAGCGCTCGCCTGCCGGCCGCCACCCGCCGGGCGTGCCTCCGGGGCGCCACCGCCGTCTGTGCCTCCGGGGTACTGCCCCTCGCGGCCTGCCGGGAGGGCGAAGGGCGCGAGACCGCCCCGACAGCGCCCAAACGCAAGCCCGGTGAGCAGGTGACGCTGCGGCACGCACCCTGGCCCGGGGCGCCCTCCCGGCCGGCGCAGACCGCCGTCGTCGAGGCGTGGAACCGGGCGCACCCAGACGCGCAGGTCGTCGAGGAGGCGCTGCCCGGTGAAGGCAATCACTACCAGAAACTGCTCGTCCAGGCGGCGGCTGACACCCTGCCCGACCTCACCTTCATGCAAGGCGGCAACGATTACGTCTCCTTCGCCGCCAAGGGGCTGCTCCTGCCGATCGAGGGACACATCAAACGGGATCGGTCGTTCAACCAGCAGGAGCGGCTCCACCCGCGCTCGCGGGATATCGTGGACCTGCTGGGGCACACCTGGGGCCTGCCGGTCGAGGCAGGGACGTACGTCATCTTCTACAGCCGCAGCGCGTTTGAGCAAGCGGGGGCACCCCTCCCGAAGCGCGGCTGGACCTGGCAGGATTTGCTGGATCGTGCAAGACGCCTGACCCGTGACGGGGGACCCGGCGGCGAGATGCAGTATGGGTATGGACAGGGCCTCAGCTTCGGCCGCGTTGAGCCCTGGATCGTGCAGAACGGGGCGCGCGTCTTCGACCGGTTGGTGCTCCCCACGAGGCAGCGCTTCGATTCAGCGGAGGTGGTCGCAGCCGTCCAGTTCGTCCACGAGCTCGCCTGGCGTCATCGCTTCATGGACACCGGACCGGACGCGGGCATCCAGGGGAAGGGGCTCTGGGAGGGGAAGCACGCCATGCGCCAGGAGGGCATCTGGATGGTGCCGGACCTGGCCAAGCAAATGAAAGCGCCGTGGGGCATGGCCCCGCTGCCCAGGGGCAAGCAGGAGGCAACGTGGATGTCGATCGACGTCAACGTCGCCTTCAGGAGTACCAAGTTTCCCGACGACTGCTACGAATTTCTCAAGTTCATCAACGACGATGGCCAGACGGCCATGATCGAGCTGTGGGGACGGATGCCGGTGACGCTGAATGAGGCGCACAAGCAGACGTTCATCCGCTACCTCAAGAGTCACGGTGTGGATGATTGGGAGGTGGCGTGGGACGCGTGGCAGATGGGCTACGGCGATCACCTCACGCCCGCGTGGCCCGACATCGCGCGCGATGCCGTTGGGCCCGCATTCAACCGGCTCTTCGGCCCAGAGGGGGCCGGCACCTCGGTGGCGGCCACCCTCCGGGAGATCGCACCGGTAGTGCAGCGGCTCCTCGACGGTAGTCGGCCGGCAACGGCTCCTTAAGGTACCCTCCGGGCACTTCTCGTGTCGCGCTTCAACGTCCTGCTGATCACCACCGACACGTCGCGCTGCGACACGCTGGGTGTCTACGGTAACTCGCACGCCGTCTCGCCGCACCTCGACCACCTGGCCGGCGAGGGGGTGGTGTTCGACCAGGCGCACACGCCGGCGCCGGTGTGCATGCCGGCACGCTGCAGCTTGATCACCGGGACGCACACGCCGGTGCACGGATGCATCGAGAACGGCGTCACGCGCCGTACGCATCTGGCGCTGCTGCCCGACCTGCTGGCGGAGGCGGGCTATACCAACGTCATGGTGGGCAAGACGCACTTTGGGCCGGTGCCCCCGAGCTTCCACGTGCAGCACGTGCTGAAAGGGGAGAAGTCCGGCCAGGGGGACGACTTCTACGCCGAACACCTGCGTGCGCACGGCTTCAACCGCGCGACGCGCCACCCCAACCCGGTGCCCGAGGAGCTGTTCAGCGAGGCATTCCTGGTCGATACCACCATCCGTGAGCTGGACGCGCTGACGTCGGCGGGGAAGGGGCCGTTCTTCGCCTTTTGCTCGCTGCTTAGCCCGCACGCCCCCCTGGATCCACCGGGGCGGTGGGCGACGCTGTTCGACGATCGCGCCCTGCCACCGCTCAACTACACGCCGGGTGAGGAGACGCGTCACCCCCGCCATCTCAAGATGCTCCTGGGACTGGAAGGGCGATCCAGCGGTGAGGGGGCGAGTGAGGGGCACGGCGCCATACCACGGCTGCCGGATGGCGCGCCGGACATGACGCGCATCGACGCCGCCCGGCGGCTGTATTACGGGCTGGCGGCGTACTGCGATGCCCAGATCGGGCGGCTCATCCGCTGGCTGGACGAGCGCGGGTTGCGCGAGAACACGCTGGTCATCTTTACCTCAGATCACGGGCAGCAGTATTGGGATCATGGCTTCAACGACAAGCACAACTTCTACGACGCCTCCTGGCGCGTGCCCCTGATCATGCGCCTGCCGGGTGTGCTGCCCCAGGGCCAGCGGCGGCGCTTCGCGATCTGGAACGACCTGACCGCGACGATCCTGGCGGGCGCCGGGCTCGATGTCCCGGCCGTCCAGGGCTTTGACCTGCTCGGCCCGCTCTCCCGGGGGGAGGACAGCCCGCGCCGCTGCGCCGTCTCGCATCTCTACAAGGCGTGCGCCCTGGCGACGGAGCGTTGGAAGCTGGAGTACTACCTGGAGGAAGGCAGGGGCCGGTTGTGGGACCGGGTGAACGACCCGGCCGAGCGGCGAGACCTGTGGGAGGACGCGGCCTACGGCGAGGTGCGCCAGGCGATGCTCCACGCCCTGCTCACCTGGCGCGGCGACCTTACCGACGTGCAGTGGCTCCAGGAGCACACCTCCGGCGGGGGCCCGGTGGCGGTGCGCGTCGCGGGGCACACGCGAGGCATGCGCGGGTCAGACGCCGAGCAGCGGCTCAACGAGCGTGCGGGGGCGATCGACGCCCTGTGCCATGCACCTGATGCTATGCACCCATGGAGAAGTCCCTCGTAGCTACATCAGGGGGGCTACATCAGGGGGGCTACATCAGGGGAGCGGGCGGATCGTCACCACCGGCCGCCGGGAGGTGTCTGACGGCTGGTCCCGGCGCGACCGAGGCTGGATTCGTCCGCCGGCCGGTGATAAGGCGCGCCCCGCGCTGGTGCGTCAGGTACAACCAGGCCCACTGGACGAGCACGAGTAGCCGGTTCTCGAAGCCCATCAGGTAGATCACGTGTACCAGCAGCCAGGCCAGCCAGGCGGGGAGTCCCTGGAGGCGGAAGCGCCCGAAGTAGGCCACGGCCGCCCCGCGGCCGATCACCGCGAGGTAGCCGCGTTCGGCATAGCGGAACCGCCGGCGCCCGCGCCGGCGAATGGTGCGCCAGATGTTGGCCGCGGCCCATTGGCCCTGCTGGATGGCCACCGTCGCTACTCCTGGCAGCGGCGCGCCTCCTGGGCCGCCGGCGAACGCGGCGATGTCACCGATGGCATACACTTGTGGGTGCTGGGGCAGCGTCAGATCCGGCGCCACGATCACCCGGCCGCTGCGGTCGAGGGGCACGCCGAGGGTCGTGGCCAGCGGCGAGACGGCTACGCCCGCGGCCCACAGAGCCGTTCTGGTGGCGATGGGCTCGTCCCCCAACCACACGGCGTCGGGGGTCACCGCCGTCACGCCCGCCCCGGTGCGTACCTCTACTCCCAGCGCGCGCAGTGAGCCCTCGGCCACCGCCGAGAGGTCTTCCGGGAACTCGGGGAGCACCCGCGGCTTGCGCTCCACCAACACGACGCGCGCCTCGGCGGGGTCGATGGCCCGGAAGTCGCCGACCAGCGTGCGCCGCGCCATCTCGGCCAGGGTGCCGGCGAGCTCCACGCCCGTCGGGCCGCCGCCGACGACGACGAAGGTGAGTAGGGCCCGGCGCTGCCCCTGGTCCGGGGTGCGCTCCGCCAGCTCGAAGGCCAGGAGGATGCGGCGGCGGATCTCCACCGCGTCATCGAGGTTCTTCAGCCCCGGTGCCAGCGACTCCCATTCGGGGTGGCCGAAGTAGGCGTGGCGCGCCCCGGTGGCGAGGACGAGGTAGTCGTAGCCGAGCGCCAGACCGCCGTCGAGCACGACGCGCCGGCCGCCAAGGTCAACCCCGGTCACCTCGCCCAGCAAGACGCGCACGTTCGGGTGCTTGCGCAGGAGGGCTCGGATAGGCTCAGCGATATCGCCCGGCGACAGCTGCGCTGTCGCAACCTGGTAGAGCAACGGCTGGAAGAGGTGGTAGTTCTGGCGATCCACCAGCGTAATCCGCACCGGCCGGCGCGCCAGCGTTCGGGCAGTGTAGAGCCCGCCGAAGCCCCCACCGACGACGACGACGTGAGCGACGGCGGGCGGGGTGGGGCTTCGCGAATAGCCGCCGTTCCCGAAGCCGCCACCGCCTCCCGGCGTCATCTCGACATCTGGCAGGGTGGCCACGGTTTCCCTCCCCTCCGATCCATCACGTTCCGCTCGCCGGGGTATCTCAGAGCGACGGCTGGGGGTACGCCACGTCTCGGGCCCCGTGGCACATCAGGGTCTCTCCCCATGTGCTCGATCGCCATGGCACAGCTCCTCCTGGCACACCCCGCACGATCCCTGCCGCGCAAGCGAGGACCGGTAGGATGCCTCGATCCCGCCGAGGGCGCGGCTGCGGCGACCAGAGGCCGCCTCGCGGCGGGCGCGTGCTCCGCGGCGCACACTCAGTTGCCCCGCCGCCCGGTCGGCAGGGCCTGGCCGTAAGCACACCCCGCGCCGGCGCGCACCGCCGGGACGTTAACGTTCCGGTTACGCACGACGCCCATCCTTTGCCGGCCGCATGAGCGCCGCCCCCCAGGGCCCACAGCTCGACCAACAGACCATGACCGAGGTAGTGCGCCTGGCGTTGGGCGGGGGTGCTGTGGAGGTCGGTGAGTGGCGGGCCACTGAGTTGGGCGCCGGCCACACCACGGCCCGCGTCTACCGCCTCTCCGGGAGTACAGGTGAGCGGGGCCGGGCGGCGCCCTGGTCGCTGATCCTCAAGGATCATCCAGCGCCCACTGAGGGCGCCGGGGGCGCCGGCAGCCTTGATCCGCGGGCGCCCGACTACTGGAAGCGGGAGGCGGTGGCCTACCAGTCCGGGCTGTTGGCAGCGCTCCCCTGCGGGCTCACTGCCGCCCGCTGCTATGCCGTCGAAGAGCGTCCGGACGGCGCACGCCTGTGGCTGGAGGACGTGGCGGAGGCGGAGGGCACTGTCTGGCCAGTCGAGCGGTTCGGGACGGCCTCCCGCCACCTGGGCCAGCTCAATGGGGCCGACGCCACGGCCCGGACCATCCCGGCCTACGAGTGGCTGGCGCCGGGCTTCCCGGGCGGCTGGCTGGCGCTGATGAGTCGGTCGACGCTCGACCGCATCGACGAAGAGACCTGGCAGCACCCCTTCAAGTGGATGGCCGTCCTGGGGGAGGTGGTACAAGGCCCGCTCCAGCGCCCCGAGGCCTGGAGACACCCGAGCCTGTGCGAAGCGTACCCGACGCCGGTAGCCCCCCGCTTGCGGCGGCTGTGGGAGGAGCGGGAGCGCCTGCTCGACCAGCTGGCGCGGCTCCCCCAGGGGCTGACGCACGGGGACGCCAAGCGCAACAACCTGTTCTCCCGCCCCACGCCAGGTACTGATGGCGCCCCGTCCGGAGAGCAGA
This sequence comes from Chloroflexota bacterium, assembly GCA_030447525.1. GTDB lineage: Bacteria > Chloroflexota > UBA11872 > UBA12225 > UBA12225 > JAUJOR01. The sequence goes on along the minus strand of JAUJOR010000011.1, from coordinate 57,533 downwards.
CGGTGGGGATCGATTGGGACGTCGTCGGCCGGGAAGCGCTAGGGGAGGATGCAGGACATCTGCTCGGGAACGCGGTGATGCATGCCACTGACCAGGCCGAGCCCCGCCGCCTGGACAACGCAATCTTCCGCGGGTACCAGGACGGTCTGCGCGACTCGGGGTGGGCCGGCGTCCCGCGCGCCCAGCGGGCGGTGCGCTTCGCCTACGCGGCACACGCCGCCCTTTTCGTCGCGCTTCAGACCGGCTGCGACCCGGCCACGCTCGTGGACGAGCGCTTCCGCACCTGGCGGTTTCCCGATCCTGCCGAGGTTGACCGTCCCCTGGAGGAATACGTCGCCCGGCACAGCTTCCGGACGTACGCCCTCCTCGACCTAGCGGACGAGGCGCTCGACCTGCTGTCGTCGCTCTGACGGCTCGCACAGCCGGCCCCGACCAGGCGCGGCGCCCCCGGCTGACCGCTTGGCGGCACGCCCCTTGCGCGCCGTGCCAATGTCCCGGTCGCCCGAGGGGCAGGCGGCTCGGTGACTGGGTGTCGTCATGGCCACGAGCACCATGTGCTGGACTTCCCCATCCGGCTAACCCGTACGGGGAAAGACGCGCTGCGCTCGGACGGTCCCGCGGCACGGATTCTGCGCCATATTAAGCGTGGGCGCCGGCCTCTCGCAGGACCCGAGGCTCAGGTAGCTGGCGCCAGAAAGGGTGAGCCATGCTTGTACGGGACATGATGAACACCGATGTGGCCACGGCCACGGTGGGCACCCCGATCAGCGAGGTGGCCAAACTCATGGCCCAGAAGGATGTGGGCTCGGTGGTGATCGTGGATGGAGACCAGCCGGTGGGAATCGTCACCGACCGAGACCTGGTGGTTGACCACCTGGCCGAGGGCCACACCCATGACCACGCCGTCAAGGAGGCCGTGAGCGGCGGAGGACCCTTCGCCGGCCTGGTGACGGTCAGGCCCGACCTGGACGTCCTGGAAGCAGCCCAGGAACTGGGGCAGCACAAGGTGGGCCGGCTGCCGGTGGTGGAGGGTGGCCGCCTGGTGGGCATCTTGTCCGCCGGCGACGTGGCCAAGCAGCTGCGCAAGGCGCTGGACGGCCTCCTGGCCGAAGGCCAGAAAGCTGAGCGATAGACGCGGGCGGCTGATGGGAAGCCGCGACGCCGGCCTGGCACCTCGTCTGTTGCGGCGTGCGCTGCGGCAGCGGAGCCAGGCGCGAGGTACGAGTGAAAGGAACCACGGATGACTACGAACGTGAACGTCAGCCGGTATGACTATGGCGACTACTACCGCGGGCGCAACGTGGTGGCAGCCTCATTCGAGGACCGAGCGGACGCCGAACGGGCAATCAATGCCCTGCGGGATGCCGGCTTCCCCGGCGACCGTATCGGCGTCGCCCTACGCGATCGCACGGCGCAAGGTCAGATAGTGGAGGACACCGGGGCCACCGGCAGCAAGGCCGCCGAGGGCGCGGCCACGGGCGCGCTGGGCGGCAGCCTGCTCGGCGGGCTGTTGGGCTGGCTGGTGGGGCTGGGCGCCCTGGCCATCCCCGGTATCGGACCCGTGGTGGCCGGTGGGGCCCTGGCCACGGCCTTCGGGCTGGCCGGGGGCACGGCGGTGGCCGGCGCGGGCATCGGCGCCGCCGCTGGCGGCCTGCTCGGCGCCCTGGTGGGCATGGGCATTCCGGAGGAAGAGGCGCGCTACTTCGAGACGGGTTTCCGCGCCGGGCGTACGCTCGTCACCGTCGAAGCCGGAGCGGAGCGTGCTGGCGAGGCGGCCGATCTCCTGCGAGCCTACGGCGGGGACATCGGCCCCGCCAGCACCCGATCTACTACCTCCACCGCCGTCGGTCGCATAGCTACCTGAGGCAGCGAGCTTCCCGAGGCAGCGTCCGCACGACGACGCTGGGCACGTCACCGCCTCGGGCGGACGACGCGCCCAGCGTCGTCCGGATAGGGGATTGGCCCGGTGTTTCTACGCCCGGCCAGTCCAGGCGGGGATACTCGTACCCACAACGACTCGACCAGTGCGCCGATGCTGGTAGACGAGGTGGGTATTCCGCGGCTGAAATTCCTGGATGAGGCGGGCGGCGTGACTTACGGCTTCCCGGAGCCCACTGCCGCCGGCAGCCCGGGCGGCGTACCCTAGAGCAGGAAGGAGCCAGACGTGCGATGGGGACTGCAACGCCGACCACAACCGCAGCCGTGTCCCCGCCGGCGTCCCACCGCTTCACGGTGGCGGACTATTATCGCATGCTGGAGGCCGGCATCCAGGAGCTGTGGGTGGTGAACCTGTCGGAGGCGGTGCTGGAGGTCTGTCGCGACCCCGGCCCGGGCGGCTACCAGCACCGGCAGATCCACCGGCGGGGCGAGCGGGTGGCTCCCCTGGCGTTCCCGGAGCTGGAACTGACCGGCGCCGACCTGCTGCCGCCGGGCGGCGCCGGCCCCCGCGCCCGCTTGCACTCCGGGATGCCCAGCGCCGGAGGCCGGACGTCGAGCGCTGAGCCGGTCAGTGGATCGCGGGCGGCCGAACCGACCACTTGAGCCGGGAGTTACCAGGCGTGGCGTTCCGGTTCCCTGCACTGACGGATCGCGGCCGATTCGACGCGTGGCGGCGCGTGGGTGGCTCCGGCGCACCTGACGCCCGACGGCAGCCCCTTAACACCAATATACAGTTGCTTCGCGTGCGCCCGGTAGGCTTCCAGACGACAGAGTAGGTCGTCTCCGTGGCGCTACATGGTGATCGTGGGACGCGGGAGCGAGGCGGGATTCCACACGGCGCGAGGCCGATGCCCGGTGAGCACGGCAGCCACCTCTTGGGCCGGACGCAGGCGGCGCTCGATGGCTGCCGGCTCGCTGAGCGAGGCCATGTGCGGGGTGATGATCACGTTTGGGAGTTTCAGGAGCTGGCTATCTGCATCTACGGGCTCCTGCTCCGTCACGTCCAAGGCGGCGCCCAGGATGCGGCCAGTCCGTAGCGCCTCGATCAATGCGGTCTCGTCCACCAGTTCCCCGCGGGACGTGTTCACCAGGATTGCCTCGCGCTTCATCAGGCCGAACGCGGGGCCCCCGAGCATGTGCCTCGTCTGCACGGTGAGAGGCGCCGTCAGGAAGACGAAGTCGCTGTCCTGGAGCAGCTGCGCCAGCGCCGCCGGGCGGGCGCCGGCTTTTTCGAAGACGTCCCGCGGGGCGTAGGGGTCGTGGGCAAGGAGGCGGACGTCAAATCCCCCCACCCGCGCGGCGACACGGCGGCCGACGTTGCCGAGGCCGATGATCCCCGCCGTTTCGCCGGTGATGCGATGGACGAATCCGCCGGGGCGAGGGGCCTGGGGCCGGCCCCAGTTGCCCTCAGCCACCCACCGGGCGGTGGGGACGATCCAGCGCACAGCCGCCAGCCAGAGGGCGAGGGTGTGGATCGCCACCTCGTCGGCGAAGACGTCCGGCACATGGCACAAGACGATCCCCTTCTCCGTCGCCAGGTCAATGCCGTGGATGCCGTCCATGCCCATGGAGCTGCAGGCGATCACCCTGCAGCGCTCCAGCGACTCGATGAAGCGCCGGCTGAGGTGCGGCGGGGCAATGATCCCGTCCGCTTCGCGTGCAGCCGCAATGGCCGCTTCCTCATCTCGCGACGGGAGGACGACGACGTCGCAGCCGGCGCGCTCCAGGATCTCCCGCTCCCCCACCTCGCCGAACGTCCCCAGATGGGGAATCACCACTACCTTGGGCCTCTCCGCGCGGCCCCCACCACCATCGGCGACAGCCGGCGTGGACGTGGGCGTCAGCACCCGGTGATCTCCTTGACCTGGCCGAAGAAGGCGCGCTTGAGGTCGGTGTTGATGGCCCAGTTGATAGGTGGGTTCTGGAAGCCATCGTGGTAGTTGCTGGGGGTCAGCGAGCCGAGCGTGCCCGGCCCGTTGTCGTAGTAGCCCCAGGAGACGCGCAGCCGCGTCGCCTGGAGCAGGTTGCTGTCCGGGCGGTCGAAGGCGAATTTATCGTCCTCGTTGATCAGGAGGGGCTTGGGCGTGTACGAGGGGACGGCGCGGGCGCGGTGGATCACGCCGGTGAGCTGGCCGGGGAAGCGGCAGCCGTTGCCGTGCAGCATGACGACGTCCGACTCCGCGACGACGGCCTCCGTGGGGGCCGAGCCGGGGGTGAAGCTGGTCCCCACCAGCAGACGACGCCCGTCTCGGGTGGTCTCCTTGACCTGGCGGAGCAGCTCGTGCACGCGGGGTGGCTTCATGACGTCATGCTGGTACCGGGGCACGTCGCACTCGTTCGCCACGTCCACCAGGATGTTGGTGTAGCCCTGGTCGAGCAGCCAGCCGGTGGCGTTGTCCACCGCCCGGCGCACCGCGTCCTCGCCCAGGATGTGCCCGTCCTGGCCGAAGTAGAAGTAGCCCATCCCGGCGACCATCCCCAGGGCATCGATGGCGTCCAGCGCCCGCTTCATACGTGCCAGGTGGTCGGGGCGCAGGTCGCCGTACGCGGTGAAGGCGGTGCTGTGCCACGGCTGCTGCTTCACGTACCGTCCGGGGGCGCCGTACTGGAAGCAGAGCGTGACCGAGAGCACGCCGTGCTGCTTGTACTCGGGAAGCCGGGCGATGAATTCATCCGTGTTGCGCTCTGGGTCCCATTCCCCGCTGTCCGGGTAGGCCCACCGGGTGCGGGTGTCCGGGTTCATGTCGTCAAAGGTGGCGCACACCATGCGGGTGTTGTAGAGCAGGCCTTCGATGCGCGTGCCCTGCCACTGGCGCCCTTTGTAGGTGGGCTCGCCGTTGATCAAGAAGTCCTCGCCTTGGATGGCGACGTGTGTTTTCCTTGCCATCGTGGTTCCTTCGCCGGTAAGTACGTAGGTAGTTAGCGTCCGGCCTGCTGCCGCCGCCGCCGGCGCAAGCCGCAAGGAGCGCCGGGGCGGTTGCTGCTCCCGCCAGGGTTACGGCTCGTCTTGTAATCATTCCTGTCTCTCGCTCCCTTGCCGCGCGCCGCCGGTCTGTGGCCGTGGCAGGTCGCGGATCGTCTGCACGCCGGCCACGATTTCCCTGCCCCCCAGGCGTATACGCCCGTATATGCGGGCGTAGGCTCTACGCCCCGGGCGTGGGGCGGGGCGTCGCCAGCTTGGTCGTCAGTCCGCCGTCGACCCAGATGACCTGGCCGGTGATGTAGCTCGCGCCCTCGGTACAGAGAAAGGCCACCAGCGGCCCGACGTCGCCGGGGAGCCCGATGCGGCCGGCGGGGACGCGCGGCCCCCATGCCTCACGGTCGTACCTGGGAATGTCGTGAAAGCGGGCCACCTCGATAGCCCCCGGGGCAACGGCGTTGACCTGGATGTCGTACGGCGCCAACTCCATAGCGCACGCCTTGGTCAGCATGTTGATGCCCCCCTTGCTCGCCTCGTAGTGCGCGTAGCGCGGCGTGGCCGCGAAGCTGTGCACGGAGGACAGGTTGACGATCTTCCCGCCCCCGCCCTGGCCGACCATCTCCCTGGCCGCGCGTTGGGTGCAGAAGAAGGCGCCACGCAAGTTGATGTCCAGCGTCCGGTCCCACTCCTGCGGCGTCATCTCCAGCAGCGGCGCCGGCTCGGTGATTCCCGAGTTGTTGACCAGGATGTCCACCCTCCCGAGCTGGCGCACGGCGGCATCGAAAAGCCCCTGCACCTGGTCGTAGTCGCGCACGTCGCAGCGCTGGGTGACCGCCCGCACGCCGTGCTCCCGCAGCCGCGCGGCCACGCCTTCAGCGCTCTCCGCGCTGCTGTTGTAGCCGACCAGCACGTCGGCGCCCGCCTGGCCGAGGGAGTCGCAAATCCCCGCCCCTATCCCGGCGCTGGCCCCCGTGACCACCGCCACCTTGCCCGCCAGGGCGTCCCTTGTCAGCACGTCTCTCGTCCTCCCGCTCTATCGCTGGTCCCGTTTACGCCCGCCCGATCAGCCGCCGGCGTCCGAGAGCGAGAGCACCTGCAGCACGTGGCCGGAGTAGTTGCGGATGGCTGCAATCATCTCCGCATCGGCGCGCTCGCGGTGCCCTTCCTGGATGCGCCGGGCAGCCGGCCCGTCTCGCACGCGCAGCGCCGCCAGGAGCTCGCGGTGGTCTTGGGTGGACTGCGCCAGCTGCGCCGGCGCCCGCAAGTGGATGGTGGCTATGCGAACGCGATGCAGCTGGCCGTCGAACTGGCGCATCAGCTCCAGCAGCCGGGCGTTGCCGGCGGACTCGCGCAGCAGCTCGTGGAAGCGCCGGTCGGCCTGGCTCCAGCGGGCGACGTCGCCACGCTCCAGCGCCGTCTCCTGCTCCGCAATGGCCGCCTCGAGCTCGTCGAAAGTGCCCTCGTCCGCGCGGACGGCGGCGAGCTTGATCGCCTGGCTCTCGACGCCGGCGATGATCTCGTAGACCTCGCGCATCGCCTCGACGGTGGGCACCGAGACGACGAACCCGCGCCGGGGCACGGTAGTCACCAGTCCCTCGTACCGCAGACGGACCAGCGCTTCCCGCACCGGCGTGCGGCTCATCCCCAGAGCCACGGCCAGCTCCGGCTCCACCAGCAGCTGCCCCGGGAGCAGGCGGAGGTCCAGGATGCGCGCCCGCAGCTCGGCGTACGCCCGCGCCGGGAGCGACACGTCTTCAGCAGCCGCCCGATTCGCCCCTGCCCCATGCGCCCCTACCGGCAGCACGCCGATCGTAATCCCGCTCAGTATACTACGGCGCATGTGCTCCGGGATGCTAGTTGGGGGCGTGGCTCGCTGGGGAGGACGGGGGCGTATCGCTGCCCCTGGACGCGTAGCTGGCGTCCTACAACGCCCAGCTGCCCTATCCTGCCCTACAGGTGGGGTTGCGCCACCGGCAGCGGACGGAGCGACGACCAGGGCTTCAGGGGAGGGCGTGGCCGAGGCACGAGCTGTCGGTGAGTCGAATGTTCACTGCCGTCCCGTCGGACGGGGAGGTTGCGGCGGAGCGGCGCGCGTGAGCTCACGCCCCTCGGAGGAACGCCGCCAGGTCGGTCGTCAGGCTCGCCTTGGCGTCCCGGCCGCCGGCGGCGCCGCTGGCCACCAGGTGCTCGGCCAACAGGAGCCGGTCGCCCTGGAAAGGGCGGCCGTTGAGGCGCAGGAAGATCAGCGCCGCCGCCAGGCCCGTGCGCTTGTTGCCGTCGCCGAACGCCTGGGCCTCGGCCACCCCTACGGCCAGGATGGCCGCCTGCGCCCACAGGTCCAGCCCCTCGTAGTGGGCCGCCTGCTGGCACCGATACACCGCGTCCTCCAGGCCACCCGCGTCACGTAGCGGCGTCGGCGCCCATCCCAGAGACTCCATGACGTTGTTGTGGATGGCCACCACATCGGCGGCGCTGAGGTAGCGCGTCTCCCCGCCTTCGTCCGCCACGTCAGCGATCTGCCAGCAAGCGCAGGGCCTCGCGCGTGTCCGGGCGTGCTAACTCCTCGCGCAATGCCCCGGCGACGTCGTCCGGCAGGACGGGCCGCACCTCCAGCCGGCGCACCTCGACGCTCACCAGGTCGCCCTCGGCGACGCCGACGCGCTCCGCCTCATCCTTGGGTAGCGTCACCACCAGGCTGTTCCCCACCCGCCGCACCGTCGCCGTCACCATGGTCCCGCCTCCTGTATATACAAATTAGGGATGGTCAAGGAAACTGGGGTAGGCGGTAGGCGGTGATCAGTGCCGGAGGGATCAGCGCCCGTGGCCAGCCGCCCCGTGGGGCCCTGGCGCGGGGGCCCCGGCGCCGGCGTAGCCCCGCAGCCGGTCGTAGCGCGTCACCTGCTCCGGGGTCAGCGCCGCCTTGGTGTCGAGGTGCGCCGCCAGGTGGGCGTGCCGCAGACGCCCCTCGACGGCGGCGATCTCGGCGGTGAGCCGGGCGAGCTCGGCCGGCGTGACGGCCCCACTGCCGAAGGCCCGGTCCAGCTCCGTCTCCAGCGCCACCAGCTCCCGGCCATGGCGCTGCGCCTCCTGCTCCATGGCGGCGAAGACGGCGCGCACCTGCTGCTCCTGGTCCGGGCGTAGCTCCAGCGCGGCCCGTAGCTCCAGGACGTGCCGGGGGCCGGGGTAGCGGTTCAGCTCGGCGGCCAGGGCGTAGCCCGCCCCCCGCCCGGCGAGGAGCTCCTCGATGCGCTCGGGGGCCATCGCCTTGATTGGCCGCCCCTCCAGCCCGGCGTAGGGCCGGCTCCCTTCGGTGGCCGGACCGCTGCCGCAGCCGGCCACCAGGGCGGTCACCAGCACCAGTATCCCCGCCGCCCGGCCGCCCCGCGGGCGCGCCCCCTGTCCCTGAGTCATGGCCTGTCCTCCTGCACCTGCCCCACCGCTCCGCCGGCGCCCCGCCCGGCCCGGTGGCCGTCTTCCCAAAGCGTACACGCGAACGACGGCGACGTCGGCGTTCCCCTGCCCGAGCGCTTCCCTGAAGTACCCCCTCCTTTGGAGCTCGCCGGAGCGCAGTTGGGTCTCCTCCTTGTGGTGGGGTGTTGTTCATCCCGGTCGAGCCTTCCTCCAGCGCCCGGACGTGCCCGCCGGGGGCACCGGAGCCGCAGGGATCGGTCGCGCGTCATCCCGGGGATCCACAGCACAGGGGTCGCACCGGTGGTTGAGCCGTCGGTCGGGTCTCCACCGAGCGAGAGGGGCCGCGCAACCATTTCTCAATCCCGGTTGAGGAGTCTCTGAGCAGCGAGCCCTTCCTAGCAAACGGGACGGGTCCGATCCACCGACACCACGGCGACGTCCGCAGCCTCCCAGGCCGTCGCCTCAGCCCCTCAGCCGGAGAACCACATGGCCTCTACCGCCGCCGCTGCATGGTCCAATGCGGGCACCACCCCTGACCGCCGGACGCCGTTCCCGGGATGGGCCACGGCCCGGCTGCCCGCCCCCCGGACGGAGCCGGAGGCAGCGACGCCCCCGCCCTTCACCATCGCCGTGATGAGCCCCGCACAACGACGCCAGTTCGCGGCCCTGGCGGGGGTGTGGCTCGCGGCCACGGTGTCCTTTCTGCTGTGGTGGTTCCAGGGGCAGCACGTCGTGTCTGTGCTCGGCATGGCCGTCAACAGCGCCGTGGTGGTGTGGCTCCTGGTCATCCAGACCGGGTGGTACCTGTTCTTCGTCGGCCGGATGCGCCGGCCGAACCCCGCCTGCCCCCTGCCGGAGGGGCGCGTCGCCATGGTCGTCACCAAGGCACCATCCGAGCCGTGGCCGGTCGTCCAGCGCACCCTCGAGGCCATGCTGGGCCAGGACTTCCCCCGCCCTTACGACGTCTGGCTGGCGGACGAAGACCCCGACGGGGAGACGCGTCGGTGGTGCGCCGCCCACGGGGTGCAGCTCTCCTGCCGCAAGGGCGTGCCCGGCTACCACAACGCCAAGTGGCCCCGGCGGACTCGCTGCAAGGAAGGCAACCTGAGCTACTTCTACGACCGGGTGGGCTACGACGCCTATGACTTCGTCGCCCAGCTGGACGCCGACCACGTCCCGGAGCGGGGCTACCTGACGGAGATGATCCGGCCCTTCGCCGACCACGGCATCGGCTACGTCGCCGCCCCCAGCATCTGCGACAGCAACGCCAAAGTGTCCTGGGCGGCGCGGGCCCGGCTGCACGCCGAGGCCGGCATCCACGGGGCGCTGCAGGCAGGGTATGCCGGCATCGGGGCGCCCATGTGCATCGGCAGCCACTACGCCGTGCGCACCCGCGCCCTGCGCGCCGTCGGCGGCCTGGGCCCGGAGCTGGCGGAGGACCACTCCACCACGCTGCTGCTCAACGCCGGCGGCTGGCGGGGCGGGTTCGCCCTGGAGGCCATCGCCCACGGCGACGGCCCGGCCAGCCTGGCGGACTTCCTGACCCAGGAGTTCCAGTGGAGCCGCAGCCTGGTGAACGTCCTTCTCTCGGTGACGCCGCGCCACTGGCGGGGCCTGGCGTCGCGGGTCAAGCTCCAGTTCGCCTTCTGCCAGCTCTGGTACATCGGCCTGGCCGCGTCCATGCTGCTGGGGTACGCCCTCCCCATCGTCACCCTCGTCACCGGCACCCCATGGGCGAACGTCGATCTGCTGGAGTTCTTCGTCCACTCCACTATCCTCCTGGCCGCCTCGACCGCCATGGCCGCCTGGATCCGCCGGCAGGGCTGGTTCCGCCCGGCCGACGCGCCGTTGCTCAGCTGGGAGGCGGGCCTGTACCACCTCCTGAAGTGGCCCTGGGTGTTCATGGGCGTCGGCTACGCGGTGGTCGACTCGGTGCTCAAGCAAGAGTTCGCCTTCAAGGTCACGCCCAAGGGGGCCGCCGGGGTCAGGCCATTGCCCCTGGCCGCCCTCGCCCCGACCCTGCTGATCGCCGGCACCGAGATCGGCGCGGCCCTGCTGGTAGGCCATTCGAGCCAGACCGTCGGGGCCTACGCCCTGACCCTCCTGTACGGCGCGACGTACCTGGTGGCCATCGTGGCCGCGGTGGCGCTCCACCGGCATGAGAACCGGCCGGCGCCGGCAGCGCCCGCCAGCCTTACGCCACTGCTCACCCTCGTCCCAGAGCGTAGCCTCGTCCTGATGCCCCGGCTCGTGGCCCGCCCCTGGGCCCTCACGGCCGCGGCGACCATCCTCGTCGCGGGCGTGCTGGGCTGGGAGGTGACCGGCATCGGGGCCGCGGTGGCCTCCCGGCACGAGTCCGCAGCGGCGGACGAGCGAGCCCGGCCCTACGGCACCGCCGGCGGCGACGAGACGCTCCCCCCAGCGAGCCCCTCATAGTGGCATGCTTTCAGCAGCAGCACACGAGGACAACGAGCCATGCGTAGCGTAAACCGGGTGAGCGTCGGTGCGGCCCTGGTCGTGCTCGCCTTGCTGGCGGTGAACCTCCAGCGGTGGAGCGGGCTCTCCGTGCCGTGGCCGGTCACGGCTCCGGCCGCGGCCCTGCCGGTCACCGCGCTCCCCGCAGAGGGCGTCGCCTGGGGGGTCTACGATCCCACCGGCCAGTTCGCCGGCGCCGGCGACGTGACCATCGAGCAGCTCTACCGGCCGTGGACGGCGGCGGGGGCGCGGGAGATCGTGGAGGAGGTGCGCGAGGTACGGACGCGCCGGCGCGTGCCCCTCATCGGTCTGGAGCCCTGGCCGTTCGTCTGGGCGGGGATGGACGAGGCGGCCCTGTTTGCGGACGTGGTCGCCGGGGCCTACGACGCCCCCATCCGGCAGGCCTGCTCTGCCCTGGGACGGGAGGCCCCCCAGGTGGTGCTCGTCCGGTGGGGGCACGAGATGGACCTGCTGGGGCGCTTCCCGTGGTCGACGGGCGACCCGCAGGGCTTCGTCGCCGCCTACCGGCACTTCGTCGACACCTGTCGGGGGACGGGGGCAACCAACCTCCGCTACGTGTGGTCGCCCGGGGGCGACGTCAGCCTCCAGGAGTACTGGCCCGGCGCCGCGTACGTCGACTACGTTGGCCTGACGACCCTGGGCTTCGGCGCGTGGGACGTCGACCGGGGGGCCGCGCGACCGAACACGTTCCGCGAGATCTTTGAGACCAAGTACGGGTTGGTGCAGGGGTACGGGAAGCCGGTGCTGGTCTGCGAGTTCGCCTCGACCGGCCCGGCGGCGCACCAGCAGCGCTGGGTGGCCGAGGCGGGCGAGGCATTCGGGGCCTACCCCCTCCTGCAGGGGGTGGTCTACTTCAACGCCGTCGACCCGGTGGCCTGGGGCGAGACCGGCGTGCCCGACTGGCGCGTCCCGCTGGGCGTGTTCCCGCCGCGCGCCGCCGCGCCGCGGGCCGTCCCCGCCCGCTAGGGCCTCCTAAACGGGGCGGAGACAGACGCGTCCCGAGCCCCGCAGGCGCCCCGGCGGGCAGCGTGAGGCGCTCGGCGCCACCGAGGGTCAGGGCGAAGGGGCGCCGGCCGAGCGCTGGCCGAGGGCCGTCAGCCAGGCCTCGTGCGCCGCCGCACTGGAGCGCAGGTGCCAGGGCTGCTCCTTGGCCACGTCGAACCAGACCAGGGCACGCAGGCGCGGGAAACGGGCGCCGAGCTCGAGGGTCAGGGCCTGCCGGATCCACTCCGCCTTCGACCCACCCGTCTCGGCGCAGCCCACCTCCGGCAAGAGCACCAGCCGGCCGGACACCCGGGTCAGCGCGTCATAAGGAGTCCCGAGCACCTGGTTAAAGGGCCGCCAGTACGGCGCCCCCCAGTCCAGGTCGGGCCCGGTGTTGAACACGTCCAGCCCTACCCAGTCGACCTCGTCGTCGCCGGGGTATAGGCCACGGTAGACGGCCTCATGAGTATCCACCGGCGCGCCGCCGAGGGTGTTCGGGTTCCAGATCCACTGCACCTGGCTGGTGTCGAAGGCCGCGAAGATGCGGCGCAGGTGCCGCCAGGCGGCGAGGAAGTCCGCCGCGGTGTTCCCGTTCACCCCCACCGCCCACGGGTACCCGGGGTGGTCGTGCATCTCGTGCCCCCAGCGCAGCAGCACCGGCCGGCCGTACGTGGCCAGACCGCGCGCCCAGTCCTCGATGTAGGCGTCGTGCCGGCCGGAGAGCACGGCCCGCCGCAGCGACCAAGCCGGGTCGGCCGCTTCGCCGGCCCACGGCTCCCAGGTGACCAGCGGGACAGCCCCGGCGGCCGCCACACGCTCGAGGTCGTCTGGCAGGAGGTCGCGCTTCCAGCCCCCCCAGAGGGCGTACCAGTGGACGAGGGCGGCCCCCTGCCCGGTGCTGGCGCGCAGGTCTGCCACGGCCGAGAGGTCGTCGGGGAACGAGGTCTGGTAGAGGCCGAGGGCCACCCCAGGGTCGGCCGGCGCCGCCCCGGTGGCCGGCGCGACCTGCCGGGCGGCCGGCCCGGAAGGGCTCCCTGGCTCGCCGGCACCGGCCTCACCCGGGGCCTGAGCGACCGCCCGGGAGAGCCGGTAGCCCCCGGCGACGGCGATAGGCGGAAGGGCGAGGACGAGCCGGCGACTCACCACTGTATCGCGTCTCGAGGCGCCAGAAGGGGCGGTGCCGGCCAGAGGCGTTGGCGGGGTCATCCCGCGCACGCTCGGACGACCTCATGCGCTGGACCGGCAGGAGACGTCCCTCCGCGCAACGCCGGCGGGGGGGCCGGATGCCGTGACAGGGGCGCGACGTGGTCGAGGCCGATAACTGGGAGCATGCTTGTACCCTCCTGCACCCGTCCTGGGGCGCCCGAGCCGGACGACATCGACCCACTAACCCACCGGGCCAGACAACCGAGGGAGCCCCGAACAGACCTTGCGGCCCGCGCAGGGCTCCCTCGCCATCGAGCGCATCTGCACACGCTCTACGGTTTTGAAGAACTCTACCACGCCTCTCGGACGCCCGTCGGGCCCGGTGGACGACACCCCGCGGAGTGGGGCCGGGGCACCGAGATGCCTCGCGGCGTGCCGTCAGGGCCCGGCCGTGACTGCCGGCGGTCCCTCCCGGCCCCCGCGGACGTAGCGCTCGATCGTCTCCACCAGGGCCTGCTTCTTGACCGGCTTCGGCACGTGGGCATCGCAACCGGCGGCCAGCGTCTGCCGGACGTCCTCAGGCATGGCGCTGGCCGTCAGGGCCACCACCGGCGTGGGGGGTTGGCCCCGCTCGCCCTCCCAGGCCCGGATGGCCCGCGTTGCCTCCAGCCCATCCAGCACCGGCATGTGCACGTCCATCAGCACCAGGTCGTAACGCCCGCGCCGGAAGGCGCGCCAGCCCCTCCCGGCCATCGGCGGCCGTGTCCAGGACGTAGGGCAGGGACTTGAGGTACAGCTCCACCAGCCGGCGGTTGTCCACCGAGTCGTCCACCAGCAGCAGACGCGGCCCCGCCCGACCGCCAACCCGGGCCCGCGGCGGCCGCCGCGGCCGAGGGCCCCCGCGACGGCGGCCAGGAGGGCAGTCCGCTTCACCGGCTTGATCAGGTAGCCTGCGACGCTCAGGGCGAGGGCCCGCTCGGCGTCGCCCACCCGCTGGTCGGAACAGAGCATCATGACGGCCGGAACCACCGTCTCCCCGGCAACGCCCCCCGCGGCCGCCTCGCACAGCCGGGCCATCACCTGAAACCCCTCCATGTCCGGCATCCGCTGGTCGAGCAGGAGCAGGTCATACGATGTCCCGACCGCCCGGGCAACGCGCAGGTCAGCCAGGGCCGCTCCCCCGCTGGCCGCCTCAGTCACGGCCGCCCCACGGCCCTCCAGCAGGCGACGGAGGATGAGTCGATTGGTGGCGCTGTCGTCCACTACCAGCACCCGCACCCCTGCCAGATCGGCCGCCGCTTCAGCCGGCGCCGGCGCTCCGACCGCCGCCTCCAAAGGCACGGTGACGGCAAAGGTGGAGCCTCGATCCAGCGTGCTCTCCGCGGTGACGCACCCACCCATCAGCGCCACCAGGCGCTCGACGATGTGCAGGCCCAAGCCGGTGCCCCCGTGGCGGCGGGTGGTGGAGGCGTCCGCCTGGGTGAAGGCGCCGAAGACCGCCGCCAGTTGCTCCGGGGGGATGCCGATCCCTGTATCTCGCACCACGAACCGCAGCGCCACCAGGGCCCTCCCGTCGCCCGCAGGCGGCTCGGGGGCCGCCCGGCAGGTCAGGCCCAGGTGCACCTCGCCGCGCGCGGTGAACTTGACGGCGTTGCCGAGTAAGTTCAGGAGCACCTGGCGCAGGCGTTGGGGGTCACCCCGCACCCGGGCGGGGACGTCCGGGGCCACCTCGCAGGTCAGCTCCAGCCCCTTGGCGTGGGCCCGCACGGCCAGCACCTCCGCCACCCCCTCGGCCAACTCCGCCGGGTCGAACTCGGTGGCCTCCAGCGCCAACTGCCCGGCCTCCACCTTGGACAGGTCGAGGATATCGTTGAGCAGGGCCAGCAGGGCGTCCCCGGCGTTGCGGAAGATGCCCACGTACTCCCGCTGCTCCGGGTTGAGGGGGGTCTCCGCCAGCACGTCGGCCATGCCCAGGATGGCGTTCATCGGCGTGCGGATCTCGTGGCTCATGTTGGCCAGGAACTCGGACTTGGCGTGGCTGGCCGCTTCCGCCGCGTCCCGCGCCCCTTCCAGGGCGGCTTCGAAGTGCCAGCGGTCGGCCTCTGCCCGTTTGCGCTCCGAGATGTCCTCGCCGATGCCAATGGCGAACTGTGGTTGGCCTTCCGCGTCGCGCACCAGCGACATGGCCAGGCGGACCCACATTTCGTGCCCCCCCTTGCGGAAGAAGCGCTGCTCGATGGCGTAGCGCTCGTAGTGCCCCGCGGCCAGCTTCCCGAACGCCTCCCACCCGGCGGCCGCGTCGTCCGGATGGACGAGTTCGGCCAGGATCACCCGGCCACGCATCTCGTCCGCGGTGTAGCCGAGGATGACCTCAAGGGCGGGATTGACCGTCGTGATCCGTCCGTTCATCTCGGCCACCGCGATCCCGAACGGGGCGCCCTCGAAGATCGCCCGGAAGCGCGACTCGCTCGCTCGGAGGGCCTGTTCGGCCTGGTCGCGCTCCACCACCAGCGCCTGATGGATCGCCTCCTGCGCATGCAGGATGCTCCGCTGGCTCTGTATGGTGAACCCTATGGCGAGCTCGCCGAGGAGCGCGGCCAGGCGTGGTTGCAGGCCCAGGGAATCCACCGGCGGCAGGTCGGCGACGAGGTGCTGCCCCAAGACCTGCAGGGTCTGGCCCAGCACCTGGGGATGGGTGTAGCCGACGCGCGCCAGTCCGGTGCCGATCGCCCGCGCCGCGAGGGCGTCGAACACCTCACTGAGCAGCACCTCAGTGGCCCGCGTCGTCAGCGCCAACAGCTGCTGCCGGAGCTCGCGCGAGCTCAGGGCGACGTAGCCACTCTCGCCGAGGCCGTTCATCCACCTCCGCGCAATGGCGTTGCAGCGGTCGCGATCCACCGTGGCCTCCGGCTGACTCATCGGTGGTGGCCGCGGCGCACGTCCACTTGACCCCGGTCCCACGTCGGAGTGGTGAAGCGACACGTCGCCCTTTACCTCGGCTTTCTCGCCACCCCGGCGAAGCCGATCGAGTGCGCCGGACGATCGCGCAAGAGGTCACCGTCCTCTTCCGGGCGCCAGTCGGGGACGTACACCAGGCCAGGATCCACCAATTCCAGGCCCTCGAAGTACGTATCGATCTCCGCTCTCGACCGGGGCCGGACCGGCTGCGACGTGCCGGTGTACAGACGGAGCAGTTGGTCACGGATGGCCGCGGAGAGGCAGTCCACCGTGCCATGCGAGATGACCACGTAGCTCCCCGGTGGCAGCGCGTCCCGCAGCGTTCGTACCACGCTCACCGCCAGCTCGTCGTTCACCACGAAGTGCAACACGAACACGAGGAGTAAGGCCACAGGCTGGCCCGGCGCCAACAGGGCCTGGACCGCCGGATGGCCGAGGATCTCCTGGGGGGTGCGGGCGTCGGCCTGGATGATGATGGCTTGGGGATTGTTCTGTAAGATGGCGGCGCTGTGGGCGACGGCAACCGGATCGATGTCCACGTACACCACTTGCGCCGCGGGGTTCGCCCGTTGCGCAACTTGATGCACATTTCCGACGGTAGGGATGCCCGAGCCGATGTCGAGAAACCGCTCGATGCCCTGTCCCACGAGGAACTGCACCGCCCGGCGCATGAACGCCCGATTCGCCTGCATGACCAGCGGAAACTCGGGATAGATGGCGCTCCCAGCCTCCGCCGCCAGGCGATCGATCTCTAGATTGTGGTACCCACCCAAGTAGTAGTCGTACATGCGGGCCGCGCTGGGCCGGTCAAGCGGGACGTTCCCGGGCATCCATGCTGGCGTGCGCCTGTCGGTGCGTATGTCGGTGCTCATGTAGGTCGTCCTTTCCTACGTTGCTGTTGCTCCGTTGGAGCGGGCGCACCGCTGCCCTGAGCAGGTGCCCACAGATCGAGACAGACGCCACCATGCGGCGTCCGTGCCCGTCCACCACACCACCGGCGACTCGAGTCTTCAGCGCGCTGCGGCCGAGCCTCCGCAAGGCCCGCCGCGTCAGACGTGTCGCTTCTCTTGATCTCTCCTGGAGCTCTCCAGGAACCGTGCTCTTCAGCAAGGCATCTGATCATTCAGCTAGCCCTACAGAAGAATAGCACAATGGACGGCGGCTCGATAGCGCCTTTCAGGTCAAGGCCGTCCCCGGCCGCAAGACCGACGTCAAGGAGGTAGAATCGCTAGCCGCCCTGTTCGCCCGGCCGGGCGACACGCCGAGACATCGCCCGCCTGGCGGGCATCTCCCAGGCGACGGTCTCGTTGGTACTGAACAACCGCGACGCCCCGCGACGCCCAGGCGCGCATCTCACCGGCCACGCGCGAGGCGGTGCACGTGATCGAGGCGGCACAGGAGAGCCTGGCGGCCGTGGCGGAGGGCGCGCAGCTGGTGCTGGAGGAGTGCCAGCCCGGACGGCTGGCGGCGCAGCCGGGATTGCTCGCCGGTGCGCGCTTCCACGGCGGGATCACCACCAGCCTCACGCCAGCGGATGAGCGCTTCATGGAGGAGACCGATCTCCTGGTACCGATGGTGGCGTTCCAGCGCCGCCTGGAGCGCCACCCGTACGTGGACGTGGACAACGTGGCCGGGGGCGCCGGGGCGGTGCGCCGCCTGCTCGACATGCCGGAGGCAGAACGCCCGGACGCGGTCTTCGCGCTCTCGGACGTGCTGGCAGTGAGGGCAATGCACGCCATCCGCCAGGCAGGGCTGCGCGTGCCGCAGGACGTGGCGGTGGTGGGCTACGATGACCTTTCCTACGTGGCGTACCTGGCCCCCCCCTCACCAGCGTCCGGCTGCCATACGGGGAGATGGGCCGGGCGGCCGTAGAGTGGCTCGCGGCCGCCGCCCGCGGCCAGGCCGAGGGTCGGCTGCGGCGCGTGTTCCAGCCGGAGCTCGTGGTGCGAGGGTCGAGCTGATCCAACTCACCGGCAAGCGAAGCGTACGTCCCCGCCGACAGCAATGCATCGCCCCTTGCTAATACTCGGGCTTCCTGCACCAAGGAACGCCGACCTCCGGTCGCCCACCGCCTGCAGGTGCAGCGTACCGCAGCGCGCAGGCATTTTCATGCCGTGTGGCGGTGGGACCACCATGAAGGTCTAATTAAGAAACAGCAGGGGGCATGTAGTGACTTCGACCAACAGACGTGCGGAACAGGCGGTGCAGTACGCCCTGGTGCCGGAGTGGGAGCAGCGGTGGCCAGCACACCTCAAGTTCGCGAACTCCCGACCACACTGTTCGACGGTGATCAACCCCGCCGCCTTCAGGTCAGCGAGTGCGTTGCCGACAGAGCGGCCGGTGGCGTCGAGGTGGGCGGCGAACGCGTCCCGGGTGGCGATTCTGACGGTCGGCCACCCCCAGGACGTCACCGCCCGCAACCGGCCGCTCCGGGACGTCCCGTGGTAGGAGGGGTTAACCAAGGTTTAACGTCTTCTAGAAATTCTGTTAGTCAAGTCGTGGCAGACTCTGGTGTAGTGGCGTAAGATCGCGCCCCGGCCCGACGTAAGAGCGTTGAGACCCTATCGCTGGAGTTGACGAGCGTGCGCGCACCTGCCTTGAAGCCCACACAGTACGTTATCCTGGCCGCCGCGCTGGCGGCGACGAGCGCCGGCGGGTACCTGGGGTACCAGCGCTTCGCCCCGCAGCCGGTGGGGGCCGCGCGGGTCACGGCCGCCGAGGTCGCCCGCGGGACGATCACCTCCAGCGTCAGCGCCACCGGGAGCGTTGCCAGTCCGGCGCAGTCCAAGTTGACGTTCAAGTCCGGCGGGCGCTTGGCGCAGCTCCTGGTGAACGTAGGGGACGCCGTCCAGGAGGGGCAGCCCCTCGCCCGGCTGGACGACGCCGACCTGCAGGTGGCCCTGCAGGGGGCCCAGGCGGGTTACAACAGCGCCCTGGCCAAGCTGGAGCAGACGCGGGCCGGGAGCCGCGCCGAGGACATCGCGGCGGCGCAGGCCCAGGTGGACACGGCACGGATCAAGCTCGACCAGGCCCGCGCCGTGGCCGGAGGCCCGGACGTGGCCTCAGGGCAGAGCCAGGTGGAGAGCGCCAGAATCAAGCTGGAGCAGCTCCTCGCCGGGGGACGGGCGGAGGACGTGGTGGCGGCGCAGGCCCAGGTGGACGCCGCCACCGCCAAGGTGCAGGCCTTGTCCAACCCCCGCCGGGAGGACGTGGCCGTGGCCCAGAGCGCGGTGGAGAGCGCCAGAACCAAGCTAGAGCAGCTCCTCAATCCCCGACCGGAGGACGTCCGCAACGCCGAAGCGCAGCTCGTCTCGGCGCGGGCCAAGCTGCAGGCCCTGGCCAATCCCCGCCGGGAGGACCTGGCGGTCGCCCAGGGGGCGCTCGACCAGGCCAAGACCAAGCTGGCCCAGCTCCAGGATCAGCCGAAGACGGCTACGCCCCAGGACATTGCCAACGCCAAGCTCTCCGTGCAGAACGCCCAGGTGGCATACGAAAAGGCCCTGGCCGACGCCGGCAACGTCAACCGGCCCGGCTCTAGCCTGACCCAGGCGGCCGCCGAGGCGGCGATCAAGGCAGCCCTGATCAACGTCCAGACGGCCCAGAACACCCTGGACAAGCTCCGGCAGCAAGGGCCCAGCGAGTGGGACGTGCGCCTCCAGCAGGAGGCGGTCGACCAGGCCCAGGCCAATCTGGACAAGCTGCGCAATCCCGGCGCCGCGGACGTGCAGTCTGCCCAGGCGGCCGTCGATCAGGCCCAGGCGGCCGTGGACAAGATCAGGAGCCCCAGCCCCTACGACGTCCAGGTGGCCCAGGAGGCCCTGAACCAGGCCCAGACCAATCTGGACAAGCTCTCGAATCCGGCCCCCGCCGACGTCGCCGGCGCCCAGCAGGCGGTGGTGCAGGCCCAGACCGCCCTGGACAAGCTCCTCAAGCCGAACGACTTCGATGTCCAGGTGGCCCAGCAATCCGTGGCCCAGGCCCAGGCAGCCGTGGACAAGCTCCTGTCCGCCAACCGCTATGACGTCCAGAGCGCCCAGGCGGCCCTGAATCAGGCCCTGGCCAACTTCAACCTCAAGGCGGCCGGCCCCACGTCTCCGGACGTGGCCATCGCCCAGGCCGCCGTCGATCAGGCCCAGACGCAGCTCAGGCAGGCCGAGGCCAACCTGGCCGGCGCCGTGCTCACCGCCCCTTACAGTGGGGTCGTGGCCGCCGTCGGGGCCAGTCCGGGAGAGCAGGTCGGCGCCTCCACGGCCGTCGCTACCCTGGTGGACACGCGCTCCGGGAGAGCAGGTCGGCGCCTCCACGGCCGTCGCTACCCTGGTGGACACGCGCCAGGTGCGGGTGGACGTGGTGGTGGACGAGACGGACGTGGCCAAGGTGCGGCCCGGCCAGCCGGCGACCCTCAGCTTCGAAGCCCTGGCCGGCCAGCGCATCCCCGGACAGGTGACCGTCGTCGCCCCCACGGCGACGGTGCAGAACGGGGTGGTCAACTACTCCGTGCAGATCCAGGTGGATCCCAGCCAGGCGCAGGGTATCCGTTCGGGCATGACGGCCACGGCCTCGATCGTCAGCGCCAGCAAGGAGGACGCCGTCCTGGCGCCCAACCGCGCCATCCGTACCCAGGGACGCACGCGCACCGTAGAGGTCCTGGAGGCGGACGGCAAGACCACCACGCGTCCGGTACAGACCGGCCTGACCAATGAGCAGGTGACGGAGATCGTCGGCGGCCTGCAGCCGGGCGACCGCGTAGTCATCCCCAGCACCACCACGGCCGCCGCCCGCGTGCCCGGACTCGGGGGCCCGGCGCCGGTGATCCAGCCCCGGTAGGCCGAGGAGAAGGGTCGCTCATGGCCACCGCCGTTGCGTTAGAGGCATCCCCCACCGGCAGCGTCACCCCGGGCGCCGGGGAGGTGATCATCAAGGTGGAGGGGTTGACCAAGACCTACACCATGGGGGACGTGACCGTGCGCGCCCTGGATGGGGTCTCCTTCGAGGTGCGCCGCGGGGAGCTGCTGGCCATCATGGGGCCATCCGGCTC
Source organism: Chloroflexota bacterium (assembly GCA_030447525.1). Classification (GTDB taxonomy): domain Bacteria; phylum Chloroflexota; class UBA11872; order UBA12225; family UBA12225; genus JAUJOR01. The sequence goes on along the minus strand of JAUJOR010000011.1, from coordinate 36,642 downwards.
CGGCAAGTCCACCCTGATGAACGTCCTGGGCTGCCTCGACCAGCCCGGGGCCGGGACGTATTGGCTAGACGGCGTGGAGACCAGCACCCTGGACGACGACGCCCTGGCAGAGGTGCGTAATCAGAAGATCGGCTTCGTGTTCCAGCAGTTCAACCTCCTGGCCCGCACCAGCGCCCTGGAGCAAGTGGAGCTGCCTCTACTCTACGCCGGGGTCAGAGACCGCCAGGCCCGCGCCCTGGAGGCCCTGGCGGCGGTAGGTCTGGCTGACCGCGCCCGCCACCGCCCCACGGAGCTTTCCGGGGGGCAGCAGCAGCGCGTGGCCATCGCCCGGGCGCTGGTCAACAACCCCGCTCTGCTCCTGGCCGATGAGCCTACCGGGGCGCTGGACACGCGCACCAGCGAGGAGATCATGGCCATCTTCCAGCGCCTCAACGAGGAGCAGGGAATCACCGTGGTCTTCGTTACTCACGAGCCGGACATCGCCCGCCACACCCGGCGCGTCATCCACCTCCGGGACGGCCAAATCAACCAGGACGCCCCCGTTCCAGAAGGGGAGCGCCTGACCGCCCGCCCTATCCAGGAGGCCCCTGCCCATGAGGCCGCCGCTGCCAGGCGCTGATCAGCGCCTGGGCGGCTAGCGCTGGCCGGCGACGTGGCGCTCTGGTGGGACGTAACGCGCTCCAGGCACCCTCCAGTACGTCCAGCCAGCTCACGCCAGAGTCAGCAGACGCCACACCGATCCGTCGAGACCTGAGACTTGAGACCTCATGAACCTGACTGAGAGCATCCGCGTGGCCTTGCGGGCCCTGGGGGCCAACAAGCTCCGCGCCGCCCTGACGATGCTGGGCATGATCATCGGCGTGGGGTCGGTGATCGCCCTCATGTCCATCGGCCGGGGCGTACAGGCCGGCATCACCTCCCAGATCAAGGGATTGGGCTCCAATCTTCTCTTTATTACCCCCGGTTCTACGACCCAGGGGGGCGTCCGGGCCCAGGCCGGCACGGCCTCGACGTTGACCGCCGAAGACGCCCAGGCTATGCTCGACTCCGGGCGCGTGCCGCAGGCGGTGGCCGTCGCCCCTGAAGCGCCTAACGGGGGCCAGGTGGTGGCCAACGGCCAGAACACCTTTACCCGCCTCAACGGCGTTACCCCGGAGTTCCTCGAGGTGCGCAACTTCAGCGTGGCGGAGGGGGACTTCTTCTCCGCTGAGCAGATGGCTGCCCGCTCGCTCGTCGCCGTGCTGGGGGCCAACACGCGCCAGACGCTCTTCGGCGACAGCGACGCCGTGGGCCAGACGGTGCGGGTCAACCAGATCAACCTCCGCGTCATCGGGGTGATGGCCCCCAAGGGGGCGCAGGCCCAGGGGGGTCAGGACGACGTCATCTACGTCCCCCTGACTACGATGCAGACCCGCCTCAACCGCGCCCGCACCGCCCGCGGCGGGCAGACGATCTCCACCATCAACGTGCAGCTGGCCGACGACCGCGTGGAGACGCGCCAGGCGGCGGTAGAGAACATCGGCGAGCTGCTGCGCGAGCGCCACCGCGTCGCCCAGGACGACTTCACCATTCGTAGTCAGGAAGATCTCTTGCAGACGGCCAACCAGATCACCGGCTTCATCACCCTGTTCTTGGGGTCGGTGGCCGGTATCTCCCTCCTCGTGGGGGGCATCGGGATCATGAACATCATGCTGGTCAGCGTCACCGAGCGCACGCGGGAGATCGGCATCCGTAAGGCCATCGGGGCTAAGCGCCGGGACATCCTGGCCCAGTTCTTGATCGAGGCCACGGTGGTCAGCGTCGTCGGCGGAGCCATTGGCATCTTCATCGGCGCCGGGGGCTCGCGACTGCTCAACGGGATCCGCTTTGGCGGGCCCACCGCCCAGCCAATCCAGACGGTCGTCTCGCCGGATGCGATCGTGCTGGCCTTCACCGTCTCGGCCCTGATCGGGCTGTTCTTCGGCGTCTATCCGGCGGTCAAGGCCTCCCGCCTGAACCCCATCGAGGCCCTGCGCTACGAGTAGTGGTCCCCCGTGTGGCCGTGTGGCCGTAGCCCGGCTACGCCGGCGGTCGCCGCGGGCGGAGCGGGAAAAGGGGACGGCGAGGGATAAAGAGGGAGAAGCTGTGTTTCGCAATCTGCTGATCGGGATTGCCTTGTTCGGGCTCGGCTGGGGGGCCTCCTTCGCCGCCGGGGCGGCCTGGGGCCGGCGCAGCGTCACGCCACCGGCACAGGCGGCGGTCATCCCCGCGAGTCAGTTCGCCCCCGGCGCACAAGGGCAACTGGGGACGCCAGGGCAGCCGGGGCCGGGCCCCGGCGGCGCCCCCGCTGGGGCGGCCGGCCAGGGGCGCGGGACGGCCGGGACGGTCGAGCGCGTGGAAGGCCAGACGCTGGTGGTCAGCGGGCAGAACGGCCAGCAGGTAAAGGTCACACTGACCGATCAGACGCAGATCAGCCGCCAGGTCGCCGGCACGGTGGCCGATGTCGCCCCCGGTATACGGGTCCTGGTGACCGCGCAGGGGCAGCCGGCTGCCGACGGGGCGTTGACGGCGGCGACGGTGAGCATCATCCCCGAGGGCGCCGCCGGGGCCGTGCCTGCCGGGGCCGCGCCTGCCGGGGGCGCCCCAGGCCAGCCCGCACGCCAGGGAGCGGGCACGGCGCGGCCGGGGCGGGGGAACGGGTAACCGGTAACCGGTAACGGCAGTTGCCGGCCGGTTGGCGACTGCCAACTGCCAACTGGCAGGTGAGTGGAGACCGTACGATATGCTCAACGTGACAGATGTGGCATCGCCTGCTCCTGCGTGAAGCCGTCCACCTGTTCTTGATCCTGGCCACGGTGAGTCTCCTGCACCACACCGTGGGCGCCTTCGAGGTGGAAGGGGCCAGCATGGAGCCAACCCTGCACAGCCGGCAGTACGTCATCGTGGACACCCTCCTCCCCCGGACACGCTCCCTGTTGCGAGGGGAGGTGATCATCTTCCGCTTCCCGCGCAACCCGGACGTGGAGTACGTCAAGCGCGTCGTAGGCCTGCCCGGAGAGACCATCGCCATCGCCCACGGGCGGGTGTGGATCAACGGCCAGCCCCTGCGCGAGCCGTACGTCCAGGAGCTGCCACGCTACATCTGGGGACCGGGTAAAGTGCCGGGCAATGCCGTGTTCGTCCTCGGCGACAACCGCAACAGCAGCAGCGATTCTCATCTCTGGGGCACGGTGCCGGTGACGAACGTCGTCGGGCGGGCTATCCTTGCCTGGGCCCCGCCGGTGCGCTGGACGTGGCTCGGCGGCCAGGCCCCCCGCGTTGAGGCCGTCGACGGTGGATCGACCTGAGGCCCCCGAGGCGAGCGTAGCGAGCGTCTGGTTGGGCAGGGACATAGCGGCATATCTCGCGCCAGGGGTAGACACGTATACCGTGACGGCCCCTGATCTCCGTATCGCCGCCGAGAGGGTTGACTTGAGACAGCCTCTTACCTTGCCTGCTCCCGGACGGCCCGCTCTCTGGCGCATCACCCGGGACGCCACACAGGGCCGCTGCGGATCCCGGACACGTGGGGCCCGCCCCTGGGCCCTGGCCGCCTGGGCCTGCACCCTCGGGACACTCCTGCTGGCTGGGGGCATCCTCTTCCCTACGGCCGTGGTTTCTGCCCAGGGCACGCCGGGGCCCATTGTGGTGGAGATGGGCGAGCGGGGGGCCGAGTTTTATTTCGCCCCTAACGAGATTGCCGTGCCCGCCGGGACGGTGCGCCTGACCTTCCGCAACGTCGGCGCTCGACGCCATAACTGGGTGCTGGAGTCTCTGGGGCAACGTACGCCGGACATCGACGCCGGGGGCACGTTCGAAGAGACATTCACCTTTGCCAACCCCGGGACGTACGAGTTCATTTGCGACCTACCGACGCACGCCGCTCGGGGCATGATCGGGCGCCTGGTGGTCTCCCCGGCGGGCGCTGCCCCGGCGCCGCCCGCCGGGCCCTCCGTCGCCCCGGGGGCGCAAGGCGTCCAGCCCACCGCTGCCCCCACCCGGCCGCCCTCGGGCGCGCCCCCGGGGACGTTCAGCGGCACCCCCGGCCCGGTCAGCACCGCGGGCGCCGCCGCGGCGCCAGGCGCCGGGACGCAGAACGCAGCCCAGGCCCAATCCACGGTCGCGTCCCCAGGGGGCACGCCGATGTTCGTCTCCCTGGCCATCCACATCCCAGCATCCATCGCCTGGCTGGGCGTCGTCCTCTACCAGGCCCTTGTAGGGCTGGTGCCCTTTCTCTCCCCCAGCCAGCGTGCCGACCTACTCCAGCGACCGAAGTGGCTGGCCCTGGCCACGATCCCCCTGTTCATGGTCACCGGGATCTACCAGACCATCTACAACCCCTTCGTCACCATCACCGACCTGGAGAGCCTGGAACGCTTCCGCGCCGGCACGACGTATGGCCTGGCGTTGTTCTGGAAGCACGGCTTCGTCATGATCAGCGTGGCTCTGACCCTGGCGGTGACCTTCTGGTTCGCCCCCCGTATGGCCACGGTCGGGGCCGCGGCCGCGACTACCAGCGGCAGAACGCTCACCGTGGACGCCACCCAGCCGGCCACGTCTCGCCTCCCGGCGCTGCTCACCTGGGCCAACGTCGCCGCCTGCCTGGCGCTGCTCCTTTGCGTCGCCGTGATCGTGTTCCAGCTCCACTGAGGTCACGGCGATGCGCCCCCCGGTTCTCCCCCTATGGGCCCTGCTGGCCCTGGCCCTGGGCACGCTGGCGCTGCTGACCGGCACCTTCCGTCCCCCGGCAGGTAGCCCAGGTAGGCTGGGGAGCATCCCTGCCGGCGTTGCCCGGTCCCCCCTGGGCTCTACCTCCCCATCAGAAGCGCCGGTGGCCGATGCCACGCACGGGGCCACCGAGCCGCCGGGCGCGCCGGGGGAGGCCGGCGACGTGGGCGGGGCGCCCGCACCGCCGTACCAGGCGCAGTCCCCCTTGCGCGAGCCCGGGCTCGTCCCGCCCCTGGCGCCCGTTCGCGTCCCCCGTCCGGTCGTCCCACCGGGACCACGTCGCATCGGCATCCAAGCCGGACACTGGCAGACGGAGCAAGTTCCGGACGAGCTCCGGCGCCTGGAGCACGCCACCGGGGCCAGCGGAGGTGGGGTCATGGAAGGGCAGGTCAACCTGGACGTGGCCCGCCGAGTGGCGGCTATCCTGCGCAGTCACGGCCACGACGTGGACGTCCTCCCTACCACCGTCCCCCCGAGCTACCTGGCCGACGTTTTTCTCTCCCTGCACGCCGACGGTAGCGCCGACCCTGGGATGCGCGGATACAAAGCCGCCCACGGCTCCCGGCGCGGCCCCTACGAGGGACAGCTGGTGCAGGCCGTGATCGAGGAGTACGGCCGGGCGACGGGGCTCCCGGTGGACCCAGTGGTCTCGCGCAACATGCGTGGCTATTACGCCTTTTCCTGGAGCCGCTTCAAGTCCAGCGTCGCCCCCCACACCCCAGCTGCCATCCTGGAGATGGGCTTCCTGAGCAACGCCGCCGATCGTCGCCTCCTCGTCGGCGACCCGGACGGCGTCGCCACCGGCGTGGCCAACGGCGTGCTGCGGTTCCTGGAAGAGGTGCCGGCGGGCGCCCCCTTCGCCGAGGACATCGTCGTCCCGCCGTTCATTCCCTTCCGCCCTGCCCCCTCGTCCCCTTGAGTGGAGATCTGGCCGCAGGCAGCCCAGGCAGCCCAGGCAGCGCCGGGAGCTGGGAGGAGACAGCCGGGGGCGGCGTCGGCCCCCGGCTGCCTCCTCCCGGCTGACTCTCGCCTCAGTAGCCGAGCCGCTGGTCGACGACGTTGACCAGCGGCGCCCCCGCCAGGTAGCGCTCCAGGTTGTCCAGAAAGATGTCCGTGATACGCTGGGAGTTGTAGGGGCTGCTCCCGCTGGTGTGCATGCTCAGGATGACGTTGTCCATGTCCCACAATGGGTCGTCGTCGGCCGGGGTGTCTGATGGGGCGACGCAGTCCAGTCCGGCGCCGGCGATCCGCCCCTCGGCCAGGGCCTGACGCAGGGCGTCCCCGTCGATCGACGCCCCGCGGCCGACGTTGTAGATGTGGGCCGTCGGCTTCATCAAGCGCAGCTCTCGCTCGCCGATGACCCCTCGGGTCTCCTCGGTCAGGGGTAGACAGAGGGCCACGTGATCGGCCTGCGGGAGTGCCTCCGGGAGCCCCTCTGGCCGGTACACAGCGTCGCAGTGCTGGTGTGACCGTCCGGAGCGGCGCACCCCCAGGACGCGCATCCCCAGGGCACGGGCCTTTTGGGCCAGGGTGCCGCCGATATCGCCCAGTCCGAGCACGAGCATCGTCTGTCCGTGCAGCTCCCACTTGTCGCGGATCACCTGCCGGCCGATCCTGCCCCGCGTCCGCTGGCTGCGGATCATCAAGTGCATGCGCGTGGCGAAGCATAGGGCCATGGTCAGGATGTTCTCCGCCATGGGGATGCCGTGGGCGCCACGGGCGTTGGTCAGGAGCACGTCTCGCTCCCGGAGCCCCTGGCGAATCAGGCCGTCGACCCCCGCCGTCCCGGCCTGCACCCAGCGCAGCTGCGTCGCCGCGGCGAGCACCTCGCGCGGGATGCCCTTGGCAAAGATCACCTCCGCTCCCGGCGCGGCCGCCAGCATCTCGGCTGGCGTCAAGGCGAAGGTGAAGTGTGCCCTCGAGCAGCGTGACGCCATGCGCTCCCGATCGGCGAGGGCGATCGGTTCCGCGCCCACCAGCACGTTCATCGATACTCCCTTGGCCCGCGCTGCCTTCTTGCAGGCGTGATGGGGGATCATTCTATGGCCCCCGTGGCGAACGTGCGGGGCGGCTGATCCGTTCATGTCCCGCTCACACACACGGCCACGACCTGGGCGGCCGGCCGGATATACGAGAGCTGCAGCGCCACTGGAGCCTCGCCCTACCCTAGAGTCAGTCCTCCAGCGTAAGATAGGTCACGCCCGAGGTGTACAGTCGGCGGTGATCATCACGAGCCTGGCCATGGCAGATGCCATGGCGGTTGCGGCAGCTGTAGGGCTGGCGGCGGACGCCGGCCGGCGAGTACGTTCCTATCAGGCCCCACCGACCGTCCGGTGGGCCCAAAGTGAGCCGCAGGTGCATGTTCCCGGTACTGCCCTGACGGGCGTGAACGACGCGGCGGCGCCGGCCACGGTAGACGTTGCGGCCGACGCCGCCCTGGTGGCCGAATGCCGGAACGGCGTACCTGGGGCGATCGAGCGCCTCGTGGGGCGCTTTCAGAGCGACGTGTTCGGTACGGTCCTGCGCCTGACGCACGACCGTGACGCCGCCCTGGAGCTCACCAACTCCATCTTCTACAAGACCTATAAGAACCTCGACGCTTATGAGGCCGGCCGGCCGCTACGGCCCTGGCTCCTACGTATTGCCACCAACGAGACGCTGAACTGGCTGCGCAGCCGGCGGCGGGAACGCGAGCACGTCCTCGGCGGCGAAGCCAGCGACGTGGCTTTCGAGCAACTCCCCGGCGGCACCGACCCGGAAGCGGCCGCCCTCTCGACCGAGCGGCGGGAAACGGTGCGCGCCGCCCTGGCCCGCTTGCCGGAGCATTATCGTCTCGTCCTCACCCTGCGCTTCTTCAACGACCTTAGCTACCAGGAGATCGCCACCCACACCGGGCTGGACGCCAACACCGTCGGCGTCCAGCTCCTTCGCGCCAGGCAGTTGCTCAAGCGTGAGCTCCTCGCCGGCGCGACGGCGGAGCCCCTCCAGAACGCACCCCGCCAGCAGAGCGTTCCCGGGGCAAGAGGATCACCTGACCAACCGCCTGAGGGACGCCCCGCCGAGGGACATACTGATGGATAGCATGCGCCCTGGCCGTCTCGACCAATCGCAGCCTTCCGCCCGCCCTGACGTCCAGGCGGACGTGCACCCTGACGTGCACCTGGATGAGGTAGCGGCGATGCGGCTCGCCGACGGTGAGCCGGTGGACGCCCGGCTGACCGGCCACGCCGCCCGCTGCCCCCTTTGCGCCGCCCTCATCTCCACCTTCCGCGATGAGGCCGTAGTGCTGTCCGCGTCCGTATCGCTGGACGAGACAGAGCTCTCTGCTCTGCTGCGGGCGCAGGTTCCGGCACGGGTGGCAAGCCTTGTTAGCGGCCCTGCCGCCGTCCCCTTTCCGGACGTACAGCGGGATACGCCGGCCTCGCTCCTGGCCATGCTGATCACGGCCACCGTCGGGTACTTTGCCTGGCTGCTGGCCCAGCCCACCCTGGAGGCCGGCCTGGACATCGTGCGCCGCTCGGGGGCGCTGACGATCGCCGCCCAGTACCTCGCCAACTGGGCCTTTGCCTTGATGTGGACGTTTTGGGACGTGTTCCAGGCCGTGGAGTCCTTGCGCCTGCTGGAGGCCCCGGCCCTGCCCCTGTTCTTCCTCGCCTTCCTGGCCTGGCTGGCCATCTGGCTCGTGCCCCACCCGGCTTCCGTCGCCCGGGTGGCCCCCAGCGCCTGACGTGGTGCGCCAACCGACCCGATCGTAAGGTGCGCCAGAGCAAAGGTGTAGGTGCTTCTGGAACGACGACACGGGAACGGCTACACAGTGATAAACGCGACACAGGACTTCCGCTCCACGCTCACTGCCCGGTGGCGACTGCCCCTAGGCTTCATCCCCCTACGGGCGGGGCCGGTCCGCGCCCCGCGCCGGCTGGCCGTCCTGCTGGCCATGGCGCTGGCTTTCGTGGGGGCCGTTGCCGGCCCGGCAATCCCGGCCCAGGCCATGGAGCGCCGCACCGGGGAGACGATCACCGTACAGGCCAGCGAGACGATCGAAGACGACCTGGTGGTCTCCGGGCGGAATGTGCGCATCGACGGCCGTGTCCGCGGTGACGTCTACGCCTTTGCCCAATCTATTACCGTCGCCGGGGTGATCGAAGGTGACTTGATCGCCGCCGGGGCACAGGTAACCCTCCTGGGCCAGGTGCAAGGGGATGTCCGGGCCGCCGGGGCCACCGTGCAGCTCAGCGGTGACGTCGGACGCAACGTCCTGGGCGCTGCCCAGCTCCTCCAGCTGGGGAGTGGCGGGCGCGTCGGTGGGAACCTGATCGGCGCCGGGAGCTCCGTCAGCCTGGCCGGCGACGTTGCCGGGACGGTGACCGGGGCGGGCGAGACCATCGATCTGCAGGGACCTATCGGGCGCAATGCCGAGCTGGCCCTCAACTCGCTGACCGTGGGGCCCGGCGCCCGCATCGGCGGGCGCCTGATCTACCACGCCGGCCATGAGATGAGCATCCCGGCCGGCGTGGTGTCCGGCGGTGTGCAGTTCATCCCGCAGGAGCGCGGCCGCCCAGAGCAGGCGCGGCCGGGGGAGCGGTTCAACGCCCTGGGAAACTTCCTGAGCCTGACCTGGCTGGCCGGAAGCGCCATCGTCGGCCTCTTCTTGCTGCGCCTGTTTCCACGCTTCGGCGCCGAGTTTCTCGCCGCCCTGGAGACGCAGCTCCTGCCAAGCCTCGGTCTTGGTGTCGTGGCCCTGATCGGCACGCTACCCGTAGCCGTGATGGTCGCCCTTACGGTCGTCGGCATCCCCATCACCCTGCTCCTCGTGGCGGGGTACTTTTCCGGGCTGCTGATCGGCTGGCTATTCCTCGCCCTGGCCACCGGGAGCATCTTGATCGGCCTGGTGCGCCGCGGCCGGCCATGGCACCACAGCTGGGCCTTTCTGCTGGGACTGGTGGTGCTGTACGTGGCGACGCGTCTTCCCATGCTCGGCGCCCTGGTGACGTTCGTCGGTCTTTCACTCAGCCTGGGGACGTTCCTCCTCACCCTTTACCGCACCTGGCGCCGGGGGGACATCCCCCCGGCGCCGAGCGCCCTGCCGCCACGCACCAGCCCGGTGCCGGCCGTGGCCTAACATCGCCCTTGCCCTGACCCCACCGGGCTGACGTCCGCCGGTGCTCGTGGCCTTGCTCTTCTCTGACTTCCTGCTCCTGGGCCTCACGGTGGGGGCTCAGGGCGTGCTGTGGGCGGAGCTCCTGGCGCGGCTACAGCTCAGCAAGGGTGCCTTCGGGAGCGCCCAACTGGTCACCCCGGTGGTAGCCATCACGTTGCTGCTCCTCGGCGGGGCCCTCTCGTCCTGGGCAGGAGCGAAACGCCTGGCGATCGCCAGCCTGCTCTTGATGGGTGCCGGCTCGCTGGCCCTGGCCGGGAGTACAAACCTATGGACGCTGGTTGGCGCCCTGGCCGTGCTCGGCGGGGGCTTCGGGCTCTTCGAGACGGCGATGAACGGCGCGGCCTTGGATTGGGAGCACGCCACGGCGCGCCACGTCCTCAACACCCTGCATGCCGGGTACAGCGCCGGGGCAGTGGCCGGGGCTATTGGAGCGGGCGTCCTGGTGGGGATGGGCTGGCCGCCGGCGTGGGTATTGACCCTGGTAGGGGGGCTGTGCGCCGCAGGCGCGGCCGCCACGCTCCCGGTGCGCTACCCACAAGCGACCCGGCCGCCCCCCGGCACGCCGCCCGGCGGACCGGGCACCGTAGGGGCGTTGACCCTGTTCCGGCGTAACGGCGCGCTGGCCACCCTGGCCCTGGTGTGCATGCTTGGTTCGGTGGGAGAGAGCGTGGCCAACATCTGGTCGGTGATCTACCTGCAGGAACAAGGGGCCGGGGCCCTGCTCGGCGGGGCCACCTTCGCCCTGACGAACGCGGCCATGCTCGTCGGGCGCCTGGGGAACGCCCCCCTGGTGAGTCGTTTTGGGACGCGCGCCTCCCTGCGTAGCTCCGGCGCCGGCCTCGTCCTGGCCACGGCCCTGCTGCTCCTGCCGGCGGCGCTCCCCCCAGGGATCTCCGGCGGCCCCCCCGGGGCCGTGCCCCTGGCGGTGGGGGCCTTTGCCCTGCTGGGGCTGGCCGTGGCCGGCGTGGTACCTACGACGTTGAGCGCCGGGGCGCGCCTGGCGCCGGGGAACAACGCCGCCGTGGCCGGAGGGATGCTCGCCGCCGTCTACGTGAGCTTCGCCGTCTCCCCGCCCTTAATCGGCTGGCTGGCCGACCTGGTCTCTCTCCCGGTGGCCCTCCTGGTCGTCGGCCTGAGCGGCCTGGCCATCCTCGTAGCCGTTGCCGGGATCGCCGACCCGCCAGCCGGGAGCTGACGTGACCCCCGGCCAGGCATGTCCCCTTGCCACCGCCTGCGCCTGGCGAGCGGCCCGGTCTCGTCGGTTTGATGGCCGGCGCCCAGGCCTCCCTCAGTGTCACCAGGGAGCCAGCACCCGCCGCCCGGGGCTATTGTCCTGACCTAGTGGCGGCCTGGCCGGCGACGTACTGCTGGGCCTCCGGGCGCTTTGGACCGCTGATCTTGCGGTTGACGAAGCGCTGATAGCTCATCGGATCGGGCTTGCCGGTCTCGCGCACGCGCCGGGCGATCCAGGTGAGCATGTCCGCCTGCAGGGCGGCCACCACCTCGGGGCGCTCAGGGGCCAGGTTGCGCTGCTCTGCGGGATCGGTGGGGAGGTGGTAGAGCTCCTGCAGCGGGAGCTGGTGGATGTCCGGCTCCATGCCATCGATCAGCTTCCACTCCCGCGTGCGCCACCCCCGTTTGCGCATCCACGTATTCTCCGTCAGGTAGACGGCGTCCGTCACCCCTGGCCGTCCACGCCCGGCCGGCCGCGAGCCCCCGCCGCGCCCCTCCGCCCTCCGGCGCGCCGACCGGCCGCCCTGTACGAGCCCCTGAACAAGGAGCAGGGCTGAGCGTCCGTCCATACCCTCGCTACGGGCGACCGCACCCAGCCCCAGATGGTCGAGGATGGTGGGGGCCTGGTCCTGGTGACGCACGAACCCGGAGACGCGCGCTCCGGCCGGGAGGCGTCCCGGCTGGCGCAGGATGAAAGGGACGCGCACGTTGGCATCATAAAGCCCGTGATGGTCGAACCAGCAAGGGTGGTCGTCCAGCACCTCCCCGTGATCCGAGGTAATCGCCACCAGGGTCGTTTCGTCCAGGCCGTGGTGCTCCAGGCGCTGCCAGACGTGGCGCAGGGCGGCGTCGACGTAGGCGATGGAGGCGTCGTACTCGGCGGCAACATAGCGTGTGTCGGTCACGTCTGGCTCGATCCAAGCCTTGAAGTACTCGTTGAAGACCTCGAACGAGAAAGGGCCCTGCATGCTGTGGGGGCCGTCGAGGTGGCGCGAGTCCTTTTCATCGCCGCCGTAGAACATGCGCCGGAACGGAGGGGGCGTGAGGTAAGGCGTGTGCGGGTCCCAATAGTGCAGGAAGAGGAAGAAGGGCCGCCCCGCAGCCCTCTCGGCGGCCAGCCGATCGAGGAGCGGCAGCGCCTGCTCGTTCACCACCTCGGCCCGCCGCCAGCCCTCGCCAGGGGCCATCGGCCAGGGCCAAGAGTACGTCTCGTAGCGCTCGAATCCCTGGCGGAACCACTCCGGGAGGTTATCCACCGCAGCCGTACGGTAGCCGGCGGCGGCGAGGAGCTGGGCCAGGGTCTTGATCTGAGGATCGGGGAGGACGTCACCCCCCAGCCGGACGCGCTGGTGGGAAAAGGCGTCCATGCCGGTGAAGAGGGTAGTGAAGCCGGGGTGCGTCGGGATATGGGGCGCGAAGTGGTCTTCGAAGACTACTCCCTCGGCAGCGATGCGGTCGAGATGGGGGCTGGTCAGCCGGTTGTAGCCGTAGCAGCTCAGGTGGTCGGAGCGCAGCGTATCGACGGCGATGAGCAGGACATTCGTCTGCGGCCAGCCGGCGTTCGAGGACATGCAGGCCTACTGTAGGGCCAGGCCCGACTCTGGGGCAGAGCGGTACACCCCGTCATCAGGGCCTTTTCATCGGGGGTAGGCGGTGGTTCCGGGTCATCCCGAGGGCAGCGAGGGAGCAGCGAGTCGTCCCACCGTCGGTGGACCGGCGGCCCGGATGCCTCGCCGGGCTCGGCACGACCGCGCCGCAGGCAGTGCCCCAGGAGCGGCTGTGATGAAACGGCCCTGACCCCGTCATGGGACGCGCCGCCCGTGGCGGGGGCGGCGCGTCACCTAACAGGGCGGCGCTACTCCAAATAAGACTGCAGCTTGCGCAGCTCGACGGAGTTGCGCAGCTTGGCCAGGGCCTCGGCCTCGATCTGGCGGACGCGCTCCCGGCTCATCCCCAGCTCCTCACCGATCTCCGCCAGGGTATAGGCCGGGCCGGTCTCCTTGTCTGCCTCCCCCTTGCCCAGGCCAAAGCGCAGCTTCAGCACCACCTGCTCCCGCGGCGTGAGTGACTGCAGGACCGTCTCCAGCTCGTTGACCAGCAGGGTGCGAGAGGCCAGGGCGTCCGGGGCCAGGCTGAGGTCGTCGGCGAGGGCGTCGCCCAGGGTCAGATCGTCGCTGTCCCCGTCCAGGCCCAGGGGCTTCTCCAGGGAAAGGGTGGCCCGGGAGGCGCGCAAGGCCTCCTCCACCTGCACCTGGGGGATACCCAGGCGCTCGGCCACCTCGCCCGGGGTAGGCCGGCGCCCCTCCTGCTGCTCCAGCTCCCGGGAGACACGGGCGATGGCCGTCAGGCGTTCCACGACGTGCACCGGCAGGCGGATGACGCGCCCCTGGTCGGCCAGGGCGCGGCTGACGGCCTGGCGGATCCACCAGTAGGCGTAGGTGGAGAAGCGATACCCCGTGCGAGGGTCGTACTTGCTCACGGCCCGGTCGAGGCCAATGTTGCCCTCCTGAACGAGGTCGAGTAGGGGCATACCCCGACCGGCATACTTGCGGGCGACGGAAACCACCAGGCGCAGGTTGCACTCGATCAGGCGGCGTCGAGCGGCTGCCCCGGCCCGGGCCAGGGGCTCCAGCTCAGCGCGCTTGCCGTGCTCCAGGGGCAGGCCCCGCAGGCGCTCCGAGGCCGCCTCGCCCAACTCGCGCGTCTCCGCCAGGGTGACTTCCTCTTCGGCGGTGAGCAGGTTGTAGCGACGGATGTCCCGCATGTACAGGGCCTCCGCCGAGTCCAGCTGCTCGGGGGTGACCTCTACCTCAGGCAGCTCCGCCCCGTACTCCCAAGCGGTCTCCTCAGTCACAGGGACGGAAAGGGCGACCTCCTCTTCATCCTCCGCGACCAGCTTGTTCAGCGCAAGTTCTGACAAGTCCGAGTTCAACCTACCGTGTCCCCTTCTAGAGCGCGTGTACTTCTAGGACGCGCTCGCTGACGGCGCTGCCGAGTCCCACATACCCTCTACGACTTAGTGCGGCACAGATCCTGCGTAGTCGAAGTCTGGCAACCAATGACTCGGCGTCAAGACTTCCCTCCCATCCACACCACACCGACGGTACGTATACTGTCTTGACGCGGGGCTGCTGCCCAAGACCAACTGCTCCATAAGCGCGGCCGGCCGAATGTGAGCCAGGTGCCGGGGCAAGACCAAAGCCGATCGCGCCCGGCTTATCGCCGCGCGACGTGGACAAACGGTTGCGGTCTGGTTGCTACCGTATCTGGTAGCAACATTACACGGGTTGCCAGGGTAAGTCAACACCTGGGGCCTGTTGCCAAAGTCGGGTATGGTGGTCAGGAGGAGCACGGTGCGGGGTACGCGCGCCCCGTGCACGCGACGGGAACGGCGCTGGGCCGGGACCGGAGGCTCGAACCGGGGACAGGCCCTTTGAGAAGGGGGGAGGGCCCAACGCGCACCCCCATGGCCGGGCTGGGGGCGCGCCGTTGGGCCAGCTTCTTGACGTCGTACGCGATGGCGGGCGCCCAGCGCCTGGATCAGCACCTTGTCTCGCCCCCGACACTGCGCCCGCCGCAGCCCCGTGACGGTCCTTCAGTTCGGCGTTGGCCGTCTCGACCCAGTACGCGCGCGCGCCGGCTGCGCTTGGCGGGTGGCGTGCGGAGATAGGCGACGACTCGGTCGCGCAGTCCCCCATCGTCCGGGCGCACGAGGGTGCGGGCGACGCCGGGCGCAGCACTGCGCCTTGACCAGGCACGCCCCGCAGACCTTCGGCCGCCCGCGGTAGATCAGGCCACCGGCCGCCCCGGCAGTGCGCGAGGAGCCCTGGCGGGTGAGGAGCCTGCCCGGTGGGACACCGATAGCGATTAGCGATCGGCGGCGAACTCGTACACGAAGCGGTCGGCAGAGTAGTCACCCCGGTCGCTCATGGTGCTGTGGGGCGGGATGCTCGCCCGGATGCCCTGCTGCTCCAGCGCCACGTAGTTGGCGTAGGTCCCGTACTTGGTATCCGCCACCACTTCGGCCACCGTACGCCCGGTCGTGCCTCGATGCTCCTTGAGCAGCCGGTCCAGCAGGTGCTCGTCGGCAACCTCGCCCGGAGTCACGTCCAGCGCGGTGATGAGACGCGCCCGCCCGCCGTCCACGCCGACGTGCGCCTTGTAATAGAAGGCGTAGGGGACCCCCTCGCGCTTGACCAGCCCCGCGTCGGGATCGGTGCGACTGGTCACCAAGGCGTTCACCGGCCCCTGGTCCCCGTTGGGCACGTCCTCCGGACCGGCCACGTGCAGCGACGGGCGCGCGCGCGCCCGCCGTGAGGCCACCGGCCGAGTCCGGCGCCGGCTGCTCCCCTCGCCGGGAGGGGCGCTGGCGGCGTGGGATCGGAGACGGGATTCTCCTGCCACACCGTCGCGACGTACCCGGCCGCGCTCGGCGCCTGAGTGAGCAGCGCCCGCGCGCCGGCCGACCCAAGACTGGCATTGGCCTTGACCAGCGTGCTGTCCACGTAGAGGACGTCGCCCCGCACCAGGCCGGCCCGCTCGCACTGCGCACCACCTCGGTGAAAGCCGCCTGGTACACGGGCAGGCCGAAGCGCGCCCGCGCCTTGGACAGCATCGAGTGGTCCGGCGGCGTCTCGTCGAGGTCGTACCCCAAGAACCAGCGGAAGGCCAGGTGCAGGCGCGCCTCCTCGGCCAGCCGCCGCTCCGACGTGATGCCGTAGAGGTACCCGAGCAGCATCAGCTTGAACAGCACCACCGGATCGACCCCGGCCGGCCGGTGTGGCTGTAGAACCGCGCCGTCAGCCGCCGCACAAAGCTGAGGTCGAGCGCCGCCCCGATGCGCCGCAGCAAGTGGTCGCTCGGGACCTGCGCTTCTAGCGAGAACTCGTAGAAGCGCTTCGGCGTGAATTCCTTACGGCCCAACATCGTGCCCCACCTCGAACAGGGAGCCACCATCCTACTCAGACCTCGGCCGGTCCGGCCAGAGTTTGGCAACAGGCCCCCTGGAACCGTTTTGAGACTGAGTCATTCTGGTAGGTGGAGTCAGAGGCGGGGAAGACCACCAGTGCCTACACTGCGCGCTTGCAACAGACGACGCAAGGAGGCACTGGTGGCACGACGAAGCGTAGCGGGCGGAGTGGGGCGCGCCAACTGGCGCTGCCGGGATTCGAGGGGCTGGTGCGCGGGGGCGGCCGGGGCGGCAGAGCGCGCGCACCCGCGGGGGCCGCCCCGCGGGTGCGGACTAGGAGGAGCGTTGCTACGCGGCGGGGTGCGCCTTCGCGCGCGAACTGGCTGGGGCGCTGCTGCTGGCGCTGGAGGCCTGGCTGCACCTGACGCGCCAGCGGGGCACGCGGTGGTGGGCTGGCGGGGGCGGACGCTGGTGACCCGCATGGGCGACGTGCGGGTGCGAGCGCCGGTTGTATCGCGACCCGGCCGGCCGGGCGCACTTCCTCTTGGATGCGCACCTGGGCTGGGGGCCACGCCAGGGGGCCACGCCGGCGCTGCTGGCGCTGCTCCTGGACTGGGCCACCGACGTGCCGTTTGCCGACGCTGCGCGGCGCTGGGGGCGGCGACGGCGGGGGTGCTCTCCGGGCCCACCGTGCGCCGGCAAGCTGCGCCGGGTGGCGGAGCGGGTGCGGACGGCCGAGGTGGCGACGCACCAGACCTGGACGCAGACGGGCGGGTGCCCGCGCCGGCCGGAGAGCGGGGTGGTCGCGCCCTTGTACGTCGAAGCGGACGGGGTCTGGGTCAAGACGCAGCGCGCGATGGCGCACCGCACCGGGTATGAGATCAAGTGCGCCAGCGCCTACGAGGGCTGGGAGCGGGTGGGGAGCCCACCCCGGGGCACCCGCGCCCGCACTTCGGCCTGGTGGCCAAGCAGGTGTACTGCCACCTGCACGCGCGGGAGACCCTGCCCTTCTGGGAGGGGGCCAGTCTGGCGCTGCACTGCACCTACGACCTGAGCCGCCTTCCGTTAGTGGTCGTGGGCGGTGACGGGGCCACCTGGATCGATGGCGCGCCGACGTCTTCCCGCGGGTAGTGCGCCAACGGGACGGCTTCCATCTGGCGCGGGACGCGCCCGCGACTGAGGGCCGCGACACCGGGGCCACGCTCTACGCGGCGGTGCGCACCGGCGACCACGCCGTCGCCCGCGCCCTGCTGGCCCCTGCCGCCCGCGCGGGCCCCCCAGGGCTTCGCCTTGCCGGCCCCCGCGCGCCCGCGGGCGCTCCCCGCCCCTGGGCCTCCCCCGTCGCCCCCGCTAGCGGGGACGGTCGCGCGCCCGCTCCGGAGGCAGATGGGGCCGCCGACGCCCCCGCCGCCCCGGCGCGCGTCCTGGTCGCGTCGCCAGGTGGCCCACGCCCGCGCCGCCGTCCAAGGACAGGTGGGCACCCCCGACGCGGGCGCCGCCTGGCGCGCTCAGGTCGACCCGGCCGAGGTGCCACCCACCGCCCGGGCCCTGGGCACCCAGGAGGGCACCAATGCCCACCTCCTGGCCCGGCGCATGAAGCGCCGGGGCATGAGCTGGACCCTCCCCGGGGCCCAGGCGATGGCCAAGGCCCGGGAGCCTGGTCACCAACCGCACCCTCGCCCCCTGGTGCCTCGCCCCCGCCGGCGCGGCCGACGCGCTGCCCCCGCCGACAGGCCGGCACGACCGCCTCACCGGCCTGCCGGCGACGCCCTTGCCCTGGCCGCGGGTCGCCTGCCCTGCGCCCACGGCCCGCCACGCGACGCTGCCGTGGCCCACCTCCAGCGCCTCCTCCAGGGCGCTACCGACTAGGATGACTCAGTCTCAACCGTTTTTGGCGCCTGTTCTTGGCCCCTGTGGTGTACGCCTCTTGTCACTCCACCGCCTGTCCGTGCCACCGTTCCCTCGTCCCTACACCGCTTCCCTTGTCTCTTTACCGTCACGCGTACACGACCGTTACGCGCAACGCCACCGTGCCCCCTGGTACGCTTAGACGCAGCGGGTTCGACGCAGCTGGGTCCACACGCCCGTGCTCTAGAGTCTGCGCCGGCCTGTTGCTGCGGTGTCGCTGTCGATGGATTTACGGCTCCTCGCTGCACGAACGTACGGACACATACATGGGACACAGGGGCAGGCGATGAGGGAGGACAAGACCATGACCGTTACGGTCGACCGGCCCGCAGGGGTGGCATCGCCCTCTGGGAGCGCCACGGGGGACACCCCCCTCGCCGGCTCCCACTTCGCCAAGCGGCGCTTGCACCACATCTTCCAGGCGGACGGGAAGGCCCTGGTGGTGGCCATGGATGGGGCCCGCAACGGGCCGGTAAAGGGTCTGCTTGACCCGCAGCGGGCCGTGCGCGCCGTCGTCGACGGTGGCGCCGACGCCATCCTCACTACCTACGGGATGGCCAGGGCGACGGCAGACGTCCTACGCGGCCAGGGCCTGATCATGGCCCTGGACAGTGACGGCCCCATCGCCGACTACGGCGTGGAACACGCCCTGCGCTTCGGCGCCGACGCCGTGGAGCTCAAGGTCTTCCCCGGGAATCCGGCGGAGACGAAGCTGGCCGATCTGCGCCGGCTGGCGGCGCGGTGCGCCGAGTGGGGCATGCCCCTGCTGGGTGAGCCCATCCCGGTCTCTTTTCAGGACACGGCCGCCCACACGCTCGAGAACGTCGCCCAGGCCGCGCGCATCGGCGCCGAGTGTGGCGCCGACTTCCTCAAGGTGCACTACGTCCCGCCGGTGGAGGAATACGCCGCCCGGGTGATCGGCGCCTGCTACCTCCCTGTGCTGTGTCTCGGTGGCCCGGCAAAGGACGAGCCCGGCGAGGCCCTGCGGGCCTGCTATGAGGCCATGCAGGCAGGCGCCAGGGGCATCGTCTTCGGCCGGAACATCATCACCAACTCCCGTCCCGATCTGATGTGCGCCGCCCTCGGCGAGATCATCCACGGCGAGGCGACGGTCGACCAGGCGGCCAAGCACCTGAGGCCCCAGTTCTAGTCCTCAAAGATTGCCGTTCCTAGCTCTGCGTCGGCGACGAGCCTGCCCGCCTGCCCGGCAGATCCATGGCAGATCGGTCAACCGGGCAGCTCGCCCGGGGGTAGGATGGTCACCTCCGACAGGGCACGCAAGACCGCCTCCGGCCCGTGCGGGGCATAGGTGGCGATGATTTTCAGCGGCTCCCAGCCGGTGTTGATCGTCTCGTGGTACCCGCTGACGGGGATGTGCACCATGTCCCCGGCCATGACGTCACGGTAGACCGGGTGGCCCTCCGGGTCCTCCACCATTTGCCGGCCCCGTCCAGAGAGGATGTACAGCGTCTCTTCCACACCCGGATGGTTGTGACGCGTGTGCCCCTTGCCCGGGAGGAGGATCACCACGCCCTGGCTAAAGCGTTGGGCGTTGCACACCCGCGGCTCGGCCAGCCACTTCAGTGTCCCCCAGTCGAACACCTGTGTCTCTACGTCGTCCTGGCCAATGAAGCGCATGTCCCCCGGCCGCCGGCCGGCTCCGCCATCACTCATGTGCGTCTTCCTGTAATCCCCTAATCCCCCACCGCCTGCGTCCGTAAGCTGTCTGCGCCTCCGGACGGTCTGCGCCGTGGGTGGCTATTTGACCACATCAGGCGCCCCATGGCTGCCCCTCCCTGCACCCCTATGGGGAAGTCGGGCGTAGACCCTCCAGCTGAGAGATGCGCCAGGGCCGGCCAGGCGGGTCCAGAGTAGGCCCTGGCGTCAGCGTCCTGTTCTTGACCTGATCGTATTCTTTACCTCGTCGCAGCCGCAGTGGAACCCCTGCAGTACTTCTGCTAAGATGCGCCAGGTCGCTTATACGGAGACATAACATACAACGGCAACACTGCCCAGGGCCTGCGCGACGCCGGATGGGCAACGGTTTCCGGGGACACAAGTGGAGAGGAACGGGATGTGGGTCACCTCTGGTGGCGCTCCAGCGGAGCCCAGGTTTAGAGTGTCGCGTGCAGCGTGACGTCGGATGCCGGGAGGGGGATGGCGTGGGCCTGACCGGCCCGCACGGTTCGTCTGCCCCGGTCACGCACTGTGTCCCACCTGAAGCGGCGCCGGCAACCGGCGATGACCGCCGATCCGACGTGACCCTGCGTCCCGGCCGTTCCCCGCCACGTCCTCGCTGCTCCGGACGGGAGCCTCTACATCGCCGACTCCGATCGCTCCGTCGTGCGCAAGATCAACCCTGACGGCTCGTTCGGTGACGTCGTCGCCGGGAGCGGCAACCGCGGGGGCACCTTCGAGCCGGACAACATCATCGCCACCGAGGCCAACCTGGCCTGGCCCACCGGCCTGGCCCTGGGCCCTGACGGGAGCCTCTACATTGCCGACCGCGGGGCGCACAAAATCCGCAAGGTGAGCCCCGGGCCTGACGGCACCCTTAGAAGGGGCCTGATTACCACCGTGGCCGGCACGGGCCGCTCGGACTACCAGAACGAGACCGGCTACAGCCCCGAGGGCCAGCCGGCGACGCAAGAGCCCCTGAACTCCCCCTCCGGCGTTGCCGTCGCCCCGGACGGGACAATCTACATCGCCGATTCCTTCAATAGCCGCATCCGTCGGGTAGACCCCAGCGGGAACATCTTCAGCCTCGCCGGCACCGGCTCGTACGGCGACAACGGCGACAACATCGGCGGCAGCGGCGTCGAGCTGTTCCAGCCCTCGGAGGTCAAGGTGGGGCCTGACGGCAACGTCTACTTCGCCGACACCGGCAACGCCGTCATCCGCCGCATCGACCGCAACGGGAACGTGTCGATCGTCGCCGGCAGCGGGGGCATCGGCGGGTTCGCCGGAGACGGTGGACAGGCCGTGGGGGCCCAGCTGAACGGGCCCGACGGGTTCGCCTTTGGTCCCGGTGGTACCTTGTATATCGCCGACACCCTGAATAACCGTATCCGCCGCGTCACCGCCGACGGCGTGATCAGCACCGTGGTCGGTACCGGCGCGGCCGGCGAGGGCGGCGACGGCGGGCCGGCCACCGCGGCCACGTTGCGGGCCCCGCGCGCCGTCTCGGTGGACAACGCCGGCAACATCTATATCGCCGACACCGACAACAACCGCATCCGCATGGTGGGGGCCCAGAGCTAGCCTGGATTATTCACGGCCGGCCCGGCCGAGTGGCGAGGAGCCTCCAGAGGGGCTCGCTAGGATGACTGCTGGCGAGGTGCAAGCGGACGCGGGTGAGCCATTCCTGCACGCGTCCGCCGATCTTGAGCAGGCGCAGGCGCACGGTATCGAGTTGGAGGCGGGCCACGCCCAGCTGGCACAGCCAGCGCCGCAGGGTGTCCAGGAGCCAGTAGGCGGCGGCGTGGAGCAGGAGGCGGAACTGGTTGGCGGCGAAGCGGTGGCACGAGAGGCGATCGGCGAAGCAGGCGCGCTTGAGGTCCTTGATCCACAGCTCGGGCTCGCCGCGGTCGACGTACCAGTCGTAGACGGCCAAGGGTGGGGCCGTGCGGGTGGTGACCACGAAGCGGGTGTTAGGCCCTTCGACCAGCGCTTCGGCCTTGTAGACGACGCGCGCGCGCGTGGCCAACTGCCCGCCTGGTAGCGCACCTCTCCCGCCAGCCCACCTTCTCGGCCCCGGTGTCGACCTGTTGCGCTGGGCCTCGGCCAGGAGGGGCGCGGCCACAGCTTCCAGGCGGGGGTTAGGGATCAGGCCGATCGTGTAGGCGAGGCCTTCCTGGTCGCAGTAGTCATAGAGCGCGGGGACGGCGAAGCCACTGTCCGCCCGCAGTTCGAGCGCACGCCCGGCCAGCGCTCGCGTAGCGCGTGGACGAGCCGCGCAAGATGGCCACCGCCCCGCGCTCTCGTGGGCGTTGCCCGGCCGGAGCACCGCCGTGAGGAGGTGGTCGGTCTCGCCGTCGAAGACCAGCAACGGGTGGTACATGTGCTGGCGATAGTAGCCATGGTACGCCGTGCCCTCCTGGTGCCCGTGGGTCGGATCGTCCGTCCCGTCGACGTCCAGCAGGATCCGCCGGGGGATGCCCGTGCGCTCCCGCTCCTGCAGGTAGACGGCCAGCAGGGCCCGCGCCAAGCGGTAGCACGCTGGCCCGTTCGGGGCATTCTCCAGCCGGGAGAAGGTCGGCTGGCTGGCCAGGTCGGCCCCGCTCTCCGGCAGGCGACCACAGACCAGCTTGAGCAGCGGATCCGTCCGTAGGGTGTCGGCGTCGTCCTGGTCCTCGTACCCACAGGCGATCTGGAACACCCGCTGGCGCACCAGCGCCTCCAGGAGTGCCGCACCGGCCCCCGGCGCCATTCGGGCACCAGCGCCCCGAAGGCGGCGCACAGCCCCAGGGTCGCCTCGGCCTCGCCCAGCCAGGGCAGCCCCCATCCGACGTGAGCCGGCCCCCATCAAAGCGAGCCTCGAGCGCAACTCGGCGGGCACAGCCGGCGCGGCAAAGTGCGTCGTCGCTGGGGCGCAGATATGGCAGACTGCACCACGGCGGGGCACCTCCTTGGATCGGCGTCGGTTCGTCACCAGCACCGATACCAACAGGGGTGTCCCGCTGTCACGTTCCGTCTACGCGTGAATAATCCAGGCTAGGCATCGCCAGCTAGGTATCGCCACAGCGGTGCAGTCTTCTACGCTGGCCCCGGGCGCCCTTTCGTCGATTGCATTACGGCGGCGCCCCCAGGCGGGCCCGGATGGCCCCCTCTGTTAGCTCGTGCTGCGGTCGGTCGCCGTGCAGGACGCGGGCGAAGTCATCGGCGATCAGGTCTGCCGTGCGGAGATTCGCGTCGCGCGTCCGGCCGGCGATATGTGGCGTGTGTACCACGTTAGGACGGCCACGCAGCGTGTCGTCCACGGGCAGGGGCTCCACGTCGTAGACGTCCAGCGCGGCGGCGATCTCACCGGCCACGATACGCTCCCGCAGGGCACTCATGTCCACCGCATGGGCGCGGGTCACGATCACCACCAGCGTCCCCCGACCCAGGCGGGCGATGCGCCCGGCGTCCAGGAGGTGCTTCGCCGTCGGCGTCGGCGGGACGGTAACGAACACCACCTCGCTCTCGTCCACCAACGTGTCTATATCCACCCGACGCACCCCCCAGTGCTCGGCCAACCCCTCCGGCAGGTAAGGGTCGTAACCGCTGACGCTCCCCGCCAGGCGGGGTGGTCCAAGGGGCGGGGGATCAGACCGGCTGCCCGGCTCCGGCCCCGGCTGCTCCGGGCCCGTCCTGGCGTCCGCCCCTAGAGCGACACACCAGCGGGCGACCCGGCCCCCGATCTGCCCCAGCCCAATTACGCCGACGCGCTTCGTCCCCAGCTCCCCGTTGGCGAACCCGGTGGCGTCGCAGTACTGACCGGCCTGGTACTCAAAGGACGGCGCCCCGCTGGCCAGCTCAGCGTGCCATTGCGGGATGCGGCGTAGGGCGGCCACGGCAAGACCGAGGGCCAGCTCCGCCACCGACTGCCCCCAGGCGCGCGTCGTGTCGATGACCGGGACACCACGTCCCCGGAGGGCCTCCAAAGGAAGCCCGTGCCCGGTGTTGTCTGTGTTACAGCCCACCGCCTTGAGAGCCGGCGCGCGGGCGACGCACGCCTCTGTCAGCTGCCCGCCGAAGAGGGCAACGGCATCCACCATGCTGAGGTCGGCGTGCGCCTCAATGGGCTGGCCACGCCTCACCTGCACCACCTCCACTTCGCCCAACAGGGCCAGGCGCTCCACGAGGCGCTGGTGGAGGAAGGGCCAGCTACGCTCCAGGTCCGGGCTGCGGGCAAAGACGAATCGGGCCATGATTTCCCCTGCTCCTCGAGCCCTTGCTCCTCGAGCCCTTGCTCCTCGAGCCCTTGCTCCTCGAGCCCTTGCTGCCGGCCGGGCAATGCCGGGGCCGGAAACGCAAGGGCGGGCCCCGCTACGAATCGCGAAGCCCGCCCTTACGCCCCAGGCGCCTGTCTTCGAGAGCTACCAGTGCTACCTACCTCCGGCCGGGCCCCATCGGGCCACCGGGCCCTCCAGGCCCACCCGGACCGCCAGGCCCACCCGGACCGCCGGGCCCACCGGGACCGCGACGCCGAGGACCACCGGGCGTACCGGTCTCGAGGCCGGCCTCCTTACGCGCCCGGCGCCGGTGCCGAGCGGCCGACTTGCGGGCCGCGATGCGGGCTTTCTCCCCGTTGGAGATGAAGAACCGCTTGGCTTTGACCTCGCGCAGCAGCCCGGAGTTCTGCACGCTCCGCTGAAAGCGCTTGAGCAGACCCTCCTGAGATTCACCATCGCGTAGCGAAACGAACATCTGGCTCTCACCTCCTCTCGCTGACGACTCACGCCCACTCTACAGTCGCGCCCGGTGTCTGTCTTCCTCGGGACTGCTGTCCCTTACGACCGGTTGGCTGGCCGGTCCCGCGAGCGACGGGCGCAGGGGGAGCCGGCTACCGGTGGAGACAGGGGCGCCTTCGTCTCTTAGGTGGCGCACCCAGAGTGTACCGGACAAACAAAGGCGCACGGGGCTGGAGAGACCAGCCCCGTGCGCCCAATTCGCCTGAACGCGGGACCACCACGCGCCGCACAACCGACACGAGGGTGGTCGCCCCGGCAGGACAGTCGTGCTAACGGCGGCGTGGACCGGGCGCTAGTACCGCCCGGCGCGGCTGTAGCCACCACCGCCACTGCCACCGCGCTGCTGGCTAAAGCAGTCGCTGCAGTACACCGGCCGATCGCCCCGCGGCACGAACGGCACACGTGCCTCGCCGCCACAGGAGCTGCAGGTAACCGTATGCATCTCACGCTGGCCGCCCTGACCGCCACCGGACGAGTAGCCGCCGCCGTAGCTGCCGCCACCGCCACCGGACGAGTAGCCGCCGCCGGATGCATAGGCGTCGCCGCCGTCACTGCCGGCATACCCGCTAGACCCGCGGGTAGATTTCCGGCTCTGCCGGCACGGTGCACAACGCTTGGGCTCGTTAGAGAACCCACGCTCAGCGTAGAATGCCTGCTCGTTGGCTGTAAAGACGAACTGCGTGCCACAGTCCTGACACGTCAGCATCTTATCCTGGAAGCTCATCACTCACACCCCCTTTCCTTATGCAGATTGTGGTCGGGGTATGTAAGCGCCTGAGCCCTGCTGGGACGTGCTGCATCCATGAACCGCGGCCGCTATCAAGTATACGCCCTTGAGTGCCGGCCCGCCAACAAAGTAGCAGAAGTGTAGAGGTCGCACGTCCGGGCCCGCGTCGGTCGTGCTCGGCGGGGCCTAGCGGTGGGGCGCCGCCGGTGGGGCGTAGCGGTGGGGGAAGGATGACCTCGCCCCGGGATCGGGGCCGCGCCACCGCGGTGGTGAGGCGCCGCCCCGTCAGGGACTGAAACCTACTCGCCTCGCGTTACCCACGCCAGGGCACGGACGAGGGGCGTATCGTGGCCGCTGGCCAGGTCTGCTCGCGTGCGCGCCACCACCTCGTCGGGTGCCAGCCCCACCCCGTGCACGTTGCGCCGCGCCAGCCCGCTGTGCAGCGCGCCCACCGTCAGCCACAACGCCGATCCATCCGGCAAGCGGAACAGACGGCTGGTGCCAAAGCACCCCGCCGTGGTCGTGCCGAACAGCCGGGCGGCGCCATACTCCTGGAGATCGGCGGCCAGCAGCTCCGCGGCCGATGCCGACTGACCATCGACGAGCACCGCCAGGGGCTGAACGTAGGGCCGGTAAGCCCCCCCGGCTGCCCGCAGTGGCGCCTCGGCGCCGGATCGATCGACCGTCACCGCCAGCGTCCCGCTCTGAATAAACAGGCTGGCCAGGCGATGAAAGGTCTGGAGATTGCCCCCTCGGTTGCCCCGTAGATCAAGAACCCAGTGGGTCGCCCCGGCGTCACGGAGCTCATCCAGGGTCGCCGGCAAGGACGCCTCGGCAGAGTGGGTGAACTCCCGCAGCGCGACGTACCCTACCTGCACCGCATTGCCCGCGCCGGAGCTCATCCCCGCCGGCGCAGGGCGTGTTTGCAGATGCGAGTCAGGCAGCGGGACGTCAGGCCCCGGCAAGAGAGCCTCTGTCGGGGTGGGCAGGGCGGGTACACTCAAGAGGCGCCCTTCCACTGGGCGTACGTCGAGCGCCTCCCGCTGCATGGTCACCTCCAGCGGCTCGGCCTCCCCGGGACGGTCGAGGCGCAGCCGCACCGTCGAGCCGGCCGGCCCACGCACCTGCTCAACCAGCCGCGCCGGGCTCAGCGCAGCCGTCCCTTCGCCATCCACCGCCAGCACGGCGTCCCCCGCACGTACTCCCACCCGCTGCGCCGGCCCGCCGTCGATCACCTGGACGATGACGGGCCCCGGCGGGCGCGGCTCGAACGTGCCGGCGTCGGCTACGATCGCCCCCACCCCGCTGTACTGCTCGCTCGCGTCCACGGAACGGAGCTCTCGCTCGTGGCTCGCGGCGTACGAGGTGTGACAGTCCCCCACGCTGCTGGCCATTGACCGGTTGGCGGCCTGCGCCAGCGCGCCCGGCTCCACCCCCGTCCTGGCGGCCAGGGCCTCGAACCGCGCTACGAAGTCGGCCCAGGCCGTAGCCCGGTCGGGGGCAAAGGGAGCCTCACCGGACCCTGGATCGCTCGTGTCAGGGGAGCTCGTGGCAGGGTCAGCCGCTTCCAGCGCGCCACGCCAGCCGGCGCCAAGCAGCGCAGCCCCGTCTAATGGCGAGGCGTACCGCCCCAGCAGGAGCGTTAGCTCCGCCTCCACCGCTTGGAGGGCTCCCTGCACCGCCGGGACGACGGGGGCCCCCTGGGCCCCCTCCACCGCCGGGACGACCGGAGCCGTCCTGGCGGCCAGCGGTCCCAGTCCAATCGCCAGCACGAAGGCAAAGCGAACGAGCAGACAGCGGACGGGGGCAAAGCGGGCGGACGGGGGTCGCACGAGCCGGCGCCGGATCACATCCAATATCTACGCAGGCACGCCGCAGGCAGATGGCTGTCCTAGAGAGCTAAGACGTGCGCCTGGGGGTAGCTCGCGGATTGCGGATACCCCCGGGCGGTGCAGCGATCGGTCGGTCAGTTGAAGGCGATCGACCCATCGGGCCGGACGGCGTTCGTCCGGCGCCAGGAGCGGTAGGGGTACTTCTGGAACGCGCCTTCGTCTAGCTCGATCCCCAGCCCCGGCCCGGCCGGCAGCTCGATGTAGCCGTCCTTGACCACCAGGGGCTCCTTGACCAGATCTCGCCGCGGCGGGCGGTCATCCGGGTTGTACTCCAGCACGGCAACGTTTGGCGTTGAGGCGCAGAAGTGCACGTTCACCGCCGTCGCCACCGGCCCCATGGGGTTGTGGGGCGCCACCATCACATAGTGCGCCTCGGCCATCGCCGCCACCTTCTTCATCTCCAGCAGCCCGCCCATCAGGCACACGTCCGGCTGGATGAGGTCCGCCCCTTGGCGCACGATCAAGTCACGGAACTCGTACTTGGTGTAAAGGCACTCACCGGTGGCCACCGGGATGGGGCACTGGCGCTTGAACGAGGCCATGGCGTCGATGTTCTCGGGGCGGATGGGCTCCTCGAAAAAGTAGGGGTTGTACTCGGCCACGGCCTGGGCCATCTGCAGGGCCCGCACCGGCTCGAAAATCTTGGCGTGGGGGTCAAGTCCCACGTCCACGTCCGGCCCCACGGCGTCGCGCACGGCCTTCATCCTCCCGGCGGCGCCCCGCAGGACGGCGTTCCAGGGCATCTGCTCCGAGCCCGGCGGGTGCGGGCCCAGCTTGAGGGCGGTGTAGCCGTAGCGCTCGATCAAGGCCAGCGCCCGCTCGGCCATCTCCTCCGGCGTCCGCCCCCCAGGGTTCTGGTAGACGCGGACGCGGTCACGCACCGCCCCGCCGAGGAGCTGCCAGACGGGGACGCCCAGGGCCTTGCCCTTGATGTCCCACAAGGCGTGCTCGATCCCGGAGAGGGCGGCAAGGATCGTCGGCCCGGGCGGAAAGCGTGTCCCGTTGTACATCAGCGCCCAGAGGTGCTCGATGCGCAGCGGGTCCTGGCCCTTGAGCCATTCCTCGAAGTCGTGGATCGCCGCCTCGGTGGCCTTGTCCGGCCCCACCGAGTAGGCCTCCCCGATCCCGTACAGCCCCTCGTCCGTAGAGACCTTGACGAAGCACAGGTTCCGTCCCCCAGTGTTGGCCAAGAAGGTGTCGATCCGGTCGACCTTCACATCCCATCTCCAGTGCTCAATGGCCGGCGCGGATCACGGCGCGCCGGGCGCGGGCCCCTGCTTGACGCCCGGCCGGCCCCTAGAACGACAACGTCGGCTTCTAGATCGAAAGACGCACGCTCGGGTAGGCGAGCACGTGTCGTCACAGCGCTATGTGGCCCCCGTCTCTACCCCCGTGCCCAGGGCCTCGTCCACCTGGCGCAGGTCGTCCTCGGAGAGGCGCCACTCCACCGCCTTGGCGTTCTCGTCCACCTGCTCCGGCTTCGTCGCCCCGGCGATGATGGTAGAGACCTCAGGCCGGGAAAGGAGCCAGGCCAGGGCCAGCTCCCCCACGGTGTGTCCCTGGTCGCGGGCCCATTTCCCCAGGGCATTGACGTTTCCGAGCATGGAGTCGTTGAGCTGCTGCTGCAAGCGCGGGTTGCGCCCGGCACGCGTATCCGGGGGTGGTGGCTCCCCCGGGCGGTACTTACCGGTGAGGATGCCCCCGGCCAGGGGGCTATAGGGGATGATCCCGATGCCGTACTGCCGGCAGAACGGCACCAGCTCCCGCTCGATGGCCCGGTCCAGGACGTTGTAGCGGGGCTGGACAGAGACGAAAGGGGTGACATTCTTGCGGTCGGCCGCCCACAGGGCCTCGCAGATCTGCCAGGCCATGAAGTTGGAGCAGCCGATGTATCGCACCTTGCCCTGGTGCACCAGATCGTCCAGGGCGGCCAGTGTCTCAAAGATGGGCGTCGTCTGATCCACGGAGTGCACCTGATACAGGTCGACGTAGTCTGTAGCCAGCCGGCGCAGCGAGGCCTCGATCCCATCCATGATGTGCTTGCGGGAGAGCCCGACGTCGTTGGGCAGGTCGCCCATCTGCCCCCGTACCTTGGTAGCGATGATAGCCTCCCGGCGCCGGCCGGCCAGGGCTTTGCCGACGTACTGCTCCGAGACGCCACGGCTGTAGACGTCCGCCGTATCGATAAAGTTGACCCCCACGTCCAGGGCGTGGTGGATGATCCGGGCCGTCTGCGCCTCATCCGCACCGTTGCCAAAGGTATTGCCGCCCAAGCCGATGGCGGACACCTTGAGCCCGCTCCTCCCTAGTTGCCGGTACTCCATGGTTTGCGCCCCTTCCTTCGCTGCAGCTGCGCCGCATCACGCCCCGGTGCCGGTCGCGCAGCACCCCTATGCCGGCCTTCGTGGCCCACGGACGGTGGCCCTCCGCCGAGCGTTATAGAGCAGAACGAGGGGCATCATACCGTGCGCCCGCACCTATAATTGAGCGTTGACACAAGAAACACGGCGCATGACTCCACGCTTTCGCTGCATCCCCCTCGGCGGCCTCGGCGAGATCGGCCGCAACATGATGGTGCTCGAGTACGACCGGGACATCGTCATCATCGACGTGGGGGTGATGTTCCCCGAGAACGAGATGCTCGGCGTCGACCTCGTCATCCCGGACGTCTCCTACCTCCTGGATAAGGTCGATCGCATCCGGGGGATCATCATCACCCACGGCCACGAAGACCATACCGGCTCCCTCCCCTACGTCCTCCCCCAGCTGGGCTTCCCACCCATCTGGGCCACCACCCTGACCGCCGGCCTCATCTCGGTCAAGCTCAAGGAGCACCGGCTCACCGACCGGGTGGCCATAAACGTCATCTCCCCCGGCAAAGAGGTACGCTTCGGCGCCCTGCGGGCGGAGTTCTTCCGCGTCTGCCACAGCATCCCGGACGGCGTGGGAGTGGCCCTGCATACCCCCGCCGGGCTGGTCGTCCACACGGGGGACTTCAAGTTCGACTACACCCCCGTCGACCGCCGGCAGACGGACTTCGCGCGGCTGGCCGCTCTCGGCGCGCAGGGCGTGCTGTGCCTCTTCTCTGATAGCACGCACGCCGACCAGGCCGGCTACACCCCCTCGGAGCGAGTCGTCGGCGAGGCACTGGACGGGTACTTCGCCGCCGCCCGGGGCCGGATCATCGTCACCACCTTCGCCTCCCTCATCTCCCGCATCCAGCAGGTCATCGATACCGCGGCCCGCTACGATCGACGGGTGGGGATCATCGGGCGCAGCATGGTGCAGAACGTCACCATCGCCCAGGAGCTGGGCTACCTCACCGCCCCCCCGGGGGTGCTGCTCAAGGCGGAGGAGCTCGGACAGCTCAAGCAGCTCCCCCCGCGCCAGGTCGTCCTGATCACCACTGGGAGCCAGGGGGAGCCCACCTCGGCCCTTACCCGCATGGCCAACCGCGACCACCGGCAGATCGAGATCGTTCCCGGGGACACCGTGATCATGTCCGCCGGCCCTATCCCGGGGAACGAGGAGCTCGTCCACCGCACCATCGACAATCTCTTCCGCCTGGGGGCCAACGTCCTCTGGGGACATGAGACCAACGTCCACGTCTCCGGCCACGCCAGCCAGGAAGAGCTCAAGCTGATGCTCTCCCTCGTGCGACCCAAGTACTTCGTCCCCGTCCACGGCGAGTACCGCCATCTCATCCTCCACGCCCGCATCGCCCAGGGGCTGGGCATCCCGCCCCAGAACATCTTCGTCATCGAGGACGGCGAGGTATTGGAGATCGGTCCCGAGCGGGGCGAGGTGACCGAGCACGTCTCCGCCGGGTACGTCTTTGTCGACGGCCTCGGCGTCGGGGATGTGGGCCAGGTCGTCCTGCGCGACCGCCAGGCACTGGCCCAGGACGGCATCCTCATCGTCACCATCACCGTCGACCGTCACACCGGTCTCCCCATTGCCGGGCCGGACATCGTCTCTCGGGGTTTCGTCTACGTCCGGGAGAACGAGGAGCTGGTGGAGAAGGCCCGGGCCCAGGTGCAGCTCGCCCTGCGAGCGTCGCCGGCGGTTAGCCGGGACGATGAGGCCCGCCAGGTGGACTGGCAGTACGTCAAGAACAAGATCCGCGACGTCTTGTCCAGGTTCGTCTACGAGCAGACCCGGCGCCGGCCGATGATCCTCCCTCTGGTCATGGAGGTGTAGACCCGGTCCCAGGCCACGCCGGTCCCAGGCCACGTCGGCCTTGGGACACGGCGGAGTCTCAGGCGGCGGCGAGCGCGTGCTCCACGAGCTTGAGGAGCTGCAGGGGAGAGAAGGGCTTCGTGAGATAGTGATCCGCCCCGGCGGCCAGGCCACTGCCGATGTCGCTGGGCTGGGCCTTGGCCGTCAGCAGGATCACCTGCATCCCCGCCAGCGTCGGGTGGCCCTTGATCGCGCGGGTCAGCTCTAGCCTGCTTTATTCACGGGGTTAAGACCGCCCAGATCGTAGAGGCCCTTGTGGCTGCATGAGCTACCAGGAGGGAAATGGCCCTGTCTCAGGCACTGCTCCAGGAGTGTCTGGGGCAGTGCCGTTACCGTGTATGAATAATCCAGGCTAGCCCGGTCAGCCCCGGCATCTGCACGTCCAACAGCGCCACGTCCGGGTGGTGTTCCTGTAACAGCGTCCAGGCTTCATTGCCATCCGTGGCCTCGAGGATGGTGTACCCGTGCGCGGCGATGGTGGCATTCACCAAGAGGCGCAAGCTGGGCTCGTCGTCGGCGAT
Source organism: Chloroflexota bacterium (assembly GCA_030447525.1). Taxonomy (GTDB): domain Bacteria; phylum Chloroflexota; class UBA11872; order UBA12225; family UBA12225; genus JAUJOR01. The sequence continues at coordinate 4,851 of JAUJOR010000011.1, read as the reverse complement.
CAAGACGGTCGGCATGACTCGCCCCCCTTCGGCGCGTCGGCCGTGGCCGGGTCGGCCCCGGTGGCCGACCCGTTGCCGGCGATAGGCAAGGTCAGCCTGAACGTACTTCCGAGATCGAGACCTGGACTGGTGGCCCAGATACGTCCACCGTGGGCCTCGACGACCTGGCGGCAGATGGTCAGGCCCAGGCCGGTGCCCCTGATGGCGCGCCGGTCGCTGTTATCGGCCCGGAAGAAGCGCTCGAACACCCGAGGGAGCACCTCCGGTGACAGGCCGAGGCCGCGGTCCTGCACGGCGATCTCCACTACGCCGTCGCCTCCGCAGGCGGAGAGGCGCACCTCACCCCCGGGCGGTGAATACTTGCGGGCGTTCGCCAGCAGATGGGCAAGCACCCGCTGGGTAGCGTCACGGTCGACCAGGACCGGCGGGAGCCCTGCCGGCACGTCCAGCGTGATGGGCCGGTCTGTGTCCTCGCCGGCGGCCTGCCGTGCCTCTTCCAGTAAGAGCGCTACCGAGGTGGCGCGCCGGTCGAGCGCCGGCGCTTCACTCTCCATGCGCCCCATGTCCAGGAAGTTGCTCACCAGCGTGGAGAGGCGCTGCCCCTCGTGCAGGATGACCTCCAGGAACCGGCGCCGCTCCGCTTCTCCCACGTCGCGGGTGAGGAGGAGCTCGGCGAAGCCGACGACGCTGGTCAACGGTGTACGCAGCTCGTGGCTGACCACCGAGACCAGCTCGTCCTTGGCGCGCTGCAGCTCGCGCTCGGCCGTCACGTCCCGCAGCGTCACGCCGAGCCCCAGGCGGACACCGGCCCTGTCCACGACTGGAACGAGCTGCACCTCGACTCCACGCGGCCGGGGGCTGGCAACGTCCACCTCGAAGACCGGCAGCTCGTCGGCCGCCGCGAGCGCCCAACGCCAGCGCCTCCTGGCGTCCTCCGGCGCCACGAGTGCGGCGCGTACGACGTCGAAAACCTCATCGGCCCGCCGGCCGACGAGGGACCGAGGGTCGACTCCCACGAACGCCCCCGCCCGGCGGTTGACGAAGCGAATGCTCCCGGCGGCGTCGAGCACGACCAAGCCTTCGCTCATGCTCTCAGCAATCGCCGCCAGGGTAGCCCCCTCCTGGTCGACCACTCCCTGAAGGCGACTACGCTCCGCCTCCCCCCGGCGGCGCTCGGTGATCGCCTCCCGCTCGCTGGCGCGCAGCTCGATCTCCGTCATGACGCCGGCCGCCAGATCTTGTAAAGAGGCAAGCTCTTCTGCCGTCCACCGCCGGGGGCGATCGTCGACGGCGCACAGTGAGCCCAGGACGTGCTCGCCGGCGGCGCGGAGTGGCACGCCGGCGTAGGCCACCACCCCCATCTCGCGAACGGACGGGTTGTCCTGCACCAGGGGGTGGACGCGGGCGTCCTCGACCACGAACGGCGCCCCCGAGGCGACGACGTATTGGCAGAAGGAGTGGGACAGTGGTGTCTCCCGTGCCGACGCCACCGGCTCCGACAGGCCGAGACCGCTCTTGAAGAACTGGCGCTGGTCGTCAAGCAAGGAGATGAGGGTCACGGGAGCGCCGAGCAGCCTGGAGGCCAGGCGCGTCACCCGATCAAAGGCCTCTTCAGGAGCTGTGTCCAGCAGCGCCACCTCGTGCAGCGCCGCCAGCCGTGCCGGGTCGCGCAAGCGGCGCTGCACGAGGTTGTCGTCTGGGTCCTCAGGCCGGGTCAGCATCGCCGTCAGATCCCTTCCTGTTCGCCGGTGAACCCGTCTCCGTCTGCCACCGGGAGGGTGAAGCAGAACGTGCTCCCACGGCCCAGCCCTTCGCTGTGCGCCCAGATGCGTCCCCCGTGGGCTTCGACGATCTTGCGGCACACCGACAGCCCTAGCCCGCTGCCCTGGATGGTGCGACGGTCAGAGTTGTCCACGCGGTAAAACTTCTCGAAGAGCCGGGAGATGGCGTCAGCTGGTAGGCCCAGCCCCTGGTCGCGTACCGAGACCTCCACTGCGCCGTCCACCACCCGCGCCGCCACTCGCACCGTGCCGCCGGCAGGCGAGTACTTTTGGGCATTACTCAAGAGATTGGCCAGCACTTGCTTGACCCGATCGGGATCAGCGAGCACCGGCGGGAGGTCATTGGGTAGGGCCACGGTGATGGGACAATCCGGATCCTCACGCGCCGTAGCCACCGCCCATTGCAGCAATGGACGCAGCGCGGCGGGGCGCAGGTTGAGGGATGCCCCACTGCTCTCTACGCGCTGGACGTCTAGAAAGTCGTTGATCAGGTTCGTCAAGCGCTGGCCTTCTTGGAGCATCACCGTAAGGCACTGCCGGCGCTGCGGCTCCGTGAAGTCCCGTGTCAGGAGGAGCTCGGCGAAGCCGACCAGGCTCGTCAACGGTGTACGCAGCTCGTGGCTGACTACCGAGACCAGCTCGTCCTTGGTGCGCTGCAGCCCACGCTCGGCCGTTACGTCGTGGAGTGACCCCACGACACCCACCACGTCCCCCCGCACGTCACGCAGGGCAACGCAGTTGATGGACAAGATGACGCGGCTCCCGTCGGGGCGGTTGACCGTCCCCTCCAGGCCGTACTCCGGCTGGCCGCTGCGCGCCACTCGTAGGAAAGGCTGAGCGGCCACGTCGCTGGGGCGCGCGTCCGCGGTGGTGATCTCCCAGGACGGATCGCTTAAGGGCCGGCCGGTGAGGGAACCACGGGTGACGCCCAGGATCGCCTCGGCGGCCGCGTTGGCAAAGGTGACGCGCCCCTCCAAGCTGACAATAATGATGCCGTCGGTGATCGCCTGCACCAGGCGGGTAAGCCGCTCCTCGCTCTCCTGCAGGGCCTCTTCCATCCGCTGGCGTTCGGTGATGTCCCGGAAGATCCCCTGGTAGAGCACCCGCTGGCCGTACGTCAGCCGCGTCGTCGTCGCCTCGGTGGTGACCACGCAGCCCTCCCGGCGCTGCAGCCGCCACTCCCCGCGCCACTCCCCACGCTCCCGTAGCTCCGTCTCTGCTCGGGCAAGGCGCGGCACGTCTTGCGGCGCGGTGATGCCTGCAGGGCCGAGGTCTAGCAGCTCCCGCTGGCTGTAACCGAGCAACCGCTCGGCCGCCCGGTTGGCCAGCGAGAACCGGGAGCTCCCTTCCTCGACGATCAACACGGCATCGGGCGAAGCGTCGATAAAGGCATGGTACAGCGGGTCGAACGTCGCCAGTCCCCTGCCCTCCTGGCGCGAGTCCCCGTCCAGGCCTGCAACGGCCGCGGCGGCCGTCACCTCGTCTACTGCGCCGTCTACCACGCTGTCCATCGCGCCGTCCTTTCCCACCACGAACGCGCGACTTCGCTCCCCGGCCACGCAGCGCGATTCGGAGCGCCCTCGCCTGCCGCCGGGGGGCGCCACGACCGCGGATGACCGGCGCGTCCCACGATCCTCAGAGTAGGGTGGTCGGCTGAACAATAGCTACACAGAAAATAGACCAATGTGTGTTGTACCACGTTTTAGCGCGACTCCGGCTCGGCAGGCGGGCGTACCCTGTGCACCCGCGCCGCCGCGCAGTATCTCCCCCGGGAGGGCGAGGAGGGGAGCAGACGTAGGAGTGGACGCAGGAGAGTCCACCCGGGAGACTCCCGCCGCCGCGGGCCGTTAGGGGGAAAGAGCGCCCCCTGTCTCGTCTGCGACGGGGGGCCGTGCCGCGGCCGAGCCGCGGCCTTGAACCGAGAGGAGCATTCGCCACGGCAGGGCGTACGTCGCAGCGCTCCCTGGCCCCCGGAAGACCGGGCGCCCCCCCACTGTCTCTCGCCGGTCCGGGGCGGGCCGGCGGATCGCGCCGCGGGGAAGGGGCCATCAGGGCAGGCCGGCGCCCCGGGGCGCGGGGAAGCGGTTTCTGGTCCGGCGGGACCGGGCTGCTCGGCGTGGGACGGGGCCGGGGCTGGAGCTTCAAGCTCCCGGTGATCCCCCCGGACGCCTGGCTCAACCTCCGTTTCTTGGGATTGCTGTGCATCCTCGCCGGCCTGTTCACGCTGGTGGCCCTGCTCTCCCCCACCGGGACGCTGACCGGCGCCTGGGCCGGCCGCGCCCGGGCTGCCTTTGGGTGGACGGCCGCCCCCTGGTGCGCCGTGCTCGTCGCCGGGGGCATCGCCTTGTTCTACGGACGCCGATCGCTGCGTCGCGCCGTGGCCGGGCGCCTGGCCGGGGCAGCCCTGCTCCTCCTGGCCTGTACCGGCCTGCACCAGCTGGTCACCGCCCCCCTCGTCTTGCCTCTCGCCGGCCTGCCCGGGAGGGCCGGTTACGTCGGACTGGTCTTCGGGACGGCCCTGGGGGTGTGGTTCGGCGTCCCCGGCGCCACCGTCCTCCTGGCCTTGGTGGCCGTGTTCGGCTTGGCCCTGCTCTGCGGTTGGAGCCTGGACGCCTGGCAGCGCCTGGCCGGGCGCGCCCGCGCCGTAGGGGGCGCCGGTGGTCGCCTGGCTTGGGACCTGGCCGGGGCACTCTGGGGCGCCGTCTCGTGGGCGACGGTGCACCTGGCCCATGCGGCCACCGTTGCCGGCCGCACCATGGCTCACCTAGTCACCGAGGGGGCGCTGACCCTCGCTGGACACGCGCAGAGCTGGCACGATATCTTGCTCGCCCGGCGATCAGCCCGCGCCCGCCTCTCGGAGGGCGGCCCACCACCGCCGCCGGGCGCGCTGGGAGCGGAGCCCCGGCCCCCCGCTCGCGGCGAGCCCGGCGGCGGCGTCCCCGGCGCCCCCGCGCCGGCGCCGGCGCGGGCCGGGGTGACCCACGCCCCGGCCCTCACGGAGGCGGCGGAGGGCCTCGCCCCCCCGCCGCCGGCCGGCGCGGCCCTGCCGTGGGACTTGGCGTCCGCGGCG
>JAUJOR010000030.1 GCA_030447525.1 Chloroflexota bacterium | reverse complement strand
ACCCTACCCGCCGCTGTTCGGATATCTTGGGTTTGTGGTTCGCGGGGGCCCCCCTTGTGGGTGATCCGGTATACGAAGGGGGGGCCACCCCCGCCGCCGCCACCACCCGGCAAACCGGGGTGCACCCCCCCCGGGGCGGCTGGGAGAGCACCCGCCCCGGCCCGCCCGCCCCGCCCCCGCCCGCGGCCGCCCCCCCCCCCCCGCGGGCGGCGCGCAGCCCCTCGCGCTACGGGGGCCGGCGTAAGCGCTAGCCTTCCAGGGGAGGGGATGGCTGACGTTGATCCCGAGACCCGGCGACGGTGTGCAGAGGCCGATCCGTCGCACCATCGGCCGGAGGAGTCGGAGCTGCGAGCCGCACGCCAGGCGGAACAAGAACGCCAGGCCATCGTTGCCCGCGCACGCCAGATTCCCGCCGAGTTGCTGGCATGGGCGGAGCAGTACCAAGGTGACATGCCCTTCTCTTGAGGCAGGCGGGTGACGCCAAGGCTCTCACCTTGTCATGCCGAGCGCAGCGAGGCATCCGATACGCTAGCCAGCAGTCGATGGGGCAACGCGCTGGTCCCTCCGTTTGCCGGGAATGACGATCCGCCATTGTCTTCAAGATGACGGCCCGCGGGCGGGGGATGCGGGGTGACCGGCGGCACTGCAATGTGTACATCATGGCGGACGAGCAGCGGACGGTCTACGCGGGCATCACCAACGATCTGGCCAGGAGAGTTGCGGAGCACAAGAGTGGCGGGGCTCAGACCTTCACCGCCAGGTATGGGCTCAGGAAACTGATGTACTTCGAGGAGACTCCCAGCGCGGACGCGGCCATCTCCCAAGAGAAGCAGATCAAAGGCTGGGCACGGGCCAAGAAACTGGCCCTGATCGCTACGATGAATCCGGAGTGGGATGATCTGGCAGCTATGTGGGAGAGCCCGCCTGATCCCTCGCTGCGCTCGCGATGACAGGGGCGGCACAGCGGCAGGGGCGGTACAGCGGCGCTGAGTAGAATCCTCGTCAGACAATGCCTCAAGATCGCATTCTCGTCCACGGCGCCCGCGAGCACAATCTGCAGAACGTGGACGTCGAGATCCCACGTGACAAGCTGGTGGTCATCACCGGCATCTCGGGGTCAGGTAAGTCTACTCTGGCGTTCGACACCATCTTCGCCGAGGGACAGCGACGTTATGTCGAGAGCCTGTCCGCCTATGCCCGGCAGTTCCTGGGCCAGATGGAAAAGCCGGACGTCGACTACATCGAGGGTCTCTCCCCGGCCATCTCCATCGACCAGAAAGGGGTCTCGCGCAACCCCCGCTCCACCGTAGGGACGGTGACGGAGATCTACGACTACCTCAGGCTCCTGTTCGCCCGCATCGGCATCCCCCACTGCCCCATCTGCGGGCGGGGGGTCACGGCGCAGACGGTGAGCCAGATGGTGGACTCCCTGGGCCAGCTCCAGGAGGGGACGCGCTTCTTGATTCTGGCCCCGGTGGTACGAGGGCGTAAAGGGGAGTACCGCCACGTCTTCGAGGACGCCCGCAAGGCCGGCTACGCCCGTGTCCGCGTCGACGGGACGGTCTACCCGGTAGACGAGGCCCCCGAGCTGGACAGATACCGGCTGCACGACATCGAGGTCGTCGTCGACCGTCTCGTCTCCGGCCCGGATATGGGCCACCGCGTGGCCGACTCTCTGGAGACGGCGCTCAAGCTGGGGAACGGCCTCGTCCTCATCCACCGCGTGGATGGGGGCGAGGACCTCCTGTTCAGCGAGACCTTCGCTTGTCCGGTGCACACCGAGATATCCCTGGAGCAGATCGAGCCTCGGAGCTTCTCGTTCAACAGCCCGCGGGGGGCCTGCCCGGCCTGCACCGGCCTGGGGACGACGCTGGAGATCGACCCGGAGCTGGTCATCCCCAACCGGCACCTCTCGATCGAGGATGGGGCCATCGTCCCCTGGCCCCTGACGCGCGACGGTTATTACGCCGGGCTGCTGGAGTCGGTGTCAAAGGCCTATGGCTTCTCGCTGGGCGATGCGGTGGAAAAGCTGGACGAGGTGCAGCTCAAGGTCCTGCTGTACGGGACGGGCGAGGAGCGCATCCCGTTGCGCTTCAAGAGCCGCAGGCGTGCGCGGGCGTACGAGTACCGTACGGTATTCGAGGGGGTAGTTCCCAATCTCCAGCGGCGCTACCGGGAGACGGAGTCGGCGCAGGTCCGAGAGGAGCTGGAGCGATACATGATGAACCGCCCTTGCCCGGAGTGCAAGGGGGCGCGTCTCAAGCCGGCCAGCCTGGCCGTGACCGTGGCTGAGCTGTCCATCGCCCAGGTCGCCGCCCTCTCGGTGGAGCAGGGGGCGCAGTTCTTCGACACCCTGGAAGGGAAGCTCAGCGAGCGGGAAGGGCTGATCGCCCGCCAGATCCTGAAGGAGATCCGAGCCCGGCTGGGTTTCCTGGCCAACGTGGGGCTGCGCTATCTCACCCTGGATCGGCCGGCCGGGACGCTCTCTGGAGGGGAGGCGCAGCGCATTCGCCTGGCCACCCAGATCGGCTCCGGCCTGATGGGGGTGCTGTACATCCTGGACGAGCCCTCCATCGGCCTGCACCAGCGAGATAACGCCCGCCTCATCCAGACCCTGCTCCACCTACGGGACATCGGGAACACCCTGCTGGTGGTGGAGCATGACGAAGAGACGATGCGGGCCGCCGACTACATTATTGACATTGGGCCGGGGGCCGGCGAGCACGGGGGACGCGTCGTCGCCTGCGGCACGCTCGAGGAGGTAATGGCCACCCCGGAGTCCCTGACCGGCCAGTATCTCTCCGGCCGGCGGACGATCCCCATCCCGACGCGCCGGCGCCGCGGGAGCGGACAGGAGCTGCGTATCGTCGGCGCGCGGGCAAACAACTTACGGAACGTGGACGTGCGCATCCCCCTGGGGACGTTCGTCGGCGTCACCGGCGTGTCCGGCTCCGGGAAATCTTCCCTCGTGACGGACATCCTCTACCGCCGCCTGGCCCAGGAGCTACACCGGGCGCACGATCGCCCCGGCGGGCACGAGCGCCTGGAGGGCACCGAGCACCTGGACAAGGTGATCGAGGTCGACCAGTCGCCCATCGGGCGCACCCCGCGCTCCAACCCGGCCACCTACAGCGGGCTGTTTACCCCCATCCGGGAGACGATGGCCAAGGTGCCGGAGGCGCGGATCCGGGGCTACAAGGCCGGGCGCTTCTCGTTCAACGTCAAAGGCGGGCGCTGCGAGGCCTGCCAGGGCGAGGGGATCATCCAGATCGAGATGCACTTTCTCCCGGACGTGTTCGTCCCCTGCGAGGTCTGCAAGGGGCAGCGCTACAACCGGGAGGCCCTGGAGATCGCCTACAAGGGCAAGAACATCGCCCAGATCCTCGACCTGACGGTAGCCGAGGCGGTGGACTTCTTCGCCAGTATCCCTGCCATCAGGAACAAGCTCAAGACCCTGCAGGACGTCGGGCTGGGCTACATCCGCCTGGGTCAGCCGGCGACGACCCTCTCCGGGGGCGAGGCGCAGCGCGTCAAGCTGGCCACGGAGCTGTCCCGCCGGGCCACCGGACGAACGATGTACATCCTGGACGAGCCGACCACGGGGCTACACTTCGCCGACGTCGAGAAGCTGCTGGGCGTCCTGCAGCGCCTGGTGGACGGGGGGAACACCGTGGTGGTCATCGAGCACAACCTGGACGTGATCAAGTCTTGCGACTGGCTGATCGACCTGGGGCCGGAAGGGGGCGACGCCGGGGGGCACATCGTCGCCGAAGGGACCCCGGAGGACGTGGCGGCGCACCCCACCTCCCACACCGGGCGCTTCCTCGCCCCCTTAGTTTGCGGCACTTCTCGCACCGTCGCAGCTGTGTCTGCGGCCGGATAACGCCCAGTCCCTCCTCGCCTCCACAAGCTTGTCCGGCCGGAACCTCGCCCTCAGGGCGCTTTTCATCAGGTGTACGCGAAGAGACCCTGCATTCCCCTAGAGTCCCCTTGCCGCCGGCGCATGTATACGGTACCATGTAAACTATGACAGGCGCGGGGCAGGACAGAGGCACGATGGCCACGGCGGCGCAGGACGTAGAGGTGCAGGAGCTGCGGGAGCACCTGGGCGACTATCTACAAAGGGTCGTCGCCGGCGAGCACTTCCGCGTGGCACAGGACGGCCGCCCGGTCGCGCTTTTCAGTCCGCTGCCCGAGCCGACGAGGACGCGGGATCGCATGATCGCCGAAGGTCGCATCATTCCGGCGAAAGCCGATCTGCTCGACCTCGGGCCTCCTCTAGTCGTGCCGCTCCGGATGAGCAGTAAGGAAGCCCTCGATCTAGGGGGCGAAGAGCGCTTGCCGTGAATACGCGGTGGCTGTACCTGGACTCGTCGGCGATCGTGAAGTTAGTAGTAGTGGAGGCAGAGTCGGATTCGCTCCGCGCCTTCGTTGCCGATTGGAGGCGCCGGATCTCCAGCCCGCTAGCCACAGTAGAGGTTCCCAGGACCGCGCGACGCCTCTCACCCGATCCTGTTGTCCAGGCCTGAGTGGAGCGACTCTTGCACGGCACCGATCAGGTGACACTGGATCAGGATGTCTTGCGGGCTGCCGCTCGCTTGGCGCTTGTGTCCCTACGCTCTCTCGACGCCATCCATCTGGCCTCAGCCCTCTCCCTCGGCGTCGACTTAGAGGGATTGGTCACCTACGACGACCGTCTGGCGGAGGCAGCACAGATGGCCGGCGTCAGCGTGCTCCGGCCTCACTGACGCCGAGCATGCCTCCTATAGAGAACAGGCGCGCTGGGCCAGCGAAGACAATACTCAGGGAGCCGAACATCGAGGAAGGGCGCCGGTATTGCGCCCTGAGGGGTTAGCTCCCCGACGGCGGGGAGTCGCCCTCACCCTCGTCCTGGACGCGGACGGGGCGGGGCGGGAGAGGCGGGAGCTGAACGTCCTCCGGTCGAGGCGCGTCTCTCGCGCTGTTGCGGTCGGCGCGGGTGCTGAGCCCACCGGCGTCGGCGGCGAGGGCGATCTCGCCGTGCAGGGTTCCCGGGAGATGGGCGGCGTCCAGGATACCGGTGCCTTGCAGCTCCTCGGGGATGTCGTGAGACATCCGGCCATCGCTCATGATCAGCGTCTCGTCGGCGATCTCGCTGATGGTCGGGTCATGGGTGGCCATGATGATGGTCACGCCCTGCTCCTGGACGATACGCCGGAAGAGCATCATGATCTGCAGGCCGGTGACGCTGTCCAGCTCCCCCGTGGGCTCGTCGGCGACGATCAGTCCGGGCTGGTTGGCCAGGGAACGGGCGATGGCGACGCGTTCCTGCTCCCCGCCGGAGAGCTCGAAGGGACGGTGGTGCATGCGCCGGCCGAGGCCGACCAGCTCCAGCAGCTCGGTGGTGCGACGCGTCCGGTCGCGGGCCCCCAAGCCGGCGATGCGCAGGGGGAGCTCTACATTCTCGAAGGCAGAGAGGACGGGGAGTAGGGCGAAGCTCTGGAAGATGAAGCCGATGAAGTGGCGCCGGAGATCGGTCAGCGCCCGGTCGTTCATCCGCGTCGTCTCGTGCCCCAGGATGCTTGTCCGGCCCTTAGAGGGCTTATCCAGCCCGCTGATGATGTTGAGCAGGGTGGTCTTGCCGGAGCCGGAGCGCCCCCGCAGGGCGACGAGCTTGCCCGCCGCCACCTGGCAGCTGACGTCGCGGACGGCGTAGACGTCCTCTCCGCCCACGTGGTACACGCGGCTGACGCCTTCGCAGACGACAATCGGATCGCCCGGCTTGACCCGGGAGCGCCCCGGGTCGGTGGCGATCACTCCGTGCCTCCCCGCCCCTTCCAGGGAAAGGAGAAGGGGCGTCGGCGGGGCTTGCTCCCGGCGCTCCCGGCGCTCCCGGCGCTCGCGGCGCTCCCCGTCGGGCCGCCGGTCGCCGCCGGCTGCGCCGTGGCGCCGTCCGGCGGTGTGGCCTCGCCGTTCTCGCCCCCACCGCCGGGGCCGTCTTCCACCGGGCGGACGACGATGCGTCCATCCTCCATGTCCACGCGGACGCGCCGTCCCATGCCCAGCTTCTCGACGTAGTCGCGCGGGATCTGGATGCGCCCGGCCCCGTCCATGACGACGAACTCTTCGTGCGTCTGCTCGCCGTCCGCCTCGCCCTCGGTGGTGGCGCGGCGCACCGTCTCCGTGCTGGTGCGTCCATCGCGGATGGCCACGACGCGGTCGACCCGGAAGGCGATGGCCGGGTCGTGGGAGACGATCACGACGGTGGTGCCGTATTCCTCGTTCAGGCGCCGGAAGATGCCGTAGATGACCCCCGCCGTCGCCGTGTCAACCTCCCCCGTAGGCTCGTCTGCCAGCAGGAGGGGGGGCTGGTTGGCCAGCCCGATGGCGATGGCGACGCGTTGCTGCTCGCCGCCGGAGAGTTGGGAGAGGCGGTGGTTCTTGCGGTGGCCGAGGCCCACGGCGTCCAGGAGCTCGCCGGCCCAGCTGCGCTGATCTTCGGCCGACTTGCCGGCGATGATCATGGGCACCTGGACGTTCTCCAGGGCAGTCAGGTACGGGATCAGGTTACGGCTGCTTTGCTGCCAGACAAACCCCACAACCTCGCGCTTGTACAGCACCATGTTGCGGTCGTCCATCTTCAGGAGGTCTCGATTCCCTACCGAGACCCGGCCGGCGGAGGGGCGGTCCAGCCCCCCGAGGGTGTTCAGGAGCGTGGACTTCCCGGATCCGCTGTTCCCGATGATGGCCATCAGCTCGCCACGGTTGACGGTCAGGTCGAGGCCCTGCAGGGCCACCACCTCCAGGTCGGCCACCTTGTAGATCTTGACCAGGTTGTCGCAGACGATGAAGGGCTCGCCCATTGCCGGGAAGGCGGCCCCCCGCAGGGACTCCTGGAGGTGCGCCACGGGGCGCCGGCCGCGCCGCGGCGCGGGTCCCTGGGACGGGGCGCTGGCCCCGGGGGCGGTAGCCGGCAAGATTGCCCCGCCGGACTGAGCCTCGGTCTTCTGCTCTACTGCCACACGCCTCGTCCTCTGAAAATCAGCCTTGTTCCTCGCCGAACTTGATTGCCTCGTGGATCTTCATCCGCGCCAGCATCCAGATGAAGGCAGGGAAGGCGATGGCCAGGATTACGCCGAACATGACGTAGATCTTGACGATATCGTCCCAGGCAGTCATGACCACAAACCTGGGAATGCCGGCGTGGGCCTCGCTCTTGATCTGTAGGAAGGGGATAAACAGCGATCCGGTGAGGACGCCCAGGACCGTCCCCACGGCCAGCCCCAGGGCGATCAAGAAGCCCTGTTCGAAGAGGAACAGGGAGATCAGCTGGCGGATGGAGAGGCCCATCGCCCTCAGAATGCCCAGCTGCTGCATGCGTCGCTTGGCGGACAAGAACGAGTACAGCATGAAGCCCAGCACGGTCAGCAAGGCGGAGACGATAAATCCCACAGTCAAAATGCCAAAGATCCCCGTGCGCCCCGGGTCATCCCGCAGGCGCAGGGCGGTCTCCCGCGCGTCCACATAGCGACTGACGATAAAGTCCCGTTCCCGGAGCTCCTGCACCGTCTGCAGCGGTGGGGTCACGCCGTCCGTCTTGGCCCAGACATCATAGGGGCTGGCCCCAATCTGATCGAAGAGGTAGTCCAGGTTGACGATGAAGAAGCGCTCCGTGTCCGGCCACAGCGTCGGCCAGTAGTTAACCACCCCGGTGATGGTGAAGTCCACCGGCTTCTGCTTCACGTTGACCACCAGGGAGTCCCCCACCTTCAGCTTGAAGTCGTTAAGGAACTTCTGGTCGACGATGGCCCCCTTTTCATCGGCGGCCAGGCCATTCAAGAGGGTCACGAAGTGCGTGCCGGCGAAGTCTGAGCGCCACCAGGCCACCCTGGCAAAGTCCGGGGGGTCGGTACCCATGATCTTGACTTCTTGGGGCCGGCCCCGTCCGGTGATGTTGGCGTTGCCCGTGGTGCGAAAGACGCGCGCCACTCCCTGGAGGGACTTGACCTCCAGGTGATCGCCCACAGGTTGGAAGCTCCACGTCTCGCTCAGCTCGTCGAACGTCCCGGACTCCACCAGCAAGAGGTCGCTCCCGATCTGGTAGTAGACGCGGTCGTTGTAGTTGCGGTCGAGGGTTTTGGCCACCGAGGCGGCGAACGTCCCCAGGGCCAGGGTCAAGGTCAAGAGCAGCACCAGGCGGGTGTATTGCCCGGGCTGACGCCCGATCTGACGCAGCCCCAGGAGCACGGAGACGCCAAAGAAGCGCCCGCCGATTCGGGATAGCCCCTCAATCAGGAAGGGGAAGATACGCAGAAAGACAAGGGCGCAGGAGAAGATGAACACCGCTGGGACGAGGAGCAGGAGCGGGTCGGAGAAGACGTCGCCGGCCTCGCCCAGGGTGAGAATGCTCTGACGCTGGGAGAGCATGTAGTAGCCGTACCCCGAGACCGCCAGGAGGAGGAAGTCCAGGAACCAGCGTTGCCAGAAGGGGCCGCGCGTCTGGCGGGCCACCTCTTGCTTGTAGGTCACGATGCTGTGTCGGGCGGCGCCCACCGCCGGGACGAGCATTGCCCCCACTGAGAGGCCGACGGCGAGCCCGGCGAACTGCATCGTCTGGGCCGTGATGTGGACGGGGAGCAGCTCCCGGTTGGAGAAGACCAGGAAGGTGTACGTGCGGCCGATGAACTGCGCCACCACCATCCCCAGGATGGGGCCGACGACCAGGGCCAGGATGCCGAAGAGCGACCCCTCCGCCAGGTAGACGCCGATGACCTGCCACATGCTTGCCCCGCGGGACTTCAGCACCGCAATCTCGTTGCGCTGCCGGTCGATGATCATGCCGGCAGAGATGGTGATGTAGTAGAGGACGATGCCGATGATCGGCGCGCTCAGGACGAAGAGCAAGATCTTGAGAAAGAAGAGCTTGACCTCGTAGTCGCGCAGGAGCGCTTCCGGCGAGATCTCCATGCGCACGTTCCCCAGCATGGTCGCCGTGCGGGAGCGGATCTCGTTGATCCCTTCCAGGACGTTGTCGACGTTGTTCGACCGGATGGCGTTGACGTCGAAGACCATGAACCAGGCGTACTCGTGCCCAATGCCATCGTAGGGCCGGGCCACGTTATTGAAGAAGCTTTCCTCGGGGACGATGATGCCGTTGTTGAAGTAATCCAGCTGGTAGAACCAGTAGGTATCCTGCGGGTTCTGCGGGTACCAGCGCCCGGTGATCTTGATGTTTATCGGCGTCAGGGCGCCGTTCTTTTCCCACACCACGACGATCCGGTCTCCGACCTCCAGGCCGATCTCGTCCAGACCGGCGGTGGCCATCACCGCCTCAATATCCCCGTTGGCGTCTGGACGTGTGTTTGGCAGCCGGCCGTCCAGCAGGCGGACGTGCTTGTCAAAGTCGCGGATGTAGGCCAGGAAGCCGTAGCCGGCGAACTCCCGCCCGGTCAGCGAGGCGTCATCCGTTCGGGTGAGGATAGGGAGTGAGTCGGTCTGCCCGTAGGTCACGTGGAGCTTGCGCGGGATGCCCATGACCCGCGGGGCGTCCTCGGCGAGGTATTTGTTGGCCCGCTCGTACTCCTCCAGAGTGATCTTCTTGAAGACATTCCCGCTGCTCGCCGGGGCAGGGGCGGAGGCCGCGCCCGCGGCGGCGCCGCTTGCGCCGGAGTCTGCCCCGCTCGACCCGGAGCCACTCCCGGTGGTTCCAGACGCCGGCGCCGGCGGGGCGACCGGGGCGGCAGCCGCGGTCTGCTCCTCGAAGTGGCGCAAGAGGATGGAGCTCTTCGGCTGCACCTGGTCGGTGGTCTCCGTGAGCTGCCGGTGCAGCAAGGACTCGCTCATCCCTTCGGAGTAGAGAGGGATGCTGGCGACGAGCGTGACGGTAATGATCAACCCGGCCACGGCGGCCAGCATCAGGTTGAAGTTGTTGACAATCCTCTTGATCACCATCAAGAGGATAAAGACGAAACTCACCAATACAGTCCTCTGCCCTCAGTCCCCCTTAGGGCTCAGCCTGCGACTCGAGGGCAACACAAGGGACGCCGCCATCGCCGGCGCCCGATCGAGACCCGTGTGCTGCGCTCCACTGACTGACGCCAGCCCTGCTGACAACCATTGCCGGAACGCTGGCCCGTAGAGCCTGGGGAAAACACGCCCCGTCATTTCGCCGGCCAGGCAGTACGGCGTTCCAATCTCCTGCGCTGCGGATGCCTCGCCGGGCACAAAAGACTCATCTCGGACCGATAGGACCGAGGACTACGTCCCGGTGAGGATGGTCATCCCCTCTTCCAGGCCGGAGACGACCTCGGTGTCCACATCCGTGGAGATGCCGATCTCGATGTTGCGCGAGCGCTTGACGTTCCCGTCCATGAACTCCACGAAGCGCCGGCGCCCGACGGTGCGGATGGCATTGGTGGGAATGACCAGCGTGTCGTCTTTACGCTGTACCACCACCTGCACCCGGGCCAGCATGCCAATCTCGGCCCCTGGCCTCGTCCAATCGACGACGATCTTGGTGTTCTTGTCCGCCACCACGCCCTGCTGGGTGACGACGGAGCTGGGGAGGTCGCGCACCGTCCCGTTGAGCACCTGTCCCGGAAAGGCGTCGAGGGTGATTAAGGCCCGCTGGCCGACGGCCAGCTTCGGCATGTCCGCCTCGTTGATCTGGGCCTGCACCAGGAGCTGCGCCGGGCTGGAGAGGCTGATCACTGGGGTGAAGGCCTGGACGTTATCGCCCGGCTTCCCGTTCACCTTGGTGACCTTGCCGTCGAAGGGGGCGATGATGCGGGCGTCGTTGTAGTTAGACTCCAGACGCTGTAGCTCCAGCGCCTGCTTCTCCACCTCTTTCTCTGCCGACTGCACGTCGAACCCGGTGGCCGTGCGGTTCAGGCCCAGAGTGCCCCGCTTGACGTCCAGCTTGGCCCGCGCCGTCTCTACCTCGTTCTGGGCCTTCTCTACCTTGAGCTGGGCATCTCGCAAATCGAACTCGGTGGCCCCTTGGCGCTTGGCCTCCAGACTGGCCTGAGCGGCCGTGACGGCCGCTTCCGCGCTAGGGATGGCCGTCCTGGCGCTCTCGATGGCCAGCTGGAGGGAGGCGATCTGGGCGCGCAAGGCGGAGGTGTCTGCCTCGGTTGGCCCGCGTTGTAGCTGCTCTAGCTTGGCCTGGGCCAGGTCGAGGGCCACTTTCGCCGCCTGGGCGTCGAACTGCTGGGGGTTGCGGAGCTTGGCCAAGGCCGTCTCCGTGGCCTGCACCTCGAGCTCCGCAAGGCGCACATTCCACGGGGCGACTTGCTGATTCTTGAGCTTGTCCAAGTCGTTGCGGGCCTTTTCCACAGCCAGCTCGGCCGTGCGGGCATTGGCCTCTCGCTGCGCCGGCGTCCCGGCGGTGTCCGCCCGCGCCTTCTCCAGGGCCACTTCGGCGATACGCAGCGTCACCTCGCCGTTGGCCAGGTCCTCTGGCTTCACCGGCCGGGCGTCCCGCAACTCGGCCAGCTTGATGCGCGCCTGCTCCAGCTTCAGCTCCGCTGTCTGCACGTCTTCACTGCGTACCGGGCTGGATGCCTGCTGCAGCTTGATCCGCGCCACTTCAACGTCGGACTGGGCCTTGGAGAGGTCTGCCGGCAGGGGCCCGGCGAGCTTGTAGTCCAGATCGGCCTGCTTCGCCGCCAGGTCGGACTCTTTCGCCGCCAGGTCGCCGCGGGCTTTCTCTAGATTGGCCTGGGCCTGCACCAGGGCCGCCTCGGCCGCGCGGAGGTCGGCCTCCACCGTGCCGCTCTGCACTTTTTCCAAGCCCAGGCGGGCCTGGTCAAGGTTGATCTGAGCCTGGTCAACCGCCTCCTGCTCCAAGGACGAATCGTCCAGCACGGACTTGGCGCGCGTTTGCTCCAACTTGAGCTGGGCATTCTCCAGGGCGGACTTCTGCTGCCCGATGCGGGTCACCAGGTCGCCCGTCTCCACCTCGGCCAGCACCTGCCCGGCCTTGACCTGCTGCCCGGTCTCGGTGAAGATGCCCCGCAGCCGGTTGGTGGTCTTGAAGTACAGATCGGCCTCTTGCGAGCTGATTACCCGGCCCAGAACCTTGATCGAGTCCGTGATCGTCGCCCGGCGCACCTGCACCGTGGGACGGGACTGCTGCGTACTGGTCTGGGCGGCGATCGTCGGCTCCGCTGCCGGGGCGCCAATTGCACCCCCACCGGCGCGCGGGAGAACCCCCATGTCACACGCGCTGACGAGCACTGCCCCCGCGGTCGTCAGCAAGACCAAGCGGGAGACTACAGAGCCAGACTTGGGCATCGTTCCCTTCGCCACCTTGTCATGTGCACGGTCGGCCCACTCTTGGGACCGGCCCGCTTATCCCCAGGCTACCCTCTACCGCATTGTGGCAAGTCTAGGCCCGGCGGGAAGGGAAAGTCAAACCGTCAGCCTGGTACGATCGATACTTCATAAGAACTGACATGTCCGGGACTGACAGAGAGGGCCGTGAAACCGGGGAGCGTGGTGGGGCAGGCATCGGCTCTTTTCGCAGGATAGGCAATACTTCGTACGGTTGCCGGACACAAAGGGCCGGCGCGCAGGGGCGTAGCGCCACCCCGGCAGCGTGATTCAGGCGCTGTAGGATCCGGGCACCTCACCCGGAGAGCGGAGCTCCCCCGTGGGGAACAGTCCAGAAGCGTATCCCAGCCTCATCCCACACGAGCGGTTGGAGGCCCTACTCGACGGCCTCCCTCGCCGGCCGGGCGTGTACTTGATGAAGGACGCCCAGGGCCGCGTCATCTACGTCGGCAAGGCGGGCGTGCTGCGTAACCGCGTCCGCTCCTACTTCCGTAGCCAGGACGATCTCCCCTCCAAGGTGCGGGCCATGGTGGCGCGGGTGGCGGACTTCGAGTACATCGTCACGCGCTCGGAAAAAGAGGCCTTGCTCCTGGAAAGCAACCTCCTCAAAGAGCACCGCCCGCGCTACAACATCAAACTCCGTGACGACAAACAGTACCTTTACCTCAAGATCGGCACGGGGAGTCGATTCCCACGGGTGTACACCGCCCGGCGCGTCGTCCCGGACGGCGCCCGCTACTTCGGGCCATACACCAACGCGCAGGCCCTGCGCCAGACGATCAAGCACCTGCAGCGCCTATTCCAGTTCCGCACCTGCACGCTGGACATGGAAAAAGTCTACCGGCGCCCCTGCCTGCTCTATCACATCAAGCGCTGCTCAGGTCCTTGCATCCGTACGGTCTCTGAGACCGGGTACGACGAGGCCATCCGGCACCTGATCCTTTTCTTAGAGGGAAAGCACGAGGAGGTGCTGCACCGCCTGCGCGGCGAGATGGCCCAGGCGGCCGAGGAGCTGGCCTTCGAGCGGGCGGCCGCGCTGCGCGACCGCATCGGCGCCGCCGAGAAAGTGGCCGAGCAGCAGCGCATCACCACCGTCGGCCGGGGCGACCTGGACGCCATCGCCGCAGCATCCGAAGACGGTGAGGTGACGGTACAGGTGTTCGCTGTGCGCGACGGCAAGATCGTGAACCGCGAGGAGTTTGTCCTTCAAGATGCCGACGGGGCATCTCAAGAGGAGATCCTGACGCAGTTCGTCCAGCAGTACTACGACCGCGCCGCCTACGTCCCCCCGGCCATCTTGCTGCCCCACGCCGTGGAGTCCCCCGGAACGATCCAGGACTGGCTCAGCGAGCGCCGCGGGAGCCGGGTGCGCCTGGAAGTGCCCCAGCGGGGGAGCAAGAAGCAGCTCCTGCACCTGGTATCCCAGAACGCCCAGGAGGCATTGGAACGGATCAAGCTGAAATGGCTGGCGGACGAGCGCATGACGCGCGGGGCGTTGCGCGAGCTCGGCGAGGCCCTGAACATGGCCGACACCCCGCGCCGGATCGAGTGCTATGACATCTCCCACATCCAGGGCACCGCCGTCGTCGCCTCCATGGTCGTGTTTGAGGACGGCCGTCCGGCACGCCACGCCTACAGGCGCTTCCGCATCAAGGCCGGCGAGCAGAACGACGATTTCGCCTCCATGTATGAGGTGATCACCCGGCGGTTCCGGCGGGCCGTGACCCCGGCGATGGCCGGCACCAACGGCCCCCCGGCTCTTGAGGATCAGGCTGGCCGGGACGACGATCTAGAAGATCAGGTTGAGGGCCCCGCAACGCGACCAACCGAGGACGGGACGTCCGCCCGGAAGGGGCCGACGAGCTTTCTTGGGGGGGCCTCGGGGCCGGCCCTAGACGGTGCGACGCGGGGCCTGGCCGACGGGGAAGCCCTGTCCCGGCACGCCGCCATCGCCGATCGCACGGGGGACATCCCGGAGGACGCCGGGGAGGCCGGCCTCCTGGACACCGAGGACAGTCCAGAGGGCAGCGCCGGCGACGACCGCGGGGGATGGACGATCCTCCCCGATCTGGTCATCATCGACGGCGGCAAGGGTCAGCTCGGCGCCGCCTTGGAGGCGATGCGGGATGTCGGCGCGCCTCCCATAACGGTGATCGGGCTGGCCAAGGAACGCGAGGAGATCTTCCGCCCTGGCTTTACCGACCCCCTCCTCCTGCCCCGTACCTCCCAAGCCCTGTACCTCATTCAGCGAGTGCGCGACGAGGCCCACCGCTTCGCCGTCACCTACCATCGCCTGGTGCGCAAGAAGCGCATGGTGGGCTCCCGGCTGGACGGCGTCTCCGGCATCGGCCCCAAGCGCAAGAAGGCCCTGCTGCAGCGCTTCGGGTCGGTGGCCGGCATCCGCGAGGCCACGGACGAGGAGCTACTCGCCACCCCCGGAATCAACGAGGGGCTCGTGACGCAGCTGCGGGAGCAGCTGTGAGCCCCTACCCACCATAGGGGACCCGCTTGGAGGCCCCGTCGAGGCGCCCGTGCTGCCGTCCTTCCTTTTTCGAACGGCCTCCGGCTCGGAAATAGTCGCAGCGGTCGTTCAGCGGACAGATCGGACAGGCCGGCGCCGCCGGGCGGCAGATCTCCCGGGCGAAGCGGATCAGGTTGCGGTGCAAGGTGTAGATGCACGCCTCGGTGATGGCCCCTTCCAGCGTCCGCTGCACCTCGTCCGGCCCCGCCCTTGGTCCCACCAGCCCAAGGCGCCGGGCGATGCGCAGGATGCCCCCGTCCACCGCCATTACCGGCAGCCCCATCCCGAACAGGAGAACGCACGCCGCGGTGGTCTGCCCTACCCCCGGGAGCCGTCGCAGCCAGGTCATGGCCCGCGCCGGAGGCATCTCGGCCAGGAAGCCCAGGTCGAGCCGCCCCCGCTCGGCGGCGATCCGCTCCAGCAAGAGCTTGATCCGCGGGGCCTTGAGCCGCGCCAGCCCGGCGCCGTGTATGGCCGCGGCGATCCCCTCCACTTCGGCGTCACGCACGGCCTCCCAGGTGGGATAGCGCTCCCGTAGCCGGTCGAACGCCCGCCGGCTGTTGGGACCGGAGGTGTGCTGGCCGATAATCGTGCTCACCAGCTCGCTGAGGGGATCCCCCTCCGGCTCCCAGCGGTGCCGGCCAAACACCTCCACCAGGCGCCGGTGGATCTGGGGGACGTCCGCCATGCCGGCCACCACTGGGAGTATAAGACGACCCACCATGGGCACCCCACCGTCGCGCCCCCGGGTAAGGGGTAAGATGGGGACGAAGGGGGCAGAAAACCATCGTTGACGCTGTGCCGGTGCCGGCCTATAGTTGGGGGTACGGTGGGTCCTTGGTCTCCTCCGGCCATGCCGGCGGTGCGCTGCACCTGGCCACTTTCCAATGAACTCCATGTCTCGGTCGCCCCGCGATTGGCTCGTGAGCGCCTGTGGTCGGAGCCTCGGCACCGTCTTCCCGCAGCGGCCGGCCCCCGCCCCGGAGGAGGTGCGCCGGGTGCTGGTGGTGAAGCCCGGCGCCTTTGGTGACATCTTGTTCGCCACCCCTGCGCTGGCGGCGATCAAGCAGGGCTACGCCGGGGCACGCATCACTCTGGCCGTGGGCAAGTGGTACACCGAATTGACCGGCGGGATTGCCGAGGCCGACGAGGTGCTGGATTGTGGGGCCTTTGGCACCCCGGGGCGCTATGGCTGGCGGGAGGTGTGGCGCTTTTCGCGGGCCATCAAGCGGGGGGAGTTCGACCTGGCGGTCGTCCTCGACCGCTCGCCGCGAGTCGCTGTGGCCCCCTGGCTGGCGGGAGTACCCCATCGGGCAGGGATCGATAGCTCCGGACGGGGCTTCGCCCTCACCGTGCGGGCCCCCTGGGACCGTCTCCGCCACGAAGTGGAGCTGATGCTGGACGTCGTCCGTGCCCTGGGCATCGCCTGCCCCCAACCGCGCCTGCGATACGTCCCCGCGGAAGAGCACGAGCGCTTCGCCTCCCGGCTGCTGGAGGAGTGGGACCTGACCCAGCGCTCTCCACTGGTGGTCGTCCATCCGGGCGGGGCCAGCAACCCCGGGATGGTGATGCCCCAGAAGCGCTGGCCGGCGCCGCGCTTCGCTGCCCTGGCCGACCGCATCGTGGACGAGACCGGGGCGACGATCGTCGTCGTCGGGCACGGTGCCGACCAGCCCCTGGCCCGGCAGATGCGCTTGAGCATGCGCCACCCCTCCGTTGATCTGGTGGGCCAGACTTCCATTGGCCAGCTGGCCGCCCTCCTGCGCCGCAGTCACCTGTACATCGGCAACGACTCCCTGCCCCTGCACCTGGCCGTCGGCGTCGGCACGCCCGTGCTGGGGATGTTCGGGCCCACCGATCCGGCGATCAACGGGCCGTACAACGCCGTGGGAGTGGGCCTCGTGCACCAGGATGCTTGCTCGCAGCACCGCCCCTTCGTCCCCGGCCCGGTGACGGCCTGCCCCGGGTGCCGCTGCATCGAGCGAATCTCGGTGGTCGACGCCTGGGAGGCGGCCTCTCAGCTCCTCCAGGGCGCGGCAAGTCAGAGCCACCACCCCCGCAGCGCCTGACGCCCTGGCCACGACATAGCGCCATGCTCCTCGCCCTGGACGTGGGAAACACGAACGTCGTGGGCGGGCTCTACAACGGCCGCCGGCTGGTGGCGCGGTGGCGAGTCAGCACCTCGCCCCACCGCACGGCCGACGAGCTGCACGTCTTGTGGGACGGGCTATTCCGTACGCAGGGCCGGTCCCTCTCCAGCGAGGGAGTGGAGGGGGCCTGCCTGGCTAGCGTGGTGCCCTCCCTCACCGGGAGCTACGAGCACCTGCTCCAGGAGCGCCTGGGCCTGCCCACCCTTGTCATCTCCAGCGGGATTGACCTGGGAATCGAGGTGGACACAGACAACCCGTCCGAGGTAGGGGCAGACCGGATCATGAACGCCCTGGCGGCGCGAGAGCGCTACGGCGCCCCGGCCGTAGTCGCCGACTTCGGCACGTCGACGAACTTTGACGTCGTCTCCCCCGGCGGCGCTTTTATTGGTGGGGTGATCGCCCCGGGGATGGCCGCCTCGGTCGATGCCCTAGTTGCCCGCACCGCCCAGCTGCACCGCATCGCCCTGCGACGCCCTCAGCGGGCCATCGGACGGAACACCACCGCCTGTATGCAGTCGGGGGCCTATTTCGGCTATGTGGGCCTGGTGGAGGGATTGCTAAGCCGCATCCTGGACGAGATCCACGGGCGGCCGGCGGTGATTGCTACCGGCGGGCTGGCTGCCGTGATCGCGCCGGAGACGCGCAAGATAGACCACGTCGACCCGGACCTGACGCTGGAAGGCATCCGCCTGGTCTGGGAAAGAAACAGGGACACCCTCGCCCCAGTCCCTGTCCGGAACGTCGATGGCGTCCCCGGAGCGCAACGGGCAGCGCTGTCTCAGGAGGGCGGTGGCACCGGGGCGAGCCAAGGGAGTGGGGAAAAGGCACCGCGCTCGACGCCCGGGACTGACGGGGAGCAGGGGTAGTGGGGCGGTTCGACGGCAAGCGGGTGGTGTTGGGCGTCACCGGTTCGATCTCCTGCTTCAAGGCCGCGCAGCTGTGTAGCACGCTGGTGCAGACTGGGGCCGACGTCGACGTCATCCTCACCGCGGCCGCCCGGGAGTTCCTCACCCCACTCACCTTCCAGAGCCTCACCCGCCGTCCGGTGTACACCAGTTTGTACGACGTCTTGCCCGACCTTAGCAGCGCCCACGTCGCCCTTGGCGCCCAGGCCGATGTCCTGCTCATCTGCCCGGCGTCGGCGACGACCCTCGCCCGCCTGGCCCATGGCTCGGCCGAGGACATGCTCTCCTGCACTGCCCTGGCGTCCAAGGCCCCCCTGGTGATTGCCCCGGCGATGAACGTGAACATGTGGGAGCACCCGGCGACGCGAGCCAACGTCGCCCTCTTGCGGGAGCGGGGGGCCATTCAGGTGGGCCCTGTGGTTGGTCACCTGGCGGAGGGAATCAGCGCTATGGGGCGCCTGGCCCCCTTGGAGGACGTCCTGGCGGCGACCCGCCTGGCCCTCGGGCGCCGCCCGGCATGGGAGGGGCGACGGGTCGTCGTCACAGCAGGGGGGACACAGGAGCCCCTCGATCCCGTGCGCTACATCGGCAACCGCTCCAGTGGAAAGATGGGCTACGCCATCGCCGAGGCGGCGCGCGACCGGGGGGCCCGCGTCAGCTTGATTGCCGGCCCCACTGCCCTGCCACACCCCTGGGGCGTGGAGGTGCGGCTGGCGCCGACGGCGCGGGAGATGCTGGACGCTGTGCTCGCCGCCTGCGATGGGGCGGACGCTCTGATCATGGCCGCCGCCGTCGCCGACTACCGGCCGGCCGGGGTGGCGGAGCACAAGATCAAGAAGACCGGAGTGGGACTGGAGCTGCGCCTCGTCCAGAACCCGGACATCGTGGCCACCGTCCACGCCACCTACGGCGACCGGCTGGTCAAAGTGGGATTTGCCGCCGAGTCACAAGACGTGCTCGCCGAGGCGGGGCGCAAGCTGGACGCCAAGGGCCTGCACCTCATCTGCGCCAACGACGTCACCGAGCCAGGTAGCGGGTTCGGGACGGACACCAACCGGGTCACGCTCATCGGGCGCAACGGCTGGCGCGAAGATCTCCCCGTGATGGCCAAGGAGGCCGTCGCCGACCGCATCCTCGACCGCGTGGAGCAGCTCTTCTCATAGCGCGTCAGCCTGACGGCGCGTCGGCGGTTGCAGCGTCCACGACGACTACAGGGGGATAGTGCGAGGGCGGGCAGCGCTCCCGGACCCGCCTGCAGGTCTGGGATAGCGGCCCGCTCGCCGTGAGCCAGGGGCGAGGCAGCGTGACCAGAGGGCCTCACGCCAGGCCCAGGGCCTCCAGGGTGACGGCGATTCCATCTTCGTCGTTGGAGGGGGCTATCCGTCGGGCGACGGCGCGGGCGTCGGCGGTGGAGTTCCCCATCGCTACCCCTAGGCCGGCGAACTCCAGCATCTCTACGTCATTGACGTTGTCCCCAAAGGCGATCACCTGATCGGGAGTGATGGCCAGACGCCGGCAGACCACGGCCAGGGCGCTGGCCTTGGACGTGTCTGGGCCGACGACCTCGATGGCCCCGCCGGCACTAAACTGGTTGCGGGAAAAGATGACACGCCACAGGGGCCGGCGCGACCCTGCTCCTGGATGCCCGGCCAACCCATCGGCGAACGCGTGGCGGGGCAGCGCTGCGGTCGACCGGCCGGACGGTAGGTCGGGCTGCTTGGTAAGGGGCGCGCCCCCTGCCGTCGTTTCCCCGCCGGGGCCAGGATACGCGCTGGGGCCCTCCTGCAGGGGCGGGTCTTCAGAGGGGGGCGGGGGGCGGTGGCCGGTGAGGGCCTCGTCCAGGCACTCCAGGCGCTCCATGTCGTCCATGACGATAAACTGGACCGGATCATGGTCGAGGGCCTGGGGGCTGAAGGGACGCACGATCGGTAGATTTCTCTTCAAGTAGGACGCCAGGCGCTCGTTATTCTGCCAGTCTCCGTCTACCCACATCACCTCCTCGACCAGGGCGTTTCCGAGGATCACGGTGGCCATCCCGTGGCGCCGGGTGATCTCCAGGGCCCCACGGGCCGCCGGGGCAGGGAGGTGGCTGTGCGCCAGGATGGACCCGTCCTCCCAGACGATGGCCCCCTGGCTGGCGACGAGGAAGTGGGGGAGCTCGAGCTGATCGACGATCGGCTGGGCCGTCCGCCGCCGGCGCCCGGTGGCCACGGCCAGCGTCGCCCCGCCGGCCACCGCCCGGCGCAGGGCCCCTTTGGTTCGTTCGCTGATGGCGCCGCCACTGGTCAGGAGCGTCCCGTCCACGTCCACAGCGATCAGCTTGTAGTTCGGCATCTCCGGATTCTAATCGCCACGTCAGATGGCTTATAGTCCTTGACCATGGCGCCTGATCTGGCAGTGGCCTGGCCGGCGATGTGCCCGCCGGCGCGCGCCCGCTACCTGGCGGACGGGCGGCCTCGCCGAGGCAGAGCGTTAATCCTGCGCTGGCTACGGTGGCAGGCCGCTCGGCGCCTGGCCGGGGGCGGAGAGTGCCCGGACGATCGGTCCGGCCCGGCGCAGCTCCATGCCATCCCAGAGGATCCCCGTATCCTGGCCATCCAGCCGGATCACCTGGGGGGGATGCTCCTGACCACCCCCGCCCTGCGCTTGCTCAAGGGAGCCTGGCCCCGGAGCGAGATCACCGTCCTTGCCGGGCCATGGGCGTCTGACGTCCCGTCTCACTGCCCGGCCGTGGATCGCGTGGTGGTCTGTCCTTTTCCCCACTTTGCCCGCGACTCCCGGTCGAGCGGGCCCCTGGCTCGCGCCTGGCGCCTCCTGCAGCCGTACCGGCTGCTGCTGGACACGGCGGCCGGCCTGGCCGGGGAGCGCTATGACCTGGCCATCGTCTTCCATACCGACTTTCTGTGGGGGGCCGCCTTGAGCGCCCTGGCCGGTATCCCCCACCGGCTGGGCTATGCGGGGCCGGAGGCGGCCCCTTTCCTTTCCCGCAGCTTGCCTCACCCCCGCCCCCGTATCGGCGTCGCCGCGCACGATCCCATCGCCCCACCCGTTGCGCACGTCGCCGCGCTCGGGCTGGCCCTGGCGCGCGAGGCGCTGGGGCTGGCCGGCCGAGACGTCCCGGCCATGTTCGACGGGCGGATGGCCTATGAGCCGTCTCCCGCCGAGCGTGCCGAGGCGCACCGGCTGTGGCGCATTCACGACCTGGACGATGGCCCTGCCGTGGTGGCTATCCACCCTGCGCCGGGGGCGCCGGCCAAGCGCTGGCCGCCCCAGCGCCTGGCCCTGGTGGGGGATCACCTCGCCGGGCGGTACAAGGCGCGCATTATCCTCACCGGCGGTCCTGCCGATGTCGCGGAGGCCGAGGCCGTCGCCGCCGCGAGCTACCATCGTCCGGCGGTGCTGGCCGGGCGCACTGCCTTCGGCGTCCTGGCCGCCCTGCTCGAGCGTTGCCGCTTCGCCCTGGGCACCGACAACGGCGCGATGCACCTGGCGGCGGCCCGCGGCGTCCCCACCCTGCGTCTCTTCGGCCCCACCGACCCCGTTTCCTGGGGAGGATGGGGGACGGGCCCGGATATGACGGTAGCCGCGACACTCGCCTGTGCCCCCTGCCACCGCCTCGACCTGCCGCCTTGGGAGGTGGCCAGCGCTGGCCCAGAGATAGCCTATCCCTGCATGCGCGACGTCACCGTGGAGCAGGTCATCGCGGCCGCCGAAGGGCTCTGGTCGTCGACGGCCGGCCGATAGCATCCGACGCTGACCATGATCCCCTCCGTGCCCTATCCTCCCCGCCGATGAAGCGCCGGCTGCGCCGCCTCTACCACGCCGCGTGGGGCGCTGCCGTGGCGCTGGCCGCCGTCGCCGAGCGCCTCTCCTGCCGGCGGGCCGATCCCCGAGAGGTGCCGCCGGTGCGGCGCATTCTGGTGCTGCGCTTCGGCCTCCTGGGAGACGGCACTGCCCTCCTCAGCCCGGCGCTCCAGCGCCTCAAGGAGCGGTTTCCTACCTCCGTGGTGCACGTCCTGGCCACGCCCCTGCAAGGGCCCCTCCTTCAAGGGCTCCCCTTCGTGGATGCCGTGATCCCCTGGACGGCCGGCGATCTCCTGGAGCCCCGTCAAGCGCTGCGTCCCGGCGCCTGGCGGGCAGCGGCCGGCGCCATTGCTGAGCTGCGCCGAGGGCGCTACCACCTGGCGCTGGCCTGCTATGGCCCGCTGGCCTCCGCCGTCGCCCTGCTCTCTGGCGCACCCAGAAGGCTTGGTTTCGCCGCCGAGGCCTTTCCTCTAGCGCTGACTAATCCCCTACCCGGCGGGCGATACGACCGCGGGTGGCACGAAGTGAACTACAGTGTCGCCCTCGCCGACGCTGCCGCTCGCGACGTGCAATTCCAGGTGCCAGGCAAGAGGCCGGATGGCGCCGACAAGGGATCTTCCGAGCCACACGGCCCGCCCCTGCGCCTGGTGGTGGAGGAAGGGGCGCAGCGAACCATCGCCGCCTTGCTGCAACCCCTGGTGGCGCCCGGTGTACCGCTGGTCGTCCTGGTTCCTGGGGCGACCAATGGCCGGGCCAAACGCTGGCCCTTGCCCTACTGGGTCACGCTCGCCGGGCAGCTCCTGGCCGCCGGGCGGGCGGTGGTACTTGCCGGCGGGCCAGAAGAGCGGTCCCTGGGGCGAGCGATTCGAGAACAGGCAGGCGCCGCCATCGCCGACCTGGTAGGGCGTACGACGCTCCCCGAGCTCCTGGCCCTGCTGGAACGGGCCAGCGTGGTGGTCTCCGGCGACAGCGGTCCCCTGCACCTGGCCATCGCCGTGGGGCGCCCGGTCGTGGCCATCTACGGGCCAACCGATCCGCGCCAGTCGGGACCCTACCGGGCGGCGCGGGCTACCCTGGTGCGCCACGAGCTGCCGTGCTCCCCCTGCTACCGCCTGGATCGGGTGGCCGACTGCCCCCTTGGCCACACCCTGTGCCAGCGCCTGGTCACGCCGCAGCGCGTCTACCATGCGGTTGAGGACCTCCTTGACCGGCACCGAGAGATGAACAGCCCCGCCGGCCGGGGGCAGAGCCTGGAGGGGGAGGGGCTTTACCGTACAACATAGATGGATCCGCCCTGCCCTGGGGATAACAACCTGTATGAAGCTGGCCCTCGTCCACGACTACCTCTACGTCTACGGTGGGGCCGAACGGACGCTGGAGCAGGCCCACCGCATCTGGCCCGGCGCCCCAATCTACACCCTGCTCTACGTGCGCGACCGCCTGCCGGCCGCCTTTCAGGGCATGGACGTGCGCCCCACGTGGGTTGATCGACTCCCTGCCCGGCTGCGTCTGCAGCGGGTCTACGCTATGCTCCAGCCCCTGGCGTTTGGCCGGCTGCGCGTCCGAGGCGCCGATACCGTGCTCTCCTTGGCCAGCTTCGGGGCCAAGGCGGTGCCCCCACCGCCGGGCGGCCGGCATATCTGCTATTGCTATACACCGCCCCGCTTCCTGTGGGGACCGTACAGCGGCATCGAGCGGCAGGGGCTGCCGCGCCCGGTGCGGCTGGTGACCGGTGCCCTGGAGCGGGCGCTGCGCCGGTGGGACTTCGCTGCCGCCCAGCGGGTCGACCGTTTCATCACCCAGTCCAGCTACGTCGCGGCGCGCATCCGGCGGGTCTACGGTAGGGAGACCTGCGTTGTTCCGCCCCCGGTGGAGGTGGAGCGCTTCGCCAAGGTACGGCCGCGTGACGAAGGGTACTTCTTGATCGTCGCTCGCTTTGAGGCATACAAGCGGATCGACCTGGCCATCCAGGCCTGCGCCGGCCTGGGCGTTCCCCTACGCATCGTCGGGGCCGGTGTGGACGAGGGCCGGCTGCGCCGGGCAGCGGCCGGGGCGCCCAACGTACGCTTCTTGGGCCCGCTCCCGGATGAGGCGGTGGTAGAGCAGATCGCCGGCTGCCGCGCCCTGCTGTTTCCCGGAGAAGAAGACTTCGGCCTGACGGCCCTGGAGGCGCAGGCGGCCGGCAAGGGGGTGATTGCCTACGCCGAAGGCGGCGCCCTGGACACGGTGCTCCCCGGGATTACGGGGGAGTTTTTCCATCAGCCGACGGCGGACGCCCTGGCCGGGGCTATCGACGCCTTTCGCCCGCAGCGGTACGATCCCCAGGCCGCCCGCGCCAACGCCGCGCGCTACGCCCCGCCTCTGTTCCGGCAACGGCTGCGCGCCGCGGTGGAGCGGGCAGCCACGGCAGCCACGAGATGAGGCGCGGGTGAGCACGCCGGGGGGGCGCGGGCAGCGACAGCGGCTGGCGTCGATCGTGCAGGCCTGGCAGGGAAAGCGCATCCTCGTTCTGGGTGACGTCGTCGCCGACGAGCTCGTCGTCGGCGTGCCGTTGAACATCGCCCGTGAAGCCCCGGTGCTGGTGCTGCAGCACCTCGAGTCCCGTCTCTTGCCCGGTGGGGCGACGAATGTGGCGGCGAACGCCAGCGCCCTGGGAGCCAGGGTAGAGCTGTGCGGGGTGGTTGGCGACGATGAGACGGGGCGAAGCTTGATAGACGCCTTGCGCGCCGCCGGCCTGGGCTGCGGCGGGGTCGTCGTCGACGCCAGCCGCCCGACGACGACAAAGACCCGTATCTTTGCCGGGGGGGCACAGCAGCTGGTGCAGCAGCTCCTCCTGCGCATCGACCGGGTAGACCGGCGCCCGGTGCCCCCAACGGTGACGGGGGAGATGGCATCCTACCTGGCCGGCGCGCTGCGGGAGGTGGACGCCTTGCTGATCTCCGACTACGAGAATGGGGTCATCCACCCTGGATTGATCGCCGCCAGCCTCCCTCAGGCGGTGGAGTTGGGGCGGCTGGTGGCCGTGGACTCCCACGGCGACCTGCTGCGCTTCCGGGGGGCGCACCTCTTCACGCCCAATCAGCCGGAGGCAGAAGCCACCCTGGGGCGCCCATTGAGCACGCTGGACGCGCTGGAGGTGGAGGGGCGCCGCCTGCTCGACGACCTGGCGGGGCAGGCGGTGCTGATTACTCGGGGACGGGAAGGGATGACCCTGATCGCCAACGACGCCCCGGCCTGGCACACGCCGGCCGCACCTCACGTCACCGCGGTTGATCCCACTGGCGCGGGGGATACGGTGGCGGCCACGTTTACCCTTGCCGTGGCCGCCGGGGGATCGCTGACCGAAGCGGCGACCCTGGCCAACCTGGCCGCCGGGATCGTCGTGGCGCGCGTGGGGACGGCGACGGCCTCGGCCGAAGAGCTCCTGGCGGCCATCGCCGCCACACCCGACCAACTGCCGGGCCCGCACCCGGAACGCTGAGCGAGATTGAAGGGACGATGGGACGGGTCGTAGCATTCCAGGACATCGCCACCGCCGTCGAGGCGGAGCGCGCCGCCGGCCGGGGCATTGTCTTGACCAACGGCTGTTTCGACCTGCTCCACGTGGGCCACGTGCGCCTGCTGCAGCGGTGTCGGGCACTGGGAGACGTCCTCGTCGTCGGCGTCAACGACGACGCCTCCGTGCAACGCCTCAAGGGGCCGGCCCGCCCGCTGGTGCCGGCGGCCGAGCGGGCCGAGGTGCTGGCCGCCCTGGAGGCCGTGGATTACGTCACCGTCTTCGAGGAGACGACGGCGGAGCGGCTGGCCGCCGCCGTGCGCCCGGAGGTGTACGTCAAAGGGGCCGACTACGCCCAGCCCGCCGCGTCATCCCAGCAGCCGGATAGTGATCCGGACGGCGGGGCAGTGGACGACGATCGGCTGCCGGAGGCCCGAGTAGTGCGCCAAACCGGGGGGCGGGTCGTCCTGCTGCCCTTGACACCCGGCCGCTCCACCAGCGCCCTCGTCGGTCGCATCGCCGCCGGGGAACACCAGGTCCCGAACGCCGGCCGGGAGGGCCCTGTAGCCACGGCCGCCGGGGGCGCGACCGGGGCTGCCCCAGACGGCGCAGCCCCGGGGCCGTGAGCGGGGCAGCGGGAGGGGCAGCCGGGCGCATCGCCGGGGCCGCCGTCTTGATCATGCTCGGCAACGTCGTCAGCCGAGCGCTGGGCCTGGTGCGCAACCAGACCATCGGGGCGCTGTACGGGGTCACGGCGGCCGCGGACGTCTTCAACGCCGCCAACCGCGTCCCCACCATGGTCTATGACCTCCTTATCGGGGGGGCCATTTCAGCCGCCCTTGTCCCGGTGTTCTCCGAGTACGCCGCCAGGGACGAGCGCCGGCGGTTAGCGGGCGCCGCCGGTGTCCCGGCGCCAGGGGGTAGCGGCACCGCGGTTCCCCGAGGTGCCGGCTCTGAGGGGGCCGGGGAGCTGGAGGTGCTGGCCGGGACGGTGCTCGGCCTGGCCCTGGCTGTGCTCGTCCCCGCGGTGACCCTCTTGATCGTCTGGGCCGGCCCCCTGATGTCGGTCCTGGGCGTGGGCTTTGCCCCGGCAGATCAGGCACAGGGGATGCTCCTCGTCCGGCTGGCCCTCCCGGCGGTGGTCTTGCAGGGGGTCTCGGCCGTGCTGATGGGCGTCCTCTACGCCGTGCGCCGCGTGTCGCTGCCGAGCTACGCCGCCGCCATCTACAACCTGGCGATTATCCTCTGCGCCATCCTCCTGTCTCCCTGGCTGGGCGTCACCAGTCTGGTCGTCGGCGTTCTGGTGGGGGCGGCCGGCCAGGTGCTCCTGCAGCTCCCAGGCCTACGTGGCCTGCGGCTCCGTCCAACGCTTGACCTCGCCCACCCCGGGGTGCGCCGCATCCTGCGCCTCTATGCCCCGGTGGCGGCCAGCCTGCTGGTCTCGTCCGGCGTCGTCACCCTGGATACACGCCTGGCCTCGCAGACCGGCCAGGGCAGCCTGGCGGCCATGGGATTTGCCACCAACCTCGTCCAGTTTCCCCTCGGCCTGGTAGCCACGGCACTGTCCTTTGCCGTCCTCCCCGTGCTGGCGCGCTACGGCCCGGAAGGGGCCCGCACGGCCGGCTTTCAACGTACGCTAGGTATGGGAATGAAGGCCGGCCTGCTCCTGATCGTCCCGGCGACAGTGGCACTGATTATGCTGCGTACTCCCGTGGTGCGGCTCCTCTTTCAGCGCGGGGCCTTCGGCAGCGAGGGAGTCGATCTGACCGCGCTGGCCCTGGCGTTCTACGCCCCACAGCTTCCCTTTGTCGCCGTCGACCAGCTCCTCATCGCTGCCTGCTACGCCCTGCAGAATACCCGGCTGCCGGTGGTAGTCGGCGTCGCCGGCGCCGGCCTGTACGCCGCCGTGGCCCTGGTGACGGTCGAGCCGATGGGGATGGCCGGCCTCGTCCTGGCGAACACGATGCAAAACAGCGCCCACGCCGTTATCCTGTTTCGGAGGAGCGATTCGCAGGCGCGATGCGCGAGGCGATAGAGGTGGCGGACGGGCACGGCGTTCCTGCCTCCCAGTTCGAGTTGCTCACGGCGGGGGCGATAAAGCTGTTCGCCGACGAGGGGGTCTCGTGGTCCGTGCTGGAGGCCGGGCTTGGAGCCCGGTACGACGCGACCACGGCCGCCCGGCCCGAGGCGGTGGTGCTGACAAATGTAGGCTTGGATCACGCCGAGTACCTGGGCGAGACGGTTGGGGAGATCGCGGTCGAAAAACTCGCCAGCGTCTCACCGGGCTC
>JAUJOR010000029.1 GCA_030447525.1 Chloroflexota bacterium | reverse complement strand
GTGTGGGTTTGTCTCGGGGTTTGGGGGGGGGGGGCGCGCACAATCTCTGCCTTCCCCCGCTCTGGTGTGGTTGTCTGTTTCTCTGTGTGGTTGCGCGCGCCGTTTTTTGTGGGGGGGTGGGGCCCCTGTGCGGGCGGGGGCGGGGGCGTGGTGGGGGGGGGCGCGGGGGGGGCGCGGTGGCCCCCCCCCACCCCGAGGGCCGCCAGGTGGTCGCGGATGGCGGCGGGGCTAATCAGGGCAGGGTCGAAGGTGACCGCCACCTCCTGACCAGGGACGTTGGGGGCCACCGCCTGCACGCCGGGCAGGCGCCGCATGGCCAGGCGCAGACTGCCGCCGCAGCCGGTGCAGTCCAGCCCCGCCACCGGAAAGCGCACCGTGATCCGCCGGGGCTCCTGGCCAGCCACGGGGCGGCTTTTCCCGCCACCGACCACTTCGCCTCGCCCCCTGGCGCTGCCGCGACTCGCCGTCATCGCCCGTCTCTCCCGCCGTTCCGACACAAGACACTCAGGAGGAGCAACATCGCCCCGCAACGATACCGAGACTGACCCGCGGGCGCAAGGGCTCTGCCCTGGATACCAGGCCCTTTTCATCAGGGGTGGGCGGTGGGTCCGGGTCATCCCCAGCGCAGCGAGGGATCAGCGAGTCGTCCCACCGTCCGTGGACCGGCGGCCCGGATGCCTCGCCGGGCTCGGCATGACCGCGCCGCGGGCCGTGCCCCAGGAGCGGCTCTGATGCAAGGGCCCTGCCTGGCTACAATGCCGGCGCCTGAGCTCCCGTGCCGTAGGGGTGTATCCTCCGCCGTGCCCTCGCCGGCCACCGGTGCGCGGCACGCTTGCCACATAGCACGTCTGTACCTCACAGCGCAGACCTACCGTCACCCAGCGTATACGTCGTACACGTATAGAAGGTACGCTTACGGCGTGAAGATCGCTCGCGTCGAGTCGTTCCGCATCGGGGCCCAGCCGGACTATGAGGGGAGCGCCGGTCTGCGCCCGACCGCCACCCTCGGGGGCTCCAATCCCTCTTCTTCTGGCCTCGCCCCTGGCTCCGGGTTCGAGACAGCCCGGGCGGGGAGAACGGCGTTGGGCCGCAACGGGGGCCGGCACCTGTGCGTCTACCCGGCGCGGGCGGAGGCGCTCCTGGTGCGTATCGTTACGGACGACGGCCTAGTGGGCTGGGGTGAGGCGCATGCCCCGCCAATCCCGCGCGTCGCCCAGATGCTGATCGCCGACTTATTCGCCCCGCAGCTGATTGGGCGTGACCCGCTGGCGATCGACGCCATCTGGGACGCCCTCTACGCCAGCATGCGCCTGCGGGGCTACTCCACGGGGGTGATGCTGGAGGCGCTGGCCGGCGTGGACATCGCCCTGTGGGACGTCGCCGGCAAGGCCCTGGGGCAGCCGGTCTACGCCCTGCTCGGTGGCCCATACCGCACGCGCATCCCGTGTTACCTGTCCGGCGTGCCCGGGAGCACGGTGGCGGAACGGG
The DNA here is from genome assembly GCA_030447525.1 of Chloroflexota bacterium. Taxonomy (GTDB): domain Bacteria; phylum Chloroflexota; class UBA11872; order UBA12225; family UBA12225; genus JAUJOR01. The sequence continues at coordinate 26,562 of JAUJOR010000029.1, read as the reverse complement.
TGGCGGGGGCACGCCGCTTCGTGGAGGAGGGCTTCCGGGCAATGAAGACCTCCATCGGGCGCGGGGCGCTAGACGAGGACCTGGAGGGGGTCGAAGCGATTATCGAGGCTGTGCGGGGAAAGGCGGACGTCCTGGTGGACGCCCACGGCGTCTATGACGCCCGCTCGGCCACGGCCGCCGGCCGGCGCCTGGAGCGGGCCGGGGCCGGCTGGCTCGAAGACCCCCTGCCCCCGGAGGACGTAGACGGGTACGCCGCCTTGTGCGCCGCGCTCGACCTCCCCGTGGCCAGCGGGGAGACGGAGTGCACCCGCTGGCAGTTCAACGAGCGCCTGCGGCGCCGCGCGGCTGACGTGGTGCTCCCAGACGTCTGCCGGGCAGGGGGCATCACCGAGGGGCGGAAGATCGCCCTGGTGGCCGACCTCTACAACGTCCCCTGGTGCGTCCACGCCAGCATCAGCACGGCGGTGCACCTGGCCGCCGGCCTCCACCTGGCGGCGGCGACGCCGAACTTCCTGTTGTGCGAGTACCCTCAGTCGTTCCGTAGCAGCCCGCTGGCCAGCGCCCTCCTGACGCAGCCGATCGAGTACGCCGACGGCCACCTGGTGGTGCCGTCGGCACCGGGCCTGGGCGTCACCTTCGACGAGGGGGCCCTGGCCGCCCACACTCTCGACCCCTACGCCCCCGTGGGCTGAGGTAGGCGCCCGGTGGGGTACGGGCTCGTACTCGTACATGCCAGTCCGTGTCGCAGCGAGCGCCTCGCTATCGCTGCGAGGGCCTTCCACGCTCAGGGAGCGGCCGGGGGCCCGGGGGCCGGCGACTTGGGGATGCGCACCCAGAAGGTGGCGCCCGCGCCGGGGGCGCTCTCCAGCCCGGCGTCGCCTCCCAGGGCGGCCGCTGCCTTGCGCACCGTCGCCAGCCCCACTCCAGTGCCGTGCGAGTCGACCGCCTTTCCGGCCGGCAGGCGCTCGAAAAGCCGGAACAGCCGGCCCTGTTGATCCAGGGGGATGCCCGGCCCGCTGTCACGTACGTACAGGCGCCAGGCGTCTCCGGCGTCATCGCAGCCCACCTCTACCTGGGCACCTGCCCCCGGCTGGGCGCCGTAGGCCAGGGCGTTGGCCAGGAGGTTGGACAAGATCTGGTCGAGGAGGGTGGGACTGGCCACGACGGTGGGCAGGGGCTCGTGGACGCGCACCTCGGCACCGGCCCGCTCCACGGCGCCCTGCAGGTCATCCAGGTTGCGGCGCACGGCCACCCCTAGCTCGACCGCCGCCGGCGGCGCCCCAACGCGCCCCACACGGCTGAACGTCAGCACGTCGTCGATCAGGTCCGCCAGATGTGTCGCATTGGCCTCGATGCGCGCCAGGTAGCGCTGCCCGGCTTCGTCTAGGCGGCCGGCGTAGTCCGTGGAGAGGCGGTGGGCGAAGCCCTGGATGGTCACCAGCGGGGCCTTGAGGTCATGGGAGACGGTGTAGGCGAACTGCTCTAGCTCTGCGTTCGCCGCCCGCAGGGCCGCCCCCGCTCGCGTGCGCTCGGTTACATCCTGGGTCAACAGCATCCCCCCGGTGATAGCCCCCTGCTGATCGCGCACCGGCACGGTGTGGACGGCGTACACACGATCGCCGGACGGCAGCTCGGCGGCGGCCTCCTCCCCGGACAGGGCCGCCCGGAGTAGGGGCTCGACGGCCGCACTGGCCTCTGGTGGGAGGGCCTCCCACAGCGTCCTCCCTACCAGATCGGGCGCCGGGCAGCCGGCGAGCACAGCCCCGGCACCGTCCGCCACCTGGAAGCGCAGCTCCAGATCGAACAGGGCCACCGCCCCGTTGGGGAAGTGCCTGGCCAGCGTGCGGTAGCGCGCCTCGCTGGCCCGCAAGCGGGCCTGTGTCTCTGCCCGGCGGCGCTCGTTCCGGTACAGCCGCGGGTACTCACCCAGCAGAGCGAAGAAGACCAACCCGAAGGCCAGGAGGCGTTCGGCGCGGATGGCGTACCAGGCCAGGTCGAAGCGCTCGGTAGGGAACTCTGTGACCAGCACCGTCGCCGTGAGCAGGCCCAGGCTGACCAGCAAGGGCTGCCCCAGCCACCTGTCGGCGTCGCCGGGCCTCCCCGCCAGGCCGGCCAGGGCGACACCCCCGGCCACGACTAGCAGGGCGGCCCCCCGGTTCAGCCAGGCTTGCACGGCCGTGAAACCACCCGGCTGTACCAGCACCGGTAGGATGCCACGCTCACCGAGCACGACCACCAGGGCCCCCAGGAGCAGCATCGCAGCCTGAGTCAGGCCCAGCAAGCGGTAGGCCTCGGCTCGCGTTGCAGGGGCATAGCCCCGCCGGGCAACGGCTACCGCGATGAGCATGCCGGCACCCAGCACGGCGTACTGCAGGCTGAAGAAGTAGCCCGAGGTGGAGGGATTCGTACCCACCATGCCCCGATCTCCCACCAAGCCCGGAAAGGTGAGAATAAACAGCAAGCCAAGGTCGGCAACAGCGGCAAAGACCAGGCCGAGCCACCAGACCAGGGGGGAGGAGCTAGTACGGTGACGGCGCAGGCAGAGGTAGGCCACCGACCAGGCTGCCACGCAGCAGATCGCCTCCACCGTGGGCTGCACCCATGGCAAGGGCAACAGGGGTGCGCTGCGGGCCAGGACGGCTTCCAGCGCCAGGCCACCGAGGCCCAGGGTCACGGCCAGGCCAGGGACAAGCCAGTCTCCCGGGCGACGCCCCCCGACGGCCGTCCCAGCCGGGAGGCGCGCGGAAGCCACGCCGGCTGCTGCGTCCTCCAGGACGGCGTCAACCTCCTCCGCGGGCTCGGCGGGAGTCCTGACGCCGCGTCCCTTTACCGCGGTCATCGTGGCACCTCATCCTCATTCCCCGCACCGGCAGCGTTTGTAGCTGTGGGGCGTTTGAGGACGATCAAGTATGCCGCCGGCCGATCGCCGCGTGACGTGTCCCAGGATGGCCCTCCCAGATGGCGTCCCCAGATGGCGCCCGAGCCTGGGGCCCCTCCGGGTCTGTTCGGGGTAGAGGCCAGTGGGTTGCTGGCGACGAACAGACAGGGGGTGGCCGGCGGGGCCATACTGTAGGTGTAGGAGCGCCTTGGGCCGGCAGGGGCCGCCCGGCAGGAGCGACGATCATGGCCACGGCACTGCGACCGTCGAGCGCGCGAGGATCAGGGGCGGCCCCGAAGGCCCCGGCCCGCATCCGGGGCCCGCGCGGGCACCTTATCGCCGGGCATCTCCCCCACTTGCGCCGTGACTCGCTGGGCTTTCTGACCGCCTGCGCCCGCGAGCATGGGGACTTCGTGCCCTTACGATTTCTCGTCCAGCGGGCGGCCCTGGTGAGTCATCCGGATGCCATTGAGGAAGTGCTGGTCACGCGCCAGCAGCAGTTCACCAGGAGCCCCAGCCTGCGCCGTAACCGTCGCCTCCTGGGGGACGGGCTTGTGACCAGCGTGGGGGAGCTGTGGCGGCAGCAGCGCCGGCTGATGCAGCCGGCCTTTCACCGCCAGCGCATGGCCGCCTACGGCGACGTGATGGTGTCCCGTGCAGAGGCGCTGCTCGCCACCTGGGAGGACGGCCAGGTGCGTGACCTCCACCAGGACATGATGTACTTGACCCTGGACGTGGTCGGGCGCACGTTGTTCGGCACGGACCTGGCCGACGACGCGGCGCGGGTGGGCGAAGCCCTCACGGCCGCGCTGGCCCGGTTCGAGGAGCGCCTATTTGGCCTCTCCGTCCTGCTGCCGGAGAACGCCCCCACGCCGGGCAACCGGCGCTTCGAGCACGCCGCCCGGCAGCTGGACGAGGTGGTCTACGGCATCATCGACCGGCGCCGGCGCCACGGGGCGGGGGGCGAAAACCTGTTGTCATTGCTCCTGGAGGCGCAGCACGACGACGGGAGCCGCTTGAGCGACAAGCAATTGCGGGACGAGGCCATGACGCTCCTGCTGGCCGGCCACGAGACCACCGCCATCGCCCTCTCGTGGACGTGGCACCTTCTGATGCAGCATCCCCAGGCGGAGGCCAGGCTGCTGGACGAGCTGCGCGCCGTCCTGAGTGGCCGGGCGCCCGTGGCCGCCGACCAGGCGCGCCTCCCGTATACCTCGGCCCTGGTCACCGAGGCGATGCGACTGTACCCACCGGCATGGGTGATCAGCCGGCAGGCGGTCGAGGACTGCGAGATCGGGGGCCAGCGCGTCACCGCCGGCACCGTGCTGCTGATGAGTCAGTGGGTGATGCACCGCGACCCGCGCTTCTACGACGCCCCGGAGGCGTTCCGCCCCGAACGCTGGCTGGAGGGCCTGGCCGCCGAGCTACCGCGCTTTGCCTACTTCCCCTTTGGGGGCGGGGCGCGCCTGTGCATCGGCAACAGCTTTGCCATGATGGAGGCCGTCCTCCTCCTGGCCACCATCGCCCAGCGCTACGCCTTCACGGCGGTGCCGGAGCACCGGGTCGTCCCCTGGCCAGTGGTCACGCTGCGACCGCGCCACGGGGTCAAGGTAACCCTGCGCTCCCGGCCCCCCTATCACCCTCATAAAAGGACATGCTGACATCCCGCTTACGGCAGCGACGCACCCGGCGGCGCGTCCTGGCAGCGATCCCGCCGGCCGTCGCGCTCGGCTCGCTCGCCTCTAAGGGAGGGGCGGCCGGGGCGGCCGGTCTGAGGGCGCCCCTGACGATCGCTGGCCCGTCCGGATGGGGTGCCGCCGGGGCTGCGACCTCCGTCTACTTCCCGGAGACGGGGCACCATCTGCAGCTGGGCTTCTTGGAGCACTGGCGCCGGCATCAAGGTCCGGGGCGACTCGGCTTCCCCCTGACGGAGGAGCGCTGGGACGGCGGCGCCGGGACGATGGTGCAGGACTTCCAGCATGCCCGGCTGGAGTGGCGACCCGGCCTGCCGGGGATCACAGGGCCTGTGCGGGAGGTGTTCCCGGCCCCACAGGGAGAGGGCGCTCGTGCCCCTGTGCCCCCCGTGCCCCGCGTGGCCGGCACACCGGACTGGTCGGCGGCGCTGGCCCCCCCGATCCCCACGATCGGCCTGCGGCCGGGCACGGTGCGCCCCGGTCAGACCTTCCTCGTCGAGATCGACGTCGACGATGGGGCGGCGCCCCTCACCGTGTCCGCCGGCCGGGTCTCCCCGGGCCCGGAGACTCCGGCGGTTCTCATGCTGCGCCCCTTCCCCACCGCCGAGACGCGCTTCGTGGCCCTGGCCGCCGCGGCCATGGACGAGCCACCGGGCCAATGGGCGGTCACCGTCACGGCGGGGAACGGACTGGGGCTGGAGTCCCCGCCCGGCGCCACCGCCCTGCGAGTTGGCGAGGGGGGATTCCCGCTGCAGCGCCTGCCCGTTCCGGCCCAGGTCATCCCGCTGCTCGACCCGCAGGTGGGGACGCAGGAACGGCTGACCCTGGCTGCGGTGATGGCTGAGAGCGCGCCCCAGCCCCTCTGGCGGGGGCAGTTCTTTTCTCCCGTGCCCGGCCCCTTGGTGACGGCACATGGGGCGAGGCGCGCCTACATCGACCCCGACGGGCGAACCGTAGCTACCGGCCAGCATGGAGGCGTCGACCTGGCCGCCCCTTCCGGCGCCGCGATCGTGGCCCCGGCTGCGGGAGTGGTCGCTTTCGCCGGGGCCTGGAGCATCCGCGGCAACGTGGTGGTGCTCGACCACGGAGCTGGGGTGCACAGCGTCTACGCCCACGCCTCCAACCTCGCCGTGGCCGCCGGCCAGGCCGTGGCCCGCGGCCAGCTCCTCGGGCGCGTCGGCTCGACCGGCCTGTCTACCGGGCCCCACCTGCATTGGGAAGTGCGCGTCGCGGGTGTGGCCGTCGACCCGCTGGAGTGGACGCAGCGTCCCGAGCTGGGACTGCTCTGACCCTGGCGCACCTCACTCCGCCTCCAGTGGGCCCGTCCCACCCGACGCCGACCCTCGACCGGCCCGCCGCGACCGGCCCGCCGGGCGGTGCGCGCTTATCGGCCGCGCAGCAGGCTCCACCAGGAGCGACCGGCGGGGCCGCCGGCCCCCAGGCCGCTGGCCTGACCTTGGGCCCCTGAGCCGGCCACGGGGCGAGGGGCAGACGGTACGTGACAGCTGACGCGCCCTTGCTTCTCCAAGTATCGCTGGTGGTACTCCTCGGCCGGATAGAACGTGGAGGCCGGAACGATCTCCGTGACGATGCGCTTCTTGGAGCGGCTCTGGACGGCCTCTTTGGACGCCCGGGCAGTCGCCTCTTGCTCGGCTTCGTGGAAAAAGATGGCCGAGCGGTACTGGGTGCCGACGTCCCACCCCTGGCGGTTGAGCGTGGTGGGGTCATGCATCTCCCAGAAGGCATCGAGCAACCGGTCGTAGGTGACCTCTGCCGGGTCGTACTCCACCTGGACGACTTCGGCGTGCCCGGTACGCCCGGTGCAGACGTCCTTGTAGGTGGGGTGCGCCATGGTGCCGCCGAGGTACCCCACGGTGGCGTTGACGACTCCAGGGATCTCCCGGAACGCCACCTCCACGCCCCAAAAGCATCCCGCGCCGAACGTGGCCAGGCGCGTGCCGCTCTCACTGGGAGCGCTGGAGGGGGCGCTGTTGGGTGCGGTCACGGGTGCGGTCATCGACCTGTCTCCCCCTGCCCTTCGATCTGCCCAACCCTTGGGGCCGGGGCTCCCTGCGCCGCGCCGTCGGACGGCTGGGCCTGGTCTGGGGCCAGCTCTAGGGCGCAGGAATTGATGCAATAGCGCTTTCCCGTGGGCGCCGGGCCGTCGCCAAAGACGTGGCCGAGATGCCCGCCGCAAGCGCGGCACAGCACCTCGGTTCGGCGCATGAAGAGGGAGTTGTCCGCATGCAGCTCGACGCTCTCCGGCGCGGCCGGGGCCGTGAAGCTGGGCCAGCCGGTGCCCGAATCGAACTTGTCTCCCGACCGAAACAGGGTGGCGCCACAGCCGGCACAGCGGTACGTGCCACGCTGCGCCGTGTGCTCGTACTTGCCCGTAAACGGCGGCTCCGTCCCCTTCCGGCGCAGGACGTTGTACTGCTCAGGGGTGAGCTGCTCTCGCCACTCTTTATCGCTCTTGGTTGTGCCGGCCGTGGTGGCCATAGCGTATCTCCTTACCTGTCCGCGAGTACCAGACTGCCGGCGAGTACCAGACTGCCGGCGAGTGCCAGATCGGGACGCACTCAACATACGCCCCTGCATGGCGACCGGATGTGACGCGCCGGCGAGCCGGGCCCGGTACGGAGCGCCGGCCACGCTCGAGGGGCCTCAGCCGGCGGCCGTAACACAGGCCCCCGCCGGGCGCCGTCCCCTGGGGTGCTACCCTGACCGAGCCGTGCGGCGGCGGGCAGAGACGGGCACGGCCTTGCCCGCGAAGCCCGCCCGGGCCACAGGACCGTTTAGCGCCCAGGCCGATGACTTCGCCTGCCACAGCCTGAGAGAGGGGGGACCGACCCTGGATGTACGTCGTGATCGTGGATATCCACATCAACCCGCAGCGGCGCACCGAGTTCGTCGCGGCCATGGTGGAGAACGCCCGGCTGTCCCTGAGGGACGAGCCCGGCTGCGTCCGCTTCGACGTGGTCGAAGACGAAGCCGACCCTAACCATCTCATCCTCTACGAGCACTATACGGATCGCCCCGCCTTTGAGAACGACCACCTCAAGCGCCCGCACTTCCTGCGCTGGCGTGACACGGTGCGGGAGTGGCATGCCACGCCCCCACAATCCTGGAAAGGCACGATCCTCTACCCTGCCGGCGAATCCTGACCATGCCTGCCGCGCGACCTGCGCCAGGGCTGATTGGCCTGGCCGTGGCCAGCGCAGGCTCTCCCACATCTGCTCCTGAGAGCATTGCCAACTCCTCCGTTCCCTCCACCAACGCCAGTCCCCATACCGAAGCCCCGTGGCCGGCGAGGGATCTAGCGATCCAGGCACCGGGGCACCACGTCGCCGGCCACCTGTAGCTGCCCACGCAGCGAGCGGCCATGACCGCTCAGCCCTGGCAGAGCGTTGCATGCGCCGCGAGCACCATTTCAGGCCTTGCGGTTCCGGTTGTGCCCAGCTGGCGCACGGTGATTCCGGAGATGAGCGCGCCGACACACGCCGCCTCCTCGGGGGTCGCGCCGAGCGCCAACGATGGGACGATCCCTGCGGTGGCCGAATCTCCTGCACCAGTTGGGTCTATGGGCCCCTGCAACGGGACGGCCGGGACGTGAGTCGCGTCGCCCTTGGGGCGCACCACGAGCATTCCGGCCTCGGAAAGCGTCAGGAACACGTTTCGCTCGGTGCGGCCCGCCAGCAGCCGCGCGACGCCCAACGCCTGGGCGACATCATCGGCATCCCCGGCCGGCGCCGCCTCACCGGCGGCGGTCAAGGCTTCGGTTCTGTTGGGCTTTAGCTGCACGTGGCGATACTCGCCAATCCGGCGCCGCGAGTCGACAAACCACACCAGGTCCGTCCTCTCCCTGGCGAGCCGGCAGAGGGCATCGCGAACGGCATCAGTGATCGCGCCGTGGTTGCGCTCCTCCACCTGGTCGGCGACGACCACGGCGTCTACTTGGGCCGCGTCCGGGGCGACGATGCGCTCGAGGGCGCGGATCATATCGGCCTCCAACGCCGCGGGTAGTGGATGCCGGTTCTTGATGTCCAATCTCTCCAGCTCGCGCTCGATTCCGGTCGGCGAGAGGACGGTCGGCTTCACGTACGTACCTGTGACTACATCGGGAGACACGGACAGGTAGGTGATGTCTACGCCCGACGCTTTCAGAGCCCGACGAAGCTCATAGCCTTCACCGTCGTCGCCGGTGTAGCCCAGGGCGTAGATGGTGCCCACCCCCAGCGCCCCCAGGTTATTCGTCACGGTGCCTGCGTGGCCGGGGCTGGACCGGCGGGCGACCACGGCGCGGGCTTGGAGACCCGTCTCCAGCGATGGCTCAGTCAGGGCCGGATCCGTCACCAGATAGCGGTCCAGGAAAAAGTCACCGATCACCGCGACTCGGGTTCGTCCAAAGCCCTCCAGCAGCGCTGCCAGGCGCTTGTGAGGGAGCAGCGCCGTCAGCGACTCCGGTGTTCTCACTGCCGGCCTTCGGTCTGCCGGCCTTCGGTCTGCCGGCCTTCGGTGGCGAGCGCGCCCCAGAGGGCGGGTATCGTGGCCCGGTGGTCACCAGAAACGTAGAAGCTCTCGCCTCCATCGGCTACGGTACGCACCAGGATGGTCTTCCACGGCCGGTAGTAATAGCGGGGGTCCGTCCTAGGCGCCTCGGCATGGTAGTCGCCCCTGATCGGGATGAGGTCGGCCACCAGCGTGGTGAAGCGGCGGATTTCCCGCCCTTCCTGGTGGGCCACATTGCGCGCCATTGCCAGGGCCTTCAGGTACACCTCAGGGCCCATCACCGCGCTCCCGAAGCACATCACAACGCCTCCCTCCAGGCGCTCGATGGTGCGGGCGAAGACCAGGAAATCGGTATAGGATGCGGCCCCCATGGCCGCGCCGTCACAGTTGGGGTGCTCGTGGATGATGTCGTATCCGATCCCCGGGTGAACGGTGAACGGCACGCCCAGCGCGGTACAAGCAGCGAGCAGCGACACGTCGCGATAGGGGAAGTTGGCGCGCTGCCCATCGGGCCCGCTACGCCCATCGAGCACCATCCGCCCGATCGCTTCGCCCCAGCCGATGCCTTCCCGAGCCGCGGACGTGGCCGCCTCATTGATCCAGCCAGTTTCCTCCCACAGGCCGAACTGCCCGTCGCGGACGTAGCGCGCGACGCTCTCGGTGGTGGCCCCCACAAGCGCGAGCTCAAAGTCGTGAATCGCCACAGCGCCATTGCCGGCGAAGTGGGTGATCAGTCCCCGCCGGGCGAGGTCGATCAGGAAGCGCTGGACACCCGCGCGGATCACGTGCCCGCCGAGGAGCATGACCACGGCCGCGCCATGGGCCCGCGCCCTCAGCACGCGCTGCGCAACCGTGGCCAGGTCACGTGCCGCCCCTTCTGGAGGGTTGGGGGTGCCGCTGGCGCCGGGATCGAGCACCACAGACAAATCCAGGTCATGCTCGCGCTCGCGCAATGGCCGCAGTCGCAGCCGCGTGCGCTCAAACATCTCAAACGGCATGGTCTTCCCACCGAGCCCGGGCAGCGGGCCGATTTGACTCCGCCGGCGCCGGGGCCAGGCGGCCCTGGTCCTCCCCGAACAGCCACGCCACCAGGCGCGCGTGCTCGCGGAAGTCTGGCACGATCACGTCCGCCCCGGCCCGAATGAGTCGCCGGCGCTTCCACTCGTCCACGCCTTCACGCCGCGCCTCGTCTGAGGCAACGCCTACGGCCAGCCCGCCAACGTCCTTGCAATTCTGGATCTCGACGTAGCCGTCGCCGAACCCAACGAGCGCCTCCCCCCCGACGCCGTGGCGGCGGATCTCATTCATGATCTGATCGATGACCATGGCCTTGGAGAACCGCTCCGGCTCATCGAGCGCGCCATAGATCCCCCCGCCACCGCCCTCGACGGCGAAAAACTCCGCCAGCCCCAGCGCCGCCGCCTCGTCACGCACGTACTGCAGATCGGTGCCGCTGGCCAGGTAGAGAGTGGTGCCCCGCCGGCGCAGGGCAGTGAGAAATGCGTGAGCACCGGGCACGCACAGCGCCTCGCGCGAGGCGCTGTGCGTCCGCAGCGCCTCCACGCGGCCCTGGATGCGACGCCAAAGGAGATCGTGGTAGCGCCGCTTGTACTCCAACGGTGGCAGGGGGGCGCCGCCCCGGGCGCGCACTTCCTCTGCCAGCTGGATCATCTGGTAGATGGTCTGCTTGCCGGTCAGCCGGTCAACGAACTCGCGCACACGTGTGGCGAGGGCCACCCGGTCCTCGTCTCGGCCGACGGGGGTAGAGGCCAGCGCATCCACCATCATCGGAACCATGACGTCTTGCCAGCCCTCGCGGATCAGCGACAGCGTGCCGTCAAAGTCGAACAGGGCCGCTCGCGGCGCGATGCGTCGGGCGTGGTCGCTTCGTAGCTCGATGGACGTGCCGGGAAGAAAAGGGCCGGGTGCCAGATCCACGTCCGCGACAACCAGATCTGGCTCGTGCGCCGTCTCTGCGGAGGCAGCGCCAGGTGCACCGTCGCCGGATACCGCGCCCCGCGCCGCTGCCGGAGCAGGATGGGATGGGGAGGGGGCGGTGTGGTAGATAGCCCCCCGCATGCCGTAGCCTGCCTCCTGTCCCACGTGGCCTCCAGCCGGGAGTGATTGTAAGCCCTACCATTCTGTACTAGCATGATCATTTGCCTGGCGGCCCCGGCCCTCCTACACTGGCGGCAGCGACGCCCTGAAGGAGGGACAAGATGCTGACCGCGCCCGTCCACGTCCATCACCGGCAACTACGCCCAACGCGGCGCGCGGTCTTCGCCGGAATCGCTGCCGGCGGGGGCTGGCTCGCCGCCTGTGCTGGGGCCACCGGCGTACCAGAAAGGGATCTGGCGCTTTAGCAAGGACGGCAAGACGTCACTCCAGAATCATCCCGAGAACGTCCGGTCGCTGGAGCTGCTGCTCCGGATGTGGAACGACAACATCTGGCCGGAGCAGCGCGACATCGCCGCGTTCATGCGCCGGGAGGCGGCCATCGGCTTTCGCTTCAACTGGTACGCCAACACCCTGCGCCTCAAAGCCCCAGACCTCAACTTCCGCCTCATCCCGCTCCCCACAGTGTCCGGCGGGGACGCGCCGGCCCGCCACATCCGGGTTTACGACCCGGCCTCGCCCGTTGTCCTCTCCTCCACCAAGGGTGATAAGCTGGAGGCCGCCTGGCTGCTGATGAAGGGGGTCATCTCCGACGAAGATGCTAACGCGGAGCTAGTGCGCCAGCATTCCTCCACCCCCAACTGGGCCAAGCTCCAAGGCCACCGCGCCCTCAAGGACGATCAAGGTGTACAGACGGTCGCTAAGCTGGTGCCGCACACCATCCTACCCGGCTGGCTCAACCTCTCCGCCGGAGTAGAGAACCCCGCGAGCATTGCCGACGTCTTCACCAAGAACGCGTCGCCGAAGGAGACTCTCGAGCGCGTCACCCAGCAGGAGAACCTGGGCCTCAGCCGCAATACCAACCTGGTGACCGAACGCCAGTACGTCAACGCCGGGAAGTTCAAGGACGTCTGATGCAGCGCTACGGTAAGGAGACCAGCCCGCGATGGTACAGATGCCCGTGACCCCGGCCACGGCGCAGGAGCGTCCGGCGTATCGCTCCCCCGAGACGTCAGCGGACGGGGTCGTACGCTTCCGGCTCTGGGCGCCGCTGGCGCAGGCAGTGCTGGTGAGCGGCAGCTTCCGCTACTACGCCCGCGGCCCCTGGCCACAGGAGGTGCCGGAGGCGTTCCCCATGGCCCGGGACGGCGACGGCCTGTGGACGCACGAGACGGCACCCCTGGAGCCAGGCTTCTACACCTACGGTTTCCGCGTGGACGGCGTCCCGGTGGTAGACCCCCAGAACCCGCACTCGCGACCCCTGGGGCTCGGCACGTCGCGCTCGTACCTGGACGTGCCCGGGCCGGCCGCCGAGCCCGCCGTACATGAGGTGCGCCCGGGGATAGCGCGGGGCGTGACGCATATGGAGACTGTCCGCAGCGGCGTGCTGGGACGGGACGTCGGCTGCTGGGTCTATACGCCGGCGGGCTACGACGCCCGAGGGGCAGATGCGCCGTACCCCGTGCTGTACCTCCTGCACGGGCGGGGCGACGACGAGCGCGGCTGGTACCACGACGGGCGGGCGGCCGTGGTGCTGGACACGCTCATTGGCCTGGGAGCGATTCGGTCGCTGGTGGTGGCGATGCCGTACGGACAGCTCACGCCACTACCAGGTGACGCCGGCGCCCCCGCGCCGGCCCCCAGCGCGCATCCCATAGACGGCGCCACCCCGGCGGCGCCGGCCGTCCCCACGGCGCCGAACCCGCGCGAGGGGGACTATTTCCTGGAGGAAGTGGCCGGGATGGTGGAGGGGCGCTACGGCGTGCGACGCGACCCCGCCGGGCGCGCTTTGGCCGGGCTCTCGATGGGGGGCGGGCAGTCGTTACGCCTGATGGTCAACCGCCCTGGCCGGGTCGCCGCCGTGGGTGGGTTCTCGGCTGCCCTGCTGGGGGGGGCCGGGGGCGCGGATCCGAACCAGGACTCCCTGCGCGCCGCGCTGGCGCCGCTGCGCTTGCTGTACCTGTCACGGGGTCATCTAGAGAGCCCACGCCTGGCCCCCAGCTTCGACCACCTGGTGGCCACGGTGAGGGAGATCGCCCCGTCCCTGCCCGGCCTCACCCTGCACGCTGACATCAAGCGGGGCGGACACGAGTGGCAGGTGTGGATTCGCTGCCTGGCCGAGTTCCTGCACCTGTGGCAGCCAGCCTGAAACCCCGCACGGAGGCGATGCCAACGGAGACCGGCCTGCTCGCCGACCGACACGCCCCTCCTTATAGAGGACTGCATCGGTTCCTAGAGCTGGCCACGTTTGCAGCCGAGAGTCGGCACGTGTCGCGATCTACGCGCCGGCCAAGAAAAACAACGGCCCTGCACGTCCCAGAGGTGGGCCGCATGGTGTAGGATCGATGATGAAGGCCGTGGGGTGGCAGTGGAGTCACCTTGGGTGACATGCCACCGCGGCAGAAGGGATGCCGTCTGATGCCCCAAGGGAACGTGTCCTCTGGAGCAGAGGGTCTCGCCGAGCTTATCCGGCTTTCTCGGCGGGGCCTGATGGCGCGGGCTGCCGGGTCGGCCGGGCTGGCGCTAGGTGCCCTGGGCCCTCATGGCCTCGGTGCATCCACCCTCCTGCGCACCGCCTTTGCCCAGTCTTCGCCGGCCGAGCCCGCAGACTGGGACGTTCCGGATGGGCACTTCTACACCCAGACGGCCGGACCCGACGCCCCGGCCGAGACCGGGTTCGTCGTATCGGATGCCGACGGGGTGGGATTTTGGGGTGACTACCAGGCCCTGGGCGGTCCCGGGCTCCTGGGATACCCTATCTCGTCTCGGTACGAGACGAACGGGGAGACCTACCAGGCGTTCCAGTCCGGCCTGCTGCGCTGGGACGCGGCCTCCGGCCGCGCCGAGGTGGCCCCCGTCTTCGCCGGGCTGGCCGAGCTCGGCCTGGACGACTGGGCGGTGTCCCAGGGCATCCCCCCCGCCTCCCCCCAGCTACGGGAGGCCCCCAGCCTGCCCTTCGACGCGCGGTCGCCGTGGCTGACCAATCCCACCCTGCGTGACGCCTACGCGTCGCTGGGAGGGGCGGACACCGCCGGCCTCTTGGGGCTGCCCATGGGCGAGCCGGAGCGAGCCGGCCCTTACTTGGCCCAGCGATTCGAACGAGGGGCCCTCCAGCTCTGGCTGGACGACCTACCGGAGCAGCCGGATCCGGGTACCGTCAGCCTGGTGCAGGTCGGCGACCTGCTCAAGACCGCCGGCCTGATCCCTGGGGCGGCGCTTGTCCCGCAGCCTGCCCCGGCGCCACGCCCGGCCCCACCGCCGGCCACCCCCTCGGAGCCACCCCCGGCGCGCCCCGCCGCCGTCCCGGCCGTTGCGCCCGGGGGCGGACGGCAGGTGGTGGTCTCGCTGGGACAGCAGTGGTGGTACGCCTACCAGGACGGCGCCGTGGTGTACAGTAGCCCCGTCACCACCGGCCGGCCGGAGCTGGCCACGCCAATGGGACGGTTCACGGTGCTCAGCCGCCACTCCCCCTTCACGTTCATCTCCCCGTGGCCGGTGGGCAACCGCTTCTGGTACGCCCCTTCCCCCTGCACCTACGCCCTGCGCATCACCGGCAACGGCGTGTTTCTGCATGACTCCCCCTGGCGCACGGCCTACGGGCCGGGGACGAATCTGCCCCAGAACGGCTCGGACGGGGTGGCCCGCACCGGCTCGCATGGGTGCATCAACCTCCCCTTCGCCGCGGCGCAGTTCCTGTGGGGGTTTGCCCCCATTGGCACAACGGTAAACGTCATCGCCTAGCCCCGGGCTTTGTCGCCCCCTGTGGCTCGCGCGCCCCGGCGAGCCACAGGGGCAGGGACATCCACTGCCGGCGCTCAAGTGCCCCCCTGGGCCGGGCGGCGGCGGGCCCCCTGCCGGCGTTCCGTCGCCGGGTAGTCCACCTCCCCGCCGGTGTCGAGGACGACGCCGTACTCCTCAGCGGCCCGCTCCGCTGAGACGTACTCGTCCCGCACGTCGTCCCGCACGGCCGCCGGGTCACGCGCCAGGGGATCGCCGAGTCCGCCCCCGCCGGGGAGTCCCATGACGATCAGCGTCTCCGGCTCCACCCACACCGTCGCCTTGGGATTGGGCCGCGCGTCCGCCGTGGCCGTCGGGTCGCCGGGCGCGGCGGGGCGCTCCAGGCGGTACACCCCGGTGGCGCCGGGCAAGCCCCCGGCATACCCCCGAGCCGGGTTCTCCGTGCGGTCAAAGAAGGGGGAAAGCCGGTACGGGGCACCGGCGCGCACGCCCTGGAGGACGAGCCAGTGGCCCAGCCCGCCGCGGTAGGTCCCAGGCCCGCCGGAGTCGATGCGCAGCTCTCGCTTGACAATCATGAGAGGGGAGCGGGCCTCGACGACCTCCGCCGGGGTGCCGTAGACGCCGGAGGGAAAGGCAGTGCTGGAGAGGCCGTCCTTCCCGGGGCGCGCCCCCATCCCCCCGGAGTTGAAGAAGAGCAGGGAAAAACGCCGGCTGTCCGCCCAGTGGCCGTTGAGCTGGGTGATCCAGAGGCTGGAGGCCCCTTCCGCCAGGACGCGGTCGGGCACCGCCTGCCCCAGGGCGCCGTGCACCGCGTTGGGCAGCCACTGCCCCACGATGTGCCGCGCGGCGACGGGCGAGGGTGGCAGACAGTTGAGGATGCACCCCGGCGGGGCGGTGATCGTTACCGGCCGGAAGCTCCCTTCATTGTTCGGCACGTCCGGGGCCAGGGCGCACTTGATCCCAAACGTGGTGTAAGCCTCGGTGTAGTTCAGCACCACGTTGATCCCGTAGCTACTGGCCGGGGACGACCCGGCGTAGTCGACGTCCATCGCGTCCCCTCGGACCGTGACGGCCACCGCCAGAGTCACCGGCTGGTCGTACCCGTCCAGTGTCAGGCTGTTGCGGTAGACGCCGTCCGGGACGCGGGCGATGGCCTCCCGCATCGCCCGTTCGGAGCGGGCGATGACCTCGTCCGCCAGGGGGACGATGCTGTCCAGGCCCAGCTCGGCCATTGCCTCCAGGAGGCGCTCGCCCCCAACGTCGTTCGCCGCCGTCATGGCGTAAAGGTCGCCGGTGACCGCTTCCGGCTCACGCACGTTGGCGCGCAGGATCTTGAGCAGCTCTTCGTTGGGCGCGCCGGCGATAAAGAGCTTGGTGATGGGGATGAACAGCCCCTCCTCGAACAGCTCACGAGCGTCGGCGGAAAAGGGCCGCCCGCCGATGTCCGCCAGGTGGCAGATGTTGCCGAAAAAGGCCACCAGCTCCCGGCCACGGAAGATGGGCGTCACGACGGTCACGTCGTGGAAGTGGCCGGAGGTCTTCCAGGGGTCGTTGGTGATCAGGACGTCCCCCGGCGCCAGCTCCCCTGGTGGGTAGACGTCCAGAAAGTGGCGGATGCAACGAGCCATGGAGTTGATGTGCCCCGGCGTCCCGGTCACCGCCTGGGCGATGAGGTACCCTCGCGGGTCGAAGGCGCAGGCGGAGATGTCCCCGGCCTCGGCCACAGACGGGCTAAAGGCGCTGCGGATCAGCGAGGCGGCCTGCTCGTTCACCACCGAGATCAGGCGGCTCCAGAACACCTCCAGCGTCAACGGATCGATCATGGTGCTGCGCGTCTCAAGGCTCAAGGCTGCTGGCCGCGCCGCTCCCGGCCGGCGCCCCTCGGTCTTCCACCTCCGGCGCCGGCCCCCTGGCCCGGGCTGCGCCGGCCGGCCGGATGATGACCAGGTTCCGGAAGGCATCGATGTGCGCCGTCGCACCGGGGCCGACGACGACGGTGGACTCGCGCTCCTCCACCACTGCCGGGCCGGTGAAGAGGGCGCCGGGCCGCAGCCGGTAACGGTCGTAGACTGGGGTAGGGGTAAATCCCCCCGTCTCCGGGGCATAGACCGGCCGTTCCCCCTTGATCGCCCCGGACGCCCCGGCGACGGCCGGGGGGCCGGGCCAGCCGGGCCCTGGGCCTTCCGGGCTGTCCGCGTCGCGGAGGTCGAGTGCGGGGGACGGCCCGGAGACCACCGCACGCCAGCTGATCGCCTCGATAGGTACACCCGGGGGCGTGCGCTTGTACAGCGACCGGTAGACCATTTCAAACGAGGCCAGCACCACGGCCCCGTGCTCGGGTCGCAAGCGCCCTTGGGGGATGGGCACGGCGATCTGGTGGGCCTGGCCGAAGAGGCGCATGTCGGCCGTGCGCCGGACGGTGACGTCTTCGGGAGCGACGCCGGCGGTCAGGAGGAGGCGCCGCCCCTCGTCCTCCATCTCGGCGTAGCGGGCATCAACGGCCGCCCAGTCCGCCCGGTCGAGGAGGGTGTAGTCGCTGCGCACGAAGTCGAAGGCCAGCGGGGCGGCCAGAAAGCCCACTGTAGACCCAACGCCGGCGGCGAAGGGGCATAGGATCTCCCCTACCCCCAGGATGGTGGCCACGCGGTAGACGTGGACCGGGCCGGCGCCCCCAAAGGCGAAGAGGGGAAGGGCCCGCAGGTCCTTGCCCCGCTCCACGGCGTGCATCCGCGCCGCCCCGGCCATGTGCTCGTTCACCACCTGGTGTATCGCCCAGGCGGCCTCCACGACGCCGAGATTCAGGGGTCGTGCGATGCCCTCCGCCACCGCCCGCTCGGCCGCGCCGGCGTCCAGCCTCATGCGCCCTCCCAGAAAGAAGCCCGCATCGAGGTACCCCAGCAGGAGGTCGGCGTCGGTCACGGTGGGGGCGTCACCCCCCTGCCCGTAACAGGCTGGCCCCGGGCGCGCCCCGGCGCTGTCCGGCCCCACCTTCACCAGCCCCAAGGCGTCGACGCGGGCGATCGACCCGCCGCCGGCGCCGATCTCGATCAGGTCGATCGCCGGCGCCCGGATGGGCAGCCCGCTCCCCCTCTTGAAGCGGTACACCCGATCCACCTCCAGCTCGTCGGCGACCAGGGGCTGCCCCCCTTCGATGATGCAGGCCTTGGCCGTCGTCCCGCCCATATCGAACGACAGGAGGTCAGGGCGCCCGCAGCGCCTCCCGGCGTGCGCCGCCGCCAGCGCCCCGGCAGCCGGGCCGGACTCGATCAGGCGCACCGGGAAGCGCCGCGCCGTCTCCACCGTGGCCAGGCCACCGGAGGAGAGCATCACCAGCAGTGCGGCCGGCGACCCCAGGCCGGCCAGCTCCTCCTGGATCCGGTCGAGGTACTGCTCGGTGATGCGCTGGACGTAGACGTTGGCCAGGGTCGTCGACGTCCGCTCGTACTCGCGGATCTCACCAGACACGTCGCAGGAAAGGGACAGGCGCACCCCCGGAAGCTCCCCGGTCAGGATGGCCCCCACCTGACGCTCATGAGCCGGGTTGCGATACGAGTGGAGGAAGCAGACGGCCACGGCCGCCACGCCGGCCTCCCGCAGGCGCCCGGCCAGGGCCCGCACGGCCGCGCCGTCCACCGCCCGGTGGACCGTCCCGTCAGCGAGCATGCGCTCGTCTACTTCAAAGCGCAGGTGCCGCGGGGCGATCGGCCGGGGGAGATCAAGGAAGATGTCATACATGTCGTAGCGGTGCTCGCGGGCGATCTCCACCGCATCCCGGAAGCCCCGCGTCGTGACCAGGGCCGTGCGGTCGCCCTTGCGCTCCAGCAGGGCGTTGGTCACCAGGGTCGTCCCGTGGATTACCGTCTCCAGCGCGGCCAGGGCGTTCCCGGCCGGTGCCCTTTGGGGCGTTCCACCGTCGCTGCCCCCTCTCTCGTCCGGGCCACCTTCAGCCGGGCGCCTTCCAGCCAACTGGCTCTCTGCCAGCGCCAGCACTTCGGCCAGCCCGGCGCGCACCCCCACCGAGGGGTCGTCCGGGGTGGTCAGGGTTTTCCCCACCCAGAAGGCCCCGCTACGGTCGTCCACCACCAGGACGTCGGTAAACGTCCCGCCAACGTCTACACCGGCCCGTAGCCTCTCGCCCATTCCCCTTGCCTGCCAGTATGCCAACCCAAGGGCCGGCGACCCCTGGGCGGCGACCCCTGGGCGGCGACCCCTGGGCGGCGACCCCTGGGCGGCGACTTGCAGGAAACCGCTCCTTCACGTACGGTCTGCCCCGGCGGCGGTGCGCGTTGGCAGGCGGGAGACTCAAGAGCCGGGTACTGTTCGGCGGGGCGTTGCTCCTCGCCCTGCTCGTGGCTGGCACCGTAGGGTACGTCGCGCTTGAGGGCTGGCACCCCTTCGAGGCCCTGTACATGACGGTGATCACCGTTACGACGGTCGGCTACCTGGAGGTGCACCCACTCTCGCCGGCCGGCCGGGCCTTCACCATGGTGCTGCTCATCCTGGGCGTGGGGGCGATCCTCTACGTCCTGACCAACGGCGTCGCCTTCGTCCTGGAAGGGGACCTGGCCGCTATCTTGGGGGGCCGGCGGATGCAGGGAAAAATCCAGCAGCTCCACGGGCACTACATCCTCTGCGGCTTCGGGCGCGTTGGCGATAGAGATCGCCCGGGAGTTCCAGCTCGGGGCCGTCCCTTTCGTCGTCGTCGACCACACCCCGGAGGCCCTGCAGCGCGCCACGGCGGCCGGGTGCCTCATCGTGGAGGGGGATGCGACGGTGGACGCCACGTTGGAGGCGGCCGGAATCCGGCGGGCCGAGGGCTTGATCGCCGCCTCAGACTCGGACAGCGGGAACACGTTCATCACCCTCAGCGCCAAGGCCCTGGCCCCGACCATCTCTGTGATCGCCCGCGTGGGGACGCCGGCGAATGAAGCCAAGCTGCGCCACGCCGGGGCCGACCGGGTCTTCTCCCCCTATACCCTGGCCGGCCGGCGGATGGCCCTGGCCGCCACCCAGCCCTTCATGATCGACTTCGTGGATACCCTCGTGCGCGGGCGGCACGGGGAGGTGATCCTGGCCGAGCTGGAGGTCAAGCCGAGCTCCGCCCTGGCCGGGGCGACCCTGGAGCAGTCCTGCCGTGAGGCCCCCAGCGTCACCGTCCTGGCCATCCGCCGGCCGGACGGGACCCTGGCCGTTGCCCCACCGGGGCACACCGTGCTGGCCCCGGGTGACCAGCTCATCCTGCTGGGCGAAGAGGACGAGGTGCGCGTCCTGGGCTAGCTGCACGCCGCGCGGGGGGACGAGGTGCTTATGGGGTGGGAGTCCGCAGCCGCCTGGCTGGTCTGCCCGCATTGTGGCCCCGATTCGGCGCCGGCCGGCCTGTTCACGGCCGGCGCCACTCTGCGCTGCGCCGACGGGCACACCTTTGACGTCGCGGCCGACGGGCACGTCAACCTCTTACCGGCCAGGCGGCGACTGCCGGACATGGTGGGAGACAGCAAGGCCATGCTCCTGGCCCGCCGGCGCTTCTTGGACGGAGGGCACTACGCCCCACTATCGGAGGCCCTGAATCAGCTGGCTGGCCGGCACCTGGCTAACGCCGCGCCGGCGAGCGGTCTGCTGCCGGGGGCGCCCGCGCAGGGGCGACCGGGCGGGGGCATGCCCCCGCCCGGCAGGGCCATCCTCGACGTCGGCTGTGGCGAAGGCTACTACCTGGGACGACTGCAGCATCACCTGGCCCGATGGCCGATCTACCCTTTTGGGGTGGATGTGTCCAAGGCAGGCGTCTCCCTGGCGGCCCGGCGCCACCGCGGGGCACACTTCGTCGTCGCCGACGGCTCCGCCCGGCTCCCCTTCGCCACCGGCTCCGTCCAGGTGCTGTTGAGCGTCTTCGCCCCGCGCCATCCCGCCGAGTTCGGGAGGGTGCTCGCGTCGACAGGACTGCTCCTGGTGGTGATCCCCACCCCGGACCACTTACGCGAGGTGCGCGCCGCCCAGCCTATGCTGGAGATCGAAGCGGACAAGGAGCGCCGTATCGTGGAGCGCCTCGCCCCAGGCTTCCATCTCACCGGGACGACGACCCTGGAGTACGAGCTCTCCCTGAACCCCACGGCCGTGGCCAACCTGGTGGGGATGACGCCCGGCGCCCGGCGGGGCCGGCAGGTGGCGCCGGGCGCCGGGGACGTACGCACGCCGGTAGGGTTCACCCTGCTGGCGTTCGGCCCGCGCGGATGAGGGCGCGCCCCCGGGGTTCCCCTTCCGTGCCCCGGCTCAACGCCGGGACCTCGCGCCGGCCCGCGCCGGAACGGTACAACACAGTCTCAGGACCGACGGACAAGGGCGGGGCCGGAGCCGCCGCGGCCTCGGTCCCAGGCCAGCGGAGCGAGAAGGGAGCGTGGGAGATGCCGGCGGGGATGCGCGTGGCCATCGGCGTGGGACGGGACACCAGCGACGAGCGTCTCACCTTCGTCGAGCAGCTGGGTTGTGAGGGCGTGGTCGTGGCCACCCCGGCCGGCCTGGGCGAGCACCGCTGGGAGTACGATGCCCTGGCCCGCCTGCGCGAGCGCGTCGAGAGTCACGGGCTGCGTCTGGAGGCTTTACAGAACACACCGGCCGGCTCCTTCGACGCCGTGCGCCTGGGCCTCCGGGAGCGCGACGTCCAGCTGGAGCACTACCAGGCCACGATCCGCAACATGGGGCGCGCCGGGATCCCGGTGCTAGGCTACAACTGGCGCCCTAACCCCCTCTACCGTACTGGGCACGCCCCCGGCCGAGGCGGGGCCCGCGTCACCACCTTCGACCTGGAGCTGGCCAGGGACCTCCCCTTGAGCCACGGGCGGGTGTACGGCGCCGAAGAGCTGTGGGCCAACTATGAACACTTCGTCAAGGCCGTTATCCCGGTGGCCGAAGAGGCCGGCGTGCGCCTCGCCCTCCACCCGGACGACCCGCCCGGCCCGGCCATCGGGGGTGTAGCCCGCATCTTCAGCAGCTTCGAGGCCTTTCAGCGGGCGTCAGAGATCGTGGACAGCCCCAGCTGGGGCCTGCTGTTCTGTATGGGCTGCTGGTCAGAGATGGGGGGCAACGACTACGTCCTTAACGGGCTGCGCCACTTCGGCTCGCGGGGCAAGATCGTCTACGTCCACTTTCGCGACGTCCAGGGCAGCGGCGACCGCTTCGCCGAGTGCTTTATCGGCGAGGGAAACGTGGACGTCACGACCGCCATGCGCACGCTGAAATCCGTCGGCTTCGACGGCTTCTTGATCGACGACCACGTCCCGCACATGGTGGGGGACACGGACTGGGCGCCACGCGGGCGCGCCTACGCCACGGGGTACATCATGGGCCTGCTGCGGGCGGTCACCGATCTCGGCTGAACACTGCGCCCGCAGGCAGCGACCGACCCCGTGAGCGCCCAGGCACAATGCGCCTCTCAGGACGGGATTGTCCTGGTGGCCCCTCGGGGGACGCCTCTGACGCCCTGGGGATCGTCAAGTACAGGATCCGGGCGATGGGACAAGAAGGGTGGGGCGGGTGGGCAGGTCAGGTATAGAGAGGTCGGCGGCGTGACCGACCTGCTCTCCTCTCTGGCGACGATGGAGATCCAGGTGCAGACGCTGTTCGCCTGCACCCCGGATGGCCGCTTGCTGCATGACAACGACCCTTTTCCCGATCCCGTCACGGACCGCTTCTTCCTGGGGCGCACGCCGGACGGGAACGTATGGCGCATGCGTCACGACCTGCCGGAGGGGCTCGTCCAGGAGCTCGAGGTGCTGGCCCGTTCAGAGCCGGTGTGCCCCCATCCGGGGCGACTGCCGGAGGCCCCGACCATCGCCCCCGCCGTCCGCGCCGCGCTGCGGCGCCACGCCCCCATCCGTCAGGAGCACCGCGGCCCGGCCTACTATCTCCCACCCTCGCACCCGCTGCCGGCCCACGTCTCAAGCCCCGCTTCCCGGGTCTCAGATCCTGCGCTCCCTTCCCTTGCACAGTCTGGCCCCCGGCTCCCCACCGCCAGGCCCCCCGCCCCCGTCCTAGTCACCGAGGCCAACGCGGCCCTGCTGGAGCCGGAGTTCGCCGATCTGCGGCCCGTGCTGCGGGAGATCGCCCCCTGCATCGTCGTGCTGGCCTCGGAGGGGGCAGACTCCCCGCGAGCGGTGACCGTGTGCTTCAGCTCCCGCATCTCCGGGCGGGCCGCCGAGGCGGGCGTGGAGACGCTGGAACCCTGGCGGCGCCGGGGCCTCGGGGGAGCGGCCGTGGCCGCCTGGGGCGCGGCCACCCGCAAACGCGGCCTGCTGCCCCTCTACAGCACCTCATGGTCGAACACGGCCTCCCAGGCGCTCGCCCGCAGGCTCGGCTTCGTCCTCTTCGGCGAGGACTTCTCCCTCGCGTGAGGGCCCTACCATGGCAACGAGACTTCAACGCCGACGGCCGCGCGGCCGGCATGAGCCTCGGCTCAGAGGCTATACACCAGCGCTGCGCTGGGTCACTGACAGGCGGCGCGCGTTGCCAGCTGGGGGCCTGTTCCCGCCGCCAGACTGGACGGCGTAGGTCATGTCAATGAATCCACAGCCGATGTAAGCGACGTGACCGAGTGCTTGGGGCCGTCGGCGCCGGCCCAGGGCTCGTCGGGCGCCTCGTCCAGGGGAAAGACGAGCACCTCACCGTCCTCCACGCCCAGCCGGACGGCCACGCCGGGGACGATGGGGGACGGCCCCAGCTGCACGGCGCGCAGGGGCCCGGCGGCTCCCGTATCCCCCGCGAGGCGCAGCTCGACGACCGTCTGCGCCCCCACGCGGCGCACGCGGTCGGCGACGGCCAGGGCCATTCCGCAGGCGCCCTGTCCCTCGCCGGGCATCGCCGGGGGCCCTGGCTGTCCGCTGGCGCGCTCCAGGCGCAGGCTCTCCGGCCGCACGAGCACCTCGACGGCCAGCCCTTCCGGGCGTCCCGCGGCCGGGACAGGGCCGAGGGGCGTGGGGACGGTCCCGTCCACAACGGCGCTGCGGAAGCGATTCGTCTCCCCAAGGAAGCGGGCGACGAAGGCGCTGCATGGTCGGGTGTACACCTCCCCGGGGAGCCCCACCTGCTCGATGCGTCCCCGCCGCATTACGGCCAGCCGGTCGGCCATGGCCATGGCCTCCTCCGGGTCGTGCGTCACCAGGAGCACGGCGGCCCCGCTGTCCTGGAGGAGGCGCAGGGTGTCCTCACGGACGCGCTGGCGCAGCCGCGTGTCCAGCCCGGCGAACGGCTCGTCCAAGAGCATCACCGCGGGCCGGGGGGCCAGGGCGCGGGCCAGGGCGACGCGCTGCTGCTCACCCCCGCTGAGGACGTGGGGGTAGCTCCTCGCCCGGTCGCGTAGCTCCACCCGCTCCAGTAAGTCTATGGCCCGGGCGCGGCGCCCGGCGCGGGGCAGGCGGCGCAGGCCAAAGGCCACGTTATCGAGGACGGTCAGGTGCGGGAAGAGGGCGTAGTCCTGGAACACCATCCCGACGTCCCGGGCCTCGGGCGGGAGCGCCCGCCGCGCGTCGGCCACCGTCCGTCCGGCGACGACTACCCGCCCCGCCTGTAGGGACTCGATGCCGGCGGCCAGGCGCAGGAGCGTCGACTTGCCGCAGCCGGAGGGGCCCAGCAGGCAGAGCACCTCGCCGGGCGCGACCGTCAAGCTGACGTCCTCCAGGGCCCGGTGCCCCCCGTAGGCGTGGGAGACGTCCCGGAGCTCCAGGCCGCCGGCCACTCCCGAGTCCAAGTCCCGCGCCACCCTACGCCGACCCTCCGGAGCCGGCCCCGGGCAACGCGGACGAGGCCGTCCCGGGTCGAGCGCGGGCGATGGCCAGGCTGAGGACGATCACCGGGACGACGCCTACGGCGACGATGGCCAGGGCGGCCGTGGAGGCCTCGGCCAGGCGCTCGTCGGAGGCCAGGCGGTAGACGCGGACGGCCAGTGTGTCGAAGTTGAACGGGCGAACGATCAACGTCGCCGGCAGCTCCTTCATCACCTCGACGAACACCAGCAGCCCTGCCGTCAGCACGCTCCCCCGCAACAGCGGGGCGTGCACGGCACCCAGCGTGCCGAGCGGGCCTCGGCCCAGGGTGCGCGCCGCCCCTTCCAGGCTGGGCCGGATCTTGGCCAGGCCGGCGTCGACCGTCTGAAACGACAGCGCCAGAAAGCGCACCAGGTAGGCGAAGACCAGCGCGGCGATCGTCCCGCTCAACAGGAGTCCGGTCGCGATACCCCAGGTGGCCCGCATCCAGCCGTCCAGCGCGGCGTCGGCCCGGCCGACGGTCACCAGCACGCCGACGGCGATTACCGAGCCCGGGACGGCGTAGCCCAGGGTGGCGATGGCCGCCCCCAGCCGGGCCAGACGCCCCGGCGCCAGGCGCAGGCTCCCGGCAATGGCGACGGCGAGCAGGACGGCGAGGGCCCCGGTGAGGGCGGCCAGGAGCAGGCTGTTCGCCGCCAGGCGCGGGAAGAGCGTCCCGGCCAGCCAGTCGCCCCGTTCCAGCGTCATTCGCAGCAGGGCGCCCGCCGGGATGAGGAAGCCCAGGATCACCGGCAGGGCGCAGGCGAGCAACGCCCCCGCGGCCCGCGCCCCGCGCAGGCGGTAGGGCGTCAGGTGGCGGTAGCGCAGTGACGTGTGGTGGTAGCGCGCCCCGCCGCGGGCGAGGTGCTCCAGCATCTTGGCACCCAGGACGACGAGCAGGAGAATGGCGGCCAGCTGGCTGGCCGTCAGGCGGGAGTCCATGCCGAACCAGCTGCGGTAGATGCCGGTAGTGAAGGTATCCACCGCAAAGTACTCCACCGTCCCAAAGTCCGCCAGCGTCTCGAGCAGCGCCAGGGTCAGCCCGGCCACGATCCCTGGGCGAGCCAGGGGCAGGGCGATGCCCGTGAAGCTGCGCCAGGCCCCCCGGCCAAGGGTACGGCTGGCCTCCAGCACGCACACCGATTGCTCCAGGAACGCCGTCCGGGCCAGGAGGTAGACGTAGGGGAAGAAGACCAGCGCCATCACGGCCACGGCGCCGCCGAGGGAGCGGATGGGCGGGAACCAGTAGTCACGGGCCGACCAGCCCGTCCAGGCCCGCAGCGCGACCTGCACCGGGCCGGCGACGTCCAGGAGGTCGGTGTAGGTATAGGCCATCAGGTAGGCCGGCATGGCCATTGGCAGCAGGAGCGCCCACTCCAGCACCCGGCTCCCGGGAAAGCGGCACATGGTGACCAGCCAGGCCGTCCCCACGCCGATCACCAGCACCCCCGCCCCTACCCCCGCCAGGAGCCACGCGGTGTTGATCACGTAGCGTGACAGTACGGTGGCCACGAGGTGCTCCCAAACCTCGTCACGGGGGCGCAGCAGGCTGGCCAGGACGACCACCACCGGCGCCGAGATGGCGCCGGCAAGGGCCAGACAGAGCAGCGGCAGGGGCGACGGGATGCGGCGCCCCAGCGGCGCCGCACCCGTCGCCCCGCCCGGGGGGGCCGGCGCCCCCCGCCCGGCGCGGCGCGGCTCAGTGGTTCAGGTTAAAACAAGCCACCCCCGCCCGGCGCCCCGGGGTCTAACGCCCCCGATAGCCCCCCCGCACCGGCCACGATTTACACCAAAGAGCGAGAGCGCGGTGGTGGGGCAGAGTGTGTCGGTAGGTGTT
>JAUJOR010000028.1 GCA_030447525.1 Chloroflexota bacterium | reverse complement strand
AGTTGTCTTGTCTTTCGAATTTCTGTTTCTGGATGTTTGAGTTCTTATGTTTTCTTTGAGTAGTGTTGCTTTGTTTGAGATGATCCTGTTCTCTAAGTCTTTGTCCTGCTTCAGTTTGTGCTAGTGTACGCCGTTGCGTGTATCGTCAGGGGTGACTCCCGGGAGCCGTCCGGGCGGCGGGGCCCGGTGGGCGCCCGGTTCACGGGGTTGCAGCAGCGGGAGGAGTCTGTTGCGCGACAGGGCCGCCACGGCGTCAGTATAGCCGAGGTGCCCGCAAGCGAGCGGCCGCTACCGGCTTCCACCGGCGGGCTCGGGCCTTTTCCAGCCGGCGCCGGCGGTGGCCAGAATAGAAAAAATGTTCTATACTTAGGCGTGGGCGCGGGGACCCCACCGCGCCGCGAGGTCTCGACCCGATAGGTTACAGGCGGCCTGACTACGAGAGATGGCATGGGGACGAGCGCGCGGCCGGGGGGCCGCGTCTATGGGAGGTTGGCTGGTGAACAAGGAGTTTGTCGTCGAGCGGGACGGGCGCACTTTCGTGCTCTACGCCGGGCTATTGGACCTGGCCCACGAACGGGGATTGCGGGGAATCACCACCACGCTGGTGCAGGTGCCTAGTGACATGAACGGGCAGCTGGCGATCTGCCACGCCACGGTGGAGACAGAGCAGGGGACGTTCACGGGCCTGGGGGACGCCTGCCCGAGCAACGTCACCCGCATGATGGCCCCGCACCTGATCCGCATGGCCGAGACGCGGGCCAAGGCCCGGGCGCTGCGGGATGCGGTGAACGTTGGCGTTACCGCCCTGGAGGAGCTAGGCGAGGAGCCGGAGCCACACAAGGTGGCGATGCAGCGCTCCAGCGCTGCGTCGACGGCGCGCCCGCCGGACGAGGGGGAAGAGCCCGCCCAGGGGGATCGCCGCCCGGCCGGGAGGGCGAGCGGCAATCAGCCCCGCCGGGGCCTGCACCCCCTGGACGGAGGAGAGGAGCTGGAAGACGAAGCGGGGGAGCCCGCGCCGCCGGCCAACGGCCGGGCCGAGAACCTCCGGCTGGGGCTCGGCGACACTGGTGCAGGGCCGGGCGCTGAGGCGCCCGGGGAGCGTGGCCCGGGGGGCGTGGCCGCCCCAGCGACGCCAAAGCAGCTCCAGACGATCTCTCGGATGGCCCGTGCCGCCGGCAAGACCATGGAGACGGAAGGGCTGACGCGGGCGCAGGCCAGCGAGATCATCTCCAACCTTATCGCCGAGATGGGCCAGCTGCGCGCCAGCTAGGCCCATCAGCCCGGCCCCGGTGAGGCCGGCCTGGGATAGATTACTGGGTGCCGAACTCCTGCACCCAGTACGGCCCGTTGGCCCCGCCGGGCGCCATGCCGATGCCCATGTCGCGGAAGGTGCCGTTGAGGATGTTGGCCCGGTGTCCGGGGGAGCTCATCCAGGCGTTGAAGACGTCGTCGGCCGTCTGGTAGCCGTAGGCGATGTTCTCTCCCAGGCCGCGCCAGGGCCGGTACCCGGCGGCCTCAGCGCGGCGCGCCAGGTCGGGCTCCGGCGGGCAGGTATGGGAAAAGCAGTTGCTGTCACGCATCGTCTCAGCGTAGGACTGGGCGGCGCGGTTGAGCGCCCCGCTGGTGCTGAGGGGACCTAACCCCTCCCTCGACCGGGCGTCGTTTACCAGGGCCAGGAGACGCCCCCCGTAGGAGCTGTCCG
Organism: Chloroflexota bacterium; assembly: GCA_030447525.1. Taxonomy (GTDB): domain Bacteria; phylum Chloroflexota; class UBA11872; order UBA12225; family UBA12225; genus JAUJOR01. The sequence goes on along the minus strand of JAUJOR010000028.1, from coordinate 29,742 downwards.
CCGGGGTCAGGACGGCCGTCGGCGTGTGGGTGGGCGCCGGCCCCTGGGTGACCGTCGCCGTGGGCGCGGGAGGCACGGAGGTGGCTGTGGCGCCGGGCACGGCGGCGGACGTCACCGTGACCGTGGTCGTGGCCTGGACGCCTCCTGCCGATGCTTCCAGCGTGTGGCCCCCCGGAGAGGCGTCGGCGGGGATGGCCAGGCGCACGCGGAAGGAGCCGTCCAGTCGTGTCCGTACGGCGGGCATGCCGGAAGTTGAGCCGTCCCAGGTCAGCACGATGGCCGTGGAGCGCGGGAAGCCGGCTCCGGTGGCCACCACTCTGGTGTCCGGCCGGCCGACGGTAGGGCTCACGGAGAGAGTTGGCGTGGCGGCGCCGGCGACCTGAACGGAGCCCCCCAAGAGGGCGACGAGCAAGGTCCACACCATGACCAGCGTGGCGGCACGCCGCGACCCCCGCCAGCTCCGCAGATTGACTCTTCGAGTCCCGGTCTGTACATCGAGTGCGCTGCCCATGTGACTCTGGTACTCCCACAGCTGGTTAGAAGACGCTCCGTAGTGCCACCGGCCGGGCGGTACGGCTTTGCGGTTTCCTTCCCTGCCGGCGACCCGCCGGGCCCAAGAGACGGCCCTGTTCGTTGCCTGACTGCGGCCGGCGATGACGCTGTGCCGGCCCGTGCTGCGCTCGTGTTGCACGTGGCGGCCGGGTTGAGGGCGGTGCTGAAGGGCCCTGCGGCTGGGTTCTCACCCGGCGCCGGCGGCAAGGGCCAGTGTCTTGTTCCCTGGTAAGGACCGGCAGGGGGCAACGGGTCTGGGGAATGGAACACCACACCCTATTGGTCAAGGGAGCGTCTGCTCAACCTACCGGACCTTTGGGGGGTTCCATCACGACGGGGGTATCGTCCGTGCGCCTGAGCGATCGAGCCGCCGGCCGGGGCGACGCGCCGGGCCGGGAGGCCGAGATGGGCCGGGTGCCCTAGAATCCGGCCTGATGCTGGAGATGCTGTCCGACCCGCCGCGCTCACCGGGTCTTTTCACCGACCTGTACCACCCGGACGCGGCGTACGTCGCCTGGCGCCGCGGGCGCAACGGCGTCACCACCTTCGATCTCTATACCCGCCGGGCCCCCTTTAGCGGGGCCTACCTGCTCGTGGCCGGCCTGGAGGCGGCCCTGGGTTTCGTGCGCAGCTTTCGCTATAGCGAGAGCGATCTGCGCTATCTCAGCCAGGTGCGGGACTACGACCCGGCCTTCCTGGAGGTGCTCCGCCGGGTGCGCTTCACGGGGGAGATCCTGGCCATGCCGGAGGGGTCGATCGCCTTTCCGCACGAGCCCCTGCTGCGGGTGACTGCCCCCTTCGCCGAGGCCCTGTTAATAGAGGCCGGTCTGCTGCAGGCGATCAATCTGGCGACGCTCATCGCCACCAAAGCGGCTCGCCTGACCACGGCCGCCGCCGGACGTCGGGTGGCCGAGTTCGCCTTCCGGCGCGCCCAGGCCCCATTCACCGTCGCACGCTCGGCCTACATCGGGGGCTGCACCTCGACGTCCTTCGTCGCCGCCGCCGAGCGATACCGTCTCCCAGCCACCGGTACCATCCCCCATGCCCTGGTGCAGCTTTTCGAGGACGAGCGGGAGGCCTTTGCGGCCGTGGCGGAAACATATAACCGCTACACCATTTTGCTGGACACCTACGACGTGCGGCGGGCTATCTCTCTTGTGATCGAGGTAGCCCGCGAGGCGCAGGAGCGCCTGGGACACACCCTGGCAGGGGTGCGCCTGGACAGCGGCGACCTGGGGACCGACAGCCATTACGTGCGTCAGGCTTTGGACAGCGCCGGGCTGGGCAACACTCGTGTCCTTGCCTCCGGCGACCTGGATGAGTTCAGCATTGCGGAGCTCGTCGCCGCCGGCGCCCCCATCGACGGCTTCGGCGTGGGGACAGCGCTGGGCGTTGGTGGGGGCTCCCTGGCCCACGACGTGGAGGGAGGCGCCCTGGGTGGGGTGTACAAGGAAGTGTTTTACGTCGACGAAGAGGGTGTGCCGCACCCCAGGATCAAGCTGGCCGGGGAGAAGAGCACCTGGCCGGGCAGGAAAGAGGTCTATCGCATCGGCCAGTACGAGCGAGACGTGGTGCAGCTGGAGGCTGAGCCCCGTCCGGATAATGGGACACGGTTGCTCAAGCCGGTGATGCGTGCCGGGGAGGTGCTCGCCGGGAGCATGCCACCGTTGAGCGAGGTGTGGGAGCTGGCTCAGCTGAACCTGCGAGCCTTGCCGGAGGAGTGGCGGTCTCTGCGCCCGTCAGGCGCCTACCCCGTGGCCTTCAGCGAAGGTCTGCAGGCCGTGCGGCGGCGGGCCGCCGCGGCGGCCGGCGGGCACCTCCCCGACCCCCCTGGCTAGCCGACGTGCCTTACCGCTCCCTGCCGCCGGCCCTTCTCTCCACCCTGCACGACCCCGCTGGTCGCCTGCTAGGTGCCTTGCGGGGGCGCGGGGCGGCCCTGGCGGACTACGCTGCCGTCTACGTCACCGTGACAGATGCGACGCACCGGGGCGTCGTAGACGAGCTGGCGGCCCGCGCCGTAGTGGTCATCGGGGGCAAGAACGACCAGGTGGGGGCCGCCCGTCGCCGAGCCTTGCAGATGGCCTTCGGCGACGGTCATACCACCATGCTCTACTGCGACTTCGACCGCTGGCTGCACTGGGTCGGCTGCCGGCCCGAGGAGCTGGCCGGCTTACCCGCACGCCTGGCGGGGCGCCGACCATCCCTCTGGTACGCCTGCCTCGGCCGCACCCGGCGGGCGTTTGCCACCCATCCCTATGTCCAGCGGGTGGCCGAGGGGGCGACGAACCACACCATTTCCCTGGCCGTCGGCCGGCGGCTCGACGCCACCGCCGGGGCCTGCTGGCTGTCCGCGGATGGGGCGGCCCTTATCCTCTCCCACTCCCGAGAGCCGACCAACGCCACCGACCTGGAGTGGCCGGCGCTCATCTACCGCGCCGACCGGCGGCGCCTGGGGTACGTCCCCGCCGAGGGGTTAGAGTTTGAGACGGCGGAGTTCTTCGGCCCCGAAGTAGAGGGGGCGGGTGGTGTGGCCCCCTGGCAGCGGGCGCACTACGAGCGTCCGGAGGTGTGGCAGACGCGCCTGCGCCTGGCGGCTGACTCGGCCGGCGTCCTGTGCGACGTACTGGCGCCGGCCATTCCCGAAGGACCTCAGAGGACCCCGGAGACCCAGGGACTAATGGAGCCTCAGCCTGACCCCCAGGGCTCATCCTAGGTCTCAGTTATGAGCCGCTCATTCGTATGGTGGGCGCTTGCCGGGCCGGCGCCGGCGCCGCATCCCTGCTCAGGTGAGGAACACAGCGCCAGGGCAGCCCCGTCGGTGGCAAGACGGCCTCGGGGCCTGTCTACGGTGTATGTCTGTCTACCGGCGCCTGTGTACCGGTCCCTACGTGTCCCGGTACAGTGCGAGTAGACGGTGATTCCGGCCCGGCGGCGCGTCGTCCGCGTCGGTGAGTCGGTGAGTCGGTAAGAGGGAGGCTACCATGCTGCGCGATCCCCGGAGTGAAGCCCAGTCCCACCCGGACCCCTGGCGGCGAGGCTTGTCGGGGCTATTCGACCTGTTCGAGAGCGGTGAGGAGCGGGCCTACGCCGCCGTGCTACAGGTGCTGGCCCGCGAGCGGGTGGACGTGGATGCCTCCAACGTGGAGAAGGTCGCCACCTCCCGGCGGAGCATGGCCGACGTCAAAGCCGCGGAATCCGCCCTCGAGGCCGACGTCCTCGCCGATGCCCGGCGGCGCCTGCAGACCTTCCGCGCGGCTCTGGAAGACGCCTACGCCCGCAGCCGGGGCGTCTCCCAGCAGGAGGTGCCCTATGACTCAGCCGACTCGGATCAAGACGCCATGGCCGACGTCCTGATCCAGTACCTCGTACGCACCGGCTACGGTGACGTCAGCACCGAAGAGCCCTCCTCTGGACGTTATGTCTATAACGTCCGCGTCGACTGGGAACGTCTGCGCCAGCTGGCGGCGGAGCAGGGCCATGCCTTGCCCCTCACGTCGTGATGAGCCACTCCCCCCGCCAAGCCGGCCCCGGCGCGTCCCCCAATGCCCGGGCCGGTGTTGAGCGCTCCCGCTCTTTGAGAGATGGCGCCGGGATGTCTACTCGGTGAGCGTCCCCTTCGTGGTGGGGACGGTGCCGTCCCGGCGGGGATCGCGGGCGACGGCGTCGCCGAGGGCGCGGGCCAGGGCCTTGAACACCGCCTCTGCCTGGTGGTGGTCATTGCGTCCGTAGAGGACGCGCACGTGGAGCGTCAGACGCCCCTCGGCGGCGAAGCTTTCCAAGCAGTGGGCCAGTAACGCCGGGGACAAGGCGGTCGATCCGGCGCTCCCGACCTCGGCGACGCAGTAGGGGCGCCCGCTCAGATCGATCGCCACCTCCGCCAGGGCTTCGTCCATGGGGACGCGGGCGTGGCCCATGCGCCGGATGCCGCCCCGGTCGCCGAGGGCCTGGTGCAGGGCCCGCCCCAGGAGCAAGGCGCAGTCTTCTACGGTGTGGTGCGTGTCCACCTGAAGGTCACCACGGCAGCGCAGGGTGAGGTCGAAGCCCCCGTGGCGGGCGAGCTGGTCGAGCATGTGGTCGAAGAAGGGGATACCTGTCTCGACGGTGGCCTGGCCGGTGCCGTCCAGGTCGAGGCGCACGGCTACCTGCGTCTCGCGTGTATTGCGCTCCAGCTCGGCGACACGATGGCCTGCGCTCGCTCTCACGCCTCAGGTCTCAAGTCCACGTCTGGAGTGGCCGGGGCCGGGGCGTGACCCGGCGGGGGCTACCGATCCCCATCGGAGGTGAGACGACGGACGTGGGCGATGCGCTGCACCACGGTGATCTCCGTGAAGAGGGCCAGGGCGGCGAGGACGGCGAGCAGCCAGGTACGAGGGAGGAGCAGGCCGATCCCCAGGACGATGATCCTCTCCGGGCGCTGTAGCCACCCCACCTCACAGTCCACCCGGGGCTGGAGCCCCTCCGCTCGAGCGCGGGTGTAGCTGATCATCAAGGAGCCGATGGCCACCAGGTAGCAGAGTACGACCCCGGCCCAGGAGTGCCAGGTGGGGTCTGGGTCGCGCAAGAAGGCCACCTGCAGGCCCAGCAGGATGACCGCCTCCGAGTAGCGGTCAATGGTGGAGTCGAAGAAGGCGCCGAAGGTGGTTTTCCGGTTTGTCACCCGGGCCAGGGCGCCGTCGAACATGTCGAACGCCCCGGCGAGGAGCAGCATCATGGCCCCTGGCACGAAGGCGCCGTAGGCCAGGATGAGGCCGGCGGCGATGTTCAGCAGCAGGCCGATCACCGTCAGGCCGTTGGGGGTGATCCCCGTACGCGCCAGAGGGGCGACCAGGCGCTCGGCGGTGCGCCGCGTCTGCTGCTGGAGGCTTGTCCGAAGTGCGATCAAGGTATCTCGATTATGCCAGGGATGAGGAACCTCACCCCCGCTCCATGCCGGGGCCACGGCGGGGAGAGCGGGGTGCGCCGCGCTGTTTGCCCTGCGGTACGGAGCAGGGTGGGCCTTCCCCCGGCCAGCTATTAAGCGATGTGGGACAGGGGGTTGGATCAGGCGGGACGGGGCATAGCCGCCGGGGGGGCGGGGTCGGCCAGGTTACGGCGCCGGGACTCGGCGATGGTCTCGCGGTACACGTCCAGGAGCTGGCGCGCTACCTTGGCCCACGAATAGGCCTGCACCTTGACGTGCCCGGCCTCGGCCAGCCGGCGTCGCAGTGCCGCGTCGCTGAGGAGGCGGCAGAGGCCGACGGCGAGGGCGGCATCGTCCGCCGGGGGGACGAGGAGGCCGTCCTGCTCGTGGCGCACTACGGTGCGGTAGCCGTCCAAGGCGGAGGCGATCACCGGCTTGCCGGCGGCCATGGCCTCCAGCAAGACGACGCCCTGGCTCTCGCGGCCAACGGCAGGGGAGCAGAAGACGTCACACTGCTGGTAGTAGCGGATCTTCTCCTCGGGGGAGACGAAGCCTTTGAAGACGACGTCCGTCAGGCCGCTCTCGCGCACGAAGTAGTGGTACTCCTCCATCTGTGCCTCGTCGAAGGCGCCGAGGACGATCAGGCGGAGGTTGGGGAAGTGGTACTTGACGTAGGGGAGGGCCTTGAGGAGGTAGATCAGGCCTTTGCGTTTGTCCAGGCGCCCGACGAATAGGAGATTGATCTTCCCGTCCTGGAGCTCGGGGAGGGGTGGCCGGGGGCGCTGGTAGGCCTCGACGTCGATGCCATTGGGGATGACACGATAGTCGCCGGGGAAGTAGCGGTTGACGAACTCCCGCGCGGTGAGGGAGACGGCGACGCGGCCGTGGAGCTTGCGCATGAACCGCTTCAGCAAAGGCTTGGCGTACAGGTAGCCGAAGTAGGAGTCCCGGGTGACGTGGAAGGTGGCTACGTTGGCCGTCTTGGAGAGGCGTAAGACGGTCAAGGGGAGGGCCGGGACGAGGGGCTCGTGGAGGTGGATGACGTCGAACCGCTCGTAGGCCAGGATCTCCTTGACCCGCCGGGAGAGGGTCAGGGAGAGGGTCAGGCGGGCGATGGACTGATTGGCCGGCACGGGGATGATGGTCTTGCCCAGGCGATAGACCTCCGGCTGCGCCGTCTCGATGTCGTCCTGCGACGAAGGGGCGAGGATGCGTACCTCATGGCCTTCTTCTTTGAAGCGGGCATGGAGGTGGGAGATGTGCTCCGTCACGCCTCCAAAGAAGGGATAGTCGTAGGGGGAGACGAGGGCAATCTTGAGGGGTCTGGTAGACAAGGCCCTGCCGGTCGTCCTGGGTGTTCTGGCGGTTTCGGCCATCATCATGACACCCCGCTGGGGGCCTGCGCCCCGCATACTGGCATGGCTGGGGTCTGCTCCGGCCAGATGTGGTGGAACATCACCCATTGGTGGGGGTAACGGCGGATGTAGCGCTCCAGCGCCGTGGCGATGAGCTGAGTGGTACGTTGCACGTCGGCACTGGCCTCCCCCGCGCGCTCGATCGGGGGGAGGGGCTCGAACACCGGCCGGATGCGCCCGCCGGGGCCATCGGGAAGGGTAAAGCCGACGAAAAGGGGCGCGCCGGTACGAAGGGCCAGCAGGGCGGGGCCGTGCGGGAGGCGGGCAACGGCGCCGAAAAATGACACCGGGACGCCCTGCCCGGTGGCATCCCGGTCGGCAAAGAGCGCCACCACTTCGCCCCGCTGCAAGGCGCGCAGGCAGGGGCGCAGGCCGAGGTCGGCCGGGACGACAGTAAAGGACGGCCGGCAGCGCAGCCGACACACCAAATCGAACAGGGCCGGGGGCTGCAGGCGCTCGACCGGCAAGGTCAGGCGGACGCCACGCTGGGCGAGGTAGTGGGACATCATCTCGAAGCGCCCAAAGTGGGCCGTGACCAGGACGAGACCACGACCCTCCCCCAGCGCCCGCTGGAACGCCGCCCACCCATCGTCCCGGTCGATGCCTTGGACGACGCGGGTGGTGACCTCCTGCGGCGTGATGCGCCGCGCCCGGAAGAGGTCGACGTAGTTGGCCGCCTGGAGGCGGAAGATGCCCCGCACATAGGGGCGCAGGGTGGGGGAGTCGGGCGCGACGCCGAGCACCCTGGCCAGGTTGTGCCGCACGTGTCGCTGGGAGCCCGTGGGGAGGGCGCTGAGCACCCACCCGGCGGCCTGCGCCAGGGCGTAGAGCGGCGGAGCCGGGAGCCATTCCGCCAGGCGGACGCCGGCTGCGAACAATCCCAGGGGGCTCATGGGGCCTGGCCATGGACGCTGGCTACCGACCTAGCGTCGGGGGCGGGCACGCCCCACCACGCCCCGCGGGGCGGCGGCCACATCCGCCGGAACATGTACCACTGATCCGGGTGCAGACGGATGACATGCTCGACGTCGGCCATGATCCGCTGCATCGCCCTGGCCTCGTCGGCGTCACGCCCGCGGGCATCGCCGGACGGTGTGAAGCGTAAGGGGGGCAAGGCAAAGGCGACGTAGCTGTTCTGGGGCGTGCGCCAGACGCCGGCGGCCACCACGGGGGCCCCGGTGCGCAGGGCGAAACGGGCCGCCCCGGTGGGGACGCGCGTCCATTCGCCGAAGAAGCGCACCGCCCCGCCGCTGCCCTGGGCGTGAGTCGGCCGATCCACGACCAAACCGACGACGCCTCCCCCTTTTAGGCGCCGGAAGACCTCCCGCGCGGCGCCGGCCAGGGGGATGGTGTTGATGTGCTTTGCCCGGCGCCACCCCTGCACCAGGGCGTCCAGCTCCGGCGGCTGGAGGGGCTCGACCACGGCGGCGAAGGTGTGGCGCTGCCCGAAGTACCAGGCGGCGATGTCCCAGTTGCCAAAGTGGGGCGTAACGAAGATGACCCCCTTGCCGTCGCTTAGAGCGTCGACCACGTGCTCCCAGCCGGTGGCCGAAGCGATCAGGCGCTCCAGATCCCGCTCCGTCCAGCGCGGCAGGTGAGTGAACTCGCAGAGATACTTGGCGAAGTTCCGGAACGACCGCCGGGCTACCCGGCGGACGGCCGCCGGCGAGGCGTCCGGCCCGAGGACGTAGGTCATGTTCGCCAGGACGGCGGCCCGCTTGTTCGGCAGCACCCAGTACAGCGCCTCACCGACGACTGTGGCCAGGGTGAACCTGACCGGGCGCGGCAGCACGGCATCAAGGCGCTGCCAGCCGTGCCAGGCCGAGAGTGTGACGGCACGGCGCAGGCGGGCGGCCCAGCCATTGCCGGACGGTGTACCGTTGCTCGTAGCCATAGCTTCGTGTCGTCCGGAGGGCGAGGCCTCACGTCGAGTAGCCTCGCGTCGAGTGGCCTCACGTCGAGTATAGGACAGGCGCCCGGTGGGGCCGGCACCCCCTGCGATGGCCGGCGGCAACCGGGCGCCGACAACCGGGCGGCGCGCCGGCGACTTGCGCAGACCAGGCCGGTTGGTGATGATGGACAAGACGGACACAGGCGTTCTCAGGAAGAGGGAGATGCTGCGAGTCGGATTCATCGGGGCCGGAAGCACCGCCAGCGCCCACTTCGCTGCCTTGCAGCGGGTGGAAGGGACGCGGGTGACGGCCATTGCCGACCCCATGGCCGAGCGCACCCAGGAACGGGCCTCCCAGCTCGGCGCCCGCGTCGTCCCGGACGTGGCCTCCCTCTGGGAGCACGTCGACGCCGTGTGGGTGTGCAGCCCGCCCCACCTCCACGTCGAGCACGCCGTGGCCGCCGCCCGCGCCGCCCGGCACGTGTTCATCGAGCGTCCCATTGCCCATTCCCTGAACGCGGCAAGCCAGATCATCGCCGCCTGCCGGGAAGCGGACGTGCGGCTGATGATCGGCCATGCCGGTCGTTTCAATCCCGTGCTCCAGCGCCTCCGCCGGCTGGTGACCGAAGGCGACCTGGGGACACTGGTGGCCCTCTGGAGCCGGCGCTTTGGCGAGACCTCGCCCGCGGAGATCCCGTGGTGGCGGCGCGACTGGCGACGCGGCGGGGGGTTCACAATCGAGTGGGGCATAGCCGAGCTGGACTTTCTGCGCTGGACGGGGGAAGCCGTTGCCGGTCCCATCAAGCGGGTGCACGGGCGCACCATGTTCAGCCGGAACGACTACCCCGACCTGGACGACTACGCTCGGGCGACCCTGAGCTTTGCCTCCGGCGCCGTGGGGGGGTTCGAGGGCGGGTTGAGCGCCCCCTTGGGGGGTGGGACGGCGCGTGCGGCGCTGGGGACGCGGGCCATGGCCGCTGTGGAAGGACGCGCCTTGCGCCTGCGCTACACTGGGGATGGTGCGGAGCGGATGATTGACGTCCCCCCGCTCTACGATCCCGAGCACCACGTCAACACGGCCATCCTGGCCCAGGACCGGGAGTTTCTCCGCGCCATCGACGAGCGCCGCGACCCGGCCATCTCCGGCGAAGATGGTCGGGCCAATCTGGCGCTGTGCCTGGCCATCCACCGCTCTTCGCGGGAAGAACGGGAGATCTCCCTGGACGAGCTGTAGGCTACGGGCCAGGGTTGGGGAAGCGCCGGCACCCGGCCACCGCTCCGGGTCAGCGGTCATCAATCGAGATAGGGGCTTGCAGATGCGCGCTGAGATCATCTCCGTCGGCACCGAGCTGTTGCTCGGCCACATCACCGACACGAACGCCTCCTGGCTGGCCCAACAGCTCTCCCATCTCGGCATCGACTGCTACTACATCTCCCAGTTAGGGGACAACCTGGGGCGGTTGACCGATCATCTGCGCCGGGCATGGGATCGCTCCGAGCTGATAGTCATGACCGGCGGCCTGGGCCCCACCGAGGACGACCTGACGCGGGAGGCCATCAGCGCCCTGCTTCAAGAGCCGATGGTGGTGCAGCCCGATCTGGAGACGGAGCTGCGGGCCTTTTTCGCCCGCCGTGGGGCGAGCATGCCGGAGAGCAACGTCAAGCAGGCCACTTTGATCGAGTCTGCCCGCGTGCTGCAAAACCCGGTGGGAACAGCCCCAGGCTGGTGGGTGGAGCGGGACAGGCGGATCATCGTGGCTATGCCCGGCGTCCCCGGCGAGATGTTCCGCATGTGGGAGCATGAAGTCGTCCCTCAGCTGCGCCAGCGGCAAGGGGGGGCGGTCATTTTGACCCGCACTTTCAAGGTGGTAGGCCTGGGGGAGTCGGCGGTGGAAGAGCTGATCAAGCCCCTGCTGGCGCGTACTAATCCCACCATCGCCACCTACGCCAAAGCGGACGGCGTGCACGTACGAACCAGCGCTAAGGCCCCCAGTGTCGAGGCGGCCCAGGCCCTGCTGGACGAGCTGGAGCCCCACGTACGGCAGGTCCTGGGGCGGGCGATCTATGGCCTGGATGCCGACTCCCTGGCCAGCGTCGGCGCCGCCCTCCTGGAGCGCCTCGGCCTGACCATCGCCACGGCGGAGGAGTTCACCGGTGGCCTGGTAGCCGGCGACCTGAGCGAGGCGGCCGGCCCGCGCTTTAGGGGCGGGCTGGTAAGTGGCGCCCTGCCGGCAACGCCGAGCAGTCAGTCGGACGCTTCGCAAGATGAAGCCGGCCCCGGGGCGGCGCGGGCGCGGGCCCTGGCCGCCACCGTCGTGCGGCAGTTTGACGCCGACCTCGGCCTGGCCCTGGCGGCCGACCTCGTCCCCCGTGAAGGCGCTACCCCCGGCCGGCACTCCTACACGGTACTGGTGGACGCCACGGGGCAAGCGGTGGCCTCTTATGACCGGCTGGACACCACTGCCCCTTCGATCATCCGCCGGCGGGCAGTGCTCTACGCCCTCAACCTCTTGCGCGAGCACCTCATGGACGCACAGGCAGGTCAGCTCGAGCCGGCGCAAGGGAGCGATGCAGGAGACCTGGCTGCGGATGGGGGACACGAACGGGTGGTTAAGGTATACTGAGCCCCATAAGCCATGATCTTGACGGTGCTCGGTGCGGTCTTGCTCCTGGTTGGGATACTGGGCCTCTTCGGGGGGCCATGCGGACGGCGCCGGCGGGCGCCGTCCGCATGGCCCCGGCTTCAGCGGGGACGCCCAGCTGATCGGCGGTGTGGTGGCTATCGTCGCCGGGGCGCTGCTCCTAGGGGCCGGCGTCCTCTTCTAAGCAGGTGACAAGAAGCCTGGCGTACCTCCCACTCCTGGTGGCATGGGTGGAGGACGTTGTGTCAGGTGCTTAGGACACCTCCCAGGTAGGTGCGGCGTGACCCACCTGGCGGCGGGGCTTGAGATTCAGGTCAGACGGCTGCCGGGGAAGGTACGGTAGCCGTTGACGAAGGCGGCAATGGGAACGACCCCCCGGCCTTCGAGTTGTACCTGATCCAGCGCCAGCCACCCCTTGCCGGTGCCGACGGCAACCCCTTTTCCCCAGCGCACGACGCGCCCGGCGGCGTCCCCGTTCGCGCCGGCCGCGGGCTGCTGCGGACGCTCTGGGCCTGCGGGGCCGGGCGGACCATCGGCAGGGGTATCCACGACGCGGGCCTTGAGGACGCGGAGCTGTTTCCCCTGCCAGGTTGTCCAGGCCACCGGCCAGGGTTGCATCGCCCGCACCTGGCGCTCCAGGGCCACCGCCGGCTGCGTCCAATCCAAGCACCCGTCGTCTTTGCGCACCATGTGGCAGTAGGTGGCCTCGCGGTCGTCCTGGGGCTGCGGCGCCAGTGTCCCGGAGAGATAGGCGGGGAGGGTTTCCACCAGGATGGCGGCGCCGAGCGCGGACAAGCGGGCTTCCAGGGTGGCCGTGGTGTCGTCAGGGTAGATGGGCTCGGGGCGCCGGGCCAGCACCCCGCCGGTGTCCATCCCTTCGTCCAGGCGCATGATGCTCGCCCCGGTCTCGACGTCCCCGGCGAGGAGGGCGGCCCCGATGGGCCATGGCCCGCGCCAGCGGGGGAGCAGGGAGGCGTGGACGTTGAGATAGCCGTACCGGGGGACGGCCAGGACGTCCGGGGGGAGGATCCGGCCATAGGCGGCCACGACGCCGACGTCCGGCTGCAGGCGTTGCAGGGCGGTCAGGGCGGCGGGGCGACGCAAAGAGAGGGGCTGCAACACCGGCAAGCCGGCGCTGCCGGCCAGCGCCTTGACCGGCTGGGGGGCCAGGCGGTGCCCCCGCCCCACCGGCCGGTCGGGCTGGGTGACGACCCCTACCACGGTCACGGGGGAGTCCGGGGCCAGGAGCCGGCGCAAGATGACGGCGGCGAACTCCGGGGTGCCCATGAACACAGCGCGCGGTCGGCCGCGGGCATCATGTGCACGGCCGCCGGCTATAGCTCCGCCTCCTGAGGCTTCAAGGCGCGCTGGCCGCGGGGAGACGGCCGCCCCTGCTGGCCGTCTCCGGTTGCCGCCCCGTTGGTGTCGCGGGCGCGGCGGCGGGCGCTGCGCGCGACGTCCCCTTCACCGCCTTCCGCTTCGCCCGACGCATCCGACTCTACCCAATGGATGAGGGAGCGATCCTGGACGAGATCCAGGAACAGGGTGCCCCCCAGGTGGTCGATCTCGTGCTGGAAGATGCGTGCCAGCCAGCCCTCCGCCTTGACGCGCACCTCCTTACCATCTCGGTCGCGCCCTTTGAGGGTGACGTGAGTGGCACGGGTAACGGGGCCCTGCCAGTGGGGGGCAGAGAGGCAGCCTTCCTCGTCGGTGACCTGGCCGCTCTGCTTGACGATCTCCGGGTTGATGAAGGCGTAGCGCTGCCCCTCGTACTCCACGACGATGACGCGTAGGGGCACGCCTATCTGGGGGGCCGCCAGGCCAACGCCGGGGGCGACGCGCATCGTATCGAACAGGTCGTCGATCAGCTGGCGCGTGGAATCATCGATCCGTCCCACCCGCTTGGCTTTTCCGCGGAGGACTTTGTGGTCCTGGTCGGTGATGATCTGACGAATGGCCATGGCGTTGGTGCTGAGTACTAGAGAGCTGAATACTAGAGAGCAGCGCCTCTGGTCTAGGCGATGGCGACGGCGGGCTGCTGGGTGAGCTCGGCGCGCCGGTGGTAGAGCTTCTCCACCGCGCGGGCGATGTCTTCTACGTCCTCACGGGTGCCGAGGAGTTGGGAGTGGGGCAGGGTGACTTGCTGCTCCAGGGCCAGTCGCTCGGTCACCGGGAGGTTGGGCTCCTGGTAGTCCGGCGAAGTGGGATCATAGCGGGCGGCGGCCGGAAAGCGCTCTTTGCGGACGCGCCAGTAGTCCATACGGTACACCGGCGGGAAGCCGCCCCCGGCCTGCACGCCTTCTGCCTTGATGGCTTGCAGGAAGCGGCTACGGGGGACACCATCCCAGGCCAGCGGGTCGTAGGCGAAGATGTAACCGTAGTAGGCCTGGCGCACGACGCGCGGGTCGCGGCGGGCCGGATGGATGCCGGGGATCTGTGCCAGGCGCCGGTTCAGGTACTGCCCATTGGCGTCGCGGGTGGCCAGCTCCCCCTCCAGGGTCTCCAGGCCGGCCAGCAGGGTGGCGGCTTGGACCTCGGAGAGGCGGTAGTTGAACCCCAGCACGCTAGGCTGTCCTTCCCGGCGCGCCCGGCCGACGTTGCGGTAGGACCAGCAGCGGTCGGCGAAGTCACCGTCGTCGGTAAGGACGATCCCGCCCTCCCCGGCGCTGAGGGACTTGCTGGCCTGGAAGGAGAAGCAGCCGGCGAGGCCCAGCGCCCCGGCCCCCCGCACCGCCCCGTCGGGCGCGCGCCACTGGGAGCCGTGGGCGTGGGCGGCGTCTTCGATCACGGCCAGGTGGTGGCGCGCCGCCAGGTCGTTGATGGCGTCCATGTCGGCCATCGTCCCGAAGACGTGCACCGGGATGATGGCCTTGGTGCGGGGCGTGATGGCTCCGGCGGCGGCCCCGGGGTCGAGACAGAAGGTCTGCGGGTCGAGCTCGGCGAAGACGGGGACGCCGTTGGTGGAGAGCACCGCGCTGGCGGTGGCGATCCAGGTCATCCCCGGGACGATCACCTCGTCCCCGAAGCCGATCCCGGCCGCCTCCAGGGCCGTCTGGAGGGCAGTGGTGCCGCTGGAGACGCACACCCCGTGCTGCGCCCCCTGGAGGGCGGCGAAGCGGGTGGCGAACTCCTGCTCCATCGGGCCGTCGCCGGCCCACTTGCCGCTTGTCAGGGCCCTGGCCGCCAGCTCGGTGGCCCGGGCGGCCGTCTCCGGGCGGGGCCAGGCGGGCCAGGGGGCCTGACGCACCGGCTCACCGCCATAGATCGCTAACTTGGCCATCGTTCGTGTCTCCCTCTCAGGGATTCGGACTCAGGGGCGAGCCCCGAAGCCCCTGGTTTCAGAGCCGAACGGGTGAGACGCCCGTCCGGCAGCGTTCCGCCAGGATGATGTGGGTGAGCTGGTCGACCGCCGCGTCGACGCGGTTGAAGTGGTTGACGACCAGGTAGTCATACTGCGGGATAGCGGCCAGCTCGCGCTCCGCTGCTTCCAGGCGGCGCCGCAGGTCGGTGGGGTCGACTCTCCCCCGCTGGCGCAGCCGGCGGTCGAGCTCGGCCAGGTCTGGTGGGGCGAGAAAGATCATCACCGTCTGCGGGAACTGCTCCTTGACAATGGCCGCCCCCTGCACCTCGATCTTGAGCAGGGCATCCTCGCCGCGGGCCAGCGCCTCTCGAAGAGGTTGCTTGGGCACGCCGTAGCAGTGGCCGGCGTACTCGGCGTCTTCCAGCAGCTCCCCCCGCCGGCGCAGCTCGTCAAAGGCCGCGCGGTCGACAAACAGGTAGTCGACGCCGTCGACCTCGACCGGCCGGCGGGGACGGGTAGTGCAGGTGACGGCGACGTGTAGGGCCAGGTTGCGCCCGCGCAGGCCCTGTAAGACGGTATCTTTTCCCGCCCCGGAGGGTGCGGAGAGGATGATCAGGCGCGGCACCGGCTGGCCCGTGGCCTTGGCGCGGAGCTCCTGCAAGGCCTTTTCGGGGATCGCGGGGGTAGGTGGGGGGGTGGAGGGGGACGGAGTCGGGGACGCGGGCGCCGCCACGCCCAGATTCTAGCAGTGGGGATACCCGCTCACTCCCGCACACCCCGCCTGCCCCCGCCGGCCGGCCGCGCCTTGAAGCCCGATCCCTACCTCAGGCCGCGAGGGAGAGGAGGCGGTTGAGCGCCTCGTCCATGCGCCGGATGACGGTCTCGTCCCCGAGCACCTCCATCGTCTCGAAGAGGGGGGGGCCGGCGGTGCGTCCGGTCACGGCGACGCGCACCACCCCGGCGCCAATGAGCTGGCCTCGTTCCCGTCCCGTCTTCAGCCCCAGGCGTTCGGCCAGGGCGCGGAAGGACGCTTCCAGGGCCGTCGCCGTCCAACCTTCCGGGCCGGAAGCGACGCTGTCGATCTCGCGCCGGGCCGCCCGGAGGAGCTCCAGCGCCCGGTTGCGGTCGAGCCCCTTGGGGATCAGCAGTGAAGCGTCGTAGTCCTCGTCGCGAAAGAAGAAGGAAAGGACGTAGGGGGCCTCGGAGAGGCGCCGCAGACGCTCGTGCTCCAGGGCCAGGGCCCTTGGGAGCTTGGGATCGCCGCCAACGTGGAGGCCGGCGGCTTCCAGGAAGGGGTGCACCGCATCCTGCAGCTCCCCCAGCGAGAGGCGGCGGATGTACTGCCCGTTCAGCGACGTCAGCTTATCCAGATCAAAGATCTTCCCAGAGGGCCCGATGCGCTGCAGATCGATGTGCTCGACGATCTCGTCGAAGCCAAAGAGCTCACGATCGACGCTGGGGTCTACGTTCTCGGGGTCGGGGACGTGAACGACCAGCCCCCCGAGGTAGTTCAGCAGCGCCGCCGGCAGGAAGCCCTCTTCCCGGAACCAGGACATCTTGGCCCAGGGGTGCTTGCGCTTAGAGATCTTGCCCCGGTCGGTGTTGAGCAGCAGGGGGGTGTGGGCGATGACCGGCAGCTCCCAGCCGAAGGCGTCGTAGATCTGCATGTGGATGGGGGTACTGGAGATCCACTCCTCCCCCCGCAACACGTGGCTGATCCCCATCTCGCGGTCGTCGACCATGGCCGCCAGGTGATACACGGCGAATCCGTTGGACCGCAGGATGACCGGGTCCTGCAGCAGGGCGTACTCGAACGTGATCGGCCCGCGGATGGCGTCCTGAAACGTGGCCTGCCCCTCCGTGGGCATGAGCAAGCGGACGACGGGGCGCTCGCTGTACCCACCCAGGGCCTTGCGCTCCGCTTCCGTCTTGCCCAGGCAGAGGCGGTCGTACTTGGGGGGCTGCTTACGCCCCTGCTGCTGGCGGCGCATCTCATCCAGGCGCTCCGGCGAGCACCAGCAGTGGTAGGCTCGACCCATCCCCACCAGCTCCGCGGCGGCGGCCTGGTAGCGCGGGAGGCGC
The DNA here is from genome assembly GCA_030447525.1 of Chloroflexota bacterium. Classification (GTDB taxonomy): domain Bacteria; phylum Chloroflexota; class UBA11872; order UBA12225; family UBA12225; genus JAUJOR01. The sequence continues at coordinate 12,959 of JAUJOR010000028.1, read as the reverse complement.
TCGGACTGCCGGTAGGGACCGGCCGGACCGCCGGCGTCCGGCCCCTCGTCCCACTCCAGGCCCAGCCAGCGCAGGCCGTCGTAGATGGCAGCCTCGGCCTCGGGGATGAAGCGCTCCTGGTCGGTGTCCTCAATGCGAATCAGGAACCGACCGCCGTGCCTCCTGGCAAAGGCGGCGTCGATCAACGCCAGGAAGGCGTTGCCGATGTGCAAGAACCCGGTGGGAGATGGTGCAAGACGCACTCGCACCGGCGGGGTGCTGCTGCTGTCACTGTCCATGTAGTGGGCCCCTGTCATGGGCCTGTCTGCCTGAGGGCTGACGTGCTTGCGACGCCCCTGGGCGCCGGCGCGGGGCCGGCGGGTGGGCGGGCTTACCGTCGCGGCTTACTGTCGCTGCTCGATGGGGACGTACTGGAGATTGCGTGGGCCGATGTAGTCGGCGCGGGGGCGGATCAGGCGATTGTTGGCGTACTGCTCCAGGACGTGGGCCGTCCAGCCGGCGATGCGTGAGACGGCGAAGACGGGGGTGAACAGGTCTATGGGGATGCCCAAGGCGTGGTAGGTGGAGGCGGAGTAGAAGTCCACGTTGGCGCGCAGGTCTTTCTCCCGCAGCATCACCTCTTCGATCTTGCGGCTCATCTCCCAGAACTTCAAGTCGTTCCGGCGCTGGCCCAGTTGGCGGGACATCTCTCGCAGGTGCGTCGCCCGCGGGTCGTCGACGTGGCGGTAGACGCGGTGGCCGAAGCCCATGATGCGACGCTTGGCCTCCAGCTGGCCCTTGAGATAGGGCTCTACATGGGAGATGTCCCCCATCTCCTGGAGCATGCGGATAACGCCCTCGTTGGCCCCGCCGTGCAACGGGCCGATGAGGGCGCCGAGGGCGCTGGTGATGGCCGAGTGCATGTCCGAGAGGGTCGCCGCCGTGACTCGGGCGGCGAAGGTTGAGGCGTTGAGCTCGTGGTCGGCGTGCAGGATCAAGGAGACGTCCAGCGTGCGCTCGCCGATGTCGTCCGTGTCGTCGCCGGTGAGCATGTACAGGAACGCCTCGGCGGTGTTGTGCCCCGTCTTGGGCGGGATGGCCTCCTGGCCGGAGCGCAGGCGGTGCCAGCTGGCCACCAGGGTAGGCATCTGGGCCGTCAGGCGCAGGGCCTTCTGGTGGTTCGCCCCGTCGCTGTCGTCGTTCTCCTGCGGGTCCCAGAGCTGCAAGGCCGACACGGCCGTACGCAGGACGTCCATCGGCGTCGAGCTCTTGGGAAACCGGCGCATCAGGTCGAGGACTTCCGGGGGGAGGGCACGGTTGGCCTGGAGCTGCTCCTGGAGCTCGGCCAGCTGGGTACGGGTGGGCAGCTCCCCGTGCCACAGGAGGTACGTCGTCTCCTCGAACGTGGAGTGCTGGGCCAGGTCATGGATGTCATACCCGCGATAGATCAGCCGGCCTTCATCGCCGTTGACCTCGCAGATGCCCGAGGGGCCGGCAATGACATCCTCGAGGCCCTGGCCTTCCTTGGTGGCCGGTGCGCCGGTGGCCGGTGCGCCCACCTTGGCGGCAGATGACGCCGTGGTCATGGTTCTTTCGTCCTCCCCCGCGAATGATAGACTGGTTCGCTGCCCGTGGGCTACTGTCCGGGTTGGTGGCGGGTAGGGGGACTGCGATGGAGAAGATCAAAGTCAAGAATCCGCTCGTGGAGATGGACGGCGACGAGATGACCCGGGTGATCTGGGCCCGGATCAAGGAGCAGCTCATCCTCCCCTTCCTGGATGTGGATCTGCGCTACTTTGACCTCTCCGTGACCAACCGTGACGCCACCGAAGACGCCGTGACCGTGGAGGCGGCTAAGGCGACCCTGGAGCACGGCGTGGCCGTGAAGTGCGCCACGATCACACCGAACGACGATCGCGTCCGGGAGTTCGGGCTCAAGAAGCAGTGGCCCTCCCCCAACGGGACGATCCGGAGCATCATGGATGGCACGGTGTTCCGCAAGCCGATCACCCTGAGCAACATCCCGCCCAAGGTACGGGCGTGGAAAAAGCCGATCACCGTCGCCCGCCACGCCTTTGGGGACATCTACCGTGACCAGGAGCTGGTGGTGGAGGGCCCGGGTAAGGTGGAGCTCGTCTACACCCCCCGCGATGGGAACCAGCCCCAGCGTCTCCTGGTCAACGACTTCGGCGGCGGTGGCGTGGCCATGGGTATGTTCAACACGGACGCGTCCATCCGCAGCTTCGCCAAGGCCTGCTTTACCTATGGCATCGGCGAGAAGATCAACATCTGGTTCGGGGCCAAGGACACCATCTCTAAGAAGTACCACGCCCGCTTCCGAGACATCTTCCAGGAGGAGGCCGAGGGCCGTACGGCGGAGCTGGCGGGGGCCGGGATCACCTACGCCTACTACCTCATCGACGATGCCGTGGCCCAGACGGTGAAGAACGAAGGGGGCTACCTCTGGTGCTGTATGAACTACGACGGCGACGTGATGAGCGACATGGTGGCGGAGGGGTTCGGCAGCCTGGGGCTGATGACCTCCGTGCTGGTCAACCCGGAAGGTAAGTACGAGTACGAGGCGGCCCACGGGACGGTGACGCGCCACTTCCGGCGCCACCAGCAAGGGGGTGAGACCTCGACCAACTCCGTGGCCTCGATCTTCGCCTGGACGGGAGCGCTCGGCCGGCGGGGGGAGATGGATGGGACGCCGGAGGTGACCGCCTTCGCCCGCACGCTGGAGCGGGTGGTGACCGAGACCATCGAAGGCGGGGTGATGACACGGGACCTCCTGGGGCTGACCACCACCCCCAACGCCCGTGGCGCCAACACCTTTGAGTTCGTGGACGCCGTGACGGCGAAGCTGCGAGAGCGCCTGGCGGCTTAGTGGGCTGTCAACCGGCGCTTGAGGCGGTAGTACCGGCGTGCATGACGTTGCAGGCGTGCTGTGACAACGCACAAGCACCACGACGACCACACAGTGCGGCCATGCCCTCGCCGAGGGTCATGCCCGGCGCGCCGCATCATGACCGGCTGAACCTTCGTTAGGCACGGCACGCACCGCAGTAAGACTGAGCTCGGCCCGCGGGAGGAGCAGCGTGGACCTATTCGAGTACCAGGGGAAACAGTACTTCGCCCGCTGGGGTATCCCCGTCTCGGCCGGGGGCGTGGCCGAGACGGCGGACGATGCGGTGGCCCAGGCGGAGCGCGCCGGCTACCCCGTGGTGGTCAAGGCTCAGGTGCAGGTTGGCGGCCGGGGCAAGGCCGGGGGGATCAAGCTGGCGGCCAACGCCACCGAGGCGCGCGAGCACGCCACTCGCATCCTGGGGATGGACATCCGGGGCCACGTGGTGCGGCGCCTGTGGATCGAGCACGCCTCGGACATCGCCAAGGAGTACTACGCCTCATTTACCCTTGACCGGGGGGCCAAGCAGCACCTGGGCCTGGTTTCTTCCAAGGGGGGCATCGACATCGAGCAGGTGGCGGCCGAGGACCCGCAGGCGATTGCTCGCCTGCACGTCGACCCGGTAGAGGGACTGACCGAGGCCGAGGCGCGGCGCCTGGTGGAGGAGGCCGGCCTGGACGCCCCGGCTCACGACGGGGCAGTGGAGATCTTGATGAAGCTCTACCGCTGCTACACCGAGGGCGACGCCACCCTGGTGGAGATCAACCCTTTGATCCTGACCCCGGAGGGCCGGGTGCACGCCCTGGACGCCAAGGTCAGCCTGGACGACAACGCCACCTTTCGGCACCCGGAGTGGGAAGAGTTCCGCGTGGGGGAGGCGCTGGATCCGCGAGAGCAGCTGGCGCGGGAGAAAGGCCTGCAGTACGTCGGCCTGAGCGGCAGCGTGGGGATCATCGCCAACGGGGCCGGGTTGGCCATGAGCACCCTGGACGTGGTCAGCCAGGTGGGGGGCCAGCCGGCCAACTTCCTGGATGTGGGGGGCGGGGCCAGCGCCGAGGTGATGGCCGGTGCCCTGGAAGTGGTCAACAGCGATCCCAAGGTGCGGTCGATCTTCATCAACATCTTTGGTGGGATCACCCGTGGCGAGGAGGTGGCCAACGGGATCGTGGAGGCGCTGCGCCGCGTGGAGCTGCGCTCACCGATCGTGATCCGCCTGGATGGGACGAACGCCGAGCAAGGGCGGGCGATCCTCAGGGGGCACGAGTCCGACCGGCTGATCTCCCGGCCGACGATGGTAGAGGCAGCGCGCCAGGCGGTGGCGCTGGCCGCGGCCGGCGACCGGGAGGCCGTGGCCCCGACGACGGTGGCCCCATATCAGGGGGGGGTGCAGTGAGCATCTTTGTGGACGAGCAGACCAAGGTGGTCTACCAGGGGTTATCGCCCCGCGCCGGCAGCCAGGGCACCTTTTACGCCTTGCGCAACCGCGCCTACGGCACCCAGGTAGTAGCCGGTACCAATCCCACGCGCGGGGGCACGGAGATCGAGGGTATCCCCATCTTCGCCACCGTGGCCGAGGCCAGGGCCCGCACCGGGGCCAACGTCTCTTGCATCTTTGTCCCCGCCCCCGGTGTAGCCGCCGCCGTGTTGGAGGCGGCGGAGGCGGGGATGGACATGGTGGTGGTGATCAGCGAGGGGGTGCCGGCGCACGACGAAGCCCGCTTCTACAACCGCCTGCGGCGGGACTTCCCCTCCACCCGCCTGCTGGGCCCCAACTGCCCCGGCCTGATCAGCCCGGGGAAGTGCAACATCGGCATCACGGCGGGGGAGATCGCCAAGCCGGGCGGGCCGGTGGGGATCGTCTCCCGTTCCGGGACGCTGACCTACCAGGCCCTCTACGAGCTGACCCAGAAGGGGATCGGCCAGACGACGTGCGTCGGCATTGGGGGCGATCCAGTGCCGGGCACGAACTACATCGACTGCCTGCAGGCCTTTCAGGCCGACCCGGAGACGAAGGCGGTGATCTTGATCGGGGAGATCGGGGGCACCGAAGAGGAGCGGGCGGCCGAGTACATCGCCAAGGAGATGACCAAGCCGGTGGTGGCGTACATCGCCGGGGTCACGGCGCCCCCGGGCCGCAAGATGGGCCACGCCGGGGCCATCGTCTCCGGATCGCAAGGGACGGCGCAGGCCAAGATGGATGCCTTGCAGGGGGCGGGGGTCAAGGTGGCGCTCAACCCGACGCAGGCCGGGGACTTGATGGCCGACGTCGTCGCCCAGCTCTAATAGCTATGGCAAGGGTAACGTTTCACGTTCGCGCTTACCCCTGGCTCAAGGGGAGTGAAAGGCTGTCCCTGCCACAGTCCTAAGCGGGTCCAGGGTGGCGTCTTCGAGCGGCGCTGGGCTGGAGGATCCACGGGGGACTTCCGTGGACTATCCAGATCCAGGGGCAATAACGAAGCCCCAGCCAGGCGGCCGGGGCTTCGCTGTGCCAACGCGCTCTTCACAACCGTACTCTGCGCCAAGCACTCGACGGCTGCTGGACAATTCGGCAGTGCGTCCAGGACTCCCGCCCTCTAGCTGACTGCTAGTCTACTCGAGGCCGCTGGAAGCATGCTTCCAGCTGTTTGTCTGCCCCGCTGTCCTAAAGGGCTCGCCTGCGGTCGACCTACGCCCGGGGGCTGGTTCCCTCCGGGCGCCTATCTGTCAACTTGAAGGACGCCATACAGTGACTGTGGACGCTTCCGGGTCATGGTCATTATTTGACTCCGTGGCCTCCTTTGTCTCCTGTTTTCGGGCCGGGCCTCACGGCCCGTTCCCGCTCTAAACCTACAACTCGTTCATCCCCTTGTCAAGGGGGTGAGAGGGACTTTTTTGCCACCTCAAGTGACCTCAAGAGGCGGCACGCTAGCCCCCCGTGGGGGCCCCGGTGAGGCCGGGCTCGGTCATCTGCGCCGGGTTGAGGAGGCGGTCGAGGTCGTCGTCGGAGAGGGAGGTGCGCCGGCGGGCGATCTCTCGCACCGTGGCCCCCGTGCGATAGGCCTCCTTGGCGATGGCGGCCGCGGCGTCGTAGCCGATCTCCGGCACCAGGGCGGTGCAGATGGCCAGGCCCCGCTCCACCATCTGGGGGCCGTGCTCCGTGGCCGCCAGGCCAACGACGCACTGGTCGGAGAAGTTGGCCGCTCCGGCCGCGAGGAGGTCGATGGCCTGCAGGAGGTTGTGGCCGATGAGGGGCATCATGGTGTTCAGCTCGAAGAAGCCCCACTGCCCGCCGAGGGTGACGGTGTGGTGATTGCCCATCACCTGGGCGCAGACCTGAATCAGAGCCTCGGCGATGACCGGATTGACCTTCCCGGGCATGATGGAGCTCCCCGGCTGCACCTCCGGCAGGAGGAGCTCGAAGAAGCCGGCGCGGGGGCCGGAGCCGAGCCAGCGGACGTCGTTGGCGATCTTCAGCAGAGAGACGGCCACCGTGTTCAAGACGCCGCTGGTGGCGACGGCGGCGTCCATCGTCGCCTGGGCCTGGAAGTGACTGTCCGTCTCCCGCACGGTCACCCCGGCCAGGGCCTGCAGGCGGGCGCAGACGCGGGGGGCGAACTGGGGGTGGGCGTTGATCCCGGTGCCCACGGCGGTGCCCCCGAGGGCCACCTCCTCCAGCTCGTCCCTGGCGTGCCCCAGGCGGCGGATGGCCCGCTCCACCTGTCCGGCGTAGCCCCGGAACTCCTGGCCCAGGCGGATCGGCGTGGCGTCCTGGAGGTGCGTGCGTCCGGTCTTGACGATGGGCCAGAACTCCTCGGCCTTGGCCTGCAGCGCCCGGTGGAGGGTCTCCAGGGCCGGCATCAGGTCCTGGTGCATGGCCATCAAGGCGGCCAGGTGGATGGCGGTGGGGATAACGTCGTTAGACGACTGGCAGAGGTTGACATGGTCGTTGGGGTGGATGGGTTTACGCGTCCCCAGAGGCTGGCCGAGCAGCTCGTTGGCCCGGTTGGCGATCACCTCGTTGGCGTTCATGTTGCTGGAGGTGCCGGACCCAGTCTGGAAGATGTCCACGACGAAGTCGGCGTCGAAGCGGCCGTCGGCCACCTCCTGGGCGGCCTGGATCATGGCCTCGATCTGTGGGGGCTCCAGCGCGCCGTCGAAGAGCCCCAGGTCGCGGTTCACCTCGGCGGCCGCGCGCTTGATCAGACCCAGGGCACAGATCAGGCGGCGCGGGAACCGCAGGGAGCTGATGGGGAAATTGCGCACCGCCCGCTGGGTGGAGGCCCCGTAGTAGGCCCCCGCCGGAACGGGGAGCTCGCCCATGGAGTCCCGCTCGATCCGCGTCTCGGCCGGCGCTGTCTTGGCGCTCATATCGTGACTCCTCGTACCTCGTCGGGATGGTACCGCCCCCGCCGGCGGAGGGCAGACCGATGTCCCCGGCGCAACGCTGTTCCGGCGTTAGCGCCCGCGCGCTAACCGGGGCAGGGGCTGTGCTATAGTCCGATTAAACCCCTCGAGATCCTATCTCTACTCGAGATCACATCTCTAGAGGAGTCTCTGGTGGCGACGCCGTCTCGCACTGTGTCTAAGTCCGTTCTGGCCCCACCCGCCCCGCCGACGCAGCGGCGTCCTTATACCTCATCGGTAGCGCCGACCCGCTCCTACTTCAATACCTCGATCGGTACCAAGGTGCTGATCGGGGCCACCGGTCTGCTGCTCTTCGGCTACCTGATTCTGCACCTGTTGGGGAATCTGCTGGTCTTCCTAGGGCCGGAGACGTTCAATAGCTACTCCCACCTCTTGATCAAGAACCCGCTGATCGTCCCGGTGGAGATCGGGCTGGGGGCCATCTTTCTCGTCCACATCTACAAGGCGGTGACGAACTTTATCGCCAACCGGCGGGCCCGGCCGGTGAGGTATCACAGGACGGCCTGGACGGGGCGGCCCAGCCGCAAGAGCCTGGCCTCCTCGACGATGATCTTCTCCGGAATCATCATCCTCGTCTTTGTCTTGATTCACCTGGTTCAGTTCAAGTATGGCCCGGAGTACGTCGTGGCCCAGGGGAGCTCGGAGGCCGGCGTGCGTGACCTGTATCGGCTGGAGCTGGAGGTCTTCGGCAACATCCTGAACGTCGTCTTTTACGCCTTCTGCATGCTGGTGGTGGGCTCGCACTTATGGCACGGGATCGCCAGCGCCTTTGATTCCCTGGGGGCCGACCACCCCCGGTTTACCCCCCTGCTGCTGCGCGTGGCGAAAGTGGTGGCCGCGGTGATTGCCCTCGGTTTCATGGCGATCCCTTTCTGGGTGTTCTTCTTCGCACGGCAGGGCGCGGTCAGTTAAGCACCGGGCGGGAGACGCGCGCCGGCTAAGGGCGAGAGAGAGCAGGGGGGGAGAGACGAGCGATGGGTCTGGAGTACGCCACGGAGACGAAGCCCCACGTTATGGCGCCGGCCCTGTGGGAGGAGGCGCCGGACTCGCGCCTGGAGGCGCGCCTCCCTTCCGGGCCGCTGGAGCAGAAGTGGGACCGGCGGAAGTTCGATAACCGCCTGATCGCCCCGGCCAACCGGCGCCGGCATACGGTGATCGTCGTCGGCACCGGCTTGGCCGGGGCCTCGGCGGCCGCGGCCCTGGGGGAGCAGGGCTACAACGTCCTGGCCTTCTTTATCCACGATAGCCCCCGGCGGGCGCATAGCATCGCCGCCCAGGGAGGCATCAACGCGGCGAAGAATTACCGCAACGACGGGGACAGCGTCTATCGGCTGTTCTACGACACGATCAAGGGCGGGGACTACCGGGCGCGGGAGGCCAACGTCTACCGCCTGGCCCAGCTGAGCGTGAACATCATCGACCAGTGCGTCGCCCAGGGCGTCCCCTTTGCCCGGGAGTACGGTGGGATGCTGGAGACGCGCTCCTTCGGCGGGGCGCAGGTGGAGCGCACCTTTTACGCCCGGGGGCAGACGGGGCAGCAGCTCTTGCTGGGGGCCTACCAGTCAATGATGCGCCAGGTGCAGCTGGGGACGGTCACGCTGCATCCCCGGCGGGAGATGCTCGACCTGGTGGTGGTCGATGGACAGGCCCGGGGGATCGTGGTGCGTAACCTCCTCAGCGGGCAGATCGAGCGGTATGCCGGTCACGCCGTGCTCCTGTGCACGGGAGGGTACGGCACGGCGTACTACCTCTCCACGAACGCCATCAATTCCAACGTCACGGCCGCCTGGCGGGCGCACAAGCGGGGGGCGTTTTTCGCCAATCCCTGCTTTACCCAGATTCACCCCACGTGCATCCCCGTCTCCGGGGAGCACCAGTCTAAGCTCACCTTGATGAGCGAGTCCTTGCGCAACAACGGCCGCATCTGGGTGCCGAAGAAGCCGGGGGATCGTCGCCCGCCGGACGAGATCCCGGAAGGGGAGCGGGACTACTACCTGGAGCGGAAGTACCCCAGCTTCGGCAACCTGGTGCCCCGTGACGTCGCCTCACGCAACGCCAAGGAGGTCTGTGACGAGGGCCGAGGCGTGGGTGAGAGCGGCCTGGCGGTGTATCTGGACTTCAAGGACGACATCTCCCGCCTGGGGAAGGACGTTATCCGCGCGCGTTACGGCAACCTCTTCGAGATGTATGAGCGCATCACCGGGGAAGACCCCTACTCCACGCCGATGCGTATCTATCCGGCCATCCACTACACCATGGGGGGGCTGTGGGTGGATTACAACTTGATGTCCACCATCCCCGGCCTGTTCGTCCTGGGGGAGGCTAACTTCTCCGACCATGGGGCCAACCGCCTGGGGGCCAGCGCCTTGATGCAGGGGCTGGCTGACGGCTACTTTATCGCCCCATATACCGTGGCCGACTACCTGGCCAGCGCCCGCCTGCCGGAGGTGAGCCCGGATGCAGAGCCTTTCCGCGCGGCGGCCGCTGTGGTGCAGGCCCGTATCGACCAACTGCTGGGGGTGCGGGGCGACCGCACGGCGCACGAGATCCACCGCGAGCTGGGACGGGTGCTGTGGGATCACGTGGGGATGTCCCGCAGTGACGCCGGGCTGCGCCGGGCGCTGACCGAGATCTCCCAGCTTCGCCAGGAGTTCTGGGAGCGGGTGATCGTTCCTGGCTCGCCGGACAACCAGAACCAGACCCTGGAGTACGCCGGGCGAGTGGCCGACTACCTCGAGTTCGCCGAAGTACTGACCCTGGACGCCTTGCACCGCCGCGAGTCCTGCGGCGGGCACTTCCGGGAGGAGAGTCAGACACCGGAGGGGGAAGCCCTGCGCGACGACGATCATTTCACCTACGTCGCGGCCTGGGAGTTCACCGGCGTGGGGGCGCCGCCGGTGCTGCACCGAGAAGCGCTGGAGTTCGAGTACGCCCATCCCACCCAGCGCAGCTACAAGTAGGTCTCAACTCCCAGGTCGCCTGAGCTCAACCACTCCCAGTGGGGTGAAGCCAGAGCCCTGGGTCCACGACGGCCGGTGAGAGACCCGGCAGGGTAGAAGTACAAGTATGGTCTTCGACGATCGCCCGAACCGCACCATGACCTTGCACCTACTCGTCTGGCGGCAGCCCAACGGGCAAACCCATGGAAAGATGGTGCCGTACACCGCGGAAGGTATCTCCCCGGACATGTCCTTTCTGGAGATGCTCGACGTGGTCAACGAGGGGCTAATACGCAAGGGGGAGGAGCCGATCGCCTTCGACTCCGACTGCCGGGAGGGGATCTGTGGCTCCTGCGCCCTGGTGGTGAATGGGAGGGCGCACGGCCCCGACGGCGGGACGACCGTCTGCCAGCTGCACATGCGCCGCTTCCAGAACGGCGACACCATCGCCATCGAGCCGTGGCGCGCGCGGGCCTTTCCGGTGATCAAGGACCTGGTGGTAGATCGCAGCGCCTTTGACCGGATCATCGCCGCCGGGGGCTACACCTCGATCAGCGTCGGTGGCGCGCCGGACGCCAACACCACGCTGATCCCTAAGGACACGGTGGAGGCGGCCATGGACGCGGCCGCCTGTATCGCCTGTGGGGCGTGCGTTGCCCAGTGCAAGAATGCCTCGGCGGCCCTGTTCACCGGGGCCAAGATCAGCCAGCTGGCCCTCTTGCCCCAGGGGGCGGCCGAGCGCAGGCGGCGCGCCCTACGCATGGTGCGCCAGATGGATGCTGAGGGCTTCGGCAGCTGCTCCTGGGAGGGGCAGTGCGAGGCGGTCTGCCCCAAGGGGATCAAGATCACCAACATCGCCAAGATGGTGCGGGAGTACAACCGGGCCGCCACCACCGGCGAAACCTCTTGACCGGGCGATGGCGGCCGCGCGCTCGTGAGCCGCGGCCGGCCAGGTCTTGAGCACTCAGCGCTGAGCAGTACGCAGGAGGGGGAAGGGCATGCGCAAGAAAGTTACCGTCGTCGGCTGTGGCATGGTCGGCGGCACCACGGCCCAGCGGCTGGCCGAGCGGGGCTACGCCGACATCGTCATGGTGGACGTCGTCGAGGACCTGGCGCGGGGCAAGGCCCTTGACCTGGCAGAAGCGGCGCCGATCGTCGGCTACGACTGCCGCATCACCGGGGGCACCGTGCCCCAGGACTACGCCATGACGGCCGGGTCGGACGTGGTGGTCTTTACCTCGGGCGCCCCGCGCAAGCCGGGGATGAGCCGGGACGACCTCCTGCTCGTCAACCAGAAGATCGTGGAAGATAACGTCCGGGAGATCGCTCGCCATTCACCGGACTGCGTCCTGCTGATGGTCAACAACCCTTTGGACGCGATGGCCCAGCTGGCCTACAAGACCAGTGGCTTTCCCCGGCAGCGGGTGGTCGGGCAGGCCGGCGTCCTGGACACGGCTCGCTTCCGCACCTTTCTGGCCCAGGAGCTGAACGTCTCGGTGGAGAGCGTCAACGCCTACGTCCTGGGGGGCCACGGCGACGACATGGTGCCTCTGACCAGCTACACCACCGTGGGGGGCGTCCCCGTCTCCAAGCTCCTCCCCCATGATCGCCTGGAGGCGATCGTGGAGCGGACGCGCAAGGGCGGGCAGGAGATCGTGGATCTCCTGAAGACCGGAAGCGCCTTCCAGGCCCCCTCTGCTGCCGTGGCGCAGATGGTGGACGCCGTGATCCTGGACAAGAAGCAGATCCTGCCGTGCGCCGCCTACCTGGATGGGGAGTACGGCATTGCCGACCTCTTCTGTGGCGTCCCAGTCAAGCTGGGGGCCGCGGGCGTGGAGGAGATCGTGCAGATTGACCTTAGCGCAGAGGAGCAGGCGGCCCTCCAGCGCACGGCCAGCTCCGTGCGGGAGCTGGTCAAGAAGATGGGCCTCTGAGTCCGGGGCGGGCCGGGCACGTTGGTACAATCCGCGGTGTTAGCCGGGTGACTCGATCACAGTCACCGGCCGGCATGGTCACGGACTGCCCCTTCTCTAGCCGGCGCCCCGGTAGCTCAGCGGATAGAGCAGCCGCCTTCTAAGCGGCCGGTCACAGGTTCGATTCCTGTCCGGGGCACCCCTCTCTCCAGATAAGAAATGGGCTATCCCCCACCCGGGTGACACGTCAGAATGGGCTTTGCGGCGTAACCCGCTGCCTGAATACCCTTCCCTCCCGCTGGTTCCGCTCGGCCCGAGCCCGCTGGCTGGGTATTTCGAACCGCAAGCCTGGGACGCGATCTCATTCGAGTACGGGCGGCATCCAGCGAGCCTCTACCCGGAAGGCCGCCGCCCTGCCGCGGCGTCCAGGAGAACCGCGGCGTCTAGAGGCTCGCTGGATGCGGGCTCGAACCGACCCTGGTACACGTCGTAGGTGCCCTCACGCACCGCCGTGCCGTGGGCCGTCGGGTACCTCGCGGCCAACGCCTCGATACGCGTCTGCAACGGGGGGCCCCACCTGGGACACCCGGATAAGCCGAAATGCTCGACGCCGCGCGGAGGTATTCGGGCGCGGGGGCGCCCCCCGCCCCCCAACCGCAGCGCGGCGGGAATGGCGAGGCGGGCGGCCCAACCCCACAGGGGCGCGCAGCCCGCCGCCGTTATCATGGCGAGGGGGTTTTCAACCGCCGCGTGCCCCCCCGACAGGCCCCGCGCGGCCACCGTGGCGGGATAGATAAGCGCAGGCGCCCCCAGTGACAC
>JAUJOR010000010.1 GCA_030447525.1 Chloroflexota bacterium | reverse complement strand
GGGCGTCTGGTGCTGCTGCCGGAGGACCCCGACGCCTCGGCGAGGCGGCTGCGCGTCACGCTAGCAGCGGCCACCGGGGCCGACGTGGCCGTCGTGATCTCGGACACGTTCGGACGGCCGTGGCGCGAGGGGCAGACCAACGTGGCCATCGGCGCGAGCGGCGTCCGGGCCGTCCACGCCTACGAGGGCGAGCTGGACCCGGAGGGCTACCCGCTCCGAGCCACCGCGATCGCCGTGGCAGACGAGCTGGCCGGGGCCGCTGAGCTAGTGATGCACAAGCTCGCGCGCGTGCCAGTGGCGGTGATCCGGGGCTACGCGTATCAGCGCCTGCAGTCGGGGGAGCCGGACGGCGGCGCGGCGGCACTCGTGCGCCCGGCCCACCTCGACTTCTTCCGCTGAAGGTTCACCGGTGCGCCGCCCGGCGCAGTCGGCCCGAGGCCAAGAGACTATCCATTCCGCGTGGCGCCACCGGCATCCAAGAGTTGAGGAGTACGGGCGCCTGCACGGCCGCCCCCAGCTTGCCCTACTGCGCCGCACCGGCCCACCGACCAGACATGGTCCACTTCTTCCACGGAGGCGGGTTGGCCTGACGGGTATTGGGGATCGGGCATGCGCGCGGTGCGCCCGGTGGAGGACTACCGGTGAGGACGCAGTCCCTAAGAACGGCAGCCCTCTCACTCATCCAGCACCTGGAGGCCCGTGGGGGCGCAAAATGCCACCGGCCATCTGGAGCCCCTGCGCGGCATTATGCCGGGGCGATGCTCGATTATCTGCCGCTCCTCGTAACGTTGTCCGCGCACTCGTCGGCAGCCGGGCCGAGGTGGCGGTCGAGAACTTCTTGCTGCGCCAGCAACTCGCTGTCCTGACGCGCCCCACTCGGAATCGGCCCCGGCTGCGCCGGTGCGACAAGGCCTTTTGGGTGTTGGCCCGGTTAGTCTGGCGTCACTGGACCCAGCACTTGGTTGTCGTCCAGCCAGCGACGCTGATCCACTGGCACCGGCAGGGCTGGAAGCGCTTCTGGCGCTGGAAGTCCCTCCCGAGGCTGGGACGCCCGCGGCTGAGCGCCAAGGTCAGGGAGTTGATTGCTGTAATGGCGCGGGACAATCCGTTGTGGGGCAACGAGCGCATCCGGGGGGAGTTGCTCACACTGGGCATTACCGTGAGCCGGCGCTCGATCCAACGCTACCGGCAGCGCGGCCCCGCCCACCCACCGAGCCAGACCTGGCGCACGTTCCTGGCCAACCACGCCCAGGCGATCTGGGCGGCGGACCTGTGCACGGTGCAGACGCTCACGTTCCCGACGCTCTACGTACTGGTGGTCATCGCGCACGGCCGGCGCGAGCTCGTGCACCTGCACGTCACCGCACATCCGACGGCCGCATGGGTGTGGCGTCAACTGATCGAGGCCACGGCGTGGGGCCGCCGGCCGCGCTTCCTGCTCCGGGATCGAGACGCCGTCTACGGCGGTGATTTCGCGAAGCGCGTTGCAGCCCTAGGCATCGGGACCCTGTTCGCGCCCGTGCGGGCCCCGCGGGCCAATGCCATCGCGGAGCGCGTCATTGGCGCCCTCCGGCGGGAGTGCCTCGATCACCTCCTGGTCCTGAATGAGCCGCACCTACGATCACGGCTCACCGAGTTCGTGCTGTACTACAACCATGATCGGCCGCATCGCACACTGCGTTTGGAGCCTCCCCGGCCGGCGAGCCGCTCACCCACCGGACCTATCAAGGTACGGCGCGTGCTCGGCGGTCTCCACTATGTGTACGAGCGCGACGCCTGATCACGGACGGCATTTTGCACCCCCACAACGGCCGCCGCGCTCCACCTCATCGCGTCCATCCCCGACGCGTGAGGCCCGCAGAGATGCACGCTGCCGCCCGCCCAGGATAAGCAAGAGGGCTCGCGCATGCTGGCGCAGCCGTTCCGCCTGGACCGAGATGGCTGCCTCCCCGTGCCCCAGGCGCCGGGCCTTGGCCTGGTGCTGGACGAAGCAGCGCCCCGGCGCTCGGGCGTAGCAGTGTAGGCCAGACGCACGGACGCCCACATGGATTCACACCACCGGCGTCCATGCGTAAGTCGGCCCGCTCCACCCCACAGACCACGATTCATCAGCTCTTCCCGCCTGGCCTGAGCAGAGTTGAGCGCTGGGGCTGCCGGCTTGTGGCATTGACGGGCGGCGTTCAGCATCACCGCTGCTTCTACCGGGCTGCGACCCGGCGGAGCGTTGCTACTTTTTTAGACATCGTCAGGTAATTTAGTCAACAATAGGGACGAGCATGACCGTGTACCTCGTGGGCGCCGGGCCGGGTGATCCGGGACTGCTGACGCTGCGTGCCCACGCTCTGCTCACGCGTGCGGACGTAGTGCTCCACGACGGCTTGGTGGACGCGCGCGTCCTGGCGCTAGCGCCGCCCGCGGCCGAGGTGGTGGACGTGGCCAAGGCGCACGGCGGCACCGCCTGCTCGCTGGGGCAGCCTGCGGGACAGCGCACGGGACGCACCCGAGGGTCTGCGGGCGTGGCGCAGGGGCGCATCAACGCGCTCCTCGTGGAGTGGGGCCGCACTGCGGGATGCGTCGTCCGGCTGAAGGGTGGCGATCCGTTCGTGTTCGGCAGGGGCGGCGAGGAGGCGCTGGCGCTCGCCGCCGCCGGCGTGCCGTTCGAGATCGTGCCGGGCGTCTCCTCGGCGGTCGCCGCCCCGGCGTACGCCGGCATCCCGGTCACACACCGCGGCGTCGCCCGCTCGGTCGCCGTCGTCACGGGCCACGAGGCGGCCGGCGGCGCGCGGGGGGCGGAGGGCTGGGCCGCGCTGGCCCAGGCGGCGGACACGCTCGTGATTCTGATGGGAGTGGCGCGGCTGGCGGAGATCTGCGCCGGCCTGCTGGCCGGCGGCCGGCCCCCGGACACGCCCGCGGCGGCCGTGGAGCGCGGCACTACGGCGGACCAGCGGGTGCTCGTGACCACGTTGGCCGACCTCCCCGAGCGCGCGGCGGTGTTTGGTCTGCGATCACCGGCGGTGGTGGTGGTCGGCGAGGTCGTGCGGCTGCGGGCGCAGCTGGCGTGGTTCGCCTCCGGGCGGGGGACAACGTCCGGCGTCAGGACGGCGACCGAGTACGCGCGCCAGGAGGCGCCGGCATGCGCATGAAGCACTACTTCCAGGCGTCGCTCGACCTGGAGGATCGGCCGTGCCTGGTGATAGGTGGCGGGGCTGAGGCCGAAGAGAAGACTGGCCGGCTGATCGAGACCGGGGCGCGCGTCACCGTCGTCAGCCCGGACGCCACGCCGCAGCTGCGCGCCTGGGCAGACGCGGGGGCGATCGTCCACCACCCCAGGCGCTACGAGCCGGCAGACCTGGACGGCGTCTACCTCGCGGTGAACACGGTCAAGAGCGACGCGGCGCTCTCGCGCCAGCTCTACGAGCGGTGCGAGGCGCAGCGCACGCTGATCAGCGCCTACGACCAGCCCGAGGACTCAAATTTCGTCATGGTGGCGCTGGTACGCTGCGGCCGGCTACGGGTCGCGCTCGCCACGGGCGGTACCAGTCCCGCGCTGGCCTCGACGCTGCGGGTGGAACTCGAGCGCGTCTTCGACGATGCGTTCGCCACGTTCGTCGAGCACCTGGCGCGCGAGCGCCTGCGTCTGGAAGCGCTGATGCCGAAAGGGCCGGAGCGCAGCGAGGTGCTGCGCAGCCTGGTGCGGGACCTGCGCGTGCGCGCCGCGATCGAGTACCCGCCATCGTACGTCGCGGACGAGAACCAGCGGGCGGAGCGTGCCGTGGCGGGGTAGCTTCTTCGGGTCACGCCGACCGACCGCGGCGGCTGCCCGGTGCCGGTGGACCTACGATAGCGCCCTGGGCACGCCGGGCGGCGTAGAGCGACGACATCGGCAGTGCTGGCACGGGGATGCTTTCCCCGGCGGCAAGTGCGGCGGCCACGCGGGCGCCCCGACCCATCACCCAGCGCTCCGGCACCTCGCGCAGCGGGCTGTGCGCCCGTGGATCGCCGGAGAGCTTGCGGCCCGCTGCGAGCAGCCCTTTCACCTCGTAGGCACGAGCGGGCACGAGGCAGCCCAGTGGCATCTCGAGTGTCGAAAGCTCAGGCGTGAGTCCGGAGCACCGCCCGATGGCGTCCGGGTAGCGCCCGCCGCCTCGAGCGCGTACGCTTCCGGCACGTGGGGCGTCTCGTGTGATTGCTCACCGCTACGGGCGTTTACTCAGCTCGATGGTCCGCGCGGCCCAGTCCGCCTCGATTCGGTACGTCACACCATCGAGTCCCGCGATGTCCAGGCGCAGCGACGGCTCAGGAACGCCCCCCCAGGCCAAATGGGCGTCCGTGAGCCACTGGTCCGAGTCCGGTCGCGCCACGAGCCGGACGCAGGTCTGCTGCACCGTCGCGCCGGCGGTCCACGTCTAGCCCGAGCATTCTAGATACTGCACGCCGAGCAGCGCGTGCCTTGAGTGAGGGGTATCTCCGGTGGGGATGGCTGGGGGGTCCACCTCCAGCCAGGGGCTGCCGTTCTCCCGCAGCGGCGCGGGCGTCGCTGCTCCCGCGACCAGCGCCGCCGCGCCCGCCTCGAACCGCAGCGTGCGCCGGCACCCATTGAACAGGTCGTTGCCGAGGTTGAAGCGCAGGCCCTCCTGGTGCAGCAGAGTCAGATCCCAGCGGGCGCGCACGTCGTCCGCGTAGAGGGCGCTCCTGCCGTCCGGCAGCGCGACGTACAGCGCGTGCTGCTCGAGCGCGCCGCCGGCGTGGCGCACCATCCCCAGCGTGGCGAAGCCTCCGTCGAGCGTCACCGTGCGCCGCCAGGCCACCAAGCGACCGCTGGCCCCCGGCGGCGCGTCGAGCACGACGAAGGACGGCGCCAGGTTGCCGTTCCACTCGGCCAGGTGGTCCCCGGCGCGCGGCACGAACAGCCCCTGCGCCACGTCGGGGTGCGCGTTCCAGCTCCAGGAGGCGAACCGCTCCGTGCCCCGGTGCAGCACGAGGCCGGCGTCCGGCTCCTCAAAGGTGCCGCCGATCGCCCGTTCCACCTCCGCTGCGGCCGCCCGGACACGGGGGCGGCCGGCGTTTTCGGCCGCCTCGTGCAGGGCGAGCGCCAGCAGCAGATAGAAGGGAGGATCGGCCTCGGCGCGGTAGTAGAGCACGCGCGAGCGCTCTCCGGCGCGGCGGCCGGGCGCGGGACGCGCCTCCAGCAGCGCGCCCATCCGCTCGCGCGCAAAGGAGCCGTCGCCGTTGTGCGCCTGCTCCGCGAGGAAGAGGTCGGTCAGTTGTTCCTCGAGCAGTGCGGCCGGCGCGTCGCCGTGCCGGCGGTGCAGCCAGGCCGCGACCGGCAGGAGGTAGGTCAGGCCCCAGCCGTAGCGGTGGTGGTCCTTGCCGGCCGGGTAGGCGACGCGCCCCTGCCATAGGAGCAGGCGGCGCAGCATCCGCCACTCGTCCACCAGGTGGTGCGCGGCGCTCTCCGGCGCCCGCCGCCCGTGCCGCCCGAACGACGCGGCGGCCAGCACCAGGAACTGCATCGTGCGCGCGGCGTAGCAGGTGTGGAAGAAGCCGTGGTGCTCGAGCGCGAAGCCGGGGTGCACGTTCGCGCCCACGAAGCGCTCGCGCACCGGCAGGCCGTCCACGATCTGCTCCGACTCGGCGTCCTGGGGGACGCTCAGCGCGTTGACGAAGTGGCGCTTCATGGAGTCGTCCCACTTCGCCACGTGCGGGTGGGAGGGCAGCGCCAGCTGCGCCGCAGCCAGGAGCGCGCCGCGCCAGGCGTTGCTCTCCGGCCACGAGTGGCCGAAGCGCCCCGTCGGGATGGGCGGTACCTCGCGGAAGTAGCCGTGGTGCTCGAGCACGGTGCAGCGCCGGTCGGCCAGGTTGGCGTCGGCCTCGTGCTCGAGCACGCGGTGCACCATGCCCGCCTCGGCAGCCGGCAGCACCTCGCCCAGCTCCTCGGCGACCAGCCAGAGGAGGAACGCCGGCACCGGCGTCCACCCGTCTGCGCCCCAGCGCCCCGGGTGCCGGGGCGGTCCAGGCGCGTGGTCTCGCCGCGCCAGCGGCTCGCCGCCGCTGCCCACGGCGCCGGTCGCACCCGAGACGCAGTCCATCGAGCCGGTGGTGTGCGTCTCTGCCAGGTAACGCAGCCCCGCCAGGGAACGCTCCACGAGCCGGTCGGCTCCCAGCCCGTCCGGCGGCGCGGCGACCGGGCGGCGCGCCAGCGAGGCGCAGACGAAGGCGTGCTCGGCAACCGCCTCGAGGCTCTGGATGGCCACCGTCCCGGTGCCGAAATAGCCCGTGTCCTCCCGCTCCGGGTGGCGGTGCCAGTGGCGCTCGGCGTACGGCAGCCACGCGGCCGTTGCTCGCAACACCTGCGCCGCACGTGCGGCGTCCGAAGGACGCGGGACGTCCATGGTGCCCGTCATCGGCCGCTGAGGATGGCGTTGACCTGCCGGGTGACCTCCTGGATGACCTGGCGCACCGGCTTCTGGCAGCGGTAGGCCTCCTCCAACGCCGGCCGGTAGGCGCGCCGGGCGGCGTCGGCATTCTGCGCCGCGGGCGACTTGCGCCCTAGCTTCATGGCTTCGACGAAGAGCGCGGCGTGCCCGGGGGGCTTGCCCGCGCCGGCCTCCACGTACAGCTTGCCCTGGGGGATCCTGGGCGGGAGCATGCCCCCACCGCCAGAGTACACCTTCTGCGCCTCGTCGCCGATGGCGTAGCTCAGGAACGCCCAGCCGTGGTCGGGCAGCTTCGTTCCGGCGGGGATACAGTAGGTGGAGAGCCCTCCTGAGCTGACGCGCGCCGCGCGCCGCGGGTAGGGGATCACGTCCCAGGTGAAGCCCGTGGCGCGCTGCCGGAAGGTCGGCACGCTGGGCGTGGCGCTCAGCATCATCGCCAGCTTCCCGGTCTGGAAGAGGGTGGCGGCGTTCGTCTGCCGCAGGTCGTCCCAGGGGGGCTGCACCTGGTGGCGGCAGGTGAGGTCGACCACCCACTCCACTGCCTCGGTCGCCTTGGGCTCGGCCAGGCCGAGGCGCAGCGCGTCGTCGGTCCACCACCCCGGGCCACCGTTGTTCCAGGACCAGAGCGACTCGAAGATCGTATCGTGGTAGAGGCTGGCGCCCCACTGGTCGATCTTGCCGTCGCCGTCGGTGTCGGCGGTCAGCTTGCGCGCGGCGGCCAGGAAGTCATCCCAGGTCCAGCCGGGCACCTCCCACTTGTCCTGCGCGGGCAGGGCGACACCGGCGCGCTGGAACAGGTCCACGTTGACGTACAGCAGCGACGGCCGGAACCCCAGCGCCGGGGCGAACCACTTCCCGTCCGCCACCGGGAACGACCAGAACAGGTCGTAGAAGTCGCTCTTTCTGATCTTGTCACGCGTCACGTAGGGGTCCAGGGCGCGCAGCAGGCCCTTGCGTCCGTGGCTGGGCACGAAGTCGTCGTTGATCTGCGTCACCTCGGCCGGAGTCCCGGCCGCCAGCATCGAGTCCCACTTCTGGTCGTAGTTCTGGGGCGTGTGGACCAGCTCCACCTTCACCTGTGGCAAGGCCTTCTGGAACTGGTCCACCACCCGGTCGTGCCCGAAGTCCTGCGGGTTGACCGAGACCATGAAGCTCAGCTCGGCCGGCTGCAGCGCCGCCGGGGGCGGTGCACCGGCGCCGCCGGCCTGGCACGACGCCAGTACCAGGGACGCGCTGGCGGCGCCGCCGACGAGCAGGGCGCGGCGCGTTCTGGGACTCGCGGCCGCACGAGTCCAGCCCGCGGGCCGGTCCATGGTCTCTGTATCGCGCTCCATGTCCGACTCCACATCCTCCCTACGGACATGATGGACATGCTCGACGGGGGCCGCGGCTATGGTAAGTTGGAGACCGCCGTGGGTCAAACGTCGCTCGCTCGAACAGCGGCCGGCGCCGCCGGGGAGGCGCCCTGGTACGCGCACCCGCACTGGCCTTACTGGGCGGGCGAGGAGTGCCAGCTGGCGCGCACCTTCCAGCACAACCAGCCGATCACGGTGCTGCTCAGCTACTTCGGCCTGCAGGGCAGCCGGCGCTCCGGCCAGCCTCCCGGCCAGCTGGCCTACGACGTGATGCAGATCGCCGCCGGCGGCGGCCAGCCGTGGATCGCCCTCTCCGGCACCGCGCAGGGACAGGACGACACGCGCGCGCTGCCGGCCCTCCAGGAGACGTACCGCTTTCTGGCCCGGCACGAGTCGTACTACCGCGACGTGGAGTCGGCCGCTCAGGTCGCCGTCGTCTACTCGCGGCCCATCTTCGAGTGGCTGGCCCACGAGGGGCAGTCCCCCGGGCTGCAGGGGACGCGGCAGTGGGTCCACGAGTTCCGCGGCTGCTACGCCGCCCTGGCCGGAGACCACGTGCCGTTCGACGTGCTCTACCACGAGCACATCGGCTCCGGCGACGCCGGCGCCCGCTGGACCGCCGAGCGGCTGGCCGGGCACTACCGCCGCCGGCCTGCCGCGGCTGGCGCAGGCCGGCGTGCTCGCGCTCAACGGTCCGCTCGTGTACGCCCGGGCCGCGGAAGACGCTCCGGACGACGGCACCCCAGCCGGCCGGAACCTGTTCCTCGTCCCGCCGGTGGTCAACAACACGCCGGAGTTCGCCTTCTGGCGCCAGGAGACCGCCGCTGCCGTCGCCGGCAAGATCAAGCCGAGTTCGCCTTCAGGCGCCAGGAGCCCGCCTCGGCCGTCGCCTGATAGATCAAGCCGGTGGTAGTGTGTCTGCTAAGAGACAGCCCCACACCCGTGTAGTCCCCATCACGTGCCCCGACCACGACCGCTCGCCTGACCACGCCCGCAGGAGCGCCCGACCGCATGACTCAACCACCCAAGCACGTCCTCTTCATCTGGACCGACCAGCAGCGCCCCGACACGATCGGCGCGTACCGCAGCTCGGCGGGCGCCAGCGGGCCGCGCACGCCCAACGTCGATCGGCTGGCCGCCGGCGGCGCGCTGTTCGAGCAGGCGTACTGCACCCAGCCGGTGTGCAGCCCCTCGCGCGCCTCGGTGCTGACCGGCCTCTACCCGCACACCCACGGCGTGCTGCAGAACAACATCCCGCTGTCCGCGGAGATGCCGACACTGGCCGAGCTGCTGCGGCCCGCCGGCTACACGTGCGGCTACGTCGGCAAGTGGCATCTGGGGAACGAGCTGGGCCGGCCGGCGCTCAATACGCACGGCTTCGACTTCTGGGTGAGTACCGAGGACACCTACACGCGCGACCGCGCCGTCGAGGGGTTCAGCGACTACCACCACTTCCTGGTCTCGCGCGGCTACGAGCCACCCGACGAGGCGCGTGACGGCGCCAGGGTATTCAGCCGGCCCACTGAAGCACGCCTGCCGGAAGAGGCGGGAAAGCCGGCGTTTCAGGCAGCGGAGTGCGCCCGCTTCCTGGACGAGCGCGCCGCCGACCGCAAGCGCCCCTTCCTGCTGATGGTCAACTTCCTGGAGCCGCACCCGCCCTACTTCAGCCCGTTCGATAGCCTCTACCGGCCGGAGGACGTGCCGCTGCCCGAGTCCTGGTACCGCGAGATGGAGCAGACGGTGCCGGCACGCTACCGCCAGCGCCGCCAGGCCTACGCCGGCGACAACCCGCAGGTCTCCACCGACGACGAGCGCGGTTGGAAGGCGCTCAAGGCTCGCTACTGGGGCTCCTGCACGCTGGTGGACAAGTACGTCGGCCAGATCCTGGACCGGCTGGAAGCGCTCGGACTGGCGGATGACACCGTCGTGGTGTACAGCACCGACCACGGCGACATGATGGGGGAGCACCGCCTGCTCCAGAAGAGCGTGCCGTACGAGGGCGCCACCCACGTGCCCTTGATCGTGCGCGCGCCAGGCCTGGCTCTCAGGCGCATCACGACGCCGGTGAGCCAGGTCCACCTGACGCCCACGCTGCTCGAGCTGCTGGAACAGCCGGAGCCGGAGCACGTGCAGGGCAGCAGCCTCGTCCCGCTGCTCGCCGGGGGGGACACGGCGCCCGACGAGGCCGAGGTGGTGATCGAGTGGAACGGACTGCCGCGCCAGATCGCCGGCAGCGGCGAGGTGAACACCACGCGCGACGCGGAGACGAAGCTGCGGTCGGTGGACGCCCGCACCATCCGCCGCGGGCGCTGGAAGCTCAACGTCCACGCCACGCGCGAGTTCGAGCTCTACGACCTGGTCGCCGACCCGGGCGAGCTGCACAACGCCTTCCACGACGCCGGCAATGCGGGGATCGCCACGGACCTGCTCGACCGCCTGCGCGCCTGGCAGCGGGCCACGAACGACGCGCTGGCGCTGCCGGAGCTGCCGGCGCGGGAACAGGCGAGAGGAGCGTAATGGCCACCAGGACGGCGACGGCGATGACGGACACCCACACCGCGTCCCCGGCATGCGCGAGGTGTTCGCGCCGACCGCCCAGCACGGCGGGCCTAGTCGTCCAGGAGGGAAGCACCTCACGCCAGCGTGTCGTGAGCCGTCCCTTCGCCGAGCTGCCGCGGCCTGTGGATCGGCGCCCGGGTCGAGTACCTGCCAGAGTGCCAGCGTGAGAGGGAGAGGACGGCATGAAGATCACGGACATCACAGCGACGCGCGTCCCGCTTCCGCCGCAGACGATTGCCCCTACCTGGAACTCGATCGTCCATCAGGAGCGTTCTGACGGGTCGAGCCCGCGTTTCGGCACGCGGCTGGAGGTGCGCACCGACGAGGGGGTGACCGGCTACGGCTTCGAGGCCGACGCCACCGTGTTGGGCCGTCTGCGCGACCTGCTGATCGGGCAGGATCCGCTCAACGCCGAGGCGTGCTGGGACCGCCTGTACGCCCACAACCGCAAGCCCGTGGCGAAGGGGGAGTACATCTCCTCTCTCGGCAAGCTGGACGTCGCGCTCTGGGACCTGCGGGGCAAGGCGCTGGGCCAGCCCGTCTGGAAGCTGCTGGGCGGCCACCGCAACCGGCTGCCCATCTACGGCGCCGGAGGCTACTATGGCGAGGACAAGGGCCTGCGTGAGCTGGCCACTGAGATGGAGGGCATCCTCGACGCCGGCTACCGCGCGGTGAAGATGAAGGTCGGCTGGCCGGGAGCGGGCCTGCAGCAGGACGCCGAGCGGGTGCGGGTGGTGCGCGAGGCCGTGGGACCAGACGTGGACGTGATGGTCGACGCGAACAACGCGTGGGACTTCACCACCGCCCTGCGCTTCGCCCGGATGATCGAGCGCTACGAGCCGTACTGGTTCGAGGAGCCGATCAAGCCCGACGACTACCGCGGCCAGGCGGCCCTGTGCGCCGCGCTGGACATCCCGGTGGCCAGCGGCGAGAACGAGTTCACGCGCTGGGGCTTCCGCGACCTGATCGGCGCGCAGGGCGTGGACATCGTCCAAGACGACCCCCGCACCTGCGGCGGCATCACCGAGTGGCTCAAGATCGCAGCGTTTGCCTCGGCGTACCACCTGCCGATGGCGCCGCACGGCAACGTGTACTCGGGAGCGAACTGCGTGGCCGCCGTTGCCAACTCCCTGATCGTGGAGTACCGGCCCCGGCTGGAGCAGGACCACTCCAACGACCTGTACGATCCGCCCGCCGTCGCGGACGGCCACATGACGCTGTCGGACGAGCCCGGCCTGGGCGTCCCGTGGCGCGAGCACCTGATCAAGCGCCTGCTCGCCGGCGGCGCGGGAGCCTGAGCCGTGGCCTCAGACGCCCGCGCCGCCGTCACGCTGCTCCTGGCGGGGGACACCAATCTCCAGTTCCGTGAGGACCCGTCCGGCGCCTTCCGGCACGTCCTGCCCCTATTCCGGGACGTGGACGTACGCTTCGTCAACCTCGAGGGACCGCTCGCCGGCCCTGCCGAGAACCCGGCGGCGCCGGACATCCCGCACAAGGCGGGCTGGCGCCACTCCGAGCCGCGCATGGTGCGCGGCCTCGTCGCGGCCGGCGTCGACGTCGTGGGCTGCGCCAACAACGTCACCTATCCGCCCGAGGCGATGCTGCGCAGCCTCGCCGTGCTGGACGAGGCGGGCATCCGGCACGCCGGGGGCGGGCGCACGCGCGACGAGGCGCGCGCTCCGGTGGTGGTCGAGCGCAGGGGCGTGCGCTTCGGCTTCCTCTCGTACACGTCGGTCTTCTGGCCCGCGGGGCACGCCGCCACTGAGCGCACGCCCGGCGTGGCGACGATCAGGGCGCATACCGCCTACCTGCCCAACCGGCGCCTGCACGAGATGCCCGGCGGCCCGCCGGAGGTGGTCACCTGGCCCGACGCCGGCGAGCTGGCGGCGATGCAGACGGACGTGCGGCGGCTGCGCGAGCAGGTGGACCTGGTCGTCGTCTCGTGCCACTGGGGGGTGTCGGGCAGCAGCCAGACGTGCGAGTACCAGCGGGCGATCGGCAGAGTGGCGGTCGAGGCAGGTGCGGACGTGGTGATCGGCCATGGCCCGCACGTGCTGCAGGGTGTCGAGCTGTTCCAGGGACCGGGCGGCCAGCGCCCGGTCTTCTACAGCCTGGGCAACTTCGCCTTCGATTGGACGAAGATGCGGGGCCAGAGCCTGGATGGCCTGCTGGTGCGGTGCGCCATGCGCGACCGGACGCTGGCCGAGGTGGCGGTCATCCCGCTGCGGCGCGACGATGCGAACGACCCGGCGCCGCTCAATCCGGCGGACGGTGCGGGCGCCGAGATTGTGACGCAGATGCGCGCGTGCTCGAAAACGTACGGGACGGAGTTCTGCGCCAGCGCCGGCAGGGTCACGCTCGGAGGCATCGGCGGGAGCAGTTAGCCGCACCTGGCAGCCGACCGACCGTGGACGGCGTGCCGGCCGACTGCCACGGAGCCGGTCGCGCCCGACGGAGATGCAGCGAGCGCGAGGTCCGTCGCCGCCACGCCTAAGATTGCCGATCTGGCAGGTTCAAGTCGGTCTCCAGAAGGATGGATTCCCTGTAGTCCCGTTCCGAATAACCACCATATCGAAGTCGTAGGAGCGGCGTTATGGAGGCGCATCCGCGCCGGACACTCACTGGATGTGGCCAGATGCCGGAACGGCATAAAGGACTGGGGGAGGGATGGCGATGGCGACACGGCGGCGTTTGTTGCGCGTCAGTCTGACCTCAGGCGGTGGCTTCCTGGCGCTGCTCGGGACGGCCTGCGGCGCCCAGAGGGACGGCGCTCCCGGTGGCGGCGCCGCGTCCACCGCGCCGGTAACGCTGGAGCTCTTCCACGAATGGGACGGCGTGCGCACCAAGCTGGTGGAGGACATGTGCGCCGAGATCGTCTCGATGTTCTTTCGCATCGACGAGGAGGAGCCCGGTTTCCCGCTGGGCGCCGCCGTGCCGCCGTACAACTCGAAGAATGCCAAGGCGAAGTCGAAGACGGTCGCCAACTACGTCTGGGTGTACGCCATCCCGCAGGCCAGTCAGCAGCACGAGCCCGCCTGGACCTTGCTCAAGTACATCAGCCTCGAGGAAGGCGCGCGCAAGGCGCTCCTGGCCCAGAAACGGCCGGCGGCGGTGCGCAAGTTCAACGAGGAGAAGGCCTATCGCGATCTGAACCCGTACTGGAGCGACGTGGTGCTCAAGAACCTGGAAGGGTCGCAGGCCATGCCGCAGAGCCCCGCCTGGGACGACATCAGCAAGGTGATCAACAAGGCGGTGGAGAGCGTCCTCGACGGCAAGGTCGGCGTGAAGGACGCGCTGAGCCAGGCCGCGTCCGAGGCCCAGAACCTGCTGGACATGGTGAAGTAGTGAAGATCACCCGCGTCACGCCCATCGTGCTGGCGGACCGCTACGTCTTGGTACGGGTCGAAACCGACGAGGGCGTCACGGGCGTCGGCGAGGCCAGCCCGATGAGCGCACCGCTGATCGTGGCCGCGCTCAAGCACTCGCTCGCGCCGCTGGCCGTTGGGCAAGACCCGCTGCGCATCGAGGCGCTGCACGAGCGCCTGGCCATCGGCACCTACAAGCTGGAGGGGCGCCTGCAGATGTGCGCCCTCTCCGGCCTGGAGCTGGCGCTGTGGGACCTCAAGGGCAAGGCGCTGGGTCCCCGTCCACCAGCTGCTCGGCGGCGCCTACCGCGACCGGGTGCGCGTGTACCTCACCATCGCGCGCGACACGCCGCCGGCCCAGGCGAATCTCGCGGCGCAGGCGGTGGAGGCCGGCTTCACCGCTCTGAAGCTGCAGGTCTCCACCCGCCAGGGGTTCGACGCCCGCCCGGACACCACCCTGGACGGTGTGCGCGCGGTGCGCGCCGCCGTCGGCGACGGCGTCGACCTGCTGCTGGACGCGAACAGCGCGTGGTCCGCACCCAGCGCGGTGCGCATGTGCCAGGCGCTGGAGCCGTTCAACGTGCTGCACCTCGAGCAGCCGGTGCCCGAGCGCGACCTCGATGCGCTGGCGTACGTCAACCACCACACTAGCATCCCCATCACCTTCGGCGAAGAGGACTTCTCGCTCTGGCGCTACAAGGACGCCATCGTCCGCGGCGCGTGCGAGGTGGTGCAGCCGGACCCCATCAAGGCGGGCGGGCTGCTGACCTGCCAGAAGGTCGCGCACCTGGCTGAGGCGTTCAGCAAGGCGTTCACGCCGCACGACACTAGCCCGGATTATTCATACACGGTAACGGTGCTAGCCCAGCTACTCCTGGAACGGTGCCTGAGACAGGGCCATTTCCCTCCTGGTGGCTCATGTAGACACAAGGGCCGCTGTGATCTGGGCGGTCTCAACCCCGTGAATAATCCGGGCTAGTATCCACGTCGGCATGGCGGCCACGCTGCAACTGGTGGCGGCGGTCCCGAACGCGCGGGGCCCACAGGAGTGCACGCTCTTCCCGCCCGGCAGGCAGCGCTCGTCCACCCGCGAGCGGACGGCCTACGACGCCGAGGCCGGCAGCATGGTGCCGCACCACATCCTGGCCGAGCCGTTCAAGATCGAGCCCGACGGCTGCCTGCCGGTCCCACAGCAGCCCGGCCTGGGCGTGGAGCTCAACCAGGACGTGATCAAGCGCTACGGTGTGGAGGCGTGACGGAGGCCGCCGCATCCGGGGCCACGTCGCTGCAGCCATCCCTCCCACCGCTGCCGCTCCTGCCGGTGACCGTCGTCGGCAGCCACGGCATCCCCGGCTGGCTCCACGTCGCGCGCCAGGCCGTGGCGCGGGGCGAGTTCGGCCCCACCGACCTGGAGGAGCTCTACGCCGACGCCACGCGCCTGGCGATGCAGGACATGGAGCAGGCCGGCGTCGACGTGATCAGCGACGGCGAGATGCGCCGGCTGCACTTCGTGCAGGGGTTTTACGGCTGCCTGGCCGGGCTCCAGCCGCTGGGCGTGGCGCGTAAGCTCGGCTCGGCCGGCTACGACATGGTGCCCCAGTATCGCGCCGTCGACCGCATCATGCTGCGTCCCCAGGAGGAGCAGGAAGATGCCCGGCCGCTCCCCGCCGCCGGCCTGGGCATCGTCGAGGAGTACGCCCTGGCGCGCACGCTGACCGACCGGCCCTTGAAGGTGACCTGCCCCGGGCCGCTGATGTTCGCGCTGCAGATCCAGCCCGACGGCGGCCCGTACCGGGACCGGTTCGAGATCGCGGCTGACCTGGCGGAGCTGGTGAACGCCGAGCTGAAGCTGCGGACGCTCGTGGCGGGGGCAAGGATCGTGCGCCAGGAGCTGGGCCGGGTCGCTCCTAGCGGCGATGCGTCAGACTCACATCAGCGGCCCGGAGGGGAGTAACCGCTCCCGCTGCATACGGCCAGCGGGGTGGGCGTGCGGCACGATGTCCTACCCATCCGGGATCTGCGCCTGCGCGTTGGCGGCGGGGCGAAGCAAGCGCGCGCCCGTGCGCTCCGGCGCGACCTGGAAGTGCGCGACGGCCTCCTAGTGGTGCCGGAATTGCGGACGTGGGAGATCGTCACGATTGAACCCTAGCCTCCCAACCCCGTGGCGTCCGCAGGTCCGGCGTGTAGCATGGGCGGACCGGGTGGCGGCACGTCCTCTCGCCGGCATCCGATTGCACAACCACTGGTGGGACAGCACACGAACTGACTCAGGCGAGGCCGATGTAGCTGTTCAAGTTAACACGTGTGGTCGAGTAGGAGTGTGCTTGCTATTCTGTACGCTCTGACCTGGAGGCGGAACGGGCGAACACGGCGAACGGCAAGAGGAGGTCATACAGCCATGCCGAAGGCCATGCCGGAGCCGACCGACGATCCGCGCGGCGGATCCGAGTCTGTCCACCACGCAATTGGGTTGTCCCGGCGCCGCTTTCTGGCACGGATTGGCACGGGCGGGACGCTTACTTTTCCCCTGCTGGCCGCGTGCGGGCAGGAGCGCGGCGCCGGCCTCACTGCGCCGAAGCAGACGGGGCCGGTGACGCTCCAGTACGGCTACTACGCCAGCGAGGCCGAGGCCGCTATCTGGAACAAGCTCTGCGAGGACTTCAGCCGGCAGAGCGGGCGCATCACCGTCGAGCCATACCGGACCAACCCCGACGGCGACCACTTCACCCGCATGAACACGCTCCTGGCCGCGGGCAGCGAGTCTGAGGTCATGATGTGGACGACGAAGAACCTGGCTGCCTGGGCGGTCAAAGACACGTTCCTGCCGCTGGACGAGTACGTCAAGCGCTCCAGGACCTATAAGAAGGAAGACATCTTCCCACTGGAATGGAGCAAGAACGTCTTCCGCGGCAAGGTGCTGGCGCTGGCGCTGACGCACTCGCCGCTGGTGATCTTCTACAACAAGGACGTCTTCGCCAGGGCTGGCGTCGCCGAGCCGCCCCACAAGTGGGACGACCCCAGGTGGACGTGGGAGGCACTGCTCGAGACCGCGCGCAGGCTCTCCAAGGTGGGCGCGTCCCCGGAGCAGTCCACGTTCGGCTATGACAACGGCGACAGCTGGTGGTCGGTGCAGCCCTTCATCTGGTCCAACGGCGGCGAGCTGCTCTCGAAGGACCACACCAAGGTGCAGATCGACACCAGGCCAGTGGTGGAGGCCTTCCAGTGGGTGGCCGACCTGCGCCTGCGCCACAAGGTGAACCCCACTGCGGACGACCGGCGGCTGACGCAGGGCGGCACCAATGGGATGCTCTTCGCCGGCAAGCTGGGCATGTTCGCCTCCATCACGTCGGCGGCCCCCACGCTCGCGGCGCAGAAAGATCTCCACTGGGATATCGCTCCCACGCCGCGGCGGACGACCCAGCCCTGGACGCGCAACCCGCAGCTGAACATCACCATCTCCAAGAACAACGGCGCCAAGAAGGCGGACGACTCCTGGCAGCTGATCGAGTATCTGGCCGGGGAGCCTGGCCAGAAAGCGATGGCAGAGCTGCACCGGGGGCTGCCGGCCAACCGGAAGGTGGCGTTGTCCGAGGCATGGCTCACCCCAGGCGCCAAGCAGGACTGGAAGGTGTTCGTCGACGCGGCCGAGAAGTTCAGCCACCCCGAGCACGAGATCATCAAGTTCCCGGACATGGACAAGCTGATCGCGGACGCCTACCAGAAGGAGCTGCTGACCGGAAAAGCCGCCGCCGCGCAGATGGCGGCGGCAATCAAGCCGCAGCTCGAGGACCTGATCCGCGAGAACACGCAGCTCACCCAGGCCAACGCCGGCGGCATGTAGCGGCCGCCGTGGCCACGCAGCCTCACACCGTCGCCCCCGAACCGGCGCACCATTGGAGACAGCCGTGACCGAAACCGCCGCCGGCAGCGTCACCATCGTCCTGGATCAGGCAGAACCCACCGCGGCGGCGCCCGCCGTCGGCTGGGCCGCCGCCGAGCTGCGTGAAGCCCTGGGGCGGCGCGGCGTTGCGGCGCAGACCAGCAGGGGGATTCCAGCGTCCGCGCGCGGCCGCGTCGTGCTCGCGGGCGGCCCCGAATCACGTGCCGCCCGCGACCTCCTCACCGCGGTGGGCGCGGCGCTTCCGGTCGAGCCCGAGGCGCTGGCCCTCGCCACCGGAAGCGCCAACGGCCGGCCGGTCACCCTGGCCGCCGGCGCGGACGCGCGTGGCCTCGTCTATGCCCTGTTGGAGCTTGTCGACCGCGTGCGGCATGCCGGCGACCCCCTCGCCGCGCTGGACGTGCCCGGCCCCGTGGTCGAGCGCCCGGCCAACGCCGTGCGCAGCATCATGCGTCTGTTCTCCAGCGACGTCCACGACAAAGGCTGGTTCCACGACCGCTCCTGGTGGGCGACGTACCTGACGGAGTTGGTGACGCACCGGTTCAACCGCTTCAACCTGGCGCTGGGGCTGGGCTACGACTTCCCACGGACCATCCAGGATGCGTACTTCTACTTCCCCTACCCCTTCCTCCTGGAGGTACCGGGCTTTGCCGTGCGCGTCACGGCCCTGCCGGAGGGGGAGCGGGAGCGCAACCTGGCGTCGCTGCGCTTCATCGGGGAGGAGGTGAAGCGGCGCGGGCTGCACTTCCAGCTCGGCCTGTGGACCCACGCCTACCAGTGGCAGGACTCGCCCGAGGCGAACCACACCATCGAAGGCCTCACGAACGAGACGCACGCCGCATACTGCCGCGACGCCGTGCGCCTGCTGCTCCAGGAGGTGCCCACCATCGACGGCGTCACCTTCCGCATCCACGGCGAGAGCGGCGTGCCGGAGCAGTCCTACGACTTCTGGAAGACCGTGTTCGAGGGCGTGGCCTCGTGCGGCCGCCCGGTGGAGCTGGACCTGCACGCCAAGGGCATCGACGAGCGCATGATCGGCAACGCCCTCGCGGCCGGCACGGGCGCGGGCGTGAACGTCTCGCCCAAGTACTGGGCGGAGCACCTGGGCCTGCCCTACCACCAGGCAGAGATCCGCGAGCTGGAGCAGCCCCGCGAGCCCACGGGCGATCACGGCCGGTGGATGGCGCTCTCCGAGGCGTTGCGCCGCTTCATCCGCTACGGCTACGGCGACGTGCTGCGCGAGGACCGGGAGTACGGCCTGATCTGGCGCGTCTGGCCCGGCACCCAGCGCCTCCTGCTGTGGGGCGATCCCCGCTTCGCCGCCGGCTATGGGCGCGCGGCGCAGTTCGGCGGCGCGCTCGGCACCGAGTTCTTCGAGCCGCTCTCCTTCAAGGGGCGCAAGGGCTCCGGCGTGCCGGGGCACCGCGGCGGCTATGCGCAGGAATCGCTCCAGTCGCCGCAGGGAGACTGGGCCAAGTACCGCTACACGTACCGGCTGCTGGGCCGGTGCCTCTATAACCCGGACGCTGACCCGGACCAGTGGCGCCGCACGCTGCGCCGCCAGTTCGGCCAGAACGCGCCCGCGGCCGAGGAGGCGCTCGCCAGCGCGTCACGCATCCTGCCGCTGATCACCGTCGCCCACCATCCGTCGGCGGCGAACTACCACTACTGGCCCGAGATGTACACCGACGTCCCCATCGTGGCGCCCATGCCGGCGCGGCCGTACGGCGACACCCCTGCGCCAAAGCGGTTCGGCACCGTCAGCCCGCTCGATCCGGCGCTCTTCTCCACCGTGGAGCAGTTCGCCGACGAATCCATCGCCAGACAGCCAAGCGGGCGGTACTCGCCCCTCGACGTGGCGCGCTGGCTAGACCAGCTGGCGGCGACGGCGGAGGCGGCGCTCGGCCGCTGGACGGCCGGAGCTCCCGTGACCGGCGCCGGTGGCGACCCTAACGCGGACGCGGAATCCCGCCGCTGGCAGACAGACGTCACGATCCAGGCGGCGCTGGGACGTTTCTTCGCCGCCAAGCTGCGCGCCGGAACGGCGCACGCGCTGTACGAGCGGACCGGCTCCCGCTCCCTGCTGGAGCAAGGGCTGGCCGCGTACGGGGACGCCCGCGCCGCGTTCGCCGCCGCGGCGGCGGCCGGCGACGCCGTCTACCTGGACGACCTGACCTTCGGGCCGGATCACTGGCTGCGCGGCACCTGGCGCGATCGCCTGGCGGCGATCGACGAGGACGCGGCCGCCATGACCGGCCTGCTGGACGGCGCCGCCGCTGGAGGTGGCAAGCCTGGCCAGACGACGAGTCGTGCTCCCGTCACGCTGGCCGAGCTGGAAATAGCGCGCCGCGGTGGCCCGCTCGCCCACACGCCGCCGGGACCGTTTCGGCGGGGCGAGGCGGTATCGATCCGCGTGGCGGCGGACGGAGCCCAGGAGGAGCAGGTCGCGGGCGTGCGCCTCCACTACCGGCACGCGAACCAGGCCGAGCGGTACGAGGTGGTGGAGATGGAGCGCAACGGCGATGGCTACCGGGCCGCCATCCCCGCCGCGTACACCGACTCGCCGTACCCACTCCAGTACTTCTTCGACGTGCGCGGTGCGCAAGGCGCCGCGTGGCTCTCGCCAGGCCTGGGACCCGACCTGACCGGCCGCCCCTACTACCTCCTGCGCCAAGCGGCGGCACTCGCCACGGCTACACGCTGAACAGACCCAGGAAGACGAGAAACGAGAAAGGACCAAGAGTGCAGATCACGCTGAAGGCAGGGATGGTCACCAACGAACCGGCTGCACGGGTGCGCTACTGCCGCCAGGTGGGCTTCGACGCGGTGCAGGAGGCGGCCTCCACCATCCCGGCGGCGGCCGAGCGGGGCTACCCCAGCGGCCCGGAGCTGCGGGCGCACCGGCGGCGCTTCGACGACGCCGGGATCGCCGTGGTGGCGCTGGCGCCGGTGCGCGAGTCGTGCGGCTGGGCGATGCCCGAAACCGAGGATGGACGGCGCGACTTCGAAGCCTTCGCCCGCACGCTGGACGCGGCGGGGGAGGCCGGCATCCCGACGGTCACGCTGCACCCGCCGCTCGACGGCGCGCGGACGGGGCAGGAGGCGGCCGACCAGTTCGCGCGCAACGCCGACTTCTACGCCCGCGCCTGCGAGCGAGCCCGCGGGGCCGGCGTGCGCCTGGCCACGCACAGCCCTTGGCCGCCGGAGAAGGGGCTGTGGGGCGAGCGCGAGTTCGACTCGCTCTTCGACGCCGTGCCCGACGCCGAGAACGGCCTCGTCTTCTGCTTCGGCTGCCTGCACATGGCCGGCGACGACGTGATCCGCGCCGCGCGCCCGCTGCTGGAGCGCATCTTCTTCGTCCACGTGCGCGACGTGCGCATGACCCAGCGGCCCTGGACGCCGGACGCGGAGACCGAGGAGGTGTTCCTCGGCGACGGCGAGGTGCGTCCGGACCGCTGCCTGCGCGCGCTGCGCGACCTGGGGTACGCCGGCCCCATCTGCCCCGAGCACCTGCCCAAAGTGGAGCCGGAGCGCCGGCAGGAGATCGGCACGGCCTGGGCGGTCGGGTACCTCAAGAGCGTGCTCGCCAACACAGACGATGGGGCCACGGCGCCCGTGCCGACGAGCGCGGGAGCGCGGTAGACGGGAAGGGCATTCGTGATGGGACAGACAGACCCGCGGCCGCTGCGGGTGTGCGTCGTCGGCTGCGGCGGCGTCTCCGGATCGCATCTTGCCGCGTACCAGGAGCACCCGCTGGCGAGGCTGGTATCGTGCGTGGACCTGCGTCCGGAGGTGGCGCAGCGGGCAGCCGGGCGCTACGGCGCCGGGCGGTGGGAGACCTCCTGGGAGGAGGCGGTGGCGCGTGACGACGTCGACGTGGTGGACGTGTGTCTGCCCCACGACCTGCACGCGCCGGTCTCCATCGGGGCGGCACGCGCCGGCAAGCACGTGTTCGTCGAGAAGCCGATCGCCAACACGCTGGACGAGGCGGACGCGATGATCGCCGCGGCGCGTGAGGCGGGCGTGCAGCTGATGGTCGACCAGACCAAGCGCTTCGAGCCGCGCCACCAGAAGATCAAGGAGCTGATCGAGGCGGGCGTTATCGGGCGCCCTATCGTGGCCAAGAGCGCGTATCCCCAGGACATCACCTACTCCTGGGAGCACATGGAGCCCGGGCGGAAGCGGACGTACTGGAAGCACGACGGCGTGATCGGGGGCATCGCCATCCACACCCTGGACATGCTGCGCTGGCTCCTAGGGGACGTGGAGAGCGTCTCCGCCATCGCCGGCACCAGCCGGCTGCTGGGGGAAAGCCGGCGCACGGAAGACAGCGGGATCGTGCTGCTGCGGTTCCGGAACGGCGCCATCGCCGAAAGCACGGTGTCGTACGTGCTGCGCGACCCGCGCATGGCCGCCAACTGGGGCCTGATGCCCTTGCAGCTCTTCGGCGAGGACGGCTCCGTCCAGATGGACCTGGAGGACCGCATCCGCGTCTTCTCCTACAAGAGCGCCCGGCCCCTGCTGGAGGGTTCGGCGGCAGAGCCCGGCGGGGCCGCCCTGACCGCGGGGCTGCCGCCGCTGTACGGGACGGTGGAGGTGCAGCTCCAGCCCCCTTCCGGCGCCGGGGCCCAGCCGCCCCGTGGCTTCGCCGGGGCCATCGACGCGCTCCTGCGCGCCATCGCCGAGGGGCGCCCGGTGCCGGTGCCGGGCGAAGAAGGGCGCCGGTCCCTGGAGCTGGTGCTCGCCGCCTACCGCTCGGTGGAGACCGGCCAGAGCGTGCCCCTGCCCCTAGGGGGCGCGTGAGGCGTTCCCCGCCGCACCCGTACAAGGAGAGCTTCAGATGACTCAGCTGTCCAGCGCACCCGGGATCGAGCTCCGCGCCCCGGTCGGCGAGCGCCACGCACAGGTGCTCGCGCCCGAGGCCCTCGCGTTCGTCGCCGAGCTGCAGCGCCGCTTCGGTCCCGCGCGGGAGCGCCTGCTCGCGCGCCGGGCGGAGCGGCAGGAGGCGTTCGACGCCGGCCGCCTGCCGGACTTCCTGCCCGAGACCCGCAGCGTGCGCGAAGCGGAATGGCGCGTGGCGCCGGTGCCGGCCGACCTCCAGAATCGGCGCGTGGAGATCACCGGCCCTGTCGAGCGCAAGATGATGATCAACGCGCTCAACTCCGGCGCCCCCGGCTACATGGTGGACTTCGAGGACTCGCTCGCTCCCACGTGGGAGAACTTGATCGAAGGGCAGATCAACCTCACCGACGCCATTGAGCGCACCATCTCCTTCGACCAGGGCGACGGCCGGGTGTACCGGCTGAACGAGCAGGTGGCCACTATGCTCGTCCGGCCGCGCGGCTGGCACCTGCACGAGAAGCACCTGCTGGTGGACGGGCGGCCGGTGAGCGCGAGCCTCTTCGACTTCGGTCTCTACTTCTGCCGCAACGCCAGGCGCTTGCTGGATCGCGGCTCGGGGCCGTACTTCTACCTGCCCAAGCTGGAGAGTCATCTCGAGGCGCGGCTCTGGAACGAGGTCTTCGTCTTCGCCCAGGAGCGGGTGGGCCTCCCCCAGGGGAGCATCAAGGCGACGGTGCTGGTCGAGACGCTGCCGGCGGCCTTCGAGATGGAGGAGATCCTCTACGAGCTGCGGGACCACTCGGCCGGGCTCAACGCCGGGCGCTGGGACTACATCTTCAGCGCCATCAAGAAGCTGCGGAACCGGCCGGACAAGGTCCTGCCCGACCGGGGGCAGGTGAGCATGACCGTGCCGTTCATGCGCGCCTACAGCGAGCTGCTGGTCAAGACGTGCCACCGGCGGGGGGCCTTCGCCATGGGCGGCATGGCCGCCTTTATCCCCTCCCGGCGCGACCCGCAGGTGAACGAGCTCGCGCTGGCGCGGGTGCGCGAGGACAAGGAGCGCGAGTCGCGCGACGGCTTCGACGGCACCTGGGTGGCACACCCCGATCTGGTACCGGTGGCCCTCGAGGTGTTCGACCAGGCCCTGGGCGACCGTCCCAACCAGCTCGGGAAACAGCGCCCGGAGGTGAGCGTCACGGCTGCCGACCTCCTTGACTTCGCCGTGCCCGGCGGCGCGGTGAGCGAAGCCGGCGTGCGGACGAACATCAGCGTCGGCGTCCAGTACATCGAATCCTGGCTGCGCGGCGTGGGTGCGGCGGCGATCAACAACCTGATGGAGGACGCCGCCACGGCCGAGATCTCGCGCGCGCAGGTCTGGCAGTGGGTCCGCCACGGCGTCCGGCTCGAGGAGGGCCCCGCCGTCACGCGCGACCTGGTGCGTCGCCTCCAGGAGGATGAGGTCCAGAAGCTGCGCGGGGCGTGGGGTGCGGCGCTGGTCGCCAAGAGCCGGCTCGACGAGGCGGCGCGCGTGTTCGAGCAGGTGGCGATGGCGGAGGACTTCCCGGAGTTCCTGACGCTGCCCGCCTACGAGGCGCTCCCCTGATCCGATGACCGGCGGGCGCCGGCCCAGAGGCACCCACGACACCACCCGCACGAGGGACAGGAATGACGCAACAGCCCCCCCAGCACGACCGGGCCGGACTGACGGCCAGGGCATGGCCATCGCCCGACTTCACAGGGTATGCCGGGCCCAACCAGCCGGACGCGCCGGGCACACCCCACCCGCTGGACGACCCGCCTCCCTGGCACCAGAAGCTGACCGACTTCGGGGAACGCCCCGCCTGGTCTCCCGATGGGCGGCGGATCGCGTTCATCGAGAAGAACTACGGCGACGTCTGCGAGATCGACCTCGAGACACGGGCGCTGCGCCACCTTACGCGCGACCTGGGTACCTTCCACTCGTTCCTGCGCGTCCTGTTCCTGCCTACCGGCGACTATCTGCTCATCGGCCCGGCCGAGTTCAAGGACCGCGACACCAGCCGGCGCGTCGAGTCCGAGCTGTGGTGGATGGACGCTCGCGCGCTGCGCCCGCCGCTGCCGCTGGGTCGGCGCATCTTCGAGGGCATCGGCGTCTCGGCCGTGGCGCCTCGGATCACCTATGCGGTGAGCGGACGCAACGACCCCTCACTCGGCGCGCCCGACGTGTTCGAGTGCCACGTGACCGATCTGGAGTGCGGGCAGGGCGGCGTGGCGCGGCTGGGAGCAGACCGCGTCATCTACCGCGCCGAGTCCGGCAGCAACCTGGCGCCTGAGCCGCAGGACTTCCGCCACCGCGGCGGACGCGAGGACGCGGAGGTGATCATGGCCGAGTACGTGCGCCACCGCCACGTGGGAGGGGAGGGGGGGTCTCCACGGCCCAAGTGCATCGTGAAGGGCGTGGAGCTGGAGACGGGAGCGGTGCGCACGTACGTGTACGAGGGCGGGGTGCACAACGAGTGCGAGGGGATCTTCCCCGACCACGAGCACATCTGCCTGGAGTGCTCCGTGGACACGCCGCCGCCGTACGGCCAGAACATCGACCTCTGGAAGCTCAAGCTGGACGGCTCGGGCCGGCGGGTGCGCCTGACACGCATGGTGGAGCGCTTCCCCTGGCGGGCGACGAACTCTAACGTCAGCCCGGACGGGCGCTGGCTGGCATTCATGGTCAACCGCCAGGGCGACGAGGCGGGGTACGGGCGCGGCCTGGGCCTGCTCGATCTGGCGGCGTGGGAAGCGTCGCCCGCGGCGGCGGCCTGGGAGACCGCCCCCGTGGCCCCGCCCGCCGCGGACTGACGCCCGCTCGGCAGAGGTTGACAGCAGCACCGGCGCGTGCGCTACTCGCGGCGTAAGGAGGGTATGGTGGATATGGCGCAGGGCACGACGCGGCGAGCGGTGCTGGCGATGCTGGCGGTGGCCGGGAGCAGCTTGGCAGCGGCGTGTGCCGCCGATCGGACACAGCAGGACGAGCCTGCCCAGGGTGCCGGCCGAGGTCCTGCCACGATCGTCTACTGGTGCAACCTGTACCAGGCGGGATGGGAGAAGGTGCAGGCCGCCGCCACGGAGTACGGCAAGCGATTCCCCCATCACAAGATTGAGGCGACGAACGACTCCGGGTCGGAGACGGACTACGGTGCCAAGCTGATCACCGCCTTCGCCGGCGGGTCGGCGCCCGACGTGATCTGGACTACCACCCGGCGGATCATCCCCTTCCAGAGCGCTGGCGGGCTCGCAGACCTCACCCCGCTCTACACTCGCTCCAAGCTCAAGACGGAGCAGTTCTACCCCCTGGCCATAGACGAGCAGTCAGTGGGCGGCAGACTGTACGGCGTGAGCCAGGGGTGGGGCGCCGGAGTGCTGGCGATCAACCGCGCGCTGCTGGACAAGGCGGGGGTGACGCTCAGGCCGGACTTCGACAAGACCTGGACCCACCAGGACTTCCTGGACGTGCTCAAGCGTGTGGCCAAGCAGGACGCTCAGGGCAACCTCGACACCTGGGGGGTCGACTACACCGAGACGTGGCCCCTGTGGTGGGACTTCGGGGCAGAGTTCCTCGACAAAGACAAGAAGAAGAGCGTGGTCAACCAGACGCCCGGCGGGTCGCAGGCGCTGCAGTTCTGGTCCGACCTCACCCACACGCACCGGGTGCAGCCCCGCCGCACCGGCGGCGACCGACCGCAGGGCGTGGACATGTGGCGGGCCGGGCGGCAGGCGGTGTTCGGCAACGCCGGTCCGTACATCCTGGCCCAGTGGGAGAACCTCGACTTCCAGCCGGAGCTCGTCCTCCGTCCCATCGGCCCCAAGCCCCGCTTCCACCGCTGGTACACCGACTGCTACGCCATGTGGTCCAGCTCCAAAGTAAAGGATGCGGCGTGGGAATTCATGGCCTTCGCCGGGACGGAGGGCGCCACGTACGTCGAGCGAGCCGGGGGGTTCGACATCCCCGGGTACCGGCCGGTGGCGGAGACCGTCTTCTTGCAGCGCAACGTGCTGAACCTCAACAAGCAGCGCTGGTTGGACGCCGCCAAGGAAGCGAAGCAGCAGCCGCTGGTCAAGCCCTGGGACGAGATGAACGCCATCGTCTCCCGCCAGCGCGCCGACCTGCTCGACCAGAAGATTTCGGCCAGGGACGCCGCGCTGAACATCGAGCGCGAAGTCACCGCGCTGCTCGGCGGCTGAGAGAGGACGCCGGGCGCCTGTGCCCATCGCGCGGCAGCGGCACACGGTCGTCCAGTTCCCGGAGCTACGGGAGGTGCATGATCTGGGCGATGCTGCCCCTGCCACCTACGCTGCCAGGACGGTGCCGGCGCGTTGGACGGCCTTGGCTGTGGCCGGTCGGCTTGCCCACCCCAGCGCGGGTCAGCACCTCGATGGTCAGCGGGCCCCGCGTCGCCGGAGTAGCCCCCGCGGCCGGGGCCGACGAGCCCGGCGGACTGCAGGCGGCCAGGGCGCTCCCGACCAGCGGCAGCACCGCCGGCCCCGCCACCACGCTGCGCCGTGTCCAGCCGTTGCGCCCTCCCCTCTCCATAGGTGTACCGGCCATGACATCCTCCTCGCTGGAGAGGCCCGACGGGCAACAGGTCCCCTACAGGCCGCGCTTCATCAGCTCGTCGAGCTGCACCTGGAGTTCCTTGAGCGCCTGCCCGGCCGACTTCTCGCCCCGGTAGGCGGCGTTCAAGCCATCGCTGAGCGTCCGCTCCGCCAGCGTCCAGTTGTAGGTCATGGGCATCGGCTGCGTGAACAGCTCGTTGGCCTTGGCGTAGACGTCATAGCTCTCCCACGGCAGGAGGGACTTCTTGAACGCCTCCATCACGCTCTTGCGGGTGGAGTTGGTGCGCTGGCCCTCCACCGCCACCGACATGCCCTCCGGGCCGGTGTGGAACTTGACCAGCTCCCACGCCTCGTCCGGGCGCTTGGCGTTGATCGGGATGGTGGCGTTCAAGGTCGAGTTGCGCACCTTGCGTCCCTTGGGCCCCTTGGGCGGCAGCACCATGGTCAGGTAGCCCTGCTGCACGAAGTCGAGCGTGCGGTAGATGGGCACCAGCCAGCGCCCGGCGATCTCGGTGGCGATGTTGGCTGTGCGCTGGAAGTCCCCCCGCTGCCCCGGCTGCGGGATGACGTTGTGCCGGTAGATGAGCGAACCCCAGTACTCCACCGCCGCCGCGTTGGCCCGGGCGGTCTCCGGCGGGCGGTCGAGCAGCCACTCCGTCTCATTCGGATGGTGCGGCCCCGGCCCTTTGATCATGTCGCCGCCGAAGCTCCACCACAGCATCGGCGTCCAGGAGGGGCTGCCACCCAGGGAGTTGGTGGTCAGGAACTGATCGGGCACTTTATCGCCGTTGGTGTCTTTGGTGAGGATCCGCCCCACCTCCAGGAACTTGTCCCAGTCCCAGGAGTCGTCCGGCAGGGGCTGCCCGGCCTGCTGGAAGAACAGCTTGTTGACGTACATCACCGTCGGGCCGCAGTAGTCCGGGATGCCGTAGCGCTTGCCCTTGTAGAGCAGCACGTCACGGTAGGCCGGGAAGACGTCGTCGAGGTCGACCTCCTTGCCGTCGCGCTTGATGCGGTCGGTCAGTTCGAGGAGCGTACCGCGCATGATGAAGTCGCTGGACATGCGGTCGTTGACCTCCATCATGTCCGGCGGGTCGCCCCCACTGATGCGCACCAGCAGCTTCTCGATGTACTCTCCCTGGGGGACGATGTCGGTCTGGACCTCCACATTGCCGACGCGCTCCACCCAGCGCTGCACGCCCTGCTGGAAGACGGCCAGCTCCTCGGGGTTCTTGTAGCTCTGGTAGCGCAGCACCGTACGCTCCTTGAACAGCGCCGGCCTGGCCGCCCCGGGAGAGCCCCCCGCCTGCCCGCAGGCGGCGAAGACGCCGAGCCCGGCCAGCCCGGCGCCGACGCGTACCACCCCGCGGCGGGTCGCCCGCCCCACCGTGCTGGCTACCGGTTCCTGTTTCGGGCTCATGGTGCTCCCTCCCCGTGTCAATCTCGTCGGCTCAAACGGGACATCGCTCCTCAGCCGCGCGCGAGTCCGTCAAACGAGCCCCCCTCGACCGGCATGGTAGTTCAGCCCGCCGGCTCGGTCAAACGGCGCTCTTCCGAAGCAACCGGCCCTGTGGCCGGTCACAGCAGCAGGGAAGGCCAGACGACAGACGCCCTCGTCCGGCGACCTCATATACTTCCCGTACATGATAGGTATGGTGCCACGGCGTACCCTGGGCGCTATTCGGAATGAGCAGGGCGCCGCAGGGCGGGGAGACCCTCGCTCGCGCGTGTTTGGGCGCGCCTGCAGCGAGAACGGCGAGGACGCCCGGCGGCAACGCCGCGCGCGAGGGAGGCGATGATTCGTTGCGCGGACTTCTCTCCCGCCGTCTACGACTTTCCCGTCTACGACGGGAAGCACTACTCCTGGTTCTTCGGCGCCAACCCGCGCCTGATCTTCTACAACGCCGACCTGTTCAAGAAGGAGGCATCCCCCTGCCTCCGGCAAAGTGGGAGCCCTCCGGCTGGACGTTCGACGACCTCGTCGAGACGGCGCGCCAGTTGACTCGCCCCCAGACCCCACCGGGGGTCTACGGCGCCTCCCTCTACGTCGACACCGGGAACGAGCAGACGTTCTCGATGAACAACGGCAGCCCCAGCGGGATCTTCAGCAAGGACGGGCGCCAGTTCACCCTGGCCGACCCGCCCGGCCACGAGGCCATGCAGTGGATCGCCGATCTGACCAACCGGCACCGCGTGCAGCCGACCCGGCAGGTGGCGAACGAGCTCAAGGGGGGGAACGACATGTTCGTCAACGAGCAGCTGGCGATGTGGTTCGCCAACACCGGCTCGATCAACCGCCTGCGCCGCGACACCGCCTGCGCCTGGGACGTAACGCCGACGCCGATGCCGGCGAAGCGCATGATGGAGGCCAGCATCCAGACCTACGCCCTGGCGATGGGGGCCAAGCACCCGGACAACGGCTGGCGCTTGCTGCAGTTCTTCACCGACGAGGACGTCGCCCGCATCTTCATCGACAACGGCTAACGTCATTCTGGCGAAGAAGACCTGCGCCAAGGACTACATCGCGGCGAACTAGGGGAAACCGCCGGCGAACATGGAGCTGATCGTGGAGTCCTTCAACCACCAGACGCAGCCGAACCAGACCCTGGACACGCAGGGGGCGCGCCTGCTCTACCGGGGCAACAACCTGAACGAGATCTGGGACGGCGTGGTCACGGCGAAGGACGGGCTGACCCGCGTCCGCGCCCAGGTGGAGGCGGTGATCGCCCCCAAGTAGCGCCACCACCAAGCCACCACCACGTCATGGCACTACGCCTGCAACGCCGCTGTGCCGGAGGTGGCGAGCGCCTGCGGAGCGGGGGGACACCGGGCGGGCCCACCGGCGGGAGGCTCATTCGAGCAAGGCGCCGTAGCCCAGGGTGTGCGAGATGCGCTCGGCGGCCTCCACAACGCTGCGGATGAGCGCCTCCGGCGGGGGCTCGCTGGCGGGAGTGTCGTGGCGCGCGCAGAGGGCGGCCACCGCCTCCCCGGTGTGGGTGAACACCGGCGCGGCGACGCTGCGCACGCCCGGGCGGTGCTCCCCTTCGCTGAGGGCGTAGCCTTGCTCCAGCACGCGGGCCAGCTCCCGCCGCAGGGCGGCCACGGAGGTGATCGTCCGCTCGGTCACCGGCTCCAGGCGCACCGTAGTCAGGTAGCCCTCCAGCTCCGCCGGCGGGAGGTACGCCAGGAGCGCTTTGCCCATGGCCGAGGCGTAGGCCGGGTTGGTCACGCCGATGTCCGCCCGCGCCGCCGGGCGGGGCTTGGGGACGACACGGTCTACCGTCATCGCCTCTCCCCGCGCGAGGACAGCCAGGTAGACGCTGAGCCCCGTCGCCTGGGCCAGCTCGTGCAGCAGAGGGGCCGCCCGCTCCCGCACGGCCAGCCGCGCTAAGACGTCTCGCGCCACCTGTAGCACGCGCAGGTCCGGGCGGTAGCGCCCGCGGCGCCGGGCCTGGCGCAGGTACCCGGCCTCCGTCAGGGTACGCAGGAGGATGTGGGCCGAGGGGCGGGGCAACCCCAGCGCCGCCGCCACCTCCG
This sequence comes from Chloroflexota bacterium, assembly GCA_030447525.1. Classification (GTDB taxonomy): domain Bacteria; phylum Chloroflexota; class UBA11872; order UBA12225; family UBA12225; genus JAUJOR01. The sequence continues at coordinate 181,138 of JAUJOR010000010.1, read as the reverse complement.
ACACGCTGACCTCGCCCGCCTGCGCCACGTACTCCAGCGTCGCCAGCCCCCGCTGCAGGCTGCGCGTCTGCGCCCGCGGCACGACGCCGTCCCCTTCCGCCTGGCCATTTCGCGCGGCATTCGAAATAACCGGGATTGAACGGGCTGTCACGCGTGTTATTCTGCACTAACACTCCTTCCTCGTCAACGGCACTCCCAGCCCGGAGGCCCGGCCGGCAAGGCGATAAGGGCGAGGCTGGAGAGGCAGTGGTGATTGATCTCTCCGACTGAGCCCGCCCTGGCGCTCGGGATCGAGGCCGCAGGCGGCGGGCTTAGGAGCATGGGGCGTGGGGGGCACCCCCCACAGAAAAGAAGCTACTCCTCTTCCAGCCCTACGTCGTCCCCCAGAGCCAAATTCCCGGCCCAGCGGAGGGCGTATACTCGCGACGCATGGACGAGACAACGGCACAGTCGGGACTGTCAGGCGTACGGGCGCGGTTCGCCGGCCGGGTGGCGGTCGTCACCGGTGGCGCCTCTGGGATCGGCCGCGCCACCGCCGAGTTGTTCGCCGTCGAAGGGGCGGCCGTCGTCATCGGCGACTGGACCGTGGAAGCCGGGGAGCGGGTCGTCACCGGGATCGAGGGGCGTGGTGGCCGCGCCCGCTTCGTCCGCGTCGACGTGTCCAAGCGCGCCGATGCCGAGCGCCTGGCGCAAGCGGCCTGCGAAACGTTCGGCGGGATCGACATCCTGGTCAACGCCGCCGGCATCGGGCTGCCCAACCATACAGTCGAGAGCACCGAGGAAGACGAGTGGGATCACGTCCTGGGCGTCAATCTCAAAGGGACATACCTGGTCAGTAAGTACGCCATCCCGCACCTGCGTGTCCGCGGCGGGGCCGTGGTCAACATCTCCTCGGTGCAGGCCTTCACGCCGTTGAAGCACAACGCCCCGTACGCCGCCTCCAAGGGTGGGGTGCTGACGCTCTCGCGTGAGATGGCCATCGACTACGTCGCCGACGGCATCCGCGTGAACTGCGTCTGCCCCGGCGCCGTCTACACCGGCCTGACCGAGAAACGTCTGGCCCTGGAGGGCAAGACGCGGGCGGACATCGAGGAGCGTTTCGACCCCCGCTGGCTGGGGCGCACGGCCGAGGCCGTCGAGCTCGCCCGGGCGATCGCGTTCTTGTGCTCAGACGACGCCAGCTTCGCCGTCGGCGGCACCTACGTCTTCGACGGTGGTGGGCTGCTGCGCCGTTGAAGGGCGCAGCGCTCACAGTGCGGCGCTCGACGATGTAGCCCCCCGTTCAAGGTGGGTGCCCCAGCGCCATTGCACGTGGCGCCGTTCACAGCGCGGCGCGGTAGATGGCGGCGACGTCCTCCTCGGTGGCGACGCGCGGGTTGATGGCACGGTTGCCACGCCCGAAGCCGTCGCGGGCGAGCGCGGCCAGGTCACCCTCCTGGACGCCGCAATCGGCGAGGCGCAGGGGCCCGCCAGCGTCGGCGATCAGGCGCCGCACGGCGTCCACCGCCCGCTCGGCGGCGGCGACCCGCGAGAGCCCGGCAATGGGCTCGCCGAGCGCCGCTGCCACGTCTGCGTACGGCTCGATCGCCCCGGGCAGGCTGAAGGCCATGACGTGGGGCAGCAGGATGGCGTTAGCCCGCCCGTGGGGCACGCCGAACATCCCGCTCACCGGCCCGGCGAAGGCGTGGACGTCCCCGGTGCCGGCGCGGGCGATGCACAGCCCGCCCAGGTTGGCGCCCCACATCATCCCCCAGCGGGCCGCCGGGTCGCCGCCGTGGACCACGGCGCGGCGCAGGTGCCGGCCGATGACGCGGACGCCCTCCAGGGCCAGCAGCTTGGCGTAGGGGTGGAAGGCGGTGTTGGCGTAGCACTCCAGGCAGTGCGTCAGGGCGTCGATGCCGCTATTGGCGGTCACGCTGGGAGGGAGTCCCAGCGTCAGCTCGGGATCGCAGACGGCCAGCCGGGGCATCAGCTGGGGCCCGGAGATGCCCCCTTTGAAGCGCCGGTCGACGTCGATGATCACGGAGATGGGCGTGACCTCGGCCCCGGTGCCCGACGTCGTCGGAATGGCCACAACGGGGACACCCGCCCGCTCGGCCGTGCGCTCCCGGTTGAGGTACTCCAGCACCGTCCCGCCGTTGGCGCCGACGAGCGCCACGGCCTTGGCGGTGTCCAGCGCCGAGCCGCCCCCCATGGCGACGATCCCATCCGGGCGGAGGCTGTCCGCGCGGTCGAGCGCCGCCTGCACGGAGCGGTCCGTCGGCTCGCCGGTGACGCCGTCGAACGTCTCCCACTCCACACCGGCGGCCCGCAGGGAGTCCTCGACCGGCGTCGTCAGGCCGCCGGCCAGGACGCCCTGATCGACCAGGAAGAGCGCCCGGCGCACGCCGAGGGCGGCTACGCGCTGGCCGGCGGCGCGCACCGTCCCCATGCCGAAGACCACCTCCGCCGGCGTGCCGAACGAGAAGGGCGCCGGAAACTGGGCATTCGCTGTCATGGCCGTACTCTCCGTTGGAGGATTCAGGTGGGTGCGTCCACCAGGGACCAGGGCGTCAGGCGGGTGCCTCAGCGCCGATTCATCTTTTCTTGGGAGACCTTGAGCAGCTCCATGATCCTGGGACGCACCCCCTCCAGGGCCTCCTTGGCCTGCGCCTGGCCGTTCCAGATCAGGTCCACCGCCGGCCGGACCTCGTCCCGCAGCTCGATGCCGTTGTAGAGGAAGGGCCAGCGCCCCTGGTGCTCGAGCGACTCGATCCACACCTTGGCCTGCTGCGGCTGCCGGGCCGGATCGAGGAAGGCCTTGGAGTTCTGGACGCTGGTCTTCACCGGCATCAGGTCGCCGCCCTCGGCCATGATCTCCTGCGCCGCGTCGGTCATGAAGTAGGACGCGAACGCCGCCGTCCCGGCCGGGTCTTTGGTCGCCTTGGCCATGGAGAAGGTGAACAGGCTGGCCTCGGCCTTGGCACTCTGCAGCAGCTTGGCCACGGGCATGACGTCCCAGCGCAGGTCCTTGGCGTCGTTGAGCTGCCGGGCCACCGAGATGGTGGTGTTCCAGATGGCCAGCTTCCCGTTGGTGAACATCTGGCGCTCCCCGCCGGGCTGCCGGCGCACGTCCGGCGGCGGGGCGACGCGCTGCTTGTAGGCCAGGTCGGCGATCCACTGGTAGGCGTCGGCGTAGCGGGGGATGAGGTACTCCGTCCAGGTCGGCGAGAAATGGTCGCCGCCGTTCATGGCTGGGATGGAGTCCCAGATCCAATAGTCCCACATGTAGCCCCACACGTCGCCCTGGGTGAGCTTGCGGGCGTGCTCTTGCAGCTGGTCGGCCGACCAGGCCTGCGCCCAGGTAGTGGGGGCCTTGATGCCCGCCTGGTCGAACAGGTCGCGGTTGTAGAGGTAGGCCCGCGGCTTGAGGGCCAGGGTGAGGGCCATCACCTTGCCCTGTACCGTGGTCAGGTCCCAGATCATCTTGTGGTAGTCGCCGCGGTTGATGGCGTGCTCCTTCAGGAGCGCGTCTGCCGGCAGGAGGAGGTCGCGCATGGCGAAGAAGGGGACGGCGTCGTCGTCGATCTGGTGGAAGTCCGGCGGCGTGCCGGCGGTGTGCAAGGCGACGATCTTGGTCTCGAACTCGCCCCACGGCGTGTAGATGACATTGATCTGCGAGCCGGCGTTCTTGGCCTTGAAGCCCTCGGCGATGCGCTCCAGCTTCTCTTTCTGGGGCGGGCCATCGGCGTGAAGGAAGTCCAGAGTCGCCGGGCGGCGCGCGGCCGTGGGTGCCCGTGGCCCGTCCGCCGTGCCGCAGGCGGCGATGATCGGCGCGCTGGCGAGCAGACCCAGTATCCCCCGGCGGTGCATGATGCGGTCTGTCAACTTCGACTCCTCTCGCATTTCCTACGCGGTCGCGCGGCTTGGCCTTACTTTAGGGCCTTGCCCCCTGACGTCTTGAGCAGGGCGTTCGTCTGCTCCGCCATCGCCTCGGCCACGGCCTTGGCCGGCCTGGTGCCGTTGTAGAGCGCCAGGAGCTCCGGGTTCCAGCGCTCGTTGAGCTCAAAGAACAGTGAGTTGGCGTTCGGCGGGACGCGCCCGTGGGGCATGTCGTCGGCGATAGCCTTGTTGTTCTTCCCCGCCGGGTTGTTGCGGAAGGCCGCCGTCTCCACGTACTTGCGGCTGGAGGGGATGGCCCGCACCTTGTCCGCCCGGATCTCCTGCCCCGGGTCGGCCACGAGCCACTTCAGGAACTCCCAGGTTGCTTGCGGGCGTGTCGTGCCGGCGTCGATCGCCTCCATGTCGGTGAACAGGATGTTCGTGCGCTTCTTTCCCTGCTGCAGCACTTGCAGGTCCCACTGGAAGCCGTCGATGGCCACGTACTCGAAGCGCTGGTGGGCCCCGGTGGGGTTGATGGCCAGCTTGCCGGCCATGAACAGGCCCCGCTCGCCCCCGCCGGCCGTGAGCACGTCCGGCGGCGGGGAGGCATTGTGCCTGGTCTTGAGGCCGTAGAAGAACTCCAACGCCTCCACCGCGGCCGGCTCGTTGATCAGGCACCGAGTCATGTCGGCGTTCCAGATCTCGCCTCCGTTTTGCCAGATGGTGGACGCCCAGTTGGAGACGGAGTTGCGCACGTGGAACCCCCACGTCTGGTCGGCGCCGGCGGAGTTGGTGAGCGCCCGTGCCGCCTCCTCCAGGTCGCGCCAGCCCCACTCTGGCGTGGGGTACTTCCGGCCGGCCTTGTCGAACAGGGTGCGGTTGTAGAACAGCAGGATGTTGGCGCCCGTGGTGGGCAGGGCGAACATCTTGCCCCCGAACTTCACGCCGTCCTGGAAGGCAGGGTAGATGTCGTCCAGACGGTACTTGTCGCGCTTGATCAGGGGGTCCAGGTCGAAAAAGGCCTTGGTGGCGGAGAGCGCCTCGAACTGGCCGGAGTTGTGGTGCTGGAGGTCCGGAGGGCTGCCGGCGGACACCATGGCCCGCAGCTTCTCGAGGTAGTTGCCGGTGAGGAGGTTGGCGCGCACCGGCAGCTTCGGCCGCGTGGCGTTGTAGGCGTCGACCTGCGCCTGCGCAATGGCGAAGTCGGCGTTGCTCCCCCACTGCGACCACTCCACCTCACCGGCTTCGGTCTCACTCCCGGTCGCTCTCGATTCCGGGCCGGCCGTACCCGTGCAGGCGGCGCCGATAACGCCCGCCATCGCCGCTGCGCCGCCAATGGCCTTCCGGCGACTCAGGTGTCGTTTCATCTGCTGCTCGATCCGGTTCATGGATGTGGTGCCCCTCTCTTGAGGCATTGTGCCCCCGGACAGCGCCGGCCACAAGCGGCGCCGGTCGCCCGCCGCTCACGTGCGGCGCGGTCTCCCCGTTTCAGCGCCCGGGCGGACAGCGGCTCGAGCGTACTACAGATCGTGGCCCGGGGTGCTCAAGACAGCCACTGACGTGGCCTTCCGATGGGACGTTGAGTGATCCAGGCACCGGCCGATCCAGGCACCGGCCAAAAACCCCGGCGCGTCAGGCCGGCGGGTCGACGACGGCGCCCTGCCGGCGGAGCTTCTGCTGGAGTTCGGACATGGGCACGTCGCGCAGGGAGACGTCATTCCGCACGGCCAGGGCGGCGGCCAGACCCGCACCCTGGCCCATCACCCAGCACTCCGGCACCTCGCGCAGCGGGTTGTGCGACGGCGGGTCGGCGGAGAGGTTCCGCCCGGCGGCCAGGACGCCGTCCAGGCGCTGGGGCACGAGGCAGCCGTAGGGGATCTCCAGCGTCGGGAACTCGGGCGTCAGTCCGGGGCAGAGGCCGATGGCGTCCGGGTAGCGCCCGCTCGCCCGCCAGTGGTCAAGGGTCACCCGCGTGACGCCGGCCAGGCGGCGTGTGTGGCGCGTGCCCACCTGGGGCGCCGTGTCCAGGATCCAGGCCCGCTCGAACCCGGGGACGTGGGCGCGGAACCAGGCCAGGCCCTGGCGCATGGCGTCGCGCGAGCGGAACTCCACCGCCGTCAGATCGGCCACCTTGAGCGCCGAGTACCCCGAGAACTTGGGGGTCATGAACAGGGCCACGGAGTCGTAGGCCGTGGCGTGGACGCGCAGCTCCACCCCCGCGGCGGCCCCTCGACGCAGCAGCTCGTTGTGCTCCGACGCCTGGTTCAGCTTGAAGTCCAGGTAGCGAGGCATGTCCACGTTGCCGAAGCGGAAGCTGGTGTTCACCCGGGCGTGGATGGTCTGGCTGTCGAAGTCGCTCTCGTAGTCCGCGCCGGCGGCGGCGAAGACGTCGCCGTCGCCCGAGGCGTCGATCGTCACCCGCGCCAGCAGGGCGAAGCGCCCCTCCTTGCTCTCGAAGATTGCGCCCCGGACGCGCCCGGCGTCGTGGATGGCGGCGACGGCCCAGCAGTGGAAGAGGGTGTGCACGCCGGCCTCGCGCACCATGTCGTTGGAGACGCACTTCATCAGCTCCGGGTCGACGGTGGGGGCCCAGGTGACCACCCCGCGGTGGGCGCTGGCGCGGATGCCCCAGTAGGCCACCGCCTCCTTGTCGCCGGACCCCCACAGCTCCCGCGGCGGTCCCAGGATGGCGTCCTGGCCACAGCGGTCCATCAGCTCCTGCCCGATGCCGGCCACCACCAGGTGGCCGCCCCAGTCGGTCATGCGGTCGATCCAGAAGACCAGCCCGCCGGTGGCCAGCCCGCGGAGGTGGCCGTAGCGCTCGATGAGCACCACGTCCGCCCCCTCGCGGGCGGCGGCCACCGCCGCCGCGAACCCGGCCGGGCCGCCGCCGACCACCAGCACGTCGCAGCTCCCGTACACCGGCACCGACCGCGCCGGCTCGGCGATCGTCTGGCCATCACCCCGTCTCAATTCGGTTCCTCCCCACGCAGCGCATCGGCTGGATGGCCCTTAGGATACGCACCTCCCCGCTCTGGGACTCAGAGAGCTGCGCCAGGTGGTCAGCGGGCCGCTTCTTCTTCCAGGGTGTGACGGCGGCCCCAGAGGTGCTCCAGCGTGTCCCGGGGCTGCCAGCCCAGCAGCCGTTTGGCCTTCTCGTTGCGGTACTTCCCGTGCAGTAGATCGGCCAGGATGTGGAACACCTCGCACGGCGCCGGCAGCGATGGCACCTCCAAGGCGCAGCGGATGGCGAGGGCGGCGTCCCGCCACGACACCGTCATCGGGAACATGCCGTCAATGTTGGGACGGTTCACCTCGGGATCTACGAAGCGCGAGAAGAGCAGCACCGGGACCTCCAGGCCGTGGTTCTCGGCGAAGATCCGTAGGATCTCCTGCCCCAGGTACTTGCTGTGGCTGTAGAGCAGCGATCCCGGGCGCGCCGGCGCGTCGTCTGGCACGTCGAAGTCCCACCAGTACCCGCCGGGGCGGTCCATCGTCACCTGCTGCGGCCCCGTCTGCACCACCCGCCGGATGTCGTGCGCCACGGCGGCGCGGGCGATGTTGTACGCGCCGATGGTGTTGACCAGAAAGGCGTTCACCGGGTGGGGGCGCACCACCGAGCAGTTCACGATGGCGTCCATCCCGGCGCACGCCGCCATGACCTGCGCCGGATCGGTCACGTCCACCTGGCGCATCTCGTGCGGTGGCGCCAGGAGTGGCGGCACCGGCCGCCCGGGCGCCGCCGTCCTGGGGTCAGCGGCGATGGCGTGCAGCGACCGCAGGTCGGTCGCCCGCAGCGTGTATGAAGCGGTCAGCAGCGGCGTCGTGGCCGCGGCCAGCGGCCCGCCCGCGCCGAAGACCACGACACGGCGGATAGGACGGGACGCGGTCGTCTTGCGAGGTACACCTCGCGTCACGTGAGGCGGCGTGGCCGAGGAGTCAGGAGCGCCCGCGGCGCCCCAGGAGCGGGCGGTGTTCTGCGGCGCGATCTGGTCTTGAGAAGAGGCGAAGGTGTGCTGGGGCGCGTACCCGAACAGCTCGTGGCGCGCCCAGGCCAGCGGCACCTGCGTCCGCGCGCCGCCGCCGGGGATGTGGAAGACCCACCAGCCGTGCAGCGGCGGACCGGTGGTGGCGAACTGTCGTGAGCCGAGTCCGAACGCCAGCGCGCGCCGGAAGGCCTGTACCGCGTCGGCCACGTGCAGCCACCGCGGGTCGTACGGCGTGCCTGCCACGTCCTGGTCGTCGACGACCTCCCCGAGGCGCAGGCAGACGGTGTGCAGCGGCTCGACCCGGCTGATCTCGCGGGCCGAGGCCTCCGCCAGCGAGGCCGCCAGCTGCGTCACATCGGTTGTGGGGCGGGGCCGCCACGACTCGCCCACGTACCAGTCGCTGGGGTAGGCGGCGAAGAGGTCGAGCGTGCTGGCGAGCACCACTCGCCGCACCCCGGCCGCGACGGCGGCGTTGAGCAGGACGTACGTCCCGCGCGTGGCGCAATCGATCCGCACCTCGTCCGCTGTGTCCGGCGGGAGCCCCGACCACAGCGGCGCCAGGTGCAGAATGGCGTCGACCCCCTCCACCGCGCGCTGGGCGAAGCCGGAGTCCCGTAGATCGCCGCGCAGCAGCTCATGGTCGCCGGGCGCGACGTCGAGGGCGGCGTGTTCGGTAGCGACGAGTCGTACACCGTGCTCCCCGGCGAGCGTGTCGGCCAGGGCCCCCGCCAGCATGCTCTGACCACCCGTTATCAGCAGGCGCATCTCCCCCGCTACTTGCCCGCCGCCGGGCCGAGGATGCCCACCTTCGCGTCCTGGGCCTGCTTGAGGGCATCCGGCACCGAGATCTCCTTCTTATCTTATCGAAGAGATTCTGCATGATGGGATTGACGCGGCGCTGACCTCGGCGGCCCTGGGCCACCCCGCGCCCGGGTCCGGCCGGGCGACGTCGGTGGGTAGCGCGCTCTTGAGGTTCTTGCCCGGTGCGATCTTCGTCCAGGCATCAAACTGCGACTTGCGGGCCGGGATGATCAACGCCAGGGCCGCCTGCAGCGTGTTGGCTGGTGATTATATACTTGACACAGTACCAGAGGGGGCTAGTTCGGACGCGGATCGGCATTCTTGCGCCGGGGGCGGCGTGTCTTTTCCAGCAGTTCCTCGTTCGAGACGGGCGGCGCCTGGAGCAGCCGCTTAACCGCTTCCTCGAACGAGAGATCGGCTCAATTTCCTCCATCGTCACGTTGACCACGCCACCAAGTTCGTTAGTTCGCACGCGGCCGGTTACGCTGACCCGCTGCTCCAAGAATCCGGCGACTTCCCGCGCGCGGCCCTGCTGGACTGTGCATCGGATAGACCGCCCGCTCAATCGATCACGGATAGTGAAATGCGGGCCACCGGCGACGGAAACCATCTCTAGGATGCCCTCAATGGAGCCATAGTGAGAGAACACCGGACGGAGGAACCGGTTCAGGTTCGTTCTCACGTCGTCGGTGAGCACAATGCGCTTTTGCGGAGTGACAACGGCTGCCGCCAGCACGCCGTCATTGGAGCGCCAGATCGAGGCTGCCCTTCCTCACGTTCTCCACGAGCCACGTAATAGAGGTCTGGGCATCGGATTCAGGAGCCATATCCTCGGTAACGTTCCGGTCTATGGCACGGAGCATGTCGAGGAAATCCCCCACCTTCTGGTGGTAGACCTGGGCAGATATCATGCCCCCCTCCAAATGCAGCCCGATTTGCTTCGCCATGCGCGTCCACTCCCCCGCCGCTACCGTGACAGCGGCGATCCGGCGGCGCCCAACGAGTCCCGGTACATCAACCGCTTTCCAGCCACCTGTTGAAAGGCACGTTCCGTGCGCTCGCCGTCCTTGATCTTGCGCGCATTGTAGCGGAAGTCAAATTCGGCCAAGTAGCGGTGTAGGTGCCACTCGCTGACGTGGTGGTGCGTCCCGTCGATGCTGCGCTTCAGCTGGCTGAAGAACCCTTCGACGGTGTTGGTGTAGGCGCTCCCGCGTACATACTCGTCGGCGCTGTGGTTGACCGTCTCGTGGCCGGCGAACCCGCGACCCGGCTCTATAAGGAAGCCTCATCGGTCATCAGCGTGGCACTCGGCGCAACGTGCTCCGTGAGCACCCGCCCGATGTTCGCGCCCGTCACGGCGTGCATGACTTGGGAGCGCGCCTCGCCGTCGCGGCTCACCAGCGTCACGACGGGAGTCTTGTTTGACTTAGGGGTACCGTGCGCCCGCTTGATGCGCCCGCCGACGTAGGTCTCGTCGGCCTCTACGACGCCGCCCAACAGGACGCGCGCCGGTTCCGCCATCGCGTAGCGGATGCGGTGGGCCATGAACCACGCGCTCTTGTAGGTGATGCCGAGCGTCCGGTGCAGCTCGTGGGCGGAGACGCCGTTCTTGCCGGCGGACAGCATGTGCATCGCCAGCAGCCACTTGCTCACCGGGATCTTGGTGTCTTCCATCACCGTGTTCACGAGCACGCTGAACTGTTGCCCGCATTCCCGCTCACGGCACTGCCATACGCGACGGTAGGACGTGTTGCCCGCCCGCGTCGTCCGATAGCCGGACTTCGGCGTGAGGTAGGTCGCATTGCCGATCACGCCGCAGTGCGGGCAGACCGTGCCCGTAGGCCAGCGCAGCCGCTCCACCATCAGCCACGCGTCCTCTTCCGTAGAGAAGAACTTCGCGATGCTGCTGGTGGTCAGTTCGAGCGGATCAACCGGCTTCGCCTTCGGCATCGTAGGCAACCTTAGGACTCTTGTTCCAGTACATTGTCTCACAGGTTTCCTACTGCGTCAAGTATATAATCACCACCCGCAGATAAATGGTTTGCTCACCAGGTCAGGTCATCGCCAGTTAAATGCAACGTGACCCACTAAGTGCTTCCTTGGGGCCTGTTGCCAAAGTCGGGTATGGTGGTCAGGAGGAGCACGGTGCGGGGTACGCGCGCCCCGTGCACGCGACGGGAACGGCCCGCTGGGCCGGGACCGGAGGCTCGAACCGGGGACAGGCCCGCTTGAGAAGGGGGAGGGGCCCAACGCGCACCCCCATGGCCGGGCTGGGGGCGCGCCGTTGGGCCAGCTTCTTGACGTCGTACGCGATGGCGCGCCCAGCGCCTGGATCAGCACCTTGTCTCGCCCCCGACACTGCGCCGCCGCAGCCCGTGACGGTCCATTCAGTTCGGCGTTGGCCGTCTCGACCCAGTACGCGCGGCGCGCCGGCTGCGCTTGGCGGGTGGCGTGCGGAGATAGGCGACGACTCGGTCGCGCAGTCCCCCATCGTCCGGGCGCACGAGGGTGCGGGCGGCCGCCGGGCCGCAGCACTGCGCCTTGACCGGGCACGCCCCGCAGACCTTCGGCCGCCCGCGGTAGATCAGGCCACCGGCCGCCCCGGCAGTGCGCGAGGAGGCCCTGGCGGGTGAGGGTGCCACGCCCGGTGGGACACCGATAGCGATTAGCGATCGGCGGCGAACTCGTACACGAAGCGGTCGGCAGAGTAGTCACCCCGGTCGCTCATGGTGCTGTGGGGCGGGATGCTCGCCCGGATGCCCTGCTGCTCCAGCGCCACGTAGTTGGCGTAGGTCCCGTACTTGGTATCCGCCACCACTTCGGCCACCGTACGCCCGGTCGTGCCTCGATGCTCCTTGAGCAGCCGGTCCAGCAGGTGCTCGTCGGCAACCTCGCCCGGAGTCACGTCCAGCGCGGTGATGAGACGCGCCCGCCCGCCGTCCACGCCGACGTGCGCCTTGTAATAGAAGGCGTAGGGGACCCCCCTCGCGCTTGACCAGCCCCGCGTCGGGATCGGTGCGACTGGTCACCAAGGCGTTCACCGGCCCCTGGTCCCCGTTGGGCACGTCCTCCGGACCGGCCACGTGCAGCGACGGGCGCGCGCGCGCGCCGCCGTGAGGCCACCGGCCGAGTCCGGCGCCGGCTGCTCCCCCTCGCCGGGAGGGCCGCTGGCGGCGTGGGATCGGAGACGGGATTCTCCTGCCACACCGTCGCGACGTACCCGGCCGCGCTCGGCAGCTGAGTGAGCAGCGCCCGCGCGCCGGCCGACCCAAGACTGGCATTGGCCTTGACCAGCGTGCTGTCCACGTAGAGGACGTCGCCCCGCACCAGGCCGGCCCGCTCGCACTGCGCACCACCTCGGTGAAAGCCGCCTGGTACACGGGCAGGCCGAAGCGCGCCCGCGCCTTGGACAGCATCGAGTGGTCCGGCGGCGTCTCGTCGAGGTCGTACCCCAAGAACCAGCGGAAGGCCAGGTGCAGGCGCGCCTCCTCGGCCAGCCGCCGCTCCGACGTGATGCCGTAGAGGTACCCGAGCAGCATCAGCTTGAACAGCACCACCGGATCGACCCCCGGCCGGCCGGTGTGGCTGTAGAACCGCGCCGTCAGCCGCCCGCACAAAGCTGAGGTCGAGCGCGCCCCGATGCGCGCAGCAAGTGGTCGCTCGGGACCTGCGCTTCTAGCGAGAACTCGTAGAAGCGCTTCGGCGTGAATTCCTTACGGCCCAACATCGTGCCCCACCTCGAACAGGGAGCCACCATCCTACTCAGACCTCGGCCGGTCCGGCCAGAGTTTGGCAACAGGCCCCTTGGGGTACCTGCAGGTCCGACCCAGATCGGGGAAGCCGGATTCGCTCGCAACAACTCGGTGGAAGCATCTAGCGCGGCGCCGGCCTCACCAACGGTGCCGGTCACGCCACGCCCGCAGCACCAGGCACGAGTTGTGGCCGCCGAAACCAAAGGAATTAGAGAGCGCGGTCCGCACTGGGGCGCGCCGCGCCTGGTTGGGTACGTAGTCCAGGTCGCAGTCGGGATCGGAGGTGCCGTAGTTGATGGTCGGCGGCACGATCCCTTTTCGGATGGTGTACGCACAGGCGGCGGCTTCCAGCGCCCCGCACGCGCCGGCGGAGTGCCCCACCATGCTCTTGAGGCTGCTGACCAGCAGCCGGTCGGCGTGCGCGCCGAAGACGGTGCGGATGGCAAGCGTCTCGGTCTTGTCGTTCAGCGGCGTGCTGGTGCCATGGGCGCTGACGTAGTCCACATCGTCCGGGCGCATGCCGGCCGACCGCAGCGCAGCGCGCATGGCGCGCACCGCGCCCTCGCCACCCGGTGGTGGGGCGGTGAGGTGAAAGGCATCCATGCTCGCACCGTACCCCGCCAGCTCGGCCCAGATGGTGGCGCCGCGCGCCCGGGCCGCGTCCAGCTCCTCCACGATCAGCACGGTGGCCGCCTCCGACAGCACGAACCCATCGCGGTTTTTGTCGAAGGGGCGCGATGCCGCCGTTGGGTCGTCATTGTGCGTCTTGGAGAGGGCGCCGGCCTGGTCGAAGCAGGCGACGCACAGCGGGGTAACGCACGCTTCGCTGGCGCCGGCGATGACGGCAGTGGCGCGCCCGGTCTGGATCGCCATCAGAGCCAGCCCGATGGCGTCATTGGCGCTGGCGCAGGCGGAGACGAAGGCACCGCCCATGCCGCGCGCGCCGAACTGGATGCCGATCTGCCCCGCGGCGGCGTTGGACATCAGCATCGGCACGGAGAACGGGCTGACACGCTTCGGCCCGCGCTCCATGAGTACGTGCTCAGTCTCGGTGATGCTGGCCAGACCGCCCGCGCCGGTGGCGACTAGCACGGCGACGTCGTCGCGGTTGGAGTCGTCGATGGTGAATCGCGCGTCGTGCAGCGCCATGCCGGCGGCGGCGACGGCGAACTGCGTAAAACGGTCCATGCGCCGGGCGGCCTTCGCGTCCATGAACGCGCCGGGGTCGAAGCCCTTCACCTCACCGGCGATGCGCGTCTCCGTCCCCACGGCGGCGGCGTCGAAGAGCGTAATGGGTCCAATGCCACTCTCGCCGGCCACCAGGCGGCGCCACGTCTCCGGCATTGACAGTCCCAGTGGCGTGACCGCGCCTATCCCGGTGATCACAGCGCGGCGCAACGGACCGGCGGCGGATGGAGGCATCGTACTCACGTACTCACGTACGCCGGTCAATAGCCGGTAGACGTGTGCATGGCTGTAACTCACCCCCCTGGCCAGGTCAGCGCCGGCGCTGACCTGGCCAGGGATGCTGCCGGTCCCAGGCGCCGGCAGCGCCGCGCTCCGCGAGCAGGAACTTGCGCACGCGCTGAGTGGCGGTCTTGGGCAGCGCCTCCAGGTAGAGGATGTAGCGCGGCAGCATGAACGGCGCCAGGCGTCTGCGACACCAGGCGTAGAGCGCTTCGGGATCACGCGTGTTCTGGGTATCCTGCGCGTCCTGTGCGGCGGTGTCGCGCGGAACGACGCAGAGCAGCACGTCTTCTTCGCCCAGGTCCGACGGTAGGCCCACGGCGGCGCATTCGAGTACCGCCGGGTGCTGCGAGACGGTCAGCTCGACCTCGAACGCGGACACGTTCTCGCCGCGGTGGCGGATGAAGTCCTTTAGGCGGCCGTGATAGGTGAAATAGCCGTCCGCGTCGCGCGAGAGGCGGTCCCCGGTGGAGTACCAGCCGTCGCGGAAAGCGCGCGCGGACGCGTCTGGCTGCTTATAGTAGCCCTCCATCAGCAGATGCGCGCTGGCGGCGCGGACGGCGAGCTCACCCGGCACGTCCGGGGCGATGATCTCCCGGCCTTGCTCGTCCACTAGCTTCACCGCCAGCCGCGCCGGCGGTTTCCCGACGGTGCCGGGTTTGCCGCCGACGGTGCGGTCGGCTAGGGGACGCATCAGCCAGTGGCCGGCAAACTCGGTCTGGCCGTACGTCTCCACCAGGCGCAGGCCGAAGCGACGTTCCACCGGCTCCCAGATCTCCTTTGGGGCGGCGGCACCCATCGCCCAGCGCACCGGGTTGTCGGCGTCGTCTGGGCGCGGCGGGCGCTTGTGCAGCAGGCTCAAGATGGCGCCAACGTACGGGAAGAGCACCGCGCGCTCTTCACGGATGCGCTGCCAGTGAGAGAACGGGTCGAAAGCCGAATCGACGGCGACGCGCGCACCGCGCAAGTAGCTGGAGATGGAGACGCCGATCGACGTGACGTGGAAGAAGGGCAGGCACGTGTAGACCGATTCGCCCGGTTCGGCGCAGTTGAGCTCCGCGGCGTAGCGGCGCGCGTGGTGCGTTTGCGCCCGACGGCTCCAGAGCACACCCTTGGGCGCACCGGTGGTGCCCGAGGTGTAGATGATGAGGGCTGGGTCTTCGGGCCGCTCGTCCACCGCGGGCGGTGGCGCGGGCGAGGCGGCAGCCACGCGCCCGGACAGGCCGGCGCCGGAGAGGACGTGCCGCAGGGCGGCGGGCCAGGCGGGCAGCGCCGCGCGGGCCTGGGCAAGCAACGGGTCGGTGGTGACCAGCGCCACGGCCTCAGAATGGGTCAACACGTGCGCCAGGCTCTCGCCGACGAGCTGCGTGTTGACAGGGACGTACACGGCGCCCAGCTTGGCCAGCCCCCACCAACACCAGACGATCTCCGGGCCATTGGGCAGCAGCACGGCCACATGGTCGCGGCGTCCAATTCCCGCATCCCGCAGCACGTTGGCCAGGCGGTTGGCGCCGGCATCCATCTCAGCAGCGGTCCAAGTGTGCCCACCAAAGGTGAAGAACGGCCGCGCGCCCTCGCGTGCCGCCTGCGCCTCAAGCAGGGCGCGAAACGAGAACGGCGAGCGATCCATGGTCAGTCTCGTTTGGCGCCGCACGGGCAGCGCGGGCAGCCGGTGTCTCGTCCGACCCGCGGCGCCACCGGCGCGAGCCGAGCAGCCCGGACAGGCCCAGACCGCCCACGGTGAGGAGCAGGAGCAGCCCAGACGCGGCGTCGACGAGCGGCGTGAGGTTGTAGCGCAGCTGCGGCCAGATCAGCGTGGGCAGTGTGCGCCCCGCGGGAGTGGACAGGAAGAGCGCCGTGGGCAGCTCGTTCAGCGACATCACGGCGCACAGGAACGCCGCGGCCTCGATGGCGGGCCAGAGACGGGGCAGCGTGACCAACATGAAGGCGCGCGCCGGATGCGCGCCCAGTCCACGCGCCGCCTCCTCCAGGCGCCGGTCCACCGTGGCCAACGCGGCGCGCAGCGCGAGAAAGGCGAGCGGCAGCGTCCACATGGCGTGCGCCAGGCCGATGGCGTGGGGTTGGCCAGCACGCCGCCCAGCCGCACTTCGCCACAATCGGGGCGCTCGTACCCGCCGATCAGGCGCAGCGCCGTCGTCTTGCCGGAGCCGCTCGGTCCCAGGAGAAAGAGGAACTCGCCCTCGCGCGCTTCAAGCGTGAGGTGGTCCAGCGCAGGCGGCGCGCCGGGGGCGTAGCGCCTGGAGACCTCAGCCAGCGCGACGGCCGGCGGCATCATCCCTTGCGCAGAACCTCCCGGTTCCAAAAGTCCGCGATCTTCTTGTCGTTCTTGTCGTAGAACTCGTAGGGGTAGTAGCTGAGGTTGGCCCAGTCGGGCGCGGCGGACGGGTAGACGCGGCCCCACAGCTTGTCCTGCGCCCCGATCTGCTCCGCAGCCTCCGGGTGGTGCGTCGCCAGCTCGCCGCTCTTGCTGGCCAGGTTCCACTGGAAGGTGCTGCCGGTAATGTGGTTCAGCGCCGTTTCGGCCACGTCCTTGTTCCTGGATCCCTTGGGCACCAGCCAGAAGAGCTGCACGTAGGCACGATCGCGCTCCGGGATGACGAAGTCGATCGGCTTCTTGTCGCGCAGCGGGGCAAGCAGCCCGTTCCCGTGCAGCGATCCGGCCACGACGTTCTTGTTCAGGAATGCCTGCACTGCGTCGGTCGTCGCCGACCACCAGTACTTCACCGCGTCACGGTGCTCCTTGGCGTAATTGAGCACCCCATCCAGGTCGTTCTCCACCATCTGGCGGGCCTGGCCCGCCTTGCCTTCCCGCGCTGCCTTGATGGCCGCAAAGGTGAAGGGTCCCATGTAGTAGGAGCCGTAGGCCGTGAAATTGCCCCGCGCCGGCGCTTCCAGCAGGTCACCCCAGCCCTTGAGTCCAGCGGGAAGCGCTTCCTTATCCCAGGCCAGCGTCATGGGGGAGGAGATGTGCGGCACGCCCCAGCCATCCTTGAAGACTGACGCGTCGAGCACCTTGGGTGCGAAGCGCTTCACGTTGGGAATGTTGCTCAGGTTGAGCTTGGCGGCCAGCCCATCTCGGATGGCGGGGAACCCCTGCGTTGGGTCGGTCAGCATCAGATCGAACGGTGGCTGGTCCGGCGGAGCGATCTTGAGCTTGGGCAGCGCGTCCCACCAGCCGGCATCAACGATGACTTTGGCACCGGTTTCCGCCTCGAACGCGGGCACGAAGAGCTCGCGGTACCACTTCTCCCAGATGCCGGTGTAGACGAAGATGGTCAGCGATCGACCCTCGAATGGGCGCCGCGTGCCGGCTGGCGCCTGCGAAGCCTGGCCGCACGCGGCGCTACCCAGCGCGGCGAGGGCGCCCAGGGAGCCAAGGGCGGTGCGCCGGGGGAAGGTGCGCGACGCAGGAGAAGCGAGTGAATTGGGGGGAGTTGGGGGAGGCGGCGGGTGCCATGGGCGCGATACTCCTGTGCTGTGGGCGCATGGACGCTGTGTGGCGGTGCTTCCCCCGAAGCAATCGTCCCTCATGGTATGGCTTCCGAAGGCGTGGACGTGTCCGGCTCGGTCTGCTCTTCCGCGATGACGTACGCCAGGTGCAAGAAGTCGGCAATGGTGAGTATGGCGAACACGCTGCCCACCAGCCGCGTTGCCGGCGGCTTGAATACCAGCCCGTACGCAAAGAACGCCGCCAGCCACTGCCCCACGCAATAAGGGCAGGTCAGCAGCTCGCCCATGGCGTACCGGAAGCCCCGGCCGCGCGGCTCCTCGCTCACCTCCGCGGGAAGCTCGCCCTTGCCCTCGAAGCGCGTGAACGGCGCGCGCAGAAAGCTGGTCACCCAGTCCCGCGACAGCAGGCGACTCGCTTTGTGGGTGGCGACCCCCAGCAGCACGATATCTCCTGCGGACACGCGCTCCGGGATGCGCCGGTCAGCCGCTTTGGTGGTGAGCAGAAACCCAGCGAAGAGGGCGTTGAAGAGCGCCACTAGAGTAGCGTAGGCGCCCAGCGGCCGGTGCTCGTGCGCGTAGCCCGAGAAGAGGAAGCGCCGCACCTGCTCCACCGCCGAGCCGTCGCCTGTCTCATCCACGATTGACGCCTCCGGCGGTTCCGGCCAATCCAGACAGCCTTCTGGCGCCAATCACCGCCGCCGCCAGCCCGGCCGCCCCCAGCCCCACACCCACGGCCGTCTTTCCGGCCGCCCGCGCGATCTGCTTCCCCGAGCCGTACTCCAGCAGGTGCATGCCCCAGCGCTGGAGTTGCTGCCACTGCATCACCGTCTGGCCGGGCACCTTCACCCCCAGTCCTTTCATCAGCCCCGGCATGCCCTCGCGCAGCACGGGGTGGCCGGGGATGAACGTGACGCGCGGGTCTTCCTTGTACCTAGGCAGCGCGGCGTCGTCGAAGACGACGTACGGCCCCTCCTTGAGGTGCTCCTCGAAGTGCGGGTCCTCGATCCGCCCGATCATCAGGGTCGGCGTCCCCTTGAGCCAGATCACCTCGGCCAGTTCGCCGCGCCGCAGCAGGCTGTCCAGCGCGCTCTTGACGTGGCCGACGGTACCCTCCAGCGTGACCCCGTCGCCGACCAAGAAATTCACCGGCAGGTAGCCGTAACCGTGGTGCCCCGCCCACGCTTCGAAGGCGATGGAGTCCAGTGGCACGCCGAGGTACTCGATGTGGGTGCGGGTGCCCAGCCCGCGCTTCTCGGCCTCCTCAGCGAAGCGCAGCTTCGTCCAGTCATGCCCCATCAGGCGGGCGATGGCCACGTCCGTCGCCACGGGATCGTCCGAGGCGAGGATGGCGCCGCACCAGTGGGGCTGGTTGGCGATGGGGCCGTCCCCCTCGCCGCAGATCAGGGCGTCCACCACGCACAGGTGCGGCCGGGAGACGGTCATGATGTCCATGAACCGCTCGGTCATGTCCTCGTCGCCGTGGTTGTGGGCGCGCCACCTGCGGTTGACGGCCCCCACCCAGTTCTTGAGCGCGCCGGAGATGGGCTCGATGTGGTGGTTCTTGGCCTTGGGGACGTCAATGATCACGTCCGCGTCCAGCAGAGGCGTGGGAAGGGGCACGGCCTTGATGACGGCGCCGCGCGGGATGGGGACGGTGCGGTTGGGCACGTCGTCGCTCCCCAGGTCCAGGAGCTCCGCGCCGTGCTTCTCCGCCACCTGCGCCATGCCGGTGATGTGCATGTTCTTGATGGAATCGAAGAAGTCGCCGCTGGACTCGCCCACCTGCACCCGGCCCGCGCCGGCGCGCTTGCAGAGCCGGATGAGCGCCCCCACCACCAGCGGATCGGTGGTGCAGCCCTCCTCAGCGGAGTAGAAGACCGTCTGGTTAGGCTTGATGAACACGGTGTCTCCGGGTGCGACGAAGGCAGAAATGCCGCCGAGGTGCTGCAGCGCCTCCTTCACCAGCCTCTCGACGCGCTCGGGCGAGCGGTGCTTCTCCACGGTATGGGCGATTGCCACGCGCGACCCCTGCACTGCGCTTACGGTCACAAACCTGCTCCCAGGAATGGCGCTTTGGGCACAAGCGGAACCGCGCCGAAGAGGCGCACCAGCTCGCGGTACTCGCGCCCGACGGGCCGGATCTTGCGGTCCAGGTCGAATAACCCGATCTCGTTGACGGTGCCGTTGTCCTCGCGCAGGGCGCTGTCCCAGTCCACCTGGTCCGTCAGCGAGTACCAGGTGAAGCCCAGGACCGGCACGCCCTCGCTGCGCATGTGCTGCACGTTGTGCCACTGCTTCCACAGCCAGTCCGATGGGTCCGTGCTGCAGTTGAGGGTGTTGGTCTCGGTGTGCATCACCGGCCGGCGGTAGCGCGCGTAGTACTGGCGTGTCACCAGGTACCAGCCGAAGACCTCCCCGGCCGCGCGGATGGACAGGTCGCTCATGACCATGTGCTCGTTGGTCGCGTAGTAGTCGTTGCCCATGATGCAGCGCTCGCCCAGCGTGTTGTTCATGAAGCGGTCCAGGTCGGCGCGCGTGACGCCGTGTTCCAGGACGTGGCGCTCCATGCGGGCGCTGAGCGGCCGCGCATAGAGCGCGTCCAGCGCCAGGAAGCGCCGCTCGTTCTCGAAGGCGGTGAGCTCGCCGGCTTCCGGTGAGGGGCAGGAGCGGTGGAACTGCTCGCTGGATTCGCTCTGGACGAAGACGGCGTCCGGCCGCACCGCCAGGATCTGCTCCATCATGTCCAGGGAGGCGAGGCACAGGTGCTTGAGCGCGGTGACGAAGCCGCGCTCGCTCGCCAGGCGCTCGTTCCACCAGCCGGTCAGGCCGGAGAACTTGGCGCAGACGTAGATCTCGTTCACCGGTGTGTAGAGGTGCACCCGGGGAAACCGCCGGGCAAACGCGCGGGCGTACTCCGCCAGGTGGCGGGGCACGTCCGGGTTCTGGAAGCTGTTGCCCAGCCAGTCCGGCAGCCCGAAGTGGCACAGGTCCACGATGGGCACGATGCCCAGCCGCTCCATCTCTGCAAGTACGTCGTCTGTGAAGGCCCAGTCGTAGCGGCCGGGACCAATGAACACGCGGTGCAGCGGCGTGCCGTAGCGCAGGTAGGTGAGCCCCAGCTCCTCGCGGACGAGGCGCAGGTCCTCGCGCCAATACCGGTAGTGGCCGCCCTTCTCCAGCGAATCCTGCCGGTGCGACCTTCCATCCTTCGCAATGACGGGGTAGCTGCACTCGATTCCCGTAGCGAACATGAAGGCCCCATGCCGGCTACCCCGGTGTTCACCGTTCCGTGGGGCCATAATGTCAGTCCAACCGGACACCCCCCCATGCGTCTGTGTCTCCACCTTGGCAGGTTCCATTCCGTCTGCGCCGCGAGGTCTCCCAGAGCAGACCCCGTGCGGTGATTATGCGCCGACGCGCTCGACGGTGATCCTGGCCACAGGATTGGCGAATCCATGGAAGCCGGGATCGAGCTCGCCCGTGCCCTTGACGCCGGGATGGTCCCGGATAGGCTCCACCGGGTTGGATGCCACGGGCCGGTTCATGTTGCCGTCGTTGTCGCCCGGCAGGGGCCGTGGGATGCTGCACGTATCGACGATGTGCTCGCTCTGCTCGGTGTTCTGCTCGCGTCCGGCGTCGTACCCGGTGGCCATGAAGGACTGCGCTCCCTGCGCCGGGAGGGCCACGGCGTCCAGGGCCCAGAACCCGTCGTTGGTGCAGACGAGCATCGAGGCGATGGACAGCCGGTCGCCGTGGTTCGCCCGGATCTCCCGCCTCAGCATCCCCTTGGGCGGCACCGCCGCGCCGGCATTCACCGCCTCGGTGACGCTCCCGGAGGCCCTGGCGGCGAGGAACATCGGCCCCGGCTCACCGTCCTGGGCGATGGCGGCGAGCTCGTCCGAGGCGGCGCGGCCCACCTCGAACATGTCGAAGCCGCCGCCGTGGGCCGCCAGTACCGGCGGCGAGAAGGGCTGGCCCTGGGTGAGGTTCTCGATGGTGACGCGGTAGGTGGCGCTTCCCCGATCACTCCGGGCGGCGCGGAGCTCGGCGGTGTGCTGGGCCGCCCACTCCTCGAGCGTGCGCCCACCGTACACCGCGCGGAACTGGACCTGGGTCGGCATGGGCTCGTCGAAGATCGTGCGCCCGTCAATGGCGTGCGGGAACTCGCCCGGCCCCGCGGCGGTGCGGCTGATCTTCCAGATGGCGCCCGTCCCTACCGGGAACTCGTAGGGCGGCTTGCCCTCCGCCGTGCGCGCCGGGTTGATGCGCGCCACACCGTAGTCAGAGATGTACATCGCGCCGTCGGGCCCGAACTTCACGTCGAACGGCCGCTCGAGCCCCATTCCCGGCGCGCCCTGCGCCGAGGCCGGCCCGAGCTTGGCATTGCGGGCGAAGGGCATCGCACGCTTGGAGGCGGGGTCGATGCGCGTGATCTGGTAGCCGGAGGGGCTACCGGCAAGCGGATTGGTGGGCGGCGCCAGGTCGCCCCACTCAGCGACGAACAACTGCCCGGCCATGTCGCCCCAGGACGCCGGCGCCACGTCAAGCATGGACGGCGAGGAGTTCCACAGGTGCAGCCCGGCCACCAGCGAACGATCGGGTGGCATCAGGCCGCTCGCCGCGTGGTCGATGACGAACCCCAGGTCCTTGCCCTGCGCCACGCCCCGCATGAAAACCGGTGCCTGGTTCGCGTCCGGCACCTCGAACTTACGCTCGGTCACCGGCTCCAGCGCTGCCGAGAAGTCCGGCCAGCCGTACCACACCCCCTCCTGGACACGGTAGGTTGCATCCCACTCATCCCTGACGGAGCGCGAGCCGCGGATGTCATAGCCGTTGACTCCAGCGTACATCTCACCCCGCGTCGTCCAGGCCACGCCGATGACGTTGCGGAAGCCGTGCGCGTAGGGGCGCAGGGTGGCCTCGGCACTGGCCGGACTGGCCGGGTCAAACACCAGGATGGCGCCGCCGCACTTGTTGGTGCCCTTGATCACCTGCCCCGGCTCGGTCGGCGTGCCGAAGGGCACGAAGGCGCCCGTGTTAGCAAGGTCGCCCTGCACCTCCCTGGAGCGGAAGTCCGGCGTGCGGTAGTTGCGCCCGGTGAGCACGATCTCCTGGCACGGGTGGTGGTGCACGCCCGGGCTGCGCATCGTGAACGGCGCCAGGTCGATGCCGACCACGCCCGCATTGCTAGCCGGTCCCACAGCAACGTAGGCGCGGCCGTCCGGGCCGATCTTGACGTCGTTGATCTGGTGCTCGGACTGGCTGTCCATGATCCCGCTGAAGAGCTGCGTGCGCTGACCGTCCAGCGTCACACGAGAGACGGCGCCGGAGCGGTCTCGGCTGTCGCGGTGCGTCACCAGGAAGGCGCCGTTGTGCCAGGTGATGCCCACCGCGGAATCAGCGACGCCCATAGCGGCCAAATCCGCTACCTCGGTGGCGCGGCCGGGCTCGATGCGGAGGATGCGCGAGGGCGGCTCCTCTTCCACGAACTGGCCGCCCGCCTCCAGCACGTACATGCGTCCCTGATCGTCCCACGTCATGCCCGTGGTGTAGGTCAGACCGTCCACCACCTTCTCGATCATGAACCCGGGCGGCAACTGCACCAGCGGGAATCCCGGCGAAGACGCGAGTTGCGCGCTTGCCGACGCCCCGGTAGCGGCCCCAGGCGCGGCCTCAGGGGCGGCGCTGCCGGCCGCCAGCACGGCCGGCGGGATGACCAGCACGAACGTCAGCCCTGCGGCCGCCAGAAGCCTGGGGAGAGTCTTGCCCGCCGTCGCCATGGTGTTCCGCTTGCTCATGATGCCCCCCTCTGCCCCAGGGCACGGGAAGAGTGAGTCCCCTGGGGTTGAAGCCATCGTAGGCCGTTGCCGGCACCGATTCCGTCACATTCGTCACAACCGCGTCTGCATCGGAAATACGCATCCCCCCCAATGGCTCCCGCCATTCCAAAACGGCGGCACACGGTGTGCTCGGGCGCATTCCGCCAGACATGTTCCCACCCCGCGACTCCAGCGGGCGAGGTCAAGCTGAGGCGGACGCTCCCGGCGGTGTCTTGCAGCACCTCCCTGGGGCCTGTTGCCAAACTCTGGCCGGACCGGCCGAGGTCTGAGTAGGATGGTGGCTCCCTGTTCGAGGTGGGGCACGATGTTGGGCCGTAAGGAATTCACGCCGAAGCGCTTCTACGAGTTCTCGCTAGAAGCGCAGGTCCCGAGCGACCACTTGCTGCGGCGCATCGGGGCGGCGCTCGACCTCAGCTTTGTGCGGCGGCTGACGGCGCGGTTCTACAGCCACACCGGCCGGCCGGGGGTCGATCCGGTGGTGCTGTTCAAGCTGATGCTGCTCGGGTACCTCTACGGCATCACGTCGGAGCGGCGGCTGGCCGAGGAGGCGCGCCTGCACCTGGCCTTCCGCTGGTTCTTGGGGTACGACCTCGACGAGACGCGCCGGACCACTCGATGCTGTCCAAGGCGCGGGCGCGCTTCGGCCTGCCCGTGTACCAGGCGGCTTTTCACCGAGGTGGTGGAAACGCGAGCGGGCCGGCCTGGTGCGGGGCGACGTCCTCTACGTGGACAGCACGCTGGTCAAGGCCAATGCCAGTCTTGGGTCGGCCGGCGCGCGGGCGCTGCTCACTCAGCTGCCGAGCGCGGCCGGGTACGTCGCGACGGTGTGGCAGGAGAATCCCGTCTCCGATCCCACGCCGCCGCCGGCCCTCCCGGCGAGGGGGAGCAGCCGGCGCCGGACTCGGCCGGTGGCCTCACGGCGAACGCGCGCGGCGCGCCCGTCGCTGCACGTGGCCGGTCCGGAGGACGTGCCCAACGGGGACCAGGGGGCCGGTGAACGCCTTGGTGACCAGTCGCACCGATCCCGACGCGGGGCTGGTCAAGCGCGAGGGGGTCTCCCTACGCCTTCTATTACAAGGCGCACGTCGGCGTGGACGGCGGGCGGGCGCGTCTCATCACCGCGCTGGACGTGACTCCGGGCGAGGTTGCCGACGAGCACCTGCTGGACCGGCTGCTCAAGGAGCATCGAGGCACGACCGGGCGTACGGTGGCCGAAGTGGTGGCGGATACCAAGTACGGGACCTACGCCAACTACGTGGCGCTGGAGCAGCAGGGCATCCGGGCGAGCATCCCGCCCCACAGCACCATGAGCGACCGGGGTGACTACTCTGCCGACCGCTTCGTGTACGAGTTCGCCGCCGATCGCTAATCGCTATCGGTGTCCCACCGAACGCTCCTCACCCGCCAGGGCTCCTCGCGCACTGCCGGGGCGGCCGGTGGCCTGATCTACCGCAGGCGGCCGAAGGTCTGCGGGGCGTGCCCGGTCAAGGCGCAGTGCTGCTGCGGCCCGGCGGCCCGCACCCTCGTGCGCCCGGACGATGGGGGACTGCGCGACCGAGTCGTCGCCTATCTCCGCACGCCACCCGCCAAGCGCAGCCGGCGCCGCGCGCGTACTGGGTCGAGACGGCCAACGCCGAACTGAAGGACCGTCACGGGCTGCGGCGGGCGCAGTGTCGGGGGCGAGACAAGGTGCTGATCCAGGCGCTGGGCGCGCCATCGCGTACGACGTCAAGAAGCTGGCCCAACGGCGCGCCCCCAGCCCGGCCATGGGGGGTGCGGCGTTGGGCCCCTCCCCCTTCTCAAGCGGGCCTGTCCCCGGTTCGAGCTCCGGTCCGGCCCAGCGGCCGTTCCCGTCGCGTGCACGGGGCGCGCGTACCCCGCACCGTGCTCCTCCTGACCACCATACCCGACTTTGGCAACAGGCCCCCTGGATGTAGTCAGTCGCCGCCGGGGAGACCGAAGTCAGTCACCAGCCGCGCGGGGTTGGGCAGCACCGTGCGGCGCCCATGGCGCCGGATGTAGCCCCGCCCGCCTCGAGCGCCGCAAGGGCGCGGGTGACCGTCTCCCGGCTGGCGCCGATGTGCGCGGCCAGCGTGGCGTGCGTCGGCGTCAGCCGGATAAGCCGTCCGTCCCCCGGCAGGCTCTCGCCCGCATCGCGGGCCAGGTGGTACAGCGCGCGGGCGAGGCGGGTACGCGCGTCCGCAGCTGCCACCGCGCCGATCTGCTGCTCCACCTGCACGAGCCTGCGCGCCCAGCCTGCTCGGCCAGCGTGAGCAGCACGGACGGCCACCGGGTGATAGCGCGCAGGAAGCTCCAGCCGTCGCCCAAGCACGCCACGACCTCGCTGGCCGCCTCGGCCAGGAGGAAGCCGTCCTGCGCAGTGCCGTTGAAGAGCGATGAGACGCCGAGCAGACCGCCGCGCTCCACCGTGCCGGCCGTGATCACCCGCCCGTCCGGTCCGCGGTGGAACAGCCGAACGGCCCCGGTCTTCACGACGTACACCTGCCGCCGCGGCGTGTCGAGGGCGACCAGCAGGCTCGCCCGCAGAGAAGACCCGAGCCTCCAGCATCGCTCCGAGCCTGCTCGATCTCGTCGTCGGACAGGCGCGGAAGACGTCTACCCGGCGCAGGTACCACGTCTTCTCCTCACCCGGGTCGCCAGCGGCCGTACTTCCTGAACCTCCATCCATGGCATCCGCGACTCCGCGCGCCGGCCGCGCCTTATGTGGCGCCGGCCGTGCGAACGGCGCGCGCCGGCGCGGCTCACCGTCTGGCGCGCGCCGACGAGCGCGCGAGGTACTCGTTGGTCAGCCGCGGCGGCTCGCCGCCCAGAGAGGCGGAGAGGCGCCCCAGCAGGCCCGATACGCGGGCGGACACGGGCAGCAGCGCGACGTCGCGCAGCAGCGCCTCTGCCGCGGCGAGCCGGCGTCCGAGGGCGCCCACCAGGAGACCGAGGACGGCCGTGTCCTCCGGCAGCGCCCGGCGCAGCCGCTCCACCGGCAGCTCCCACAACTCGATCGCGGTCAGCGCCTCGGCGAAGACGCGGCAGGTGGGGAACCCCAGCAGCGCCGCGATGCCGAAGACCTGGCCGGGACCGAGCAAGGCCAGCGAGGTCTCCTCACCCGTTTCCGCTAGGAAGTAGACGCGGACGTATCCCGACCCAACGACGTACACGCTGCGGGCGGGCGACTCCGCTCGCACGATGAGCGCGCATCGCGGGAAGCGCCTGAGCGCGGCGAAGGGAGCGGGCGGCGTGGGGAGCACGCCCAGCGCATGGGGAGAGTCGGCGCCGGCGACTTGCATCGCACGCCCTCGGGCACGTTGCGTGCGCACTGTGACGCCGCTGTGACGTCACCGGCACTCGCTTCCAGGTGCCCCACGTCGGCAGGGGCGAAACTCTGTTCTCGGTTCACGTACGTTCTGAAAGACGGATACGGCGCTGCCACCGGCCGTCGTGGCGGAGGCGTTCGCCGTTCTTGTCTTGGGCAGAGGCGGACAGCTGCACTCGATTCCCGTAGCGAACATGAAGGCGCCCGCGGGCGGGCGCTGAGGGGTGGCCGCTCGTGCGTCCGCCGCGGGCCGTCGCAGGCTGTGCTTGCTGGTAGGTAGGACTGAAGGTGGTCATGCGCCGATCGTTGGGACATGCGGCACTCTTTGCATCCCCTGACCTGCCACGCGATCGCGATTCCTCTGTGCATTGTGCGTGCCAGGCGCCGCGCTCACGGGGGCCCGGAGCCTCACCCCGGTCATGGCGCTGGTCGCCGCGGCGGGCCTGGGAGCATGGGCGCACGGCTCGCTGCGCGGCGAGACAGTGCCGGCCGCGATGTACGTGGGCCTCACGCCCGCGCTCGCGCGGCGGGTGCAGGCGCGCCACCGCTCCAACGCGGTGCAGTTCGTGGTCCACGCAGCGCTGGACCGGCTGCCGCCTTGGCGCGGGCACGAGCACGGTGACCCCGCCCGCTCGGACGCATGGAACGGCGTGCAATCGGTGACCGCCTCGGCGGAGCAAGTACGGAAGAATTTCCTGCAGGCCGAGGCAGGTATTTCTCCTTCTGAGCCGGGTGTCTACATCTTCACCCCTTCGGCGATCGATGCGTCGGTGGCGCCGCCAGGGAAGCACGGCGCCTACGTGGCGTGCGCGTCCTACCCGGCGCGGTTCGCGGACGGCGCCTCCTGGCGGGAGAACGGCGAGCGGGAGGCGGGGCGCCTGCTGGACGCGGTGGAAGCCCGGGCGCCGGGATTCAAAGATGCGGTCACGGGCGTCGCCTGGCGGCACGCAGAGGACTGGGAAGAGGAGATCGGCCTCCTCGGGGGGCACCCGATGCACCTGGACATGACGCCGGACCAGATGCCCCTGTTCCGCCCCGACCGCGAGCTAGCGCACCACTGGGGGCCGGTGCCCGGCCTCTACCTCAGCGGCGCGGGAACGTTCCTCGGCGGTGGCGTGTCCGCGGTACCAGGACGAGCCGCCGCCCGCGCAGTACTGGAAGACCGAGAGCGCGCCTGATCGCCGAGGACGCCACGCGACTCCCCGATCCCGTGAGGCGCGACTAGCCACGCACCTCCCTGGCCGCCAGCCGCGCCTCCGGCAGGACCAACCCGAAGATGGCGAGACTGGCCAGAGCGGCCACAATGCAGTACCCGCACCAGGCATGCTCTTTCGCCGGCATCGAATAGAAGTAGTACCCGGACACCGCCGCCAGCAACGCGGCCTGGCCCCCGGCCGCCAGCGGCACCCACGGCTGGGTCTTCGCCCGGTCTGCGGGCCCCCAGGCAGCCAGCGCCAGCGCCGTGATGTACGCACCCAGAGCCAGCGGCCCGTCTGGCATGCCGAACGGGAACGCGTGTGGCGAGAGGTTCACCTTGTCGGAGTCGAATCCCGGCAGCGGTGGATCGGGGAGGTGCTTCACCACCCCCAGCTGCAGAAGCGACGTGGCGGCCATGCTGGCTATGCCCACGCCGGCGGCGCCCGCCGCGAGTTGCCTGTTGCGCACCCCCCAGCGGTAGTCCGCGCGCCCCAGCCATTGGCCCAGATCATTCCCCAGCCTCTGTCCAATGGCGGTGAGCCGCGGACCCAAGCTCTGTGCTGCCATACGTATCACCCTCCCTGGTGGTATTGCGTCAGTGATGATTCTAGTGGGCCGCTGCGCCGGGGTGTGACCCCAAAACCGGGCCGACCACTGCGTGTCCTCGTGTTGATCCGTCCGCCCCGGCCGGCGGCCCGCTGGTGTGTCGTGCACCCGCCCGTCGTGGCCGCCGTCCCCGCGCGGGGCGGCCCCGTCAGTGTCCTGTCCGCCCGTCGCGACGCTAGGGTGCCGTTCGCAGTCCCGTGAGGGAGGAAGGCAGCGCCATGAGCGGAGTAACGGGCCGACCGGTGCAGACGGTGCCCGAAACCGTGCCCGACGTGCCGGACGTAGGGATCGTCGGCGGGGTAGACACCCACAAGGAGGAGCACGCCGCCGCCGCCGGCGCCGGACAGCCCGCCGCCCCGCTGACCGCCGGCCGGCGATGCCCAGCAGCAAGGCGCCCCCGCCGCACGGGCTCACCCCGCGTGGCCGGACGCGGCTGCCTGCGAAACCGCGCCCGCCGCGCCGAGCGCCTCCGGCCCATCCGGGCCCTCCCTCCCCCCAGCACCGGCCGGCTGTGCCGCTTGACATTAAGAGGAGCATCAATACCACTACCAATACGACTGCCACGAGCGGCGCGTGAGCGGCACCCTCCTGGTCAACCTGGCCGTGGCCTCCGGCGCCGCATGCGTCGCAGCCGCCCTGCTGGCGAGCCTGGGACCAGTGGGGCTGCGCCTCTTCCCCTGGCTCTTCGAGCGCGTGGCGGCCTTACGCAGCCGGGAGTTGTTCCTGCTGGCGGTGGTCGCCGTGGCCCTGGGAACGGCCTACCTGGCGGCCCAGCTCGGTCTGCTGGGGGCGTTCGTCCCTGGCGTGGTGGCAGGGGAGTCTGACCTCTTGCTGCAGATCCTGGACGAGGAGGAGACCGCGCGGGGCCGGGATGCAGGCGGTGGCGCACGTGCAGCCCAGAACAGTCGCTAGACTTGCCATCGGCCCTGGATCGGGGCGAGAGGGACAGGTGGCATGACGGGTACCAGATCAGGTGGCGACGTGATGGCGGACGCGATGGCACGGACGCTGGCCGACGAGGACGCCGATGGGGACGTCGATGGGGGACTTGACCGGGGCGCGTTGGTGACGTTCACGGCGCGGCACACCACCGGCGCGCTCGGCGGGCTGGGAAGCGTGGGGCTGGACATCCGCCCATTGCGGGGCGGGCTGCAGGCCGCGACCGTGGCCCACGTCCGAGTCCGCCGGGCAGGCGCAGCGCGCCCGGCGGACTCGACCGAATTCGTGGTGAAGCACGTGAGAAGTGATGGTGCCACACGTGAAGCGGCGGTCTACGAGGCGCTGGCCGGGCTGGACGGTCCGCCCCTCACGCCACGGCTCCTGCACGTCCAGCGCCGCGGCGGGGGCTGCGACCTGTACCTAGAGTATGTCCGCCCCTGGCGCCGCTGGCCTTGGGGAGACACCACTCTGGCCGGCCGGACGCTGGAGGAACTGGCGCGGCTCCACGCGGCGCTGGCGACCGTCGGTCACGCACCGGGGGCCGACTGGGACTACGAGGTCGAGCTGCGAGAATCGGCCGCCACGACTCTCGAAGCCCTGGAAACCGTGACGGCGAAGGGAGAGTGGGCATCCTTCCGGCCGGCCGTGCCGGAGATGAGGCGCGTTGTCGCCGCCCTGCCGGCCGTCCGGCGCCGGCTGCTGGAGGCCCCGTCGCCGGGGCTCGAACCGGGCCCGATCCACGGCGACGTCCATCCGGGCAACGTCGTCGTCGCCCGGCGCGGCGGGTGCCTGCGGCTGGTGCTCCTCGACTGGGGGCGCGTCCGGCGCGGGTCTCCGCTGGAGGACGTCAGCTCTTGGTTGCAGTCCCTGGGGCTGTGGGAGCCGGAGGCGGCGCGGCGCCACGACACGCTGCTGCGCCGGTATCTCTACGCCCGCGCCCTGCCCGACCGGCTCGACCGCGACCTGCGGGACGGGTACTGGTTCGCCGGCGCCTGCAACGCCCTGGCCGGCACCCTCCGCTACCACCTGGCCGTGGCGGACGGGTGGCGGAGTCCGGGGCCGCGGGCGCGCGCCGACGCCGCGCGGGCGGCCCGTGCCTACCTGCGCGTCGTCCACCGCGCCGACGCCTGCTGGCGCCGTTAGGCCGGCAGCGGCGCCTCGGGGTCGCCCGCCACGCCCGCCAGGTGGCCGCGGCCGTCAAAGCGGACGAGTGCGCCTCCACCGGCGTGCCAGCGCAGCTCGGTGATGCTGGCGTTGCCGGCGCGGAACGCCTCCCAGGGGGCAGGGCTCGTCCCGGCGAGGGCGCCCAGCACCTGCGTGATCGCCCCGGCGTGGGTCACCACGAGCACCCGCCGGCCCGGGTGGGCGCCGGCGATGCCCCTGAGCGCCCGCAGCACTCGCCGGCGGAGGGCGCGGTAGCTCTCGCTCCCCGGCCAACGGAACCCCGCGTCCTCCTGGCGTGTGTTGGCCGCCCACAGGGTCGGGAAGTGCTGGCGCACGTCCTCCACTATCCAGCCGTCCAGCTCGCCGCAGCCGATCTCGCGCCGGGCCGCCCGCCACCGCGGGCGGAGGCCGAGCGGACTCAGCGGCGGGTCGGTCCAGCCGCACAGGCGGGCCCCGGCGCCGGGTGTGTTGTCGGTCACGTGACCGTGGCGGACGAGCAACAGCGTCGTCGGCAAGACAATGGTCATCGGCGTCAGGCAATGGGGGCGCGCTCGACGGGCCCTCGGTACAGCAACAGCAGTGCTCCACCTCTAGTATGCCGCCCGCGCCCGCTCCGGTGCCGCTCCGAACCCACGCGCAGCCGGCGCACGTGCAGCACTGAACAGACGGTAGGATCGTGAGAGGGAGGGAGTTCCGGGCGTGACCGGAGACATCTTGGGGAGCATTCCTCAAGGGTGTGGTCGCGATATCTCCTCAGGGCCCCGCCCCACCGGTGCAAGGCGTAGCATCATCGGCTCGGCGCTCACCGCACCCTCGCCGGCGATCTGGGAAGCCCAAAGCGCTCATAGATCCGACCCGCTCGCGGCACGACCAGTGACCTGACGTGGTGCGGCACCGCGGACCATGAGCCAGGTCCCGAACCAAGTACCCGTGCAGCCGATACAGCCACAGGGAGACTGACATGCGTTTTCGTCGATTTGGGGATCGATACATCGTGCGGATTGAACGGGAAGAGCCGCTCAAGGAGACGCTCCTCGCGTTTCTGCGCGCCGAGGACGTGGAGTTCGCCAACCTGAGCGCTGTCGGGGCAGTGCGGAGCGTGCGCCTGGGCTACTGGAATGCGGCAACTCGCGCTTATGAATACCGCGACGTGGAGGAGAACATGGAAGTGGTGAGCTTCCAGGGGAATGCCTCGCGCAAGGGAGGCCAGCCCCACCTGCACCTGCACGGTGTGTTCAGCCGCCGGGACTTCACCGTCCTGGGCGGTCATGTGGAGGAGGCCACGGTGTACCCCACGCTCGAAGTGTGGCTGCGCACGGAAGACGTGCATGTTGGCCGTGTCCAAGATGATCACAGCGGGCTCGACCTTCTTGACCTGCCCATGTCCCAGTAACACGCAAGCCGGATACGCGTCCAGGCACGCCGAGCCAAGAAGAGTACGTGCCCGTCCAAGGGGCGCCGGCCCAGTGGTTCCTTAGTCACCCCACTGGACGCGCCGCCGACGATCAACCGCACAGGTTCCTGGCTGATGACCTTCCCAGCGCGGCACGAGGACTGGCACTTTTCGCCTGCGCCGTGCGGGTCAAGTCCACCTGGTTGGCTTGGACTGAGACGGTGCGGGCCGCCGGATCGATGCGGAGCGACCCCCGCACCACCGGACCCGGCGCCGCCGGGAGCTCCGATCCGCCGCGCGAGGCCGGAGCGGACGCCCTCGCAGCGTTCGTCGAGTGCAGGGCGCCCACGCTGGTGGCCGCGCCCGTGCCGAGCGCGCCACGGCGCAGCGCGGCCCGCACGCGGGCCAGGAGCTCGCGGATCCCGAACGGCTTAGGGACATAGTCATCGGCCCCCGCCTCCAGGCCCAGCACGCGGTCGATCTCCTCGTTCCGCGCCGTGAGCATGATCACCGGCACCAGGTGGCGCTCCCGGATGCGCCGGCAGACCGCCAATCCGTCTAGCCCGGGGAGCATCCAGTCCAGGATCACCAGCTGCGGATTGTGCTGCTCCACCTGCGCCAGACCTGTTGGTCCGTCGAACGCCTGCACCACCTCGTGACCATCCTGCTCCAGGTGCGAGCGCAGCAGGTTGGAGAGATCGACCTCGTCCTCGACGATCAGAATGCGTGCCATCTGCTTCCGTGCGCCGGCCGCTGTCTATCGAAGCAGGTGATGTCAGGGCGCCGCCGGCAACAGAACGCGGAAGCGCGTCCCTTCGCCCTCCACGCTCTCGAGCTCCACTGCTCCTCCCACCGCCCTGACCAGGTCACGCACGATGGCGAGGCCGAGGCCAAAGCCACCGCTCGCCCGCGTGCGTGATGGGTCGGCGCGGTAGAAGCGCTCGAAGACGTGCGGCAGGTCCTCCGGTGCAATGCCCACGCCGGTGTCGACGACCGTGAACGCCACCTGTCCGGGGTCGGAGCGCTCGGCGGTGACGGCGACTATACCGCCTTCCGGCGTGTACGCCACGGCGTTGCGCACCAGGTTGAGCAGCACCTGCACGAGGCGCTGGCGGTCGGCCACCGCGGCCGGCAGTCCTCGCTGTGCCCCGCGCGTCAGGGTCACCTGGCGCTCCCGCTGGGCGAGCGTGGCCAGGCGAGGAGTTTGGCCTCCTGGCGCCGCTGGCCTACTTCCTCGTCGAGGCCGCCCAGGTGATCCTCTCGCCGCTCCCCGGCGGCCTGCTGCCTGCCGTTGGCGCCCTGGCCTTCGGCCCCTGGATGGCGCTCGCGCT
Source organism: Chloroflexota bacterium (assembly GCA_030447525.1). Classification (GTDB taxonomy): domain Bacteria; phylum Chloroflexota; class UBA11872; order UBA12225; family UBA12225; genus JAUJOR01. Next base: position 147,999 of record JAUJOR010000010.1, on the reverse strand, counting down.
CACCCTGGGCGGCGTAGCAGCTGGCTCGATGGTGGTGTTTGCGCTCGCCCGTCGCTGGGGGAAACCACTGGTACGGCGCCTGCTGAAGCCTCAGACTATCGAGCGCTATACCGGGGTGCTGGCGGCACGGGGCGGCCTCTGGCTGTTCGTGATCGTCGCCATTCCGGTCCTCCCGGGCGATGCCGTGTGCGCCCTGGCCGGCCTCTCCTCCATCTCGTTCCGGCGCTTCATCGCCGCTTCGACCCTGAAGCACTTAGTTGAACGAGCCCCGAGCCACAACACCGATGAACCCCCCAATGCGGACACAGTTGGGCCTCTGATGGAGCTGGCAATCCAGACCACCGCGCCGGCGCGCAGCTTTGGCCGGCGCGAGGCGTTTCTCGCCTTGGCAACGCACCGCTTCCGCGGGAACGGCCTTTACCTCCTGGACGAACCGGAGGCCGCCCTCTCTCCCGCCCGCCAGCTGGCCTTGCTCCCGCTGCTCGATGAGCACGTCCGGCGCCGCGACTCCCGGTTCGTGATCGCCACGCACTCGCCGGTCTTGCTGGCCTACCCTACCGCTCGGATCTACCAGCTCACGGCGGCGAGCATCGTGCCGGTCGCGTACGAAGACACCGAGTACTTCCGGATCACGCACGACTTTCTGACGAACCGAGACAGCTACCTGCGGCACCTGCTGACCGATGCCGATGAGCGGTGGCGTCAGGGCGATTGAGGAGGCTATTGCCCTACGATAGCGGGATAGGGAGAGTGGCTCACTGGTAGAGCAGCGCACGCTGGCCCTGGGCCTCGAACGCCTTCGTGCCCCACGAAGCGACGATGGCGTCCGCTCGACGACGGGTCCGGTCTTTGACACGGCGCCGCCGGCCGATTACATTGTCTCCGCCTCGGGGGCCGGCGCATCCCCATGTACGGGCCGCCGGCGAACGGGTTGCCGGGGCGTGACGACGAAGGGGAGGTGTGATGGCCGGGCAGAAGATGGTGCCGTTGATCAGCTCTGACGTGAAGGGGCCGCTGGGGGCAATGCACCTGCCGCGGCTGTGGCAGAAGGTGCTCCTGAGCAGCAAGGGGATGCTCCACGAAGGGTACGACGAGTGTGGCAGGGGCTTCGACCAGATGACGTTGGACGGGCTGGGCCTCGACCGCGAGCAGACCATTGGGTACCTCAAGACCGAGTTCCCGACGTACCCGCAGTTCGAGCAGTGGGTACGCCAGCAAAAGGGGGGTCAGATCGACCCGACGGCCATTGAGCGCCACAACGCTGCCATCGCCGGGTACATCCATGATGACAGCACGCGGCAGTCCATCCTCAGCGTCGTGGGCCTGCCTGACGACGGCTCGATCAAGGACGCCGTGACCCTGAACAAGCTGGAGGACTTCCACGAGTTCCACGCCAGCCTGAGGCAAGCGTAGGGCACAAGGCTCGGCAGATTGATCGTCATGCCTGCGTGCCGGTAGCCACCCGATAGACGCGACGATTAGCCTCGCTCATCGGTCCGATCGCTTCACCATATGGCTCATCGAAGCGGTCCTTCAGCCCTGCGCGGCGGCACAGATTCTCAATGTACGCACACCAGTGCCAGCCGATAAAGCAGGGGACCTGGAAACAGCGCTCCGTCCATTCGGCGTACAGCCGGCCGCGCTCGGCCTGACCGGCAATGGCCATGCGTCGGTTATGCAGGTGGAAGGCGCTGTCGGCGAGCAGGACCGGCTTCCCCGTAGCGCCATGCCATTCTTGCACCAGATCAAGCAGACCGTCGAGTGGCGGGAAATACTGCATGCTCACCACGTCTACGGTGGGGACCATGGCGTCTAAGACCACCTTCGGCAGGGGTGCCCGACCCTCGTACCGGTCTCCCAGAAGGAGATGGTTTGGATCGTACCGGCGCACAGCGTCGTGAATGGTCTGGTAATAACGCTCGGCAATGTGCTGAAGATCAGCCGGCTGGCCGGCCGCATCCCCCTCCGCTGCGCCGGGCCACTGCTGCCCCCCGGGGTGCCCTCCCCAGGCAGGAACATCGGCGTAGAAGTAGCCGATGAGGAACGGATCGTCGGCCATGTCCGCGCAAGATGCGCGGGCTACATAGTCACACCAATCCGCGAACTCGGTACTGAAGACGTCGGGATACCTTGGATACTTGTTCCACAGCTCCATCTCACTGAATGGGAGGAGGTGACAGTACGGGAGGCCGGCCCACCGGTACTGGTGATGGCCCCAAGGAGGGGTGTGTGTCCGGCCGGGCACCACCACCTCCTGGGACCATCCAATAGTGTTGAAACCCCACCCGGTGAGATCCCGGTAGACTCCGTGCTTTAGGAACGTCTCCTCGTCCCCGAAGCGCCCCTTCCAGACAGCGTGGTTATCCGGGTACTTCAGCGCCGACGAGTCGATGTGGTTCACACCCAGCGAGAGGAACCCATGCCCTTCCGGAGTGATGAACCACCACCGGCCGGCCACCTCTGCTACCCGGAAGAACCCCGTCGCGTCAGCTTGAACGGCGGTCCAGCCGCCAAATCGGTCTAGCCTGTCGGCTGTCATACTTTCTTCCATACTACGTAACTACGTAACTACGGACTTGCGGCTCCAACATCCGGCGCAGCTCACGTACCGCCTGCGCCACCGAGGCGCGGTTGGGCAGCAACGGCTTGATGCCCTCTTGCAGCTGGCACTGGAAGTCCGGGCCGTCGGTCAGCCTGAGGCGAGAAGCCCGGCCGGTGGCTGCGCGTCCTCGGGCACACTGATGGGGCCTGGTCTGACTGGGAGAGGTCTCCCAGGGAGGGATGCAAGCATGACCAGCGTAAGAGGAGATCATGGCATGGAATCAACGGGCAAGTGGGTGGCGGAACGGGTCACGCGGCGGGCGATGGCCCGCCTGGGCGCAAGTGGGACGGCGGGTCTGGCGGCGCTCGCCGCCTGCGCGCCGGGCGCCGGGTCTGGAGGCGAGGGCGGGGGCGGCGGGCAGGCGGCAAGGGGCACCGCGCCGGCACAGATCCGGCTGATCGAGCGTCTCGACCAGGAGTCCCAGGCCCTCGACGCGCGGCTGCCGGCCTTCAAGGAGCAGTTCCCACACATCTCGGTCGAGCGCGAGGTGGTGACCGGCGGCGAGTTGATCGCCAAGCTGCAGACGATGGCGGCCTCGGACACGCTGCCGGACAACGTGCACTCCTTCCTGGGCAGCCAGAGCTTCCACAACTTTGCCGCGGCCGGGGCCTTCCTGAACATCGACAACCTGCTGGCGCGCGACAAGGTGGACCTGAAGCAGTGGTTCCCCGAGGTGATCGACATCATGAAGATCGACGGCAAGCTGTTCGGCCTGCCTTATAAGGGGCAGGTGCTCGCCGCCGGCTTCTTCTACAACGCCAACCTCTTCGAGAGGCGCGGCGTGCCACTCCCCACCAACAACTGGTCGCTGGACGATCTGTTCAAGGCGGCGCAGCAGCTTACCGAGCGCCAGGGCCAGGAGACCACACAGTGGGGCTACGCCGTCAACTCCTGGGGGGGCGAAGCGCACGTGGCGCACCTGCGGGCGTTCAACGGGGACGCCTATTCCAAGGACGGCACCAAGGCCACGATGGACTCGCCCCAGGTGCTGGAGGCGATGCAGTGGTACGAGAACCTGATCCAGCGCGAGCGCACGATGCATCCCATCCCCGGCGCGGCGGCGGCGTTCGTGGAGGGTAAGGTGGCCATGATCGGGCGCACGTACTTCAACTTCAAGACGGTGGAGCTGCTCCCCAAGGTGGGCGACAAGTTCAAGTGGGACGGGGCGATGATGCCCAAGCACACCAAGACCGGGAAGCGCGGCGGGATGTTCGCCGGGGACGCGCAGTCGGTGGCCAGGCAGTCCAAGGCCCCCGACGCCGCCTTTGAGCTGATGAAGTGGCTGACCGACAAGGAGATGGGGGTGGCGCTGGGGCTGCAGACCAAGGGCTCCACCACGTTGGGCGGCCGGCCGGACGTGTGGGCCGATTCGCGCATCTTGAACCACCCGCAACTCCCGAAGCAGGCGCAGCAGGTGCAGCTGGACTCCATCAAGGAGATCAAGGAGCCCTACAGCGCCCCGGCCAACTTCCGCGCCCCGGAAGTTGAGGCCATCCGCGACCCCGCCACGCGCAAGATCACGGACGGGCAGGCCAAGGTCGAGCCGGGCCTCCTGCGCGAGCTGAACAGCGAGATGCAGTCCATCATGAACCTGCCGCGCCCGTGAGCGCGGGCGTGAGTGACGCTCCTATGTATCTCACCTGTTGAGGGGCTGGTGTCGACGGGTCGGCGCGGCGCCGGGTAAGCTCGCTCTGGTCGAGCGGCCGGCGTCTCCTTCACGGCGCTCATCGCCTGGTCCGCCACCGCCCGGGATGGCGGCGCGACGTTCGCTGCAGGTACGATGCGGCCCCATGGCCGCATCTTGATGCAAACGAAGCAATGCCCCGCCCCCTGGCGCGGATCATGACCCGCGAGGAGGCACAGCAGTGACACGCCTGACATTGCAACGGAGCAGGTGCAGCACGTGATGGAAGCGTCCCATCCCACCGTCCCCGGCGCCCTGGCCGCTCCGGGCGCCCCCAACATCCTGCTGATCATGGCCGACGAGCTGGTGGCCACCCTCACCGGCGCCTATGGGCATCCGGTGGTGCGGACGCCGAACCTGGACGCGCTCGTGCGCCGGGGAGTGCGTTTCGACGCCGCCTACTCCCCCTCGCCCCTGTGCGCCCCGGCCCGTGCCTGCCTGGTCAGCGGCCAGTACACCTCGACCAACCGCGTCTACGACAACGCCGCCCTCTTCGCCGCGGACATCCCCTCCGTCGGTCACTACTTGACCAACGCCGGCTACGACTGCGTCCTCTCCGGCAAGATGCACTTCGTGGGGCCGGACCAGCTGCACGGCTTCCGGCGCCGGCTGACCACGGACATCTACGCCGAAGAGTTCAACATGCTGGACAATCGCTCCCCCTGGGCGCTCGCCCGCGACCCGGCGGCGTTTAGCCCGGAGCGGGGGCGTGGGCGCCACGCCGGGAACTACGTCGGCTCCAACGTCCACGTCGGGCGCTGGCACCACCACCTCAGCTACGACGAGGAGACCCACTTCCGCGCCCTGGAGTATCTCCGCGCCCAGGGGGCAGTCAAGGGGATGGCGGAGCGCCGCTGGGGGCGTCCGACGCCGGCCGCCCGGCCGGGAGCCGGGCAGCGCGGGGGAGCCGGGCCGGACGGCGAGCAGAGCCAGCTGGGGCAGAGCCCGCTGGGCGCCGAGGAGGGCGCGGCCGAGCGCCAGCACGCCTCCGGCGCGGGGGGCCGCCCTGCGCCCTGGTTCCTGTGCGTCTCCTACCACCACCCGCACGAGCCGTTCTGGCCACCCCAGGATGTGTGGGACCTCTACGAAGGGGAGGAGATCGCCCTCCCCCACTTCCCGGAAGACCTGGAATCTCGCTACTCGGCGATGGACCGCTGGCTCAACGCCAACCACGGCGTGCGCCACTTCCAGGAGGAGCTGCGCAGCCCGGAGAGCCTGTACCGCGTGCGGCGGGCCTACTACGCCCTGATCACGTATATCGACCGCAAGGTGGGCGAGCTGATCGCCACCCTGCAGGAGCACAACCTGTGGGAAGACACGGTAGTGGTCTTTAGCTCCGACCACGGGGACATGCTCTGCGAGAAGGGGATGGTGCAAAAGCGCATCTTCTATGATCCCTCCAGCCGCGTGCCTTTGATCGCCCGCTTCCCCGGGGACGCCCACGCCGGGACGGTGGTGCGCCAGCCGGTGAACCTGATCGACCTGCTGCCGACGTTCCTCGACCTGGCCGGCGTCCCAGATGAGGCCCGCCTGCCCCTGGATGGCCGGAGCCTGCTGGGCCTGCTCGGCGGCTCGGACACGGCCCCCCGGACGACCTTCGCCGAGATGCACGTCGAGGACAACCCGGTGCCGTGCTTTATGGTCCGGCGCGGGCGCTTCAAGCTGAACCTGATGGTCGGGGTGGACGCCCAGCTGTTCGACTTGGAGACCGATCCGGGGGAGTGGGACAACTTGATCGGAAAGCCTCAGCACGCCCCCGTGGAGCGGGAGCTGCGGGGGGCCATCGCGGAGCGCTTCGACTTCGAGCGGATCGAGGCGGACGTCCGGCGCAGCATCGCCTCCCGTATGATGATCCGGGAGGCGATGCGCCGCAACGGCACCCTGTGGGACTACACCCCCATCTTCGACTCCAGCAAAGACGCCATGCAGCAGTACCTGCGCTGAGGACTGGGGACGGCCCCCGCCCGGAGACGGGAGCGGAGACGGGAAAGGGAGGGGACGTGGATACACAGCGAGCAAGGCGGCCCAACGTCCTCCTGATCATGGCCGACCAGCTGCGCTGGGACGCCATCGGCGCCCAGGGCAACCCTCACGTCAGGACGCCCCACCTCGACCGGCTGGCGCGCGAGGGGGTGCGCTTCGCGCGCTGCTACACCTCCAGCCCGATCTGCATGCCGGCGCGAGCCAGCGTGCTGACTGGACGCTGGCCCCACGCCCACGGCCTGTGGGACAACGGCGTCCGCTTCCCCCCCCAGACGTGGACCCTGGCTACCGCCCTCGCGGCGCACGGCTATCGCACCGGCATCGTCGGCAAGGGGCACCTGGACGTGCACCACCTGCCGCAGTCCCCCGACTCGTTCGAGGGATGGGACACCCCGGAGGCCATGGCCTCGGGGGGCAAGGGGGGCTGGCACGGCCCCTACTACGGCTTCCAGGAGGCACACCTGACCTGCAGCCACAACAAGGCCAGCGGCCACTACGGCACCTGGCTGCACCGGGAGCACCCCCAGGCGGTGCCCCTGCTGTCTCGGGCGCAGGCGGTGGCGGAGATGGGTCCCCATGCCTGGCAGTCGGCCTTGCCGGTGGAGCTGCATGCCTCCACCTGGATCGGCGACCGCTCGATCGACTTCATCCGCCGCCATGCCGGCGCGCACCCGGCCGGCGAGGCGGCCGGGGCACCGTTCTTCCTGTGGGCGTCGTTCCCGGACCCGCACCCGCCGCTGTGTCCGCCCGCGGCGTACGCCGAGCGCTATCACCCGGCCGACCTGCCGCCACCCCGGCGCCGGCGGGGCGAGCTGGCGGACAAGCCGGCCCACTTCCGGGGCGAAGCGGACGCCTTTGAGCCGGGCTGGCGCCCCTACGGGCGGGGGCACGTCGCCCGCGAAGGGCGGGACGACCGCGCCGACGCCCAGGCCAGGGCGGCCTACTACGCCATGACCGAGCTGGTCGACCACAACGTAGGGCGCATCCTGGCCGCCCTGGAGGAGACCGGGCAACTGGACAACACGATCGTCGTCGCCATCGCCGACCACGGGGAGATGCTCGGCGACCACTGGCTGGACGGCAAGGGCCCCTGGCACTACGACGGCTGCACCCGGGTGCCCTTTCTGCTGCGCTTCCCGCCCGCCGTCCCGGCCGGGCGGGTGGTTGAAGACTTTGTCAGCCAGTGCGACCTGGCCCCTACCGTGTGCCGGCTGACCGGCGTCCCCGCCACCACCTGGCCCCCCGCCGACGAGTCGTACGCCGGGGGCCGGCTGGCCGAGCCGGGGGTGCTACCGGACGTGCAGGGCCGCTCGCTCGTCGACGCCGCGCGGGGGGAGGCGCCGGCCCGCCCCCACGCCCTGATCGAGACGGAGTGGCGCTGGGTGCCGGGCCTGCACTTGAAGACGCTGCGCACGCCCGAGTGGCGCCTCACCGTCTACGCCGGTCGCCCCACCGGCGAGCTGTACCGTCTGCCAGATGACCCGGACGAGTTCACCAACCGCTGGGACGACCCGGCGCTGCGTGGCGTCCGCCTGGAGCTGACCGAGCTGCTGCTACAGGAGGTGCTCCAGACGGAGGGTCGCCTCCCCCCGCGGGTGGTGGAGAACTGAAGGCGCCCCGGCGTTCATCCCCGCACGGGCCGGCCGGCTCGGCCTCCTTGACCGGAGAGAGCTTGCACTAGCCGGCCCGTGTGCTCAGCGGCAACCAGACGCTCATCTCGCCGATTCCGCGGTTGGCCCAGGCGAAGTAGGGGATCAGGCGGATGGGCCGGCGCTCCGGTTGCCGGCGTACCAGCGGGCGGTATAGCTGGCCCCCCCAGTCCGGCTCGCGGATGACGTCGGCCTCGCCTTCCAGCACCGTGACACCCCCCAGAAGATCCGGCAAATGGCGCGGGGTGAAGGTGGTATCGGCGGCGAGGAAGACGTCCGAGAGCGTGACGTCTGGCGGCAGGTCGTGGGACTCAGCGCAGTAGAGCAAGGGGCCGCGGGCGACGGCGACCTGGTTACGCGTGTGCTCGATGCGTGGATTCCCTTGCAGCAGGCGGACTTCCAGGGGGAGGACCAGCTCCAGCACGTCGCCAGGGCGCCAGGTGCGCCGCACGGCGGCGTAGGTGCCTGGCACCACCGCCGCGGGAACCGCCGCCCCGTTGACTTGCATTGAGGCCCCCTCAGCCCACGAGGGGATGCGCAGGTGCAGCGTCACGGGGCGCTCCGGCGCTGCCTCGACGGTCAGCCTGATGGCCCCATCCCAGGGATAGGCAGTCTCCTGGATCAGACGCAGATGGCCTACGCCGGCGATATCGCCGTCGAACTCACTCGCGCCATAGAGATGGAGCCACAGGCCGTCTTCCGACGTGCCGTACAGGTAGCCATGGAGGCCGGCCATCAGCCGGATGAGATTAGACGGGCAGCACACGTGGCTCCGGCCTTTGGCTGGATCCCCCGGTTGGAAGCGCGCCAGGGCGTCGTTGGAGTGCAGGTTCTGGTCGTGGCCGTGCCAGCGGAGCGGGTTGGTATAGAACCAGCTGCTGGCGTCCAGGCTGATACCGGAGAGGATGCTGTTGTAGAGGGAGAGCTCGATGAGATCGGCGTACCGCGCCGACGGATCGGCGGCCAGGAGCCGCCAGTTCCAGAGTACGTTGCCTATCTGGGCGCACGTCTCGTTATAGGCACGGTCATTAGGGAGCTCGTAGTCGTCGCCAGCCGCCTCCCAGACCGTGTCCCCACCGTAGCCGCGTACCTGGCCGTCTTTGTCGGGTCGGTAGCGGACGGATAGACCGCGATGGATCGGCGCGACGCCACCGTGGACATACATGCGCTTTTGCGTCAGGTCCTGCCACAGCCGATCGAGGGCCGACTTGAGCGTTTCGTCGCCTGTTTCCAGGTACACGTCGGCGGCCCCGGCGTACAGATAGGTCGCCAGCACCATGTGCCCCACCACCTGCGTCTCCTGGCGCAGCGGCACGCGGTCCTGGCGCTGGTCGCTCCCGCCCGGCTCGCTGCCGTGCAGATTGATCGACTCGTTCGCCGCGTCCAGGTAACGCGTCTCTCCGGTGGTGCGGTAGAGCTCGACGAGTCCCATGATCTGGCTGGGGTTGAAGACGAGGTGCGCCAGCGGGTGCGTGCCGTCCGCATTCCGCTGAGAGAAGACGCGGTGCAGGAAATCTCCGGTCTTGCGGGCCACGTCCAGGAAGGTAGTCTTGCCGGTGGCGCGGTAGTGGGCGCAGGCGGCCGTGAGGAGGTGACCCATGACGTACACCTCGTGGTGGCTGGGGTCTTTGAAGCGCGGCCAGTTGCGCACCTGAGTCTGGGTGGCGATGTAGCCGTCCGGCTGCTGCGCCCTGGCGATCACGTCGATCGCCTCGTCCATCCGGCGATCCAAGTCCGGGTCTTTGGTCTGCCCGTAGACGTAGCTGGCCGCTTCAATCCACTTGTAGACCCACTCATCCTGCCAGTGGGTACCGGCGAACTCCCCCTCCATCTCACCGGCGGCGATGCGCAGGTTGGTGAGGGCGTGGCCCCACTCGGGATCGTCCATCAGCTTCCAGAGGTGCGGCAGCGTCACTGCATGACACTGCTCGAAGCGCTCCTGCCAGAATCCGCGGCGCCACTTGACCGCCGCCACGTCGGCGCTGCGCAACTGGGCATGTGGACTGGCGGCCGTGGCGGTGAGCGCCCGTTGGCCCGGGGCATCGAGTGGGGGGAGGGTTGGCGTTTCTTGCTGTACTGGCTGTGTTGACTGTACGGCCATTACCGGGAACCTCCATGGGCGGAAAGGTGGTGTTCGCTGAATGGGTCGCCGGTCGCACGCATCCATTGGGAGAGCGCTTCTTGGAGTTGGTGCGCCACGGCGCCATGGGCGGGAGAAGCGGCCAGGTTGCGCAGCTCGCCAGGGTCGCCGGCCAGGTCGTAGAGCTCATCGAGGTCATCTGGGCGGAAGACGTACTTCCACCGGCGCCCGATCACGACTCGCGCGTCCACCTGTGGGTTCACCGTCGCCAGGTTGATTGCCGGCAGCGCGCGGTCGGCGTCGGTCGTCTCGCCGCAGACGTAGTCTCGATCCACGCGACCTGCGCCGGTGAGATGCCGGGCCAGGCTGTCTCCCTGGAGTGGTGGGGAACCAGGCAGCGCCGGCGCGCCGGTCAGGTGCAGCACCGTGGGAACCGTGTCCACGTGGCCGACGAGGGCCTCATCCGGTGTCGGGCGGGGCGGAATGTGGTCCGGCCAGCGCCAGATGGCGGGGACGCGCATCACGTCCTCATAAAAGTAGGGCCCCTTATCGAACATCCGATGATGGCCGGCCATCTCTCCGTGATCTGCCGTGGCATGGACGAGGGTGGACGGGGCCAGGCCCAGCTCGTCCACCGCCGCCAGGACGCGCCCCATCAGCGTATCGATGTAGGTGCAGTAGCCCCAGTAGTGGGCGATGACGCGCTGCCACTCCGGCCAGGAGAGGTGGGACGCCAGCTGCAGCCAATGATGGGTTCGCTGCCCTTGTGGCTTCCCCTCGAAGGAATCGTCGAAGGACTCGGGGCGAGGCACCAGCTGTGGGTCGTACATGGAAGCGTATGGCTGGGGTACTTCGATGGGGAAGTGCGGCCCGAAGAAGGAGCACACCAGGGCAAAGGGGCGCTCAGGGGAGCCACCCCCGTCCGCGACGTAGCGTCGCAGCAGCTCAACCGTCTCGCTGGCGACGGCGGCATCTGGATGGTAGGGCTCCGGATAGGGTGCCGGGCCGCTCATCGGGGGGTGACGGCCCTCCATCGTGCGCCGCCGTGCGAGGCCGACGTCGTCACGCGGGGCGAGGTGCAGGCGCTTGCTATGCCGGCGAATGGCCTCTGGGCGGCTAACGAAGTCCACGATGCCGCGCCTGGTGGCCTCGGCACCCTCGTCTCCCATGCTCAGGTGCCACTTGCCGAGATAGGCGCAGCGATAGCCGGCCGGGGCCAGGTGCTCGAAGAGCATGCGCTCCCCCTCTCGCAGGCACGGCGTCGGCGAGTCCGGAGGGCGGGTGTTGACGGTGATCCCGTTGCTGTGGGGGTAGCGCCCGGTAAAGAGGGCCGCGCGGGCAGGCGAGCAGAGCGGCGTGGGGGTGTAGGCGCGGGAGAAGCTCACCCCCTGCGCCGCCAGCCGATCCAGGTGCGGCGTGCGGCAGATGGGAGAGCCGTTGACGCCCAGGAGATCCGCGCGCAGCTGATCGGCGATCAGGACAAGGACGTTCGGACGCGCGGCCACCTCCATCCCCTAACTCCAGCGCCCGTCTCTGACCAGCTGGTCGACGCCCAGTTTGACGGCCTGCACGGCGTCGCGTGCGGTGCGCTCGCCGTTAAACAGGGGCGTCAACTCCCGGGCCAGCGCGGCGTCGACTTCGCTCCAATTGGTGGTGGCCGGGGGCGTGCGCCCGAACTTCTCTACCGAGGTGACCCACACGTCGGCGTTGGCCGGCTTCTTCTGGGGATCGACGAAGATGGCCCGCTGGTGGGCGTTCATCTTGGTCCCCTGAAGGGCGCCGGCCTCGACGAGCACCTTCATGCCCTCGTCTTCGAACCACTTCAGCGCGGCCCAGGCGGCGTCTGGGTTCCTGGTTCCGGCGGAGAGGACCTGGGGGAAGGCGAAGAGATGGTCGACCAGCCCCGCCTTGCCCGCCGGGCGGTAGCCGGCGTCCCACTCGAACTGGGCATTCTGGCGGAAGCGCGCCACCTGGCAGACGCAGATCTCGTGGATGGCGACGCGGCCCCGCTCGAACAGCTCATTCGGGTTGGTGCCCTGCAGCTGCTGTGCGGTGGGCGCCAGCTGGTACTTGTGGCGCAGGTCGGCCAGGAGCTGCAGGGCGTCCTGCGCCGGCCCCGAATCCAGGGCCGTGGCCGAGCCGTCCTTGGCCAGCAGCTCGCCACCGTTGGAGCGCACCCAGGCCAGCCAGCCCTGCAGGGAGTAGTTGGGCGTGATGCCGAAGATGGGCGGGTCGGTGCGCAGGCGGTTGGTCAGCTGCTGCAGCTGCTGCCGGAGCGTGTCGAACGTCCAGCCCCTGGTGTCTTCTTTGGTGGGCGGGGGCTGGACGCCGGCTTGCTTGAACAGATCCAGGTTGACGAAGAAGCCGTGCGACGTGATGTTGTCCGGCAGGCCGTACAGGCCACCCTGGTAGCGGTAGGCCTCGATGGCCCCCTTGGGGAAGTCCGCGAGGTCGTACTTGTCACGCTTGACCAGCGGGTCCAGGTTGAGGGCCAGCTTGTTCTTGAGGAAGAATGGCTGCCAGGAATCCTGGATGATGAACATGTCTGGCGCGCTGCCGCTGGTGATCAGGGTCTGGAGCTTGTCGAAGTAGGCGCTTCCACCGGCACTGGTCGTCTCCTTCTCCACGGCCAGGCGCGGGTGCCGCTCGCGGAATCCGTCCATGGCCCGCCGGCGGGTGCTGGAGATGGGCTCCTGGTCCCAGCCATAGAGGTGAAGCGTGCCGGCGAGCTGGCCCGCCGGGGCGCCCGGGGCTGTGCCGGGCGCGCCGATGCCGCAGCCGGAGAGGACGCCGAAGGCCGAGGCCGTCACCGCCGCTGCGCCGGCCACGGCGCGGCGGCGTGAAAGGCCCCTCTCGGTGCATGGAGGGATCCCAAGTGTGATCACTGCTGTGCCTCCTCGCGGGTCACGATCCGCCCCAGGTGGCGGAGCATTGCTTCGGTTGCATCAAGATGCGTCCCCGCGGCCCGGCGGGCCGCCGGGGCGTCGCGCCGCCGGACGGCCTCCAGGATCTGCTCGTGGTCCTGGAGCCGACGGGTGGTGCGCCCGTCCACCGCGAAGGTGGCGGCGATCGACTCGTGCAGGGCGCTGCGCAGACTCTCCGCCAGGGCAGCCAGCACGGCGTTGCGGCTGGCCAGCACCAACGCGATGTGGAACCGGAGATCCCCTGCGGTGTACTCGTCCGGCGTGGTGGTGGGCAGGCGCATCGCGTCCAGCGCCTCGTCCAGCGCCACGATGTCTGTGTCTGTGGCGCGCTGCGCCGCCAGCGCGGCGGCCTCGGTCTCCAGGACGCGCCGGGCCTCCAGGAGATCGGCGGTGGCGTCGCCACGACGGCGCAGCATCAGTCCGAGCGAATCCGCCACTGCCTCGCGGCTGCGGTCGGTCACACGCGTCCCCACGCCATGGCGGATCTCGATCAGCCCCTGCGCCTGCAGGCGCATCAGCGCCTCGCGATAGGCGGTGCGGCTCACGCCCAGTTGCTGAATCAGCTCACCTTCCGGTGGCAGATACTGCCCGGCCGTCCACACTCCCTCGAGGATGCGCTGCGCCAGATAGTCCGCTGTGCGCTCCCTGAGCGTCCCTTCCAGCCGGAGCTGCCCCCTTAGAGCCGACATGCTCCCCCCATCGAGGGTGCAGCGTAGCATATACCTGTGACTTCAGTCATATGATCTCTGCGGAGGCGCTACCGCCGGTCACGCCAGACGCCCGGCGCAGGGCCACCTCCAACGGTTGCGGCCGGCCGCCCCCCCGGCTGGGGGCGCTGGCGCTGCAGCAGCAGGGCCGTAGGCAGGTGCAGATCGCCGGCGCCTTGCGCATGGGCCATCAGCGGGTGTGTTGGTGGCGCCACTCGCCGCAGCGGTCCTTGCGCGGCACCGAGAGGCGCTGTCCATAACAGCGGTCAGCACGTACCAGGACGTACGCGGTGCCAGGTAGGGGCACGATGCCGCCGCCAGACTAGACGGCGTAGGACCTGTAAGGACGGTACAACCGCCGGCCGAGTATGGTTCCCCGACCGCGTTCACCCTGACCGGCCGCGTTCACCCTGAGCGGTGGCCAACCGCTACTTCGGCAAGCCGGTGCTCAACGAGGAGTACGGCTACGAGGCAGACATGTTGGGGCCGCCCAACGACCCGGCGAACGTGCGGCGTGATCACTGGGCCTTGACCATGGCCGGCGCCTACGGCAGCTACGGCGACAAGACCAAGGGGCCCAAGGTGGGGGTGTACTTCACTTCCACGCTCAAGGATTCCGCCGGCGCGATGGTGCCGGACATACTCCAGCACGTCCCCCGGCTGATGGCCCGTGTCCCCTACTGGGAGATGGCGCCGCTCAACGAGCTGCTCTCCGGCTGCATCCGCGAGGAGGTGTTCTGCCTCGCCCGACCGGGGAGCGAGTACCTGGTCTACATGACCGTGGGGCAGAACGTGGGGCTGGACCTCTCGCACGTCTCCGGCGGCACGCTGCGCTGCGAGTGGTGGAACCCCCGCACCGGGGAGGTGGGCGCGCCGTTCGAGCGACCCCGTTTCGACGGCCCACGCAAGTGGGGCTCCGGCGCCATTCGTACGCCGGTCGTCTTTGCGCCACCCGACTACGAGCACGATTGGGTGCTGCGCGTGAGGACACACGACGCAGTCCCAACCACGCCGAATGCAGGTGGCGCGACGTCGGTTGGAGCGCGCCTCGAGTGAGCGCCGCGCTCTGGGTCGAGGTGCAGGGCATCCAACCGGCGGTGCCCTGGAGTTGCCCTGCGCCCATCGCCCCCCACGCCGGTATCCGGCGCATGCGCCTGGAGCGGGAGGCGTCCCCGCTGATCCCTCAGCGGACGGCGTAGTACGGTGCTCATCCGCCGAGAGGGGGCGAGCCACGACGCGTCCCGGCTACCGCCTGACGAACATCTGCAGCCGGTCTGGCGCGATGACCTCACCGACGTACAGATCCCCCAGGGAGTTGACCCACGCGCTGTGCGGGCTGGCCGAGAACTGGCCGGGCTCTGTCCCCGCCTCCCCCCAGCGGCACAACACCTCCCCGTCCAGGTTCAGCACGGTGACGCACGGCCGGCTCCCCTCGCAGACGATGACCTCCCCCTCCGGCGTGATGACCAGATCCTGGGGCATGCTGAAGCCACCCCACTCGCCGAGGTAGTCCCCGGTGGTGGTGAAGTGCTGCACGCGGTTGTTGCCACGGTCTATCACGAGCAAGCGCCCGCGGGGATCGAGGAGGGCGTGGTGCACCGGCCACCGGAACTCACCCGGCCCGGTGCCTTTGCGTCCCCAGGACCGCAGCAACGTTCCATCAGGCCCAAAGTGGTGCACGCGATACTGGCCGTAGCCGTCCGCGACGTACATCCTCCCATCCGGCCCGAGCGTGGCCCGCGCCGGCTGGTTGAAGGGCTCGCCCGCGTCGCCCGGTGCGCGAGGGTCGCCCCAGGCCTGGAGGCGTTCGCCGGTCAGCGAATACTTGATCACCTGGTGCAGGTCGCGGTCGGTGACCAGCGCCACCTCCTCGCCCCCGCGACCGGCGTCCGGCCCGATCCAGATGCCGTGCGGGTGGCGGAACTCGCCCACACCCCATTGACGCAAGGGGGAGCCCCCGCGGTCGAAGACGAGCACGCTCGGCTCGATCGTGCGCTGAAAGACGTAGACGTTGTCCTGGCGATCCCCCGCAATTCCCGATACGACCCCGAACGCCGGGCGCTCGCGGCTCCGCCCCCAGTCCGGCACCGCCTCGTAGCGCCACCTTCCGTCACCCACCGTCCGTCGCGGGGCCATTCCGCCCCTCTTGCCTGTCATCCAATCGTTCCTTTCAAGTACGGTCTCTGCTCGTCCGCCCCACCGGCGCCGGGGCGGACGACGGGGCCGGCGTCCCTGCGCTCGCAACACGACGGGCGCCGGCCGGGGAGCTGAGACCTACACCGGCCGGTCGTAGATGGTGTGGTTCTCCCCGGACAAGGGGTCATGGACGACGACGCCCTGGGGCCCGAAAGAGGCGGTGCAGATGGGGGCACGCCCGGCCTCGAAGTGGGCCGAGTTTCGCTGCACCACCTCCCGGGCGGCGTGGACGACGGCCGTGGGGAGGCGCTGCGAGGAGGCATCGGGGTAGGTGCCGGCCAGTTCGGCGGCGCTGGCTCCGAGGTGCTTGACGCGGTATACCCGCTCCAGGCAGTCGATCAGGCTATCTTTGCCGTACCCCAGGGACACGGTGGAGCCGTCCGGGCGCTGCACCTTGCGGAAAAAGTGGGTGTTGCTGGTGCGGGAGCCCTTGTTCTCGATCCAGTAGCGCAGTCCCCGATACTGGCTATCGCTCTCTACCTTGCCCAGCGTGAACACCGCCTGGCTTTCCTGGTTGACCGGCCCTTCAAAGTCTGCCGGGGTGAGCCAGTTGGCTTCGTAGAGTACGTTCAAGCCGTTGGTGTGGGTCACCATTACCTGGACGGCGTCAAAGGCGTCCTTGCCGAACTCGCGACGCAGGCGCTGCTTTTGTCCCACGCCGTACAGGGACAGGGGGGTGAGCTTCAGATAGTGCATGAAGACATCCACCCAGTGGATGCCAACGTAGCTGAAAGGGTCAGACTGCTCGACCCACTTGAAGGTCCGCGTCGAGACCTCCAGGGGCTCTTCCAGCACGCCACGGGCGTAGATGGGGGTGCCCAGGTCCTTGGCCAGCTCGCCGAAAATCTTGAGGTGGTCGGGATCGTAGCGCTTGTGCATGTCCGCCCCCACAATCAGGCCGGCGCGCGCCGCCGTCTCGATGATCTCGTCCGCCTCGGCCAGGTCGAGGCACATCGGCTTCTCCGTGACCACGTGGCAGCCGTGCTGGAGGGCGTGGAGGATAGGGGCGGTGTGTAAGTGGTCTGGCGTGGCGACGACGACCACGTCCAGGTCGGGGTGCTCGCGGAAGAGGTCGACCCACGGCGTCTCCCCGGCGTAGCCCTGCGGGCGGCGCCCGGTAACCACCTCCGTCTCCGCCTCCGCCCGGCGCGCAGAGCCCTCGGAGCGCGTCCCCACGGCGACGAGCTCGAAGCGGACATCCCCGTAGCGGGGGGCGTAGTCGTCCAGCCCGATGCGATCGAGGTAGGGAGAGATGCCGTTGCGCATCAGGTCCCACAGCGTGCCCACTACTACGTCGGCGCCGAACATCCCGTAACCAAGCAGGGCGGCGCGGATGACTCTGTCACTCACTAGCGTTCCCTCCCAATGGGGGCAGTCTCGTGGCTCCGGCCTCACGCCCGGGATGGTCCGGGTGCTGGCCCCTTCCCTGCGGGTAACGCAGGCGGCACCGCGTGGAGGGCTGACGAAGGCCGGCCATCGCAGAGCTTAGACGACTCGAGAGGGGGATGGGGGGGGGTGAAGCTCCTGCTGCAGGACGACACGTCCGGCTGCTACGGTGGCGACGACGTCCATCCGGCCGGCCGTGTCATCCCAGCGGAACAGGAGGATGTCGGCGGATTGGCCGGGGGCTAGCCGTCCGTAGTGGTCTTCCAGGCCAAACAGGCGCGCCGGGTTGCGCGTCGCCAGGCGGATCGCCTCCGCCAGCGAGATCCCGGCAAAGCGTACCGTGTTGCCAATCCCTTCGTGCAGGCGCAGACCGGAGCCGGCGAGGTAGGGCGTGTCGGCAAGCTGGATGCGCCCGCTCGGCGTTACCTCGATGGCCTGTCTCCCCCTGGGCTCGTAGCGCCCGGCGGGCAGGCCGGCGGCGGCGATGGCGTCGCTGACCAGGATGGTGCGCTCCAGCCCTTTGGCCCGCAAGAGACATTTCACCACCGCCGGGGGGAGGTGGTGGCCGTCGGCGATGATCCCCGCCGTGAGGCGGTCTTCGGCCAGCTGGTCCCAGATGTAGTTAGGGTGGCGCGGGAGCTGGGCGTGGGCCCCGTTTCCGAGATGTGTGCAGTGGCGCGCCCCGGCCTCCACGGCGGCGCGGATGGCATCCGCCGAGCCGGCATGGTGTCCCAGGGCCACGACGATCCCTTCCCCTGCCAGGCGCTCGATAAAGGGGACGGCCCCGGGGAGCTCCGGGGCCAGGGTGACGTAGCCGATGCGCCCCCCGGCCGCGTCTTGCAGGCGGCGGAGCTCATCCCAGTCCGGGGGACGGGTATGCTCCCGTGGGTGGGCCCCCCGGGGCCCGTCTTCCGAGGAGATGTAGGGCCCTTCGACGTGCAGCGTCACGGCGGCGTGGGCTACCTGGGGATCGGCCTCACAGGCCGCTCGGATGGCCCGCAGGCTGGCGGCCATGCGCTCGAAGCTCCCCGTGGTCACCGTGGGACAACAGCGCGTCACGCCCGCCTCCCACAGCAATCGCACCACGGCCGCGGCGTCATCGGGAGTGGTGTCGGGGGCGTTGAAGTCCCGGCCGCCGAATCCGTTGACCTGGCTGTCAAACAGGGCCGGGGCCAGCCAGTAGCCCTCCCCACCCAGGACGTCCGGCGTCCCAGGTGGCCGGCCGGACTCCCCGTCCCCTCCCCTCCCGTCCGTCTCCCCCGGCGCCGCCCTGATGGCGGCGATGGTCGTCACGGAGAGCGACACCTCCACCAGCTCCCCGGTCTCGAAGTGCCGCCCCTGCAGCCGCACCGTTCCTCCCGTCACCGTTCCTCCCCACGCATGCAGCGCGCCCGCGCGGACGGACGGGCACAGATCTCCCTCTCCAGGCATGCTGGCCGGGCGTGGCCGCGCCCCGGGGCCATCATAGCGACCGGCGGGCGGCCCCGCCCATCCGGCGGCAGGGGCGGGGCCGCCCCAGAGGTCATCCGTGGGCAACTCCTCCGGCGGTAATGGGGGAACGGCACCGTGACGCCGGTGGTACGTGGCCCGCTAGGAATCGATCAGCGTCACCACGGGGGCGCTGCGCTGCGCCGGCGGGGCCTCTTCCAAGGGCCAGCCGAGATAGATGAAGGCCACGATCTCGTCCTGCGGCTGGAGGCCCACCAGGCGCTTCACCTCCGGCACTTCGGCCGGCGCCCCGGTCGACCAGAACGAGGCCAGACCGAGCGCCGTCGCCCCCAGGAGGATATTCTGTACCCCGGCGGCCACCGCGTCGTGATTCTCACGGTGCAGGTGGGGCTGAGGGTGGGCCGTGGAGCCGACGACGATCACCACGGGTGCCCGCAAGTACTTCTGGCGCGTCTTCTCCAGCAGGGCCGGGTCGCCCAGGCCCAGGGCGGTCAGTCCGGCGGCCGCCGTCTCGCCCAGGCGGGCCCGCCCGGCGCCGGTGACGACGGCAAAGCGCCAGGGATGCGTCCGCTTGTGATTGGGCGCCCAGCAACCAAGCTCCAGGAGCCGGCCGATCAGCTCCGCAGAGATGGGGCGCTGCGGATCGACGCGCAGGTTGGAGCGCCGGCCACGGATCACCCCGCTGACGGCGTCCCATACCGACGGCGTCACTGACGGCGTCTCCCCCGTTTGGCGCCCCGGTGACTCGCCCCTTGCCGGCCCTGCGGTCTCCCCTTGGAACCCCGGTGCCACCGTCGGAGCCACCTCCACCTGGTGCCTTGCCCGCGCCGACGTCACCGTCGGGGGCGCGTCCGGCGCCAGCTGACCCACGTTCATGTCTCCTCCTCCTGGCCTTAACCTTACCCGCCGAGCCCTCTCGTTAATGTTACCTAATTGGGAAAGTTAGCCTCTCCTAACATGACAACGGGGGTTCCAGATCAGGGGCGGGTATGACGTGCCAGATCGAGGTCTGGTTGCCGTACTCCGAGAGCGCCCGGCTGGGGCATGGCGTGGCCACAGGTTCCCTTCTGCCCTTTGGCGCGACGCGTACACTGTAGAGTGCCGGACGAGGCAAGAGAAGCCCGGGTGCACCTATGGGCACCTGGCACCGGCGCGAGGCAAGCGTGAGCATGAGGCGTACCATGACCAGACGAGAGGCGCGGCCGGAGGGGCGAGACATCCCCGCCGGTCCCGGCACGCCGGTCGAGGTCTTACCCGGCGTCTGGCGCTGGGCCGATCCCAACGGGGGGGATCGCTGTGGCACCGCCCTGGCAACTCCCGATGGCCTCGTCCTGGTCGATCCCCCGGCCCTGGAAGACGGCGCCCGGCGGCTCCTGGAAGGGGCCGCCGGCCCGGTGCGTCACGTGGCGCTGACCAGGGCGCGCCTGATCTCACTGGCGCAACCCTTCGGCGATTCCGGGGCGGCCGTGTGGACGCCGGGCGTCCCGGGCCCTCTCCCCGGCGGCCTGGCCGTGTGTCAGCTCCCGGCCGGGCCTACCGAGAGGTGGCACGTGGCAGGCGCCGGCGCCGCCGGCGGTCAGGACGGGGAGCCGGAGGAGGTGGCCCTGTTCTGGGCACCTGCCGGCGATGGCCTGCTGATCACCGGGGACTGCCTGCCGGTGGTCGGGCAGACGCCGGTGTACCGTGAAGGCGAGGCCCCGCCACCGGCGGCCTACGCCGACCTGATCCGCGCCCTGCTGGCCATGGATCCGGGGACGCTGGCCCCCGCCCACCAGGCCCCGCCGGCGCCCGAGGTGGTGCAGGCCACCGGCTACGCCGCTCACGTCGGCACGTCCTTCCACCGGCGCCGGGCCGCTCCGGTAGAGGGGCCGCGCTTTCTCATTCCCCAGGCCACCCGGGTGCTGGAGGAGACCCTCCTGGGACCGGTGGTGCTGCGCCGTGCGGTGCCTGGGGAGGCGAGCCGCGGGGCCGAAGGGGAGGCCCCCTGGCTCGCTGATCCGTTTGCCTGCATCCGTTGCGGGCGCGCCACTACCCCTGCGGTGCGCACCTGTGGCGGCCCCCTGATCCCGCGCCTGTGCCCGGACTGCCGGGGCGTGCGTCGCACACAGCCCCCGGCCCTACGCGTCATGGCCTGTGCCGGGGGCTGCTGCACCCGCGTCGGCGCCCGGGCCGTGCTCAGCGCCGTTCGGCAGGCCGCTGCCGCCGAGGGGCTGCGTGAATCGATCGACGTCGTCCCGGTGAGCTGCCTGGGGGAGTGCGGGATCGGCCCCCTGGTAGGGGTGGCCACGGCAGGGGGAGAGGAACCGGCCGGGGCCGCCGCCTTTCGCGTCGCCCGCCGGACGCGTGTCGAGCAGTTTGCCGAGACAGAAGATGAGGAACTAGACGCGGACTCCGAGCGCGTCCTGGACCGCTTCACCGCCCTCGTCCAACCTGGCGAAGCCCCCGAGCTGGTCGAGCGCCTCGCGGCCAGCCTCCGAGGCCAGGGCGCAGGGGGCACCGAGCCGGCGGCCCCTGCGCCAGGGAAGGGCCCCTCCCGCGCGCCGGGGCTGGCCCCTGACTCCTGACGGCGCCGGGCGCCAGGCCGCCGTAGAGCGGCTTTGAGCTACACTGCCCGGCAGACGCTGTGGCACTGACTCCCGATACCCGTGCACCGGCCGCGAAGCTCGGTGGGGCCGTGAATCACGTCGCCATCCTCCTCCTGGCCCCTTTTGTCTCCGGGGCCGAGCACCAGACCCTGGCCCTGTGCCGCTACCTGCGCCGCCGCTGCCGCGTGACCCTCCTGACCAACGACGAGCTGGCCGGGCTCCTGGCCGGCGATCCATTCTTCCATCACTACACCGCCGGTCTCGACGTCCACCCCCTGGGCGCCGCCTTCCCACCCGCCCCGGCCGGGACACCCCACGGGGCGCTCGGGCGCGGCGTCCTGTACCCCCGCCTCCAGCTCGCCACCTGGCAGGCCCTGCGCCGCCTCCGCCCGGACGTCGTCCACCTGGTGCTGGCCCCCTCTTTTTTCGCCTACGCCCCCTTGTTCCACCTCCTCCCCTACCCGGCCGTGCTGACCCTCTCCGGCGAGATGCGTTACGCCAGGCACTTCTACGGGCCGGCCAAGCGCGCCGCCGTCCGCTACGCCGTGTCCCGAGCCGACGCCCTGGTGGTATGCAGCGCCGACGAGATGATCAACCTCACCGCCGTCGCCCCCCAGGCGGTGGAGCGCGCCACGCTCCTGGACAACTTCACCGACGTCGCCCGCTTCTCCACGGCCCCGGAGCGCCGCCGAGACGGCCCCGCCCTGTCCGCGGCCGCCCCGGCCGGCCCCGCCCCCGGCCATGCCCCGTCGCCGGAGCCCCTGGTCAAGGAGCCCCTGGTCACCTTCGCCGCCCGCCTGCACCCGGAAAAGGGCGCCCTCCTCTTCCTGGATGCCATCGCCCGCGTCCACGCCACCTGGCCGGACGCCCGCTTCGCGCTGATGGGGCGGGGGGAGATGGAGCCGGAGGTGTCCCGCCACCTGGCAGCGCTGGGCCTCAGCGGCGTCGTCACCCGTGGCTTCACCACCGACCTGGCCCCCCTCCTCGCCCGTTCCTCTATTTTCGTTTCCTGCCAGCGCTACGAGAACCTCGGTAGCTCCAGCCTGCTAGAGGCGATGGCCGCCGGGAACGCCGTCGTCGCCACCGACGTAGGGCAGACCTGGCGCATCGTGGATGACGCTGTCGGTTGCCGCGTGACAGCGGACGCCCCGGCCATCGCCGGGGCCATCAGCGCCCTGCTGGCCAATCCACAGCGCACCGCCCGGCTGGGCCAGGCGGCCCGGGAGCGCGTCCTGGAGCGTTACGGTCCCGAGCCGTACGTCGAGGGCATACTGCAGGTGTACGGCCGGGCCCGGCGCCGGCGCTCCCGCCACCGCGTCACCCCGAGCCCGCCACCGGAAGCCCCTTAGCGGCGCAGCGAGGCCAGCAAGAGCGGCCCGCTGGAGGCCAGGACAAAGGCGGTGAACCCCGTGACGACGACGACGGCGAGGGCGACACGGGCCATGGCCGGGAAACCATTCGTCCGGCGGGGGTTGGTGATCGAGCGCCGCGTCACCAGGGGGCGCCGCCCCAAAGGCGGAAGGACGATCCTGGGGGCGGGACGCCGGCGCCGGATCACCCAGGACTGCACCGTGGCCATGAGGGCCAGGCATCCCAGTACAAAGGCGCACATCGGGAGCCACGCCAGGAGCATGGCCCCTACCAGGAGGATGGGGTCGTCCGGGGCGCCGGCGAGCAACTCGGCCAGACGGCCACTAAGGGCTTCCATACGCGGACTGGCGTTTCGCGGCCCTGCCTCGGACTCGGTGCCAGGAGGCCATGGCCAAGGGCAGCATAGCAGAGTCAGGGGTTGCGGGATAGGTGCCGGGCGGGCCTGGGAGGGCGCCCTGGGGGTGCCTCAGCGCACGGCTCTCAAGCCCTGGGGCTGAGCTCGCCGAGGGCGCGCAGGGCCTCTGAGAAGCTGGACACCGAGACGACTCGCACCTGGCGGGCGGCCCGCTGTGCCTCTTCGAAGTTGTCCGCCGGGGCAAGAAAGAGCTCGGCACCGGCCTTTTCCGCCGCCAGCACCTTGTACTTCACCCCGCCGACGGCGCCCACTTTGCCATCGGTGGAGATCGTCCCCGTGCCGGCGATCTTGTGGCCGCGGGTGATGTCTGTCGTGGACACGGCATTGTAGATCCCAAGGGCGAACATCAGGCCGCCGCTAGGGCCCCCGATCTCCTTGGTCTTGAGATCCAGCTCGCGAGGCAGCTGGTACTCGTAAAGGTGAGTCAGGACGACTATGCCTACCCGCGCCCGGCCGGGCTCATCTGGGGACTCCCCCAGGGGGATCTCCACAGCCAGGGTTTCTTCCCCGCGCTTGACGGCCAGACGCATCGTCTCGCCCGGGCGGTGGGCCTGGATCAGGGCCACCAGGTCATTCGAGGTGGTGATAGGCTGGCCATCGGCCTCGACGATGACGTCCCCCGGCCGGAGCAGCCCCTTGGCCTTGCTCGTATCGGCCAGCTCCTGCACCTGCGCCCCTTGCCCGGTCACCTTCACGTCATACCCTGCTTCACGCAGGGCCACTACCTTCGCCGCCACCTTGCTCTCATCCATCATGGTGACGAGCAGCTTCTGGTACTGCCTTTCCCCGACGTTGCGCGGGCGGGCCTGTTCCCGGGGGACGATCCCAGCCTCCGGGTTGACCTTGGCGTAGAGCCACTCCCCGACGCTGGCCGGGTCGCTGTAGATGGTGGTCAAGTACAGCGCCCCCTTCCCCGGGTTGGGGTTCGGCTCGATCAGGCGCTGCACGTCCGTCACCGGCCCCGGCAGGAGCACCTGGTACGGCGTGGGTATGACGAAGAGGATGCTGACGGCGAGGGCGATGACAGAAAAGACCAGGGCCGAGATCACCAGCCAGGCGTTGGTCAGGAAGCGCAACGGAGAGGCAGGGAACGGCGCCCGCTGGCGAGATACGGTGGCCATCGATCTCATACTAGACGCTCATGGTGGGACACCGCCACGAGGGAATAAAGATGAGCTATTCTCGTGCCAGCAGGACTGGCCGGGGCCGGTCGTCGGAAGGCGCCCCCGGCGTGAGCCCCCGCGAGGGAGATCGCCAGTAGGCTATCCCCCTCTTGCGAAAGGGGCGGAGGTCAGCCGGGGGCGAGGCGATCCCCCCGGGGTATCCCGGCCACAGTCCTAAGCCTGAATTCCGCGTCCCAGATAGGGCGGAGTGCCCTTTGGGCGCCGCGCGATCTGGGACGTGCGAAATCCGGACTACGCGGAGAGGTAGTGGCGCAGGCGATTGCTTACCTCCGGCTCCCGGAGCTTGCGCAGCGCCTGGGCCTCGATCTGTCGGACGCGTTCGCGGGTGAGCCCCAGGCGCTCCCCGATCTTCTCCAGCGGGTAGACGTGGCCGTTGCCCAGGCCGAAGCGCATCTGCAGCACCAGCTTCTCCCGCTCCGTCAAGGACTCGGCCAGGGTGCGGAGGGCCTCCTGCTTGAGCAGGCGCTCATGGGTCAGCTCCTCCGGACCGCGATCGCTCTGATCCATGACGAAGTCCCCAACGCTGGTGTCTTCGTCGTCCCCGATGGGCTGGTCGATCGAGGAGGGCAGGCGCGCCGCCAGGCGCGTCTCCTTGACCCGGTTGGTGTCCACTCCCAGCTCGCGCCCGATCTCGTCGTCGGTGGGCTCGCGCCCCAACTGCTGCGTCAGGCGCTGCTGGGCGGCGTTCAGCTTGGTCAGGGCCTCGCTGACGTGCACCGGGAGGCGGATGGTACGGCCCTTGTCGGCGATGGCCCGGGTGATGGCCTGCCGGATCCACCAGGTGGCGTAGGTGGAGAACTTGAAGCCCCGGCGCCAGTCGAACTTCTGCACCGCCCGCATCAAGCCCAGGTTCCCCTCCTGGATCAGGTCGATCAAGGACAGCCCCCGCCCGACGTAGCGCTTGGCGATGCTAACCACCAGCCGGAGATTGGAGAGGGTGAACTGGCGCAGGGCCAGGGGGTCTCCTCCCTCGATGCGCTGGGCCAGGTCCACCTCCTGCTTCGCCGTCAGCAGGGGGATATCGTGGATGTCCTTGAGGTACTGCCAGACGGCGTCGGCGTTGAGGGGCTCGCCCTCGGCCTCGAGCCGATCGAGCGGGGCATCCACCTGGATGTCGTCCGGGGTTTGCTGCAGCTCCGCCTCGTTCTGGACGACCTCGATCCCGGCGTCCAGCAATGCCTGTCGCGCCGCATCCACGCGGGCGGCGTCCGGTGGCTCGACGTCTTCCTCGAACAGCTCGTCGAGGTCTTCCTCGATCACGAAGCCTCGTACCTTGCCCCGCTCGAGCAAGTCTTCCAGCCCGGCGATCGCCAGGTGCTCGTTGGGTGCAGTCTCTGGCCGGCCGTTTCGCCGCGCACGGCTCGACCGGGGCGCAGCGCCGGCTCTCGCCGCCATGGCTCGCACTCCTCTTTCTTTCCCATCCCGCTGCGGTATCACCCTGGCCACGGTCATCTCGTCCACTCCTCCCGCGGCCCCGGAAACAGGTGGCGCCCCCAACACGACAACGGGACGGGCCTGTGCCGTGCGTTGGGGTACTCTGTATAGACGTACGTGCCGGCAATGGCGGATGTTCGGGCCGTTTTCCGGGGTAGGAGCACCTACTTGCTGACCGCTGCGTAGACAACGGCACCTGCGGGCGCCGCTGCCTACCGGACCAGGTCTAGCGATCAGCGCAGCAATTCTGTAGTCGTAGACCTTGCCCCTAGGGCATGGTAAGGAGCATCAGGGAATACACCGCCGGGTGGGTCTTTATTACCGCTAGCAACCTCATACCGCTACGCACCCTATCCCTCCAGATTGCGCAAGATATATGCCGCCTGCCGGCGCCCGTCGTACAATCGGATCAGAGGGGTAGCATGGTAACGGCGCTGATGCGCTGGAAGGGACGGCGCGCCGGGGGGGCCGTGCCGGCGGCAGAGCCACCGGTGGGGACGACGAGGGACTGGCGCGAAGGGCTCATCGCGGACTACGTCGCCGCCGAAGACGCCTTGCGGGCCTTTACCGACCGCAACTTCGGGCGTATGTGTGCCATCTGCGCCCGCTGGACGCTCCTGGCGGCCCGCGCCAACGAGGCCGTCGCCGCGCCAGGAGGCGGGGGGACGCCGCTGACGTCGAGCCGGGGGGCCGGGGCCGAGGGCCCCGCCGGCGGGTCAGCGGTCAGCTGGCGGTTGGGTTCTTGGGTGACCAACTGCTGTAACGCCAACCATGCCCTGGAGTCCATGTCCGAGGACTCCCTGGCCGGGATCGTCGCCTCCCGCGAGGAGGGTCGTGCCTGGTGGCAAAGAGTCAAGCGCGCCACGGCCGCCCCCTGCGCCGCCCTCACCGAGGGGGGCTGCGCCCTCAAGCGCGGGCGCCCCGAGCTGTGCAACAAGTATTTCTGTGAGGCCATCCGGGACTATCTCTGGCTCCTCGGGGGCGACGGGGGCGGGGCAGGTCTCGCCGCCCGGCTGGATACCTTACAGTCCCGCTGGGCCACGCTGTACGCCACCTATGGCGCCCTGATCAGCGCCCCAGACGATCGCCCCCAGCGTCCCGGGCGGTTCACCGTGCGGCGCACGTCCGGCTGGACGGACTTCTTCCCTTTCCTAGACCTGTTCGACGGCGAGATCGCCGCCGTCGCTCGGCCGGTGACGGCGGAAGACCTGGCCCACCGCCTGTTCAAGGTGGAGGGCGATGCCGAGCTGTATGCCCCGTTCTTCGCCTCCCAGGTAGGGGACATCGCCGGCTCCATCCGTGACCCTGGAACGCCCCTCGAGCGAACGCCCGTAGACGGCATGGCCAAAGACGGCATGGCCAAAGACGAACCGGCGGGGCCAGACGACGCCAGGAAAGGAGCGGCGGAGCGCGACGATGGCGCCGCTTGAGCGCCCTCCCCGGCGCCGGCAGCCCCCCCGTCCGTCGCTCCGCGTCTGGGTCACGGGGGCCTTTCTGGCCGTCACGCTGCCGGTCATGGCCATCGTGGCGCTGCTCGCCCTTCCCAGGGCTGAGGCGCAGGCGGTGGCCAGCGCCCGCAGCCGCGTGGACAAGGGCCTGATCGGGGTTCGGCGCCACCTTGAGGCGCGCTCGCTGCGCCTGGGAGACGAGGCCGAGATCCTGGCCACGCGTGCGACTTTGGTGGAGGCATTTAGTAGCCGTGACATGGCCGCGGTGAACGACCTCCTGGCAGCGGCCCGCAGCCAATTCTCCGGCTGCCCCAGTGGCTGCCTAACGTCCCTGGCCGTGGTGGACGAAAAGGGCATGGCGCTGGTGGAGCAGCCTGTGCGCCCCTTGTACGACTACAGCCAGAGCTGGGTCGTGCGCAACGCCCTGCGTGAGAGTCAGCCGTTGCCCGTGCGACCGGCGCGCGGGATCGACGCCCGCCGCACGCCCAACAACCCCCTGAACGACCTCGGCCTGATGGCTGCCTTTCCCATCGTCGTCGACGGGAAGCCGGCCGGCGCCGTCGTCCTGCTGCGGGTGTACAACGACGCCTTGATGCAGGAGCTGGCCGACTTCGCCGGGCTGGACGTGGCCGTGATCACCTCCGATGCCCTGATCGCCGGGTCACGGGACGTGCGCGCCCTATTCCAGCCCCCGCGGGTGCGCCCGCCGGCTCAGCGCCTCGCCCCGGTGGAGCCCATCCATCAACTGGGGGAGCAGACGTATGTCGCCGCCGCCGAGGCCTTGCGGGGCCGGCTGGCCCTCCCGGCCCTGGCCACGCCCATGCCCACCCCCCGCGGCGGCCTCCCCGGCGGGGAACGCCCGGGCCCGAACGCCGGGGGGGCATCGGGGGCTCAGGGTGTCCCTACCGTGGCTACCCTCTTCGTCGGCCTCAAGGAAGGCGACGCCCTGGCCGGCCTGGAGCGACTGCGTGGCCTCGCCCTGGCCCTCTTTGCCGGCGCCGTCGTCTTGTCGCTCGGCGCGGCCCACGGCGTGGCGCGCACCCTGGAGCGCCCGCTCGGCGAGGTGACCACCGGACTGGCTGCCCTGGCCGGGGGCATGCACGCCCCGCCGGCGGGCGGGGGCCTGGCGCGCGAGACGGCCGGCCTCGCCGGGGCTTTCAACGCCATGCAGCGAGCCACCACGGCCCGCCTGCGAGCCGCGCAGGACGAACGGCGCAAGCTGGAAGCCGTGATCCACAGCGTGACCCAGGGGATCATCGTCCTGGACGACCGCTCTCGCCTGGTGACCATCAACGAGACGGCGCAGCGCCTCCTCGGGCTCCCCAGCGGGCTCCCGCCCGGCACCGATCTGGCCACCGTCCTGACACCCGGCCAGTGGGACGTCCTCCGCCCGGCGGTGCTGCGCCGCGACCGCCTGACGGCCGAGATCAACCTGGAAGAGCCACGTCAGGCCATCGTGCACGTCGCGGCCGTGCCCGTCCACGACGACTTCGCCCGCCTCCTCGGGCGCGCCGTGCTCCTCCAGGACGTGACCGAGGAGCGCCTTCTGGATAACGTCAAGGCAGACTTCTTTACCGCCATGTCCCATGAGCTGCGCACCCCCCTCAGCGCCATCAAAGGCGCCGCCGAGGTGCTCCTGGACGACACCCTCCCCTCCACCCAGCGCCACTTCGTCCAGACCATCCACCGCAACGCCGACCGCCTCAGCCGCCTGGTCACCGACCTGCTCGACCTTTCCAAGCTGGAGAGCGGGCGCATCGAGCTCCGCCCGGCGCGCGTCGACCTCAACGAGATCGCCGTGGACGCCACGGCGGCTCTCGAGCCCGTGGCCGCGCGCGAGGGCCAGCGCCTCACGGTACGCACGTCCCAGGAGACCCTGCCCCTCACCGCCGACCACGGGCGCTTGGAACAGATCGTCACCAATCTCGTGTCCAACGCCCTCCAGTACACGCCGGGCGGCGGGGAGATCGTCGTCTCCACCTGGACGGAGGGGGACGAGGCCTGCCTCGCCGTCTCCGATAACGGCATTGGCATCAGCACTCTCGACCAGCAACACCTCTTCGACAAGTTCTACCAGGGCGTGAACGCCCTGACGCACAAGCGCGGGGGCTCCGGCCTGGGCCTGACGATCGTCAAGCACCTTACCGAGCTGCACCATGGCCACGTCTCGGTGCAAAGCAAGCTCGGGCAGGGGAGCACCTTCACCGTGCGCTTCCCCATTTCAGACGGCCGGCTCCATGCCCAAACCGAGCCCCTGCCGGCGCCGGTCGCCACCCCCTCTCGACGACAGAAAACGGCGCCCCAAGCGGCGCCGGGGCCGCTCCGCTGGCCCGATCTGACCCCGGCACGCCGGGGGCGCCGAGCACACCGGCGGCCTGACAGCGCTCGAGCATGAAGATCCTCATCGTCGACGACGACCCCGATATCGCCGAGATCATCGCCTTTGCCCTGGGCAAGGACCACCACCACTGCACCACCGTCCACGGCGGCACCAACGCCCTGGCCCTGCTCGATCACCAGAAGTTCGATCTGATCATCCTGGACGTGATGATGCCCCGTGTGGACGGCTACGAGGTGTGCCGCCGCCTGCGGGAAAAGGACACCACCACCCCGGTGATCATGCTCACCGCCAAGGACAGCGAGACGGACAAGGTGCAGGGACTCGACCTGGGCGCCGACGACTACGTCACCAAGCCGTTCTCCCCGCGCGAGCTCCTCGCCCGTGTGCGGGCCCTCGGCCGGCGCGTCGCCCGTCCCCAGGCGGGCGAGAGCGAGCCCGTAGTCGCCGGCGGACGCCTGGCCATCAACCTCGCCGACTACGAGGTGCACAAGGACGGGCGGCCGGTACAGCTCACCCCCCTGGAGTACGAGCTCCTCCGCTGCCTGACCCTCAACATCGGGCGGGTCGTGCCTTACAACAAGCTGCTGGCGTTCGCCTGGGGACCGAACTACGAGGGGGAGACGGAGCTGCTCAAGGTGCACGTCCGCCACCTCCGCGAGAAGCTCGAACGCGATCCCAGTACCCCCGAGCACATCGTCACCATGCGTGGCATCGGGTACAAGCTGAACCGCTGACCGCCCCCCAGGCGGGCTGGCTCACCCCCGCTTTCTTACCGGGCGCGGCGTAGACCACTCCACCGGCGGGCGCCGGTGCCCCCTATGCACTCTCAGGGAAGTCCTTCGCAGGTGCTCCAGATGAGTGATGAGCGAAGGTGCACCCGGCAGGCCCTTAGGCCGTGTTTGGCGAGCCGGGCCCCTATCCGCAAGCGGGGCAGGGGCAGCCGGGGAGCGGTTCGCGCGGAGCGGTTAGGGGGAGAGGGCACTGCCCAGGAATCTGATGAGGGCGCGACACCGGTTTCCCGTGTCGCGCCCTCATCGAAGCGAGAGGGACAGCAGCCCGGTGCGTTAGGGGGTTTCGCACCGGACGCATTAAAGGTACTCCCATGGCAGGGGGTGCCACTACAGCTTGAACGTACAAACCCTGCGCCCAGGATTTGGGCGTGCCGTCCGTAGTGTCGCCGTCGGTCACGCCCGTAGGCTCTGGCCAGCGTTCGGGCCCCGCCGGCGCTAAGCCGTGCCGGCGCTGCCGGCCAGGGGCGGAGCCCCCATCCGCGCGCGGCAGCCGAAGACAGGTAGGAGACCAATGGTCGAGATAGCCAGGTCGTACCGTCTGATGCACCCGGTCTTCGAGCCGGTAGCCGGCCATTCGCCGGACGGCGACGCCCACCGCCGTCGGATCTCGGTGGCGGGGATGACCCCGGACCCGGCGGATCTTGACCCCACCGCCGTCGACGAAATGGCACCCGCGCTGGGCCCGGCGGTGCAGGCCATCGTCGGCCTCTACGTCGCCTGCCGGCTGGAGGGGGAGCGCTACGCCGAATGCTTTGCCCGCCTCGGCGCCCCCACCTACGCCGCCATGCTGCACGAGGCCTTGCTGGGCCCGGCCGGCGGGACGCGCGAGCCCGCCCTATCCTGAGGCTGAGGCGCTCCGGCCTGGAGGCCGGCGTCACATCACAGGACCTACACCACCCCATCTGGAGGAGGGAACCAGCCCCGATCTGGCATCGCGTACCTCCTGTCACATCAGCGCCGGCCTGGTCATGATCTCACGCGTCACGCGCAACGCCCCCAGCAGGGTGGAAGCGCTGCTCTGCCCGGGGAAGATGTAGTCCCCTACCAGCCACAGGTTGTCGAGCACTCGGGCGGGGAAGGCCGCGCCAAGGGACGTCTGGGGTAGTCCGCCAACGCGCCCTTCCTCGCGCCGGGTAAAGCGGGCGAAGGTTACCGGTGTCCCTGGGAGCATCACGCGCACGCCCTGCGGGCGCTCAGACAGGCCGGGGAGGGCGCGTGACGCCAGCGCCAGACAGCGGGCGGCGTAGTCTGCGCGTCGTGCTCGGTAGGCCTCCCGGGCGGCCACCGTCCGTTGTCGATAGAAGACCCACCACGGCTCCACTACGGTGTGTGTGGAGACGGTCACCGCCCGCTGCCCTGCCGGGGCACGGCTGGTGTCCCATTCCGGGGAGATAGAGACGAAGACGCTCCGTCCCTCCCCCAGCGGCCCGTCGCCGGCGACCACCTGGTGGTGGAGGACCTTCCCTGCCACCAGCTCCTCGTCCAAGCCGAGGTACAGCGTGAAGGCCCCCCACGCCCGTGGCGCCCGGGCCACCCGCCGCCGAAAGGAGGCCGGGCAGTGGTCCCCCAGCAGCCCGGCGAGACCGGCCGGGGGGAGGTTGGCGATGACGGCGGCGGCCTGGCCACGGGCGGGCCAGCGCCCGCCCCGCTGGTCACGCACGGCCACGACGCGCCCCTGCCCATCCAGCTCCATGGCTTGGGCGCGAGTGCGAAAGTGGATCCGCCCGCCGAGCTCGAGGTAGCGACGCAGGAGCGTCTCCGCCAGGGCCCCGGCCCCGCCGGCGACGTGCACCGGGCCGTGGCGGGCCAGGTCGAGGGCCACCGCCCCATAGAGCCAGGACGCCGCCGCCGCCGTCGTCTGCGCCGTGATCAGGAGCTGGGCGTCACAAAAGCGGCGCAGCCGTTCGTCGCCCGGCAGGGCCGCACTCCCGGTCGCCCTCGCCGCCAGTCCCTCTTCGGGCGCACCACTCACTCCCCGGACCCCGGCGGCCGCCAGGCGCCCGGCCACCGTCGATCGCCAGTAGGGGGCCAGGGCGGCCAGCCCCGGCGAGCGTCGCAGCGCCTGCAGCCCGAAGCCGGCCAATCGCCGGAGGTCTCCTGGCCCTGTAGGGGGCCAGACCGGCACGCGGGACGCCAGGGGCCACAGGCGCCGGGCCACCGTCTCCTGCTCCCGCCAGAAGCGGGCGGCGGCGCCGCCGGGGAACGCCCGCCGCCGCTCGGCGTGCCAGCGGTCAAGGTCGCCGTAGCAGTCCACCACCTCCCATCGCCGGCTCCCCTCCCCTAGGGCCCGGTTCCCCGCGGCTGCCCCACAGTGCCCCAGCGCCGGTGGGTCCTCCACCCAGACGCGCATCGCCGGCTCATCCGGCGCCACCGGGCGCACCGGCCAGCTCAGCCCCAGGGCAGCGCCTACCAGTCCGTGGGGATCCTCTGGGCCAAAGCCGGCGAAGAGCGTCGCCCCGGCGTCGAAGGCGTATCCCCCGCGCCGGAACGTTGCGGCGCAGCCCCCCGGATCGACGTGCGCCTCCAGCAGGTCAACCGACCAGCCATCCCTGGCGAGGAGGGCCGCCGCCGTCAGGCCGGCCAGCCCGGCGCCGATCACCACCGCCGTCTGAGCGCTCACCGCAACCCTACCTCGCGCAGAATCTGTGTATCTATCGTAAGGGGTTTGTACACTCGCAAGGGCTTTGTACACTCTAGAAGGATGAGGGGCGTGTCACTCGGCCGGTCTGTTGCAGGGCTGTCCGCCGGGGCCGCTGCCGGGGCGCTGGCGTCCCTGGCCTACCTGGCGGCGCAGGCGATAGACCTCCGGCTGTTCAACAACCGCACGGACGACCTGGCCATCCACGGGCGCGTCTTTAGCGCCGACCCCCAGCGGTGGCGGTGCATCGGGGCGCTGATGCACGCCGGCGCTGGCGTGATCGTGGGTGCCCTCTACGCCGGGTGGCCCCGGCGGCGCCTGTCCGCGCACCTCCCCCCGTGGGCTGCGGGTGTCCTGTTCCTCCAGCTTGAGAACGCCCTGCTGTACCCCTTGTTGGGGGTCATGCATCGCTATCACCCCGCCTGGCAGGAAGGGTTGCTGGAGAGCTACTACCAGCCCCTCACCGCCGGGCAGCAAGTCTGGCGCCACGTCGTCTTCGGCGCCGTCCTCGGCGTCCTGCTGGGGAGAAGTCACAAGTCTGGGGCCTCTGGAGCGTGACGCACGCGGTGACCACGAAGCGACCCTTACGGTCGCCGCCGACGTAGGTGGAAGTGAGTACCCGTACGGACCCGTGGGTACCCACAAAGTCGGGGGCGTCGGAGGAGGTCGGCGATGCCGGCAAGCGGCCAGCGATTGACACTCGAGCAGCACCGCGCACTGGCGGAGGCGCTGGAGTGGATGCAGGACTACCTGCTGGACGAGGCCATCCGCCTGGTTGACACCTACGGCGCCTCGGCGGCGCCGGGACAGCTCGCCGACCAGGCGTGGCTGGCCCTCGACGCCCTGCGGTTGGAGATGGAAGACCGGCGGTCCCGGGACACGCGTCGGTGGCCGGAGGCCGGCCACTCGACGATCCAGGGGCCGGTCGTTGCCGAAGGCTCCGGGTTGAGCAACCAGACCCACGCAACGTGACACCTGCGCCGGCCCCGGCCGGGCAGGGCGCCCTCGCGTCTTTGATCCCCTAATCCACCGCACGCGCCGGCGTCGCCGCACGGCGCTCCCCATGCGTCTCGGCCGGCCTACACCTGGAGGCCCGCCGGGGCGCCGGCGCGCGGCGCGCCCCAATCGCCCGCTCGGCGTCGGGCACAGGCGGCCCCCTCGTCGCCGGCAGGGATCCGGGCAGATGCCCCAACCTTCACGCCGGGCGCGTTTACTCAACGATACCGGCCGGCGGGAGTGGCGCAGCCACACGGTGGACGCTTGCTTGAAGGAGGGCATGATGATGTACGGCAGCGCCGAACCGAAGTCGTCCCGCCACCGGACCTATGATGTGGTCGCCCTTGAGGTACCTATCGTCTTCAACGCCTCTGGGGACCACGACCACGACGGCCGTATCTACGCCCTGGCCAAGCACAAGGACGCGCTGGATGATATCCGGGCCAACTTCCCGCGCTATGCGACCACGCCGCACCCCCTCGTCCAGCCCCTGGTGCTCCGCGCCTGCGCCGGTGACACGGTGACCATCACCTTCACCAACTACCTCAAGCAACCCGTCGGTATCCACCTCGTCGGCGACGGCTACAGCGTCGTCGCCGACGACGGCCGATCGTCTACCGCCAGCCCAACCTGATTGACCCGTTTGGCCTCGTGTACCGGCTCGACCGTTTCGCGGCGCCGGGCGGCGCGTGGGAAGATGTACCGCCACCCGTCGCCGGTACCCTCGAGCCGCTCGTCTTGCGCTGCCGAGCGGGGGAGTGGGTGCAGGTGGAGCTGGTCAACACCCTACCTGCCGGCCTGGCGCCGGAGCCCTTCGCGCCCACCGTCCCGGTGGATGACGGCGACCGGACGGTGTCCCGCCACGTCTCGCTGCACGCAGATCTCCTCCTCTACGACGTACGCCAGAGCGACGGGGCGACCGAGGAAGAGCTGGTGGTGCTCCTACAAGATGGTCTATGCCTGTACCTGGACGGCAACACGGCCTTCCCGGTCCCCGATGTCCCGGCCGATCCAGGGGCGCTGGAGACCGAGCACGAGGACCAGGGGGCCAAGGGCCTCAACTACCGCAGCGAGCCGATCGGCGGCCCGCGCTGGCTACGGCTCCCGACGCCGGCCACGCCGACGTGGCGCGTCCGGCCGGGCGCCAGCGTGGTATTGCACCTGGTGACGGCCACGGACAAGCCCCGCGGGCACAGCTTCACGGTACACGGCCACACGTGGCCGGCCTGGCCGCACGCCGGCGCGGCGAGCCCTCGCACCGGGGCGGTATCGGCGCTGACTACGGGCACGGTGGAGACGCTGCGGTTCACGGCCGCTGCGGAGCCCGGGGGGACTACGCCTACCGCAGCGGGGCGTACCACTGGAGCCTGTCGCAGGGCATGTGGAGCCTGCTACGGATCGTGGCGCCGCGCCCGGCAGGGACCGGGGAGCAGACATGGGCCTCGCTCCAGGCCCTGGCACGGTGGGCGCGGCGCGCCCCGATGGGGGCTTCCCCGATGGGGGTCTGGCCATTCGTCGTCCTGGGACTGGTCTGGGTGGCGATGGCCCTGCGCCGCCGGCGCACTGGGTGCGGCGCCGCCGTCTCCCGATGATGGGGGACGATGTTGGCCTTGCACGTCGCCCGGCGGCCTCCGGTATGCTGTCGGCCGTACCGGGACTGGATCGTCGGGCGCTGAGAGGAAGGAGCGAGGGTGGGAGTGGTTGTCGGCCGCGTGAGACCAACGCGGCCCCGTGGACGGCGTCCGGCGTCGCCACTGCTGGCGCTCCTTGCCCTGGCGACCCTGGTGGCCATCCGCCTGGCCGGGTCGTGGGCGTCCCGGGCCCTACTCCTCGCGCTGGCCCCCGTGCTGGCCGTGGGCATCGCCGGCCTGGTGGGGGCCGCGTTCCTGCCGGGGGCGCGCCCGCTGGCGCGTCCCCCCGACGCGCCGCCGGCGGGGGCGCCGAGCCCGGGAGCGCGGGCGCAGGAAGGCTGCCGCATCGCCCCCGGCTTCACCGCCTTGCGCGACCTGATCCCCGCGGTCGTGGGCGAGTGCGTCGAAGATGAGCGTCCCGACCCGCTCACGGCGGACGCCGCGCAACGCACCGCCGGCGGGCTGCTGGTGCGGCGGGCGGCGGACGGGGCCGTCGCCTTCACCGACGGCCGAGGGACGTGGCTGCACGGCCCCGACGGCCCGGCCTACCGCCCCAACACCGTTCGCCTCCCCTGGGAGGCGAACCCGGCGGGGCTGCCGGTGGTGGCGCCGGGCCACCCCTCCCTGGCCCCGCCCGGCGCCCTGCTGCCGGCGCAGCGCGTCGTCGCCTACTACGGCCACCCGCTCTCCCCGGCCATGGGCGTCCTGGGTCAAGGCCCGCCCGAGCCGATGCTGGCCGCCCTGGAGCGCGAGGCGCAGCGGTGGACCGCTGCCGACCCCACGACGCCGGCGCGTCCGGCCCTCCACCTGGTAGCCACGGTCGCCACGGGGACCCCGGCCCGGACGGCATGTACCGCCGGCGGAGGCCGCCCAGAGGTGGAGCAAGTGGCGCAGTGGGCGCCGGCCGTGGCCACCTCCTCATCCTGGACATCCAGCCCGGGCGCAGCCCTTGGGGCGCCGAGGTGGAGGCCCTCTTACCCTACCTGGTGCGCCCTGACGTCCACCTGGCCCTCGACCCGGAGTGGGCGATGGCCCCCGGTCAGGTGCCGGGACAAACGTTCGGGACGATAGACGCAGCGGCCGTGAACGAGACGGTGCGGACGCTGGCCGACCTGGTCTCCCGCCACCGGCTGCGCGAAGATCCTCCTCGTACACCGCTTCCGCGACGACATGCTGACCAACACGGGGCAGATCGGCCCGACCCACGCGTGCAGGTGGTGATAGTCATGGATGGAGTTGGCTCGCAGGGCGCCAAGGCGGACGTGTACCGGCGGGTGGTGCGCGACCAGCCGGTGCAGTTCGCCGGGCTGAAGATCTTCTTCACCCAGGACTCGAACCCATTCACCCCCGGCAGGCGCTCGGCCTCGAGCCCACCCCCCACGTGATCATCTACCAGTAAGCCGCCAGCCCCGCGGGCGAGGGCCGCCGGCCCAATCCAGCCCGGGCAGCGCCGGCGCCTTACTGCAGGGGCAGACGCACCGTCTCCGATGCCTGGATCAGCCATGCGGGCGCGATCACGCGCCCTCGCGCCACTCGACTGAAGGGCCTGATCGGCATTTCCGCCCGTGGCGCCGCTGGCTGCCCTTTGCGCGCCCTCGGTCCGCAACGACTACCCATTTGGCGCAAGGAGCACCCCGCGGCCAACCCTGGCTCCCGTTCACCCGGTCTTCCACCGCAGTTCATCCGCCACAACCAGGTAGAACCTGCCTGGCTGGCGCGCTGCCGGAGCCTCCTCGAACGGCTGGCCGCGCGCTGGTCGCTGACCCTGGGCCCCCACTTTCCCGAGATCCAGATCAACTACGTTGCAGGTGCGACACGCGCCAGCGGGACACCGTGCGTCCTGAAAGTGAGCCGGCACGTCGCCGAGACGCGCAACGAGATTGCGGCGCTGCGCCTCTGGGACGGCGACGGCGCCGCCCGGCTGCTGGCGGGCCGACCCGGAGGTGGGCGCGCTGCTCCTCGAGCGTCTCGATCCGGGGACGATGCTGGTGGAGGTGGCTGAATCCGATGATCAAGGCGCCACGGCCGTGGCCGCCGGCGTCCTGCGCCGGCTCTGGCGCCCGGTTCCCCAGGACAGTGGCCTGCGCCCCCTGGAAAGCTGGTGCGACGCCTATAACCGCAATCGGGAGGCGCTCTCCGTGGCGCCGGTGGCTTCCCGCTGCCCTCTTCCAGCGCGCCGATGCCCTGCGGCGCGATCTACTCGCCTCCACCGACACGCCCACGGTGCTCCACGGCGACATGCACCACTTCAACGTCCTCCGCGCCAGGCGCGTCGAGCACGCCGAGTGGCTGGCGATCGACCCTAAGGGGCTGGCCGGCGACCGCTGCTTCGACGTTTGCCAGTTTCTCGGCAACCCGGGCGAGGTCTCCCCGGCGATGAAGTCCCGGCGCGTGGAGACCTTTTGCGCCGAGGCGGGGCTAGACCGGAGGCGCACGAAGGACTGGTGCTTTGTCCACGCCCTGCTAGACGCCTGCTGGGACTTCGAGGACGGGAACCCGTGGCAGCAAGGGGTGCCTACGCCGAGGAAACGTTGACCTTCTAAGCGCCTCCAGCGGGCCTGTTGCCAAACTCTGGCCGGACCGGCCGAGGTCTGAGTAGGATGGTGGCTCCCTGTTCGAGGTGGGGCACGATGTTGGGCCGTAAGGAATTCACGCCGAAGCGCTTCTACGAGTTCTCGCTAGAAGCGCAGGTCCCGAGCGACCACTTGCTGCGCGCATCGGGGCGCGCTCGACCTCAGCTTTGTGCGCGGCTGACGGCGCGGTTCTACAGCCACACCGGCCGGCCGGGGGTCGATCCGGTGGTGCTGTTCAAGCTGATGCTGCTCGGGTACCTCTACGGCATCACGTCGGAGCGCGGCTGGCCGAGGAGGCGCGCCTGCACCTGGCCTTCCGCTGGTTCTTGGGGTACGACCTCGACGAGACGCGCCGGACCACTCGATGCTGTCCAAGGCGCGGGCGCGCTTCGGCCTGCCCGTGTACCAGGCGGCTTTCACCGAGGTGGTGCGGCAGTGCGAGCGGGCCGGCCTGGTGCGGGGCGACGTCCTCTACGTGGACAGCACGCTGGTCAAGGCCAATGCCAGTCTTGGGTCGGCCGGCGCGCGGGCGCTGCTCACTCAGCTGCCGAGCGCGGCCGGGTACGTCGCGACGGTGTGGCAGGAGAATCCCGTCTCCGATCCCACGCCGCCAGCGCCCTCCCGCGAGGGGGAGCAGCCGGCGCCGGACTCGGCCGGTGGCCTCACGGCGGGCGCGGCGGCGCGCCCGTCGCTGCACGTGGCCGGTCCGGAGGACGTGCCCAACGGGGACCAGGGCCGGTGAACGCCTTGGTGACCAGTCGCACCGATCCCGACGCGGGGCTGGTCAAGCGCGAGGGGTCCCCTACGCCTTCTATTACAAGGCGCACGTCGGCGTGGACGGCGGGCGGGCGCGTCTCATCACCGCGCTGGACGTGACTCCGGGCGAGGTTGCCGACGAGCACCTGCTGGACCGGCTGCTCAAGGAGCATCGAGGCACGACCGGGCGTACGGTGGCCGAAGTGGTGGCGGATACCAAGTACGGGACCTACGCCAACTACGTGGCGCTGGAGCAGCAGGGCATCCGGGCGAGCATCCCGCCCCACAGCACCATGAGCGACCGGGGTGACTACTCTGCCGACCGCTTCGTGTACGAGTTCGCCGCCGATCGCTAATCGCTATCGGTGTCCCACCGGGCCTCACCCGCCAGGGCTCCTCGCGCACTGCCGGGGCGGCCGGTGGCCTGATCTACCGCGGGCGAGCCGAAGGTCTGCGGGGCGTGCCCGGTCAAGGCGCAGTGCTGCGCCTGGCGGCCGCCCGCACCCTCGTGCGCCCGGACGATGGGGGACTGCGCGACCGAGTCGTCGCCTATCTCCGCACGCCACCCGCCAAGCGCAGCCGACGCCCGCGCGTACTGGGTCGAGACGGCCAACGCCGAACTGAAGGACAAATCACGGGCTGCGCGGGCGCAGTGTCGGGGGCGAGACAAGGTGCTGATCCAGGCGCTGGGCGCGCCATCGCGTACGACGTCAAGAAGCTGGCCCAACGGCGCGCCCCCAGCCCGGCCATGGGGGTGCGGCGTTGGGCCCCTCCCCTTCTCAAGCGGGCCTGTCCCCGGTTCGAGCTCCGGTCCCGGCCCAGCGGGCCGTTCCCGTCGCGTGCACGGGGCGCGCGTACCCCGCACCGTGCTCCTCCTGACCACCATACCCGACTTTGGCAACAGGCCCCAGCGTAGCCTTGCGCGCCGCTCTCGGCCAGAGGGTGTACCAGCGACCGCCCCGGACGGGCACAGGAGGGCTGGGGGCAGGCGTGACCTCTGCGCCGAGCTGAGGCTATGTCTGCGTCGGTAGATTCTTGCAGCGTGGAGCCTGACCCATCAAAGGCGGCACCGCACAGGCAAGCCAGCGCAGACTTGGTCAGGTCTGCGGAGCCACCACTGCCGGCCGGATCGACCGCACCTGCTGCACGGCAGACCCTTACGTGGCCGCGGTAGGCGCGGGCTTGTCCAGGATCAGCTGGATCTGATTGGACAGGTTCTGGAAGAAGCCGGTGTCGTACTGCACCTGGCCCCGCACCGCCTTGGCCACCTCGTCGTTGAGCACCTTCTCCACGTCCGCGGCCAGGAAGTTGGCCGCGAAACCGAGCGGCTCGGGCAGCTCCATCGAGCGGGCCAGCGCCGCCATCACGCCCGGGGGCATGTCGGGCGCATTGAGCACCCGGGGGTCCTGGTAGATGTCCTTGCGCGCGCCGAAGTGGGCGCTGGTCTGGCCACTCACCGCCCCGGGGAAGCCCATCACCACGCCGGTCTCTTTCTCGGCCAGGAACTTCTGGAACTCCCACGCCTCGCCCGGGTGCCTGGTGATCTTGGCCATGCCGGTGGGGGTAAGAAAGAAGGCCCCGCCCCGGCGGCCGGACGGTCCCTTGGGCATCAGGGAAAGCCCCCACTGCACCCCGGTGGGGTTAAGCGCGTTGGCGATGAGGCGGCGGTCGCCCGGGTTATAGCCCATGGCGAAGGCGGACTTCCCCTGCTCCAACAGCTGGCGCGGGTTGGCGGTGGCCGGATTGAGCGCCACGGAACGGTCCTTGTGGTGCCGGTCGAGCCACCAGGTGATCGCCTGGCGCGAGCCTTCAGAGCCGATCAGCGTCTTCTTGCCATCGGACGAATACAGGTCGCCACCAAAGGCGCGCGTAACGGCCATGAAGCTGAAGTCGCCCCCGAAGTTGCGACCGCCGCCCCAGACCTCGACCTCCGTCCCCGCCTGCTTCGTCAACCGCTGCGCTGCGGTGCGGATATCGTCGTAGGTCCAGTTGTCATCCGGCAGCCTGAGACCGGCCCGCTGGAACAAGTTGGCGTTGTAGAAGAGCCCGCAGCGAGCCATGAACGCCTTGTAGGGAAGGGCCCAGATCTTCCCGTCCACGATCTTCAGCGCCTCTATCGCCGTCGGGAAAAAGGCGTTCATATCGTACTTGTCGCGCCGGATGTAGGGATCGAGCTGGGTCAGCACCCCCTGCGCCGCCCAGAAGCCGAAGAATCCCTCGTCGTCGGCCTCCAGGAACATGACGTCGCCGATGGTGTTGCTGCTGAAGAGGACGCCGAGCTTGACCAGGTACTCGCTGCTGGGCTCGAACTGCAGCTTGACGTGGGGGAAGCGCTCCTCGAACACCGGGCCCCGAACTGCCATGGTGTGCTCCGCCTCCGTGGCCTGCCAGACCAGGCGCAGCGTCACCGGCTCCTTGTCCGCGCGCCGGTCGCCGCTGCCGGGCAGCGGCGCGCAGCCGGCCAGGGCCGCCGCCACGGCCGCGGGCAACACCGCCGTCGCCCCG
The DNA here is from genome assembly GCA_030447525.1 of Chloroflexota bacterium. GTDB lineage: Bacteria > Chloroflexota > UBA11872 > UBA12225 > UBA12225 > JAUJOR01. The sequence goes on along the minus strand of JAUJOR010000010.1, from coordinate 106,671 downwards.
AGCGCCGCCGCCACGGCGCGCCGGGTACAGCGATGGGTCTGCTTCTCGACTAAGCCAAGGGGGACCATCACACCACTCCTCCGTCGCGGGCAGCATAGCCCCCACCCAGTGGGCCGTCAAAAGCGCCGTGGTCTCCAACCGGCGCAACCGGAACGCTGGCCCAGGCTTTCAGCGCGTCTCGGACCGCACTGCCCCTACCAGGGCCCGAATGTAGCCGAGCTGCCACGCCCACGCCTCCCGCCCGCCCTCGTCCCCTTCGATGCCCTGCGCGTGGTCCGGGTCCACCCCCCCGCTGTACCCATAGCGGTGCAGCAACCGCATCACGGCCAGCATGTCCAGGTCACCTTCGTCAAGGAAGTCCTCCTGGTAGTAGCCGTTGCGCGCCGTTCCCCGCGGGTTCCGGAAGTGCGTCCCATACACCTTTCCCTGCCCCAAGAAGGCCTCCAGCGCCGCCATCGTATCTTCCGGCCCCGTCCCCATCTCGTGCAGCGTGCCGATGCACAGCAGCAAGCCGCTCCGCCGGCTAGGCACCAGATCGATGAGCCGCTGCAGCCCTGCCGGCGTGTGAAGGATCTGCTCCACGCCGCGGTAGCGCGGCTCCGGCGGATCGTTGGGGTGCGTCCCCACGTTCACCCCGACCGCCTCGGCCACCGGAACGATCCGCTCGTAGAGGTAGCGCACCCGTGCCCACAGCGTCTCGGCGTCCATCTCCCCGTACGGTGCCAGGATCGCCGCCGGCGAGCGCGCCTCGTCCTCTGCCACCCGCCGCGTCTCGTGCGTCAGAAGCACGGCGCCCCCGCGGCCCACCGCCCGGTAGTAGCGTCCAGGGCCGCTGCCATGGCGCACGTCGCCCGGCCTACGCTCCGGCACTCCCGGCGTCCCCCACCACCACACGGGCAGGCTGCGCCACGGCGTCAGGTTGTAGAAGACGGCTGGGATCCCGGCCTTCCCCGCGCCGCGGATCACGGCGCACAGGTGCTCTATCTCTCGGTCCCGCCGCTCGCCGCCCGTCAGCACCCCGTGCGTCATCTGAGCCGGCACCTGGACGGCGAGCACCTCCAGCCCCTGCGCCTCCACCGTGCGGCGCATCGCCGTCAGCTCCGGCGTTGGATCCGGCGTCACCGGCTGCTCCAGCGCCTCCAGCGTGCCGCACGTCCCCATCGCCGCCCCCTGCACGTTGATCCCCACCGCCCCGAGCTGCCGGGCATGCCGCAGCCGCGCCTCGGATAAGCTCTCCATGTGCAGCGCCGGCTTCGGCAGCCCCGCCCAGTCTGATCCCGTCCCTGTCGTCATCGTGTCGCAGCGTACGCCCGCACCTCTGCCTGCGTCAATGCAGAGGCTGCGATGCCTTTTTGCCCCTACACTCTCCTAAAATGGGGTCCGGGTCGAGGCACAGGAGCACGGAGCGGCCATGGCCAGCGCGCTCTGCTGGTAGGCGGGGATAGGTCGTTACACGCAACATAGCCTACCTACCGCACCAGCCGGCACCGGAATCTCTCGTTGTCGTACTAAAGCCGACACCGGCTGGTCAGGTGTGATTCGTATCATGAGTCCCATGACAGACAGCAGCGACAAGGCACATGAGTTCTTCGAGCGCTACGCGGCCGCACTCTTGGCCCGAGACGAGAAGGCGATCGCGGGGATGTACGCGGTCCCCTCGCTGATCCTGTTCCCCGGCAAGTCGATCCCCGTCAGCGACGCCAAGCAGACCGAGGAGTTCTTCGCCGCCTCCTGGAGCCAGTACGACGGGATTGACGCGATTGACAAACAGATCGTCGTCATGGGCGAGGCACCGGGCAGCCTGTGGGCCGATGTCACCTGGTCCCACGGCGGCCAACCACGAGAGCGCTTCTGCTACCAGTTCATCGAAGGAACCGATGGGTATCAGATCGCCGTGCTCACGCCCATGGCATGAGTACCACGGTGAGGCTTGAGTTGGACCGAGACCGCGTGCTCGCCTACCGGATGGTCGTCCAGGATCTAGCCAAGCCGGTACCCTCTTCGCGCGGGGGCGCGGGGGCGCGGGGGCGCGGGCGCTGGGATACACCCCCACTGAGCCACCGGGGGCCCACTGCTCGCTCGACCACCTCGATCTGGTGCGGGAGGTCTTCCCCGACGCGGCGCTCGCCCGGCGCTCCTACGCCTCGGGGCGCGTCGACGGCATCCGGGTGCGGGTGGCCGTGGCCGCGGGCAGTCAGCTGATGACCCTGACCCCTTCCGGGAGCGGTCGGGCCGGCCGCGGTGGCTCGCCCGGAGCCGGGATGTACCGGATGGTGAAGGTGACGCACGCCTCGTCGCCGCCCAGGCTCCTTTGCGCGCTTCCGCAAGTGCTCCTTGAGGCTGCCGTCTGGGACCGGCACCGCCTCCCCAGTGATCGTCGACCTGATCGTGGCTTGCGGCGATCGGCTGGCTGGCGAGGTCGGCTGACCGAGAACGCCCCTGGATCCCCTTGTTCGCTGACTCTAGTTCGATGCGGTGGACTCCCATGCACGCTACCTCGAACGTTTCCGGCGGCACCGGACACTCCGTGCTGCCACCCGCCGGCCGTCGCCCTGGGAGCAGCCGGGCCTGCGGCCAGATCCCCGGCAGCCCTTGGACGTACAGGTGCCCCGTCAGGTCCCGTGGCGCTACGCTACTGCCCTGGCTCGCTCCAACACGTGGGGCTGGCCGAGCCCCACCCCGCTACGGTGCGGGGAGCGGTCGACTAGGGCCGCCGGTACGGTGTCGTCGCCCCCGCCTTCCCTTGCCCTACGGATGGATGATGTAGACGCCACCGCTCAAGGACGCCGGCGCGTCCGCGTCGCCCCCGGCGCGTTGGTACGCTCATCCGCCGGCTGCCGGAGCACTGCCCCTCCGGAGGGGGCGACGATGGACCCGCAGAAACGCGATGCCTGGTTCGCCGCCAACAAGGCGCTGTTGGAGACGGCTTACCTCGCTGGGGTGGAGCCCTGGCAGCAGTCCGGCTTCGGCCTCCACAGCCCCCGCAGCTACGCCCGCTGGGAGGCCGTCCGGCGCCCCGTCGCCGACGCCATGGAGAAAGACGGCGCCTTCCTCGACGTCGGCTGCGCCAACGGCTTTCTCTTAGAGTGCGTCCTCCGCTGGACCGCTGAGCGGGGTCGGCGGATCGACCCCTTCGGCCTGGACGTGTCCGAGAAGCTGGTGGCGCTCGCCCGGGCCCGCCTCCCAGGCGACGCGCACCAGCTGTACGTCGGCAACGCGTGGGACTGGGCGCCGCCACGCCGCTTCGACTACGTCCGCACGGAGCTGGTCTACGTGCCGGAGCCTCTCCAAGGCGCCTACGTGGAGCGCCTGCTGGCGGAGTACCTCGCCCCGGGCGGACGGCTCCTCGCCGCGCAGTACCTGGGCGGCGCAAACTCCGCCGCGGAGCCCCCCATCGACCGCTTCCTGGAAGACCTCGGCCACGTTGTCGCCGACGTCAAGCGGGGGTTCTGGGAGGGTACCGAGTACACCCGGATCGCCGTCGTGCCCAAGCCCGATGGCTGAGGCTCGTGGGGCCGGGCACCGCCGAGCGCGACCGCGTGCCCCCCCGGCGCGTCCCACGTCCGGCAGGCCGGCGGCCGGCTGCCAACACCAAGCGGGCGCCCGCTGCCAGGCTCCGCTCCAGTTCCCGCGTAGGGTCGCTCGCCCACTGCTGAACACCCAGGGCTTGAAAAAGTTGCCGAGCGGTGGACCGGCGACGCGGCGCGAAGCTGGTGGCGTTCGGACGGCTGGCGCAGGAGACTGAGCCATTCTGGCAGGTGGAGTCAGTGGCGGGGAAGACCACCCGTGCCTCCACTGCGCGTTTGCAAGAGACGACGCGCCTCGTCCAGGCGGTCGAGGCGCAGCAGGCGCCGCTCCTGACGGAGAAGGCAGTACCCCGTGGCGTACCACTGACCCCGGCGGTAGACCAGCCCGTCGGGGCCGAACTCCCGCTCCGTCGCCGCCTCACCGGCGGAGCGGGAGCGTAGCCGCAGGCGGTGGCCAGCATGGACGGCCTCGCCGAACATCGCCATCCCCGCGGCGGGGGCCCACGTCGAGGTCGAGGACGACGGCGTCCGGCACGGCCCGCACGCGCGCTCGGACCTCGGGGGGCAGCACCTGCTCCACTTTGGCCAGCGCCCCCCCACCGCTGGGCCGGCCGCCGCCAAGCCCAGCCGGTGGGCGGCGTGGAGGCCGAGGACCAGGGCCAGGGCCTCGTCCCGGGAGCACGGCAGGGGGAGAGCCGGGCGCCGGGCTGGACGCCGTAGCCCCCCTGGCGCCCGGGCTCGGCCGCGACCGAGACGCCCAGGTCGCGCAGGATCTCCACGGAGCGCCGCGCCGTGCGCGCGTGCACCTCCAGGCGCCGGGTCAGCTCCGGCCCGGTCAGGCGCTCATGGGCCTGGAGCAGCGCCAGCGCGGCCAGGGCACGCGCCGTCGGCCGGTACATCGCGGGTCTCCTCCTCTCGTCACGTCTCGTCACGTCGCCGTGCGCAGGCCAGCAACCCTACCGACCGAACCGTGGCGGCTTCCGCCCCCGTTCCGTGGTACGGTGCTCGTACGGGCGCCGGCGCCCCCTCCCGAGACCGGCGCCCGGAGAAGTCAGCCGGAGGAGACAGGAGGAGACGCGCCCGTGAGGCAGATGGCCACGCACGTGTACGCCTGGAGCCAGTACCAGCCCGAGCGCCGGCTCGACGCCCACGGCCACTTCGCGCAAGACGCCCCGGGCACGGGGGGCGTGCTCATCGATCCGGTGGCGTTCACCGACGGCGACGAGGCGCACGTCCGGGAGCTGGGTGGGGTGGCCGCGGTGGTGCTGACCCGGCCGGAACGCGCCGGCGCCGCCGTAAGCTGCCGCGACGCCTTCGGCTGCCCGGTGCTCGTCCCCCGCGGCCTCGCAGCGCCCCAGGAGCTCGAAGGGCTGGAGCCGTTCGCGCCGGGGGCCAGCCTGCCCGGCGGCCTCCGCACGGTCGCGGCGCCGGAAGGCCCCGCGGCGGCGCCCGCCGGCTGGCCGACGGTGGTGGCCTTCTACCACGGGCCGAGCGGCACGGGCATCCTCGGTGGGGCGGTCGCTGGCGCGCCCGCCGGGGCGCTCAGCGTGACGGCCGGCGACGTGGCCGGCGACGTGGCGGGTGGCCTCGCCGGGGCGGGAGGGGCGGAGGACGTGGGGGACCCCGCATCCAGTGCGCGGGGCCTCCGGGCGCTGCTGGGCCTGTGGCTCCGCCCGCCGGGGCGGGTGCTCGTGCCGGAGGGGGAGCCGGTGCTGCGGGACGGCGAGCGGGCGCTGCAGGACCTGGTCTACCGGCACGACCCCGCGGCGTGCCTGCTGCGCCCGGCAGAGCTGGTGTGGCAGGCGCCCTGGGGCACGGGGGAGCGCTTCGGACGCCACTCGGCGGAGTGCAGCCGGGTCCTGGGGCTGCGGGTGCTGGACTTCGAGGTCACGGCGGTGCCGCCGGGCAAGCAGAGCACCCTCCTGCACCGCCATGACGGGCTGGAGGAGGCGTTTGTCGTGCTGGCGGGAGCGGGGGAGCTGGTCACCGAGCACGGAGCGTTCCCGGTGCGGGCGGGGGACGTCCTCGGCTTCCCCCCGCGCTACCAGGTGGCGCACGCCTTCCGCAACACCGGCGCGGGGGAGCTGCGGCTCCTCTCGCTGGGGGCCTTCGCTGAGCCGGCCGAGGCCGTGGCGCTGGCGGAGTACCCGGAGTCCGGCAAGCAGTTCCAGTGGGTACCGGGCAAGTTCCGGCGCTTCTACCTGCCGGAGCGGCTGAACGTCGACTACTGGGAAGGCGAGCGGCTGGACGAGCGCCCGCCCGCGGGGGCCACGTAGCGCCGAGACAGGTGCCGTGTCTCGGCGAACGGCACACCGCGCCTGCGGGGCCGTGCGCCGAATGGCGCAGCGCAAATGGAGCGCGGGCAAACGTGCAGGAGGCTACGCGGCCACCTCTTGCCCGTCGGACGCGTGCGTGAACGTGGGGGCCCAGCGGACGAGACGGAGCTGGGAGACGACGGAAACGGGAGGGTGCCCATGGCTTCTCGCCGTCCACCATGGCGCGCCCCCGCACCGTACCCACACTCCACCTCCCACACGTTTGCCCGCTCTCGGGACGGCTTCGCCTGGTTCCTCCTCGGAGACGCCCTGCGCTAGCCCGACCTGCCGCCCGCCGCGAAGGCGGATGTGCGCCGCTTCGCGCAGCAGCGCGGGCCGGCCGGCGCCGACTGACGGCGCGCACAGGTGTGCCGAGGAGGGTATCCCCGCCCGCACTGCGCCCGCGCGGCCGTCGGTGCGTCCCTCGCCAGGAAGCGACTCAGGGTGTGGCCGCCTGGGCCACCTCCACCCGGTTCCCGTCCGGGTCGGCGACTGGAATTGCCCCGTTTGGATGGACACGTTCTCGTTCGGCAGCATTCGACACATTCGTTCCGCAACGTTACGCCACGGCGCGACCGGCGTGGGCTGATGGGCGGCTTCGTAGGCGGCGAAGCTGAGATAGCCGAGCGTCGAGTGCCGGCGCTGGCGGTTGTAGAAGCCTTCGACGTAGTCGAAGATGGCACTTGCGGGCGCGCTCGCGTGGGCCACGCCTGGCGGTCGACGAGAACGCCTTTGAGGGTGGCGAAGAAGCGCTCCGCCACGGCGTTATCCCAGCAGTTCGCCACTCGGCTCATGGAGGGCACGAGCCCGGCGCTTGCAGGCAGCGCCCGAAGGCGAGCGAGGTGTACTGGCAGGCGCGGTCCGAGTGGTGGATCAGCCCGGCGCCGGCCGGCGGGTCGCCAGGGCCATGGTGAGCGCGTCGAGCACCAACTCGGTGCGCAGATGGTCGGCCATGGCCCACCCGACGACGCGCCGGCTGAAGGCATCGAGCACCGTGGCCAGATAAAGCCACCCCTCTCCGGTCGGGATGGAGGTGATGTCCGCCAGCCACAGCTGGTCGGGCGCCAGCGGATTGAAATGCGCTGGACCAGGTTGGGAGCGGGCGAGGCCGCCGGATCGGCGATCGTCGTGCGGGGCCGGCGCCGACGCCGGTGACAGCCGGCCAGGCTGGCCTGGCGCATCAGCCGCGCCACCCGCTTGCGTCCACAGCGCGCCCCGGCCCGTAGGTCGGCATGGAGGCGGGGACTACCATAAGTGCCCCGGCTCGCGTGGTGGAGGTGGTAAATCAGGCGCGTCAGCTCGGCATCGATCTGGGCGCGCGCCGAGGGTGGGCGGTCCCGCCAGGCGTAGAAGCCGGCCCAGGACACGCCCAGGACGGCACGAGAGCGCCACCGGGTGGTCGGCCACCACCGCAGCGATGAACCGGAAGCAGTTCACCGGGTCGCGCTCTCCGCGCGAAAAAGCGCCCGCCTTGCGCAAGATCTCCCGCTCCTCCTTTAAGATGCGGTTCTCGCGCCGCAGCCAGGCTAGCTCGGTGCGCTCCTCCGTCGTCAACCCATCGCGCGCCCTCCATCTATAGCCATCTGTTTGACCCAACCGCGCAGCGTCTCGTGGTGCACCCCCAGGTCGTGGCTACCTGGCTCAGCGACCGCCGTTGGCGTGCACCAGCCTGCACGGCCTCGGCACGGAATGCTGGCGGGTACGGCGCTCTCGTTCTTGCTCCCATCAGTCTGGACTCCCTTCTTTCGGGGCCGCTTACTCCCTAGTGTGAGGGTGTCCACCAACGCGGGGCAATACCAGACCGTGAGGATGCGCGTGCTGCCCTCCTGGACCGACTCCACCCGGATGCCGGCCCGGTCGAGCTGCGTGCGGAAGGCGTCGAGGTCCGGCGTCTCCAGCGTGACGGTAGCGTTGCCCGCCCCACCGACGAGCTCCGGCCGCCGGACGAGGAACAGCGGCGGCCCGCCCTCCGTGGCGTAGGCCACCCAGCCGGCCGCGTCGCTGCACTCCCGCTGCGCCAGACCCAGCACCTCGCCGTAGAAATGCTTGGCCTCCTCTCTGGATCGTGGTGGTGGCCCTCGCGCCGATTGGCTTCGCAGCCAGCGCCATCGCGCTCTACCCCACCGCCACGGCCCTGCAGGCCTTCACCGACGCCAGCATGAGCACCCCGGGCTCCATCGCGCTGCTGGGTCGCGTGTATAGCCCGACCCTCGGCGTCATCGTCGCCTGGCGCACGGGATTGCAGAGCGCGATCCTGATTGCCCCGGTGAGCCTGCTCTTCGTCATCCGGCACACCCGGACCGAGGAAGAGCAGGGGCGGCGCGAGCTGCTGGGTGCCACCGTAGTCGGCCGGCCAACTCCCGGCTGCTCGAGCTGTTGCGAGACATGGCCGAGGCGACGGCGCCCATCTGGCGCGGCGAGACGAGCGTTGCGGACGGGCTGGCCGAAGCCAACCGGCGCGGGCAGGCTATCCTGGACAAGCCCCCGCCGGGGTAGAGCGGGTTCAGCGACCCAGGTTCATCCTTCGTGAGGACATTCACGCGGGTTCCACCGCGGGCGCGATCCACAGAGTAGAGAAGGGGAGGGCTGACACTAATGCGGGGAGCGCGGGTGGCATTTCCAGAGCCCGGCGGGGCAGAGCTGCAGTCGCTGGACGCGGACGAGGGGCAGTGGGCCGCCAACGAGGTGTGGATCAAGACCTGCTACAGCCTGATCAGCGCCGGCACCGAGGGCGCGGCGTTCGCCAACGCCACGGGTACCCACAGGTACCCGGTGTTCCCCGGCTACGCCTCGGTGGGGGAGGTGATCCACGAGGGGAGTGACTTTCCCAACGCCCGTAAGGGGGACCTCGTCTTCACCTATGGCGGGCACAGCCGCTTCGCGCGGGTGCGGCAGCTCTGCCTGCCGCTGCCGGAAGGGCTGGACCCTTCCCATGCGCCGATGGCACGGATGGCGACGGTGGCGATGACGGCGCTGAGGGTCTCGAATCTAGAGCTAGGCAACTGGGCTGCCGTGATCGGACAGGGTCAGGTGGGGAACATGTGTGCGCAGCTGCTGCAGCTGGCGGGGGCGGAGACAATCGGGATCGACTTGGCCCAGCGCCGACTGGAGCTGGCTCGGGAGTGCGGCATCCGGCATACACTGGGCGCGGGCGAGGGAGAGCAATCGGTCAAGGAGGGCGTGCTGGCGCTGACAGGCGGGCGGGGCGTGGAGGCAACGGTGGAGGCGATCGGTAACCCACGCACGATCCACTTGGCGTCGCAGCTGACAGGTCGGCTCGGGGAGGTCATTCTGCTAGGAAGTCCGCGCGGTACGTTCGAGGCGGACGTGACGCAGGTGCTGAACTACGTGCATCTGTGGAGCAACGGCTGCCTGACCTTCAAGGGCGCCCACGAGTGGCGCTACCCGGTCCGCGCCGGCGACACGCGGGCGCGTGACCCGCAGCCCAAGCACTCGCTTGAGCGCAACACGCGGATCGCCTTTGAGCTCATGCGCGACGAGCGACTGCGGTACCGGCCGCTGCGTACGCACGTACTGCGGCCCGAGCAGGCGCAAGAGGCATATGCCGGGCTGCGTGACAGGAAGGACGAGTACGTCGGCGTCGTCTTTGACTGGACGGACTGACCAGGGGCAGGGGGACGGGGCGCAGGCGCGGATCGCACTGGCCGAGCCGGCGCTTGGGGATCGTCCAGGAGCGCTCGGTTCTTGAAAGAGGAGGCGCCACGCGCTGCGCCGCCACCCTCCTGTCACCTCCGGGAGGGTGCGCGTCAGGATGCCGGCGCGTAGCCGGCGTTGACGTAGGCGGGATCGGCGTCCGGGCCGTAGCCCAGCGCGGCGCGCCGCCGGCGGAAGTCCGCCACCGCGCCCGCGTAGCCGGGCTCGGCGATGAAGTCGGTCACCTCCGATGGATCGCGCCGGAGGTCGAACAGGACCTCCGGCAAGTCCTCGCCGTAGTACTGGTACTTGAGGTCGTCCCACTTGATCATGACGTGTGTGGTAGCGAAGTGGGAAACCGTCTCGTTCCGGTAGCGGCGCCGCCACGCCTCCCCGGCGCCTGGATCACCGCGCAGGAACGGCACCAGGCTGCGGCTGTCCAGGCCGGCCGGGATGGGGATGCCCGCCAGCTCGCAGAGCGTGGCGAAGAGGTCGCACGTGTTGACGTTCTCCTGGACCACTCCCTGGCCAAACCCCTGCCGCCCGCCGGCGCGCCCTGCGCGGCCCGGGCAGCGGATGATCAGCGGGACGCGCGCGCTGGCTTCGTAGAACTTCTGCTTCTCCCAGATGCCATGCTCGCCCAGCATCTCGCCGTGGTCCGAGGTGTAGACGACGATCCAATCGTCCAGGTCCTCCCCCACCCGTTCGAGCGCGTCGATGACGGTGCGGAAATGGGCGTCCGCCGTCTCGATCATGGCGTAGTACGCCGCGACGGCGCGGCGCAGGTCGCGCTCGGTGACGTCCACACCCGGCTGCACCGCACGGCGGCCGAGGAACGGGTGGGGCGAGACGGGCTGATCCAGGAAGAGGGGCACGCGGTTGAGGTAGTACGTGAACCGCGCCTCGTCTGCAATGTATGGGTAGTGGGGCTGGAGCAGGCTCACCTTGAGGAGCAGCGGGCGGTCGTGCCGCTGCTTGTCGTAGTAGGGGCTGGCGAAGTATTCCTGGACGAAGTCGCAGGCCCCGCGGACAGTGTACTCGTCCCGGATCACCACCGGGCTGCGGCCGGGGCCGGCGCGCAGGATCTCTTTGGCGTCAGACCACTTGCTGGCGCTCGGCGGCGCCACGTAGCGGGCGAATTCTTCCTCCACCTTGTCCGGGATGAAGCGCGCGTCCACCGACGTGTCCCCTGCCACGCGCGTCGTCCAGCCCTGCATCTGGTCCGTCCCCATGTGGTGCAGCTTGCCGCAGGCCACCGTGCTGTAGGCGTAGCGGGAGAAGACACGGGAGAAGGTGAGGTAGCCGGGTTCCAGGTCCTCGCCGTAGCGTAGACAGCCCGTGGTCATGGGCAACTGGCCGGCCATGAGACTCTGGCGGCCGGGGATGCAGATGGGCGAGGGCGTGTACGCGTTGCGGAAGGTCGCGCCGCTGCCCGCCAGCCAGTCCAGCGTGGGCGTGCGGATGACGGGGTTCCCCTCGTATCCGGCCACGTCCGGACGGTGCTCGTCCGTCATCAGGAACAGCACGTTCGGCCGCCGGGGTGCCGTCACCACTTGCTCACCACCTCATCGCGGGAGTCCGCCTGGGGCGGGCAGGGAGCATACCTGATGGCCTCCTGGTGCTGCGCCAGAATCGGGCCCATCGCCCGCCACCCACGCAGCGCGACCTCCCGGCAACGCCGTCGCCGGTCCACGCAGCCACAGTGAAAGGACACTAGAGTGCCGGTCAGGTGGGGGTCCGCCCGCTGCGCTCGCGCGATCCCGTGGCCTGCCGGCAGCCGCTCACTTTGGCGGTGGCGGTCAACCGGCATCCGATTGGTCTGACTACACGGGTGCGGTGACGCGCGGCCGCACACACCCGCTGGGCGAAGTTCGCAGGTCCTTCCTGAGCCGAGCGGCGCGCTCGGGCTGTCTCGGGTCGATGAATGTTCTCAGCGCAGTGGATCGGGAGACGCAGCGGCGGGGCCGGTGGTGGCGCCGACGCGCAGCACGCCGGCGTTCCACGGCGTGGAGGGCGAGCGCGCCCTCCAGCTCCTGATGGACTTCCTCCACCGCGACCGTGTGGACGCCATCCAGCGCCCGCAGATCGTGGTCCCGAGCGGCACGCCCGCCCTCTCCACCACGTTCTTCGGCAGCTCGTGGACCGGCAGCGGTGTGCTCGCGGAGTTGCGGCGCCTGGGCATGAACCCCTCGGACCTGCTCGTGACGGACGTCCTTCCAGAGTTCTCCGGCAGGCCCACCGCCACGGACTACCTGGGCGGCACGTGGCTGCTCGGCAACAAGGCCACCAAGGACGCGGAGGCGACGATCGACCTGATGCTCTACCTGGTGGGACCGGAGCACACGCTGCAGATCGCCGAGCGGACCTCCACGCCGCCGGCCCGCAAGTCCGCCGAGAAGGCGCCCTTCCTCCAAGACCCGGTGTTCCGCCCCTTCTACGACATGCAGACCAGCGGCTGGTCGGTGCCGCAGCACCCGCGCTTCGAGCTGGTCCGCCAGAAGAATCAGGCGCTGCTCGCCGACGCCCTCCAGCAGAAGCGCAGCGTGAAGGAGACGCTCTCGGAGATGGCCGCCTACGCCACCTCCGAGCTGGCGCCGGGATAGGGGACAGCACCGATCACACGGCAACGAGGTCCCAGATGAACGCTTGGAACCCCCGCGTTCCCGCCGCCGCCCGGCACGACGCTCCGCCGAGGACCAGGCGCCCGGGACGCCGCCGGATCTCATGTCGCTCTCGGAGATCTTCCAGGGCCGGCACGCGGCACAGGGCGGCTTCCTCCGTCTTCTCGTTCGCCGTCGCGGGGCAGTCGAAGGCCCCCGGAGCAGCGTGGGAGCTACTAGCGTGGGAGCTACTGAAGACGAGCTCGCTTCGGGACGGGCAGGCGATCATTGTGCGCGCCAACGTTGTGGCTGCGTCAGGAAGTGGCACCTGAACGTCGGCGCTGAAGGGGAGGAGGCGCGCCGCCGCGGCGCCGCTGACTTCATCGGGAGCCATGAGGCCGCCGCGCGCCGCCAGGCGCACCGCAGCCGCCAACGCAGACTCCTGGACCAACGAAAGGACAACACCATGACTGACGCACAAGATGCGCTGCGGGAGGCCGCGCCCGCCTACGACATCGCAGACCGGATCGCCGGCGCCTACATCGGCGCCGCGCTGGGGGACGCCATGGGCGCCCCGGTGGAAGGCTGGCATGCCCAGCGCATCCGCGAGGTGCACGGCCGCGTGGAGACCATGCTGCCGTACGAGCCGCAGCGGCTCAAGCCCGGCTATGCGCTGCACCCCGAGCCCGGCAGCATCACCGACGACACCTACATCCGCGACGACATCGCGCGTTTCGTCCTCAGGCACCCGAACCCGGCGCAGCGCACCGCCGAGGCGCTCTACGCCTTCCTCACGGCTGAAGCGAGGTTCGACCGCTGACGGCAGAAGGCGCGCGTCCCGCTGCAAAGGATCGAGCGGGGCGAGACGACGGTGCACGAGGCGAGCAAGGAGCACGATCCAGGGGGAGGCGCGGGCTGGTGGACGCCCATCGGCCTGTTCTGGGCCGGCTACCCCACCAAGGCCGCCGAGGAAGTCCGCCGGCTCTCGGCCATCTGGAAGCGGCCGCTGGAGCGCCAGCTGACTGGCGCCATGCAGGCCGGCACGGCGCATAGCGTGACGCCGGAGGCCACGGTGGAGAGCGTGGTGGCCGCCTGCCTCGCCGAGGCCGGCCCGCTGGGCGCCAAGCTGATTGACCGCGCGGTGGAGACCGCGGTCCGCCGCGCCGACGACCTGGACGGGCTGATCGCCGAGATTTACGACCGCCTGCTGGTACACGAATGCACCGACGATGTGGACGGCCCCATCCCGCCCGCCGCCCGTGCCCAGGAGCCGCACGAGCGAAAGGTCTGGAGCTACTTCGCCGAACAGCTACCCGTCACGCTGGCCATGCTCGTCTATGGCAAAGGCGACTTGTGGCGCACGATGGTGGGCGTGGTGAACCTCGGCCTCGACGCCGACAGCACCAGCACCAACGTCGGGACGTGGATCGGGGGGCTGTGCGGCCTGTCCGCCATCCCTCGCGAGTGGGTCGACACGACGGTCGGCGCCAACCCGGAGTTGGACCTGCTGGGAGACGCGCGGGCGCTCGCGTCTGGCCGCTTCCGCTCGTAAGCACCGCTCAGGTCGTCCGGTGGCGGCGGCGGTTCGCACCCGGTCAGCTCTGCCCCAAGACACCCTGCCCACTCGCGGCGGGGCTGCCGGAGGCTCCCGTACTCTGGCAGACCCACCGCCGATCCCCTGCGGAACTGTAGTAGTAGGTTGGCGTGCATACTTGATCTGGAGGACACGATGAAGGAGCGACACGACGGCAAGGATCTCCTCCGAGGGCTCCGGGGGTCGGAGGCCGATCGGCAGGAGTCGGAGACCCCAACGACCGGCGGCGACCGCCCCCCCGCGGCCCCGCTCCGGGGGCTCCGAGGGTCGGAGGCTGACCGGCAGGAGTCGGAGATCCCGCTGACCGGCGACGACCACCCGCCCGGCACCCCACTCCGAGGGCTCCGGGCGTCGGAGGCCGACCGGCAGGAGTCAGAGATCCCAGCGACGGGGGATCTGGCGGGAGACGTTCGAGAGCAGCCCGATGACCTGCCGCGGACGCTCGGGGAGAGTACGCCCGGCCGGGACGAGCCAGAGCCGTAGTCCGCGCCCCCTCCCGCTGCCACCACTGGCCCGCAACGACGTGCAGGGCGATGAGTCAGTCCTCCGTTGGCGCCCCACCCCGCGGCGACGGCGGCAAAGATATTGCTGGGCATTGCTGTAGGCCCCCGCACCCCTGCGGGAGGTGGTAAGGACGTAAGGAGGACGTCATGCGCAACCGGATCGATCGCGCGCAGCTGCGCGAAGGGATGCAGGTCTACAGCGGGGAGGGGCAGCGCCTTGGCCCGATCGAGCGTCTGGACGCGGACTCGGTCACTGTCAACGGGCAGCAGTATAAGTTCACATCCATCGAGCGCCTCGAGGGGGACCGGGTGTACCTCACGCGCCAGGTCGGCGCCAGCGTCGACCTGCCCGGTGGGTCCAGTGCGTCTACCCGCAGCGGCGCCGTGGGGGCAGAAGGCGCGGCCCGCGTGCCGGTGCGGGAGGAGCGGCTCCAGGTGGAGAAGCGCCCGGCCGAGCTGGGCGAGGTGCAGGTGCGTAAGGAGGTGGTCACGGAGCAGCAGACCGTCCCTGTGGAGCTGGAGCGCGAGGAGGTGCGCGTCGAGCAGCGGGACGTCCCCGAGCGACCGGTCGAGACGGGCCAGCGACCCTTCGAGGAGGACACCATCCGCGTCCCCGTGCGAGGCGAGCAGCCCGTGGTGACCAAGGAGGCGGTGGTCACTGGCGAGGTGGTCATCAACAAAGAGCGCACTACGGAGACGCAGCAGGTCACCGACACCGTGCGTAAGGAGCGTGTCGACGTTGACGAGGACTACGCGCGGCACCGGGCGGCCTACGAGCAGGAGTACGCCAACCGCCAGGGCGCGGCCGGTACAACCTTTGCCGACGCGGAGCCCCACTTCCGCACCGGCTATCGTGCCGCCGTCGAGGAGGGTAACGCCACTCGGTCGTGGGACGAGGTGGAGCCGGAGCTGCGTGAGCGCTACCGTGGCGAGGGCGGCGAGAGCGCCTGGGAGCGAGTCAAGCGCGAGGTCCGCGAGGGCTTCGACCGCGCCCGGCAGCGCTGACCCGGCCTCGGCGCCCCTTTCTAGATCGAAGTAGGCAAACCTCGGTGTCCGAGGCAGTGCCGCTGCGGAGTTAGCTGCGCTCGGGCGTCCACGAGGGGGGATCGCTCGCGTCCATGGACTCCATGGAGGCCGTGGTCGCAGCATCCCCCTCGCTGTGCCGGGCCTCGTGCGCCGTCGCCACCGCCCGCGTCTGGTCCTCCGTGGCCACACCCTGCCCCTGGGCGGCCATCGGGGGTCGGGACGCCAGGCCCCCGGCCAGGCGCAGGGCCGCCACAGTGTCCTCCACCGGCAGGAGCACCGTGGTCTTGAACGCCCGGTAGTGTCCGGCCGCTTTCGCGGCCACCGCCACGGCCGCCGCGTGGACGTGGTCGGGGAGCTCGGCCAGGATCACCCCGTCATACTCCCCGAAGGCGTAGTAGGCCGCCAGCGTCTGGCCCCCCAGCGTCTCGATCAGCCCCCGCACGGCCTCCATGCGGTCGGTCGGCTCCTGGCTCAGCACCCTCCATGCCTGCGCCGTATAGGCGAGCTGCAGCAGGTACTGCGGCATCGTAGTGTCCTCCCTAACCAATCGCCCGCGCCCGTCCAGCCGGCCAGGCGCGGGCGACAACCACACTGCAGCGTACCCCACTCAAGACCCGTGTCAACTACCCGAATTACTTGCGATTCACGGGGTGTGGAGGCAGTCCACTGCTCTCGCCGGAAGGAGCGCGCGCCGGGCGCGGGGTGTGCTTGAGGGAGGAATGGGCGGCGCCCTGCAGCCGGCGGCGGCGTGGCGCCGTGCTGACGCGGAATTGGCTCCCGGTCGCAACCTGTGTCCCAGGCTTAGCCGGCCGTGCCGTCGTGACGGCGGTGGAGGAAGATGCGGTTCCCGTCAGGGTCGGCGATGATGGCCGTGTCGCAGACGGAGCTGTCGCTGGTGTCCATCAAGATCTTGACGCCCTTCCCACGCAGCTCCTCGACGGCGGCCGGGACGTCCGGGACGGAGAGGCGACGGTTGCGGACGGCGGCGTGCCCCGCGCGACCTGCGACCTACAGTCCCAGGAGGCGCCGGGCGTTGCCCCCGGTGATCAGCTCCAGGGCCTCCGGCGACGGGGCCAGGTCCCGGAGCAGGGGCAGGCTCCGCGCGGCGAAGCACTCCCGCGGCGCGGCCTCACCCCAGTCCCCCGCCCCGTCGCGGCAGGGGCAGTCCGTGGCCCACAGGAGCCTGGTCTGGTGGCGCTGGAGGAAGCCCCGGGTAAACTCCGGGTCACGCGTCAGGGCGCCCAGGCCGGACCCGGCCGAGAGGTCGCCGTAGAGGTTCGGGAAGCGTTCTAGCCAGCGGTCGGTTAACCCGCCCGGCTGCACCGGGCCCTTGGGGTAGGCGGTGTAGTCCGGGGCGCCGGGGTCACGCGGGGCGCCGGCGCTGACGTTCGCCCACCAGGCCTGGGCGTGGCCGATAAAGATGGTGTCCGAGTGGGCGCGCAGCACCCCCTCGAAGGCCTCGAAGTTGAAGTTGTAGTTCAGGTACTCGAAGTGCAGCAGCACCGGCAGGCCCAGCTCCCCGCAGAGTCGGTAGATGGCCAGGGACTCCGGGGCGTCCACCGGGAGACGCACTTTGTGCTCGCCGAATCCCTTGGCCCCGGCCCGGTGGGCATGCCGGATAACGTCCAGGGCATCGGCGCGCCGGGGATCGACGTGGCAGAAGGGGATCAGCCGGTGGGGGTGCTCCGCGGCGGCGGCCAGGGCTACCTCGAAGGGGAAGCGCTCTGCCGGCGTCGACGTCCCGTCAATGGGCAGGAGCACCGACTGCCGGACGCCGTGGGGCACCTGGTGGGCCAGCGTCTGCTCCACGGTGCGGCCCATGTGACCGATGTGCTGGTGGAAGTCGATCATGGCGCCGGGAGTGTACCGCGCCCCGGACGGCCCCTGGCGATGGCACGGCCACCCTGTGCCCCGTACCCTATGGCCACGGACGTGGGACCTGAGACGTAAGGGACATGAAGATCGAACGCGTTGAGACGCTGCGGCACCCGGACTACCCGCGCTTCGTCTGGCTCCAGGTGCGGACGGACGAGGGGATCGTGGGGCTGGGCGAGGTGGGTCACTATGGGGCAGCCGCCGAGGTGATCGTCCACGACCTGGCACGGCGCTTCCTGGTGGGGGCCGATCCCCTGCAGATCGATCGCCTGTGGACAGCGATGTACGACACCCTGCGGGTAGTCAGCCCGGCCGGGAGCGAGCTGCGCGCCCTGTCCGCCGTCGACGTCGCCCTGTGGGACATCCTGGGCCGGGTGGCCGGCCTGCCCGTATACCAGCTCTTAGGGGGGGCCAGCCGGGACGCCATCCCCATCTACAACACCTGCATCGGCGGGGAGCCCATCCCCGACTACCGGCGCTTCCACGACGACCCCGGGGGACTGGCGGCCGAGCTCCTGGACGACGGCATCACCTGTATGAAGATCTGGCCCTTCGACCCCTTCGCCCGCGCCACCGCCGGTCAGTACCTGGCCCTGGCCGACCTCGAGCAGGGCCTGGGACCGGTGCGGGCCATCCGGGAGCGCGTCGGCGACCGCATGGGCGTGGCCATCGAGCTGCACGGCTTCTGGAATCTCCCCTGCGCCCTGCAGATCGCCCGTGGGCTGGAGCCCTACCGGGTGCAGTGGATCGAGGAAGCCATCTCCCCGGAGAGTATCCACACCCAGGCCGAGTTTGCCAGGGCCTGTCCCCTGCCGGTGGTCTCAGGGGAGCGCCTGCACACCCGCTTTGCCTTCCGCGCCCTGCTGGAGACCGGGGGCGCCCACATCGTCAACCCGGATCTGACCTGGACGGGGGGGATCGGCGAACTGAAGCGCATCGCCGGCATGGCCGAGGCGTACCGGCGCCCGCTCAAGCCACACAACGAGGGGGGCCCGGTGCACCATGTGGCCACGGCCCACGTGGCCGCCAACGTCCCTAGCTTGTACCTGATGGAGACGATCCGCTACAACTACCGTCACGTGTTCCCGCGCCTGGTGCAGGGACTGCCAGAGATCATCCGGGGGCAGGACGGGGTCGCCCGCCTGGCCCTCCCTCAAGGCCCCGGCCTGGGCATTACCCTGCGGGACGAGATCCTGACCGCCCCGGGAGTCCAGCGCCGCGTGACGGCCGGCCCCGACTGATCCCCGCCCGGCGCTCCATGACGTCGTAGAGGGATGCGGTCTCCCGACGGCGACCCGATGGGGCGTAGAGAGAGCCATGCACCGGCCAGGACACGTCGCCGGAGGTTCCCGGGCCGGGGGACGAGTGGATCGGGGCCGGCCCACAGACTGCTGCGGAGCTGTACCGGAGCTGTACCAGTACCCGCCCAGCCTGGAGCGGGCCGGGTGACCAGTGTGACCGAGAGGGAGACAACGTGAGCGAGCGCGGCGACATGGCCGGACAGGTGGCGATCGTCACCGGGGGTGGCACGGGTATTGGGCGGGCCTGCTCGCTGGCCTTCGCCGCTGCCGGGGCCCACGTGGCGGTGAACTACAGCCGCTCCCAGGCCGAGGCGGAGGGGACGGCCCAGGAGTGCCGCGCCGCCGGCGGGGGGGAGGCCGTCGCCATCCGGGCCGACGTCGCCTCTGCGGCGGAGATCGACCGGCTGGTGGCGGAGACGGTGGAGCGCTGGGGACGGATCGACACCTTGGTCAACAACGCCGGGACGACCGTCTTCGCCCCTTACGACGACCTGGACGCCATGACCGAGGAGGCCTGGGACCGCCTGCTGGCGATCAATCTCAAGGCCCCCTTCTTCGCCAGCCGGGCAGTGGCACCGCACATGAAGCGGGGGGGCCATGGGAGCATCGTCAACGTCGCCTCCATCGCCGGCCTGCGCCCGGTGGGGAGCTCCGTGGCCTATTGCGCCTCCAAAGCCGCCGTCCTCTCCCTGACCCAGAGCCTGGCCACCGCCCTGGGGCCGGAGATCCGAGTCAACGCCGTGGCCCCCGGCTTCATCGAGACCCGCTGGCACGCCGGCCGGGCGATGAACGCCGACGCCGCCCGCGAGCGTACCCCGCTGCAGCGCAACGGGACACCGGAGGACGTGGCTGAGGTGGTCCTCTTTCTTGCCACCTCAGCCACGTTTGTCACCGGCGAGATCGTCGTCATCGACGGGGGGCGCTTCCTCCAATAGCTCCCTTGCCCCAGGGGATCGCGGCCCTGGACCGGCGGGAGCGACACCACCCTACCGGCAAGAGTTCGATCTCGTTAGTCTGGATTTCGTACGTCCCCGATCGCGGGGCCCTGAAAGGGCGCTCGGCCCTATCTGGGGCGCGGAAACCAGGCTCAGGCCAGGCGATCGCGGTGCTGGCGCAAGAACTCCACCACGCGCTGGGAGTGGCTGTCCTGGAGCTGCACCGTCATCCCCCCATCCACGACCAGGGCGTGCCCGGTGACAAAGGAGGCCTCGTCAGACGCCAGGTACAGGGCGGCGTTGGCAATGTCCTGGGGCGTGCCCCAGCGTCGCAGGGGATAGTCCATCTGGCGCCGGCCGACCTGGAAGGGGTCTTGCTGCCAGGCGGTGTTCTGGCCCTCGTGGACGATCAGGCCGGGGCAGATGGCGTTGACGCGCACGTTCAGGGGACCGAAGTCCACCGCCATCTGCTTTACCAGCAGGATCAGCGCCCCCTTGGCCGTCTCGTAGGCTACGCTGCGGGCCGCCGCCAGGATGCCGTGTACCGAAGAGATGGAGATGATCGAGCCCCCGCCGGCCCGCTCCATGTGCGGCACGGCGTGCTTGGCCCCCAGGTAGGAGGCGGTCACCATGGCCGCCATGGCCTTGTTCCAGTCTTCCAGCTCCAGCTCCACGGCGGTGCCCCCCTTGCTCCAGTAGGCGTTGTTCACCAGCACGTCCAGGCGGCCATAGCGCTCAACGGCAAAGTCGATCATGGCCTGGATCTGCGTGGCATCGGTGACGTCCGTATGGATGAACAGGGCCTGCGCCCCTTTGGCGGTCAGCTCATCCGTCGTCGCCTGTCCCCGCTCTTCCTTGACATCGGCGACGACGACACGCCCCCCCTCTTCCGCATAGCGGTGGGCGATCCCTCGCCCGATCCCTTGCGCCCCACCGGTGATGACGACCACTTTTCCGTCCAGTCGCATCGTCCTCTCCTCCATTCCTCCATCAACTCAATCAAGCTTGGCGTCCTACAGATCGCTGCAGGGGTTGCTCGAGCTGGCCACGTCTTCTATTAGACCTTTTAGGCCTTCTTGTAGCAGACCAAAGGCACCTATAATGCCCCACGGCGACTGATGGCGAGAACCGCAGTACGGGCCCTCCCCCGTCCGGTGCAACGTCTGCCGTTCTGGTCGCTCCCCCTCCCCGCCGGCTTCACGAGTGTCGCGGGGCAGGCCCTTGGCCTGGCCGGCCTCGTCGCGCTCGGCCTGGCCGTGCGCCTGTGGGTCCTGGGTACGAGCGACGAGATGAACGCGGACGAGGTCATCCCCGGCTTGATGGCCCGCCACATCGCGTCCGGAGAGGAGCTGCCGGTCTTCTTTTATGGCCAGCACTACTTCGGGGCGGTAGAGGCGTACCTTATCGCCGCCCTGTTCGTCCTCTTCGGCTTCCATCCCTGGCTGGCCGTCGTCCCACCGCTGCTGGCCTCACTCGCCCTGATCCCCATCACCTTTGCCCTGGCCGGCCACCTCGCCGGGCGCCCCGCCGCCTGGCTGGCGGCCCTGCCTGTTGCCGTCCCCCCCCCGATCCTGGCCAAGCTGTACGCCAACTCCGGCGGGGGCTTCTCCCTGGCCCTGGCCCTCCACGGCGGGGCACTGCTCCTGTTTCTCCAGACCTTTCTGCCCCCCCCGCCATCGGCCCCCGCTCGGCGGCCCCTGCTCTGGGCGATGGCCTTCTCCCTCGTCGCCGGGCTCCTGTGCTGGATCTGGCAGCCGGCCCTGGCCCTCTACCCCGTCCTGCTGGCCTTGCTGTGGTGGCATTGCCCCCCCTTGCGTCAGCCGCGGGGCATGGCCCTCGCCGTCGCCCCCGTGCTCCTGGGCCTCACACCCCCGCTGCTGTACAACGCCCAACGGGGCTGGCCCTCGCTGACGCAGCTGGCGCACAAGTACGGGGCCGCTGCGGGGACGGAAGGGGCCCCCGGCGTTGGCAGCGGGACGCAAGCGCTGTGGACGCTCCTGCTCATCGCCTTTGGCGGGGGCAACGAGGCCGAGGGGGGGGCCAACCCGCTGCAGGGGGCGCTGGTGGCCACGGCCTTTCCGCTGACCCTCTTACTCCTCCGTACGGCGCCCCACCGGTGGCCCCGTCGCTGGCGGGCCGCCTGGCTCCTCGCCCTGGTCGCCGTCGTGGACGCCGTGGCCGCCCACGGCACGGTGCGCCACCTGGCCCCCGCCGCCCACCTCGGCTTCGCCTTCGCCGGGGCGGCCCTGGCCCTCCTCGCCCGGCGCCTCCCCGCCCGTCCCCTGGCGCAACAGGGGGCCGGCGCCCTCGCCGCCCTGATCATCGTCGTCGCCCCCAACCTGTGGCTCAACGCCCACGCCGAGGGGATCTTCCGGCGCTTCGTCGCCCGCGCCAGCGAGGTGCAGGGCGTCGTCGCGGCCCTCGACGCTCGAGGCCTCACCACCGGGTACGCCGACTACTGGACGGCGTACCCCGTAACCTACTTCGCCGGGGAGGGCATCGTCCTGGCCCCCTCCGTCGCCACCATCTGGGGGGAACGGGTCGACCGCTACCCGGCCGGAACCGGGCGCGTCAACAGCGTGGCCGACCTCAGCCGGCTCTTCCTGCTCCTGGACGACCGTTGCTCCCCCCTCCCTTACCTCCTGCCCCTGGAGCAGGAGAACGCCACCTATCGCCTGGAGCGCATCGCCCGCTGGTACCTCCTCTGGAACATCCGCGCCCCGCCCGAGGGAGCCGACCGGGCGATGGTCAAGTGGTACCGGGTGATCACCTCCCGCGCCCACTGCTAAGCGGGTTTGGCAAGCCAGGAGTACGTGTGACTGCGGTGCGGGCCGTAGACTTGTAGCAACTGGGCGTATGTCTATCCCGGCGCTCTCTTCTGGCCTTGACAGTCCATCCGGCGCCCCCGCGCCTCCCAGCTCGCCCGGCGCCCCGGCGCCGGCCGGCTCGGAGGCGATTGTCGCCGCCGGTCTACGCAAGGTGTACGGCAGGCACGAGGCGGTGCGGGGCGTCGACCTGACGGTACGCCGGGGGGAGATCGTCGGGTTCCTGGGGCCCAACGGGGCCGGCAAGACGACGACCATCAAGATGCTCACCGGGCTTCTGCGCCCCTCCGCCGGGCGGGCGGCCATCATGGGGCACGACGTGCAACGGGAGCCGGTCAGGGCCAAGGCCTCGTTTGGCTACGTCCCGGACACACCCAGCCTGTACGGCAAGCTGCGGGGATGGGAGTACTTGCGCTTCATGGGACGGCTGTACCGCGTCCCCACTAAAGGGGCGGAGCGGCGCGCCGCCGAGCTGCTCCGGCTGTTCGAGCTAACGGACGCCGCCAGCGACCTGGTAGAAGGCTACAGCCACGGGATGCAGCAGAAGCTGGCCCTGGCCGGGGCCCTCCTCCACGACCCGCCGGTGCTGTTCCTGGACGAGCCGACCGTGGGGCTCGACCCTCGCTCGGCGCGGATCATGAAGGATCTCCTGGTACGCCTGCGCGACCGCGGGACGGCCGTCTTCTTCTCGACGCACATCCTGGAGATCGCCGAGCGGATGTGCGACCGCGTGGCGATCATCGACCGGGGGGCGATCGTCGCCGCCGGGACAATTGCCGAGCTGCGCGGCGACAGCTCCGGCTCGCTGGAGGACATCTTTCTGCGCCTCACCGGCGGGGCGGAGTACCGGGAGCTGGCGGAGGTGCTGGCGTGAGTCGGTCCGCCGGACGCCGGTCCGCCGGATGCCGGTCCGCCGGATGCCGGCGTGCGGCCAGTCGTCTCATCTCGGGCCACTGTTGATGAGACGGCTCGACGTCTGGCCCCTAGCGGCCGATACCTGGCTCCTGTTGACCCTGCGCTGGCAGCTGGCCTGGAACGGCTTCCGCAGCCGGCGCTCGGCCAGCCAGGTGATCACCGCCTTGTTCCTGACGGTGGCCATGGGGTTTACCGCCGTGGGGACGGCGAACATCGGCTGGCTACTGGGGAGCGTGCTGCGGCGCTTCCCACAGCCGGCGCTGGAGGGGCTCGTCCCCGGGCTGATCTTGAGTGCCATCACGTTGATCCTGCTCCTGAGCAGCTTCGGCGTCGCCCTGGGCTCGCTCTTCCTGGCCAGCGACCTGGAGCTGTTGATGGCCGCCCCGGTTGACCGGCGGGCGGTGTTCGTGAGCAAGATCCTGGACGGGATGGGCTGGTACTACACCATCGTCGCCGTGATGGCCCTGCCGGCCCTGGCCGCCTATGGCGCCGCCTTGCGCTACGGTCCGCTGTTCTACCTGCTGTCCGGCTTGGCCGTGCTGGGGGCGCCCCTGTTACCGGCCGGCCTGGGAGCCGTGCTGGTCATGCTGGTGGCACGCTTTGCCCCGGCACGGCGGGTGCGGGAGGTGCTCGGCCTGGTGGCCGCGCTCATCGGCGTCAGTTGCAGCGTGGCGGGCCAGACCAGCCGGGTGTGGGGCGCCCGGCTGCGCGAGGCCGGGATCGAGCCGCGCACGATCCTGGACGATCTCAGAAACCTGGCCGCGCTGCCGGTCCCCTCGTTCGTCGCCGGGCGCGGCCTGGTAGCAGCCGGCAAGGGAGACTGGCTCCCGGCCCTGGCCAACGTGGCCGGCTTCTTTCTGCTTACGTTCGGAATCTTCGCCGGCTGCATCTGGCTGGCGGACACGATGTACGCCAGCGGGTGGATACGCATGCAGGGCAGCGGCAACGCCCGCCGCTCCCGCGCGCGGGCGGCGCGCGAGGCCGCCCGCGCCGGCTGGCTGGGGCGCGCCCCGGCGGCGCTGGCCATCGCCCTCAAGGACTGGCGGGTCATCCCCCGCGACCTGCGCAACTTCGCCCAGCTCCTCTCGCCCTTGATCATCCTCCCGGCGGTGTACATCAACCTCCTCTCCGGGGGTAGCCGGCGTACCTTTAACCCCGTGGCCGAGGTGGGGCGCCTGACGGCCGAGAGCATCGACCCCCGCGGGGTGTTCGTCGCCATCGGCATCCTGACCGCCACCGTCCTCGTCTGCGGGCGCATCGCCTCCACCAGCATCAGCCGTGAGGGGCGCTCCTGGTGGCTGCTCAAGGTGGCTCCCATCTCCGGCGTTGAGCTGCTGGGGGGCAAGCTGGCCGCCGCCGCCATCCCCTTCGTCGTGCTCAGCACCGCCCTCATGGCCGGCGCGGCCTGGTGGCTCGGCTTCAGCCCGTTCGGGGCCCTGTACGGCTGGTTCGGCATCCAGCTCATCGGCACCGGCATGCTGGCCCTCGGCGTGGCCTTCAGCGTCCCCTGGGCCCGCCTGGACTGGGACGACCCGCGGCGGATGGGCTCGGGGTGGGGGGGCCTGCTGTCTCTCCTTTCGTCGGCCCTGTTTTCGGGGATCGTGGGGGGGCTGCTGTGCCTGCCGGTGGTGGTCGCCACCCTGCTACCGTCATTCTCTTTCGCCGCCTGGGTCTTCGGTCCCGGCGCCGGCATCGCCGTCAGCCTGGGCGTGATCGCCCTGGCCCTGCAGTTCGGCAGCAGCCGCCTGGCCTACGTCGGCGAGACGTAGCGTCCACCATCTCCAGCCCCGGCGGCGCCGCGCCGCACACCGTGTCCGGGGCACCGGGCCGGAGAGGAGCGCCCTGGTAAGGGCGCAGCGCGCTCGAGTTGGAGTAGCCTCATGGCCAGGTGCCTCATGGCCAGGTGCCTCATGACCCTGGAGGGGCAACACCGTCCCAACCCCACCTCCACCGTCCTTCCACCACGCCGGACTACGTTGTTCTTGGTCGCACCACACGGGCCGACACCGGCGAAGGCTGGGGCATTGTGACCCCTGCTTGGCGATCAATGCAGCGCCCAGTAAGCGCCAGTCGGCCCGCGTGGCCGGTCGCCGGTTCCGGGGGTGCGTCACCATCCAAAGGCTCGGGTCGCCCTTCCGGCGTCCCGGGCAACCGCGTGGCGCACCGCAAGCATCCGGAACCACCGGCGACCGGGGAACGCCTCCTCCGGGAGGTTAGGGCCGCGGGAGCGCGATCCCTACAGCGATAGTTGCCCCCTTCGTGATACCCTGCACGCTCGTATTCCTCACCGCCGCCAGGGCGTCCGGGTGGTCACGTCGTGCCCGTCAGGCGTCCCAGATGGCGGCGAGCCACGCCCCGTAGGCCCGGCCCAGGGCCCCCACTTGCTCCCTGAACCGGGGCTGCTGGAGGACGTGGACGTACAGTTGCACCAGCGCCGCGGCGTCAGGCAACCCTTCCGCCCCTGAACCGGGGCTGCTGGAGGACGTGGACGTACAGGTCGGCCGCCCGGTGGGTTGCCTCGGGCGGCACGCTGGCCTGAGCGCTGGCGGCGGCCTCGATGCCGGTGAAGCCCGCGGCATCTTTGGCCAGGTGGGCCCGCCAGAAGTGTAGCTGTAGGGGTGGTACAGGATGTGCACAGAATGACGGGGCATGACTACCCGTGTCACCCTCGAACACGCCCCCGCCGCGGCGGTCGCTCCCGTTGCTGCGCCCCCCCCATCCGCAGGCGCCCCGCTCCCGGCTACCGATCCTGCGGCCTTCGCCGCCTTGCCCCTGGCCGTGGCCGTGGCGCGGGTGATGTTGGAGCAGCTGGAACGGATCTTTGCGCACGAGCCGGGGGTGCGAGCCGGCGATGACCCGGAGGACGTGCACAAGATGCGCGTCGCCACGCGCCGCCTGCGGGCGGCGCGCCGTGTCTTCCGCGAGGCCATGGCCGGGGCCGTCGACCTAGAGCGGGCCAACGGAGATCTGAAAATTCTGGCCACCGCCCTGGGGCGGGTGCGAGATCTGGACGTGTTCGGCGCCGCCTTGAGAAAACATGCCCTGGCGGCCCCGGAGGCGGACTGGCCGGCCCTGGAGCGCCTGATCGCCTCGCGAGAGCGGGAGCGGGGGGCAGCGCGGGAGGAGCTGCGCGCCCTGCTGGATAGCGGGGCGCTGTCCTACCTGCGCACTGACTTTCATCACTCCCTGGACAGTCTGGCCCGCCGGGAGGGGGCCGGCAGGCGCAAGTCGGTCGCCCGCTGCGCCCCGCGCCTGATCGTCCGCGCCCTGCGCCGCCTCTACGGTCACCAGAGCGCGCTGCTGGCGCCGAGTGTCACCGACCTGCACGAGGTGCGCATCGCCGCCAAGCGCGCCCGTTACACCTGCGAGGCTTTCGCCCCCGCCTTTGGGGACGCCGTGGACGAGACCATCGCCCGTCTAAAGGACATCCAGGACACCCTGGGCGAGGTCCACGACGCCGACATCGCCGTCACCTTCCTCCTGGGAATGATCCAGGAGGTAGCGGCCGAGCCAGGGCTACCCCTGGATCGCTCCACGGACGGCGCCCGGCCCCCGGCCACGGACGCCGCGCCCATCGCCCGCCTCATCAGCCGCTACCAAGACGAGCGGGAGGCGTGCCTGCCCACCTTCCGTGATCAGTGGGCCGCCTGCCCTGAGCCGAAGACCTTGCGCCGGTCACTGACCGTCCCGGCCTGAGGGGCGTGGTAGCATGCCGGGGGCGGTCCCCCATCGGCCGGTGAGAACACGCTCCATCGTTCCATCGGCCAGGTAGTACGGCGTTCCGAGTTCATGCCCTGCTGGTGCCTCGCCGGGCACAAAAGCCTCAGCAGGACACAGCAGCGGGAGAAAGAGGTGCTCACTTGGAGGCGGCAGGCAACAACCCCGCCGGGGACGCTCCGGCGTCCCCACAGGACGGGGTCGTGGCGCTCCCGATCGGGCAAGTCACCCCCGCGCAACCCCCCTCGGGGCCCGTGTCAGGCCCGCCGTCAGGGCCCCTCACCGGGGAAGGCTACGTCGGCGCCGTTGACCTGGGAGGAACCAAGATCCTGGCCGCCGTCTTTGGCCCCCAGGGGCAGATCGCCGGCCGGGCCAAGCGCCCCACCGGGCGCGACCACACCCCCGCCGCCGTCCTCGACCGTATCGCCGAGTGCCTGCGGCAGGCGGCCGCCGCCGCCGGCGTGAATGCCGCCGACCTCAGGGGCGTGGGCATCGGCGCCCCCGGCCCCATCCGCCCGGAAGACGGGAGCGTTGCCATTGCCCCCAACCTGGACTGGGTGGATGTCCCGCTGCGGGCGGAGCTCGTCGCCCGGCTGGCCGTGCCCGTCGCCGTTGGGAATGACGTCCGCGTCGCCGTGCTGGCGGAGCATGGCGCCGGCGCCGGCCGGGGCGCGCGGGACATGGTGGGGATCTGGCCCGGCACCGGCGTGGGGGGGGGCTTGATCCTCAACGGCGAGCTGTACACCGGGACGGCAGCCATGGCCGGCGAAGTGGGTCACATCACCGTCCACGCCGGTGGTCCTAAGTGTGGCTGCGGCGGCCGGGGCCACCTGGAGGCCCTGTGCAGCCGCACGGCCATCACTCGGGCCATCGCCAAGCGGGTCAAGCAAGGGGACAAGACGATCCTGACCAAGATCGCCGGCAAAGACGTCACCCGCGCCACCAGCGGCGACCTGGCCAAGGCCTGGGCGCGCCGGGACAAGCTGGTCGTCCAGGCAGTCGATCAGGCCGCCGCCTACCTGGCCCTGGGGATCGCCAGCGTCGCTAACCTCCTCAACCCGGAGCTGATCGTCCTCGGCGGGGGCGTCATCGAGGGCCTCGGCGAGCCGTTTATCGACTTGGTGCGCGGGCGCGTCGCCGGCATGCCCCTGGCCTCCTCTACCAGACCGCTACGGATCGTCAAGTCCGAGCTCGGCGACGACGCCGGGATCAGCGGCGCCGCCCTACTGGCAAGACAGTTGCAGCACTCCCGTACGCGCTCCCTCGCCCCCCAGGCGACCTCTCCCGTCTAACCCCTTCACGCCTCTACAAGCCCTCGCGTCCCCTCACGGGCCGCCGATGACCGCCTCGGCCTCGATCTCCACCAGCATCTCCGAGGCGATCAGGCGGGACACCTCGACCATGGTTGTGGCCGGCCGGATCCCGCCGAAGACCTCCCCATGCGCCCTTCCCACCTCCGGCCAGTCGTCCATGTTCGTGACGTACATCCGCGTGCGGACGACATCGCGCAAGCAAGCGCCGGCGGCATGCAGCGCCGCCTCGATGTTGCGCAGCGCTTGCGCCGCCTGGGCGTACGGGTCGCCCAGCCCTACGACGGCGCCCTGCGCATCAGTGGCCGTGGTGCCGGAGACGTGCACCGAACCCCCGACGCGCACGGCGCGCGAGTACCCCACGATCGGCTCCCACGGCGTGCCCGTCGCAATATTCTGTCGCTCCATCCGCCCCTCCCCCGCATCCCAGGCGTGGATCTCCTGAGATGGGAGTATCGCTTACGATGGGTCAATGTGAAGGCGAGGGATCGCCGGGATTGCTGGCCTTGCCGGCGTGCTTCGCGAGGAGTTCGCGGATAGCGGGCACGAGGTCACTCGGCACCTCGATCAACGTTTGGCTGTGACTCTCGAACACGGCCTCATCTTCCGCAACGGCCTCGGCTTCGGACTGCTGTTCGTAGTGGGCGAGCACCCGGCGAACGCGCGCCTCGTCCCACTCAGGCGGATAACTAGGCTTCTTCATCACTCCCTCCTCCGGCGACGGCGCCGGAACGCGGTCAGTGGCTGGCTCCGCAGCTCGTACGCCGTGATTACGAAGACGCTGTCCGGCTCCGGGTCGGGCACGTAGATCACCCGCAGGTACCGACCAGCGTGCGTCTGGCCGATGGTCACGCGAGATCCTTCACGGCCTGGCCGGTCCTCCGCTGGACGGGCCAGGATCGCTTCAACTTCGTCTTCGTCGACCTGGTGACGGTAGATGTGGGGCAGACCGGTTTCTGGATCGCTGTAGAACCGGATGATCAACAATCTGGTCCTTCACAACCATACCGGCAGGCTGGCACTGGCGGCGCTTTAGCTGAGGACTTGAAGGTCTAGGACTGGAACGTCCCGCGAGAGACCCTCACTTGGCCCGCAGGACATCCCGCAGGCGCGAGACGACGACCTCCACGTCCGCGTCGGCGAGGGACATGGTGCCCAGGGTGAAGCCCCCCTTGTCCAGCGCGCCCTGGCCGACGGCGATGATCGGGTCACCCTCGCCGAGGGCGTTGATCACCTCCACTGCCGACGTCCCGAGGGCCGGCTCGTCGATCTGCACCTGGACGGAGGCCGTGCCTCGTGCGCCACCGTCGTGGTAGGTGGTGGCGACGGCGGGGAGGCCGGTCAGGCCGTCGGCGAGGCGCTGGGCCAGGCGCCGCCAGCGGACGATGTCGGCGGCGTGGTCACGCTGGAGGTAGAGGCGCAGCGCGGTGAGGAGCCCGACCACCTCCTCCCGCCCTACCTTGCACACCCGCCCAATCCCTTGCAGCGGGGGCCCGGCGATGGATCCTTCGGCGATAAGGTGACGCCAGGTCCAGGTGCCGGGATGGACGTCCATGTCCTGGTGCTGTAGGGCCACCGAGCGGATCAGGTCGGCCCGCCCGGCCAGGATACCGGAGCACTGCGGCCCGCCGAGGGCCTTGCCACCGGAGAAGGTGACCAGGTCGGCCCCGGCGGCAATGAAGCTTCGGAGGTTCGACGCCGGGGGGAGGGCTGCGGCCGCGTCCACCAGCACGGGGACGCCGTGGCGGTGGGCGATGCGCGCCGTTTCCTCTAGAGAGAGCACCCCGAGGCGCTGGGGGTCGCCCATCACCGGCCAGAAGATCATCGCCGTCCGCTCGTTGAGCGCGCTCTCCAGCTCGTAGGGGCGCGTCGGGCCGGGGGACGGATGGCCGAAGTGGCCCACCTCCACCAGGGTGACACCAACGGTGCGGATGGCGTGGTCGTAGCTGTTGCGGTGCGCGCGGTGCACCACCACTTCGTTCTTCGTCCCCGGCAGTGACGTGTCCGGCAGGCGCTCCATCTTCTGCAGATCAAGCCCGGCGACGCAGGCGGCCGTGCCCAGCAGCAGGCCCGCCGCCGCCCCGCTGGTGACGTAGCCGGATGGGGCGCCGGTGGCGGCCGCGATAACCTGGCCGGCCGCCGCCTGTAAATCCTCCATTCGCACGTAGACCCGGGAGGCCTCGGCCATGGCCTCCAGGATCTCGGGGGCCATGCGCGACCCGCCCAGGCGCGTCAGCGTGCCGGCGGCGTTCACCACCGGACGCACGCCCAGGGCACGATAGAGCTCGCTCACCAATCCCCTCCTCTTCCCGCTCCCGGGTCAGTCCCGCCCCTGGGAGACCCATGGTACCCGGCAGGTAGCCTTGAGCTCGGGCGCCTTGAGGACGGTGCCACGTGCCCTGAGACAGGACAGCGGATGGAAGCTGACGACCAGGGGCCTGCGACCCGACGTCAGTCTTTTGTGCCCTGCCGGGCACCAGCAGGGCATGAACTCGGACCGCCGTACCGCCCGGCCGGTGGAACGATGGACCGTGTGCGCTCATCAGTCGAGAGACCTCGCCGGGCTGGTATCGTTGCCCGGTGAGTGGCCGGCCGGCCCGCTTTCCGCGGGCCCTGTTCTTTGATCTGGACGGCACCCTCCTCGCCCCGGGGGCCATCCTCACCCGGCGCACGATCGACGCGGTGCGCGACGCCGCGTCTTGTGGGGCGGTGATCGTCCTGGCCACCGGGGGGTTCAGCGCCCGCACGCACCTCCTCGCCCGCATCCTGGCCGGGACGGTGCCCGGCGGGGTGTGGGCCGTGACCCACAATGGCGCCGCCGTCTGGGATCCCGCCGGCCGGCTGGTGCACCACCATGCCATGCCCCTCCCGGCCCTGGAAGCGGCCCTGGCCCACGCCGGCCCGCGGATGTGGGTGACCTACGAGACGGTCGACCACCAGCCCGCCGAGGGGACGAGCGCCACCGCCGTCTACTACGCCGGCCGGCTGCGCGGCGAGCTGGCTCGCTTTCTGTGGGGGCCTCCGCCCCCGTCCCCAGGTGCGGCCGCCGGCACCCTCCCCCAGGGGCTCCCGGACGTCGAGCTACCGGACGGCGCGGTAGCTGGAACCGGGATCGCCGTGGGGTTGGAGCCCCGCTGGGATTGGCGGCGGGCCCGCTCCCCCGAGACATACCGGCGGGGGGTCGTCCTGGGGTGCTGGTGCATCGGCCCGCCCGAGGCCCTGGCGCCCCTGGATGCCCAGGCGGACGGGGAGACACTGCACGGGGCGCGCTACATTCCCTGGGGCTGGCGCCTGGGACAGCTCCTGGGCCGGCCCCGCCTGCGCCTCGTGGGGCGAGACCTGGGCTCTCGCACGGCGTCCAAGGGGGCAGCTGCCGGGTGGCTGTGTCAGCGCCTGGGGATCGACCCGGCGGAGACGGCCGCCTTTGGCGACGGCGATAACGACCTGGAGCTCCTCGCCTTTGCCGGGCTGGCTGTGGCCATGGCCAACGCCACCCCGCGGGCGCTGGACGCCGCCGGCCTGGTAGCCCCACCCAACACTGAAGACGGCGTCGCCCGTGTCTTGCGGGAATGGCTGGCCGGCCCGGAAGGCCCACTGTCCCGCGCCGGGGACCGTCCCCTGGCTCCCCAGCGCCGAGCCGCCGGCCCTGAGGGCGTAGAATTGCACTGTGACAAGCGGGATCAACCTGGCGCCGATCCGGCTGGGTAACCGTGTGGTGATCGACTGGCCGGTGGCCCTGGCCCCCATGGCCGGGGTGACCGACGCCGTGTTCCGGGGCCTGTGCCGGGAGCACGGCTGCGGCTACGCCACCACCGAGTTTGCCCGCGACCGCGCCCTGTTGATGGGCATCCCTAACCAGCTGCGCCTGATCGACGTGCGAGGTGACGTGCGCCCCGTGGGGGTGCAGATCTTCGGCTCCGACGCGGAGGAGATGCGCCGGGCCGCCGGCCTGGTGATCGAGCGCATGGCCCCGGACATCCTGGACATCAACATGGGCTGCCCGGCGCCGAAGGTGACCAACGGCCAGGGGGGCTCGTCGCTCCTGCGCGACCCGCAGCGGGCGGCGGCCATCGTGGCCGCCGTGACGCGGGAGGTGGCGCCGGTACCCGTCACGGTGAAGATCCGCGTCGGATGGGACGAACAGCACAAGGCGGCCGGGGCGGCCGTGGAGATTGCCCGCCGGGTGATCGATGCCGGCGCCCAGCTCCTGACCGTCCATGGACGCACGCGGGCCCAGAAGTACGAAGGGCAGGCTTGCTGGGACACCATCAGCGCCGTGGCCGCCGCCGTGGCCGTGCCGGTGATCGGCAACGGGGACATCAGCACGCCGGAAGAGGCCACCCACCGCCTGCGCACCAGCGGCTGCCGGGGCATCGCCATCGGACGAGCGGCGCGGGGTCGTCCCTGGCTCTTCGGGCAGATCCGGGCCCATCTGCTGGGGCGCCGGTCCGGCGCCGCCGTGCCGGGATGGACGGCAGGTGTGTCGGGGCGCCCCCTGCACCACTCCCCCGGGCACGAACAGCTCTCCGGACAGCCCCCGCCCCCCGATCCCACGCCGGAGGAGCGCATCGCCCTGGGGCTGGAGCACATCCGCCGGCAGCGCGCGGCCGCCCTGGCCACCGTTCGGGAACAGCACCCTCGGGGGGGGCGCTCGGAGGCGGCCCTGGCGCAGGAGGCCGACCGCATAGCCCTGGCAGGGCTCCTGCCCCACGTGATGTGGTACGTCTGGGGCGTGCCCGGCGTTACCGCCGTGCGCCGCGCCC
This sequence comes from Chloroflexota bacterium, assembly GCA_030447525.1. Lineage (GTDB taxonomy): Bacteria > Chloroflexota > UBA11872 > UBA12225 > UBA12225 > JAUJOR01. Next base: position 73,811 of record JAUJOR010000010.1, on the reverse strand, counting down.
TCTCCCAGGCCCGCAGCGCCACCCAGCTCGCCGACGTCCTGGGGGACTTCGCCGCCCGCCGGCACGTTTATGCCGCCGCCGACCGGGCCGCCGGACGGCTCCCGGTCCCTGACCATGGATCTTGTGAGACGGCATGGACGGCGTCTGCCGACGGAGGGGGCGGCCCGGTTGACCGGAACATCCAGGAGACCACAATGGCCGAAAACGCCGCCGCGGAGACCGCATGACCACGACTCAGACCATCCCGAACGCCCAGACCACGTCGCCCGCCTTGAGTGTCCACGGGCGCTTCCCCGGGGGCTTCGCCTGGTTCGCCCACCCCGACGAGCTGGCGGAGCGCTCCTCCACCGCCTTTGCCGAGGGCGGGCGCGTCTGGCTGATCGACCCCCTGCGCGCCGACGGCCTGGACGCGGAGGTGGCGACCCTGGGCAAGGTTACCGGCGTGATCATCACCTTCGTCGGCCACGACCGTGACGTGGCCTGGCTCGCCAACTACTACGACGTGCCGGTGTACTTCCCGCGCCACATCGGGCGCCTGCGGCTAAACGCCCGCGTGGAGCAGGTGGAGGGGCGCGTCCCAGACAGCCCCTTGCAGCTCCTCCCGTCCGTCGGCCGGGGGCTCCTGGCATGGTTCCGCGACACCGCCGTGTGGTGGCCGGAACAGGGCGCCATGGCCATTGGCGACGCGGTAAACTCGGCGGCCTACACCGTCCAGCCGGGCGAGCGCCTGGCCGTCCACCCCTGGCGCCGCTTCTCGCCCCCCACGGAGCTGCTCACGATCCGGCCGCAGCGGATCTACAGCGGCCACGGGCCCAGCGTGACCGAAGGGGCCGCCCTGGCCCTGGAGCAGGCCGTACGCACGGCCTACGCCGGGCGCTGGGGGGCCCAGCGCCATTCCCTGGCGACCGTGCTCTCGCACCTGCGCCGGCGGGGGGCGTCCTGAGCTGTGATAACGCCCCGGGTTTACGTTGCCCTATCCTCGTCGACCGCGGCCCAGTCAAACCGAGCGCAGGGCATAGACCGGCCGGGCTTACGTCGTCTTATTCCCGGCCCGCCGGACGGTCCCATAGCCGCCCCCGGCCGGGTCAGGTGGCGTAGTAGCGACGTCCCTTCCAGGTGACGCCCCGGCCGGTGATCACCTTATAGAAGCTGGCGCTCAGCAACACCAGGAAGGCCAGCTGCCCTATGGGTTGGGCGAGGGTATAGCGTGCCGGGACGCCGAACGTCTGGTCGGTCATCCGCCGGATGATCAGGGAAGCGCCCAGCTGCACTAACCCGGCGAGGGCAAGGGAGATCGACCGCCCCCGCCAGGCCCGGTACAGGCTGGCGTACGGCGCCACCAGCACGGCGGCGAGATAGGCCGTGCCCGGCGGGACGAGCCAGGGGAGCAGCCGGGCGCCGCTATGCAGGTTCTTCGTCCATCCCTCCCACAGCGCGCCCGGGGCGGTGTACATCCGCGTCGTCGCCAGCTCCCGGCCATCGCCCAGCCAGTAGCCCTGGCGCAGCTCCTTGGCCCGCCTGGCAAAGGCGGCGTCCTCGGCGATCTCCCCCCGAATCGCCTCGTGCCCGCCGAGCACGTCGTAGACGTCGTGTCGCACCAGCAGGAACTGCCCGTTGGCGACGGCGACCTGGGGGACGTATGGGCTGTTCACCAGGACGATGGGCATGGCCTCGGCGATGGCGGTGAACACGGCCGGCTGCACCACCCGCTCCCACACCGTGGGCAGCTCCTGGGCGGTGATCGCGCTGAGCACCGGCACGCCCCGCCGGCGCGCCTCGTCCAGCGCCCCGGCGACGGCCCCGGGGAGGAGGCGTGTATCGGCGTCTACAAAGAGGAGCCACTCCCCCTGCGCCACCTGCGACCCCTGGTGCAGGGCCCAACACTTTCCCATCCAGCCGTCCGGCAAGGGCTGCCCCTCTACCAGCCGCACCCGCCCATCGTGCGCCGCGCCGCGGCGCACGATGTCCGCCGTCCCATCCTCTGAGCGGTCGTCTACGACCAGGATTTCTAGATCGGGATAGCCCTGCGCCCGGGCCCCGGCGAGGCAGGCTTCAATCGTCGCCCTCTCGTCACGGGCAGGGATGATCAACGAGACCCAGGGATACGACCGCTGGGGGTCGAGGATGACCTTGGCCCGCACCGGCCGCATGGCCACCCGCTGGGCCACGCCCCAGGCCAGGCGCAGAAGCTGCAACACCGCCAGCGCCCAGGCGAACGTAGCGAATGAACCCCTTGCCAGGGGCCGGGCGCGTCCAGCGGAAAACGGCCGCTGCATCGTGGGGCCGCGCCGGTGGCCCGCCGGGGCCAGGCCGGCCCTTGTGAGTGACATGCCGCCCCAAGCATGCACGGTCCGCGCCAGCAGCCAGCGGGGGCGGGCGTGTGTACCTATCAAGCCGCTGCTGCCCCCGAACTGGGCGCGCCTCACCTGGACGAGCGGCGGAATTCGCCGGCGACGTGGCCCGAATCCGGCGTGCCTGGGCCATGCCGCTGGCGGCCGGGAGGGGCGTAGAATGGCACCTCATGGCCACGCGACGCCCGGCGGCCGTGCTGATGCCGATCTACGACGGCCCCGGAGGTCCCACGCTCCTCTTTATCCGCCGCACCATGGGGGTCAACCACCCGGGGCAGGTGGCCTTTCCCGGCGGGCGCCCCGAGCCGGGGGACGCCGGCCCCGTGGCCACCGCCCTGCGGGAGGCCAGGGAAGAGCTGGGCATCGACCCGGCCCTGGTGCGCGTCGTCGGCACCCTCCCCACGGTGGAAACGATCACCAGCAACTACGCCATCACCCCCGTGGTCGGCCGCCTCGCCGGGCGTCCACCGCTGCGCCTCCAGGACAGCGAGGTCGCCGCCGTCCTCGATGTCCCCCTCGCCGCCCTCCAGGGGCCGGGGCTGCCCCTGGAAGAAGACTGGCCCCTCCCCCTCCCCGGCGAGCGCCTCCCCCCTCCTTCCAGCGTCCCTGGAGGCGTGGGCCTGCACGGCACCGAGGTGCGCCGGGTCCGCTTCTTCCCCTGGGGCGGGGACAAGATCTGGGGGGCGACGGAGCGCATGGTGGAGCAGCTCCTGGACGCCCTGCGCTCCGGAAAGCTCCCACTCTCCTGATCCGTCCAGGGATCGCTACACCCCGGCCAGGAGACGAAGGGCCTAGGTGTGGACGTCGGGATCTTGCTGCACGGCCCGCAGGCGCACGGTGAACACCCCGTCCCCGGTGAGGATGCCGGAGCGGGCGAAGAGGCGACCGTGCTGCCAGTTGGACAATCCCAGCTCCGGCCGGCGTAAGGCGAACTGCCCGTCTACCCAGCGCGTGAAGCCGTTGCCGACGAACGGGGCGTCTATCGCCCGAAAGAATCGCTCGTGGGCGGCCCCCTCCTGGGAGATGAGCGAGGCGACGAAGTGCGGGCTGTGGCGGTTGAAGAGGGCTATGGCCTGCTCGACGTCCTGTACCACGGCCAGGGTGATCTCCGGCGTGCCCTCCCACTCCCACTCTTGCCCCAGCTCCTCTTCCCCGATGCCCTCGGCGATCGGCTCATGCTCTTCCCCCCCGGCGCGGAGCACGGCCACCTGGGTGGAGAAGAGGGCCTGCGGGACGTAGGGCACGGCGCCCGGCGTCACGTGCAGCTTGTAGCCGTGGCCTAGGGCCACCTCGCGCCGGCGTAGGGCGTCCAGGGCCACCGGGACGAGCCGCTCGGCCGCCCCCTCTACGATGCACAGGGTGTTGAGGGTGTTGCATTTCTTGGAATCGAGAGAGTGGTAGACGGCGCTGGCGAGGGACTCCGGGGGGGCGGTCGCGTCGGCCACGATCCATGCCCCGCCGGTTCCGTGGAGACTGACGGGAGTGCCCGCCTGGCGGGCGACGGCCCCCAGCTGCGCCACCGCCCCCCCGGATCCGCGAGCGACGGCCAGGGCCAGTCCGGGGTTGGCGAACAGGGCCCAGCCGGCGGCTCGGTCGGGGTGATCGATCAGGCCCACAGCCCCTTCGGGGAGGCCGGCGTCACGCAGCGCCGGGTCGAGGGCCTCAGTGGCAATGGCGCGGGCGGTGCCCAGGGCGTCGCTCCCGATGCGCATGACGGCGGTGTTGCCCGAGCGCAGCACCCCGGTGGCGTCGGCGAAGACGTTGGGCCGGCCCTCGAAGACGAAGCCGATCACGCCCACGCCGCTGACCACCTGCTGGACCTCCCAGCCCCGGTGCTCCACCGTCTCCTGCACCGCTTCACGACGGGGGGGGAGGTCGCGCCACAGGCGCAGCCCCTCGATCATCTTCGCCCGCAGCTTGGCGTCCGCCACCAGCCGGGTGGTTGAGCGCCCCCGGGCACGGGCGCGGGCGACGTCGTCCGCGTTTGCGGCCGCGATCCGCCCCCACACGCCGTCGTCGGCCAGGGCGCCGGCGAAGCGGTCATAGAAGCGGTCGATCCGCGCGTCCGGCAAGGGGGCCAGGGCCTCGAAGGCCGACCGGGCGCGGCGCACGGCCCCGTCCACGGCGGCGAAGATCCCCGCCGGGATGTGCAGCACGTCCCCGGTCGTCTGGACGACGATCAGGTGGTCGCCCGGGCGGAAGGCCTCGGCGACCTCGTCGGGGACGTGCGTCACGCGGTCGCCCCCGAAGAGGATGGGCATCCCCTTGGGGATGGCGCTGAGCCGGGCGCCCCCGGCGCCGTCTTGCAGCGGTTGAGCCGGCTGGCGATGGAGCGTGGCCGTCATGGTGTACTGGCGCTCAGTGGCGGGCCTGCGGCCCGATGGCCCCCTGCTCGAGCAGGGCCAGGAAGGGGGAGTCCTCGATCTCCAGGGGGAGATCGATGCGGGCGCGGCGCCGGCTGGACTCGTAGGTGGCGAAGATCAGCTCGGTCGTTCGGATGGCTTTGTGTGAGGATAGCTCCGGCTCCGTCCCCTGCTCCAGGCAGTCTAGCAGGTTGGCAATACCGGCGGCGATGGAGCCCTCCGTCCCGCCGGGGGCGTCGTCCAGGGGCGCCTCCTGCCAGCCGGCGGCCGTCCCATTGAGCACGCGTACCTTGGAATCGGGGGCCGCCACCTCCAGCAGCCCGTCCGTGCCCACGACGCGGTGCGCCCCCCCCCCGGCGGCGCGCTGGCCGGTGGGCCCGCCGGTCGCCCCAGGGACATTGTCCCCCGTAATCAGCAGGCCCCGCACGCCGTTTCCGAAGCCGACGTAGCTCAGTCCCTGGTCTTCCATGGCCACGCCAAAGGCCGAGCGCTCGGAGCGGCTGTCGAGCTGCCCCAGCACCCACTCCGCCGGGGTATCGCCGTTGTAGAAGAACAGCATGTCGAACCAGTGGGTGCCCCAGTCGAAGAGATTCGGGCAGGACGCCTGGATCTGCAGCACCCTCCCCACGGCCCCTTCCTGGAGCAGCCGGCGGGCCGTGCGATAGGGGGCCTCGAAGCGGCGCTGGTGGTTAAAGGTAAGCTGCACGCCGCGCTGGACGCAGGCCTGGTGCATGCGCCGCGCCTCCCCCCAGGTGGGGGCCATGGGCTTCTCGCAGTGGATCGCCTTGACGTGCGCGTCGGCGGCAGCCAGCACCATCTCGCCATGCAAGTGCGGCCAGGTGGCAATAGAGACGACGTCCAGGGGCGCCTCAGCCAGCATCTCCCGGTAATCCTCGTAGATGCGGGCCTCGTGGATCTCCTGGTCGGCCCGGAAGGCCTCGGCGTTCTCCCGCTTGACGTCGGCCAGGGCCACGATGTCGCAACGGCCGGAGGCGAGATAGCCGCGGGCATGCATATGGGACATCCCGAAGCCGGTCGAGCCGGTCTCGCGTCGCGGACGCCCCGTGCCGATGATTCCTACCCGGTAACGAGCCATGAACCCTCCCCCTCTGCGCCAGGCTGAGTCAGCTAGCTGTGGATAACCCTGGGTAGTACCAGGGGGACATGCTACCCTACGCGCTCGAGGTGGGGGCCAACGCAATGCGGGGCCAACGGAGGACGCAGCGCTGCGGCGCGTGCTGTGAGGTGTCCCGCCCCCAGATGGGCCGTTCCCAGCGCCGGGGGTGCCGGGCGAGAGTATCGAGCCCCCCTGCACGTGAGGCTGAACCCGCCGCCGACGCCTGCGGGTCGGCGACCTGGGACCTGGCACTCGGGGCAAAGGGGATAGTGGGGTGAAGGGAGAGATGGAAGGGCAGCCGCCCCCGGCGCGACCGACCGCCCACGCCGCCCCCTACGACGTCCTCATCCGAGGGGGTGACGTGCTCGACCCCAGCCAGGGCCTGCGTGGCCGGCGCGACGTCGCCTTCGCCTGGGGACGAGTGGCGGCCGTGTCCGACCCGGAGACGATCGACCCCGGCGACGCCCGCCTGGTGATCGAGGCCACGGGCCGCCTGGTCACTCCCGGGCTGATCGACCTCCACACCCACGTCTACGTCGGGGGTAGCGAGCTGGTCATCCCGGCCGACGAAGTCTGCTCCGCCAGTGGCTGCACCACCGTCGTCGACGCCGGTACGGCCGGGGCGAACACCATGCTCGGGCTCCGCATGCTGACCCAGGGACACGTCCGCACACGGGTCTTCGCCTTCGTGCACATCTCGGGCATTGGTCTGGCCGGGCATCCCCACGGGGAGTCCCGCGACCTCCTCTACCTCGATCCCCAGCTCGCCGCCCGCTGCGTCCTCAGCTACCGTGGATTCGTCCTGGGAGTGAAGGTGCGGCAGACGGCAGCCTTAGTCGGGGAGAACGGCTTGGAGCCCCTGCGCCGGGCGGTGCGGGCCGCTGAGCTGGCGGAGGCGGTGATCCGCGACCGCGTCCCGGTGATGGTCCACTACGGGAGCGCCCCGGCTCCCCTCTCCGAGCTCCTTTCCTTGCTCCGCCCGGGCGACGTCGTGACTCACGGCTTCAACGGGGGGCGTAACGGCGTTCTCGACGACGCCGGCCGGGTAGACGGCGCCGCCCGCGAGGCCCGCAAGCGGGGCGTGCTCTGGGACGTGGGCCACGGCCGGGGGAGCTTCTCCTACGGCGTAGCAGCCGCCTGCGCGGAGCAGGGCTTCTGGCCGGACACCATCTCCACCGACCTGCACAGCGCCAGCGTCAACGCCCCGGTAGTAGACATGCCCACGACGATGTCCAAGTTCCTCAGCCTGGGGATGCCCCTGGAACAGGTCGTCGCCCGCAGCACAGTCGCCCCGGCGCAGTTCATCAACCGGGCGCTGCCGGCGCCGGCACGCGAGCCCCTCCTGGGAACCCTCCAGGTGGGGGCGCCCGGAGACGCCGCCGTCCTCGACCTCCAGGGAGGGGCGTTCGCCTTCCGGGACTCCCTCGGCTACAGCTGGACCGGCCCCCAGCGCCTCAGCCCGGTGCATACCATCCTCGGTGGACGCCCCTGGGGCCGGCCCTACCCCCACCCATATCTCATCCCTTGACCGCTCACCCTTTCCGCGTGCCGAGCGAGGGCCACTTCCCGAAAACCAGGGGATGGACTGGCACGAACGGCCCCTGCAGCACGGCAACGTGCACTCGAGATCGCTCCGGGCACAGATCGCCACCGCCTCGCCTGGCACGGACGGCCCGTGCAGCCGGGCGACCTGCGCTGCGCTGCGGGGTGGTCGGGCATCTCTCCTACCACGCCGAGCTCCCCCGGACGCCGGGTCAGGGTGCGCGCCAGACGAAGACCGATTCGTAAAACGTGCTGCCACGCATGCCCGTCCGGCGGTCGACGTGGCGTGTTACCACCCCTTCCACGTCCACCCCGGCCAGGGCGGCGATCTCGCCGTAGAGGCCGGCCCGGTCGTTGGCCACGACGATCATTCGGCCCCCACGGGGCATCACCTCGGCGATGCGACGAAATACCTTGGCCATCTCTTCCTGGTAGCGTCGCCTGGCCGTCTGGCTGGACCCACCGGCGGCCGGTCCGATCTCCTCATCGCGCCGGTCCTGGAGACCAAGGAGCTCGTAGGCGTAGGCGTGCTGCTCGTGATAGTCGATCAGGCCGACGTAGGGGGGGCTGGTGATCACGCCGTCCACCGGCGCGAGCGGGGCGTGCAGGACGTTGGCGTGGTGGACGGCGACCGTCGCCTCGCTGCGCACGGCGTCGAACTGCGCGATCCGTTCCAGGGTGTCGATCGTGTAGCGGCGCAGGAACTTCAAGGCGTTTGAGGTAGGGTGGCACTGCCGGGAGTGCTTGTAGCACCAGTAGGGTGCAGTCTGGGGAGCTCTTGGAAAGTCCAGCTCGTAGTGTGGCGCCATCCGCGCCGAGCGGGCTGAGCGCGACAGGATGACCCTCAAGAGGTCGCGGTAGGTGTAGTCGCCCGCGTCTAGCAGGCGACGGTAGGTAAGGAGCTGACGCAGGGCCGCCGGGGCGTACCAACTTCGCAAGTAGACGTTGTCCGTCTCAGGCGCCGGCGCCCTGGCCAGGCCGGGCGAGGCTGTGTCCCAGACGCCCCCTTGATGCATCTCTGCCGGCTCTGCTTGGCGGGTCTTGTCTAAGATGTCCAGGGCCTCCCGGCGCACGAGCGATAGATCGTACCGCGCCGTCTTGGCCCTACAGAGGAGCACGTTGAAGGCGGAGATGTCGTAGCCGGTGGCGTGGACGCCCAGCTCGTTGGCCTGCATCAGCGTCGTCCCGGAGCCGCAGAAGGGGTCGAGCACCGTCTGACCTGGTGACCAGTACTTCCGGAGGAAGACTTCCACCAGCTGGGGGACGAACTTGCCGAGGTAGGGGTGCAGCCGGTGGACGTGCCTGGTGCGCTCGCTCTCGGGCAGGTCGCGCTCCCGCCAGCTGAGGTCGAGCGCTTGGAGAGGTGTGTCCGGCGTGACCTCCCTGGCGGCGGTCGGGCGGGTAGAGACCGGGGAGGAGAGAGCGGCCCCCGGCGCGCCCCGTGGGAGATGGGTCACCCTAGTGGTCTGTCAACACGAAACTGCGAGGTCGTTCCCAGGAGTGGCGACCCTGCAGAATGGCTGTGACGTACCACTAGGTCGTCGTGCCGGCGAGGGCGTCGAGGAGGGGCGTCGGATCCGGACGGAGGGCCTTGCGCAAGGCGACGTAGGCGGGGATGCCGGCCGGTCCGGGCCAGGGGGCCCGCACGGTGCAGACGAGGACGTACCCGGCGCGGGCGTAGGCCTCTCGAGCGCGCGTGTTCGAGGCGGCCGTGTGGAGCAAAACGGCCGCCGCCCCGGCCGCCCTGGCCTCCGCCTCGGCCTCGCGGAGCAGGGCCTGGCCGATGCCCCGTCCCTGGTATGCCGGATCGACGCCGATCAGGGAGATATACAGCTCGTCCTTGGCCTGGCTGCGCCGGGCATAGGCCAGCCCCATGGGGGCAAACAGGGCCGGCAGACGCCACAAGCCCCTGACTCCCAGGGCGCGCCGCCAGCTGGCGGGGCGGCGCGGCGTCCCGCGGGGCCTGCCGTAGCGCTCCTTGGCTCCCGGCTTGACGGTGACGACGAACCCGGCCACCTGGCCGTCCGGCGGCAACACGGCCACGGTGGTAGAGCCGGCTCGCCCGGCCAGGCTATCCTCCCACAGCTCAGCCAGCGTCGCGGCGTCAACCCCGAACCCCCGCCGGTAGTCCTCGAAGGCGGCCCCGAACACCCGGGCGATGGCCGGCACGTCCTCCGCCGTCGCCGCCCGGATGGTCACACCCGGTCCACCGGCCTCAGCCACCACAGTCTCCAGTCTCACAGGTCTCAGGTCTCCAGCCGGCGGCGATCGCCGCTCAGCCTCCAGTCCCGGCCACCGGGCTACTTCGCCCCTGGGCCTCGGCCGCCGAGCTACCTGGCCTCACGGTCACTTTCCCGCCCGAGTCAGGGCCCGCAAGGCCCGCACGGCGCTGACGGGGAGGTCGCACTCGCTGGCCACTTGCTCCGGGGGCTGCGTCAGGCGCTGGGGGTAGCGCGCGAACCGCGCGCGCCAGCGCTCCACGGCCTCCACCGTCCCCACGAAGTGGCGCGTGGCCACGACCTTCCCCTGGCGCAAGAGCCCTTCCACCAGGGCATCCGCCAGCACCGGGGGGACCTCCTCGTTCCAGCGGGGCACCCAGGTGCGCACGACGGCCCCGATCTGGGCCCGCGAGGCGGCTCCGCCGTTGGCATCCAGGTAGCGTTCCAGCGCCCGGGCGAAGCGCGCCGCGACCTGCAAGCCCTCGGAAGGGAGCTGGCGACGCGCCAGCGAGGCAGACTCGCCCACGCCCGACTCGGCAGGGGCCGCGGACGATTCTATGGGGATGGGCCGCACGGGGGAGCTCACCGCCAGAACGATAGCACGCCCCAGCCAGCCTCCGGGCAGCGTCCTGGCGCCAGGCACCCGCAGGGAGCCCCTCGGGTTGTGCCCCCGCCGTGCCTGTCGCGTGTCAGGGGCCTAGCGCCACCTGTGCGGTGTCACAGGCTTTGCGCAACGCTCGCACCAGGGGACGGAACGCTGCACATCGGCCTGGACACGGCGCGGCGCCGTACGACGGGGGCCCGGCCCGGAGCCACCGGGCACAACCGGCCGTACGACAGGCCTTTGATGGGCGGTCCCGACCGGATTCGAACCGGCGATCTCATCCTTGACAGGGATGTATGCTAGGCCGCTGCACCACGGGACCAAAGAGAGGCGTCGCCTGTGGCGACGCTGCGGCTGCGAAGAGTCTATCGGCCGGCCGGCCGGCCTGTCAATGACTTCCAGGCGGTAGGCAGGGCCTGTTCATCAGGGATAGGCGGTGGTTCCGGGTCATCCCGAGCGCAGCGAGGGATCAGCGAGTCGTCCCACTGTCCATGGACCAGCGGCCCGGATGCCTCGCCGGGCTCGGCACGACCGCACCGCGGGCGGTGCCCCAGGAGCGGCTCTGATGAAAAGGCCCTGAGGCGGTAGGCGGCGCCAGATGGGGGCCTGTTCGCGACGCCAGATGGGACGGCCTAGGTGAGGATCTCGAACCAGCCGCGGTTGACGAAGATGCCGTAGACGGGCGCATCCTCACTCCGGCGCCAAATCCTTACCGTGACAATTCCCCGAATCCGGCGTGCGGGGGCGTTTAGCTCCATAGGCAGGTGAGGCAGCAGGGCAGCGCGGCGCGCCCGGCTCTCTTGCCCGCTCAGAGGCGCCGGCGGCCGCGCAGCCGGCGATCCCAACTCAAGCGGACGGAGTGCCGCCCCCGGGACACGCGACCCCTCGGGCGGCGTCCACCATAGATAGAAGGAGACTCACGATGACCCCAAGCGTTATCACACCAAGCGCCGCTGCTCTCGCGCTGACCACCACCGAGGAGATCACCGACCTTGCCGACCCCAAGCTGCGCCAAGTGGCGATGCGGGTGCTCAAGGAGATGGAGCTGGCCATCCAGAAGGCGGTCGCGCACGAGGCTGACCCGGCAACCTATCCGCTGCCGGCAGAGCAAGACGCGGTCGAGCGACTGGTGCACGCCCGTGCCCAAACCTTGAAGCCCGAGCAGCGCCGGCTGGCCGTAGCCAAGGTGATGCCTCGCGTCATGGCCGCGCCCGCGCAGCAGGCCCAGGCGCTTGGCGATCTGGCCAAGATCAACCTGCGCGCGCCGACTTCGGTGGCCAAGCAGGCTGACGCCCTGCCGTTCCCCGCGTCGCTCAAGCTCCAGGCGAACGCCCTGCAACCGCTGGCCTCTTTCGCTTCGGCGGCCACTGTGGCGGCGTCTAGCGCTGGCGTCGCTGTTGCGGCCATCGCGTCGGTGACGGACAAGCTGGAGCTGAGGCTCCACCGGGTCAAGTGCGTCGACGAGACGGGCAGCGGCACGTTTGGCGAGCTCGGCAAAGACGAGATCGCGCTGAGCGGCACCGCGGTCGACGAGACCGGCGACATCCACAAGCTGACTGAGTTCAAGGTGGGCGATTTCAACGACGGGGATGTGCGCACGTTCTCGCCGCCACGGCGCCTGACGTCGTTCGACCTGCGCGAGGGGACGGCGTTCCCCAAGTCGTACTTCGTGACACTCGTGCTCGCGGAAAAAGACTTGGGCGGTGGCTTGGCCGACTTCGTCAGCCGGCTGCTTGAGAAAGTGCGCGAGCGGGTCATCGCGTACCTGGCAGCCGCCATTGGCGGCGCGATTGGCACCAGCGGCGGGCCAGTCGGCGCGGCCATTGGTGCGGCGGTTGGGTTCGTCATCGGCAAAGTGTTCGAGCTGATCAAGGCCTTGTTCGCCGACGATATCTTCCCCCCGAAGACCATCAGCGCGGCCATCGGCTCGCTCTCTCACCGCTTCGCCGGCGGGCAGGTCGACAGCCCGGACGCCGTGCTCACCTTCGTCGGGCACAGCGGGACGTACCAACTGACCTACGATTGGCGCGTATTCGCCTGATCGGCACGCCGTGGCCCGCCGCCTTGGCGACGGTAGTCCACGGCGACGCGGCGGCCGCGACGCGTGCCTCCAGGGAGCTGCCGCCGGCTCTCCTCGTCGCGGCCGTACACGTCCCGCTTGTGCTCCAGGCAGTGGGCGACGGCCTTGCGCGAGACCTTCGGCGGGCCCACCGCCGCCGGGCGTGACCAGGACGCGGGTGCCCCCGTCGAGGCTTGGGCCGCGCTGGATGATGGGGCCGCCGCCGCGGCGTGGTCGGCGGGGCAAGCGATGACGCTGGAGCAGGCCGTCGCCTACGCGTTGCAGGAGACGCCGACCGCCGCCTGACGGGCCGGCGGCGCCCGATGCAACACAATAGATGCTTGTGTTTCCTTGCGCTCCCTGCAGCGGCGCCCTATTCTCTGGCGGGCGCGCCGTGGGACGCACTGAGCGGGCGCGCCTAGCGTTGCGCACGGCGAAGGCGACGCCTCCTGTTACATCGGCGAAGCTGCCAGTCGGAGGACCGCGCCGGTGAGCCAGGAGGCGGCCGAGATCGCCGCCCGGCGGGGCGAGCTGCTGGCCGAGCGCGCCGCTGGGTAGGGTCCGGGGATGCCCACCGTCTTGCGCCCTTGCGCCTCGACGGCTACCGGTTCTTTTTCTACTCCAACGAGGGGAACGAGCCGCCGCAGGTCCACGTCGAGTCCGCCGGTAAGGGCGCCAAGTTCTGGCTGCGCCCCGTCTCCCTGGCCCGCTCCGCCGGGTACGATGCGAGGGAGCTGCGCGCGCTGCGGGGTTTGGTCGAGGCCCACCGCGACGATATGGAGCAAGCCTGGTATGCCTTCCACCGTTCCTAGCCCCACCACCACCCGCCCCGCCGGCGCCCAGGCCACGGCGGTCTGGTTCGCCGCCGACCTGCTGTGGGTCCGCCTCGCCGACGGCCGTGAGTTGGGCGCGCCCCTAGAGTGGTTCCCCCGCCTCGCCGGCGCGGAGCCGACGCAGCGCGAGCGCTGGGAACTGATCGACCAGGGGTTCGGCGTCCACTGGCCCGACCTCGACGAGGACGTTTCGGTGCTCGCGCTCCTGGGGCTCCCGGACTGACGCGCCACCGCCGCTGATCCCGGCGCTTCGGACTAAGAGCGACCGCCAATGGGCGCTATTTGAGGCGGCGGGTCGTGTGCCGGGTGGGCCAACCGGCGTAAATCGCCCCGCGCCTACCTAGTCCTGAAGGGCTCGCCACCGTGGGGGACACGGCGGGGCGGGGCGACGCCCCTGGTAGCGCTGGATACCCTTGTCTCATGCCCAGGGAAGGCTACCTTTCGGACCTCCTGGTACACTGAGCGGACAGTCGATAGCGTGTATCAGGAGATGCTGGCCATGGGCTCGACGGCTGGCCCCATCCCGGCCAGGGACGCCGATGGAGGAACGGAGTCGCGATGCGCACGACGACCACAGCGGCGTCTCCGGGGCTGCCTGCGGTGATCCCCGTGCTGGAGACCGAGCGGCTATGCCTGCGCCCGTTCGTCCCCGCCGATGCTGTGGCTGTCCGCCGCCTGGCCGGTGCGCCGGAGGTGGCCGCAACCACGCTGAATATCCCGCACCCCTACCCGGAGGGGGCCGCCGAGGCCTGGATCGCCGGACACGCCACGGCCGCCGCCGAGGGGCGGACGCTCGCCTGGGCCATCGTGCGCCGGGATGGGAATGCCCTGCTCGGCGCCATCACCTGCGCCCTGACGCCGGCGCACGCCCGCGCCGAGCTAGGCTACTGGCTGGGCCTGCCGTACTGGAACCGGGGCTACATGACGGAGGCGGTGCGCCGGGTGGTCAGCTTTGGCTTTGCCACGCCCGGGCTGCACCGGATGGGGGCGCGGGCGCTCCTGCGTAACCCCGGCTCCTGGCGGGTGATGGAGAAGGTCGGGATGGTGCGTGAGGGCGTCCTTCGAGGCTACGTCCGTAAGGGGGACTCGTTCGAGGACGTGGTCGCCTATGCCCTGCTGCGGCCCGAGTTCGAGCGCGAGTTCAAAGGATGACCACGGTGAAGGCCCGGCTGTCCGTCGCCCGATGCGCGGCTGGCGCTCGCCTACTGGGCTCCTGCCGCAACAGCTGGGGTACGAACTGCGCGGCGCCGTGACCGTCGACCGCGTCGCCTTCCAGCAGGCCGGCGCCCTGCCACCAGACTCCTGGGCCAAGGACGTCGGGCTGTGGCTCTCAACCGCGGCCTCCGACGGCGGCTTCTACCTCGTCGGTCGCTGGACACTGGCTGAGACCACCGACCCGCAGGAGTTCACGTTCGTCGAGACGCCCGCCCGCTACGCCCGCGTCTGCGTCTACGCCAACTATGGCCACCGGGAGTTCGTCTCCCTCGGGGCGTTCGTCCTCGGCGTCATGCCCCCGCCCCATCTGATCGAGACACAGAGCCGGCCGCTCCTCCCTCGCCCGCGCTGACGGCCCCGGTCGGGAGAGGTGCAAACCGCCACCGCCAGGGGCAGCCGAGCGCGCAGCGGATCGCAGCCCTGTCCACCACCACTCATGTATCTCGGCTAGATATGAAAACGTTGACGCGCGGCTGTGCCCGCTGGCGCCGGTGTGGCAGTCGCCGGCCGGCTTCACCACGGCCGACCTGCGCCTCCGCGTGCGGGACACGTCACCCACCGCCCGGGTGCTCTTCGCCCACAGCACGGCGGCGCCCCCGGAGACGTGGGCCAAGGACGTGGAGGTCTGGATCTCCCTCCACCCCGAGGGCGCCGACTCCATCCGCCTGGGCCAGTGGACGCTGGCCCAGGCCACGGGGGCCCAGGAATTCCCCTGTCCACCGACGCACGTGGCCAGCGTCCGGCTGCGCGTGATGTCCAACTACGGCAGCTCCGAGTACGCCTCCCTCGCCGAGTTCGCCCTCCTGCCACCGCCCTCGGGGGGATGACGCACCAGGCGTCAGCTAGTCCACCTGGGCTGAAGTCTCTCGGCAGGTCTCCCAGGTTGCAATCTGCCCTGGTATTCTGGTGGCGTGAAGCGGGTGCTGCTGACCGGGATGTCTGGCACCGGCAAGTCCACGCTGATCCGCGCGCTCGCCGCACGGGGATACAAGGCCATCGATACGGATACTGAGGCGTGGTCAATATGGGTGACCGTCCCCGGCGACTCCGACCGGCCCGGCGCATCCGCGGAGCCCGACTGGATCTGGCGCGAGGACCGCATCCAACGCCTCTTGTCGACCGAAGACGCCGACGTGCTGTTCGTCAGCGGGTGCAAGTCGAACCAGGGGAGGTTCTACGCCCAGTTCGACCATATCGTCCTGCTCAGCGCGCCGGCTCCATTGCTCATGGAGCGTTTGGCCACCCGGACGACCAACCCCTACGGCAAGCATCCGGACGAACTCGCTCGGATCCTGCGGCACCTGCACACCGTCGAGCCGCTGCTGAGACGGACGGCGTCGCTGGAGGTGGACACCAGCGCCCCGGTCGATCAGGTCATCGAGACCATCCTGGACCATCTCCGGGGGGTGAGGCACACCGGAACCGGCAGGTACGCTCCCGGTACATGCGGTACGTCCCGTCCTGTGTGAATGGTCGCCGGTAAGTCGGTCGTCAGTCCCACCGTCCGAACCGATCTCCGTGGATGCGCCCCTACACGGCAGAGTGGACGGCGGTGAGCATCAGCAGGGTCAGGAGGGCCGATCCACTGAGCGCCAGGGTGCGCGGCCAGTTGTAGCGGATGAGCTCCCGGATCACGGTCTCCTGCTTGCCCTCCCGCTCCAGCCGGGCGTGGCGCGGGATCTCCAATCCCACCCTCGTCCCCATCGGTGCCAGGCCGGCGGGCCGGCCTGGCCTACCTGGCGGACTCAGGGACGCTCGGCGTCACCGTCCAGCACCAGGCGCCGGGCGCGCTCCCCGATGACCCGGTAGGCCCGCTCCGCCTCGGCCATAAAGTCCCGCTCCGGTGACCAGGCCGGGGGCGGGCCCAGGAGCTTGAGCGGGAGGGCGTCCACCGCCGGGGCGCTGAACGTCAGGACGACATCGGAGAGGGCCGGCGGCGCTGTCCAGAAGGCGGTCACGTCGCCGGCTGCTTGGTCGAAGAGCGGGGCAGTATCCGCCGGGATGTCGGAGGCGTCTGCGCCGGAGCGGGGCCGGGCGGGCGAGTCCCCCGCACCGAGCGCGGCGGCGCCGGGCGCCCCGGCGCGCCGGGCGCGTAAGGAGGCGATGATCTCTCCCTGCGTGCGACCGCGCAGCTCGAACATCAGGAAGGGGTCGGCGTCAAAGCGCTCGCCCAGGAGGTAGAACACGGCCGCCACGTGCTTGCATGGGTTGGCCCAGTCCGGGCACGTGCAGTCGGTCGTCAGATCGGCTTCTTTCTCTGGGAAGAGGGCGAAGCCGGCGTCGCGGAAGGCGTCCTCGATCTGCTCCGGCATTTCCCCGGCAAGCAAACGGGCGGCGAACAAGGCCTGGCCGGCCATGACCTCGGCCACGGCATCCCAGGCGTCGTCCGGCAGGCGCCGGAAGCGGATACTTACCCGGTAGGGCTGGGGGCGGCTCCCCTGCACCCGGGCGTCCACGCCGTCCCGCCCGACATCGAGCTTGGTGACCTGGCCGCTGCGGGCGTAAGAGCGCCCGCGGGCCAGGCGCCCGGGGTCGACGAGCTGCTCCAGGGCCGCCAGCCAGCGGCCGGCCCACCAGGTGGCGCCGAACTTGCCCCGCTGCGTCTGGGCCCGGATGCCGTCTACGGCGCGGCGCGGCCGTGGGTAGTCCCACTCATCCCAGTCCTGCCGTCCCATACCGTTGCTTTGCCCCCCTGCCCAGGTCTTTCCGTCTCCCGGCCGGCGCTGCTCCCCGGCTAGCCGGCGGCCATCACGTCGGCGGCCGCGTCTCGGCGCAGGGCGAAGAGATCGCTCAGCTCGGCTGTGCTCAGCTCAGTGATCCACCTCTCGCCGGGCCCCACGATGGCCTCGGCCAGGGCCACCTTGCGCTCGATCAGCCCGTCGATTGTCTCCTCGAACGTCCCGGCGCAGACGAACTTATGCACCTGGACGTCGCGGCGCTGGCCGATGCGGAAGGCGCGATCGGTGGCCTGGTTCTCCACCGCCGGGTTCCACCAGCGGTCAAAGTGGAAGACGTGGTTGGCGTTGGTCAGGTTCAGGCCGGTGCCGCCGGCCTTGATGGAGAGCACGAACAGGCGGGGACCGGGGCCGGGGCGCTGGAAGCGGGCCACGAGACGGTCGCGCTCGGCCACCGGGGTACCCCCGTGCAGGAGCAGCACCTCCCCACCGAAGCGCTCCTCCAAGTGGGTCTTGAGCAGCTTGCCCATCTCCGCGTACTGGGTGAACAGCAAGGCGCGGTCGTCCACCGCCAGGGCCTCCTCGAGCATCTCCTCCAGGCGGGCCAGCTTGCCGCTACGCCCGGCGAGGGCGCTGCCGTCTTGCAAGAAGAGGGCCGGGTGGTCGCAGACCTGCTTGAGCTTGGTCAAGGTAGCCAGGATGGCCCCCCGGCGCTGCACCCCGTCGGCCGCCTCAATCTGGCGCAGCTGGTCGCGCACGGTGGCCTCGTAGAGGGTGGCCTGCTCCCTGGTGAGCGAGCAGAACACCTTCATCTCGTTCTTTTCCGGCAGGTCCTGGATGATGGTGCGGTCGGTCTTGACCCGGCGCAGGATGAACGGGGCCGTCAGGGCCTTGAGTCGGGCCGTGGCCGCGGCGTCGTTGGCCCGCTCGATGGGATTGCCGAAGCGCCGGCGGAACTCCTCTGCCGAGCCGAGGTAGCCGGGATTGAGGAAGTGGAAGATGCTCCACAGCTCGGAGAGGCGGTTCTCCACCGGGGTGCCGGTGAGGGCCACCCGCCAGCGGGTGCGCAGCGTGCGCGCCGCCCCGGCGGCCTTGGTGGCGGCGTTCTTCACGTTCTGGGCCTCGTCCAGCGCTACCGCCCCCCATTCCACCGACGCCAGCGCGGCTTCGTCCCGGTGCAGCAGGGCGTACGTGCTGATCACCACGTCGTGCCCGGCGACTTCGGCCTCCAGGCCCGCCTTGGCCCGCCCGGCCCCATGATGGACGAGCACCCGCAGGGAGGGGGCGAAGCGCGCCAGCTCCCGCCGCCAGTTGCCCACGACGGACGTGGGACACACCAGCAGCAGGGGGAGCGCCGGCGGGGCCGCCCCCTGGGGAACGGATTTCCCGCCCCGCCTGCCCCGCCCGCGGGCGTTTCGCCCCGGCGCATCCACGGTGTGCAGGAGGAGGGCGATGAGCTGCACCGTCTTGCCTAGACCCATGTCGTCCGCCAGGCAGGCCCCCAGGCCGTAGCGCTGCAGGGTGGCCAGCCAGGACACCCCCGCCTTCTGGTAGGGACGGAGCTGGCCGGCGAAGCCGGAGGGCTCCGCTACCGTCTCGCGCCGTCTACCGTCCGGCTGCCGGCGCAGGGCGCGGAGCAGATCATCGAGCCACCCCTGGGCCTCCACCGAGGCTACGGGGAGACCGGCCCGGTCAGCTATGGAGTCCGGCGCCAGGGACAGCTTGAGCGCATCTTGCAGGCTCAGCTCGCCGCCGCCGGTGCCGCCCTCGAAGAAGGCCAGGGCCCGCTCCACCTGCCCCGGATCCAGCTCCACCCACCGGCCACGCACCTGGACGAGCGGCTCCTTGAGGCGCGCCAGGTGCTCGAACTCTTCACGGGTGAGCGTCTCGTCCCCCAGGGCCACTTGCCAGTCATAGCCCACCAGGCTGTCCCAGGTGAACGTCGGCCGGCCACTCCCCCGGGCGGGGTCGGCGGGGGCGCCGCCCACCCGGATGCGCAGGCGCAGCCGGGACTCCAGCCCGGGTACCAGGACGCCGAACCCGCTGGCCCGCAGGAGCAGGGCCGTCTCGCGCAGGAAGCGGTGCGCCTCGTCCGGGCTCAGCGGGCACGTCTCCGGCCGGGCAGCGCGCAGGCTGGCCTCAATCGGCGGGAACAGCCGGGCGGCCCGCCCCAGTCCGGCCAGCAGGCGCTCTTGTGGCTGCTCCAACCGGCGGTTGAGGAACCGGGCGGTAGCCCCTCGCTGGCGCCACACCTCCCCGGCGGGCACCAGCAGGCTGGGGTCGTCGCTGGCCTGCAGCAGGAAGCGCAGCGTCCAGGGAGAGGCATTCTGGGACGCTGCCGGCGATCCTCCCCCAGGCGAACCCGTCCCCAAAGACCCCGTTGCTAGGGGCTGGGCTTCTGGAGGTTCCAGTTCTGGAGGTTCCGGTTCTGGAGGTTCCGGTTCTGGGGGTTCGAGGCGAAAACAGACCCGGAAGGTGTCGGCCGCCGGGGCCGTCTCCAGTGTCCCGCCCCGGGCCCAGGCGCGGAGCTGCGTCTCGAAGCCCCGCACGACCGACGGGGCCATCTCCAGGAGCGGAGGGCCGCCAAGGGCATCCCACCAGGCGGCGGCCACCGCCGTGGCTGCCCCACCATCCCTTGCTTCGTGGATGCGTCGCCCCCCAGTTGCCGGCCGACCCCTGGCGATAGAGGGCCGGCGCAGCGTCGCCGCGCCCGCGCGGGCTACCCCATCCACCACGGCGGCGACGTACTCTTCCAGCAACGACCGCGAGGGAGGTGGGGCCGGCTGGTCTCCTGTTGCCCTCCAGGCCAGGGCGCGGCACACCGCCGGCATAGCCCCGGCGAGGAGGTCGGCGCGACGCCGGTCATCTGCCTGCTCCAGCAGCGGGCGCCAGCGCGCCGCGTACCGTTGGCCCTCCTCACAGAGTAGTGGTAGGAGGCGCTGGCGGTAGACGAGCTCCAGGGCGAAACGCGTCGCCACGATCCAGAAGCGCAGGTCGTCGCCGACGACCACGTTCTCGACCTGGGTAGGAGGGCCATCAGCTGGCGACGTCGCGGTGTGCGGCCGGGAGACGCCGGCCGCCCCGAGCGTAAGCAGGCGCTCGGCCGCCACGGGCGCGGTGAGGGCCAGCGCCGGCAGGCGCCAAGGGGCCAGCACCGGCTCCTGCCAGTCCCCCGGTAGATCGCCGGCGGCAGCGGACGGGGACGGCAAAGGCGCGCCCGGGACGCTGGGGAGCCAGGCGTACACCTCGCACGGCTGGCCCAGCGCCTCCTGGCCGTCTTGTATGAGACCTGGATGACCGGGATAGCCCGGCGCCCGGCTCGGGTCGCCGTCCCCCGCGCCGGCCGCGAGCAGGACGTCGACACCGGCCGCCGCCGCATGCCACGGCGTCCCCCGGCCGGCCGGCGGGACACGCCGGGCGGGACGGGAACCCGCTCCCGACCTCCCCCCGGCGTGCACCTCTCCCCAGAGGGCAAAGCGAGCCGGGGCGTCCCAGCCCGCTGGGACCCAGGTCCCGTGCAAGACGAGCATGATTCTTATTCTGGAGTCATCGGGCTCACATCTCAAGTATGGGGCATGAGTACGACCACAAGATTGTGTCGTCTCGTCGCTGTTACCTGGAAGGCAAGGACGGCCCGCCCCCGGGCAACCTGACCTACCCTAGCGGCCGGAACCGGATTCGCTCATTCTCGTAGGTCGTAGTAGGGGCGGGCGGGTCAGTGTGATCGCTGAGGGAGCAAGGCTACTGGCCCAGCTGGCCGAGCGCCTGCCGGTCGGCCCGGGCAGCGGGTAGTGGCGACCGACGTGGCATACGTCGCCCCGACCCCCGCCATGAGGCGGCCCTGGTCATGAGCGCCCTGGATGGCCCGCCGGGCCTGGTCGTGGAGGTAGCAGAGCAGCGGCATGGGCACAAGTCCAGGGCGAGGGATGGAGATCGCGCTGCGGCCCCTACCCCGGTGCGTTACCCTCTCTAGGGGAGGGGATGGAGTTGGCGGCGGAGCAGAGAGGACAAGAGAATCCGGCGGGGTCGGTCGCCCGCCCAGGGTCGGCCGGCGGGGCAGCCGCCGCGGCCGAGGCGCCGCCGGGAGCCCCGTTTGACTTAGGGTCACTCTACAACGCCCCACCGGAGGCGGACTCCCCGGAGGGCGCGGCGCGGGTGGATCGCGACGCTACCGAGACGCGGCAGGTCTTCACCGAGATCAAGCGGGTCATCGTCGGGCAGGACCACCTCATCGAGCGCTTGCTCGTCGCCCTGCTCGCTCGGGGGCACATCCTCCTGGAAGGCGTGCCCGGCCTGGCTAAAACCCTGGCCATCAAGACGGTGGCGCAGGTGGCCGGCGGGACGTTCCGGCGCATCCAGTTCACCCCCGACCTCGTCCCCGCCGACCTCGTGGGGACGCGCGTCTACAACCAGCGCAGCGGGGAGTTCGGCGTCGAGCTGGGTCCGGTGTTCGCCAACCTCCTGCTGGCGGACGAGATCAACCGCGCCCCGGCCAAGGTGCAGAGCGCCCTGCTGGAGGTGATGCAGGAGCGCCAGGTCACCATCGGCGGGCAGAGCTACGCCGTCCCCGATCCCTTTCTCGTCCTGGCCACGCAAAACCCCATCGAGAACGAAGGGACGTACCAGCTCCCGGAGGCCCAGGTCGATCGCTTCATGTTCAAGACCGTGGTCGGCTACCCAAATCTCCGGGAAGAGCTGGTTATCGTCGACCGCGCCACCGAGGCGCCTCCGCGGTTGCGGACGCTCTTGACGCCGGAGCGGATGGTGCATCTGCAGCGGGAGGCGGATGCCGTCTCGGTTGACGCGCGGGTGCGCCAGTATGCCGTCTACCTGGTGGCGGCCACGCGCCAGCCCGACCTGTTCGACCTGGCGCACCTCAAGCGTTACGTCAACTTCGGGGCCAGCCCGCGGGCCTCCATCAACCTCATTCTCGGGTCGCGGGCCCTGGCCTTGCTGCGCGGGCGCAGCTACGTCCTGCCTCAAGACGTATGGTCGATCGCCCCGGACGTCCTGCGCCACCGCATCATCCTCTCCTATGAGGCCCTGGCCGAGGACGTCACGCCGGAGATGGTGGTGGAAGAGGTAGTCCGTAAGATCCCCTTGCCCCAGCTCGGGCTCCCCGGCGAGGCCGGATCGCCCTACCAGCAGGAGCACGTCCTCCCGGCGAACACGGCGCAGGTGGCGCAAGAGCAGCGCCGCTGGGGGCTCCTGCGTCGTAGTCGTAAAGGCCCCCCGGCCGATGGGGGTGCGGCCCGCGGGGCAGGAGGAGACGGGAGGGCCGGGAACGGGGCAGCGGGATGGGGAGCTGCCGGCCACCAGGGAGGGGCCGGCTAGCGTGCGATTGCCCTCGCCCGGGCGTCTCCTGCGGGGGCTGCGCCGGCGCCCGGTCCCGCCCCAGCCCCCGGCGGCGCAGCCTCCCGGTGAGGCGGAGCGCCTCCTGCGGCGCCTGGACTTCACCGTGGTGCGCCGCCTGGACGGGCTGCGCCAGGGGGAGCACCGCAACGCCGCCTTCGGGTTTGGACTGGACCTCGGCGAGCTACGCCCCTACCAGGTGGGAGACGACGTCCGGGCCCTGGACTGGAACGTCACGGCGCGGATGGGGGAGGCCTACGTCCGGCGCTACCACGAGGACCGCGACGTCACCGCCTGGCTGCTTATCGACCTGACGGCCTCGACCGACTTCGGCAGCGCCCAGCAAAGCAAGCGCGACCTGATCCTGGACATCGCCGGGACGCTGGCCCGGCTCCTCACCGCCCGGGGGGATCGCGTCGGGGCCCTCCTCTACACCGGCTCCACTGTCAGGCGGACTCTCGGCGAAGGGGAGCGGGGCGAGGAACGGGGCCTGGCGACGAGTCGGGGTGGCCGCGATCGCCAGCCGGGAGGGCCACTGTCCCGGCGGATGGGCCTGGTGGGACGCCCCGCCGGCCCCGAGCGGCGCTCGGCCGAGATGGTGACTACCGGCGGGGGAAGGGTGCACGTCTTGCAGCTCCTCCGTCGCGCCCTGGACGCCGCCCGGCGCGTGCCGGCCCCCGGGGGCCGGCAGCCGGTGGTAGGCCCCCTGGGGACGGAGATTGGGTACACCGGCACGCACCTGGCGTCGCTCCTGGAGCAAGGCTTTCGCACCGCCCACGGGCGCAGCCTGGTGGTCGTCCTCTCAGACTTCTTGGATGAGGACTGGACCCCCATGCAAGGATCCATGCCCCTGCACCCCCTGTCTGCACCGGCGCCAGGCGCCCGCGCCGCGGCCGGGCCCCCGCGGCTGGGGAGGTGGGACGCGTCTGCTGCCGCTGAAAGCCTGCCGGCCTGGGAGCGTGCCCTGGGCCCGCTGGCACGGCGCCACGAGGTGGTGGGAGTGTGGGTGCGCGACGCCCGCGAGGTAGAAATGCCCGACGCCGGCGTGGTGACCTTCCAGGACGCCGAGAGTGGCGAGCAGCTCGTCGTCGACACCAGCCAGCCCTCGTTCCGCGCCGCGTTTGCTGGCCTGGCAGCGGCGCGGGAGGCGGAGATGGAGCGGCGCTTCGCCCGCCACGGTGCCACCCTGTGGAAGGTCTCCACGGCCGAGCCGATTGTCACTGCCCTGGTGCACTACCTGGAGCAGCGCCGGCGCACGTTGGTCGGGGCGCGGCGCCTGTTGCGCCAGACAGCCTGACCGGCGACAGACCAGGCAACAGTAGGGCTACCGACAGTAGGGCCGCAGACAGGAGGGGCTATTGATGGAGTACGTCATCCCACCCCTGCTGTGGTGGCTCGCGCTCCCGCTGGTGCTGCTGGGGGCCTACGCCTGGGCGCAGAGCCGGCGCGCCCCGGACGCCGTGCCCTACAGCAGCCTGCCCCTGCTCCGGGCCGCCCTGGCCGGGAGGCCGTCCACCGCCTTTCGCCGCCACGTCCCGCCCATCCTGGTACTGGCCAGCCTGGCCCTGGGGGTGGTAGCCCTGGCTCGCCCGGCCCTGCGCATCCCCGTGCCCAAAGACCAGGCCACGATCATCCTGGTGATGGACGTCTCCGGGAGCATGAGCGCGAGCGACGTCTTCCCTTCCCGCCTGGCCGCCGCCAAGCGGGCCGCTCAGAGCTTTGTCGAGAGCCTCCCCACCGGCTTCCGCGTCGGCGTAGTCGCCTTCTCATCGGACGCCTCCCTGGTGCAGCCGGTGACGGACGACCTGCCGGCCGTGCGGGCGGCCATCGAAGGGCTGCAGCTTGGCGGCGGCACGGCCATCGGGGAAGGGCTCGAGGTGGCCCTGGCGGCCCTCCTCCCAGACCTCCTCGCCCCCGCAGGTGGGGCGCCGCTCCCCGGCGGGGGCGCGCCCAACCCGGCTGCCCCCGCCCCCCCCACAGCCCCGCTCCAGCCCGGCCAGCCCCCACCCCCACCCCCGGCCGTCGTCCTGCTCCTAACCGACGGGGAGAACACGGAAGGCATCCCCCCCCTGGAATCGACGGCCAGGGCGCGGGACGCCAACGTCCCCGTGTTCACCATCGGCATGGGAGGGAGAGGCGGGTTCCCCTTCGGCGGGCGCGGGCGTAGTGGGGTGGACGAGACCCTGCTACAAGAGATGGCGGCGCAGACGGGGGGCCAGTACTACTTCGCTCCCAACGGAGGCGAGCTGCGGCGCATCTACAACGACCTGGGACTGGCCCTGGGCTGGGAGTTCGAGCGCTGGGAGATCGGCCACTTCGTCGGCGCCGGCGCCCTGGCGCTGAGCGCAACCGGGCTCTGCCTGGCGTTCCTGTGGCTGCACCGCCAACCGTGAGGCAGCGCCGAGCGCCGTGGGGCGGGGCCAGGGTGACCCGGCGCCCGGCGCCCAGAAGGGCGGAGAGACGCAGCCCCTCGGCCCGCCGGAGGCAACCATGACTCCACTCGACTGGCTGCGGGAGGGCGGGGTAGAGTTCCGCATCCCGGAGCTGCTCTGGGCCCTGCTCCTCAGTCCCGCCCTCCTCCTCTTCTATGGCGCTGCCCGCCGGGCGCGACGGCGCGTTGCCGGGACGTTCCAGGTGCGCGGGGCGAGGGGGGCGCTGAAGGGCGGCCGGCACACCGCCCCGGCGAGACGGGCCCGCCCGTGGGGCGCTGCCGGGCGTACCCTGGCCATCGTCCTGCTGCTGTTGGGCCTGGCCGGGCTGGTCGTCGGCTTTGCCCGGCCGGTCGTCCCCTTGGAGACGCCGCACGACCTGACGACGGTGGTCATCGTGGTAGAGGCATCGACGACGATGCGGGCGACCGATGTGCCCCCGACGCGCTTTGAGGTCGCCAGGGCCACCGCTCGGGGGGTGGCCGCTGCCCTGCCGGGGCGGGTGCAAGTGGCGGTGGTAGGCTACTCCCAGAACGCCTACATCCTGCTGGCCCCCACCCACGATCATGGCGCCGTCCCACCGGCCCTGAGCCGGCTGCGCACGGCCGGCGAGGCCGCTCTCGGGGACGCCATATCCGTGGCCATCGCCGCCGTGCCCCTGCTGGAGGGGAACGAGCGCATGGATCCCCCTCGGGCGGGGGCCGGCATGGCGCCCGGAGGGGCTTCACCTCCTGGGGCTTCACCTCCTGGGGCTTCACCTCCTGGGGCTCCACCTCCTGGGGCTCCACCTCTTGGGGACGCCCCCCCGGCCAAGGCCCCGGCGGCCATCATCCTGATCTCCAGCGGGGAGAGCACCACCGGCCGCTCCCTGGGGGAGGCCCTGCGGGGGGCGGCCGAGGCCGGCATCCCCGTCCACACCGTCCCCGTGGGTCCCCGGCCCGGAGCGGAGCAGCGCGCGCCGTTTCAGGCGGACACCCTGCGCCAGGTCTCCCAGCTCACCGGCGGGCGCTTCGTCTCCTCCCCGACCCGCAGCGCCTGGAAAGAGCTCTTCCAGCCCCTCGGGAGCGCCGTTATGGTGGAGGTGCAGCCCCAGGAGGTGGGCCATTACGTCGGCGCTGCCTCCCTGAGCGTCATGGCCCTGGCGATGCTCGTCTCCCTGCTGGCCAGCAGACGTCTGGTCTAGGGGCGTCCAGCGCACCCCTTCACCCATCCCCCTTCACCCATCTCCCCGCTGCAGGGTCTACGGACGACAGTCCCGTAAGTGCGTTGCCCATCTCGGGTCATGCGCGGCACGTCATTTGCACCCGCTGCACCCGCACGGAAGATGCGTCACCTTGCCCCAGGGAACATTGACCTTCGGGATGCTCTACCTACATGAGCCCTAGGCAGGAGCGCCAGGCAGGAGCGCCAGGCAGGAGCGCTAGGATTGATCAGCCCCTGGACCTGCCCGCTCCCAGACGAGACGGCGGAGGTGGTGCAAATCACAGGCGGTATGCGGTGCCGGATGGGGGACTGCTCCCGCCGCCGGCTGGGACGGCGGAGTGCCTGCAAGTGAGGGAAGGGCCGGTGTCCATCATTGACCTTGATCTGCCCGCTTCTGAGATTGTCGATCCCGTGGCCTCCGCCGCCGCTGCCGGCTTGCACTACGTCACGGATGACGGGCCGGGCATCCGGCGGCGCCGCAGCGGGAGGGGCTGGTCGTACCGGGGGCCAGAGGGCCACCTGGTGCGGGACAAGGACACCGTCCAACGCATCAAGTCCCTGAGCATCCCGCCGGCCTGGATGGACGTCTGGATCTGTCCCCATCCCCAGGGGCACCTGCAGGCCACGGGGCGGGACGCCAGGGGACGCAAGCAGTACCGTTACCACCCGCGCTGGCGAGCGGTGCGTGATGCCGTCAAGTACGACCGCATGATCGCCTTCTCCGAGGCCCTCCCCGGCATCCGCGCCCGGGTCGATCACGACCTGGCCCGGCGGGGCCTGCCACGGGAGCGGGTGCTGGCGACCGTCGTCCGTCTGCTGGAGAACACCCTGATCCGCGTGGGCAACGAAGAGTACCGGCGTCAGAACAAGTCGTTCGGGCTGACCACGTTGCAGAATCGCCACGTGGACATCAGCGGCTCGACGGTGCGCTTCCACTTCCGGGGCAAGCACGGCATCGTGCACAACGTCACCCTGACCGACCGCCGGCTATCAAAGATCATCAAGCAGTGCCGGGACATCCCGGGCCAGGAGTTGTTCCAGTACGTCGACGACGAGGGCCAGCGCCATACCATCGACTCGGCGGATGTCAACGGCTACCTCCAGGAGATCGCCGGGGAAGACTTCACGGCCAAGGATTTCCGCACCTGGGCCGGCACGGTGCTGGCGACGCGCTTCTTCCGCGAGGCGGAGCCGGCCACCACCGCCGCCGAATCCCGCCGCCGGGTGGTACGCACCATCGAACAGGTGGCGGCCCAGCTGGGGAATACGGTGGCCGTGTGCCGCAAGTGCTACGTCCACCCTGCCGTGGTGGAGGCCTACCTCGCCGGCTCACTCGCCGCCCTGGAGGCGGTCAAGGGAGAAGTCCAGGCCCTGGTCGAGGGTGCGGCTGAGGGCCAGGCCGAGCGCCTGGCCCGGCACGTGGCCGGCGAGCTCGGTAAGGATAGCCCCGGGGGCGTGGGGGAAGGCGTAGACGACTCCCCAATGTCGCGGGAAAAGGCCGGGGAGGAGGGACTCTCGCACGAGGAGCGGGCCGTCGTCGACCTCCTGCGCCGGGCGGCGGGCCTGGGAAATGAAGCGTCCACGGCGGTCTAGAGATCTCCCCTGGCCCGTTCTCCGGACTCTCCCACGACGCGCAGAGGGAACGCCACGTCGGCCGCCCGCAGGGGAGCGCCCGGGGCCCACCCTTGCGGGGGTTGGCCTCGGACGTTCTACCGCTCGCGCTCGCGGGAGTAGTCGCGTGCCGCCCGGCGCAGGCCGCGGCGCAGGGCCCGGGCTTGCGCCGTGCTGATCAAGGCGTCCACCAGCGGCGGGCCCCCGTGTCCCAGCCCCTGGTCGTAGGCGATCACGCGGGCGAAGGCCCCGTCGGCGCGGTCTGTGTCCTGCTCCACCAGGTCGAGGTGCACGTCCTCGGTAAAGAACTGGATGGCGGCCTGGACCTGACCACGGGCCGGCGGATCGCCCGCGCCGAAGGGCGGCACGCCCAGGCTGGCCGCCTCACCCCGCTGGCTGCCCAGGAGCTCGGACAGGCTCTCCGCCAGCGCCCCGGCCGTCTCCGTTGGGAACCAGACGGCGGCGCGCACGCCGGGATGCTCCATGAACACAGCGGTGCAACACCCGTCACGGCAAGTGCCCACGTCCACGCCATCGACGATCCCCACACGGTAGCCGATGAACGCCGACGGCCAGGGCTCCTCGTCGTCGCCCCCTCCCCCACCTTCGTCGTCGTCCTCGATGTCGTCATCGCCCCCACCGCCCTCGTCGTCGGAGAGGCGTCGCTCCTCGAGGGTGTCCGGGCGCTCCAGCACGGCCGCCCCGCTGGGGGCCTGGCCGGCGCCGGCCGAGCCGAGCACGCCGGAGAGCTCGCGGCCCAGCGTCTCCAGGACGCGCGCCAGGGCCTGCAGCGACGGGTCGCCCCCATCGCCTCCCCCGTCCGCCAGGCGGCGGGCCAGGGCGGCCTGCGCTCGGGGCGAGGCCGCCAGGCGCTTGGCGGCTTTCAGGAAGGCCTCTGCCGGATCATCGCTGGCCCCGCCCCCGGCGCCGTGGCCGGGGCGTCCGGACGCATCGCCACCGCTCCCGCCCGGCGTACGCCCGGCACGGAGCCCGCGGAGCCAGTCTTCGACGCGCTCCGAGACTGAGTCGTTCCCGGCGCGCTCGTCATGGGGATTGTTGGACTGGCCGGAGTCGCCGGGGCGGCGGCCAGGATCGGGGGGGTTAGGCCAATCTTCCATCTCTCAAGCTCACCCATAAGTCTAGCGCCAAGCGGGAGCGCCGGGCGCGGGACCGGCCGGCACAGATCTCCACCGGCGCCGCGCCGCGCCGTACGGTGGTGCGCAGCCATTCTACTTCCCGGCAGCGGCACGTACACTATTCGTCAAAGTGCGTGCCGCCAGCATGTCCCTCGGCATCCTCTCGGGGGCGGCGGTGACCACCAGCGTCAGTGTACCCCTGGTACATGGGGAGCTCGGTAGCAAGCGGTACGTTTGTGCAGCGTGGTGCCGCCGGGCATCACCGGCGGTACCACACAAGCAGGACGGCGCAGACTTACTTGGCCGGTGCCTGGATGGCGACACGTCCCACCGGGAGACCGAAGACGTGGCCCCCGTGAGGCACCGATGCCGCGATCTGCAGACACACGGCACACACGGCACACATGGCGGTCGACGGCCGGGAGGGCTGGGTAGCTTGACCCCCAAGACGGACTGGCAACGTGAGGCGCCCGCCCCCCGGGGGGACGGCTGGGCGGCGCCCCCGTCCCTGCCTGGGAGCGGGCCGTGGGCGGCCCTGGCCCTGGCCCTGCGTCGTGTGGGGTTGCGCTGGCCACTGGCCGGCACCGTCTACCGGGTGCTGCTCATTGCCGGCGCTGGGGCCGTCCTCTGGCGGCTCCCCTGGGCTGATCTGGCCGCGCTGCTCGACCCGGCGGTGGTCCCGGAAGGGGGGCCGCCGGCCGCGTCTGCCGTCCTCCTCTTCGTCTTCGTCGCCGGATCGATGGGCGTGCTGACCCTGAACTACCCGGGACGCGCCGACGTCGTCCTCCTGGCCCTGCCGGTCAGCCTGGCCTGGTGGCACGTCGGCGCCCCGGCGGCCACCCTGCTGGCCGGCGCCGGGGCCCTGGCCGGCAACGCCGTGCGCCGCCAGGCGGCGCTCCCCGCCCTGGCCGGGGCGGCCCGGATCACCCTGGCCACCACCGGGGCCCTGGCCGCGGCCGGCGCCCTGTGGGGGACGGGCACGATGCCCCCCCTCACCAAGGATTGGGCCCTGGCCGCCACAACATTCTTCGCCCTCGCCGGGGCCATCGACACCCTGCTGGACTGGCTAGACACCAACCTGCGCGGGCGTCCCGCCCGTGTCGCCCGCACCGACCTCTTGACCAACCTCTGGCTCGTGCCCCTGGCCCTCTTCTTCCACTTCGTGAGCCTACGCTTGGGCTTCGACCGGCTGGCAGTGCTCCTGGCCGGCCTCGTCGCCCTCCTGTTCGTCGTCCGTACCACGGTCAACTTGCGCACAATGCATGGGACGCTAAGGCGCCTCCACCGCACCGTGGTCGAGGAGCGGGAGACGCTGGCAACGCTCTTCCAGCATTCCGGCGAGGGGATCTATACCGTGGACGACCGCCTGCGGATTACCGGGGTCAACCCGGCAATGGCCACCCTGCTCGATCAGCCGGCGCAGCTCGTCGCCGGGCAGGCCTGCAGCCAGGTCTGCCATTTCCTGGACGATGCCGGCCAGGAGCTCTGCCCCCTGCGCTGCCCCCTGCGCCTGGCGCAGGCTGCCGGGCAGCCGGTCTCCCAGGAGGTGGTCTATGCCCCCCCGGGGAAGCCGTCGAAGCACCTCTTGCTGACCTACGCCGCCGCCAGTGAACCAGGTGGCCCCCTGAGGCTGGGCATAGGCATCGCCCGTGATGTCTCCGTGCAAAAGGAAGCGGAGCGGCTCCGGCGCGACTTCGTGTCCCTGGTTACCCACGAGCTACGCAGCCCGCTGACCATCTCCATCGGCTATGTGAGCATGCTCCGGCGCACCCTGCGGGGCGCCGCCGGTCTCCCGGACGCCACCAGGGGGGCCGAAGGCAACGGCTCGGTAGCGCCCCGCAGGCCCCAGCCGGGACCCCACCCCATCCTGGACGAGCGAGTGTGGCGCTACCTCGACCGCATCGAGGGGGCCGAGCAGCATCTCCTGCGACTGGTCAATAGCCTCTTGGAGATGGCCCGACTGGAACGCACCGACCTGCCCCTGGAGTACCGCCAGGTGGCCGTCGACCACCTGGTGGAGGATGCCCTGGAGTCTATCGCCGCCCCGGCAGAAGCCAAAGGACTGACCGTACAGCGGGACATCCCGCCCGGCCTGCCCCGGCTGTGGAGCAGCGAGCTGTACCTCCAGGAAATCGTCAACAATCTTCTTGACAACGCCGTCAAGTACACCCCAGAAGGGGGCCGGATCAGCGTCGCCGTTTCGATCGGGCCTCCCCCCATCTCACCGGCCGGCCCGCCGGCCCGCGCCTTGACTGCCGGCGGTGTTGGGGCCCCACCGGGAATTCCCGAGCCGGCCAGCGTCCCGGCCTGGGTGCGGATCGCCGTCGCGGATACTGGGTACGGCATTGCAGAGGCGGATATGGGCCGTCTCTTCACGCAGTTCTTCCGCAGCAACCAGCCGGAAGTGCGCCGTGAGCCAGGCAGCGGGCTGGGACTGGCCTTTACCAAGCGCATGGTCGACCGAATCGGCGGGGCTATCCGCGTGGAAAGCACCCTCGGCGCCGGCAGCACCTTCACCGTCGCCTTCCCGCTCCTCTCCCCCCAAGCCCCCGCAGCCCTTACAACCGCGTCGTGATCGGGTAGCGATACCGTTGCGCGCCTCCCTCCTTGGCCGGGATGTTAGATCGAGCCCCCCCACTTCGTCTATCCTGATACCGACGATCCTCGGCATCCGCGGGACAGCAGGGGACATCGGTCTAGGGCACAGGGGCCGGATGACCCACGAGCGAGTAGGCGAGTGACGGCGGAGCGCGGGACGGCGTCGAGAGAGCGTCACCGGCGGCAAGGGGCACAGACGGCGGGGAGTCAGACCGCGCAGGGGCGTCGGGGGCGTGTCCCGGGGCTGGCGCGGCGCCACCCCCTCACCGGGCCGGGAGGGACTCGGGGCCTGGCCGTTGTGCTGCTCTACGCCGGCGTTACCTTTTTGAGTAGCGTCCTCTTCGCCGTGGTCTGGGAGCGGACGCCCGGTAGCCAAGCCGTAGGGGACGAAGCCGACCGGGCGCCCATGCCTGAAGCAGCGGAGATAGTCCAGGACCTGGGGGGGGAAGCGGAGGGTCGGGAGGCACCCCTCTCGGGGGCGCCGGATGCCGAGCGCTCTCCCGGCGCCTTCGCCAGACCTCCTGGCCCCAGCAGAATCCCTGCGAGAGCCTCGGCCGACCCATTGCGCCCCCTCATCCCCTCGCCTCCAGGAATACCGGAGGTGTCCCTCCCGGCCATCCCAATGCCGTCAACACGCCCACCGTCCCCTGCCGGCCTGAGGGCCCTGCCCCCTGTCCCGCCGGTCGGTACCGCGACCGTGCGCGAGGGACAACCCAGACCCCGGCCGCTCCCATCCGGGCTGGCCGAGCTCCCATCCGGGCTGGCCGAGCTCCCATCCGGACTGGCCGAGCTCCCATCCGCGCTGGCCGACCTCCCCGGCTCCCTGACGCCGGGTGCGGCCCTTGCCGAGGGTGAGGCCACCGTCCTGCAGCCTGACGCCTCGTCCCTCGACTCCCCTCCCGACCCCACCGATCAAGCCCCCGAGACGTCACAGGCACCTTCTACGAGCAGCCATACCCCGCCGGCACCAGCGCCACAAGCGGCCGCGTTCGTCCCCGGCGCCGCAACCGCTACCGCCGTGGCGCCGGCTTCAGGGCAGG
Source organism: Chloroflexota bacterium (assembly GCA_030447525.1). Taxonomy (GTDB): domain Bacteria; phylum Chloroflexota; class UBA11872; order UBA12225; family UBA12225; genus JAUJOR01. The sequence continues at coordinate 41,464 of JAUJOR010000010.1, read as the reverse complement.
GGACGGGCTTTCTGCTCACCGTCCAGGCTGGCGTAGACGGGGGCAGCACGGCGCCCCCATCCGGCCTTCCGCGACGTCAACCCGCCGGCTCAATACCCCTGCCGCCCCCCCCGGCTCCGGCGCCCCCCGAGCGTCAGACTCCTGAGCCCACCCCCGGCGTCCCCACCTCTCCAACTGGACTGGACTCCGTTGACTGGACCCAGTACGATCCGCCGACGGCCTCAGCCGGGGCAGAGTCCCCCACCCTACCGGCGCCAGAAGGGCAATCGGGGGCTCTCACTGCCATAGAAGAGGCCACAGCATCCACCACGGCGCAAGGGGCCCGCGCCGCGATAGAAGAGTCCATAGCGTCCACCACGGCGCAGGGGGCAGCGGCCGGGGGAGGCGCCGCGCTCCCGGGCGGAGACCGGTGGGATAAGCGGCGCCGCGAAGCGGCCCAGCCCCCACCCTTGGCCCTCGCGAGGCACGACTCCCGAATGGCATCCTCCGTCTCCGGCGAGGGACCGACCGCGCCGGCCGGTCCCGCCGATGGCACGGTATCGCCTGGAGAGCAGTATGGGGCCCTGGAAGTTGCCACGTCCGAAGCTATAGAGGAATCCAGTCAGGTGGAACAGGGGCGGTCGACAGGTGCCGTCACGGCTGGCGAGCCGGCGCCCGATTCGACGGCCCGGTGGGGCTTCGTAGGCGCATCTGATGCCCTCTCCCCGGCCCCGCCGGCCTCGTCGTCTCCTCTGGAGGAGGCTGTCCATCCCCCCTCCTCTCTGGACGGGGCTGTCCATCCCCCCTCCTCTCTGGACGGGGCTGTCTCTGCACCCTCCTCTCTGGACGGGGCTGTCCCTGCACCCTCCTCGGAGGGGATGGCGCCCCCGCCGTCTGCTGTGGAGGGGGCGTCCCAGGCGGCGCCCCAGGAGGCGGCCGTCCCTCTCCCCCCTCCAGAGGGGATGGCCCAGGCAGCGGTGACCCAGGGAGCGGTTCCTGCACAGGCGCCCCCTCCCTCTCCCCCGGCGTCCCCCCTCCCGGCGCCGTCCGGAGGAGACGCGCGCATGGAGGGTACCCGTGGCGGGCGCGGCCGGCACGAGGGAGGCGCCGTGAAGCCCGACGCCGCCCCTGTGGCCCCGGAGCCCTCGGCGTCCTCCTCGATCGCAGCGGCGAGCGGATCGTCCGCCGCTGCGCCGGCGCGGGACGCTCTGACCGTCGCCTCTTTGGTCACCCACGCCGGCACCGCGACGGGCGGCGCCATCCAGGATCGTCCCCAGCAGACCTCCCGCCCCCCAGACACGGGGCCATCCCTCCATCCCACGGACGCCGGGGGCGCTGGCGCCCGCGCGGGGGAATCGCCGTCGGCCCCGAAAGAGGGGCTCCGGCCAGCCCCGAAAGAGGGGCCTTCGGCGGAGCCCAAGCCAGTCCCGGAACCGGGGCCCAAGCCGGCGATGCCGGGGGATACGCAGCCAAAGGCGAAGGAGGAGCCGGCCAAGGTCGCCAAGGTCGCCGGGACGGCGCCGAGAGCGGGGGACAAGCCAATCCCCCCGGCGCCCGGTGGGGCGGCCCCGGCGTCCGGAGCTCCCTCCCGGGCGGCAAACGCTGCGACCGCCAAGGACGCTGCGACCGCCAAGGACGCTGGGGCCGCTAAGGAGGAGCTCAGGCGGGACAAGGAGGAGCCCAGGCGCGAGCGGGACATGCCCCGGGCACTTGACGTGTTGCCGGCCGGGCGCCCGCGCTAGGGCGCGCTAGGGGACCAGGACTACCCGATCTCGCCCCAACTGCCTGGCCTGGAGGAGCGCCCGGCCGGCGGCCTGGAACAGGGCCTCGGCGTCGCCCATATGCGGCGACCAGGCGGCCACCCCAATGCTGGCGGTGACGTGCAGCGGAGGCTGGGATTGGGGGAGCTCCACCGGATGGGCCGCCACGTGACGGCGGACGCGCTCAGCCGCCGCCACAGCCCCGTGCCCGTCCGTCTCCGGCAGCAGGAGGAGAAACTCCTGGCTCCCGTAGCGGGCAAGCACGTCCGACCGGCGCGTCGTGCCGCGCACGCGACGGGCGACCTCGCGCAGCACGACGTCGTCTAGCTCGCGGCCAACGGCGTCGTTGACCTCCGGCAAGCGGTCGATCTCGAGCAGCAGGCAGGCCAGCGGCCGTTCGAGACTCCGGGCCAGCATCACGGCATCCGCCGCCCGCGCCTCGACCTGGCTCCGGTTGAGCAGGCTGGTGAGCGGGTCGAAGGGGGCATCGGCGACCAGGGGGTGAATGGCCGCCTTGGTCCGCAGGGCCGCCCGTACCCTGGCCTCCAGCTCCGGTGGCTTGAATGGCTTGACCAGGTAGTCCACCGCCCCCAGGTCGAGCCCGGTGACACGGTCCTCCACGGTGCCATGGGCAGTCAGGAAAATCACCGCCGGAGCAACGGGGAAGCTACTCTGAATCTCCCGGCAGACGGTATAGCCGTCCAGGCGGGGCATGGTGATGTCGAGGAGGACGAGGTCTGGTGACTGCTCCCGGGCCCGCTGCAGGGCCTCGTCGCCGTCGCTCGCCGTGGTCACGTCGTAGCCGGCCTCGACGAGCAGCTCTACCACCATATCCTGCAAGACCCGGTCGTCTTCGGCGACGAGGATGCGCGGCCGGGAAGTCAACGTCATGACCTGCGCCTCAACCGCTGCTCGATCCAATCCTACGGCCGTGCCCGTTTCCCTAGCGCCTCCTACACAATACCATCACGGCATAGCATGCCCCTTGGCCGGACGGCGGTGTCTCCCGCGGGCGGTGTCTCCCGTAGATCGTGTTTCCCGCGGGCGGTGTCTCCCGTGGGCCGGGCGGACGTTAGCGGATCTCCAGGGGCACACGGGCACACGGGCACACGGGCACAGGGGCGCCACCGGGTGCTGCACGCTCTATGCTAGCCTAGGGGCAGACTAGAACAGTTGGACTATCACTATGGAAGATAGGGCCCTGGAAGACGCCATCCGCGCCCGCTTCGGGGTCACCCCGCGAGCGGCGCAGCGCACCCTTATCCGGCGCACCATCGCCCGGCAAAGCTCACTGGGGATCATGCCCACGGGATCGGGGAAGAGCCTGGCCTTCCAAGGGGCAGCCGTCCTGATGGAGGGGACGGTGCTGGTCGTCTCACCACTCCTATCGCTGATGCGTGATCAAGTGGAGAAGCTGCGCCAGACGCTCCGGGTCGCCCGGCTCGACGCCAGCCTGGAACGGGAGGAGGCCGGCGCCGTCCTGCGCCGGCTGGCCGGTGGGGAGCTGGAGCTCCTCTACGTCGCCCCGGAACGGCTGGCCAACGAGCGCTTCCAGGACGCCCTGGGGCAGGCCCGGGTCGCCGCCGTGGCCGTCGACGAGGCCCACTGTATCAGCGCCTGGGGACACGACTTCCGACCGGACTACCTCCGCCTGCCCTTGCTCCTCGAGGCCCTCGGCCGCCCGCCCGTGCTGGCCCTGACGGCCACCGCCCCCCTGACCGTGCGCCGGGACATCATGGCCGACCTGCATATCCCCCCGGACGGCCTGGTGGACACGGGGGCCCGCCGCCCCAACCTGGCCCTGGCCGTGGAGGTGCCGGCCGACCGGGAGGCCCGCCTGCTGGAGATCGTGGGCGCCGACCCCACGGCCCCGACGATCGTCTACGCCCTGCGCCAGGCCGACACCACGCGCCTCGCCGGGCGCCTCGCCCACGCCGGGGTGCGGGCGGCCCCCTACCACGCCGGCCTGGAGGCCGCCGTGCGCAGCGAGGTGCAGGACCGGTTCCTGGGCGGAGAGCTGGCCTGCACTGTAGCCACCGTGGCCTTCGGCATGGGCGTGGACAAGCCGGACGTCCGCCGCGTCATCCACGTCCACGCCCCACGCAGCCTGGAGGGATACTTCCAGGAGGTAGGTCGTGCCGGACGTGACGGCGCCCCGGCCAGGGCCGTCTTGCTCTACGATGACGGAGATCTCGCCGCCCTGGGCAACTTCGTCGAGGGCAAAGCCCCAGACGGGACGCAGGTCCGAGACGCCCTGAACCTTGCTTTCGCCCCCGCCAACCGGGAGTCGGGGGACACCATCGCCTTCAACCCCCAGGCGGTCGGGGACGCCGCCGACATCGATCCACTGGCCGTGCGCACCCTGTTCGCCCGCCTGGAGCGCCGGGGCGTCGTGCGCGCCCTCACCCCGGCCTTTGACGAGTACCAGATCGCCCTGCAGCATGACGGCGAGGCGGTGCGTGCCCGCCTGGGCGAAGACGGCGACGTCTGGAGCGCCCTGCTGGCCGGTGGCAAGCGGGGTCGCTCCTGGATCACCCTCAGCGTCGCCGCGGCCGTCCAGCAGACCGGCTATCCCTACCCCACCATCCGCCGCGTCTTGCGCCGCGTGGAGGAAGAAGGCCTGGCGCCCCTGCAGGCCGCCGGCACCTTGCAGCGCTACCGGGTCCTGCGCAAGCCAGACCGGGAGGCTGACCTCCCGGCCCTCTTGCAGGCGGTGGACGATGCCCTACAAGGGGAGCGCCGGCGCCTGCACGCCGTGCGCCGGTACGTCCTGGAGTCGGGCTGCCGGCAGGCCCACGTCCTGGCCTACCTGGGTCAGCCGGACGCCACCCCCTGCGGCGTCTGCGACCTGTGCACCGGCGAGCCCCCGTTGGACGAGCCGTCTCTGCCCCGGCCGGACTGGCGCGCCGACTTCGATCCGGCGACCGTGCGCGCCCTGGCCGCCCTGGGGAAGTCCGGCCCTGACCCCACCGGCGTCGCCCGCGCCCTGTGCCAGGTCAGCTCCACACGCTCGCGTCCCTACCGCCGCCATCCGGCCTGGGGTCGCCTCGCCCGCGCCCCCTACCGTGACGTCCTGGCCGCCGTCCAGCAGGTCCTGGGTTAGGGGCCTGCCGGGTGCTCCTTCGCTCAGATGAGCGAAGGAGCACCTGCGAAGGACTTCCCCGAGCGTGCATAGGGGATACCGCCCCTGCACCCCTGATGGCGCCCTTGAGGGCTGCTGGGCTAACGGCGGACGAAGAGGTTGAGCAGGAGGGTAAGGAGCAGGCTGAGCAGGATGCTGGTGACGATAGGGAACGAGAAGCGCCAGTTGTCCCGCTCGATCACGATGTCCCCGGGCAGGCGGCCGAGAAACGGCAGCCGTCCGGCCACGATGATCACCACCCCAACGGCGGCCAGCACCAGGCCGACCACCAGGAGGAGACGCCCCAGCGAGCTGAAGTCGGTCATGTCACCCCCCGCCGCGCACGGCCTCGTGCGTGGCCACACCTATTGTGGGCTGATCCCCGTCTGGTGGTCACGCGCCGGCGCAGCTGGTCGGCGGCGCGTTCCCTGCCAGGAGGGTCTGCATCCAGGCAAGGGTATCCTTGAAGCCCACCTGGCGCGTCTGGAAGTGGTGCACGTTGGCGTAGGTGCGGTAGGTCACTCGGCCCCCGGCCGCGCACAGCCGGGCGACGAACGCCCCCTGCGTCTGCGCCGTGACGATGGGATCGGCGCCGCCCTGGAGCACCAGCGCCGGCACGGCGCTGGGGACGAGGCCGGCGTTGTTCCGGGCCAGCGCCTCCTGCAGACCCGGGAAGGACTCGCCGAGCCGGTCGTTGTAGAGAGCCTCACGGAAGGCCGGCTGGTAGAGCTGCCGGGCGTCGTTCCCGTAATAGCCGGGCATCGCGTCGATGCACCTGGTGGTGACGTCCGCTCGCAGTGTGGGGAGCCACCGTGGCAGCAAGAGACGGCTCACGTCCACGGCCTGCGGTCCGTAGTAGTCGGCGTACGAGTACAGGACATAGGGCGCGAAGTAGGGGCTGTCTCGCAGCAGCGCGCCGACGTCCGTGGACGCCCCGTGGCCGATGACGCCCTTGATCGGGACATCCGGGGCGTAGCTGGGGGCGGCCTCCCGCGCGGCGAACGCGGCGTGGCCCCCCTGGGAGTACCCGGCGAAGAACACCACCTCTTGAGGCGTCACCGGCCCGGGCGCGCTGCCGAAGAAGGCGTACACGGCCCGAGCCGCGTCGAGGAGCACGCGAGCTTCCAGGTCGGCGATGAAGTAGGCCTGGAGGCGGGTCTCGTCGTGGAACCCGGCGTAGTCCGGGAGGATGGCGATAGTGCCCTGCGTCGCGTACGAGAGCATGTGCGCCTGGTAGTCGCCCCAGGTGCGCACGGTGGGCTGCTCGCGTGACGGGGCGCACGCATCACCCAGGCCGGTCGTCCCCGCTCCGTACACCAGCACGGGCAACGCAGGCGCCGCGTCCGCTGCGGGGACGAACAACTGGGCCACGATCTCCAGTGGGGCGCCTGACCCGTCCGTGCTGAAGAAGCGGATCACGTGGCGGTCGACCGGGAACCTGGCCGGGAGCGACGTGCCCGGCGGGTACAGCCGGGCCATGATCTGGTTGATCTGCCCCGGTTGGTACCTGTCGGGGGGTCGGCGTTCGAGGACGGTGCCACGGGGGTCGGGAGTGGGGGTCGGGGCCGGCGTCGCCGTCGGTACCGGGGTGACGGTCGGACGGGCCTCGGATAGTGTCGGGGTGCCGTCCGTCACCGCCAGGGCCGGAGCCGCCGGAGGGCCACCGGCCGCGTCTTCGGTGGCGCTCTGGAACGGTCCGGCGCGTAAGTGGCCCCCACAAGGAGGGCGCAAGGGCGAGTGTGAGTCCCCACCGCCACCCGCTGCCCCATCGCCCGACGCGGGCCCTCATGGCAGACGCGCGCCACAGCCGGCCGCGGCGGATGAGCCTCCGCCGTCCCCGATCCGCCAGCGGCGTCCAGAGGCACACGTCGATCACACCGTACTCAACGAATCCCAGCCGGGGGCAGCGTCCCCGACCCGCTCCGCCATGGCCGAGGTCAGCCGTACGGTCACCGCTCCCCGCGGCCGGCAATCGTCCTGGATCAGTCCCCGGCCGAGGCCGGCGCGACCTCCCCCACCTTCTTCTCGATGGCTTCCAAGCAAGGCGTCATAGGACTTGGCGAAAAGGGCCACGCCGTCCTGTTCCAGGTGTGCCGCCACCGCCTTGAGGTCGATCCCGGCCCGCGCCAGGGCGTCGAGTTGGGCGTGGGCTTCGGCCATCCCTTGATCGATGGTCGACCGCACGGTGGCGTGGTCCTTGATGGCCTCCAGCGTCGGTCCCGGCACGGTGTTGACGGTATGAGGGCCGATCAGGGCATCGACGTACTTCGTGTCTGGATAGGCCGGGTTCTTGGTGCTGGTGCTGGCCCACAGCAGGCGCTGCACCCGCGCCCCGCTCCTCGAGCGCGCGCGAAGCGGGCGCCGCCGAAGATGTCCTCGAACCGCTCGTAGGCCAGTTTGGCGTTGGCCACGGCCGCCGTCCCCAGGAGCCCCTGGGCGTCCGACCGTCCCTCGAGCCTGCTCGTCTACCAGCGCGTCCACCCGGCTGACGAAAAAGCTGGCCACCGAGGCCACCCGGCTGAGGGGCTTGACGCCAGCACCCGTCCCGTCAGAGCGGCCATATCGCTCCAGGCCCTGTAAGTACGCCTCGGCCACCGCGGCATAGCGGTCGACGTCGAACAGCAGGGTAACGTTGACGTTGATCCCCTTGCCGATGGTGGTGGCGATGGCCGGGAGACCCGCCTCCGTGGCCGGGATCTTGATCAACACGTTCGGCCGGTCGACGGCGTGCCACAGGCGCTCGGCCTCGGCGATCGTCCCTTCCGTGTCGTAGGCCAGGCGCGGGGAGACCTCCAGGCTGACGTAGCCGTCTACCCCATCCAGGCGCTCGTACAGCGGGCGGAGGACGTCGGCCGCCGCTCGGATGTCTTGCACCGCCAGGGCCTCGAAGATCTCGGCCGGCGAGTGGCCCTGGCCCGCCAGCGTGACCAGCTGGGCGTCGTAGTCGGCGCTGCCGGTGATGGCCTTCTCGAAGATCGTCGGGTTCGAGGTCACGCCCAGGAGCCCCTCGTTGACGAGGCGCTGGAGCTCCCCGGAGTGGATCAAGCCCCGGCTGATGTTGTCCAGCCAGATGCTCTGGCCAAGCGCCTGGAGCCGGTGCAGCGCTGTCTCGGTTCCCACGGTTACGGCCATACGTCCCTCCTGCACCCTATTCTAGCCTGATCCCGCCTTCTCCACGGCTGTGGGCACGGGGAGCGAGGGGCGGTTGAGGTGAGGGTGCAAGAACGCCCTGGATGGCCGTCCAGCCCCCGCCGACGAGGAGGCACATTCTGGTGATGAGCACCACCTGTCCGTCTAGCCGAAAAGCCTCTGATATGCCGACTTATTGATCGACGACCGAGCCGTCGACGTGGAGGCGCGCCCCCACCGGTCGGGGCTTCGGGGGGTACTTTTCCCGAGCGTTGGGGGCCAGCTCGATCCCGATCCCCGGTCCATCGGGGATGATCAAGAACCCGTTCTCGCAGCGCACCGTGCTCTTGACGATCTCGCTCTTCGGCGGGCGGTCCTCCCCCGTGGGATACTCCTGGATAGCAAAGTTCGGGATGCACGCGGCGAGCTGCAGGCAGGCCGCCGTGCTCACCGGAGAGAGGGGGTTATGGGGGACGACGCCGACGTGGTGCGCCTCCGCCAGGGCGGCGATCTTTTTCGACCCGCTAATCCCTCCGGCCATGCACACGTCTGGGCGGACGTACTGCACCGCCCCCCGCGCCAGGAGCATCTGGAACTCGTAGATGGTGTGCAAGCGCTCCCCGGTGGCGATGGGGACGGCGATCTGCTGGGCCACCAGCCCCATGGCGTCGAAGTTGTCCGGCAGGATGGGATCCTCGTAGAACATCGGGTGGTAGGGCTCGATCCCCCGGGCCAGCACCACCGCCTCGGCCGGCGTCAAGCGGCGGTGGATCTCGATGCACAGGTCGACCTCGTTGCCCACGGCCTCGCGGTAGCGCCGGACGGTGTCGATGGCGTCCTGGATCTTGCCGGCGTGGGTCTTGAAATAGGGCACCGCACGGGGCTCGTCGAGGAACGGGGTAAGGTGCCCCACGGCGGTGAAGCCCTGCCCTTTGGCCGCAATGCAGCCCTGGACGAGCTCCTCAGTGGTCTGCCCGAAGACGTGGTAGTACACCCGGGCTTTGTCGCGGCACTTGCCCCCCAGGAGATCGTAGACGGGGACGCCCAGGGCCTTGGCCTTGATGTCCCACAGGGCGATGTCGATCGCCGAGATGGCCCCCATGATGGCCGCCCCACGGAAGTGGCTGGAGCGGTACATCACGTTCCAGTGGTGCTCGATGCGCCGCGGGTCTTCGCCGGTGAGGTACTGGGCATACTTCTCTATCGCCGCCGCGGAGGCCTCGAGGTAGCCCCACGTCCCGGATTCCCCTAACCCGGTAATCCCGGCGTCGGTGTGGACCTGGACGAACAGGTAGCGGTCGACCGGCAGGGCCTCCACTTTGGTGATCTTCATCGTCTCCCTCCGGAGGGGTAGTGCGCCGTTCCTCTGGGGAGAGGGCGAGAGGCTCCCCGCTACTGCGCCCGCTACTGCGCCCGCTACGCCCGCAGGCCCATCCCCCAGGAGCGCAGGTGCTCCACGCTGATGCGGACGCTCTCCAGCGGCGGGCGATCGCAGCGGTCCTGCTCCACGCAGTGCCACTCCACGCCGGCCGCTTCCGACGCTTCCAGGATGGCCGGCCAGTCCAGCGTCCCCTCGCCAACCTCGGCGAAGGTCTCCCGGGCATCGGCGGTCATGTCCTTGAGGTGCGTGATGGGGACGCGCCCGGCGTAGGCGCGGATCATGGCCACCGGGTCGGCGCCGCCCTTCTTGACCCAGTAGACATCCGGTTCCCAGAACACCAACTGGGGGTCGGTCTCGCCGAGGATCACGTCCAGCCCCCGCTTGCCACCACCATCGGCTATCTCGGGGAACTCGAAGGCGTGGTTGTGATACCCAAAGCGCAGGCCCCTGGCGGTGCAGCGCTCCCCCACACGGTTGAGCGAGGCGGCCACGTCACGCCAGCCGGCCAGGTCGCGCCGGCGCGCCTCGGGGATGGACGGGCAGATCACCCAGCGGTTGCCGATGGCCAGGTTGTACTCGATCTCTTCCTCCAGGCGCTGCTCCAGGATATCCAGGCCGGTGTGCGTCCCGGCGGGCTGCAGGCCCGTCTCCTCCAGCAGCCGGCGCATCTCCGCTGCTCCCAGGCCCCCGTAGCCGGCGAACTGCACGCCGTCGTAGCCCATCGCGCCTACGGCGTGGACGACTCCCCGGAAGTCATCCTTGAGCTGGTCACGCACGCTGTAGAGCTGCAGCGCCACCGGGAGGCGCCGGCGCTGTGGTTGAGCCGTCGTCATTGCCGTCACCGCCCTTGCCGCCGTCTTGTCTGCCTGCTGTCCCTGCCCTGCCGTCCAGGCCCCCCGGGTAGCCCGTCCCCTGGGGACCCGGTCACGATCGAAGCCGGTCTGCTCGACCCTTGCCCTGGGGCCTGTCCCGTGGGCCAGTGGGACTATACACTTGCCGGGCCTCACTCCTCGACGACGAAGGGACGATACAGAGGGAGCGTTATGGATCGAGTGCGCATCGGCGTCATCGGCTGTGGCGGGATCGTCAAAGCGGTGCACCTCCCGCAGCTGCAGAGTCATGGGCAGGCGGACGTGCTCTGGTGCGCCGACGTGGACGCGGGGGCGGCGCGGGACGCCGCCGGGCGTTTCGGCGTGCCCCACAGCGGAACGGACTTCCGCGCCCTGCTGCGCGAGCACCCGGTGGACGCCGTCACCATCGGCACCCCCCACAACGCCCACCACGACGCAGTGATGGCGGCGCTGGAGGCGGGAGTCCACGTCTGCTGCGAGAAGCCCCTGGCCTACAACCTCTCCCAGGCCCAGGAAATGGCCGGCGAGGCCCGGCGCCGCGGGGTGATCACCTTTGTCCCCTTTTCCTATTGGTTCGTCCCGGCGGCCCGCCTCCTCAATGACCTCATCGACGCCGGCGAGCTGGGGGAGATCCTGCACGTCACCGGGTACTACGCCCAGGGGAACGCCCTGGGCCGGGGTCCGCTGGCCTGGCGCTACCAGAAGGCCATCGCCGGGAGCGGCGCCCTGGGCGACCTCGCCTCTCACCTCTTCAGCCTCACCTCCCTGTGGGCCGGGCCGATCGCCCGCCTCACGGCGCAGATGAAGACCTTTGTCCACCAGCGCCGCCTCCCCGGCAGCGAGACGGAGATGGGCACGGTGGACGTGGACGACGACGTGCAGCTCATCGGCGAGCTGGCCGGTGGGGGCCTGGTCAATCTCTCCGCCTCCCGCACCTACACCGGGCGAGGAAACTACCAGCGCGTCGAGGTCAGCGGGCGTGAGGGGGGCGCGGTCTACGACAACTCCAAGCCGGACGAGCTCTCCGTCTGCCTTGGCCGCGCCTGGCGCTCGCGCCAGGCCTGGGGCACCCTCCCCGCCGGGCGGCAGCACCGCCTGACTCAGATGCACGTCTTCGTCAATGGGATCCTGACCGGCAAGGCCCCGGCCGAGGTGCGGCCCAACTTCGAGGTAGGGCTGGAGGTGCAGAAAGTCATGGACGCCGCCGAGCGCTCCGCCGCCGCCGGGGCGTGGGTAGACGTGGGCTGAGGTCTCGAGACTTCAGACTTGACTCTCTTGTGCTGCATGCACGAGCCCTGGGGAGTCTGGCGAGAACGACGTTGCCGTTTGGCCACTGCCGTCTCCCTGCAGCTGGCCGGATGGATGGCCACGTTATTGCAGCCAGTTCGACCCTACAGCCAGTTCGGCCTTATAGCAGGATGTCGAAGTGCCTGCGGCTGTGGGCGTCGAGGCGGGCGTAATCGGGGACGTGGAAGCGGTTGGTGTCGATGTCCACCAGGAGCACCTCGCGCGGGCCGAGCCAGAGGATGCTATCCGAGGCCCACTTGAGGACGAAATCCCGGCGGCCGAAGTCCGTCTCCACGTCCCAGTACATCGTGCGGTACTCGTTATCTACGGCGTAGACGCGGGTGATGGTGGCGATGCGGTAGTCGGCCTGGAGGGCCTCCTGGATCAGCCGGCGGGACGCCTCGTCCAGGGCAGCGGGGTCCTCGATCAGGCACACCTCCTTGTTCTTGCCGTCCAAGAGGTTGACCCAACGGCTGTCCTTGGCCAGGGGGAAGACGCGCACCACCTTGGTGCGCAGGACGCTCTTCTCCCCCTCGATGGTGCAGCGCAGGACGCCGCGGGGGCCGCGGAAGAGGCGCACGCGCCCCGGGTCGATGGCCCCGTCGGCGCGAGAAGGGGGCGCGTCGGGGGCGGTGTCCTCGGCGATCAACGCGGTGGAGGTTGTCACAACTCTGTTCCTTTGCCCAAGGGCAACGCTCAGCCTTCCACGGCCACGGCCGCCCGGATCTTGTTCACTTCGGCTTGTAGATCCACGAGCTTCCAGTACACGCCATGGCGGGCCAGGAGCTCCTCGTGGGTGCCCACCTCCACGATCTTGCCTTCGTCGAAGACCACCAGCCGGTCGGCGTTGCGCAAGGTAGAGAGGCGGTGGGCGATGGCGAAGGTGGTGCGCCCCTTGACCAGCCGGGCCAGCGCCTCCTGGATAGCCTTTTCCGTCTCGGTGTCTACCGAGGCCGTGGCCTCGTCCAGGATCAAGATGCGCGGGTTGCGCAGGACGGCGCGTGGCGATGGAGATGCGTTGCTTTTCCCCCACCGAGAGGCGCCTCCTTTCTCCCCACCTGGGTGTCGTAGCCGTCCGGCTTGCCGACGATGAACTCGTGGGCGTTGCGCCCAGGCGCGCGGCGATCACCTCCCGCTCCGTCGCCTCCGGCCGGGCGTAGCGGATGTTGTCCGCCACGGTGCCGTTGAAGAGGAACGACTCCTGGAGCACGACACCCACCTGCTCGCGCAAGGATTCCAGGGAGATGTCCTTGATGTTGTGCCCGTCGATACGGATCTCCCCATGGTCGGCCTCGTAGAAGCGCAGATAAGGTTGACAAAGGTGGACTTCCCCGCCCCGCTCTTCCCCACCAGGCCAATCATCTCCCCCGGCTGGACGTGCAGCGAGACGTCCTTGAGGATCGGCTTGGCCTTGTCGTAGCCAAAGGTGACGTCGCGGAACTCCACCTCCCCGGATGTAGTCCAGGCGTACCGCGTCCGGACGCAGGTATTGCTCCTGCGGCGTGTCGATCACGTCGAAGACGCGCTCGGCCCCGGCGAAGGCCCGGCTCATCCACTGATAGACGTTGTTGAACCACTGCAGCGGGCCGTAGAGGAGCCACAGGTAGCCGATAAAGGCGACGATCTCCCCCAGGGTCATCGTCCCGGCGATCACCTGCCGTCCACCCACCAGCCAGGCGATGTACGCCCCCGTGCCGGTGAGGAAGTTGAGGATGGCAAAGGTGCTCCCCCAGACGCGTCCCTCGCGGATGGTGATGCGCGCCAGGTCCTCGTTGCGTTGCTGGAAGCGGTCGATCTCGGCGCTCTCTGGTGGAAGGCCTTGGAGACGCGAATCCCGGCCAGGGACTCCCCCAGGTGGGCGGAGAACAGCGCCCAGCTCTGCGACCAGCGGTTGAAGATGGCCCGCATGTGTCGCCAGAGGAGGGCGCCCCCGGCGATCACCAGGGGGGCCGGGACGAGGATGGCCAGCGTCAGCCCCCAGTTCATGGACAGCAGGATGGCCAGGATGGCGACCAGCATCAGGCCGTTGGTAACCAGGTACGGCAGCCCTTCGATCAAGAAGTAGTTGGTGCTCGGTGTCGCGCGTGACCAGGGACATCAAGGAGCCCTGCTCCCGCTTGTTGTGGAAGGCAGCGACAGGCGCTCCAGGGAGCGGTACAGCTGGCTGCGGATGTCCACCGTCACCCGCGTCCCGACGATCGCCGCCAGCCACGCCCCGGCCATCTGGAGCAACGCCGTGGCCAGCCCGGCGGCCGCCGTGCCGGCCACCAGCCAGACGAGGAAGGTGTAGTCCCCGAAGTGGGCTTTGGCGGGCCACCGGCCACCGGGGGCGTGAGCACGCCGTCGATCATCAGCTTCTGGAAGTACGGTGGCGCCGCCTGCACCACGGTGCGCCCCCGGTGGCAATCCCCAGCAGGAGGGAGAGGGGCCACACCGGCTTCATGTACCCCACCAGGGCGCATCAGGATGGCAGACTTGCGCACGCAGCGGGCGCAGGTGGCGTTCTTCTCCGGCAGCAGGCGCCCCACTGCTCGCAGCGGAGCCTGGGGATGTCGTCAGACACCTGGAAGGGCTGCCCCTTGATCACCTGCTGGAGCCCGCGCGCCACCTCGGAGAACTTCGGCCCTAGCGAACTGGAGTACTCCACCAGGGGCACCGGGACGTTGCCGGCGTACACCTCCAGGCGCCCGCCCCCCACGATCGGCTCGGTCTTGGCGTCGGTCAGATCCCTGAAGGCCAGGGCGACGTGACCGTCCTGGGGGACGGCCGGGCCCTCCCAGGGATGGTGGCCGGGGCGTGGCCGTTCGTCCCCGTCCCCGCGGGCCACGGCGCCCCCAGGTCCGGCAAGACGACGACGCGCTTGTCGGTGATCACCAGCCAGCGCTGGCCATACGCCCCGCTGGCGGTGACGTCGCTGGCGACGGCCAGGGTGACTGCTTCGTCCGGTTGGGCGAGGGCGCTCCAGCGCTGCTGGACAACTTCCGGCAAAGGGTCGGCAATGGGCATGGCTTTCCCTACTCTGGCAAGACGCGGGACAAGTGACTGAGCGCGGCTCGGCCCAGGGAATCCGGCGCCCTGACGGCGCGCCCCTTGCCCGTTTGCAAGGCGCGCGCCGATGGCGCCCCAGGTCACACCCAGGGTGATTACCCATCCGGGCCGGCCATGATGGCGGTGTCGCGCGGGCCGTGCGGCCGGGCGCGCCGCCACGGTGGCTCAATAGGTCAGTTGAAGACGCGGGCTCTGGAGCACGTGCTACTCACTCTCCTCAAGCGCCCCGTGCCACCGGCAGGGGCTCCGCCGCGCGACGCTCGCCACAGACGTCGGACGCGGTACTGTCGACCAGACTCAGAGGAACGAGTCACGCCAGGTCTCCACCCGGTGGGTTCCAGGCGCGGCCCGGCCTCATAACGGCCGGTGCATGGCTGGCTCAACGCATCGCTCAACGCATCAACCGGCATCGCCAGAGGCGGCCTTTGGGCCGCCATCTGCGATGCCGATCAGGTGAGCCGGCGGCCGAGGTCCTTACGCAATGAAGTTACCTCCTTCCGACCGCAGGCACGGGCGCGTCCCCGAACGATCTGCCACGGGGGAGCCGCCGGGAGAGCCGGGCACAGGCTGGGGTCTCAGAAGCTGGTCGGCGTCGACAGGCCCCGCAACTGTAACAGAGTACCGATTGCAGCACAAGCAGTACAAGAGGAAACAAGGACACCGTTCTCCTGGTGAGAGAACACGCGCCGGACGGCCCTGGTGCGGAGGCGGGGATATCTCGGGACAGGCCCTAGTGCGGGGGCCGGGGTAACCCGGGGGTAAGGGCGACACGGTATCCTGCCCCTATATGGCAGAGGCAGAGTTGCGCCCGGCAGGTGTGCGCATCCTCGTCGCCGGCGCCGGGGCCCTGGGGACGTGCTACGCCGTGCTCCTGGCCAGGGCCGGGGCCGACGTCTGCGTCCTCACCCGTCCGGAGCGCGTCGCCGCGCTGCAGCGGGGGCTGCGGGTCAGCGGTCTGGTCGAGGCGACGGCAGAGGTCGAGGTGGTCGGCCACGGGCGTGAGGCCGTGCGGGCGGACTACGTCCTCGTCGCCACCAAGACGCAGGACACGGCCCCCGTCCTGGCTTCCCTGGCGGGGATCGAGGCCGGTGCCGTGTTCTCCTTGCAGAACGGGGTGGCCAAGGACGACGCCCTGGCGGCCGCCTTTGGCGCCCAACGGGTGATCGGCGCGGCCTGCGCCGTGGGGGCCGGGCTCCTCGCCCCGGGGCACGCCCAGTTGACGATGAACCAGGGGACGTGGGTGGGAGAGCTGGAGTGGCCGGGGCCAGAGCGGGGCCCGGAGCGGGGCAGCCTGGGGGAAGGGGGCCGAGCCGGCGGGCCAGGAGGGGTAGGGCCAGGGAGAGCGCGCCGGGCCGGCGCCTCGGAAGAGACCCCGGACGGGGGGACGTCGGAGCGCGTCGTCCGCCTGGCGGCCGCGCTGCGCGCCGCCGGGTTCCCCACCTGGAGCGTGCCGGACATCCGGGCGGTGGAGTGGTACAAGCTGTGCGCCCTGCTCCCCGGCGCCATGATCACCGCCCTGGCCCGGCGGAGCTACGCCGAGATGGCCCTCCATCCGCACCTCTCGCGGCTCTTCGTGCAGATCATGCGCGAGACGTTTGCCGTCGTGCAGGCCCAGGGCATAGCCGTCACCGACCCGCCGGGCTCCCTCTGGCGCTTCAGCGAGTGGCTCCCCGCGCCGGACGACGTCGCCCTGGCAGGGCTGCAGGCCATCGGGGAACGCCAGCGGGCCAGTGGCGAGCGGATGCTCCCTTCAATGCTCCAGGACGTCCTGGCCGGGCGCCGCACCGAGGTGGAAGATCTCGCCGGCGAGGTGCTCCGCCAGGCCCTGGCCCTCGACGTCCCCGTGCCGGCGACGCAGACCTGCTACCGGCTCCTGCGAGGGCTGGAAGACGGCTTCGCCGACGCCCCATAGCCCGCGCCGGCCCATACCGGGGACACACCGCCCGGCGCGCGGCCCCCTGTTCCAGGAGCGCCTCGGCCACACGCCCTCAGCGCCCCCGCCGGGAACACCCCCGCCAGGGACGCCCGGGCGAGCACATGGCTACTGATTGAGCACCACGGTGCCGGCCTGCGTCATCTTGGAGAGGGCCTCGGTAACGCTCGTCTGCCCCTTCATGAAGATGTTCAGCTCGTCGTTGACGGCCTTGAGCAGGGCGGTGTACTGGAAGTTAGCCGGGAAGCGCAGCGACCCGGCCCCCTGGGGAAAGGTCTTGATGATCGTGCTGTAGATGGGGTCGCGCTCCTTGAGGAGCTTGGCGTCGTTCCAGACGTCCGTGCGCCCTCCAGGGCTGCCGGCCCCGCCGAAGACCTGTTCGACGCCGTTGTCCTTGTCGGTGACGAACTTGAGGTACTGCCAGACGGCGTCCTGCTTGGCCGGGTTGGTCAGGCCCATCCCGGAGCCGGAGGCCTGGGTGCCCCGCCGGCCCCCGGGGCCTTTGGGGAACAGGGCGATGCCGGCCTCGAACTTGATCTCTTCCGTGTCCGGCTTCTTGTACTCTGCCACTAGTCCGGGGGTGGTGGCGTGCATCGCCAGCTTGCCCAGGGCGAAGAGGCCGCGGTTGCCACCCAGGCCCAGCGGGGCGCCTTCCACTACCCGGTTGAGGTCGTTGATCACCTGAAACTTGGCCTGCGTGTCGTAGACCCACTGGAAGGCGGCCCGCCCCTCGGCGGTGTCGAACAGCAGCTTCTTGCCCGCCTCGTCCAGGAACTCGGCCCCGAACTGGCGCAGCCAGAAGACGCCGAACTCGCTGAAGCCCCAGCTGGGCCAGTACCCCCAGACGTCCTCCCCCGATCGGGTCAGCTTGCGGGCCGCCTCGATGAACTCGTCCTGCGTCCAGTTGCCGTCGTCGGGGATGCGGACGCCGGCCCCCTGGGTCATGTTCTTGTTGTAGTACAGCACGTGGGTGCCGTAGTGGGCGTGCGTCGGCAAGGCGTACAGCTTGCCGTTGACGCTAAAGGCGTCCAGCATGGACTTGAAGTAGGGCTTGATGTCGAACTTGGCGTCCTTCTTGATCAAGTCGTCCAGGGGCTGGAAGATGCCCCTGGATGCCTGCTCCCGCCCGGCGGAGCCGTCGGCGACGACCCCGAACCACGACCCATCCGGGAGCACCCCGCCGGCGGCCATCACCGTCAGCTTCTCCCCTACGTTGGGCTGGGCGTCCACCAGAGTGACCGTGATGCCGGTCTCGGGAGTGAAGATCTGCTTCGCCCGCCGGTCGTAGAACTGGCTGTGCCCGGTGGGGCTGCTCACGCCGTTACGCGTCAGCACCTCGATCGAGACGGGGGCCTTGCTCGGCGCCGCCTGGCCACCGCCACTCGTCCCCCCCGCCGCCGGCCCGCAGGCGGCCAGCGCCACCCCCGTCAGCCCGGCCGCGCCACCCCCCAGCGCCAGCCGGCGGCGCAACCGCCCTGCCACTCCCGCTCCGTTCCTCTCCACTATCCCCTCCAGGGTGCCAAAGGCCAACGCTCCCCCGCCCCGGGCAGAGTCGCCGGCCTGGCCTTGTACGGATGGCCCCTATAATAGCCCACCCGTACCACCCGGTATACGCCGGCCGGCGCCCCGCGGATGGGACGAGAGCCCCTCCCCCCTCTCGCGCCGTGGCGCCGGTGCGACGGCACGCCAGTGCAACGGCACCCAGGACGGCGGGGCCAGGGCCATGACCGGGGGCCTGAAGGGCAAGGGGGCGCCGGAGGCCAAGGGGCGGGGCCTCCGCCCGGCCATCTACCCCCGCCCGGCCACCAGGCGTCCGGACTGGTACACGGCCACCACGTCCAGCAGGCTGCGCATCGACTCCAGGGGCCGGCCTCGTACGACCAGCAGGTCGGCCACCTTGCCGGGGGCCACCGTGCCCACCATGTCCCCCAGCCCCAGGGCCCGGGCAGGGATGCTGGTGACCATGCGCAGGGCGTCGAGCGGGGCGATCCCCCCACGCTCGGCCACGGAGACGGTCAGCCAGGCGAGGTCGGGGCAGGCGTCCGGCCACTGGCCAAAGATGGCGTCGGTGGAGAAGAAGCTGGGCACACCGAGCTCGATTCCCCGCCGGAACCAGTGCCAGCGCTCTTGCATCCCTTCCAGCCCCCGGCGCTCCATGGCGTTGAGGGGCTGGTTGAGGGGCTTTTCCGCCAGGGCGCGCGCCGGCTGAGTGGCCATGTTGCGGTAGATGCCCCGCTCGGCCATGGCGCGGGCGACGCCATCGTCGAAGGCCACGGCGTCGCCGGTGGGATCGAGCCAGTTGCCGTGCTCGACCGTGTCCACGCCGGCTTCGACGGCGTAGGCTATCCCCTCTGTCCCCAGGCAATGGGCGGCGACGTGACGGCCCAGGCGATGGGCGTCGTCGACGATCGCCCGCAGCTCCTCAAGGGAGAACTGCGCCCGACCGGGACTTGTCCCCGGGGTCATCCGACCTCCCGTGGCCATGACCTTGACGAAGTCGACGCCTTCCTTGACCAGGCGGCGCACGAGACTGCGGGCCGCCCCGGCCGAGTCCGCTTCCCCACCGCAGACCCACAGGTGGCCGGCGGTGGTGGTCACCGGCGGGCCACAGGTAAGGAGCCGGGGCCCTGGGAGCAGGCCGGCGGCGATGCCGTCGCGGAGTACCCCGAGAAACGTCCCCCGGCTCCCGCAGTCACGCACCGTCGTCACGCCCGCCTCCAGGAGCAGCCGGGCGTGGTAGGCGGCGCGCACGAGGAGCTGGTGGTCGCTGAAGCGCCGGGCGTGATCGAAGATGTTCTCCCCGCTACGGTACATCAGGTGCACGTGGCCATCGACGAGGCCGGGGAGGACGGTGCTCTCGGGGTACTCCACCACCTCGGCGTCCGCCGGCGCCGGTAGCCCGGCCGCCGGCCCGGCGGCGACGATCCGGTCATCCTGGATCAAGACGGCGGCGTCCTCCACCACCCCCGGGGCACCCTCCCTCCCAGGAGCCCCCGGCCCATCGCCCCCGGGCAGGGAGCCGGCCCCCGGGGGGGCCGGGACGCAGGTGATCAAGGTGGCGCAGCGCAGGTAGCGCCGGCGTGGCATGGCAGGCACCGTCATGAACGGCCCGCCGCTGAGCGAGACCTTCTCCTTAGACTGGTGAGCACACGCCCCATCACGCCACCGACCAGGCGCCAAGGCGTTCCGACTTCATGCCCTGCCGGTGCCCCGCCGGGCCCAAGAGACTCACCCCAGGGATCCTCACGCCACACCCGACCTATCAGCAGTACCCCCGGCGCCGAAAACAAAAAAACCCTGCTACTTCGCCTCGCCGAGGGCGGATTCCCAGAAGCCCAGGACGTTGTACCCGGAGTCGACGTGCAGGATCTCCCCGGTCACGTTGCGCCCCAGGTCGCTGCACAGGAACACGGTGGCGTTGCCGGCATCCTCGGCGTCGATGTCCCGCCGCAGGGGGGCAGTCTGGGCGGAGACTTTCTTCATCCCCATGAACCCCGGGATACCCCGCGCCGACATCGTGCGTAAGGGGCCCAAGGACAGGAGGTTGACCCGGATGTTGTCCGGGCCCAGCTCCGCCGCCAGGTAGCGCCCGATGCTGTCCAGGGTGGCCTTGGCCACGCCCATGACCTTGTAGCCCAGGACGACCTTTTCCCCGCCGTAGTACGTCATGGCCACCACGCTCCCCCCGCCCCGCTTCCGGAAGAGGGGCTCCGCGCCGCGGGTGAGGGCCAGCAAGGAGTAGGCGCTGCTGTCCATGGCCACGTGGAAGTCCTCGAGCGACGTGTCGGCGAAACGATTGGCGAACGTCGCCGGCGGAGCATAGGCGATGGAGTGGACGAGGAAGTCCAGCCCATCAAACTCCGCGCCCAGGCGCTCGTAGACGCGCGCCACCTGCCCCGCGTCAGACGCCTCGTCCAGGGGCAAGAGCACCGCCCCGGGCGCCCCGGCCAGCAACTCGGCCGCTTGGTCGGCATAGCGCGACTGGTGCGTGAAGGCCAGGCGGGCCCCCTCCCGCAGACAGGCCTGGGCGATCCCCCAGGCGACACCGTACTTGTTCGAGAGCCCGGCGATCAGGCCGAGCTTACCTTCCAGTAGTCCGGGCATCGAGTCCCTCCTGCCCCGCTCCACGTCCGCCCCCCGTCATGCCCCCATACCAACCGCTGCGGCGTATACAGGCCCATACACAAAGGAAAGCGGGAGCAACCGGCGGGGTGCTGTGACGCCGCGACGATAGCATATGACGGGCCGCGGCCGGGCTCACCCGGCCGGGGAGGGCTCAGCGCCCCGCTGCGCCAGGGCGATCCCGGCCAGGACGGCGCCCGTGCCGACCAGCAATCCGGGGCCGGCCGGCTCCCCGAGCAGGGCCACGGCGAGAGCGACCCCCAACGGGGGAATAAGGTACTGCAGGTTGGCGATGCGCGTCACCGGGAGGTGGGCCAGGGCGAAGAACCACAGGGAGAAGTTGAAGGCCGTCGCCCCGGCGCCAAGCCATACGAGGAGCCCTCTGGTGGCCACCGAAGTAGCGCCGTAGGCCGGGAGGCTGCCCCCCACGCCGACGACGAGCAGGGTGAAAAGGGGAATCGCCCCCCACCCGGCGGCGACGGCGGTAGTGGCGAACGGGTCGCGTCCGGCCATCACCCGCCGGGCGACGAGGTTAGAGTAGGCGATGAGGATGCTCCCCCCGACGGAAAGGAGGACGCCCACCCAGGTGGCATCGCCGCCGACGAAGCCCTCCACCGGGGGCGAGGCGCCGCCCGCCAGGGTATCACCCAGCAAGACGGCGGCGACACCCCCGGCGGCGACGGCCGACCCGGCGAGAAGGAGCAGAGGGTACCGCGCCCGGCCGGAGGCCGTGGCGTAGAGGGCCAGCCACAGCGGGCTGAGATTATTGAGCAGCCCGTTCACACCGGCGGGGAGAAAATCCTGGGCCGTCATGGCCAGGAGCGACGTCCCGGCCAGGCTGATCAGGCCGAGGGCGCATGGCCCGCCCCACTCCCGGCAAGCCTCCGCCCGCAGGCGCCGGTACCCTGCCCCCACCCCACCGTAGCGCAGGCAGGTGACGACGGCCAGGACGAGGCAGGCGACGCCCGCGCGGGCCGCGGCGATCATCAGCGGGGTCACCTCCCCCAGGGCCAGCTTTGCCGCCGGATACAGCGATCCCCACCCGAAGACCGCCAGCACAGCGGCCCCGTACGCCAGGGCGCCGCCGTGCCGGCGCCGGCCCTCCGGGGCAGCCCCTCGTTCCGCCGCACTCCCGGCAACCCGAACGCCCCTGGCGGAGAGCCGCCCGGCCTCGCCGGCGGCCCTCGCGCTAGGCTCAGCGCCAGGCACGACTCACTGCCGCAGGGTCGCTACCAGGCGCCGCGGGTTGAGCAAGAGGTCAAGCGCCTCGTTGATCGAGCGCGTGACGACGTCGGCGCTCTGCACCGCGGCCGTGCTCGCCCCCTCCGGCCCGACCACGGCGATCCCGATGGCCGCCTCTTTGAGCATCTGGGCGTCGTTGGCCCCGTTGCCGATGACCACGGTGGCGTCCGACCCCAGCCGGCGCACCAGCTCCGCCTTTTGCCACGCCTCCGGCTTCCCCCACTCGACACGCACCGCCTCCATCTGCAGCTCCCGGTCGATGGCCATCTGGCGCCCGTGGGTATCGGCCGTGACCATGAGGACGTCCAGGTCGCGCCGCAGGCGCAGGAGGCGCTCCCTGACCCCGGCGATGAGGTCACCGTCCTCGGCGATGGTGCCGTTGACGTCGATCACCAGCCGGACGAGCTCGTACTTTCCACGTCCCGGGATGTCGATAGCCAGCATAGAGTGGGCCCACTTCGGAGACTGGTAGTGGTGCGCCGGGCGGCGCCGGGCCAAGGGGATTCTACAGCCCTCGGGGCGCCGGCCGTGCCCCGACCGCACGCCGGGCAACACGCCGGGGGCGACGGGCCAGCGGCCCCACCTTAGCCCCAGGGGCCCACCTCCACCCCCGGTGGGAGGGGCTGCACCCACACTAGATCGTCCAGCCCCTCCTTACGGACCAGGACGGATAGGCGCCGGCGCAGGGCCGCGCTGGGGCAGAACCAGACGACGCGCGAGATGTGCAGGGCTCCGGCGTACCAGCGCAGGATGCGGGTGTATTCGACGCCGTCCTTGGACGTCAGCTCCACCTCGATGGCCACGAAGACGCCGGGGAGGGCCAAGGCACCGTCGGGGGGGTGTGACCCGCCGGCCGCCGTGTGTCCCGGCGCGGGGCGGTGCCGCGCCCGCAACGCGTCGCGCCGCAGCTCTCGCTCGGTGATCCAGCGGGCGCCGGGGTAGAGTGGGAGGAGGGCGATGGCGACGTCGGCGACGGCGAGCTGGTGAGGGACAAGCCAGCTGATGAAGTTCGCCGGCCCCAGGCCGGCGCCGGAGCGGCGCGCCCCGGCGCGTGTCGCCAGGTAGACGACGCGCCCGCCGTAGATGGGGGGCTGGACGCGGACGTGGCCCGCCCGGGCCAGTTCCTCCAGGCGCGCCACGGCGGCGTCCTCCCCGGGGAAATGCAGCCGTCCCAGGTGCCCCGCCGTGAGCACCCCGAAGCGGGTCAGGTCACGCAGGGCGGCCACGGGGGGGGGGGGGGGCTCCCCCCCCCCGCGACGCCACTCCCGCGCTGCGCGACCGGATGGGCGCACCACGGCCGTCCGTGGTGCGCCCCGGGGTCGTCAGGGGCCGGGGGTGCACGGCCGGGCCGGGGTCGGGAGTGGACGGCGCCATCCCCGTTACCCCTGGGCCAGCCGGGGCTGGGCGACTCGCACCCGGTCGAGGCGCGCGCTGCGAGCGATCCAGGGGCGCGACGGCGACGACCGCCTCCCGTCCCCAGGACGCGCGGGCTCGTCCGGCGCGACGTAGTACTCGCTGCGCCAGCGGACATAGTGGCGGCCGGCGCTGGCGCCTCGGTCGTCCACCTGCCGGCTCAGGCTCTTCCCGCTCGAACTGGCCGATGTGCCTCGCCCAGCGCTCGGTATCCTCGGCCGACCCCTGGCGCAGCAGGATCTTGATCGCGGTGTTCTGCACGGCCTGTTGCTCGACCACCGGGGCGACGGCACGCAAGTCGGCCAGCCCCTGGGTGGCCAGGACGCAGGCGAAGCCGGCCTCTCGCCCGCGCGCCAGCACGGGGACGACGTGCCGGCCTTCCTCTTTGAGGCCGGAGAACTCGTCGATCAGGACGTAGCACTGCTGTCTCTCCCCAGCGCTCGGCCTGCAGCCGCCCGGCGACGCGCATCAGGTCGAGCAGGATCCAGGCCCCGTTTTCGCCGCGTGGCCGTACTCGGCGGCGTTGAGCGAGAACAGCACGGTGCGTCCATCGCGGATGGCGTCCTCCAGGACGAGGGCGCCGGCCCCGGTGCCCAGGCTGCGACCGGCCTCGCCCTCGACGTAGGATCCGAAGCGGGCGACGAAGCCGGATACCCTTCCTCTTCCGCCCGTCCCATGTCGGCCATGCCCTGGACGATCTGCTCCAGCACGGGGGCGTCTCGCCTCCCAGGCGCGCCCGGGCCTGCCGGATCAGGCGTCTCAAGGCCGGCGGGGGAGGTGATCCTTGATGAACGCCGGGTCGCGCGGGGCGCCGCTCAGGTCCATCACCGTGGCCACCCACTGGATGTACCGCTCGGCGGCGGCACGGTAGATAGCCGCCTGTGCGGGGTAGCTCTCCGCGGCCAGGAGCTTGTTGGCCAGGGACGTGGGATCGCCCCGCAGGGCATCCCAGCGGATGCCCCCGCCGAGCGTCCAGACCACGCTGCCGGGGATCGCCTCCACCGCGGTGCGTAGATCGTTGCTGGCCTTGCAGTCCACCAGCACGACCGGACAGCGCCCCGCCACCCCTTCCAGGATCTGGCGCATGACGGTCGTCTTCCCGGCGCCGGGGGTGCCACAGATGAGGGTATGGTGGCGCGCCTCGGCGTCGCTGACGCTGACCGGACGACCATCGTGCCGGTAGCCGATTGCCCACCCATCTGGGGGCGCCACCACCCCCAGGCGCGCCCGGGCGGCGACCCACGTCGGGATGTCGATCCCCTGCGCCTCGCGCACGGCCAGGCCCGCCGTCCGGGGCCATAGCCGGTGCCAGTGCAGCATCACCACGGCCGCCACCAGCGCGCCGGGACCGATCGCCGGCAGGGCGGCCAGGTACAGCACCGGCTGCCACAGCGACCACGCCGGCTGCCCTACCAGCCCCAGCAGGGTCACCCCGAGCAGGGAGAAGTGCACCATCAAGTACAGCGCCAGGGGATCCGCCCCCAGGGCGCGCCAGGCAACGACGTACTCCACCGCCGCCAGGAGCGCCAGTCCTACCAGCCATCCCCGCCCCAGCCGGCGCCGGGACCCCTGCCAGCGCCACACCACCAGGCCGGCGGCCCCCAGCATCACCATTGGCAGAAACACCACCGTCCCACCGACCGCCAGCAGGAGCTTCAGGAAGGGCAGCGCCAGCCGGCGCAGTCTCCCCAGGACGAGCAAGAACAGCATCACTATGACATCCATCGTGTGTCTCCTCTTGAGCCTCTTGATCTGTCTCTCCGCCGCAGGCGCCCCATTCAAACCGCCTGCGGCGGAGCAGAGATGGCCCGCTCAGGACGCCGTTAGCGCCCGCATCCGCCCCGGCGCTCTTTCCAGACACCAGGGACGCAACCGCCGGGCACACCACCCGACGGGGAGGTCACCGGGCAGCTCCCAGGGCGAGGGCTCCCAGGGCGAGGGCTCCTAGGGCGAGGGGCCGCGTCCCAGGACACCGGGTCGCAGTTGCGGGCCGCGAGTCGCTCGTCAAGCCGGCGACGGAACTGCCAGGCGTCTTCGGGGTCGCCCTCGCCGTAGAGGTCGTAGACCCTGCGCGCCAGGCTGTCGAAAGGGCCGCGTTCGTAGAACTGGCCGACCAGCGCGGCGAAGACTCGCGCCAGGCAGGCGGGGCGTTGCGTCTGGATGGCAACGGATAGCTTGACTTCGACGGTAAGAAGCTCTTCCACTCGGGGCATGTTCTGACCTCCAGAAATGCCGAGAGCGGCGCCCTTGCGGGGCGCCGCTCTCGTACAGCTCGCTGCATGAGGGCTCAGCCGGGCTAGTCGGTGGCTTTCCTCCACCGCCCCCGGTCGCCACGAGGCGCCTTGTCCGCCTTAGCCGGGGACGTCTCGGTGACCCCGGTCGTGGCGTCAGGCGCGGGGGGAAGGGGCAGGCTGACGCCGTCCCCCGCCGTGCCCGTGGGGCGCGGTGCCGGTGGCGACGTGCGCAGCCCCAGCGGGTCCGACAGGGGCACCGCGGGCGCCTCAGCCGGACGCTTGCCGCTGGAGTGCGCGCCGCCCCGGCGGGCCGGCCCTTGCGGAGCGACCGGCTCGCCGGTTGGGGCAGGGTCATTCGCGGGTGCGCTGTCCGATGCCTCGACCGTCGGGGGCTCGGCCGAGGCATTGGCCTCCCCTGTGTTCGAAGCCGCGGGGTCGACTACCGCCGCATCGGCCACCGAGGCCCTCTCCTCTTCCACCGGCCGTGGCGCTCCCAGCGTGTCGGGGTGGAGAACCAGGGAGATGTAGCGGTCGGCGAGTTGGGCCAAGACTTCGTCCGGAGGCAGCGCCCGCCCGTGTACGTAGAGGGCCAGCCGGATCAGGAAGAGCACGGCACCCCCGGCGTCCTGGAGCGAATCGCAGAGGCTGGCCAGGGAGCGCGCGTCACCCAGCGTGTGCTGCACGACCACCGAGACGCGCCGCCCCGGCGGGAGCGGGCCCACGGCGCGGCGCAGCCCGTGCAAGGTTGCCCGCAGCTTACGCTCCAGGGCCCGCCGCTCGGCCGCATTCGAGACCAGCACCTCGATGGGGAAACCCGGCCACCGGCACCCCTGACCGGCGCGCTCCCAGGCGCCGGCCAGGGCGTGCAGCACGGCCACCGCCGCCCCCTGCAGCCAGGTAAGGACCGCTCGGCCGTAGGGCCGGCCTCGCGGCGCCCGCGGAGCGGTCATGCCGGCGCCCGGCAGGCGCCCGGCCGACGCCGGCGAGGAGAGCGGTGTAAAGCGAGACGAGAGGGACGAGAGATGGAACCAACAGTGGGTCACGGACGTGCTCCTCTAGGGGCATAAAAAAGACTGACGCCGAGCCTGTGGCTCGGCATCAGTCGGACGTCGTCTTCAGATGCGTATGTGGCTCGCCGGGGACGGCGTGGCCACTACGTGCGCGGCGGGCGTCTGTTTCTAGGAGGGGCGCGAGTCATCGTTTCTCCTTTCTTATGGGGTCTTATGGGGGCTTCTTACCAGCGGCCCGTGCCAGGCCCCCGCTCGCGGCTCCCTGACAGGGGCTGGTGCAGGGACGGGCAAGGGGGCAGGTAGCCGATAGGCGCTGGCCCGGAGGGACAACCCAAGGGGATCGCAGTCCCCCTTCACCGATCTCTTGGCTGGAGCACCGACGAAGGACTTCCCTGGCCAGGCTTACACGCCTCTAGGGAAGTCCTTCGTGGCTGCACCAGCTAAGAGATACTCGGAGGGGCGCCCTGGATCCGCTTAGAGGCAGAGGGCGGGCCGGATGGTGTGTTGGGATGGTCGCCGAGCGCGGAGACGCCTCCGGGGGACGCCACAGGGGATGTGGCTTAGGGCGATGCCACAGGGAAAGTGGCATGGAACGACGCCGGTGAGGATGCCGGCGCGGGGACCGCGCTGTGGCCGGGTCAACGCCGCGGTTGATGACGCGCAGCCAGGGCGTCACCCGCCGGGGCTTCACCGGCCAGGGCAACGTCCCTTTGCGGGGCGCCGCTGGCGCGGCGTCACGAAGACGCCACCGCCGAGCGCTGTGCCATGGGGCGCTGGGCCACGGCGGCCTGCCCTCTGGCACGGCGGGAGTCAGGCGGGGGTCGACTCGGCGGTGGTTGTACCTCCCCCTCGTCTACGCTTACCGTGACGCCTAGCGTGATCCCCATCGCCGGCACTGGAGAGCAAGCTCCTTGTGGCGATAGTTGGCGCGGGCGACGGCTCCGTCGCGCGCGTCACATTCGCCGATCCAATGCCAGCGCGGCTGGGGCGGGCCGTTGGTCTCCCTTCGACCGACCGGGGCGGGACACGCTCGCCTGGCCGGCGTCGTGTCGTTGAGTCGGCGTGCCTCACGGCGCACCGGCTCGCATCCCGCGAGGTCGGGGAGTGGAGACCATCCCCATCGGCTAACTCGGGAGCCGACATCCCAACACACACGCCCCCAGCATAAGGCGCACGGTTTACACCACAGCGACACCAGCGCTACCGGCGGGCGCGAATCGATCTCCTTGCCCCTGATGACGTCGTTGGGGCACAGCCTGTGAACCGACCCCGTCTGGCCGCAATGTCGCCATCTACTACCACCTGGATGCTTTCTCGAACACCGCCCGGACGCGTCACCTCTGTGGTCGTACATGGGCCCCCAGGTGCCGATGTCACGTTCGTGTAACGCCCGGGTAATCGTGCCCCTGTAGCCTCGACGACGTGGACAGCGGCGTGCACAGGCCTCAGCGGGCGTTCTATCGGCCACCCTGGAGGGCCGAGAGGGACGTCACTCTCAGAGGCTGGCGCGCACAACGTAGCCGTGTCGCCCCGGGCACCTGGCCGGGGCGCGCCGGAGAGGTGGCCACGTCAGGGCAGCCCATTCGCTTACTCCCGGACGCCTCGCCGTTCCCCGCCCCGGGTGGGCGTGCGCCGGCTCCCGTCCGGCTCCACGCGGGTCGCCTCCCTGGCCCCGGCATCTCGCCCCGGCTGATCGGACGGGTGACTATCGTCCGCACCGGGGCCGGCTACCGGCAAGGGCAGCGGGCGCGCCCCCCCGACCTTGACCCGCTTTCGCCCGTCCACCTGACTCTCGATCTCTCGGATCTGCCCTACCAGGGCCTCGACGGCACACTGACCCAGGCTGGAGAGCCCCGCCGCCGCGACGGCGATCCGTTGCACCGGCGGCTGCCGCAGGGCCACCAACAGGTGCAGCTCCTCGTCCAGGCCCGCGGACAGGGCGTCGTCAAAGAAGTAGGCCGGAGGGACGTCGAAAAAGCCGGCCAGCGCTTCCAGATGTCGCATCGTGGGGTTGTCCTTGAGCCCCTTGCGCAGGAGCCACAGGTAGCTGGCCGAGACCGTCGGGCCGCCCTGGGCGCGGATGCCCCGGGCGACCTCCTCCAGGCTGTACTCGCCACGCCCGGCGGGATGCACCGTGCGCAGGAGATGGTCGAGCCTGTCCGCCAGGGTACGTCCCGGCGTCCCCGGCACCTGGGATACAGGACGTACAAGCATGCCCTCGGCCGCCCGAACGTCAGTTGTCGACAGCGTTCGATTCGCCACCGCGCCCTTCTCCCCTGCCCACCAGCGTATTCAGCTAGTCTACCAGCACTATCGACCGGCGTGGAGGGAAGCAGGCAATTTCTTGTACAGTGGTTGATGCACGTGGGTCGTCACGACATAACGTGCACCCGTGCCGTGGCGGGCGCTGGCGCCAGACTTTCGTGGCACCGGGGCCGGTGCAGTGATAAGGCGGTGCTAAGGCCGACCGATCCCTCAGGTAAGGCCGAGAGGAGAAAGGACTAGCGGGTGGCTGCCACAACCCTGTCGCCGACAAGAGCGCTCCGGCAGCCCCGGCGCTTCGACGGCCGGGCGCTCGTCGGGTTGTTCCTCACCGCGGTCAGCGTGTTCGGGGCGCTGTTCTTCTGGAGCGCCACGTCCGGCACCCGTGGCGTGCTGGTGGCGACGCGGGACCGCCCGGCAGGGACGTTGCTCGCCGACAACGACCTGGCCGTGGCGCGGGTGCGCGTCGACGACGACATCTACCGCGCCGCCATTCCGGAGAGCGAGCGCAAGCAACTGACGGGCCGGCCGCTGGCGGAGCCGGTGCACGCCCAGCAAGTGCTGGTGCGGGCCCAGTTCGCCAGCCGCCCTCCCTTAGCGCCCGATCAGGTGGCCATGACCATCCCGCTGAGCGCGGACGTCGCTCCCGGCCTGCGCCTGCGGCCAGGAGATGCCGTCCAGGTGATCGCCACCCTGAATAAAGGAACGCCCAATCCGCGCACGGAAACGGCCGTCGAGCGGGCGGTGGTCTACGACGTGGCCTACGAGGAGCGACGCACCACGGTCAACCCTGAGCTAGCGACCGGCGGCACGGGGGCCGACCTCGGCGGTCGCCGCGGGCCGGGGACACCGATCACCATCACCCTGGCCGTGACCACGAACGAGGCCGGCAAGCTGGCCGGCGCACGATGGAACGGCAGCCTCGATGTCGTCATCCTCCCGCCGGAGGCCACGCCACGCCCATGACAGCGGCCACGTCTCCCCACCGCCCCCTGGGCAACGAGATGACCCGGTGGCCGGCAACCGTTACGTCGCCCGGCGGCGGGGATAGCGGGGATAAAGGCCAGCGCCAGCAAGACGGGGTGGACTGAAGGGGTCATGACCACAGGGCAGAAGGGCAGTCCACTACCCCCCAGCGATGGCGCGACACCGGACCGGCCGGTGACGTCCACCCCATTCGGCCGCCCGTCTCGGGGCGCCCGTGCGGGCTGGCTCGCACCCGTCGCCCTGGTGACCCTCGTCGGGGCCTTGGCCGCCTGGACGCTCTCCGGCCGGCCAGGTGGTGGGCCCCAGGCGCAAACGACCACTGCCTCCACGACCCCGCCGCCGGCGGCCGCCACACCGGCTCCCAGCACGTCCACTGCCCCGGCGCTGCCCTCCCCGACGGCCACACCGATCCCCGAGCCCCTGCGCCAGGAGGTGATCGCAGCGTACCAACGCTACTGGCAGGTGCTCAGCGATGCACGCTGGCGCTTGGACGCCGGTGCCCTGCCACAAGTGCTGGCCGACCCGGCGCTGGAGCGCGAGCGGCAGTTCATCGCCGACCTGCAGACAGAAGGCAGGGCCGCCGTAACCTGGGTGAGCCACAGCTTTCGCGTCGTTTCTGCGGACGATGTCACGGCGCTCGTGTACGACGAATTCTCTAGCCGGAGCTACCCTGTCGATCCAAGCACCAAGGAGCCTTTGTTCCCCACGCCAGACGCGGGTGTTACCCGCAAGCTGGCCACCGAGTTGCGCAAGATCGACGGCACCTGGAAGGTGGTCGACGGTGAGCGCTACGACTAGACGCCGACGATCGCGTGCCGTGTGGCTCGTCCTGGCGGCCATCCTCCTGCGACTATCGACGCCTGGGGCCTCGCTCGCCCAGGTGATTAACCATCGCATTCAGGACGTAGTGCCAACGCCTCTCGGCACCGGTCAGCGCACCATCGAGATCAAGCAACTGGCGGATAACCGGATAATCGTGGCTGACACCTTCACCTTAAATCGGGTTGGTGAGCAGGGACAAGGCGGGGGCTCGACCGGACAAGGCGGGGGGACGTCGAGGCAGGCCGAGAACGTGCACGCCTATTCCTTTATGGTGTGCGCACCCTTCAACCCCGACTACGACTACTGGTGGGACTGGTACGCCGCATGTGGCGGTGCTGCCAGCGCCCCGGCGAGGGTGGGGATTGACCCACGGGAGTTTGCCCTGGGCATGCTCCGCGAGGTGGGGCTACCCCAGCTGCAGATCCACGCCAACCCCGGTCTGGGACTGGTCGCCCTCCCCTCCTGGTTCTGGATCGAGGGCTACGATGGCCGGCCCTTCGGCCCTCCGGCGGGGAGGCTGGAGATCCCTCCTGAGATCGGCCCCCAGACAGCGGTATCGGAGGTGTACCCGGCTGACTGTCCCTGCCGCGAGCCCACGTACCTGAGCGTCGAGCTCCGTCTGCAGCCGGTGCGGTTCGCCTGGCGCTTCGGAGACAGCAGTGAGCCCCACGTCACGCGGTCACTCGGCCGGCCTTTCCCGCAGGAGAGTGACATCCAGCACACCTACCAGCACTCCAGTCTCTACGCCGGCCGGGATGGCTTCCCGGTGGAGATGCATGCCCTCTACCACGCCGCCTTCCGGGTGGACGAGGGGGAGTGGCAGGATCTGGGACAGATCGTCGCCCAGCCTGTGGTGCTGCGACACCGAGTCCAGGAGATCCAGACCGTGCTGGTGGGCGCCGAGCCGCCGGGCGGGCGCCGTGGACGCTGAGCGAGAAGGGCAAACCGTGGTACCAGGGCGCCGGAACGGTGACGTGTCAGACAGGCCGGAGGTCGCTGGGGCTGGCACACCCATGCGTCGGGGTGCACCGCCGGGGGACGGCAGCGCAAGCCCGGGCTCGGTGGGTGCAGATCGGGGCATCGCCCCTCCCCCCCTGACCGTACGACTCGCCGTCGGGTTGGGCGACCCGGAGCGTGAGGCTGTCCTCGTCCCCGCCCTGGCTCAGGCGACGCTCCCGGTTACGTTCCTTGTACACAGGTGCCTCAGCGCCGACGAGGTGCTGGTAAGCGTTCGCAACGGCAGGGCCGACGCCGCCCTGGTGACGTTCAACCTCCACCGCCTGACGCGCGACCGTCTGGCCGAGCTGGGACGGCAGCGAGTCCCCTCGGTCATCCTCACGCCTCACATCCCCTCTGGCACGTCCGACTACATGGCGCCCTCGGCGGTGGCCAACCATCTGGCTGAGATCCTCTTGCCACAGCCGGGCGGCGTCTCAGACGCCGGTGCGGGTGCAGTGGCCATCGTCCCCCTCCCACTGGATGCCTCGGCTGAAGACGTGGTGCAGGCCCTCACCCAAATCGTGCGCGGGGCGGCGCCCCCGCTCGTCCTGTCCCGGAGCCCTCGAGCGGCACCGGCTCACCGACCGGTGAGCCGGCCGGCCTCCGGTCAGACCACAGGTGAGGCGTCTCATCTCCCTCTGACCGCTCAGCCGCGCCCGCCGCAAGACGGCCGGCCACAAGTCGGTCCGCTCAGTGAGTCGGGGAGCCCTCCACCGACCGTGGGGGCACGATCGCCGGGCATACCTGCCGGCGACGCGTCAGTCGACGCCGGCGCCGGCGCCGGTACAGGCCCCGCGCCCGGGATTACGGGTCCCGGCCAGGTCACGGCGCCGGAGACGGCGATGGGATCTGACCCGCCGCCGTCCCGCTCTCCCGGGGTTCCAGGAGGGGGGGCAGAGTCCTGGTCAGATGCCCCGCCGGCCGGGGTTCCGCCGGTGGGTCCGGGCGTGACGGGCGGTCCCACCAGGAGCGGCGCCGGTGCGGGGCGGCGGGGCCGGCGGGGTGGCAGACTGGCCTCGCCCCCTGACGGGGCACCGGCTGCCGGGCGGCGGGTTGATCAAGCCGGTCACCGGGAGCCCGCATCGCCCCCCGCGATGTCGCTCGGCACCATCGCCGTCACCGGCGGCCGAGGGAGCCCGGGCTGCACCACCGTGGCCATCAACCTTGCAGCCGCCCTCGGTGCCGTCTCCCCCACCGTCTGCGTCGACGCCAGCCACGCCCCCAGCGTTGCCGCCTACCTGGACGCCGATCCGACGCGCAACCTTTACATGCTGGCCCATGCCCATCCGAGCGCACCGCGGGAGTGGGACCGAGCGCTGGAACAAGAGCTCCAGCCCCTCGACCGGCGCAGCCCTCAGGGCCTGGTACTGGCGGGGGTTCCCAAGCCGGAGATGTGGGGCGGGATCACGGGCGATTTCATCGCTCGCCTGTTAGCCGAGCTGCGCCGGCGGTACCGCTATGTCGTCGTCGACGTGGGCTCTCGGCCGGCGGACTCAGCACCTGGGGTATGGGGCGCGGCCTTGAAGGGTGCCGACCAGACGTTGTTCGTCGTCGCCGCCGACCTCGTCGGCGTCTGGCGTGCCCGCACCGCCCTGGAGCACCTCCTGGGCCGGGAGCGGCCCTTCGATCACTCCGGTTCCACCTCGGGGCCGGTGGCGCTGGTCGTCAATCGCCACGATCGGCGTCATCACCACGGACGTGGCGAGATCGAGTGGGCCCTCGGTCTCTCGGCAACGGCGATGGTGCCGTATGACCATGGGGGTACGGAGCGGGCCATCGCCGCCCAACGCCCGGCGGTGCTGGACGCTCGTAGCCGCGCCGGCCAGGCCCTCCTCGACTTGGCCAGGCGCATTGACGGCGGGCAGCTCGTCTTGCCCCCAGAGCCGGAGGCGGGGAGGCGTAGCGGCTGGGGGGGCACGGCCCTCTGGACCACCGGCCGGAGACGCATCGCGGCCGGTATGGCCGGCGTCGCCGCCTACGTCAGGCAGGCGCCGCCGGCGACGGCATGGTCGCGCTGGCTCGAGCGCCGCGCCCCGTCCGCCTCGAGCGGCGTCGTCTCGACCGGCGTCGCTCCGAACGAGGGGCCGGACGCGGGGCGTACCGAGAGGGCGCCAGTTCGAGAGGTGAGCGTTGGAGGAGTCTCCGGTGGCTAGACCGTCTGCCCCCCAGCCGGCGCTTAACGGCGACCTGCAGGGCGCGAAACCGCCGGGGATGGCAGGCCCCCAAACAGGGCCTGCCCGTGCCGGCGCGCTCGCTCGGGCAGAGGCCCCGTTCGCCGGCCCGCCCGACCCTTCACCGCCGGTGTCCCCGGCCGACCGCGCAGCGGAGCGCATCTTACGCGCCGACGTGCGTGGGGAAGTGGGCCGTCTCCTGGACGAGCGGCACCTCCTCAAGCCCCGGCCGGAGGACGAGACGCGTATCCGCATCCTCATCCGTGAGCGCGTCTCGTCCTACCAACGGAACGCCGCCGTGACAAACACCCCGCTGATCCACGACCCGCCCGGGCTGGAGCGCCGGCTGTTCGACGGTCTCCTGCGCCTCGGGCCGCTGCAGCCGTTGATGGACGACTCCGCCATCGAAGAGATCATCGTCAACCACCCCCGGCGGGTGTTTTGCATCGCCGGGGGGCGCAAGCGCCTGGTGGACGACGTCGTCTTCGACGACGACGAGGAGGTCCGCCAGCTGGTCAAGCGCCTGGTGGGCCCCCTCGGGCGACGCTTGGACGACTCGTCGCCGATGGTCGACGCCCGGCTTCCCGATGGCTCCCGCCTCAACGCCGCCATCCCCCCGGCGACGACCCGCTGGTGTGCTGTCACCATCCGCAAGTTCATCCTGCGCGCCCACTCCCTGGAGCAGCTCGTGCCCCTGGGCACCCTCTCCGAGGGGGCAGCGCACTTCCTGGAAGCCGCCGTACAGGCGGGAACGAACATCATCGTCAGTGGCCCCACCGGGAGCGGCAAGACCACCCTTGTCAACTGCCTGGGTGCGGCCATCGCCTCCCCTGAAGAGCGCCTCGTCACGGTGGAAGAGACGGCCGAGCTATCCCTGGAGCACGTCCTGCCGGATTGCGTCGCCCTACAGGCTCGGGCGGGCAACGTGGAGGGGACCGGAGAGATCCGCATCCGCGATCTGGTGCGCAACGCCCTGCGGATGCGCCCGACGCGGATCGTGATCGGAGAGGTGCGGGGGGGTGAAGCGCTGGACATGCTCCTGGCGATGAATACCGGGCATGAGGGCTCCCTATCCACCTTGCACGCCAACTCCCCGCGGGATGCCCTCGACCGGCTGGCGCTCCTGGCCAGTATGGCCGAGGAGCGCCTCACCGGGGAGTCTCTCACCAAGCTGGTCGCCCGGACGGTCGAGCTGGTGGTACAGCTGCGCTTCGAGCCCCGCACCGGACGGCGGCGGGTGGTCAGCATCTTCGAGGTCACCGGCTTGGAAAGCGGGGTCGTCACCGGCAACGAGCTGTGGGCGGTCGACCCGGCCGGCGACCGGCTGGTGTGGCGCGGCATCCAGCCCCGCTGCCTGGCCAAGATGGACGCTCGCGCCGTCCCCTACGTCCTCCCGCCGTCCCCGGGTGACCGCAGTGCCTGATCGCCGGGCGAAGTCCCCTGGCGTGATCCCGCACGGAGAGATGAATCCATCGGTGTAAGGCACGTGTAAGCCTGGGGTAAGGATCGATGACTAGGATGGCGACGTGATCCCCTTCGTGTTGTCGCTCGTTTTCGGTGCCGGAGTGGGGCTCCTCTACGAGGGGCTGACCAATCCGGCCCGGCCGGCGGCCGGGCCGGGCGGGCTGCGGGGCACGCTGCAACGCGCCATTGCCGGCTGGACACGGCGGGTAGAGGAGTTCCTCGCCCGCGCCGGCCTGCACGACGTCACGCCGCGTGACTTTCTCGTCTTTTCCCTCGGTGCCGGGGCGGTCGCCGGTCTCAGCGCCCAGCTGATCCTCGGCTGGGGGGTGGTCACGGCGCTGGCCATGGCCCTGGGGCTGATCGGGCCCTTCGCCTATTATGTCCACCGCCACGACCGGCGGCGGGGAGCCCTGCAAGACGCCCTGGCGGACGCCATCGGCCAGCTGCGGGACGCCATCCGCACCGGTCTCTCGGTACAGGAGGCCTTGCTGGGCCTGGCGCAGAACGGGCCGGCGCCCCTGCGCGGCGAGTTCACCCGTCTGGTGCGGGAGATGCGCTTCGAGAGCCTGGAGACGGCCCTGGACGCCATGCGTCACCGCCTGGCCGATCCCTTGTTCGACGTCGTGGCCGTGAGTCTGGCGATCAACGACCGGCTGGGGGGGCGCAACGTCAGCCAGGTGCTTGACCGGTTGGCCCACGCCACCCGAGCGCAGCTACAGGTGCAACGGGAGCTGCGCGCCTACCAGGCCCGCAACGTCGCCTCGGCGCGCATTGTCGCCGCTCTACCGTTGGTGCTCCTGGTGGCCATCCGGCGCATCAATCCCTCGTACGTCGCCATCTTCGACAGCCCCGGGGGACAGGTCTTGCTGGCCGGCTGCGTCGTCAGCATCGTCTTGGGATACGCCGGCATGCTGTGGACGACCCGGCTGCCGGTCGACCAGCGTGTCCTGGCCGGCGACGCCGGCCCGGCGGGTGGCCGGCGCGAGGGCGCCGGGAGTGCCGGCGTCCCGGGGGCGGCCGTGGGGACCGGTGGGGGCGCCCGCCGGCCCCGCTGGGGGTGGACAAGATGACACCCATTGACCCGTCGGGCCTGGGCGGGCTGGCGGCGCCGACGCTGCACCCGGAGGCCTTCCAGCTCCGCATCCTCATCTGGCCCTTGCTGTTCGGGCTTGGGATGTACCTGCTCCTTACCTCTCAGCCCTGGGGGCGGCCCAAGTCCGACCTGGTCGAGCGCCTGCGCCGGCTGGACGTCGACGAGCGGATCCGGGCCCAGGTGACGCGGCGTGACGTGCCCCCCGTCTTTGCCTCCCGTACCCTGGAGCTCTTGCTACGTCCCCTCCTCGATGACGGGGGACGGGCGCTGCAGTCAGCGCTCAGCCCCTTTGGCCTGGGGGGTGGGGCGGCGTTGGAGGGCAAGCTGCGCCTGGCCCGGCCGGGGGTGGAGCCGTCGCAGTTTTTCGGGGAGAAGGTGGTCGCCGGCTTGATCGGCCTGGGGCTGGGCCCGTTGATGAACGGCCTGGATATTCAGCCCTTCGGGCCCTGGCCGTCGTGGCTGTGGATGGCCGGCGGCGCCCTCGGCTTCCTGGCCCCCGATTGGCACCTGGAACGTTGCCTGGCCGGCCGGCGCGCCCTGGCGATCATGGAGCTGCCCCCCTTACTGGACATGCTGACCATCTGCGTCTCCGCCGGGTTGGCCTTGGAACAGGCCATGGAGATGGTCGTCCGCCAGAGCACCGGCATCATCGCCCAGGAGCTACGGGCGGTGACCCGAGACGTGGCCCTCGGCGAGCGCACCCTTATCGAGGCCCTGGAGGCCATGGCCGAGCGGAACCCCTTCCCAGAGCTGGCAACCCTGGTGAGCCAGCTCCGGGCGGCGCACGACCAGGGCCTGCCCTTGGTGCAGACCCTGGCGACGCAGGCGGAAGCCCTGCGTGAGAAGAAGCGATTACATGTCGTCGAAGCCGGCGGGCAGGCCAGCGTGCGCATGCTCCTGCCCGTGGCCATCTTCATCTTGCCGGTGCTATTCGTCGTCCTCCTCGTACCGGCGGCCATCCAGTTGATGTCCCTGGGGGGATGACGGGAAGCGAGCATGCAAGAGAGCGACGGACGGACGGCGGGGGCCAGGCCAGGACGGTCTGACGAGGCATCAGACGGGGACGTGCAGTGCAGAAAAGACCACGGCAGAGACTGTAGGAGGAGGGCAACAAGATGAAGAAGGTGATCGAGTTGGTGCTGCTCTGGGTGCGGTGGATCGCCGGGCGCATGCTCGCGGCGCTGACCTACGGCGTCCGCGGGCAGTCGATGGTGGAGTACGGCATCGTCGTCGCCTTGATCGCCATCGTGGCCTTCGCCACGATTAAGTTTCTCGGGCAGGGCATCCAGGGGGTGTTCCAAAACATCGTCAACGGGTTGCAGGGGATAGGGATCTAGCGCCGATGCCGGCGCCGGCGGCACGGTGGCGTCGCGGGGCCCTGGCGGCCGGAGGGCGAGACGGGGCGCGGGCGGGTGGGCGCGGGTGGGTGCCGGCGTGGCCGGCCGGGCTGGCGCCGACGGCCGGGCAGGCCATGGTGGAAGTGGCCGTCACCCTGCCCCTGCTCTTGCTCGTCGCCCTGGGCCTGGTGCAGTTCGCCCTCGTGGCCCACGCTCACAACGTGGTGACCGGGGCGGCGCAGGATGGGGCGAGGGTCGCGGCTGCCGTCGACCGCACCACAGAGGACGGGGAAGCTCATGCCCGCACCCTCTTGCGCGCCGGCCTCGGGAGCGGGACGCGGGTCTACGTGGACGGTTGGGAGTACCCCCAGGTGGTCGTCATGACGGCCAGGGCCGAGCTGCGACCGATCATCCCGTGGACGCCCACCGCCTCCATCCCCGTCGCCGCCGAGGCACAGATGAGCAAAGAGCGCTTTCGGGTTCGAGAGTAAGGGGAGATGGACGGCACACGCCCGCCGCGGCAGGGACACGGGGTAGCGGGTGACACCCCCCGGGGGGAGGGTGTGGACGGGCCGGCCGGGGCGCGGGTGATCCGCTTTCCGAGCTACGCCGCCGGCCAGCTGACCGGCCGGTCCCCTGCCGGGCGATGGGGCGGGGCCGGCCGGAGACCGGCCGGCCGGTCTCCGGCCGGGCAGGGCCTGAGCCTCCTCGTCGCCGTGGCCGCCCTCGTCATCTTGATCGGCCCCAGCTTGATGGGTGGAGGCAACGCCCTGGCGACGCTGGTGGCGCTCGTTGCCCTCTTCTGGGTGTTTATCGTGCGTCGCCCCCGGTTCACGGGCCGGCCGTGGTGGTCGTGGCGCCGCGCCCCGCTCGAACGCTCCCGTAGCAGGAGCAGGCCATGGGGACGTCTGGGCCTGATCGGGCTCGGTCTGGTGCTGATTGTCTCCGACACGGCCCCTACCGCCGGGGGGGCGCTCCTGGCCTGGGCGGTGGTGGCCCACCTCCGCGAGAAGATGCTCCAGCCGGGGGATCAGCGCCAGCGGCACGCCTCCGGTGCCCCCATCGGGTGGGGAGGTGACGAGACCCAGGCCAACCCTCACCGAGCCGAGGCTTCCCGAGAGGCCAACGGGCTGGCGGCCGGCGTCGATCCCCACAGGCGCGCGGCCATCTTGGCCGGCATCACCGGGGAGGAAGCGGTGGTGCGTCTCCTGTCCCGCGAGCTCCCCGGTGGTCCCGCCGGCTACGTCGTCTTCCAGAACCTTTCCCTGCCCCGGACGGGCGGAGACATCGACCACCTGGTGATCGGTCTCACCGGACTGTTCGTCCTGGAAACAAAGAACGTCGCCGGCTTCATCGAGTGCAACGGTGATGGCGTCTGGCGGCGCACGAAGCTGGGGCGCCGGGGCACGCCATATGACGCCCGCATGGACGACCCGGTGGCGCAGCTGCGCCGCAACGTGCAGTCTTTGCGCCAGTACCTCGAGAGGCATGACCCTGAGCTGTGCGCCCGCACGCGCCTGTGGATCGCCGGGATGGTCGTCTTTCCCCACCCTGACGCCCACCTCCATGTCACCGGTGGGGACTTCCCCTCCCTGAACCTGGAGCACGTCGTGCCGGCCATCTTAGGACACCGCCCGCGCCAGCCCCTCTCGCCGGCCGACGTGGCCCGCCTCGTCGATCTACTGACAACCGCCGGCGCCCCCGGCGCCCCGGCCACACCTACGCCGGCCCCCGACCGGCCGCCGGTGGCCACCGTCCCCCTCGCCGAGCGGGGCACCGCCATCCTGGAGACGGCCCTCGTCTTGCCCTTCCTGCTCGCCCTCGCCCTCGGCGTCGTCGGCGTTGGACGCGTCGTGCAGGCACAGATGGGGGTGCGCGCCGTGGCACGCGAGGCCGCGCGCGCCGCCGCCCTGGCCAACTCCGGGGTTGACGCCGATCCTCTCGGCCGGGGCCAAGCCGCGGCCGTAGCGTCGGGGTACGGCCTGCGGGGCAGCGCGCTCCAAGTTGATCTCGAAGTCGGGGGCTTTGCCCGCGGCAGCACGGTACGCGCCACCGTGCGCTACCAGGTGCACCTCGACGATCTCCCCCTCTTGAGCTGGCTCTCCGTGCCACTCTCCAGCACCCACGTGGAGCGGGTCGACCGCTACCGCAGCCGCTGGTGAACGAGATACCGATGCCCGAATCGCGCGCAACTCCGGTTCCACCCCGCCACATCACCTACCCTGCGGTCGACCGTCGCCCCGGCGTGCAGGGCGCTCCCGGCAGGCTGCGCCCGGGCAGGCCGCGCCTGGGGAGGCGCCTCATCCGGGAAGGGGAAGCCGGCCAGTCCATCCTCTGGGTGGCCATCATGCTCCCGTACTTCCTTTCGATCGTCGGCCTGGCGATCGATGGGGGCATCGTCTTCAGCGCCCGGCGCGAGCTCCAGAACGTCGCCGACGGGGCGGCGCGCGCCGGGGCGATGCAGATCAGCCAGTGGTCGTACCGGCAGGGGTTCGGCGCCAGGGTAGACCTTGATCCGATCGAGGCCGAGCGTGTCGCCCGGGAGTACCTCCAGGCCAATGCCCCACAGGGCGTGCAGGAGACCCAGGTAGACGTAGACGCTGACTTCCAGCGCATCGTGGTCGAACTGGAGACTACCGTCAAGACGGCCTTCCTGCGCTTGATCAACATCCATCAGGTCGCGATCAAGACGTCGTCCCTCGCCGAGGTGCGCTATGGGGTGGAGCGCGGCAGCCGCTGACCTTCGATGCGCACAGTAAAGAACTAGAGAAACAGAAAGAGAAGGGCCTGGGCCGGCGAGCGCAGTGTCAACCCCCGGGGTCACGCAGAGAGAGTCAGACGGTGTGATAAGGCAGCCCCAGCGGCGCATCAAGAAGTGCCCACCCAGGAGTGCGTCGCCAATGCTTCGCAAGGGCCCTTCTCGCCGAGGGACATGTCAGAGACGGCGATGGAACAGGGGGCCTGGCACCAGCCTGACGGACAGGGAAGCCCGGTCACGGGGGCGCTTCCAGGCACGAGACGGGCGGAGAGCGGGACACGCCGGCGGACGAGACCAGCACACCGGACGACACCAGAGGTACACAGACATGAACCGCACCTTGCCCGATGACCCCCAGGATCCCGCCGCGCGCGTCGGCGGTGGTGCGTCCGGCGGGCGGGCGCTGGGCGCCCTCCTCGGCCTCCTGCTGCTCCTGGGTGCCGGGGGGGCCTTCCTGCTCCGCTATGCGGGGATGCCCCGCCCGCCCCGGTCCCTCCCTGACTGGGAGGGCGTGTGGTTCACGTTGCGCGGGGCCGACGTGCCCCTGGAGGCCGCGCTGTACGTCTCCGGCGCGGTGTCCTGGGGGCTGTGGTCGTGGCTCACCGCCTCCGTGGTGTTGCGCTTGGTGGTGCTCGGTGCCGACGTCTGTGCCCGCGGCACGGTGTGGGCGGGCGCGCTGCGCGCCCTTTCGGATCGAGTGACGCTCCCGATCGTCCGGCGAGTGGTCGACGGTGCGGTCGTGGCCGGTGTCGTCGTCCAGCTCGCCGGGCGCGCCCCTGCCGTGTCCGCAGCCCCGCTCACCGGCGCTGAGGCGTCGATTGCCGTGGCCTACGAGGCCGCTCCTGAATCCGGGGTGGGCCGGGGGGGTGGCCCCGCCCCCCCCCCCCACCGCCCCCCCCCCCACCCCCCCGACCGCGGGGACCAAAAATTGGGGATATGCCCGCAGTTATACCGCCCCGGGGGGGCGAGTTACCGCTGCGGCGAGGGCGACCCAGAGCGCGAGTATGCCGATGGCGCTCTCTATAAACCCCGAGTCGGAACACAGAACCCGTAGGGAGCTC
>JAUJOR010000009.1 GCA_030447525.1 Chloroflexota bacterium | reverse complement strand
CCACACCGTCGACCCCACCACGCCGCTCTCCCGAGTTGCCCGGCGTGGGGATTTGTTTCACCCACACGCCCCCCACGTGGCGCCCCGCCCGGCGGGGGTGGCGCCGACCCCCGCCACAGCGGGGCGGCCCCGGCCTCCTGGTGGGCCCCCGCCACTCTGGCCCCCCCGGCCGCATGCGGCGGGCGCAAACAACGGGCCGGGGCCTGGTTCGCTCAACGTCCCATCGGCAAACTGAAGACGGGAGACGGAACACGGGAAATTGAAGACGTAGGCCCAGTTCGCGTGGTCAGCCCTTCGCTCTGCTCGGGGCCAGCTCTGCGCGCCGCGAAGAATCCGCCGCCTTGTGCTGGAAGGCACTGAGTTGTACTACAGCGGTGCCGAGGTGAGATCCGCATGCCAGGTCCAGCATGGCTCGGGCATAGGCCGCGAGCTGTAGCATTGCCGGGCCAGGCCCGTATCGGGGGAACGCCTTAGCGCTTGAGGGTGGCGGCGATACGCAGGGCGACCTGCAGCTCTAGATCGACCCCAGGGTCGCGCAGCTTCGCCTGCACCAGCTCCTCGATGCGCCGCAGCCGGTAGAGCACGGTGTTGCGGTGCGTGCTCAAGCGCACGGCCGCCGCACTCAGGCTGCGCCCGGCGGCGAAGTAGGCGTCCAGCGTTTGCACCAGCTGGGCGCCGTGGGTCTCGTCGTACTCACGCAGGGGACCCAGGCGGGCCTCGTAAAAAGCTTGCATGTGGTCGGCCGGCCCGAGGCTCGCCAGCAGATCGTCGAGGGCCGCCGAACAATGGGGCGCCGAAGTGTTCATCAGGGCTCAGGGGCAGGGATCCGAGGGATTGCCGGCCGAGCGGGCATGCCCCCCGCAGTCCGCCGTCCGGCCGATCCCTGGCCCCTGATGGCTGGCTAGATGTCGAAGTACAGGTGGAACTCGTAGGGATGCGGTCGCAGGGCCACCTGATCGACCTCCCGCGTACGCTTGTAATCGATCCAGTTCTGGATCAGGTCTTTGGTGAACACGTCGCCCCGGAGCAGGAACTCCTGGTCGGCTTCCAGGGCCTCCAGCACCTCGCCCAGGCTCCCTGGAGCGGACTGAATCCGGGCTGCCTCGTGCGGCTCCAGCTCGTAGATGTCCTTATCTACCGGCTCAGGAGGCTCGATCTTGTTCATGACGCCGTCCAGCCCGGCCATCAGACACGCCGAGAACGACAGGTACGGGTTGCAGGAGGGATCCGGGATGCGGAACTCCAACCGCCGAGCGGCCGGGCTGTCCGAGATCATGGGGATGCGGATGCAGGCAGAGCGATTGCGCGCCGAGTACACCAGGTTGATTGGCGCTTCGTAGCCGGGTACGAGACGCCGGTAGCTGTTGGTGGAGGGGGCGGCGAAGGCCAGGATGGCCGGGCAGTGCTTGAGCAGTCCGCCGATGTACCAGCGCATCATGTCGCTCATCTTGGCGTAGCGCCCATTCTCGTCGAAGAACAGGGGCCTGCCGTTCTGCCACAGGCTCTGGTGGGTGTGCATGCCGGAGCCGTTGTCGCCGAACAGGGGCTTGGGCATGAACGTGGCGGTGTAGCCGTTCTCGTAGGCCACGTTCTTGATGATGTACTTGTAGGTCATCACCTTGTCGGCCATGACCAGCATGGTGTCGTAGCGCATGTCGATCTCGCACTGGCCGGCGGTGCCGACCTCGTGGTGCTGCGCCTCGATGTCGATCCCGCACTCGATCATCTTGAGGATCATGCGCGAGCGCAGGTCCTGCAGCTTGTCCGTCGGCGGCACCGGGAAGTAGCCTTCTTTGTGCCGCGGGCGGTAGCCGAGGTTGCGCCCGTTGGGGCTCGCCCCAACGCCTCCCTGACCGCTGTTCCAGATGCCCTCATCCGAGTCGATAAAGTAGTAGCCGCTATGGCTGTCGGTGTGAAAGCGGATGTCGTTGAAGACGTAGAATTCACATTCCGGGCCCCAGTAGCTGGTGTCGGCGATGCCGGTGCTCACCAGGTACTTCTCGGCCTTGCGGACGACGTTGCGTGGGTCACGACTGTACGGCTCCTTGGTAACGGGGTCGACGATGTCACAGATGAGGCTCAGTGTGGGCACCTTGCATACCGGGTCGACCAAGGCCGTCGTCGCGTCGGGGACGACCAGCATGTCGCTCTCGTTGATCTTCTGCCAGCCTCGAATCGACGAGCCGTCGAAGCCGAGGCCGTCCCTGAAGACCCCCTCCTTGAGCTCGCTGATGGGCACGGAGAAGTGTTGCCATTGACCGGGCAGGTCAACGAACTTTAGATCCACGATCTGCAGACCTTGCTCGCTGGCCCAGCTGATCACCCCTTGGGGGTCGCTGGTGGGCGCCCGGCGCGGCGCCGGCAGCGGGCTGGTACCCGTACGTTCCTCCATCACGGCCATGCAGCTACTGCTCCTCTCTCTGTGTCCCCCACCGGGGCACCGGCCCATAGACGCATCGCTGACCCCGCCGGTGCCCGACCGAGATGCGCGCGCGCCAGGCCACGGGGGCCGCACGTCTGCTGATTGCAGGATTCCCTTGCCGCACAGCCAGCCAGGATCGCCGACTATGGGGCCTGGGGTGGGACGGTCTCCAGGGAGGATAGCCCCGCCGGCGGGGGCAAGGTACGTACAGAACAGCCGAATCTGGCCAGGGTGCTTTGTGCGGGCTGCACAAGGGCCGGCAGCGCGGTTCCAGTCCGCCGGTGAAGGAGGTGCCCGGAGATGACGCCGCATGACGCGGGGGAGGCTTCCATCCGCGGCCCCGGAGCCCCCCGTCGGGGGGCGTCGGACGGCGCCATCGCCGGGGGGATCGCCGCCGCCCTGGCCGCGGTGGTGATGCTCGTGTTGCGCTTGATCGGCGACGTGCCCTCGTTGCCCGAGCTGCTTCAGGAATGGATCACCACCTGGCTGCCGGTGTTCACGCTGGGGAC
Organism: Chloroflexota bacterium; assembly: GCA_030447525.1. GTDB lineage: Bacteria > Chloroflexota > UBA11872 > UBA12225 > UBA12225 > JAUJOR01. Next base: position 214,089 of record JAUJOR010000009.1, on the reverse strand, counting down.
AGTGCTGGCCACCTTCGGGGAGGCGGCCAAGCCGGCCCTGTTCGCCGCCCTCTTCGCCGTCTACTTGCTCGCCGGCGCCCTGCTAGGGGCCTTGCTCGGCGTCCGCTGGGCCGGCCTTGGAGCGTTGGGTACGGTGCCCCTGAGCTCCCTGCTCCTCCAGGGACTGCTGGCCGGCGTGGCCCTGCTGCTGATAGCCGTGATCGTCCTGCGGTCGGCAGGGGAGCTACCAGGGATCGGCTTGCCCTTCGTCCTCTTCGGCTTGCTGCTCCCGCTGTGTTACCGCTGGCTCAGCCCGGCGCCGCCCGCCACTGCAACCGCTAGAACGGCACGACGGGCGGGAGGCGTGCCGGCACCGGTGGAGCGGCGCCGGCAACAGCTCGAGCGTCTCGGCTGGGGCGGCGTCGCCGCCGCCGGCCTCCTGGCCTTGTGGCGATACGCCACGCCCCCCGGCAAGGGCGCGGGCCCGGGTGACCAGGCCGGCATGGGGGACGCACCGGGGAGCCGGGGGAGCCGGCGCGGGCCGGATGGCCTCCCGGCGGAGGTGACCGCCAATGCCGACTTCTACCGCGTGTCCAAGAACCTGCACGACCCCCGGCCTGATCACGTCGCCTGGCGCATGCACGTCAATGGCCTCGTCGCCCGCCCGATCGTCTTCACCTGGGGGGAGCTGCGCGCCCTGCCTCATCGCGAACAGTGGCAGACCCTGATCTGCATCAGCAATGACGTCGGGGGTGACTACCTGGGCAACGCCCTTTGGAGCGGCGTGCCGGTGGCAGACCTGATCCGCCTCGCGGGCGGGGCCAGCTCCCGGGCGACGCGGGTCGTCTTCCGCGCCGCCGACGGATACTCGGACAGCCTCCCGGTGGCCAAGGCGATGGAGCCCGGCACGCTGGTGGCCACGACCATGAACGGGGTCAACCTCCCGCATGAGCACGGGGCGCCGGCCCGTCTCCTGATCCCCGGCGTCTACGGCCTGAAGAATGTGAAGTGGTTGACCTCCATCGAGGTGATCGATACCCCCTACCGTGGCTACTGGCAGGAGCGGGGCTGGAGTGACGCCGCCGTGGTCAAGACCACGGCCCGCATCGACTCCCCTCGCCGCGGCGCCGTCCCCCGGGCGCAGGCCGGGCGCATCAGCGGCGTCGCCTTTGCCGGCGACAGGGGCATCTCCCGCGTGGAGGTCAGCGACGACGGCGCCACCTGGCGTCCGGCCCGCCTCGCACCTCCCAAGGGCCCCTTGTCCTGGGTGTTCTGGGAGCTTCCCTGGAGTCCCACCCCGGGGGCGCAGTACAAGCTCGCGGTGCGGGCGGTGGACGGCACCGGAGCCCTTCAAGCCCCCGAGGTGGCGCCGGCGCTGCCGGATGGGGCGTCCGGCTATCACACCGTCACCGTCCGCGTGTCCTAACCTGCCTTAGCCTGGATTCCGCGTCCCAGGCAGGCCGGAGTGCCCTTTGGGCGCCACGCGATCTGGGACATGCGAAACCCAGACTTAGCCACGGCCTGTGGAGGCAGTCCAGCCCTCCCTCTGTGAGCGGCCGCGCGCAGGGCCATGCACGCGCTTGAGGGAGGGAGGGGCGGCGCCCTCACCCCAGCCGTCTCCCGGCGGGAGCGGGAGTCCCAGGTAGCCGCGCAGGAGTCATCCAGGCCATGGGGGGCGGGAGAGGTGAGACTTCTGAGCCCCTGGCCAGGTACGCTCTCAAGACATGGAAGCCGTTCCGGTGGGTTTCGCCCTCTTCCTGCTGGAGCTGGCCGTCGGCGGGATCCTGGTCACGGTGGCCCTGGACTGGGATGGTGAGGTCAGCGCCGGCTTCCTGGCGCTCAACAGTGCCTTCCTGGCGGCGTTTGCCGCCGGCGCCGTCTGGCTGCGCCTCGTCCTTCCGGTCGAGCGGCTGCTGCCCTACCCAGTGGACGCGATCTCGGTGCAGCGCGAGCCCGCCTGGTGGGTAGCCTTCACCGTCATCGCCGTTGTCCAGGTAGTCCTGCTGCGACTGCAGCGACGTTTGCCGGCCAGGGTGGTAGGAAGCCTGGCCGGGGCCGCCGGGCTGGGGGCGCTGGCCGCCAGCGCCGGCTCCTACCGCCCCCCGGAAGGGTCCTATCTCTTGCTGCTGACCAGTCTGCTGGCCGGCGCGCTGGCCCTGGGCACCGTCTGGAGCGGCATGATGCTGGGCCACTGGTACCTGGTCACTCCCCGGCTGGCGCCTCGTCCGTTGTTGCGCCTGACGGGGGCACTGGCCGCCGTGCTGGTGGCGCAGGGGCTGTTCGTTGGGGGGCAAGCCCTGTCCGGCCTGGCGGCCACTGCCCTGGGTGCCCCCCTGTCCGTGCTGTTCTGGCTGCGGGTCGGGGTGGGAGTGCTGTTTCCCCTGGCCTTGTGCTTTCTGGTGTGGCGGACGGCGCGGGTACGCTCCATGATGTCGGCCACCGGGCTGTTGTACATCGCCCTGGGCACCGTCCTGGCCGGGGAGATCATCGCCAAGGCCCTGTTCTTTCTCTCCGGCGCCCCGGTGTGAGACCAGGGTCGAAGGACAGGAAGAAGGGCCCGGGGATCAGAGCTTCACGGGCTGGGGGCCTGGACTCAGGGGCCATCGACCTCAGAGCCGAGTGCCGAGCCCGGCGACCTGGGACGTGAGACCTGGGACCTGGGACTGGAGACCCGAACCCGCCCCCCGGGTCAGTCGTCGTCCCGTTTCTTGATGGCGCCGCGCTTGCCATCCGCCTGGCGCAGCTGCTCGCGCAGGTCGTTGGCCCGTTCCCGCGCCTGGCTGGCGAGGCGCTCTACGGTGGCCCGGGCCTGGTCGCGTGTCACCGCACCTGGCTGGGGGATGCGCGCCACCGGCGGACCGGACACCGGTGGCGGTGTCGCCGACGAGGACGCCTGGCGCGGTGGGGCCGCGGGCGTCGCCGTCGTGGGGACCGCGGGCGTCGTCGGAGCGGGGGGCGGCACCGCGGTGGGCGCCGTGGGCACCAGGACGGGGGTGGTTGCCGTCGCCCTGGCGGTGGACGTGGGCACGATTGTGGCCGGCGCCGGGACAGCGACCCCCCCGGCAGGGGCGGCTCGCTCGGCGATGGCGCCGTCCAGCGCCGGCGCTATGGCCGCGCCCGCCGCCAGCAGGGTCAGGAGACCCGCGCCAGAGAGGATCCAGCGCCGTGGTGGGAAGGCCCAACGGCCACCCGGCCACCGACCACCCGCGGGCGCTGACGGAGCCACCTGCGGGATGGTGGTTGCGTTCGCCGCCTGCAGAGCGGCCGGAGACGGCGCCGTCATCGTGGTCGTTGTGGCGCTGGCCTGGCCCAGGGCGCCGGCCAGGCCGGCGGCCGTGGCCAGGCGCCGCGCCGGGTCACGCTCGAGGCAGCGAGCCACCAGGTCGTCAAGCCAGGGTGGGGCGTCCGGACGGAAGGCGCTGACCCGCGGTGCGTCCCGCGTCAGGCGTTGGGCCAGGGCCTGCGCGGCCATTGTGGCTCGGAACGGCAACCGGCCGGCCAGGGCCTCGAAGAGGGTGATCCCTAACGAGTAGATGTCGGCGCGGGCATCCCCCGGCTCGCCCTGGAGCACCTCCGGGGCGATGTAGGGCGCTGAGCCCATGACGAATCCGGTGACGGTGTAGGAGGTGGCCGCGTCCACCGAGCGGGCGATGCCGAAGTCCGCCAGCTTGGCCCATACCGTCGTCACCGCGCCCGGGCTTCCAGGTTGACTACCCGCCTGATCCCGCCCTTGCCCCTCCAGTGGCTCGACCAGGAGGATGTTGTGCGGCTTGACGTCCCGGTGGACGATCCCTCGCGCGTGGGCGAACGCCAGGGCATCGGCAACCTGGGCGATGACGTCCACTGCATCGGCGAGTGGGAGAGGCCCGCGGGCGATGCGCTGATTGAGGCCTTCCCCGGGGACGAGTTCCATCACCAGCGCCACCGCCCCGTCCTCGGCGGCGCCGGGCTCAGCGCCCTCCGGCGATGCCGGACCGGCGTCGAACACCTTGACGATGTGCGGGTGGGGCAGGCTGGCGACGGCGCGGGCCTCCGCCAGCAGGCGGCGCCGGAACATCGGGTCAGCCGAGAGGTGCGGGGCCAGCACCTTGATGGCCACCTCGCGCCCGGTGCGGGTGTCTTGGCCACGGTAAACGGTGGACATCCCGCCGCGCCCCAGGATCGACCCTTGGCGGTAGCGTCCCCATAGCAGCGTATCCCCGGCTACCAATGGCCCCTCCCGGCGGGCGTGCTCACCGTCTTGTACTGGGTATGCGCGCGGTGCCTCTTGTGCCAAAGCAAGTCTCATTCGTAGAGAGCCCCCTGCAGGGCGGGGACTCTCGGCGTCGCCCCGTCCGACCGTTCAGTCGCGGGCCACCATCTCTAACGTCAGCACCTCCCCGGCGACTAGGTCTACCGTGGTTGTTCCCAGGCGGATGTTGTCCAGGTCAAGCGTCAGGACGTACCTCCCAGGCGGGAGGCTGGGGGCGCCGAAGACGCCGTTGCCGTCGGTCCGTACGGTAGTGGTCAGCGGCCCGACGAGGCGCACCGTGGCGCCGTCCAGTGGCCGCTCGTCCCCCTCCGACCCCGGCTCAGGGCGGCGGACCGTCCCCCGGACGTGCGCCTCGAGAGCCGCCTTCCAAGGCATTGGCGGCGGGATGGCCGGGGCGGCGAACGGGGGCGGGGCCTCGCCCCCCCAGGCGCTCGGCTCCACCAGGGCGCGGAAAAGGTCGCTGCCGGGGACGGTCGGGCGGTCGCCCCCGGGGAGGGGGGCGTTGGAGACGGCGTAGGAGTAGAGGGCCACGCCGTCCAGCCGGCCGCCGGCCGCTGCGGGCTGGAGGGCGCGACGCACTTGCGACAGGCCCCCGGCCGGCTCATTGAGGAACAGCCCCACCCCGGCCACCACGTGGCGCTTGCCTTTGCGCTCCTTTTGCCAGGCGATCCACTGGTCGAACCAGAGCCGTTGCAACGGCTCCCGTTCGTTGTCGTAGTTCATCGGCATCACCACGTCCACGATGCCTTCCTCGAGCCAGGCCAGCCAGTCCTGGAACACGTTGCGGTAGGCGCTGGTGGCGCGCCAGGTGCGTTCGTCCACCGGCCCGCTACCCCAGCCGATGGTGGCGGCGCTGACCTTGACCCGTGGCCTGGCCACCAGCGTATCCAGGTAGATGCGGCGGACGAGGGCGCTCACCTGGTCACGCCGCCACTGCTGCCAGCGGGGATCGTTCGGCGCCGGACGGCCGGAAGCCCCGTGGCGCTGGTTGAATCGCTCCACGCTGACCGGGTTGTAGCCCCACTGCACCCCGGCGTAGCGCACCAGGTCGAGGTGCAGGCCGTCTACGTCGTACTCGCGCACTAGCTCGGCCGCCACCTCGGCGACGTAGCGCGCCGCCTCGGGGTGCCCGGGGTCGAGCATATAGTTGTCCCCATCCCAGGCGGCACCGGCGTCGTCCAGGCTGATCCAGCCCTCCGTCCCGGTGGCCGAAGGCCCGTGGCGGTGAAAGGTGTGCCGGGGATCCACCGGGGGACGCTCTCGCCGGTTCCACAGGGCCACCGTGGCGATCCAAGCGTGCACCTCCAGGGCCGGCTGACTCGCCCGCGCCCGCTCGATCGTCCACTGCAGGGCGTCGAATCCGGGGGCGATACTGGGATCCTCCGTGCGTGGCTCGGCGGTGCGGTTGTAGTAGGCATCGCCCCGCCGGCGCACCTGGACAATCAGGGTGTTGACGCCGGCCAGGCGGGCGTCGGCGATGAGCTGCTCTACCTGCCCCGGGGTCTTGATCCCGTCGTGGAAGGCGTCCACCCACAGGGCCCGCATCTGGGGCTCGGGGGGCGTGGGGGAGGTCTCCGGCGCCGGCGCCTCACCGCCCTGGCCATGCAGCTCCCCGTCCGGCCCGGCCGCGACCGCGAATGCGGGGGCCCGTAAGGGGCCGGTCAGCTGACCCGCCAGCGGCACGGCAGCCCCCACTGCGGCCGGCACCACCAGGGGCAGGAGCTGTCGTCTGCGCCAGGCTCTGTCGTTCATGGTCGCAGTCAGTGTAGCCGGCGCGCCGGGCTGGAGCGTGCGGGACTGGGAGTCATGGGGGGCGTCTAGCGCAATGCGATCTCCAGCACCCGCCGCGCCAGGGGAGCGGCGACCTGCGACCCTTCCCCGCCGTGCTCCAGCATGGCCAGCACGACCGCCCTGGGGGCCTCTGCCGGGGCGTAGCAGGTAAACCAGGCGTGGGGCTGCCGTCCCGGCCCGGCCTCGGCCGTGCCGGTCTTCCCGGCGGTGACACCCGCCAGGGGCGACCCGCCGAAGATCGCGGCCGCCGTCCCGTTGGGCGTCCCGACAACGTTCTTGAGCCCGGCCTGCACGGCGTCGAGCGTCGCCGCACCCCACGGGAGCGGTGACCGGCTGGGAGGGGAGAGGAGGCGCTCGACGTTGCCTCCCGGCAAGAGGGCTCGCTCCAGGAGTTGCGGGCCACGCCGCCGGCCCCCGGCGGCGATGGCCCCGTAGAAGGTGGCCACCTGGAGGGGCGTGACCAGGAGCTGCCCTTGCCCGATGGCCATGTTCACGGCGTCACCCCGCGCCCAGCCGTCGTTCAACGTCTGGCGCTTCCACGCCGGGCTGGGGACGACGCCGGCTGGCTCCCCTCCCGGGATGGCGCCGGTGACGCTCCCGAAGCCGCACTGGGCGGCGAACAGGGGCAGGGAGTTGGCGCCGATCTCGTCCAGGCGCTTCCCTACCTCGTAGAACACGCTATTGCAGGATTGCGTCAGGCCGGCGACGAGGTTGAGCCGTCCGTGCCCCGTACGTAGCCAGCAGTCGAAGGACAAGCCCGGCAATCCCGTCCAGCGCCCTGTACAGGTGAATTCCGATTCCGGCCGGAAGGCCCCCCGCTCCAGGCCGGCGGCCATGGTCACGGCCTTGAAGATCGAGCCGGGGGGGTAAAGCCCCTGCGCCGGCCGGTTGATCAGTGGTTGCGCCGGGTCTGTGAGAATGGCCGACACGTCCCCCCCGGAGACAAAGGCGTTGGGGTCGTACCGCGGAGCGGTGGCCAGGGCGCGGATGCTGCCGTCCTGGGGGTCGAGCACGATGACGCTCCCCGCACGATCCCCGAGCGCCGCCTCGACCTCCCGCTGGAGGTCCAGGTCGAGCGTCAGGCGCACGGTCTCACCTGCCCGCGGGGGTACGGACGAGAGGGTGGTGGCGATCTCGCCGTTTGGCGTCAGCACGGTCAGCCGGCCCCCCCGCTGCCCGGCCAGCAAGGCGTCCGCCGCCCCCTCCAGCCCGGCCTTGCCGATGCGGTCCCCGGCCAGGATGCCGTCTTTGGCCCGGTCTGCCAGCTCCTCCGGTGTGACTTCCCCGACGTAGCCGGTGAGGGGGCCGGCCACGGTACCTTGCGGGTACTGGCGGGCGACGGTCGCTGCCCCCTCGGAGGGAGTGAGGGCCAGGGGCCGCGCCTGGCGGTCAATGATCGCCCCGCGCGTGGCCGGGTCTGAAAAGGCCCGCACCATCCGGCCGCCGCTCAGCTCGGGGAGCATGACGGCCGTTGTCCAGGCAATTCGCCACCGGCCATCGTGCCACTGCAAGGGCAGGGTATTCTGGCGGCGCAGCTCGCCGAAGCGGGCGGTGGAGTAGATGGCGTCAAAGGCCACCAGGGCTTCATCGGCCGCCCCCGCGCCAGGCTGGCCGGCGCTACTCCCCGCCGGCCCTGCTTCCCCCGCGCCCGGCCCCTGGCCTCCCGCCGGAGGGCTGGTCAGGGTCAAGCCGGTGAGGGTCAGCTCGGTGTTCAAGCTCTGATGACGCTGGACGAAAGTAGCACGATCGATGGCCCGCTGGGCCCCGGGGGTGAGAAAGCCGTACAGGGCGGCGAAGTCCCCCGCCTCCCAGGCTTGTAGGTAGGCGGCGGCCGTGGGCTCGGGGAGTGGCCGGTAGGGGCGGCGGAGGGTGTCCACCACGCGCGGCCCCAGCCACGCCCCGGCCGCGCCCAGGGTTACCAGGCCGGCGGCCGTGGCCGTGACGCCGGCGAGCAAGGGGCGCCGCCCCCGTCGCGGGGGCTCCAGGAGCCGGCGCAGCCCGAAGGGGTCGGTGGCCATCTCCGGGGCCGGCCAGGCGGCGATCAGCGTGGCGTCGTCCCCCCCATCTCGCCCCTCCACCAGGTCCAGGAGGCGCTGCACGTGCTCCGTCGCCCGCCCGGCTCCGTCGGTGGGAGTGATGGTGGCCCCTGCCCTGCCGGTGGCGCGGGCGACGCTGGATGGAGGCGTAACCAGATCGTCAAGGGAAACGACGTTGGTCACGCCGTCGGTGCACAGGAGCAGACCGTCGGCAGCCTCTCGCTCGAGCGTCTGGGCGTCGAAGGGGCACCCTCCCGGCTGCCCCAGGTAGCGCGTGATGACGTGGCGCATGGGATGCGCCCGCACGGGCGTTTCGGACTGCAACGAGCCCCCCTGGCCGGGTCCAGGATGCTCTGCGAGCCAGGAGTGATCGGCGGTCAACTGTATCGTCGTGTCGCCGGTCAGGCGGTAGGCCCGGCTGTCGCCGGCGTGTACGAGGGCCAGGAACCCATCCCCGATGGCCACCGCCGTCAGAGTGGTTGCTGCGCCTCGAGCGTGGGGCTGCGCGGCCAGGACTTGTACGGCGGCGTCGGCCTCGCGCGCCCCCGCGAGCAGGGCCTCGCCGGCCTGGGCTGCGGTGGGGGCCGCCGGCGGGCGCCAGGCCCGCCAGGCCCCGGCCAGGGCCTGCACCGCCGTCGCGCTGGCCTCTTCCCCGGCTGCCTCACCCCCTACCCCGTCCGCCACGGCCAGGAGCAGGGGGTGAGACGGGGGAGCGCCTGGACCAACGCCTGGCCCAGGAGGAATAACCAGCCAGTTATCCTCGTTGATCCGCCGTCGCGACCCGGTGCGCGAGGCAGCCGCCACCGACCAGCCGGCGGCGGCTGGAATGGTGGTGACGCGGGCACGATCCGCTGCCGTAGCCACGAAGACCGCTACGTCCCCGCCGGCCGGCCCTAGGACGTCGCCGGGACGTCGATGGAGCTCAGGCCCGGATGATGCGCCGTCTCCTTGCCGCCGCTCGGTAGGGTGGTGCTGATCTGCGCCCCGGTGGAGCCGTCCTCGATGGTGAAGCTGAGCACAGTCCCGTCTTCCAGGCGCAGCTCGCCCAGCACGCGCTCCTGGAGGTCAAAGACCTCGCTGTCTGCCGTGCCGGCCGGGACGACGACCAGCACCCGGCCGCTGACGACGTTGAATTCCACGGCCTCGTCGCCCGTCTCGGCGACTCGCATCCCTTCCTGGTGCGGGTTCCCCTCGCCGGCAAAGGCATCCTGGACGTTCTGGCGCTTCATGCACATCCCCTCGGCGCCGCAGCGCCCCACCTGGTTAGAAAACGCTCCATCGTGCCACCGGCCGGGCGGTACGGCGTGCCGAGTTCATCCCGTGCTGGTGCCCCGCCGGGCACAAAAGACTCAACTGAACCGGTTGAACAGACCCTGCAGCACCGTCTGGCGAGCGCCCTCGTCACCTGACTGCTGCTGGAGGACATGCTGCTCAAAGGTCGGTGCCTCCCGCTGTAGAAATACCCCCAGGTACAGCGGGCGGTCGCTGTTGGCGTAGTTCATGGCCTGGATGGTGTCCGTGGCGTTGTGGTCGCCAGGCAGCTCGGCCACGCTCTCTTTGTAGGACTTGAAGGTGTTGACCTTATTAAACGTGGGGCAGGGGCTGTATACGTCGATAAACGAGAAGCCCTTGTGCTCGATGCCCCGGACGATCAAGTCGGCCAGCTTCTGAGGCTCGGCCGAGAAGCCACGGGCGACGAACGTTGCCCCGCAGCTGATGGCCAGCATCATGGGATTGAGGGCCTGCTCGGGGTTGCCCTGGGGCGTAGAAAGGGTGCTGAACCCGGCCCCGCTGGTGGGGGACGTCTGACCCTTGGTCAGGCCGTAGATGGCGTTGTCCATCACCACGTAGGTCAGGTCGAGGTTGCGGCGCATGGCGTGCACGAAGTGTCCCGCGCCGATGGCAAAGGCGTCCCCATCACCACCGAAGACCAGCGTCTTGAGCTCCGGCCGGGCGACGCGCACGCCGGTGGCGATGGGCATCGTCCGCCCGTGGATGCCGTGAAAGCCGTAGGTGGAGATGAAGTAGGGGATGCGGGATGAGCAACCGATCCCAGAGACGGCCACCACCTCGTGGGGGGCGAAGTTCTTCAGGCGCATCGCCCGATACACGGCGTTGAGGACCCCGAAGTCCCCGCACCCGGGGCACCAGGTGGGCTTTTCGTCGCTCTTGTACTCGTCGACCGTCCGCTCGCGGACGGGAGTGTCCACAGCCATTGGTATCTCTCCTAGATAGAGGGTCGGTTGCGGGGGGTGTTACCCCTCTGTGCCCCCCTCTCCCAGGGCGGCACGTCCTCTCACGCGGCAGGCCCCCTAGCGCTGCTCCACCGGGGCCAGCAGATCGTCCGGCGTCACCAGGTCCTCGAGCCGGCCGATGATCGGGCTGATCACGGTGCGCCCGTCGGTCACCTCTCCGGCCGCCACCCGGCGTAGGGTCTCCGTCAATTTGCTGACCAGCATCGGCTGCCCGCCGTAGACGTTGACACGCACCGCCGGCCGGGGGTACTTCGCCAGCAGGATGTCGGCGAACTGGCCGCGGTAGTTCACCTCGGGGATGACGATGTGCTCCTTTGTGCGCATGAACTCACCGAGCTGCTGGTCTGGAAGAGGCAGGAGCATCTTCGGCGCCACGAGGCAGGCGTCGATCCCCTCGGCCGCCAGGGCGTCGATCGCCTCGATAGCCACCCCGGCGGTGGAGCCCCAGGTGACGATCCCGATTGGGGCATCAGGCTTTCCGTACCTGACCGCGTCTGGGGCATCCTTCCCTGCCAGGTCAAACTTGCGGAAGCGCTTCTCCGTCATCTGGGTATGCGTCCGCGGGTCGGGGCGGTGGCGCCCTTTCTCGTTGTGCTCCAGGCCCATGGCCACGTACTGGCCCCCAGGCGTGCCGGGGATGGCCATCGGGGACACCCCATCCTCGGTGAGCCTGTAGCGGCGATAGCCGGACTCGCTCTCGTCAAAGGGGATGGCGGCGTCCTTGGCCCCGGCGACGCCGTTGTTCCCGGCAACGGTGTTGTCCGTCCCCTGAACGGCGCCGTTGCTGCCGCTATCGCTGGCGCCCTTGGTCTGGCTGCCGTCCGGATCCGGCTCCCACGTCACGCGATGCTCCAGGCGGATCTTGGACAGGTCTGGCTTGGCGATGCCCTCCGTGCGTACGGCCACGACCGTGTCGGTCATCAGCAGCACGGGTGACTGGTACTTCTCAGCCAGGTTGAAGGCCTCGACCGTGAGGTAAAAGCAATCTTCCACCGAGGTAGCGGCCAGGATGATTCGGGGCACCTCTCCGTGGCCCCCGTAGGCGCACAGGAACAGGTCTCCTTGCTCGTGGCGGGTGGGCATGCCGGTAGAAGGGCCGGCGCGCTGGGCGTCGACGATGACCACAGGGATCTCAGCCATGGTTGCCAGTCCCATGGCCTCCACCATCAAGGACAGGCCTGGGCCAGAGGTGGAGGTCATGGCCCGCTTCCCGGCGTAGCCGGCGCCGATGATCATGTTGATGGCCGAGATCTCGTCCTCCGCCTGGATCACCGCCCCGCCGACGCTGGGCAGCACGGCGGCAAGAAACTCCATGATGTCGCTCGCCGGGGTGATGGGATAGCCGGCGAAGAATGTGCAGCCGGCGGCGATGGCACCCAGGGCGGTGGCTTGGTTGCCGGAGACGACCATGCTCTCGGTCTCGGTCTTTGCCGGCTGCAGGACGAAGCGGGCCCGGACGTCGGCGCTGAAGTTGTCCTCCATAAACTTGATGCCGGCTTCCAGGGCGCGGTAATTCGTCTGCACGACGGCATCGCCCTTGCGCGCCCACAGCTCGTTGATCAACTGGTAGAGGTGGCTCGTCTCCAGCCCGAACAGCGCCGCCATGCCGCCCAGGGCGACCACGTTCTTCACGATGGGCATCTTCAGATCTTTGGCCGCGATCTGCTCCACCGGGAAGGCCAGGAGCTGAAACTGTCCCTTGTCCCGGTCGCTAGGGATTACCGCCCCCGGGTCATAGATCAGCAGGCCCCCAGGCTCCAGCTCCTGGATGTTGACCTCATAGGCCTCCTGGTTGAAGCAGAACAGGACGTCCGGCGAGTCGCCGCGCGTGAACAGCGGGCGGGAGCCCAGGCGCAGCTGGAAAAACGAAACCCCCCCCTTGATCTCTGACGGGGGGATGAAATCGGTCAGCACCTGGAAGCCGGCGCGTGTGGCCGCTTGGATGAGGAGCTCGCCTGGCTTCTTGATCCCTTCCCCGGCCTCGCCGGCCACCCGAATGGCCAGCGACCCCCGCTCCGATGGGTTGACCTCGGTTCCCTCTCGCGCCCGCGACGCGACGTCTGCGACTTGCACCATTGCTGCCTCTCTTCTTGGCTGTCTCTGCAGCGCTTGTGGCGCTGCAGCGTGTCCTCTTATGCCCTGCCGGGCAAGGCTGCCCCTCTTCCTGGCTGTCTCCGCAGTCCTTGTGGCGCCCCTGCATCCCCCGGTTCCTCTCGGCGACCGAATGTCCTCAGCTGCCGAACATCGGGCCGGCTACCCCCACCGGCGGCCGGCACCCGTCGGACTTCTGGCCCGCTCCGGCCGCCGCCGCGTCACTCTCCAGTGCCCTGTCCCTCGCCTGCGCCAACGCACGTCCCACGCCACGCGGCAGGCCATCCCCAGGACGTCCGTCAGCCAGGGCCAGCGCGCCCGCCGGCCGGTGCCCTAGCCGGGCGGAGATGCCAGCGGCTGCCAATCGCACAGCCTCGCCCAGCTGACGTAGCCGGTCAGGAGAGAGCCGGAAGCTGGGGCCGGAGACGGTGATGCTTGCCACGACGCCGTCCCGATGATCACGCACTGCCGACCCCACGGCGCTCAGATCCGCCTCGTACTCTTCCTGTCCAATGGCGAATCCCCGGGCTCGAATGCCTTCCAGCTCGCGACGCAGCAGCTCCGGGTTGGTCACGGTGCGCGCCGTGTAGCGCGCCAGCGGCCGGGCGAGGTAGCCATCCAGCGCGCCGGAGGGGAGGTGCGCCAGCAGGGACTTCCCGGCGGCGGTGCAGTGCAGTGGCAGGCGCCGGCCGATCCATCCCAGATGTTTGACCGGATGGGGGGCCAGCACCTGGTCGATGTTGACCGCCTCCATGCCGTCGATCACCGAGAGGGTCGTCGTTTCCCCCGTCTCGATTGCCAGCTCCTGTAGCGAGGGGCGGGCGACGTCTCGGAGCTCGTACTGCGTCAAGGCCAGGCCGGCCAGCGTGGCCAGCTGCAGCCCCAGCCGGTAGCGGGCGCTGCGTGGGTCTTGTTGTACGAAACCGCCTGCTTCCAGGGTGGAAAGCAGGCGGGAGACGGTGCTCTTATGCAGCTTGAGTCGTCGCGCCAGCTCGCTGACGCCGAGCTCCGGCTCGGCCTCGCCGAACAGCTTCAACACCGCCACGGCGCGTTCAACGGACTGGATACTCCCGCTACGCTGGCCGTGGATGTCCATCACACTCCATGCCTGTTGCGCAGTCTGCAACAGCGTCTCACTTTTGTCACAAGTGTAGCGTCGCGTTAGTTGAGGCAGCAACACCCTGCGGTCAGGCGCCCCGGGCCGCGCCCCATGTCGTGACGCTACGCCCGGCAACCGTGCCCCCCTGATGGTAGGCCTTCCCGGCCGCCACACAAAGGTACCGGACGGGCGCGGCCGGTCGGCCGGTCGCCCCCTGTAGCCACCAAGCCGGCGTGGCCGCCAGCCCCAGGACTACAACAGCCCCTGAGCCTCGGCGCCCTGGCGCACGGCGGCGCGGACGTCTTGGTCGTCGATCCCTGCCAGGGCGTCGCCGAGGTCGGCCCCGACCACCGCCCGGCGCGCCCCACTGCTTTCCCGGCACAGGATGAACCATCCGCGGGGGCAGGCGAACAGGTCGGCCCCCTGCAGCCTGCCCGCCGGCTGGACGGTGCCCCGCATCTGGCCAATGAAGGTGACCTCCCGGCCGGCCATGGCCTGGACGTCGCTCACCTCGTTCAAGGCGTCGATGATCGCCAGCCCCTCTTCGGTCTCCATGCTGGCGCCCATATCGATGGTCTGCTGTTCGCCGCCGCTAGACACGGTATCTGACTCCTGTTGACCCGGGTGGCACTCGATCGGCCTGGGCCCTGGCACGTCGCCCTCGCGCAGGGTGCGTCCCGCGCTGGGGATACCGTGGACGATCTCGTCGTTGATCGACGTGCACAGGGTGGCGGGAAAGCCATGGTAGCCCTTGAACGACGGCATGGCCCCCCATCCCCGGATCGCCCGCTCGGCCATGCGGTCGAGCTCCAGGGTGGTGACCCCCGGGCGGGTCCTCTCCTGCACCAGGGCCAGGGTGCGGGCCACCACCCGTCCGGCGCCACGCATGGACTGGAGCTCCTGTGGCGTCTTGAGCGTGATGCCCCGTGCCATCGTCGTGCGGGCCATGACTCCTCGTTTCTCGCGCCTCACCGTCGGTCACCGAAGGGCGCCGGGATCGTCACCGGTCGGGAGGGAGAGGGAGAAGCCGTGCCACATCCCCCCTGCTACGGCGCTGCCCATCACCGAACGCCCGGCGGGGGCCTGACTTTCCAGCTCGCGGGGGGGCGCTGACCGAACAGCCCCTACCCCCGTGGGGCCTATGCAGGGCCGCCCCTCTTGCCCTGGCCCTCCAACTCCGCCAGGCGCTCGAACTGCCGGGTGCGCCGATAAAAGGCCCACCGCTTACTCCGAGCGATCTCGGCGTTATAGGTCTGCCAATCGGTCGGCACGTCGGCCTCCGCCGGGGCCATCCTGCCCGCCCCGGCCGGGCGGTGCTCCGGCTCATTGAGCACCCGATCAGCCAGGCGCATGATCTTGCCGGAAGACCAGACCGCGCCGCCGAGGGCCAGCAAGGCCCCGGCGACCGACCCCCCGGCCCCGAACAGGGCTTCCCACAGGCCGGGGACGATCAGGAAGATGACCAGCACCGCCAGGGCGCTCCAGAGCAGGGCGACGAACATCAGGGCCAGCGAGGCGAAGGTGCGCCACATATCACTAAGAAGTGTACGGGGTGTCCGCTCAGGCCATGGGACACGACAACGAGACTTGCACCTGGTACGGCGTGCTGTGGTGTGATCGGGAAACCCTCGTTGCAGCATGGGAACCGGGCTGGCGCTCTGTCGACCGCTTGGTGAACGGCGGGTCACCAGATGACGTGACAGCCCCGGAGGGCGGGGACAGGACGCTACGAGTACCGCTCTTCCTTCCACGGGTCGGCGCTGTTGTGGTAGCCATTTTGCTCCCAGAACCCGGGGCGGTCCTGGGCGGTGAACTCCAGGCCCCGCAGCCACTTGGCGCTCTTCCAGAAGTAGCGCTGGGGGACGACGAGCCGCAACGGCCAGCCGTGCTCGAGAGTGATATCTGACCCGTCCGCCCGGTGGGCCAGCAAGACGTCGTCGTCCAAGATGGCCTCGATGGGCAGATTGGCGGTGTAGTCCCCTTCCGAATGGGCAATGACGAAGTGCGCCTCCGGCCGAGGTTTGACCAGCTCGAGGACGTGGCGCATGGGCACGCCCTGCCAGGTCATCCCCAGCTTGCTCCAGCGGGTGACGCAATGTACGTCGGTGACCAGCTCCGTGGTCGGGAGCCGGCGCACTTCTTCGTAGGTCAAGCGGACGGGGTTCTCCACCAGCCCCGAGACGCGGAAGTCCCAGGTGTGGGGATCGAACGGGGGCACGCCCCCGTAGTGCAGCACCGGCCAGCCATTGGTGACGAATTGCCCCGGGGGGACGCGGGGGAGCTCCGCTTTGTCGATCTTGTCACGCAGCCGGTCGACGGTCTCCGGTGAGACGCCGCTGCCTTTGAGTCGCTTCGGAAGTCGGAATTGCACGGGCGATCTCCTCTGTACATGCCTGTGTACATACCCAATGAGAACACGCCCCATCGTCCCACAGGCCCGGCGGTACGGCGTTGGGATATTCTTCAGTGCTGCTGCCCCACCGGACACAAGAGACTCTCAAGTGTACGGCGTCCCCCAGGGCGTGAGCGGCCCCGGCGCGAGACCGAGCCGCCGTGGTCGCGTCGGGCGACAGCTGAGGGGCTCCTGGGCATCACAGAACCAGTGGGCCAGTCGTCATGCCCCTCGCCTCTGCCGGGTCATTCCTTCGCTCCCGGAGCCGGAATCGCCACCATCGTGACAAACGACGCGCTGCGTGCGTCCACCGAGTTGTTGCGATCGATCCAGCCTCCCCGATCTTGGGAGCGACCCGCAGGAAGCACCAGAGGGCACTTGGCAGGGGCCCGGCGGCCCGGTTGCGCCGCCCTCCCTGCGCTGGTAGGCTGCGGCCACGCGAGCGACGCGCGGGAGGAGAGGCGAGAGTGGCGGCAACGGCGACGACCCCCCAGACGGGCGGAACGGGCATGGCCCCGGCGGGGATCGAGTTCAACTTCGGTAGTGGCATGCCCGACCCCGGGACGTTCCCCAGCGAGGCCCTGGCCGGGGCGGCGCAGCGGGTCATTGTGCGGGAAGGGGCCAGCCTCGTGCGCTACCCTGACGCCCGTGGCTATCTCCCCCTGCGGGAGATCGCCGCCCAGCGCTTCCGCCGCAACCATAGCGTGGACGTGCCGGCTTCGCACGTGACCCTGACCACCGGCTCAATGCAAGCGATCATCCTGGCCACGCAGGCCTTCGTCCGAGCGGGGGACACGGTGGTGGTGGAAGAGTTTTGCTACTCCGGGACACTCGGTGTGCTGCGCCAGTTTGGGGCACAGATCGCCGGCGTCCCCCTGGACGACCAGGGCCTGCGACCGGAGGCCCTGGAAGGGACTCTCGACCGCCTGGCGCGCGAGGGGCGCCGGGTGGCTTTCGTCTATACCATCGCCACCCACCAGAATCCATCGGGGACGATCCTGCCCCTGGAGCGGCGGAAGGCGCTACTGGACATTTGCAAGGGCCGCGGCGTCCTGGTGGTGGAAGACGACTGCTACGCCGACGTCGTCTTCGAGGGGGTGATGCCCCCGGCGATCTACACCCTTGGCGAGCCCGGGGACGTGCTGTACATCGGGTCGTTCTCCAAGATCCTCGGTCCCGGGGCCCGGTTGGGGTACTGTATCGCCCCCGAGGGGCTGGCGGAACGGCTCCTGGCCTTCAAGCGCGACGGCGGGACGAGCGCCCTATCGTCCATGATCGTGGCCGAGTACCTCAAGGACCACCTCTGGTCGCACGTCGGCGAAGTCTGCGCCGCCGTCAAAGCCAAGCGGGACAGCCTGTTCGCCGCCCTGGAGCGCGAGCTCGGCGGGCTGGTGGACTGGACTCATCCCCGTGGTGGGCTGTTCAGCTGGGTGAAGCTTCCCCAGGGGATCGATACGCAGGCCCTCGCCCGGCTGGCCAAAGAGCGGGGGCTGCAGTACGGCAGCGGGCGCTCCTTTGACGCCGCCGACCGGGACGTGCCCTACCTGCGCCTGGCCTTCGGCTTTATCGACGAGTCCCTGATCCCGGAGGGGGTCGCCCGTCTGGGGGCGTGCATCGAGGGGGCCGCCCCCGGCGCCAGGCGGTAGTAAGGGCTCAAGTCTTGACCTATCACGCCAGCGGGCGGGCCGTGGCCCTGCGCGCCGCGCTGTCGCGAGCCGTCCACCGCCTGCGGCAAGGCCCGGAGCAGAGCAGCGAGCCGGAGTGGATGGACATTGGCCAGCACCGCCGGGAGGTGATCGTCCAGAACCTGGGGGACCTGCGACGTGTCAACTCCCTGCTAGGAGGCGTGCGCCTCACCCTGGGGCCGCTGACGCGCCTGGTGCGGGACGTCCCGCGCCAGGAAAGGCTTCGCATCCTGGACGTGGCCAGCGGCGGCGGGGACATTCCCCGGGCGGTCGACCGCTGGGCCGTCGGCACGGGGCGGGCGCTCTTGCTGGTGGCCAGCGATGTCAGCTGGGACTTCCTGGCCATCGCTCGGGAACAGTCGGTGGGACACGATGCCCTGCGCTTTGTCGTGGCCGACGCCCGCCGCCTGCCCTTCATCGACCGGGCATTTCACGTCACCACCTGCTCGCTGGCCCTGCATCACATGCTGGTGGACGAAGCGGCGGACATGCTGGCGGAGATGGGGCGTTGCGCCGCCGTGGGTGTGATCATCAACGACATCGTTCGGGGGTGGCTGGGGTACTTCGGGGCCTTCGTCGCCACACGTCTGGGGAGTCGTAACGTCCTGACCTGGCATGACGGTCCTCTCTCTGTGCTGCGGGCTTACACTAAAGGAGAGATGCTCGACCTGGCACGACGGTGCGGCCTGCGACCGATGCGCTGGGACGGCTTTCTCGCCTATCGCGTCGCCCTGACCGCCCTCTGCGACCTGCCCCCGGTTCCCTCGGCTCCTGTCCTCTCGCGCTCCCAGGGGGGCTCGCGGGACCATGCCCTTGAGAACAGCCTGCCCCCGCTCCCGCCGCCGTCGGGCGCCCCGCGGGCATCCGCTCGCCGGCCTGGCGGCGCGGTCCGGCGCGGCGAGGTCCGGCGGTGAGGGCGGATTGGTGAGGACATGCCCCATCGTGCCACCGGCCCGGTGGTCTAGCGTTCCGAGCTCATGGGCTGTCGGTGCCCCGTGGGGCAAGAAAGACTCAGAAGTGATCGTCGTCGGGGGCGGACCGGCGGGGAGTGCCACGGCCGCCCTGCTGGCCCAGGCGGGACACGATGTCCTGCTGCTGGACAGGGCCCGCTTCCCGCGGGACAAGGCCTGCGCCGAGTACCTCAGCCCGGCGACGGCGGACGCGCTGGCCCGGATCGGGGCCCTGGCCAAGGTAGAGGCGCAGGGGCCGGTACGGCCGCTGGGGATGCACTTGATCGCGAGAGGTGAGACCCGCGCCCTCGTACGCTACCCGGACGGCCAGACTTCCCGCCGGGCGCTCTGCCTTTCGCGCCGCGTGCTGGACGCCACCCTCATGGAGCATGCCCGTTCGGCAGGGGTGCGGGTGCTCGAGGGCTGGCAGGTGCACGGCGTGGCCACTGACCCGCTGGCCGGAGCGGGCGTGGAGGTGCGTCCGGTGGACGAGCCGGCGGCCAGCCGGCGCTTCCTTGGGGCAAGGCTGGTCGTGGGGGCGGACGGGGCGCAATCGGTGGTGTCCCGCTCCCTGGGGCTCGACCGGCCGGTTCGCTGGCCTCAACGGGTCGGTCTGGTGACCCACGTCCGGGGGGTGGGGGGACTGGAGCACTATGGCGAGATGTACGCCGGCCAAGGGGGCTACTGCGGCCTGGCGCCCCTCCCCCAGGGGATGACCAACGTTGGGCTGGTAATGGATGCCCGGGCGGCCCGCCGGGCCGGAAGTCGGGAAGCGGCCTTTGAGGCCGGGCTCGCCCGCCTGCCGGGCGCGGGGGCGCGCCTGGCCGGGGCGCAACGTGCCGGTGCGGTGCGTGGCGTCGCCCCGTTGGCACGCCGCGTGACGCGCCCCGCGGGCGACGGTTTCGTCCTGGTCGGAGACGCCGCCGGGTTCCTGGATCCCTTTACCGGGGAGGGCGTATTCCGGGCCCTGCGCGGGGCGGAGCTGGCGGCCGAGGTGATCGACAGCGCCCTGTGCCGGGGCGACGTCTCCGCCGCATCGCTGGCCCCGTACGCCCGGGCGCGACGTGCGGAGTTCGCCGCCAAAGAGGCGTTCTGCTGGCTGATTCAAGGGTTCCTGCTCTGCCCCCCATTGCTCGGCTACGCCCTGCGGCGCCTGGAGCGCCGCCGGCGCAGCGTCGACCTCCTGGGTGGTGTGCTGGGCGACTATCGGCCGGCGCGGGAGGCCCTGCGTCCGGGCTTTCTGTGGGCCCTGCTCCGTCCCTAGCTCGCAGGGCGTGGTGGCGGAGAGCGTGGGGGCAAGATGGGCATGCAGAGGAGCTATGAAGAGCGCCTCGTCCAGGTGATGAACGGCGAGCGGACATGAAGACGGAGACCGAGATCTGGATGCACGCCCCGGTTGAGGCCATCTTTCCCCTGGCGGCTGAGGTGGAGCGCTGGCCGGAGCTGCTGCCGCATTATCGCTGGGTGAGATTGCTGGAGCGGGACGGGAATCGCAAGCTGGTAGACATGGCCGCCAGCCGTGACGGCATCCCGGTACGCTGGCGCGCGTTGCAGGTGCTCCACCCGCAGGGGCACCGTATCACCTTCCGCCACGTCCGCGGCATCACCCGTGGCATGGACGTTGCTTGGTCGCTCTGGCCACAGGACGACGGGACGCTCGTGCGCATCAGCCACCACCTTGACCTGCGCTGGCCCGTGGTCGGGCCCTGGGTAGCCGACCGGATTATCGGGCCGCAGTTCATCGACAACATCGCCCGCAAGACGTTGCGACGAATCAAGCAGTTGGTTGAGGCCCGGCCATGACCCCCGGCGATGTGCACGGCGCGCCCGGGAGGCGGGGGAGGCCGGCAGGACGGCGCCGCGTGGCCATCACTGGGATCGGGGCTGTCACGGCCGCCGGCTCAGGAGGTGGCCAGGCGCCGGGCGGGCTGTGGGGGGGAGTGTGCCGCGCCCGGCCCGGCACCGGACGAGTGTCGCGCTTTGATCCCTCGGCCTTTCGCTGTCGTGTCGCCGCCGAGGTGGCGGACTTCGACGCCGGCGACTACATGGACGCCCGCGAGGCGCGGCGGCTCGATCGCTTCGCGCAGTTCGCCCTGGCCAGTGGACGGCTGGCCCTGGCAGACGCCCGCCTCTCGGTGAATGGGGAGTCAAGCGACACGGCCGTTTACCTCGGCAGCGCCCTCGGCGGGATCGCCTTCGCCGAGGCGCAGCACGAGCGCTTCCTGGCCGGGGGGCTGCGGGCCATCGATCCCTCGCTCGCCCTGGCGGTTTTCGGGGGCGCCGGGGCGACCAACCTGGCCATGGAGCTGGGAATTCGTGGCCCGGCGGTAGGCAACTCCAACTCCTGCGCTTCGGGGGCCATTGCCATCGGGGAAGCCTTTCGCCTGATCCAGCATGGCGCGGCCCCCCTGGCCCTGGCCGGCGGCGCCGAGGCCCCCCTGGCTCCGTTGACCTACGGTGCCTTTGCCGTGATCCGAGCCATGTCCACGCGCAACGAAGCCCCCACTGAGGCCTGCCGGCCCTTCGACGCCGAGCGCGACGGCTTTGTCATGGGGGAAGGGGGCTGCGTCCTGCTCCTGGAAGACCTGGGCCACGCCCTGGCGCGCGACGCCCACATCTACGCCGAGGTGGCCGGCTACGGCATGACCAACGACGCCTATCACATCACCGCCCCTCGCCCTGACGGCTCCGAAGCCGCTCGGGCGATGTCCCTGGCCCTGGAAGACGCCGGGGCCTCGCCCTCCGAGGTGGAGTACGTCAACGCACATGGGAGCTCGACCACGCTCGGCGACCGCGCCGAGGCGGTAGCCCTGGGGCGCGTCTTTGGCCGGCATCTCGACTGCGTGCAGGTCAGTGGCACCAAGCCCCTGTACGGCCATCCCCTGGGGGCCAGCGGGGCCATCGAAGCGGCCCTGGTGGCCCTGGCTCTCAACCACGGCTTCCTCCCGGCGACGCTGAATCACCGGGCCAGCGTCCCCACCTCGCCGGAGGCGCAGCTGCGCCTCGTAGCGCCGGGGGGCGTGGCGCTCAGCGCCGGGCTGGCCCTGACCAACGCCTTTGGCTTCGGGGGGATCAACGCCTCCCTCGTCTTGCGCCGCTGGGAGGGGTGAGTCCCAGGACTTGAGACTTCGGACCTACCTGGCGCTCCTGCATCCCCTCCCCTCCGCTGCCACGGCGCTCGCGGTCATGGGCTTCGCCCTCTTATTCCGCACCCGCCAAGGCTCGGTGGACGTCTCCCGGCGCCTGGCCCGCCTCGCGGCCATGATGGCGGTGCAGCAAGGGGCCATCAGCCTGCACAACGATTGGAGCGACCGGCAGCTGGACGCAGTGACAAAGCCGTGGCGGGCCATCCCCCGTGGCCTGGTGCCGGCCGGGGCCGCGCATGGGGCGGCCTGGGCGCTGGCCACGCTGTCTGTCCTGGTGGCCTGGCCGATCGGCGGGCGCCTCGTCGTGCTCGACCTTCTGGGAGTGGGGGCCGGCTTCCTCTATAACGCCCGGCTGAAACGGACGCGCTGGAGCTGGCTCCCCTTTGCCATCGCCTTTCCTTTGCTGCCCCTCTTCGGGGCAACGGCGCTGGGCGTGTGGCCCCGCCATTGGTGGTCGCTCTTCGTGATAGGGGCGCCGGCGGTGCTGGCCATCCACTTGGCGGACACCATCCCAGATCTCCAGGGGGACGCCGGCTCTGGAGTGCAGGGCCTGGCGCACCGTCTGGGGGCCCGGTGTGCCCGGGGCGTCTGTCTGGGGTCGCTGGTTGGGGCCGCGCTCCTGGCGGGCGGGTTTGGCCTGGCCGTAGGGGCTGGCCAGGCCCTGGTCGGAGGGGTCGCCGGGATCTCCCTCGCTCTGCTGGCCGCGCTGCGCCCGGGGGTGCAGCGCGGCGCCGTGACGGCGGGGGCGGCCGCCGTCGGCCTGGGGTGGGTGGCCGCCCTGGCCCGGCGCCGGTAGTCTGGTGCCGGGGACCGGCCGGCGGCGCCAGGGGATTGCCGTGCTCCTGGCCAACAGCGCCCTGATGTCCGCCGGCTTCTTCATGCTCATCCCCCTGCTGTCCGTCCACCTCACGCGAGACCTGGGCTTCAGCGGGGCGGCCGCCGGGGCCGTGCTGGCCGTGCGGCAGGCGACGCAACAGGGCTTGATGTTGTTCGGCGGGGCGCTGGCCGACCGCATCGGCTACCGGCCGGTGATCGCCGCCGGCATGCTGGTGCGCTCGCTCGGCTTCTTCGGCTTCGGACTGGGGGACAGCCTGGCGGTGATTCTCCTCTCTGCGGTGGTGGCCGCCCTGGGCGGGGCGCTGTTTGAGGCCACGGGCAAGGCGGCGCTGGCCTCGCTCGCGCCACCGCACGAGCGGGCGCGCCTTTTTTCCCTCAGCTCCCTGGCCGGCGGGGCCGGCTCCACCGTGGGGCCGTTGCTGGGGGTGGTGCTGCTCCCCTACAGCTTCGCCCTGATTGGCGTCGCCTCAGGTGCGTTCTTCTTCGTCGCCTTCGTCTTGTCCACGCTGCTCTTGCCATCCCTTTCCGGCACCGGGGATGGCCGTCCTGTCCCGGCGTTGAGACAGACGCTGCGGGCCGTCGGCCGCCACCGCCTGTTCCTGGCCTTCACCGCCCTGCTCACCGGGTACTGGTTTCTCCACAACCAGGTGTATGTGGCCGTGCCACTGCGCGCCGTCCAGATCACCGGGAGCGCCAGCGTGGTGGGCCTCCTGTACGCCGTCAACGCCGTGGCCGGACTGGTGCTGCAATACCCGCTGGTACAGCTGGCGGGGGCGCGGGTCAGCCCGGCCGGTGCCGTGGCCGCGGGGGTTGCGCTCATGGGCGCGGGCCTGGGCTTGATGGCCGTGGCCAGCGCCGGGGAGATGGCCCTGCTGGTGATGCTGGCCAGCATGGTCGTTTTCGCCGCCGGTCGGGCCCTGGCGGAGCCGATGAAGGATGTGGTCACGGCCACCCTGGCCCCGCCGGAGGCCCTGGGGGCCTTTTTCGGCGTTGCCTTCCTGGCGCTGGCTGTTGGGGGCAGCGCCGGGAACTACGCCGGGGGCTGGCTGTTCGACGTCGCGACTGCCAGCGGGGCCTACGCCTTGCCGTGGGTAGTGTTCGCCCTGCTCGGCATGGCCGTCGCCGCCGGCCTGGCCGGTTTTTCCCGCCATCAGGCTCGCCGGGCGTTACCTGGCCGCGCCCCGGCCGCGGCCGACGTCCCCGGCCCGGGACGTGGTATACCGTGAGCCGAAAAGTCATCCCTGCGTGGGGCCGGCGGCCGGCCGGCGCATGTGAGCGGAGTGATACCCATGGCGACATCGGCAGCAACACGCGAAGCCCAGGAGGCGGGCACCGGCCCTCGGAGCCGCACCGGCGGCCAGCTGATCGTAGACGCCCTGATCAAGGGGGGCGTGCGCCACGCCTTTGGCATCGCCGGGGTGCATAACCTCCCCGTGTACGACGCCCTGGCGCAGAGTGGCCAGATCAAGAGCTACGTTACCCGGCACGAGCAGGGGGCCGCCTTTATGGCCGACGGCTACGCCCGCGTCGCCGGTACGCCGGGGGTGGCCCTGGTCACCACCGGCCCGGGCCTGACCAACACGGTGACGCCCCTTGCCGGGGCCTGGTCTGACTCCGTTCCCCTGCTGGTGATCGGGACGGCGGGGGAGCTGCCCCTGCTGGGCAAGTACAAAGGGTACCTGCACGAGTACAAGGACCAGCACGGGGTCATGCAGGCGGCCGCCGGCTCCCACCTGGTGGAGAGCACGGCGGAGCTGGAGCGGGTCACGCTGGAGGCCCTGGCCCGTATGCAGACCGGCCGCCCGCGGCCAATGACCCTGGAGGTGCCGATCGACGTCCTGGCGGCGAGGGCGACGGTGGAGCCGGCGGAGCTCCCCGCCCTGCCCCCCCCGCCGGCCCCCGACGAGGCCGCCGTGGGCCGCACCGCCGAGCTGCTCCTGGCGGCCCGTTACCCGCTCCTCTTCGCCGGGGGGGGCGTTGCCCGCGCCGGGGCCCACGACCTCTTGCTGACCCTGGCAGAGACGCTACGCGCCCCGGTGCTGACGTCCATCAGCGGCAAGGGGGCCATCCCCGACTCCAGCCTGTGGGCGGCGGGCTGCACCTGGCGCACGTCCTCCGGGCCGACGGACGGCTACCCCGAGCTCTGGCGCCGCGCCGACGCCGGCCTGGTGATCGGCAGCCGCCTTACGGGGATGTCCACTCGGGCCTGGCGCCTGCCCCTGCCTCAGCCCCTGGCGCACCTGGATATCGACTCCGATGAGATGGGCAAGAGCTACCCGGTCAGGGAACGCCTGGTGGGCGACGCGCGGGTGGGGCTGGAGATGCTCCTGGCGGAGATCGACCGCCGGGGCGGCACCGGGGCCAGCCGCTGGCAGGGGGCCGAGATCCGCGCGGCGCGCGACGCCGATGACGCCGCCGGCGAGGTCAAGTGCCCCGAGGCATTGACCATCGTTCGGGGATTGCGCCAGGCCCTCCCGGACGAGGGCATCCTGGTCTGCGATCAGGCCATCGCCTGCTACTGGGCGGTGCGCCACTACCCCGTGGCCGGCCCGCGACGCTTTCTGTACCCGGCGGGCTCGGCCGCCCTGGGGTTCGGTCTCCCGGTAGGGATCGGCGCCCAGGTGGCTGCCCCGCAGACCCCTGTATGCGTCCTGGCCGGCGACGGGGGATTCCTCTTTACCGGGACGGAGCTAGCCACGGCGGTGCAGTACGACCTGCCCCTGGCCATCGTCGTCTGCAACGACAACGCCTACGGCATGATCAAGGCTGCCCAGGAGCGTAGCTACGCCGGCCGGGTGATCGATACAGAGCTACGCAACCCCGACTTCGTGGCCTACGGCCGGGCCTTTGGGGCCTACGCCGAGCGCCTGTCCGGGCCCGATCAGCTGGCCGGGGCGCTGGCGGCCGCCTGGCGCCGGAAAGGTCCAAGCCTGCTCGTCCTCGACCTCAAGCTGGCCCCCCCCTTCCATTGAGGAGTGTCTCGCATCCAATGCCCCGGCGCCCTGGGGCATCGGCATGAGCCGTCCATATCTCAGGTGAGCCCGGACGCGGCGATCGCCTCGAAGTTCGCCGGATGTGCGGCTGAAACCGCCGCCGGCCCAGGGGACGGAAGGCGCCGGAACAACCAGAGCGCTGCGATCCCAGCCTAGTTGCGGCCCAGGCCCTCCTCACGCGGGCGCATGCGCTCGAAGATCAGGCGCCCGGCCTCGGCCCGGCTGAACCCCTCCCCCTCCAGGCGTCGCAGCCAGGCTTGAGGGTCTTCCAGGGCCTTGCCCTTGGCCACGCGGCGCCGCGCCGGTTCAGCTGACTTGGTGCCGCGTCGCTGGGTGCCGCCGGTCACATCCTCGGTGGCCCCGTCTCGAGGCTCGGCCGTGTCGTGCCCCTCGCGCTCCCCGCCGGTAACCCCCTCCGGTTCTCCGGCGTCCCCAGGCACTGATGCCCGGGATTTGTCGCTGACGCCCATAGACTTCTCCTCGTCGCGGACGCTGTCCGCCATGATATCGTACCCCGCCTCTCCCCTTAGAGAATAGCCCAGCCGGGATGGGCTGCGGCAAACAGGCATTTCCCGCGCCGCCGGCATTTGGGATAGTGGGTCAGCTGTGGCGCGCCTCGCGTCCGGTCCCTCTCGGAGGCGGCCGGCGCCCACTGCCTGGTCATCCCTTGGCTGGGCTCAGGGCCAGCGCCTTAGGTGCCGCGTCGGCCTCTGGGGGTGCCTCTGACGCCTGCGCCCGGCGGCGGAGCCCCCTACCGGCTGGAGCGCTCGAACTCGGCGAGGGTTTCGGCGTTGGGGGGATAGACGCCGATGATGCTCGCCCCCGCCTGCACCTTGGAGAGGATGAAGCGCTCGCGGCGCTCTTGCTCCACGGCACGGGCGGCCGCCTCGGCGGCGAGGTGACGTGGGATGACGATCACCCCATCGCCGTCCCCGACCATGGCGTCGCCGGGGAACACGGAGACGCCGCCACAGGCCACCGGGAGCTGTATGTCTACCGGGTGGTGCAGGGTGACGTTCGTGGCTGCGTGAGTGCCCCGGCAGTAGGCCGGCAGCCCCACGGCGGCGATGCCGGCGGCGTCGCGGAAGGCCCCGTCCGTCACCAGGCCGGCCGCCCCGCGGCGCTTCATCCGCGTGACCAGGATGTTGCCGATGGTGCCGGCGCGGATCTCCCCTCGGGCGTCCATGACCAGGACGTCGCCCTGGGCAACGCGCTCCACGGCGATGCGCTGTGGATTGGTGAGGTTGTCGAAGTGCCCTTGGAGGGCCGCCTCGTCCAGGTCTTCGCGCATGGGGATGTAGCGCAAGGTAAAGGCCTGGCCCACCAGACGCATCCCCGAGACGAGTGGGTGGACATCGGTCATGAAGGTGTTGCGCAGGCCGAGCTTGAGCAGCACCGAGGTGAGGGTGGCCGTGCTCACCTGGGCCAGTCGTTCGGCCACCTCCGGGGGCAACGGGGCGCTGGGGGCGGGGTCGGGGTTGGTGTCAGCGACTTGCGCGCGCTTCATCGGGGGCTCGGTGGTCATGGCCGGGGATTGTACGATGCCCGCAGCGGCCGGTGATGCAGGCCGGCGGCAAGGTGTTATATTCGTCAACAGGCCGGCCCGCTCCCATGGCGGCGGGGTCCACCTGGGTTCCCTCCGTCCTCTCTACCAAGTTCTTGATCAGATCTGGACGGCAATCGGTAGCTTGTCCCCCCGGCCGTTCGAGGGGCTCCGCTTGCCGGACGCGCTACTCTTGTTATCCGAGCACGCTTGGCGGGCCTGACGTTCGGCAGGCAGGCCAGGCGGTGCCCTGACGGCTGACCGGCGGGCACGACAGCAGGCACGACAGCGGGGATTGAAAGACTACAGTGCCCGGTCGCTTGACCGGGTGGGAAGACGAATGGCCAAGGCAGCGAAGAAGCTGGTGATCGTGGAGTCGCCGGCAAAGGCAAAGACAATCGAAAAGTTCTTGGGGCGTGGCTACGCCGTTCGGGCGTCGCTGGGCCATGTCCGCGATCTCCCCAGGCGCCGCTTGGGGGTGGACGTGGAGCATGATTTCGAGCCCAGCTACGTTGTCCCCAAGGAGAAGAAGGAGTTCGTCAAGGAGCTGGCCCAGGAGGCGCGTAACTCCTCCGAGATCCTCCTGGCCACCGATCCGGATCGGGAAGGGGAGGCCATTGCCTGGCACTTGACGCAGGCAATGGGCACCAAGGCCCGCCCTGTGACGGGGCGGCGCATCGTCTTCCACGAAATCACGCGCAACGCGGTGCAGGAGGCCCTGAAGCACCCCCGGGCAATCGACGGCGATCTCGTCAACGCCCAGCAAGCGCGACGGGTGATCGACCGGCTGGTCGGCTACAAGCTCAGCCCGCTCCTGTGGCACAAAGTGAAGAAGGGGCTTTCCGCCGGGCGGGTGCAGTCGGTTGCCGTGCGCCTGATCGTGGACCGAGAGCGGGAGATCGAGGCCTTCCAGCCGGTGGAGTACTGGTCGGTGGAGGCCTTGCTGCGCAAAGAGGCAGGGGCGTCCGGGGGACATGGGGCGGCCCAGCGCAAGCGGGACGAGTTCACGGCCGCGTTGCTGGAACGGAACGGCGAGCGCCTGGAGATCAAGGACGAGGCCACCGCCACGGCGGCCGTCGAGGCCCTGCGCCGGGCGTCCTACTGCGTCGACGACGTGCGCCGGCGGGAGGCCAGCCGTAGCCCCACCCCCCCTTTCATCACCAGTACCCTGCAGCAGGAGGCCGGGCGCCGCCTCGGCTTTACCGCCAAGCGCACCATGACCGTGGCCCAGCAGCTCTATGAGGGGTTAGAGATACCCGGCGAGGGGCACGTCGGCCTGATCACCTATATGCGTACAGACTCGACCCACGTCGCCCAGGAGGCCCTGGACGAGGTGCGCCGGCTGGTGGGGGAGCGCTTCGGCGCCGAGTTCGTCCCCGGCGAGGTGCGCGTCTACAAGACCAAGGCCAAGGGGGCGCAGGAGGCCCATGAGGCCGTTCGCCCGACCTCTAGCCTGCGCACGCCCGAGGCTATCCGAGGCCATGTCACCGCCGACCAGTACCGACTCTACAGCTTGATCTGGAAGCGCTTCGTCGCCAGCCAGATGGAGAACGCCGTGTTCGACACCACGGCGGTAGACGTCCTGGCCGAGGTCGGGGCTACCGCCCGCGTTGACGGCGCCGCCCCGGCCGAGGGCGCCCCCGCAGGGGAGCGCTACCTCCTGCGCGCCACCGGGTCGGTGCTCCGCTTTGCCGGCTTCCTCAAGGCGCTGGCGGACGCGGACGAAGACGAGGACTCGCGCAAGCGTCTCCTCCCCGAGCTGGAGCGAGGCGAGCCCCTGGAGCTGGACGGCGTCACACCGGAGCAGCACTTCACGCAGCCCCCGCCACGCTATACCGAAGCGGCCTTGATCAAGGCCCTGGAAGAAGAAGGGATTGGCCGGCCGAGCACCTACGCCCCCATCCTGTCCACCGTCCAGGACCGGGGATACGTGGAGAAGGCCGAAAAAGCCCTGCGCCCGACGGAGCTGGGGACGATCGTCAACGACCTCCTGGTAGAGCACTTCCCGAACGTGGTGGACGTGGGCTTCACCGCCCAGATCGAGGAGCATCTCGACCAGGTGGCGGAGGGGGAGACCGAGTGGGTACCGGTGGTCAAGGAGTTCTACGATCCCTTCGCCGTGACGCTGGAAAAGGCGTCCGAGATGATGGAGCGCGTCGAGATTGCCGACGAGCCGTCGGATGAGGTCTGTGACGTCTGTAGCCGGCCGATGGTGATCAAGCTGGGACGATTCGGCAAGTTTCTGGCCTGCAGTGGCTTTCCGGACTGCCGCAACACCCGCACGCTGTTGAACAAGATTGGGGTGGAGTGCCCCCTGTGCGGCGGCGACCTCATCGAGCGCAAGACGAAGACTGGCCGCACCTTCTACGGCTGCAGCAACTATCCCACCTGCACCTTCTCTAGCTGGCAGCGGCCCGTCGCTGAACGCTGCCCTAACGAAGGCGGGCTACAGACGGTGCGCGCCCGCGGCAAGGTGGTCTGCACCGTCTGCGGGCGGGTCAGCGGGCTTGGCGAGGTGGGCGAGTCTGATTCGGGGACGCCCGGTCCTGTAGTGGAGGGCGCCGGGCAAGGCGATGGCCTGGACGGCGCTGCCTCGGAGAACGTCCCGGTCCGCGAGCGCGAGCCGGTCCCGGCGTAGCTACGACTCAAGGGGCGACCGCAAGCGCGGTGTCCACGATGGCCACAGAGGAACCCGTCCATTTTGACGACGAAAGCGCCGAGTCATTTGAAGGTGTTCCGCTGCGGATTCGCGTCCCCCAATCCGCGGACGCAAAGGCGGAGTCCGCCAACTATGCCGTGGCGGCGTTCACGGGATCTGCGTTCGTCGTCACGTTTGCGCAAGTGCTGCCCCTGAATCACGCGCAATAGCGTGTCCCACGTGCCTTCGGTGGCGAAGGGATGATGCCACTGGCACACCGTCTGCCACGGCCCTAACCGCCCCGGAAGCTCACGCTACGAGTGGCGGATACCGCAGGGACTGAACTGGTCGAGGACGTAAGCGGAGCAGACCGGGCCAGAGCAGACGCGGAGTGGGGTGGGGTGGGACGCCGGCGGCGCTTGGCACCTCCGGCGCCACGTGGCACGATCTCGCAGGTGACCAGCAGACCCGCCGCGGCGCAGCACCTGCGCGACCTCGCGCGGCTGCGCCGCGTCCGCGACCGGATCGACCGGGAGTACGCGCAGCCGCTGGACGTCGAGGCGCTCGCCCGCGGCGCGCACATGTCGGCCGGGCACCTCAGCCGCGAGTTCCGGCTCGCCTACGGCGAGTCGCCGTACGGCTACCTGATGACGCGGCGCATCGAGCGCGCGATGGCGCTGCTGCGTCGTGGCGACCTCAGCGTCACCGAGGTCTGCTTCGCGGTCGGCTGCTCGTCGCTGGGCACCTTCAGCAGTCGCTTCACCGAGCTGGTTGGTGTATGCGCCCAGCGTCTATCGGCGCCAGGCGCGCGCGCGACGGCGGGGATGCCGTCGTGCGTGGCGAAACAGGTGACCAGACCGATCAGGAATCGAGAAGCCCCGGTCACCGAGCCGCAGCACCTAGAATGACCGCCATGGACATCACCATTCACGCGAGCTTCCTCCCGCACAACGACCCGGACGCCTCCCTGGCCTTCTACCGCGACACCCTCGGCTTCGAGGTCCGCAACGACGTCGGATACGGTGGGATGCGCTGGATCACGGTCGGCCCCGCCGACCAGCCCGGCACGTCCATCGTCCTGCATCCGCCGGGCGCCGACCCCGGCATCACCGACGACGAGCGCCGCACCATCGCCGAGATGATGGCCAAGGGCACCTACGCCGTCATCCTCCTGGCCACCACTGACCTCGACGGCACCTTCGCGCGGTTGCAGGCCAGCGACGCCGAGGTCGTCCAGGAGCCGACCGAGCAGCCGTACGGCGTTCGCGACTGCGCCGTGCGCGATCCCGCGGGCAACCTGATCCGCATCCAGGAGTCTGCGCTGAGTCGTCTGGCGATGGCAGCCATGACCTGCACCGACGGCACCGTGAAGGAGCCCGCACACGACGTCGGTGACGGGTACGCCCTGGACGGCGAAGGCGACCCCGCCCAACCGTATGGAGACACGATGAGCAAGTCCACGACGAAGGACACGCAGTCGCCTGCGACGCACGTCGCCGACAGCCACGATCTGATCCGCGTGCATGGCGCGCGCGAGAACAACCTCAAGGACGTCAGCGTCGAGAACCGAAGCGCCGGCTGACGGTGTTCACCGGTGTCTCCGGGTCGGGCAAGAGCTCGCTGGTGTTCGACACCGTCGCCGCGGAGTCGCAACGGCTGATCAACGAGACCTACAGCGCCTTCGTGCAGGGCTTCATGCCGACGCTGGCGCGCCCGAGGTCGACGTACTCCAAGGGCTGACCACCGCGATCATCGTCGATCAGCAGCGGATGGGCGCCAACCCCCGCTCCACCGTCGGCACCGCCACCGACGCCAACGCGATGTTGCGCATCCTCTTCAGCCCGCCTCGGGCAGCCGCACATCGGCTCGCCCCAGGCGTTCTCCTTCAACGTCGCCTCAATCAGCGGAGCAGGTGCGGTCACGCTCGAGCGCGGCGGGGAGACCGTGAAGGAGCGCGCAGCTTCAGCATCACCGGCGGCATGTGTCCGCGCGCGAGGGGCATGGGCTCGGTCACCGACTTCAACCTGTCTGCGCTGTACGACGACCGCTTGTCGCTCAACGAGGGCGCGCTCACCATCCCCGGCTACACCATGGACGGCTGGTACGGCCGCATCTTCCGCGGCTGCGCTTCTTCAACCCGGACAAGCCGATCCGCGAGTACACCAAGAAGGAGGCGCACGACCTGCTCCACAAAGAGCCGACCAAGATCAAGGTCGACGGGATCAACCTGACGTACGAGGGCCTCATCCCGCGGATCCAGAAGTCGGTTCTGTCCAAGGACGTCGACACGCTGCAGCGCACATCCGCGCCTTCGTGGAACGGGCGGTGACGTTCACGACGTGTCCCGAGTGCGACGGCACCCGACTCAGCAAGGCGGCCCGGTCGTCGAAGATCAAGGGGAAGAGCATCGCCGACGCCTGCGCGATGCAGATCAGCGACCTGGCCGAATGGGTCCCTGGCCTCGACGAGCCGTCGGTCGCGCTGCTCGCCGCGCTGCTCCAGACCCTCGACTCGTTCGTGGAGATCGGGCTGGGCCACTCCCTCGACCGGCCGTCGGGCACGCTGTCGGGCGGCGAGGCGCAGCGCACCAAGATGATCCGCCACCTCGGCTCCTCGCTCACCGACGTCACCTACGTCTTCGACGAGCCCACCACGGGCCTGCACCCCCATGACGTCCAGCGGATGAACGACCTGCTGCTGCGGCTGCGGGACAAGGGCAACACGGTGCTCGTCGTGGAGCACGAGCCGGAGACGATCGCAATCGCCGACCACGTCGTCGACCTCGGCCCCGGCGCCGGTACGGCCAGCGGCACCGTCTGCTTCGAGGGCACCGTGGAGGGGCTGCGGGCCAGCGGCACCCTCACCGGGCGCCATCTCGACGACCGGGCCGCCCTCAAGGAGACGGTGCGCACGCCTACCGGCACGCTGGAGATCCGCGCGCGACGGCGCACAACCTGCGCAACGTCGACGTCGACATCCCGCTCGGGGTGCTTGTCGTCGTCACCGGCGTCGCCGGCTCCGGCAAGAGCTCGCTCGTGCACGGGTCGATCCCCGCCGGCGCGGGTGTGGTTTCGATGGACCAGGGCGCGATCCGCGGCTCGCGACGGAGCAACCCGGCGACGTACACCGGACTGCTCGACCCGATCCGCACGGTGTTCGCGAAGGCCAACGGCGTGAAGCCGGCGCTGTTCAGCGCCAACTCCGAGGGCGCCTGCCCCAACTGCAACGGCGCGGGCGTCATCTACACGGACCTGGCGATGATGGCCGGCGTCGCGACCGTCTGCGAGGAGTGCGGCGGCAAGCGGTTCCAGGCATCGGTGCTCACCTATCTGCTCGGCAAGGACATCAGCGAGGTGCTCGCGATGTCGGTGACCGAGGCCGAGCAGTTCTTTGGCGCCGGCGAGGCGCGCACGCCGGCCCGCGCACGCCATCCTCGACCGGCTGGCCGACGTCGGGCTCGGCTACCTCCCTCGGCCAGCCCGCTCACGACGCTGTCCGGCGACGAGCGCAACGGCTCAAGCTGGCCACCCATATGGCCGAGAAGGGCGTCGTACGTCCTGGACGAGCCCACCACCGGCCTCCACCTCGCCGACGTCGAGCAGCCTGCTCGGCCTGCTCGACCGGCTCGTCGACTCCGGCAAGTCGGTCATCGTCATCGAGCACCACCAGGCGGTCATGGCGCACGCCGACTGGATCATCGATCTCGGCCCCGGCGCCGGCCACGACGGCGGCCCGGATCGTCTTCGAGGGCACACCCGCCGACCTCGTCGCCGCCTGCTCCACCCTCACCGGCGAGCACCTCGCGGCCTACGTCGGCACCTGACCGAGGCCCTCGCGGAGACCATGAGACGAGATCGCTCGTTCGATTCGACTCGTCCCTTCGGTCAGCCATCAAGCACGGTTTCTGAATCATTATCATTCGATGGCATCCCCTGAACCGCGAGGCCGCCGCACTCTGGCGGGCCGCCGAATGCCGAATAACGAGATACGCCCTAAGGGCCTGCCGCGTGCACCTTCGCTCATCGCCCATTTGGAGCACCTGCGAAGGACTTCCCTGAGCGTGCATAGTTCACCTGCGGCGCCCCGAAGTGGAGGCCAATAACCGGCTCCTACATGCCCTGGATCAGACACTGGTCCGGGCGATCCTGGCCCCTGGGAGCTTGTGGGCCAGGCCCATTGACCCTGAGCCCGACGGCTTCTTGGTATAGTCCGGCGACAACTGAAGAGCACCTGGCGGCCGGCAACGGCCGCCTGCACTCGGGTAGTGGGGGAAGCCGGTCAAAATCCGGCGCTGTCCCGCAACTGTAGTGCGTCCCGAGCTGCTGCTGGCCACATCCTGCACCGACGATGCGTGGGGTGCCTCCGGGAGCCGCTAGTGGGCGCAGAGCCAGGCTACCTGCCCCGAGGAAGCGCCGATCACCTTCGAGAGAAAGGGAGCAGGCACGCTTGGCACAGACGGCGGCGGGGTTGGAGGGGCGCGCCGCTCCCCCGGCAAGCAAGGATAGGGCGCCGGCCAAAGCCGGCGCGCGGGGCCGGACATCTCCCTTGCCCCGCGGCGCGGGCCAGGCTGTACTTCAGGCCAGGCGCGGCCTGCCTGGAACCCGGCGCCGGCGGGGGCGCGTCACCGGGCTCCTCGGCGGCCTGGGGCTGGCCATGGTGGGGGCCATGCTGGCCGGCATCACCTGGGGGGCGGTGATCGTCCCCCCCCAGACCGTGCTCGGCATCATAGCCCGCCATGCGGGTCTGCCGGTGGATGTGGCCTGGGCCCCGGCGCAGGAAGCCATTGTCTGGCAGCTGCGTCTCCCCCGCGTCCTGGCGGGGGCGCTGGTAGGGGCCGCTCTGGCCACCAGCGGGGCCTTGTTCCAGGGCCTCTTCCGCAACCCCATGGCCGATCCCTACGTCCTGGGTATCTCTTCCGGCGCTGCTTTCGGGGCGACGGTGGCCCTGGCCGGCCCGGCCCTGCTCCTGCCCCCGGGCCTGGGGCCGGCGGCGTTCTGGGGCGGGCTAGACAGCTCCCGCCTCGTCCCCCTGTGTGCCTTCGCCGGCGCCCTGGGCACGGCCGTGCTGGTGGTGAGCCTGGCCCGCCGGGGGACGCGCCTGCCGGTGACTGATCTCTTGCTCGCCGGGCTGGCCGTCGCCGCCGTGCTGGGGGCGGCGACGACCTTCTTGCTGGTGCTGAATGATCGGCTCCTCCTGCGCCTACGCACCGTGTTCGCCTGGATGGCCGGCGGGATCGCCGTGGGAGGCTGGGGGCAGCTTGCCGGCGCGGCGCCGATGATCCTTGTAGGTCTGGCGCTGGCCCTGCTCCTGTCGCGCTGGCTGGACGCCTTTCTGCTGGGGGAAGAAGGGGCTGCCGGGGTGGGCGTGCCAGTGGAGCGGGCAAAGCAGATCGTCGTCGCCGTCGCCGCCCTGCTCACGGGCGCTGCCGTGACCCTGAGTGGCCTGATCGGCTTTGTGGGCCTGCTGGTGCCCCACGCCGTCCGCCTTGTGGCCGGCCCATCCCATCCCCTCCTCTTGCCGGCCTCCGCCCTCGGGGGGGCCACCTTTCTGGTGCTGGCCGACCTCCTGGCCCGCACCATGCTGTCCCCGGTGGAGCTCCCGGTAGGGGTACTGACCGCCCTGGCCGGCGGGCCGGCCTTTCTTGTCCTCCTCAAGCGCTCGCGAGGGGCGCGATGACGGCCCGGGCGCTGGACGAGTCTCGCGTCTCACAGCTGGCGTCTTGCCTGCAGGACGGGGGGGCAGCGCCAGATGGGCGAGAGGGCGCTCGCATCCCTGGATCCGCCGGCAACCGGCAGGCCACGGCGGGTCCCCCGTCGGGCGGCCGGGCGGCCTGTCCCCAGTCGGGGCCGGCGCTGTTCGAGCTCGCGGGTGTCTCGTACGCCTACCCTGGTGGCGGCGACCACCCGGCCCTGACGGACGTCTCGGTGCGGTTGCAGCGCGGGGAGTACGTTACCCTCCTGGGGCCGAACGGGGCCGGCAAGTCCACCTTGCTGCGCCTCCTGGCCGGAGTCCTGTCCCCTAGCACGGGGGGCGTCCTGCTCGACGGCGCCCCCATTGGACTGCGCTCGCGCCGGGCGCTGGCCCGGCGCATTGCCATGCTCCCGCAGCGCCTCCAGCTCACGTTCGACTCCTGCGTCGAGGACCTGGTGGCCCTGGGACGTACGCCCCACGCATCCCTGCTGGCCGGCCTAGGGGGGGCTCGTGTGCGGGACCGGCTCGCCGTGGAGGCGGCCCTCCGAGCCACCGACACGGCCCGCTTCCGCACCCGCGTCGTGCAGGAGCTTTCCGGGGGGGAGCAGCAGCGGGTGGCGCTGGCCCTGGCCCTGGCCCAGGAGTCAGAGGTGCTGCTCTTGGATGAGCCGACGAGTCACCTCGATCCCTATCAGGCCCAGGCCGTGCTTGACGTAGTGCAGGCCGTGCGTCGGGAGCGAGGGCTGACGGTGGTGGCCGTGTTCCACGACGTCAACCTGGCCGCCCTCTACGGCGAGCGCCTCCTCCTGCTCCACGCCGGGCGGCTGGCGGCCGACGGCCCGCCGGCGGGCGTGGTGCGGCCGGAGGTGCTCGATCGCGCCTTCGGCCCCTGCCTGCGCTACATCACCCACCCCGATCACGGGCTGCCCCAGACCCTGCCCAGAGGCCCTGCCGAAGGGGGCGCTGACCGCCAAGCCGGCACCCCCGGCGAGCACCTTCCCAGGCCGCAGGGGGAGAGAACATGACCGAGACAGGAGACATTGAAGGGGGCGCCCTGGCCCTGGATCAACCCCAGCCGCTGGACAAGAAGCGTCGCCAGGGGCTGGTGATGATCTGGACGGGCGACGGGAAGGGGAAGACGACGGCCGCCATTGGCCTGGCCTTGCGCGCCGCCGGGCAGAGGCTGCCCGTCCTCTTTCTGCAGTTCATCAAGGGGCAATGGAAAACCGGCGAGCGAGAGGCCCTCCCGCTCCTGGCGCCCTACGTCGAGCACGTGGTCATGGGGCGGGGCTTCACCATCGAGCGCCTGCGTAACAAGAAGGTGCCCCTGGAAGAGCATCACGCCGCCGCCCGGGATGCCTTTGCCTATGCCCGCGAGGCCGTGCACAGCGGCAAGTACGAGATGGTCATCCTGGACGAGATCATGGCCTCCATCAACGCCGGGCTCATTCCCCTAGAAGAGGTCGTGGAGCTGGTGCGCGGGAAGCCCCCCATGCTGCACCTGGTGCTCACCGGGCGCGCCGCCCCGGGGCCGCTGGTCGAGCTGGCCCACCTGGTGTCCGAGGTGCGGCCGGTCAAGCATCCCTTCGAGGCCGGCATCCCGGCCCAGCGCGGCGTCGAGTTCTGAGCGCTTCACCCGGTGATCATCTTTCTTTCCACCGCGGACACCGATCTCCTCACCCTGCGCCGGGCACTCGATCTGGCCATGGATCGCCCGGACGACCCACCGGCGGTCGTGCTGGCGGGAAACCCGGCCACCCCAGGGATGGTGGAGCGGGCGGTGCAGGCTGTGGAAGGGGCCGACGCGGCCGGCGCGGCCGTGGTGCTGCGCCTCCACGGCGGACGGCAGGCCTTTCCCGCAGCCGTCGACGCCCTGCAGGCCGCCTGCCGGCGCCGGGAGATACCCCTGATTGCCCTGACCGCAGACGGCCGCCCTGACCCTGAGCTTGGCGCCCGATGCAGCGCACCGCCGGCCCTCATCTCGCGTGTCTCCCGCTACCTGGAGTACGGCGGGATGGTCAACTTCGCGGGACTGCTGCGCACGCTACGTGACCACACCGGCGGCCGGCTGGGGACGGGCTCGCCGCCGGCGCCACAGCCGGCCGACGGGGTCTACCACCCGGACCTGGCCCCGGCCGGGCAGTCGGTGGAGGCGGAGACGCTGTACGACCATTTCGCCCGCCGGCCGCGCCCCCTCGTCGGCTTGCTGTTCTATCGTGCCCACTGGCTGAGCGGGAATCTGGCCTTCGTCGACGCCCTGGTGCGGGCGCTGGAGGGCCACGGCTGCGATACCCTGCCGGTATTCTGCCGCAGCTTGCGCCCGCCGGCCGCGCCCGCCGTCGGGGACGCCGGTGGCGCTGCGTACGTCCTGGAACGGTATTTTCTGCACCCCTCGGCCGGGAGTGGAGGGGCGGGCCCGGGCGCCGCCGGCGGGCGGCCGCGGATCAACGTCCTGATCAGCACCCTCAGCTTCGCCGCCGGCCGGGTGGGGACACCCTCGTGCGCCGGGCAAGAGCAGGCGAGCGAGGCTGGTGGCGAGGCCGGGGCGTGGCTCGTCCGCCTGGGCCTCCCCGTGCTCCAGGCTCTCGTCGCCACCGACGGTCGAGAGGCCTGGGCGCAGCGCGCTGTGGGGCTGCGTCCGCTGGACGTGGCCATGCAGGTGGCCCTGCCTGAGTTCGACGGGCGGGTGATCACCGTGCCGGTGGCCTTCAAAGAGGATGCCCCGACGCCCCGTAATGGGGAGCTCTGGCCGGGGGTGGCGCCGGGGGCGCTGTACGTCCCGGACGAGGAGCGCTGCGCTGGCCTGGCTGCCCAGGCGGCTGCCTGGGCCCGCCTGCGGCGGACGCCGCCGTCGGGCCGGCGGGTGGCTATCGTCCTGGGGAACTCGCCGCCGACGAACGGGCGCCTGGGCAACGCCGTGGGCCTGGACACGCCGGCCTCGCTCTTGCGCCTCCTGGTGGCACTGCGCGCCGCCGGATACGGCGTCGGCGACCTCCCGGAGTCGGGCGATGCCCTGATGCACCGCCTGATTGGCGCCGGGACGTACGACGCTGAGTCCGGGCATGTGTCCGCGCCGCCCGCGGGTTGGGATCACTGGAACGGGCCACCGGCCTTGCGCCTGGGCAACGTGGTGGTCGCGGCGCAGCCCCCCCGGGGCTGGAGTGACGACCCGGAGGCGATCTATCACGACCCGGAGCTCCCTCCCCCGGCCCCATACGTCGCCTTTTACCGCTGGCTGCGCTCCCCTCCGCCTGCCGGCTTCGGCGCCCATGCCGTGGTGCACCTGGGGAAGCACGGGACGTTGGAATGGCTCCCCGGCAAGGCAGTGGGGCTCTCCGCCACCTGCGCCCCCGGCGCCCTGCTGGGGGAGATGCCTCTGGTGTACCCCTTCGCCGTCAACGATCCAGGGGAGGGCACCCAGGCCAAGCGCCGGACCCACGCCGTCCTGGTGGGGCACATGGTGCCCCCGCTGGCCCCGGCCGGACGGTATGGGGAGCTGGCCGAGCTGGAGCGCCTGATCCAGGAGCAGCGCGCCGCTCGTGTCCTCGATCCGGCCAAGCTGCCCCTCCTCCAGCGGCAGATCTGGGAGGGCGTGCGCCGGGAGGCGCTGGACGACGATCTCCATCTCCAGCAGCCGGAGGGCCAGCCGGCCTTCGATCGCATGCTGGCCCGCCTGGAGGGCTACCTGGACGAGCTCCAGCGGGCGACGATCCGCGATGGCCTCCACGTCCTCGGCCGGGCCCCCACGGGACAGCAGCGGGATCACCTCCTGGACGCCATGCTGCGCCTGGCGCCCGAGGGGGGAGACGGAACGGGAGATGGAGCAGGGCCCGCAAATGACATCGGGAACAGGGCAGGGGAGGGAGTAAGTCAGGGCCGCCTCAGGCAGCGCCCCCACCAGGCGGGCGGTGCGGGAGAGACTGGCGGGCCGTCTGAGGCGACTGACGCCCCCGGCGGGGATGGCCGAGCGTCCCTGCGCGCGCGTCTGGGGGGGCTCCTCGACCGTACCGGGGAGGAGCTGGACGCCGTATTGGGGGCGCTTGAGGGGGGCTACGTCCCGGCCGGGCCGAGTGGGTCGCCATCGCGAGGGATGTGGAACGTCCTGCCGACAGGGCGCAACTTCTACTCCGTAGATCCTCAGGCCATCCCCTCGCCGGCGGCCTGGGAAACGGGGCGCCGGCTGGCCGCCGCCCTCCTGGAGCGGCACCTGGCTGACACCGGGCGCTACCCAGATACCGTGGGCCTGGTGGTGTGGGGCACGGCGGCGATGCGCACCCACGGCGACGATGTCGCCCAGGCCCTGGCCCTGCTGGGGGTGCGCCCCTTGTGGCAGCCGGAGACGGGGCGAGTCAGCGGCCTGGAGGTCGTGTCCCTGGCCGAGCTGGGGCGCCCACGCATCGACGTGACCCTGCACATCAGCGGATTGTTCCGAGACGCCTTTCCACACCTGGTGGAGCTCTTGGACCGGGCGGTGCAGACGGTGGCGGTCCTGGATGAGCCGGCGACGGACAACTTCGTGGCGGCCCACGTCAAGGCGGAGACCTCGCGCCTGCGGGGGCAGGGGGTAGGCCAGGAGGAGGCGTCGCGCCGGGCCAGCCTGCGATTGTTCGGCAGCAAGCCGGGGTGCTACGGCGCCGGCCTCCTCCCGCTGATCGACGG
This sequence comes from Chloroflexota bacterium, assembly GCA_030447525.1. Taxonomy (GTDB): domain Bacteria; phylum Chloroflexota; class UBA11872; order UBA12225; family UBA12225; genus JAUJOR01. The sequence continues at coordinate 174,052 of JAUJOR010000009.1, read as the reverse complement.
GCGCAACTGGCGCACCCCCGACGATCTGGCCCGAGCCTACGAGACCTGGAGCGCCTACGCCTATGGCGCCGGAGTCCCCGGCCGCCCGGAGCGGGAGGCCTTTCGCGCCCGCTTCGGGGCGATTGACGTGGCGCTGAAGAACCAGGACAACCGCGAGCATGACCTGTTCGACAGCGACGACTACTTCCAGTACCACGGGGGCATGGTGGTGGCGGCGCGCGCCCTGCGCGCTCAGACTGGGGCGGCGCCGGGGGCTTCTTCGCCGGCCGACCGGCCCGGGCAGCCCGGCTTGCGGGCCTACTTTGGCGACAGCGCCGATCCCCAGCGGCCGGCGGTGCGCGAGCTAAGCGAAGAGGCCCGGCGGGTGTTCCGCAGCCGGGTGATGAACCCAAACTGGCTGGCGGCCATGCGCCGCCACGGCTACAAGGGGGCCATGGAGATGGCGGCGACGGTGGACTACCTGTTCGGCTACGACGCCACTGCCGGGGTGGCATCAGACTGGATGTACGAGCGCCTGGCCCAGGGCTACGTGTTCGATCCGCAGCAGGAGGCCTTTTTCCGCCACAGCAACCCCTGGGCGCTGCGTGACGTCGCCGCTCGCCTGCTGGAGGCGGCCAGCCGGGGACTGTGGGCGCGGCCGGCGCCGGAAACCTTGCAGCGCCTCCGCCAGGCCTATCTCGCCCTGGAGGGTGACCTGGAAGCCGGCCCCGCCGTAGCAAGCTGGCCCGCCGTATCTAGCCCCACAGCGGCCGGGAGCGCCCCTCTCCCTGCCGGCACGAGGATGGCGGAGGGCCGCCGGTGAGTGGTATCCGTCCGGTGTTCCCCTTTTCTGCCATTGCCGGCCAGGAGCCCTTGAAGCGGGCCCTGGTGCTCAACGCCGTCGATCCTTCCATCGGCGGGGCGCTGATCCGCGGGGAAAAAGGCACCGCCAAGTCGACGGCGGTGCGGGCCCTAGCGGCCCTTCTCCCTCCCCTCCCGGTGGTAGACGGGTGCCCGTTCAACTGCGCCCCAGACGACCCCCCGGAAGCTTGCCCCTGGTGCGTTGATGGTGGGGCCTGTCTGGGTGCGGACTCCCCGGAGAGGGTCTCACCGCCAGCGAGCGCTCGGCCGGGCGACGTTCCGGGAGCAGGGGAGAGGACGTCGCGCCCCTGGTCGCTGCGCCCCGTGCCCCTGGTGGAGCTCCCCGTGTCGGCCACGGAGGACCGCGTCGCCGGGAGCTTTAACCTGGAGGCGGCCATCCGGCGGGGGGTGCGTCGCTTCGAGCCGGGGCTCCTGGCGGGGGCCAACCGGGGCATCCTCTACGTGGACGAGGTCAATCTCTTACCGGATCATCTAGTAGATATCGTTCTCGACGCGGCCGCCGGCGGGACGCACCGCGTGGAGCGGGAAGGGATCTCCGTCCTCCATGCGGCGCGCTTCGTCCTGGTGGGGACGATGAACCCGGAAGAAGGAGAGCTGCGTCCCCAGCTCCTCGATCGCTTCGGCCTGGCGGTGGACGTGACCACACCACGCGACCCCGTGGCGCGCGCCGCCATCGTGCGGCGACGCATCGCCTTTGACGCCGATCCGCTGGCGTTCACCGCCCGCTGGGGGGTGGCCGACCGCCGACTGGCGGCGCGCATTATCTCGGCGCGCGAGCGCCTCCCGGCGGTGCAGATCGATGATGCCCTGCTCGACCTGATTACCCGCATCTGCGTCGCCTACGAGGTGGACGGGCTGCGGGCGGACATCGTCATCTATAAAGGAGCAGCGGCCCTGGCGGCCCTCGACGGACGCCACCAGGCCACGGCGGCGGATGTCCGTGGGGCCGCCGAGCTGGCCCTGCCCCACCGGCGCCGGCGCCGGCCGTTTGACGACTCCGCGTTCGATCCAGACCTCCTCGACCGCCTGGCAGGCGACGACCCCTCTCCCGGTGCCAGCGCTGGGGCGTCCCCGGCCGGGGGAGACGGAGGGCCCCCGGCGGGGGGGGGCGGAGGGCCCCCCGACACCTCGGGGGAAGACGGCGGGACGGTAGCCCCGCCGGCGGGCAACCAGGACGGGCAGTTCTTAGACGCGGCCGTGCCACACGGGGCGCTGCCGGACCCGGCGCCGGCGGGGCGCGAGGGCGTTCCGACCGCTGGGCGCCGCCAGGCGGGGCGAGGGGGGGCGGCCCGGCGCCGGGGTCGCCACGTAGCCAGCGTTCAGCCTCGGGCCCGGCCGGCGACCGTCGCCTTTGACGCCACCCTTCGAGCGGCGGCCCCGCATCAGGGCGCCCGCCGGGGCCCGCTGTCCGCCGTATCCGCCCCCTTGAGGGAGGGCCAGGCCATGCCCCCGGCGCTGAGCCTGCGCCCGGGTGACGTTCGGGAGCGGGTGTTCGAGGGGCACCCCGGTCGCCTCCTCCTGTTCGTCGTCGACGCCAGTGGGTCGATGGCCGGACGGCGGCGCATGGCCCTGGCCAAAGGGGCCGCCCGGGCCCTGCTCCTGGACGCCTACCGCCGGCGCGATGCGGTTGGCGTGATCGTCTTCCGGGGGGAGCAGGCCCGGCTCGTCCTCCCACCGACGAACAGCGTCGAGCTGGCCGACCGGCGTCTCATGGGCCTGGAGACCGGCGGGCGGACGCCTCTGGCGGCGGCGCTCGACCTGGCGGGGGAGACTATTGGTCGCTACGCCCGCGGGGCCGCTCCCCTCGTTGTCTTGCTCACGGACGGGAAAGCCAACGTGGCCCGTAGGGGCGGCGACCCGTGGTCCGACGCCTTGCGGGCGGCGGAACGCCTGCGCCGGGCGGGGATAGCCGCAGCCGTGATCGACGCCGACTGGGGCAGCTTTCACGTCGGTCTCAGCCAGGCCCTGGCCGAGGCCCTGGGAGGGGCAGTCTTGCGTCTCTCAGGGGCGCCTGAAGGAGACGGCAGCCGGCCGGGGCGTAGAGCCGGACGCCAGACCGGGCCAGATGGGGCCGGGAGCCTGGTCTCGGCCATGCAGCGACTTGCCCCGCCGGGGAACGTGATGCGGAGGGCGCGGTGGGTGTAGCGGCCGCGGGAGACGCCCCTCCCCCAGGCGCCGCCCCGGTGGGGCTTTCCCCCGCCGGGGCCCCCCCGAGCGGCTCGTCCGCGGGTGATTCATCCCCCGGCGGCAGCCCGGGAGCCGGCCGCCCGATGAGACACGTCCCCTGGTGGCGCGAGGCGCTGGCCCCACCGGCGCTCGCCTTCCAGTTTCTCACCGCCGTGCCCCTCCCCCTGGCGGTCCCGGCACAGAGCCATCATCTGGGGCGGGCGCTGGCGCTGTTCCCACTCGTCGGCGCGGCCCTGGGGCTGGCCCTGGCCGGGCTCGACCGAATCCTGCGCCTGGCGCTCCCCATCTCTGTCGCCACGGTACTCCTGCTCCTGGCTATCACGCTCCTGACCGGGGGGCTGCACCTTGACGGGCTGATGGACACCTGTGACGGCCTGTTCGGCGGGCGCACGGCGGAGCGGCGCCTGGAGATCATGCGTGACAGCCGGGTGGGGTCCTTTGGCGTCCTGGGCGGGGCGCTACAGCTCCTCTTGAAGTACGTTACCCTGGTGGCCCTGCCGGCCGAGATGCGGGGCCCGTCCCTGGTGGGGGCGCTCATCGCCGCCCGCTGGGCCATGGCCGGGGCCATCTGGGGATTCCCGTACGCCCGGCCCCGGGGCCTGGGAGCCTCCTTCAAGGCCGGCGTCAGCCTGCCTGGCGTCTCCGTGGCCACCATCTTGGCGCTGGCCGGGATGTGGCTCGCTCTCGGCTGGCTGGGCCTGGCCCTCCTGGCCCTGGCGGCCGGCGTCACCCTGGTGACTGGATGGCTCATCACCCAGCGCCTGGGTGGCCTCACCGGCGACGGCTATGGGGCCATCGGGGAGATCGTCGAAGGTGCCCTGCTGATTACCCTGGTAGCCCTGCTGGGGAAGGGGCCCCGTGGCTAGAACGGCTCACTCCAGAAAGCCAGAGGCCAGGCTGGCCCTGGCCGTGGCGCTGGGCGTGGACGTGATCGGGGGCGAGCCCCCGGCCAGCATCCACCCGGTGGTGTGGATGGGACGGACGATCGCTCTCCTGGAGCGGCGCGCCCCGTGCGGCGAGGGGCGACGTCTCATCTACGGGGCCGGCATGGTAGCCCTGTGCGCCGGCCTCTTCGTTCTGCCGGCCTGGCTCCTTGAGCAGAGTCTGCAACGCGTCCGGGGGCAGGGGGGTGCGCTCGGCGTGGCCCTGGGGACGGTGGCCCTGGGGCTGTGCCTGAAGCCGGCCTTTGCCGTGCGGGCGCTGCTGCGGGCAACGGCGGACGTCGGCGCCGCCCTGACGGCGGAGGATCTCCCTGGGGCGCGTGAGGCCCTGCGCAGCCTCGTCAGCCGGGACACCGCCACGCTCCCGCCCCCGCTGCTGGCGGCCGCTGCCATCGAGTCCGTGGCCGAGAACAGCAGCGACTCGGTGGTCGCCCCGTTGTTCTACTTTGTGCTGTGGGGCCTGCCGGGGGCGATGGCCTACCGCGTGGTCAATACCCTGGACGCCATGATCGGCTATCGCACCCCCCGCTATGAGCACCTGGGCAAGGTGGCTGCCTACCTGGACGACCTGGCCAACCTCCTGCCGGCGCGCCTTACCGGCCTGCTCTTCGTCCTGGCCGCGCCGGCGGTGGGTGGTCGCCCGGTGGAGGCCTGGAGGGTGATGCGGCGTGACCACCGGCTGACGGCGAGCCCCAACGCCGGCTGGCCGATGAGCGCTGCCGCCGGGGCGCTGGGGGTGACGCTGGAAAAGGCGGGTTGCTACCGGCTCAACCTCCAGGGACGTCAGCCCACCGGGGGAGACGTCTGGCGCGCCCTCCGTCTGACCCGTGCCGCCCTGGCCCTGGGCATACCCCTCCTCCTCGGCCTGGTGGCCGGCGGCCGGGGGCGGCACGTCGGTTCTCGGCCAGCCGGCCGGTGGAGCGACCGACGGAGGGAGGGGGTCGGGGCCCTCTGCCGGGGAGTGCGCCGGTGGGCGTAGAGACGCGCCCGGAGCTGCAGGCGGTCCGCCCAGTCCGGCACGGGTCGGTTGTGCCGGAGGATGTCCTGGGCCAGGGGCTGGCCCCCGCCGACGTGATCGATTTCAGCGTCAGCACCAACCCCCTCGGCCCGCCCCCGGGGGCCCTGGCGGCCCTGGCCGGCCTGGGGGCGGAGGGCGCCTGGCGCTACCCCCATCCCACGGCCCTGCCCCTACGCCGGGCCCTGGCGGCCGGTCTGGCGCTCGACCCCGAGCAGATCGTCGTCGGGAACGGCTCATCCGAGCTGATCTGGTCGCTGGCCCTGGCCTACGTCCGCCCCCGCCCTGCGGCCGCCGGCCCCGGTCCGGCGCCGTCCCTGGCTCCGGGCACGAGGCCCCAGGTGCTTATCTGCGGCCCCACCTATGGGGAATACGAGCGTGCGTCGCGCCTGCTGGGCGCGGGCGTGCAATGGGAGAACGCCCTCCCGCCGATGTTCGAGCCTGACGTCCAGGGCGGCGCCCGGGAGATCGTACGCCGGCGGCCCTCGCTGGTGTGGCTGTGCAACCCCAATAATCCTACGGGGGGCTATCTCCCTCGCCGGGCCGTCGTCACCCTGCTGGACGCCTGCGTCGCCGCCGGGTCCTTGCTGGTGGTGGACGAGGCCTATCTCCCCTTTGTTCAGGAGGCCGAGTCGCTCCTGGATCTTCTCCCCTCCGGGCACCTATTCCTGCTGCGCTCGCTGACCAAGGACTACGCCCTGGCCGGGCTACGACTGGGCTATGGCCTGGGGACGGCGGCGATGGCCGGCGCCTTGCGCTTGACTCAGCCCCCGTGGAGTGTCAACACCCCCGCGCAGGCAGCCGGGGCGGCGGCCCTGGCCGACGCGGAGTACCTTGATCGAGGGCGCGCCGAGGTATGGGCGGCGCGCCGGGAGCTGGTCCTGGAGCTGCAGGCCCTTGGCCTGCGGGTGACCCCCCCGGCGGCGAACTTTGTGCTGGTGGAGGTGGGAGACGCCGCGCTGTTTCGCGCCCGCCTCCTGCGCCGGGGTTGCGTCGTGCGGGACTGCACCTCGTTTGGCCTCCCGGGGCACGTGCGGATCGGCGTGCGCACCGGGCCAGAGTGCGCCCACCTGATCCGGGCGCTGCGAGAGATCCTGGGAACGGCCGGCCACGAGATCAGCGGAGCGGCCGCAGGCGAGGCGGAGGGATAGCGTGGCTGCGCGCTGGTTGCTGGTGCGCCACGGGGAAACGGCCTGGACGGGGGCTGGACGCTACGCCGGGTGGAGCGACGTCCCGCTTTCTGACGCCGGGCGGGAGCAGGCGGCCTGCCTGGGGGCGCGCCTCTCCTCGCTACCCCTGGCGGCTGCCTACACCAGCGACCTGCGCCGGGCGCGGGAGACGCTGGAGCTGGTGGTGCAGGGACTGGGCGCGCCCCCTCGGGTGCACGTCTGCCGCGAGCTGCGGGAGCTGCACTTTGGGGACTGGGAAGGGGAGACCTATGCCGCCTTGGCTACCCATCCGGCGGCCGGCGCCGTCCTGGGTGGGGAGGGGGCCGCGCCCGGCGGGGAGTCCCTGGCCCACCTCGTCGGGCGGGTCACGCGCTGGCTTCAGCGGCTGCGTCGAGACGCCGCAGCGCACCCGGACGCCACATTCCTCATCGTGGCCCACGGTGGTCCACTGCGCCTGCTCCTTTGTCTCCTCCTAGGGCTACCGGCGACGGAGCACTGGCGCTTTCAGCTGGACTACGCCTCCCTTTCGGAGGTGACTTGGGACGCCGGCGCCGGGGTCCGCATCGTGCGCCTGAACGATCGCCTCCACCTGGACGGAAGCCCTATGTATACGGCCCGGGGTGTCACGTCCGCAGCCTCATCGCTCGCCTGTCCAGCCGGAGCCGCGACGGGGCCGGGGCACCAGCGGGGCGCCAGAGAGGGACTCTTCCAATGAGCCGACCGGCCACGGCAAAGGTGATCATGCTCCAGGGCACCGGCTCATCGGTGGGTAAGAGCCTGCTCTGCGCCGGGCTCTGCCGCCTGTTGCGCCAGGACGGCTATCGCGTCGCCCCGTTCAAGGCCCAGAACATGGCCCTCAACTCCTTTGCCACGCCGGAGGGCCTGGAGATCGGGCGGGCCCAGGCGGTGCAGGCGGCCGCCGCCGGAGTGGCACCCCATGTAGACATGAACCCCATCCTCCTCAAGCCGGAGGGGGCGGCCCGCTCGCAGCTCGTCCTGATGGGCAAGCCGGCCGGGACGATGAGCGCGCGTGACTACTTCCGGCGCAAGCTGGATCTCTGGCCAGTAGTCACGGCGGCCTTCGATCGCCTGAGCGCGGCCCACGACGTCGTCGTCGTGGAAGGGGCCGGCAGCCCGGCAGAGGTAAATCTACGAAGCCATGAGATCGTAAACATGCGCGTCGCGCGCCATGCCGGTGCCCCCGTGCTGCTCGTAGGGGACATCGACCGCGGCGGGGTGATGGCCGCGCTCGTCGGCACGCTCGACCTGCTCCAGCCAGAAGAACGCGCCCTGGTGCAAGGCCTGATCGTCAATCGCTTCCGGGGCGACGTCTCCCTGTTCCAGGACGGCGTCTCCTTTCTCCAGGAGCGCACCGGCCTGCCGGTGCTAGGGGTTGTCCCCTTCCTCCCCGACCTGCGCATCGCCGACGAAGACTCGGTGGCCCTGGAGAGCCGTGCCCGGGGGCGCCCGGCGCCGGATGCGGTGGTGGATGTGGCCGTGCTCCGCCTGCCCCACATCGCCAACTTCGACGACTTTGCCCCGCTGGAGGCGGAGCCGGGCGCAGGGCTGCGCTACGTCGACGACGCCGACGACCTGGGCTGGCCGGACATCGTGATCATCCCCGGAACGAAGACGACCATCGCCGATCTGCAGTGGCTGCGGGAGACACGGCTGGCCGAGCGGGTGGTCGGGCTGGCCGCCGCCGGGTCGCTCGTCCTGGGGATCTGCGGGGGCTACCAGATGCTGGGGCGGCACCTGCGCGACCCCCTCGGCGTCGATGGCCCGCCGGCCGGCGGGGTTGCCGGGCTCGGCCTGCTGCCTGTGGAGACCGAATTTCTCCCTGAGAAGACCACCCACCAGGTGGCGGGATGGGTGGCGGCGACCGCGGGGCCCCTGGCCGGCGCGGCCGGGTCCCCGGTCACCGCCTACGAGATCCACGTGGGGCGCAGCCAGGTCACCGCCGCCGCGCCGGCCTTTGTCCTGGACGGGGGGCGGCCAGACGGCTGCCTGGGGACGGCCGGCACGGTGATCGGGACGTACCTCCATGGGCTGCTGGACAACGCCCCCGTGCGCCACGCCCTCCTGCGCTGGGCGGCCACCCGCAAGGGACGCTCGCTGGAGCTTGCCCCGGGGCCTGACGGCGAGCGAGACGCCCCCTACGACCGCCTGGCGGAGGCCCTTCGCCTCTCACTGGACGTCCCGCAGCTCTACCGCATCATTGGCCTCCATGTCCGTGACCCGATAGTCGCTCCACGGTGCCAGAGATGAATGCCCCCAACGTCAAGCGGTGACTCATGCACCCGTCCAGAGGGGGGATGGGGGGAGAGGTGAACAGACTGATCATGGTCACCGGGGGGGTGCGCAGCGGCAAGAGCGCCTTTGCCGAGCGCTACGCCGCCCGTCTGGCCGGAGGGGCGCCGGGTGCCGGCGTCGTCTACGTCGCCACCGGACGCATCTGGGACGACGAGATGGCGGCGCGTGTTGCCCGCCACCGCGCCCAACGCCCGGGGAGCTGGCCCACGGTCGAGGCGCCCCTCCACCTGGCCACGGCGCTGGACGTGGCCCCGGCCGCCGGGGCGGGCGTTGCGCTCGTGGACTCCCTGGACTTCTGGGTCTCCAACCGCCTCCTGGAGGCCCAGCCGGTGGCCGGGGAGGGGCTAGACGGGCAATCCATCGCCGCCCTGGAAGGGACGCTGGTGGAGGAGGTGGAGGGTATCGCCAGGCGCTGGGGCTCACGTGAAGGGCACCTCATCCTGGTCACCGCGGAAGCAGGCATGGGAGTCGTGCCCCCGTACCCGCTGGGGCGGGCCTTCCGAGACTTGCTGGGTCGAGTCAATGCCACCCTGGCGGGGGCTGCCGGCGAGGTGTTCCTCCTCGTCGCCGGCCTGCCGGTGGACGTCAAACGCCTCAGCCGGGAGACGGTGCGGGCGCTGGGGCAGCCTGGTGGGGACTGATCCCCGCTCAAGGGACAGCGGCAGCCCTGGAAAGGCCCTTTCCTCGCAGTGGGGCCGTCATTGCTGGTGCCTGTGCAGACCGAAGACCGACGGCCGAGGATTGAGCGGGCAGTCATGAGGCCCGAGACGATTATCGAGCAGACCGGGGACGCCATCGGGCCGCTGGACGTCCAGGCGGCGGCGGGGGCGAGGGCGCGGCACGCCCGCCTGACCAAGCCCCCCGGGAGCCTGGGCCGGCTGGAGGAGCTGGGAATCCGCCTGGCCGGGATCACCGGGGCGGCCCTCCCTTCCATTGGACGGCGGGTGGTGATCGTCTGCGCCGCCGACCATGGGGTAACGGTTGAAGGCGTCAGCGCCTATCCCGCCGCCGTCACCGCCCAGATGATCTACAACTTCGTGCGGGGCGGGGCGGCCATCAGCGTCCTGGCCCGCCGGGCGCGCGCCCGCGTCTTGATCGCCGACCTGGGGGTAAACCACGACTTCCCGGCCGAGCTCCCTATCGTCCACACCAAGCTGGGCCGGGGGACGGCGAACATGGCGCAGGGCCCGGCCATGTCCCGCCCCGACGCCGCGCGGGCCGTGGCGGCAGGCATCCGTCTCGCCCACCGCGCCGCCCGAGATGGGCTGCCGGGGGGGCGACGCGCGGGGGTACGTGCCGGCGTTGCCCGAGACACGACCCTGAATGCCGGCGCGGGAGCCGGTCCTCGAGCAGGCAGGTCGACCGGCTGCACTGTGGTGGGCACCGGAGACATGGGGATCGGCAACACCACGGCGGCCAGCGCCATCGTGGCCGCCCTCAGCGGCGCCCCGGCACGCGATGTCACCGGTCGGGGCACGGGGATCGACCGGCCCACCTGGGAGCGCAAGGTGGCCGTGATCGAGCGGGCGCTGACGGTCAACCGGCCAGACCCGGTCGATCCGCTGGACGTCCTGGGCAAGGTGGGGGGCTACGAGATTGGGGCGATCGCCGGGGTCATCCTGGGAGGGGCCGCCCGGCGCCGGCCGGTGGTGATCGACGGCTTCATCTCCGGGGCGGCCGCCCTCCTGGCGGTGACCCTCTGCCCAGCCGTGCGGGAGTACCTCATCCCCGCCCATGCCAGTGTGGAGATCGGCCACCGCCTCGTCCTGGAGCGTCTCAAGCTGGTTCCCTTGTTGTCCCTCGATCTGCGCCTCGGCGAGGGCACCGGGGCGGCCATGGCGATGCATCTCCTGGACGATGCCGTCGCCGTGCTGCGAGACATGGCCACCTTCGGCGAGGCCGGGGTGGCCGGCCCCCTACCCGCTGCGGTGGCTCCCTGATCCGCAATCCGCGCCGGTGAGCTGTGGCCGGCAGATTGCCAAACTGGCTCTTTGATGCGCCCCGCGTCCGCGCCCCCTATCCTGCCTTGTTCAAGGCGCGGGGAGGCGGTCCACCTCTCCCGCCGGGAGGGGCCGGGGGCAGGGGGCGGAATCCCGGCCGGCGGTGGTGGCATTTGGGGTATCTTCCCCTCCGACCTGGAGGCGGCCGGGGCTTACGCTCTGTATGAGAGGATGAGGAGATGAACGGGGAAGGACGCATGCTCGCCGCCTGCCGGCTCCAGCCGGTCGACCGCACGCCTGTCTGGTACATGCGCCAGGCCGGGCGCTGCCTGGACGAGTACCGCGAGCTGCGTCGGCGCTACGACATTCTGACCCTGGCCAAGACCCCGGACCTGTGCACCCAGGTGACGCTGATGCCGGTGGAGCGCTTCGGCGTGGACGGGGCGGTGATGTTCGCCGACATCATGCTGCCCCTGGAGGCGATGGGGTGCAGCTTCGAGATCCAGCCGGAGGTGGGGCCGATCGTCCACCATCCCATCCGCGCGGCGGCCGACGTCGCCGCGCTGCGAGTGGTGGAGGGGGAGGAAGCCACCCCCTACGTCATGGAGGCAATCCGTCTGATCCGGCACGAGCTCTCGCCTGGGGGGGGCAGCGCCGGGGAGGGGATGGAGGCCGGCGAAGGGGGGAGGGCGGCCCTGATCGGCTTCTCCGGCGCCCCGTTTACCCTGGCCTGCTACATGGTGGAGGGACGTCCCTCGCGGGACTACGCCAGGGCCAAAGGCCTGATGTACAGCGACGAGGCCACCTGGCATGCCCTGATGGAGAAGGTAAGCGAGCAGGTGGTGCTGTACCTCCAGGCCCAGATCCGGGCCGGGGTGCAGGTGGTGCAGCTCTTCGACAGCTGGGTGGGGATGCTTTCGCCGAGCGACTACGAGCGCTACAGCCTGCCGTATACCCGGCGGGTCTTCGCGGCCCTGGAGGACAGCGGCATCCCCCGCATCCACTTCGGCACGGGGGCGGCGAGCCTGTTGGAGCTGATGGCCGGGGCCGGCTCCGATATCATGAGCGTGGACTGGCGCGTCCCGCTGGACGAGGCGTGGGGGCGCATTGGGTACGACAAGGGGATCCAGGGTAACCTAGATCCGGTGCTGGCCCTGGCACCCTGGGAGCGCCTGGAGGAGGGGATGCAGGACGTGCTGCGGCGCGCCGGCGGACGGCCCGGGCACATCTTCAACCTCGGACACGGCGTGCTCCCCGAGACCAACCCGGAGCAGCTGGCCCGGCTGGTACAGGCGGTGCATACGGCGAGCGCCCGGGCGGTGGGCGTTGGAGCGGCCATGGATCGTGTGGAGAGGTGAGGGCATGACCACCCTTGGCGTCCTCCTGATGACCTACGGTTCCCCGGCCACGCTGGACGACGTCCCGGCCTACCTGGCCAGCACGCGGGGCGGCCGGCCGGCGCCTGAAGACCTGGTAGCGGAGTTCCAGCGGCGCTATCGTCTCATCGGCGGCTCGCCCCTCCTGGGCATCACGCGGGCGCAGGGGGCCGCCGTCGAGGCGCGGCTCAACGAGACCGCGGCCGGGGACGTGCGCTTCAAAGTGGGAGTAGGAATGCGCCACGCCCCGCCTACCATCCCCGAGGGACTGGCCGGCCTGGCGGCGGCCGGGGCGCAGCGGATCGCCGCCGTGATCATGTCCCCGCAGTACTCCCCATACATCATGGGGGGCTACCATCGCGGTGTGGACGCCGGGCGGGAGCGCCTCGGCGCTGGGGTGGAGATCGCCGTGGCCGGGCCGTGGCACTGGCACCCGGACTTTCTCGGCGCCCTGGCCCGGCGAGTCCATGGGGCCCTCGACCGCTTCCCGGCGCAGGAGCGCGACCGCGTGCAGGTCATCCTCACGACACACAGTCTCCCCAAGCCGGTAGTCGACCGGGAGCCGGAGTATCTCGACCAACTCGAGGAGACGGTACGGTCGATCGTCGACCGGGCCGGGCTGGACCGGCCCACCGGGACGGGCATGGCGCGTTGGGGGTTCGCCTACCAGAGCGCCGGGCATACCCCGGAGGAGTGGCTCAAGCCGGACCTCAAGGACATCCTCCCGGGGGTGCGGGCTGCCGGTCATCGCCACGTCCTGGTCGTTCCGGTGCAGTTCCTGGCCGATCATCTGGAGATCCTGTACGACATCGACGTCGCTGCGCGAGAGGAAGCGGCGGCGGCCGGTCTGGCCTTCCACCGCATCGAGTCCCTGAACTGCGACCCCCAGTTCATCGACGCCCTGGCCGACGTCGCCCGCCGGACGCTGGGCCTCTCGCCCCTGGGAGAGGTGGCCGGCCCCGTCCCGGCAGGGGCGGGGGCCTGGGCCGCGCCGGCACCGGAGGTCAGCCGGGCATGACCCCCCGGCCCGTTGTGATCGGCACCCGCGGCAGCCGCCTGGCCCTGGCCCAGACGGAGATGGTGGCCGCGGCCCTGCGGCGCCGCCACCCCCGTCTCACGGTGCGCCTGGAGGTAGTCTCCACCGAGGGCGACCGGGTCACCGCCGGGGCGCTCCCCTCCTGGGGACGGGGGGTCTTTGTGCGGGACATCGAGCTGGCCTTGCTCCATGGGCGGATCGACCTGGCGGTACACAGCCTGAAGGACGTCCCGCCCCAGACGCCTGACGGCCTGGCCATCGTAGCCGTGCCTCCACGGGCCGATCCCGGTGACGTGCTGGTCACAGCAGATGGACGCCGGCTGGACGATCTCCCCGCCGGGGCGCGCGTCGGAACGAGCAGCCTGCGCCGGGACGCCTTTTTGCGCGCCTGCCGGCCGGACCTCCGAATCGTCCCCGTGCGAGGCAACGTGGATACGCGCTGGCGCAAGCTCCTCGACCCGGATGGGGAGCTCGACGCCATCGTCCTGGCCGCCGCCGGGCTGGAGCGCCTGGGGCTGGCCGAGGCTCGGCGCACTCCCATCCCCTTTGACGTCCTGCTCCCGGCGCCGGGCCAGGGGGCGTTGGGCCTGGAGGGCCGGGCCGAGGACGGGTATCACCGTGAGGTAGCCGCCGGGATCACCGACCTGGGATCGGAGGCGGCCGTCCTCGCCGAGCGCAGCCTGGTCCGGGAGCTGGACAGTGGCTGCCGCCTCCCGGTAGCCGCCCTGGGCACGCCCCGGCCGGACGGGACGCTCCATCTGCAGGCCGCCGTGGCTACCCCCGACGGTAGGCGCGTGGCGCGCGCGGCGGCCTGGGGGCGCCTCGACGAGCCGCAGAGCCTCGGCCAGGCTGTAGCCCGGGGCCTGCTCGAGCGCGGGGCGGCCGAGATGCTGGCCCAGGCGACCGAGGCGCCCCCCAGCATCCCGCCCCTGTCTGTAGAGGAGGCCGCTCGAGCATGGTGATCTCCACCGCTCGAGAGTGGACGCCCGCTGCCGGCGGGTGGCGCCGGGAGGGGCCCCCGCGGGTGCTGGTAACGCGCCCGGCGCCCCAGGCCGAGGGGGTATGCCGGGACCTGGCAGCGGCCGGTTTGCAGGGCGTATGCCTGCCCCTGGTGGTGACTTGTCCATCATCGGCGACGGATACCCTCGATGCCGCGCTGCAGGGGCTGTCCCAGTACCAGTGGATTGTCTTCACCAGCGCCAACGCCGTTCGCTACCTGGCCCGGCGCGCCGGCGCGCTGGGAGTAGATCTACGAGCGACGGGGGCGCGGATCTGCGCCGGCCCGGCGACGGCGACCGTCCTGGCCGGCTACGGCCGGGAAGCAGACCTCGTCCTCGACCCCTTTTCCGCGGCTCGAGCCGCGGTTGCCCTGGCCACTCACGTGAGGAACCAGGATCGTATCTTGCTCCCCCGCGCCGAAGCCGGGCGAGACACGCTGGCGCTCGCCCTGCGCCAACGGGGCGCGACGGTGGACGAAGTGGCGCTCTACCGTACGGAGCCGGACACCGAGGGGGCGCTGGCGGCCTGGCGCGGCCTGGCCGCCGGGGAGTTCGAGGCGCTGGCCTTGTTCAGCCCGTCGGCCGTGCAGGCCCTGCGCGGGGCCGCCCCCATTGCCGGCCTAAGTGAGGCGGAGCAACGTACCATTATGGGCCGGGTGGTCGTCGCCTGTATCGGGGAGACGACGGCCGGGGCGGTGGAGGGAGCAGGGTGGCGCCCCGGCGTGGTCGCCCCGGCCACCACTGCCGGGGCACTGGCCGGGGCCCTGGCCAGCTACCTGCGCAGCGCTGCCCTGCCGGCCGGTCAGGGGGCAGGCAGCGCGGGGCGGGGCAGGGTGGATCGTCCATGCGGCGATCATAGAGAGATGTGAACGGTCGATCTTCGGAGGGCCTGCAGAGGTGAGCCCGTCGGGGGCCGAGCGCCGACAAACCTTGGAGAACGGTGAGGCATGAGCGGGGGGCGTGAGATGATGGCGGGCGTGCTGGTGCTGGCCGGCGTGTCCCACCATACAGCGCCTGTGGCGGTGCGGGAGCGCCTGGCCGCCGGCTGCGCCGAGGATGGTGCGCAGCGTTTCCGGCAAACGGTGCGCCAGGCCTGCGGCCCTGCCGTGGTGCTGGCCACCTGCAACCGTCTGGAGGTGTACTGCTGGGTGCAGGGGCGCCGGGGCCCGGCGACTACTCGCCTCCTGCGCCTGCTCGCCGGGCTGGCCGGCGCTCGCGAGGAGGCCCTGCGCCCTCACGTCTATACCAGTAGTGGCGTGGATGCCGTGCAGCACCTCATCCGGGTGGCCTCCGGGCTGGACTCCCTTGCTCTGGGCGAGTGCCAGATCATCGGCCAGGTGCGCGACGCCTTTCTCAGGGCCGCCGGCGGCGCCCCGCTGGGCCCGGAGCTGCACCTCATCTTCCGGCATGCCCTGGACGCCGCGCGGCGGGTACGGGCCCTGGGGGCTTTCGACCGCCATCCGTCGGTTGCCTCCATAGCCGTACACGTCGCCGGTCACGAGATGGGCGGTCCGCACGGGCGCGACGTCGCCGTCCTGGGCGCGGGCGTCACGGGCAAGGCGGCGACACGCGCCCTGATGGCCGCCGGCGCCGGTCGAGTGCGCCTGCTCAACCGTTCGCTCGATCATGCCGTGGCCGTTGCCGCCAAGCTGGCCCTGGGTGACGGCGTGGCCCCCGGTCGGCTGGACGAGCTACCGGAGGTCCTGGCCAGCTGTGACGCCGTTGTCTGCGCCACGGCCGCCGCCCGTCCGGTGGTCACGGCCGCGGCTGTGGCGGGAGCCCTCCCCCGGCGCCCCGGGCGTCCCCTGGTGATCGTGGACATCGCCGTTCCCCGGGACGTGGAGTCGGCGGTACGCTCCCTACCGGGGGTGATCCTGGTCGACCTGGACGACCTGGAGGCGCGCTGCGCCCTGGATGTCGGCGAGCGGCGGGAGGTGCTCGACCGTGTCGAGGACGCCGTCCGCACGGCCGCCGAGGAGTGCGCGGCCGCCCTGCGTGCCCGCGCCGCCGTGCCGGAGATCGTCGCCCTGCGTCGCCGCGGGGCCGCCATCCGTGAGGCGGAGCTGCGGCGCTGGGCCGGGCGCCTTGCCGGCCTGGCCCCTGCCGAGCGCGCCGCCGTGGAGCAGATGACCCATACCATCGTGCAAAAGCTGCTCCACTCCCCGACCGTGGCCCTGCGCCGGGCCGGCGCCCGGGGAGGAACCTCTGCACGACGCACTCGCGCCGCCATTCTCCAGGCCCTCTCTCCCCTCCCACTGCGAGGCGAGGTGCAGGGGGAGGCAGTCTCCCGCTCGCCGGAGACGACATAACCCATGGGATTTCCGCTACAGCGCCCGCGCCGGCTGCGCCGCACGGAATCCCTGCGGCGACTCACCCGTGAGACGCGCCTCACCGTCGACCAGCTGATCTACCCCCTCTTCGTCGCCGCCGGGGCAGACGGCCGGCAGGAGATCGCGTCCATGCCGGGGGTGCACCGCTGGTCGGTGCGCTCCGTGGTGGACGCCGCCGGGCAAGCCGCCGACCTGGGCATCCCCGCCGTGCTGCTCTTCGGCCTCCCGGAGTGGAAAGACGCCGCCGGCAGCGGGGCCTTCGCCCTGGACGGCATCGTGCAGCAGGCGACGCAGGCGATCAAGGGCTCGTTCCCCGATCTCCTGGTGATTGCCGATACCTGCGTCTGCGAATACACCTCCCACGGCCACTGCGGCGTCCTTTCCGGCGCCAGCGATCCGGACGTGCGCAACGACGCCACGCTGGAGGTGCTGGCCGGGACGGCCCTTTCCCAGGCCCGCGCCGGGATTGACGTCGTCGCCCCCTCGGACATGATGGACGGGCGGGTGGGGGCCATCCGCCGGGCCCTGGACGAGCACGGCTTCGAGCACGTCCCCATCCTCTCCTACGCCGCGAAGTACGCCAGCGCTTTTTATGGCCCCTTCCGCGACGCCGCCGACTCGGCCCCTCAGTTCGGCGACCGGCGTACCTACCAGATGGACCCGCCGAACCTGCGGGAAGCGCTGCGGGAGATCGCCCTTGACCTGGAAGAGGGGGCCGACGCCGTGATGGTCAAGCCGGCCCTGGCCTACCTGGACGTGATCCGCGCCGCCCGCGAGCGCTTCGACGCCCCCCTGGCGGCCTACAACGTCAGCGGTGAGTACGCCATGGTCAAAGCGGCCGCCGCGCGGGGCTGGCTTGACGAGCGTCGTGTGACCCTGGAGCTACTCACAGGGATTGTCCGCGCCGGGGCGGACATGGTGATCACTTATCACGCCCTCGAAGTCGCCCGCTGGCTGAGACAATAAGCCCTAGTGGGTCACGTTGCATTTGACTGGCCACACTCTGATCTGGTGCGAGCTCCATTTCTATGCGGTTTGACCCACTTGGGGGGCGCAAGGGGACGATAACCCCCGCCTGCCGGAGGCGCTAACATGACACCTACCGTGGCTCGTCCTTACCAGATCGCCCGCTCCGAGGCCTTGTTCGGAGACGCCCAGCAACACCTCCCTGGTGGGGTGAACAGCCCGGTACGGGCCTTCCGGGGCGTGGAGGGGACGCCGGTCTTCATCGAGCGTGGCGCCGGGTGCCGCATGTGGGACGTCGACGGGAACGAGTACGTCGACTACGTCGGCTCCTGGGGCCCGCTGATCGCCGGGCACGCCCACCCGGAGGTGGTCGAGGCCGTCCGCCGGGCGGCCGGGCGCGGGACGAGCTACGGCGCGCCGACGGAGGCCGAGGTGCGCCTGGCGGCCATGGTCAAGGAGGCTGTTCCCTCGATCGAGCTCGTCCGCTTCGTCAACTCCGGCACTGAGGCCACGATGAGCGCCCTGCGGGTCGCCCGGGGCGTCACCGGCCGGGAGATGATCGTCAAGTTCGACGGCGGATACCATGGGCACGCCGATGGGCTGCTGGTGCAGGCCGGCTCCGGTCCGCTGACCCTGGGCGCCCCCGACTCCCCGGGGGTGCCGGCCGCGGCTGCCGCCCAGACCTTGTCCCTGGCCTTTAACGATCTCCCGGCCGTGGGCGCCGCCTTCGAGCGACACGGAGGAGGTATCGCCGCCGTGATCGTGGAGCCGGTGGCCGGGAACATGGGCGTCGTGCCGCCGGCTACCGGTTTCCTGGAGGGGCTGCGCCAGCTCTGCACGCGTCACGGCGCCCTGCTGATCTTCGACGAGGTGATGACCGGCTTCCGCGTCGCCCGTGGTGGGGCGCAGGCCCGCTATGGCGTGACGCCGGACATCACCTGCCTGGGGAAGATCGTGGGGGGCGGGCTCCCCGTAGGGGCCTACGGGGGTCGGCGAGACGTGATGGAGTATGTCGCCCCCCTGGGCCCGGTCTACCAGGCGGGCACCCTTTCCGGCAATCCCCTGGCCATGGCGGCCGGGATCGCCACGCTGGAGCTCATCCGGCGCCCGGGGGCGTACGAGCAGCTAGAGGAGGTCTCCTCCCGCCTGGAGCGGGGCATGGCCAGGGGGGCGCATGAAGCCGGCGTGGCCTACTCCACCAACCGGGTGGGTTCGATGCTGACCGGCTTTTTTGCTGGGGGGCCGGTGACGGACTACGCTTCCGCCCGTAGCGCCGACCGCCGGCGCTACGGACGGTTTTTTCACGCCATGCTCGAGCGGGGGGTGTACCTCGCCCCGTCACAGTTCGAGGCTGCCTTTATCTCCCTGGCGCACACCCCGGCGGACATAGACTACACGGTGGCGGCCGCTGGCGCGGCCTTCCGCGCGTTGGTGGAGGCGTAACCCGCGGCCGTCCCCAGGCCGGCCAGGGCCACCACGCCGGTGGCTAGGATGTGGGCCCGCCCGGCGTCGTTGACGTGCTGGTCGTACGGCCGTACGGCGGAGAACAGCCCGCGCCGGAACCCCAGGTAGTCGAATCCGGGGTCGATTGTCAGCGTCCCGTGAGCGTCACGGCTAAATGGCAGCCGGGGCAAGGCATCCGGCGCCTGCCACAAGTCCGTCGCCAGGACGTACGGATCGGATGTCAGGATGGTCGGGGCACCGGCCAGCGTGCGCCCCGTCACCGAGCCCAGGACGCTCAGCTCCGCCAGCAGCAGCGCCCCCATGGCCAGAGCGGTGATTCCCCTCGGGGAGGGCACGACTAGCGCCAGGGGACCCACCAGCCAGGGGAACAACACCGAGAGGTGGCGCAGAAAGGTCTGTGGCGAGAGGACGTCCCCGGCGAAGTCCGTTGGCGTGAGCAGGATGACCATCAGGTTGAGCGTCAGGGCCACCGGGACGAAGCGCAGCGCCGGCTGGCGTTGCCACTGGCGCCAGAGAGCGGTCAAGACGATCCCTAGCAGACCCAGGGCCAGGATCGGGCCGCTCTGTGCGGGGAGAGGCAAGCCGATGGCCTCGGCGTAGTAGGGGACGTCCTGGCCGACGACGATGCCTAGGTTGGGCAGGAGATAGCGCAGCCCGGCGATCTCTAGCCATCCCGCCGCGGAGAGGACGCCAAACTCGTGCCACAGAAAGAGGGTGAAGAGACCTATGGGGACAGCGCAGAGCGCCCCGGCCAGGAGGTAGCCGGCCGCGTCAGCCGGTGGCGCCCGCCGGGCGAGGAGGTCACGCACTCCCCTCCAGAGGGCTACCCGGTACCACCAGGCCAGGCCCAACATGGTCACCCCGGCGTAGAGCGTCCCTTCGGGCCGCGTCAGGCCGGCGGCCGCCCCGGCCAGGCCCAGGGCGGCCCATTCCAGGAGGCGGCGCCTCGTTCCCCGGTCCCACATACCCGGTTCCAGGTCCCACCTGCCATGTGGCCGGCGCCGGTGACGCGGTGTGACGCCCCAGGCCAGGGTCGGGGCATTGGAGGGCGAGCCTTGAGGCGCGGCCGGCGAGACCTCACACCCGTCCCGTGGGACGTGAGCCCTGCCCCCTGCGCCGGGGGACTTCAGCGTCAGGCGCATCGCCATGAGGAGGAGGAGCCCGGCCTCCACCGCCCACAGCGGCTCCGGGTCGGCGGCGCCCAGGGCGTACACCTGGTAATAAGGAAAGCAAAGCACCACCAGGGCCAGCCACAGGCCCGCCACCCGCTCCCTCGCGTCCCGCTCCGTCGCCCCCCGGCGGGGCGATGCCCCCCTGGCTGTGGGCTGCGGCGCCCCTGGCGGGGCCCCAGAGGGGACGGAGGCGGGGCTTGCCGCCCTACCCGCCTCCGTCCCCTCTGGGGTGTTTGCCATGGCCGCGCGCGCCAGCCCGTAGAAGACGAAGGGGAGGGCCACGTTGGCCATGATCAGGGGGAGGTGCAAGGCGAGGTAGCGGTGGCCCAGCAGTCGGAAGCTAGGCAAGAGCAGGAAAGGGTACAGGGGCTGATCTATGAGGTAGAACCCGCCGGCGCGGGGAGAGCCCTCGGTCACCGGATAGCCGGCCCCCGAGAGCATGGCGTCGGCGATAGACCAATAGCGGATCAGGTCATCCGTGGCCACGTTGATCAGGGACACGGCCTGCAGTAGCCCCGCGGCCCCCAGCGTGACGCCGCCGACGAGCGTGGCCCGGCCGGGGAGGGTGTCCTGCAAGGCCGCGGCGGCCGCGGGGAGGCGCCCACCCGCCGGGGCCCTCCCCCACGCCCCGGCCGCCCCGGCGATCCCCGGGGCGGCCAGGACGAGCAGAATACTGAGCGGGAGGGACACGCCCTTCAACAGAGGCTCGAAGACGAAGCGGTGATGCACCGCGTCCGAGAAGTGCAACGCCCCGAGCAAGACGGCGGAGAAGGAGGCCGCCGGAAGCAGGCCCGTAGCCGGGAGAAGACCGTAGCGGGGGACGAGCCAATGCCTCCCGGAAGCTGCCCTGCCGCCGGCCAGGCGCGCCCACAGGGCGACGGCCAGGGCCAGGCAGACCAGCGTCGCCAGCCAGCGCCCGGACAGCCCGGCGACGGAGGTTCGCCCCCATAGGGCCACCGTCCACAGGGCGGCCGGGGGCGCGGCCAGGGCCGCCGTGACTGCCCAGCTCCGAAGCCTCAAGGCCAATGACGCTCGTGGGTAGATCGCAGGCTCAGCCTGGTTTCCCCGCCCCAGATCGCGTTGCCCCGAGAGGGCGCTCCACCCTCCTTGGGGGTACGCGATCTGGGGCGCGCGAAATCCGGACTCACGGGCGCGTCCTTCGATCTCAGAATAGGGCCACCAGGCCGCCATTGCCGTCGAGGACAAGCAGGCGGATGCGGTACTCCCCACTCTGACGCCCGGGCTGATCGCTCAAGTCACCCCCGCGCCAGGCGCCCCCCTCGCCCCGAGCGGCCTCGACCAGCCGGCTCGCCAGCGGGGCGCGTCGCCACAGCATAGGGTGTCCGGTGGCCACGAGCTTGTGGAAGGCGTTGTCGGCCCCCAGGATGCGGCTGTGCACCGCCGGGCCCTCGTAGACGCGCCTCCCGCCGGGACCCCCCTCAGAGGGCCCGGCGGCGGCCGCAGGCGGCCGGCCGCTGGGGATAGGGTAATCCCCCCAGACGCGCATCCAGGCCCTCTCCGAGGGAGCGCCCGCGAGCGGTTCGAGGACGAGCTCGACGGTGACCCGCCCGCCGCCGAGGGCAGCCGTTTCCAGGGGCACAACGTACCACTGCGGGACGTCCGCCCGGGCCTTGCCCTGGCGTCGCGCGCTGTCCATCAGCATGGCGTCGAAGCGCAGGGGGCCGGCGTCGGTAAAGGCCGGGCCGAGCCGGGCCAGATCATCTCCGTTGACACGCACCAGCGGGACGTAGCTCTGCTCGGCGCTCCCCTGGAGGTAGAGGCGCACCTCGGCCCGGCTCCCCGGGGGTGGCGACCAGCCACTGGGGAGGACGAACGTCTGGCGCACTCCCGCTCCGGCCTTGACGCCGGCAGACCACTCGTGCCAGTCACCGCTGTAGTAGGCCTGCACGCCGTGGATACCGGCCAGTAGCGCCCCGGCGGCCAGGCCGCTGGCGGCGAAGCCGGACCGCCCCCGGGGCGTTGCCTCACGTCCCAGTAAGCCCCCCAGCCCCCACCCGGCGCCGGCGAACGCCCCCATCATCAGCAGGGTATGCAGGGCGTGCGCCCGCCAGGGCTCCAGGGCCGGTAGGGCCCCCGTGATCCTGGGTACGTCCGCCAGCCAGGCGAAGAAGGGCAGGCCGACCAGGGCACAGGCCGTTCCCCAGAACGCCCGCCGGGCGGCATTGCGCCGGATGGCCGTCCATCCTTCGGCCGCCGCCAGTCCGGCGAACAGCGCCCCGATCTGCGCCGGCGGGAGGGTGTAGCGGAGGTCTATGTGGGAAGCCAGGAAGGGCAGGCTAAAGGCCAGCAGCGCGCTCCCCAGCACCAGACATGGCCCCGGCCGGCGCCAGCTCAGGACCAGCCCGGCCAGGGAGAGCAAGGCCAGCAACCGGTGCAGGGGGACGACCACATGCCCCACCAGCGGGGGCTGCTCGGCGTAGTTGTTGAACGGGTGCAGATACGCCTGGTACAGCTTGTTCACCTCGGTGGCCATGGCCTGCAGCGGGGTTGCTCGGATCTGATCGAGCGCCGCTTCCAGGTAGTCCAGGTCACGCGTCTGGATGATCGCCCCGGCGCCCCGGGCGCCGGGGAGACTCTCCACCCCGTACTTCGGTGGCACCGGCGAGTCCGGGGGCCACCACCCTCGGTTTGGCGGGTAGATGCCCCAGTAGACCTGCTCCCAGGCGTTCCCCGTGCGCGACCAGGAGAGGCTGCCGAAGACCAGCCGGTTGACCGCAAGCCAGGGCAGGGCGATCAGGAGCAGGCCGGCCAGGAACGGCGCCGCCAGGCGCGTGGCGCCGGCGAGGCGTGCCACGCCCCCATTGATCGCCCGGCCGCCGGGGGAGTAGAGGGACATCCCGGCCCGCCGGGCGCCGGTCACCAGCAGGGCCAGCAACAGGATGGCACCGGCGTACTGGAAGGCCGGCCGGAGCATCAGCGTGCCAATGACCGCCCCGGCGAGGAAGCGCGACCCCAGCGCCCGCGGGTGGAGGCCACGCACCAGGAAGTACATGGCCACCGCCTGTAGGGCCAGGAGCAGGGCCTCGGCCAGGAGCAGCCCGCTGGCCAGGACGAACGGGGGATAGAGGGCCGCGAGCAGCCCGGCCACCCAGCCGGCCGGGCGCCCGAAGGCCCTCTCGGCCGTAAGCCCGGTCAGCCACGCCGTCAGCGCTCCAAGCAGGGCCTGCACCAGCAGCAGCGGCCGGTGCTCCACACCCCCACTCAGCCCGTAGACGATGGACTGGAACAGGGGATAGACGATCCCCTGCAGCGAGGCGTGATCGATGGCCTCCCGCAGCGCCGCTCCAAAGGCCGGTGTCCCAATGGCCCCCCAGGCGGCCAGAAAGCGCCGTGCGTGCTGCTCGAAGAAGACGGCGTCGTCTGCCACCAGGGCCTTGGCGGTGAACGTGACGTGGAGGAGTCGCAGGACGAGGGCGACCAGTGCCAGCGCCAGCGGCTGCACCCAGGACGCCTGGGCGCGTCCGGGCCAGGCCGCCGTGCGCTCTCCGATCACTGCCCTTGCCGCAACCACCGGCTCTCTCCGCAGACCGCCCTAACCGGCAGCCACAGCCTACTTGCTCAGCAAACCTGCCCGGCAGGGTGAGGGGCGCCCGCTTGCCATTGGCCGGGCGAAGACGCGCTCCATCGTGCCACCGCCAGGGCGTTCCGAGTTCATGCGCTGCGGGTGCCCGTCAGGGCACAAAAGACTCATCTATAAGCCTACTTGCCACCAGCGGTAGTGGTGCCACAGGGTGACCGCCAGGCTGGCCCAGTCCAGGGTCAGCAGGAGGGCCACTGTACCCACGGCCAGCCAGCGATCCGCCCCCCGCCCCGCGGTCAGCCGCTCGGCGCTCCCCGCCAGGCCGGCGGTGGCGAGCAGCGCCAGTGCCGGCAGGGCCGGGAAAAAGGCCTTGGCCTGGGCCGCTCCGCCCATGTCTATATCCAGGACGTCGGCAAATCCCAGGCGTCCAATGACTAGAACGATCTGCACCGCAGCCGCGCCCCACACCACCAGAGGGAGGCGCTGGGCAGGCCCGGCGCCCAGCGCCAGGCCCAGCAGGGCTCCAAGGCAGATCGCCAGCCCCAGCCCCGCCAGAACGACCTCCAGCGGGCGCGGGAAGCGCACGGCGTAGTCGTAGGCGTACCAGTAGGTACGAAAAGACTCCACCAGCCCCCCCGGGAGATACACAAGCGGGCCCCGGGCGAGGGCGAGGGGCCAGAAGTGGGCGATCGACGCCCAGCCGGACGTCGATGGGTGACGGGCCAGGAGGGCGGCGTTGACCCCCAGCGCGACCAGCGCCATGCCCCCGCCCAAGGCGAGAGACAGGGATCGTCCCAGCCGGCCGGCGATGGCCTCCCGGTTCTGTAGCAGGAGGGCCAGGGCCGCCCCGGCCATGGCCGGGGCGGCTGAAAGCTTGGTGGCCACGGCGCCGGCCGCCGCCAGCCCCCATACCACCCACCAGCACGCCCCTGGTGCCCGGCGCCTGGGCGCCGGGGCCACCGGGCCGGCCAGGGGGACCACCGGCCCTGTATGTGGCCCTTGCAGTATGGCCGATGGCGTCCACCGGCCTGCCGGGCCCAGGGAGGCCCCAGGCTCCAGAGAGAGGCGCACGGCGGCGAGCAGGGCGATGGCCGCCAGGGCCTCGGCCAGGGGGTCGTTGTTGATGCTGGCAAGCAAGAACAGGTGGCCCGGGGCCAGCGTCGCCAGGGCGGCGGCGGCGACGGCCAGCAGGGGCCGTGCCGGCCAGATCCAGCGCGCGGCCAGCCACACGGCGAGGCAGGCCACGAGACCGGCCCCGGCGGAGAGGAGGCGGACGGCGAACAGGCGCTCAGGCAGGGGTGCCCCCAGCGTGGCCTGGAACGGAACCGAGGCCAGGGCGTAATAGGCTCTCGGCTGCTGCGCCTCGACGCCCGTGACGCGCTGTCCACCCGAGGTCGACCACGAGGCGACGTGCTCCCAGTGCCCCCACTCGTCCGGCCCGTTGAAGGGGGGATTGACCAGGGCGCCGAGCGCTGCCCGCGCCAGGACGTAACCCCCCAGCAGCAGGAGCAAGACCCAACCCTGTGACGGCCGCGGGTACGGCGGCAAGTCTGTCCCTACCGAGCACCCCGCAGGGGCGTCCACTGCCGGGCTGTTCCTGGCCGGTGCACGGATCGCTACATGCCCCATCGGGACACCACGGCGTCGGCCACCGCTAGCCTGCATTGGTCATGGACCGCGCGTCGGTGCGCCGCTCCCCGTGGGAGGGGCCGCGCGGCGCGCGGGTGGGGGGCAGCTGTCCGACCCTCACCCCAGCCCGCTCCCAGCGGGAGACGGAGGCTGGCGGTTCCGTGGATGAACAATCCAGGCGATCTGCAATGCCGTTGACTTATAAGGGGGGCCGGTGCTGGTACGGTGAGGAGATTCTACGCACCTTCCGGCCAGGAGTCAGCCCTTGTTGATGATACGCCAGGGAGCAGCCGTCGACGGAGACTGTTCCCCGATAATAGGGCCGTGGCGATCCAGGCGATCCCCCAGCGTCGACACGGTCGCCGAATACTCACGCGCAAGCCAGTAGGGTCGTCCGGCGAGAGGTCCGGGTGGTAGCGCGTGGCGCGCGGAACCTCGTCCAGCCGGGCGATGAGGGCCGGGCCTCGCCAGCGGTGCCTACATGCACCGGGCCGACGTTTCGCGACTGCCGGAATACCCTCGAAGGAGCCCCACCGGCCGCTCTACTCCTTGACACACAAGACAGTTGCTGCACTGCACCGGCGCCGTCCCCGCAGCACAGGCTAGAG
This sequence comes from Chloroflexota bacterium, assembly GCA_030447525.1. Lineage (GTDB taxonomy): Bacteria > Chloroflexota > UBA11872 > UBA12225 > UBA12225 > JAUJOR01. The sequence goes on along the minus strand of JAUJOR010000009.1, from coordinate 148,506 downwards.
CACCGTCCACACGCCCGCCGGGTCACGCGTGAGTGTCGCGGCCGTGGAGGCCGAACAGCGCCGGGGCCACCCCCGCCGGAGGGCCCCCAGCGCGGAGCGCTCCACCGTTGTTGCCCCCGCCTCTGGGCAGCATGGCACTCCCGACGAGAGGCGATCTGCTTGAGGGCGGCGGCCACGATGCGCCGTGGCGCGTAGTCCGCGTCCCCCTAGTACACCCGGGTTGAAGTCCTTCAGCAGGTCTCCCAGGTTGGGGCCTGCTGAAGGACTTCCGTGGAACTGTACTAGTCGTCCACCAGGGTCAGGTCAGACCCGCCGCAGGCAGACCCGCCGCGAGCCAGCTAGATCCGGTCCAGGAACGCCTGGGGGTCGCGCTGCCACAGCCCGCGCCGGTGCTCGAGGCAGGCGGTGCGGAAGATCGCGGCGCTGGAGTCATACGTCGGCACCTACGTCAATGCCCTCTTCCTGGGCGATCTCTCGGAGGCTGCGCGTGCGGCCCGCCTGGTACTCTGCCACCGCGTGTCCGGCCAGTCCGTCGAACGGATTCTCGGCCTTGGCGTAGTGGAGGACGCCGTCCGTCTTCTCAAAGAACAGCACGTCGCCAGGCTTGATGTCATCGCGCCCTTCCTTCGGGATCATCACCCGGTACTTGTCGTCAACCTGCACTGCGGGCATGCTGCGACCTCCCAGTGTTGCCAGATTTGTGGGATTTTCCCACCCAGACAGGTGTATGATACACCACTGCTTCCGGCGCAACCCCGCGCCGGGAGCGCCGACTTGCTGGCGAACTGCCCGTGCAGCCATCAGTTGAGGTCAAGACTAGGCTCGAGCTCCAGCTATGTCTCCACCCGAGCGAGCAGGAATCCGGCCCCCAGCACCACCACCAGGGCCGGTAGGGCCAGGGCCACGCCGGTGGCCAGGCCCCCGCTGGCCAGGGCCAGGGCCAGCATCCCGGAGGCGACGGCGGCGCCATAGAGGACGAGCACTGCCCTTCTGTGGGGCAGCCCCAGCTTCACCAGGCGGTGACTGGTGTGGTCCTTCCCGGCCCGGGCGACGCCGTGCCCCTTCCACAACCGGTAGGCCGTGACCAGGCCGGTGTCGAAGATGGGCAAGGCCAGCACGACCACCACCAGGATGAAGCTCCACCAGGCCGGGCCAGTGGCCTTGAGCTTCATGCCGATGATGGCCAGGAGGAAGCCCATGAACAACGTCCCGGTGTCGCCCATAAATACCGTGGCCGGATTGAAGTTGTAGCGCAGGAAGCCGATGCAAGCCCCGGCCAGGGCCAGGGCCATGGCCCCCACCAGGAGCTGACCGTTCAGCGCGGCGATGCAGAAAAAGAAGGTGGCGGCGATGGCCGTGGCCCCGGCGGACAGGCCGTCCATGTTGTCCAGGAGGTTGATGGCGTTGCTCAGCCCCACGATCCACAGGACGGTGAGAGGCAGGTCCAGCCAGGGTACCTCGAAGACCCGCAGCTGCAGGCCACCCAGCACGGCGACCCCGGCTGCGAGGAGCTGCCCGCCCAGCTTTGTCCATGCGGGCAGCCCTCCCAGCTTGTCGTCGGCCAGTCCCACGAGCATCAGCGTCAGCGTGGCGACGAAGATGGCCGCCAGCTCGCGGGTCGTCGCCGGCAGGGACACCTCGGACGTGGCTACCTCGAAGCGACTGATGGTCAGGACGCTCAGCCAGAAGCCGGCGTAGATCGCCAGCCCGCCCAGGAGGGGGGTGGGTCGCAGGTGCACCTTGCGCTGGCTGGGTTGATCCAGCACCCCCCAGCGGCGCGCCAGGCGGCGCGCCAGGGGCGTGCCGGCGAGCGAGGCCCCCAGCGCAACGCCGAACACCGTCAAATAGGCCAGCGTGTACTGCATGGGAGTGGTGTCGCTCCGCCCCCTGGGTAACCCTACCTGAGGGGTGTGCTCGCTCCCTGGTTGAACGCGCCAGGGGAATCCCCGGTTGCATCTGCGGAGCTACCCTGGGGACGGTGTACCCGCTGCGCCCCCCGGGAAGGGGCCAACCCTTGAGGGACGTCAGGGCCGACACTACGGCCGAGATGAAGATAGAAGTCGCTCATGGTGTCCAGCAGAGTGGCAACGTCGTAGCGCGGGTAGACCGCCCGCCGGGCGGCCGACCCCAGAGTCCGGCGCTGCGCCGGGTGGCGCAACACGTCCAGGCAGGCCTGGGCCACCGCCTGGGGCGCCCGCGGGGGCACGAGGCGTCCCGTCTCCCCATCTGTGACCAGGCTGCGCACCCCCCCGACGTCGGTCGCCACCACCGCCCGGCCGGCGGCCATGCCCTCGATCAGCACGGTCGGCATCCCTTCGTTGTCCGAAGTCATGACCAGGACGTCCAGGTCGGCGTAGACGGCTACCAGGTCGTCACGGTCGCGCCAGCCCAGGAAGTGGAAGCGCCCGGCCAGGGGTGGTTGGGCGGCCAGGGCCTCCAGCTCCGCTCGACGCTCCCCGCCCCCCACGACGACGAAATGCGCCCCGGGGATCGACGCCAGGATGTCCCTGGCGGCGGCGAGAAAGACCTCGTGGGCCTTGATCGGCACCAGGCGCCCGACAATCCCTACCAGGGGCGTCTCCGCCGCTGCGGCCTCTCCCGGTGCCGCCAGGCCCAGCTCCCGGCGCAGCCGTCCGGTGTGCCGCTCCGCCTCCAGGAAGGGGGCCAGCTCCAACCCCAGGGGGATGGCCACCACCTTGTCCGCCGTGCCCAGGTGGTAGGCCAGCAGCTCCCGGCGTTGCACTTCCCCCAGGGCGATGATCCGCGTGCTGGCGCGGGCCAGCAGGCGCTCCAGCTCCAGGAACATCCGCGTCTTGCGCGGGCTAAAGTAGCCGTGGAACACGTGCCCGTGGAACACGTGCACGCGCAACGGGACGCCGGCCAGTAGCGCCGCCAGGCGTCCCAGCGTCCCGGCCTTGGCCGTGTGCGTCTCCACCACGTCCGGGCGCCAGCGCCGGAAGAGGCGGTAGAGCTTGACCAGGGCGACGACGTCGTCACGGGGGCTGATCTCCCGGCCCAATTCCGGGATCACCTCCAGCTCCACCCCCCGCGCGCGGGCCAGGGGGAGCATGCTGGCCTCACCGGGCCCCTCGACGCCGGTGACGACCAGCTGCTTGAACCGTTGGGAATCCAGGCCGGAGGTGAGCTGGATGATGTGTACCGCCGGTCCCCCCACGTTCAGCCGGGCGATGACGCGGCAGATACGCATCGGCCGCGCCGGCCCCGCGTCTTCAGCCCCTGGGCGCATCGATCTCTCCAGCGCCATGGCTCCTGCCGTATCTTTTCCACCAATCACGTCTCGGCCGCTGCTCAGGCCCCCTGCCACGACAAGTGGGTCTCCCTGCAGAAGGGGCTGTTCTCGGTGCCTCACGTCTGCGCCGTTGCTCAAGCCCCTACGATCCTCCAGGGGCACTCGATGAAGCGGCGCTCCCTGCTGCGCGGCGCCGCTACAGGGCGACTCACCGCCGGGGCCGCCGTCGGGGCGATCGGCGCCCTATCCGGGTGCTTGGCGGACGTCCTGCCCGAGGGCCTCTTCTCCACCGATCTCCCTGGAGATCGCGCCGCCGTGTTCCAGGCCCTGGAGCGGGGAGAGGCACCTGCCGGCCTTAGCGGCCCCAGCAGCCCCTGGGCCAGCGCGGCCGACGAGCCGGCGCGGGTCGAAGCGATCGCTGAAGGGCTGCGCCTCATCAGCTCGCCGGGTCGCCGGGCCTGGGTCTCGCCCCGCCTCCCGGTCGCCCCCTTGGACGGCATCCCCCGCGGACAAATCGAGGACCTCACCTGGGAAGCCAGCATCACCGTCCAGCGGCGCTTCTTCATCGTCTGCGAGCTCCGCTTCGCCGGGGAGCCGGGGGCCCTCCTGATCCAGGCGACGCCGTTCGACCTCCAGGTGTTCCAGGACGCCGACCGCCCGGCGGGAGGCACCAGCGAGTCCGTGTCCCGGCTGGTGGGCGACGGGACCACCCACTTCTGGCGCGTCCGTGTCGCCGGGGGCCGGCTCGACCTCCGCCTGGACGGGACGACCATCTGGTCCCTCCAAGGCCCCCAGGCTCTCGCCCGGGTCGCCTTTGGCGAGACCCGCACCGACGACGAGCATGGCGGGATGATGCTCCTGCGGGACGTCGTCTACGTCCGTCGCCCGCTAGCCTAGCGCGGATCATTCACCACACCGTAGGGGGGACACCCTCTGCGGCTGGGGGCGGTCCGGGGTGAGGGCACAGCGCCCGGCCCGCGGCCGCTCCCGGTGACGAATCCAGGCTGGTGGCGAGGGCTGATCGAGGACCCGGCCAGGACGGCCCGCCGTCCAGCGCGAGGCTCACTCCTGGGCGCTCGGGACGGAGCATTCAAGACTTGGTGGCTGCCAGGGCTGCTGCCAGGGCTGCTGCCGGGGCTGCTGCCGGCCTGGTAGCGCCCCAGTAGCGCCCGGCGGCCCGCTCCTCCCTATACCACTGCACGGTGTCCCGCAGCCCCACCTCGAACGGGGTCCGCGCCCGCCAGCCAAAGAGCGCGGCGGCGCGCGACGTGTCCAGGCAGCGCCGGGGCTGCCCGTTCGGCTTCGACGTATCCCAGGAGATCCGTCCGCCGTACCCGGTCTCCCGGGCCACCAGCCCCGTCAGCTCCTTGATGCTCACCTCCCGCCCCGAGCCGAGGTTTACCGGCTCGTCCCCGTCATAGCCCTCCGTCGCGGCCACGATCCCCTCGGCGGCGTCGGCGACGTGGAGGAACTCCCGCGTCGGCGAGCCGTCGCCCCAGGCCACGACCTCGTCCAGCCCCGTCTCCACGGCGTCAGAGTAGCGGGCGATGAGCATGGGGATCACGTGCCCGTCCGGGCCGAAGTTGTCGCCGGGGCCATAGAGATTCGTCGGCATCAAGTAGATGGCGTTCGTCCCGTACTGGCGCCTATAGGCCTGCCCCTGAACCAGGAGCATCTTCTTGGCCAATCCGTAGGGGGCGTTGGTTTCCTCCGGGTAGCCATCCCAGAAGGTCTCCTCCCGGAACGGCACGGGCGTCCACTTGGGGTAGCTGCAGATCGTCCCACAGGCGACGAACTTGCCCACGCCCGTGCGCCGGGCGTGCTCCAACAGAAGGGCGCCCATGATCAGGTTGTCGTAGAAGAAGCTGGCCGGATTCTCGCGATTGGCCCCAATCCCCCCCACGACGGCGGCCAGGTGGATCACGATATCGGGCCGATGGTCATCGTAGAGCCGGAGGACGGCCGCCTCCTGGCGCAAGTCGTACTGGGTGCTGCGGGGCACCACCACGTCCTGGCAGCCCTGCCGGCGCAGGGCGTCCACCACGTAGCGCCCGAGAAAGCCCGAGCCCCCGGTTACCAGGATGCGGGCGCCCGCGAGATCGGTGCGAGAGGTGTAGGGGGCGTTATTCATGGGGCGTGACCCTTTGGCTGGTCAAGGTGGGGGCACGAGGGACGTGCCGCACGCGGATCAAGTCTGCCAGGAGACCCAGGGCGATAAAGTGCACGACGGAGACAGTGAACAGCGCGGCTACCAGCCCCACGGGCATGGAGTGGGTGAGAACGTACAGCAGCCATGAGACGACGGCCAGGGCCAGGCAGGCCAGGGAGAAGGTGAGGAACAGCTTGATGGGGTTGTAATAGGCGATGGCTTGCAGGATGATCTGCGTCGTTCGCGGGGCGTCCCGCAGCAGCTTGACCTTGCTCTTGCCCACTCGCTTGTAGTAGTCCACCGGGACGTACTTGACGAAATAGCCGTTGGAGAGGGCCGCCAGAGTGATGGTGGTGGTGAATGAGAAGCCCTGGGAGATGACGTGGAAGTACTGCCGGGCCAGGGCGGTGTGGAAGACCCGGAACCCGCTGTTCACGTCCGGGATGCGCGTCCCCGTCACCCACTGGCACAACGAGCCCAGGCCGATCCGGGCCGGCTCCTTGTACCAGGACTCGCGGTAGTATTTTCCCTGCCGGGCGCCAACCACCATGTCGAAGCGGTCGCTGTAGCCGATCAAGTCGGGGATGCGCTCGATGGGGTAGGTCCCGTCGGCGTCGGTGATCACGATGTGGTCGTAGCGGGCGCAGGAGATCCCCGTCTTGAGCCCCGCCCCGTAGCCCACGTTCTGCGGGTGGCGCAAGACGATCGCCCCGGCCTTTTCCGCTTCCGCCGCCGTGGCGTCGGTCGAGCCGTCGTCGACGACGATCACTTCGTAGGGCTGGCCGGTCCCGTCCATCACCTGGCGCACGCGGCGCACGACGTCGCCAACCGAGTCCGCCTCGTTCACCGCCGGGATGACTACGGAGAAACCGTGCGCCAGGGGCCGGCCCTCGGCCAGGACGCCGGCCACGGCCGCCGGGGCGTACCCGGCGGTGCCGTTCAGGGGCGGGGTCGTCGCGGGCCCAGCTATCGTCATCGGTCGGCTACTCCGCCCTCTGCGTCCCCACCGGCACAGGGCAGGGAGCGGCGGGCGCCTCCGCCGCTCCCTGCCGGCCGCCGGCCCCTGGTGATCGGAGACCTGGGCCTTCAGACCTGAATCCTGAGACTTGAGCGCTCACCCAGTCATGCCACAAGTGAAAGGACAGCAGGCCCCAGACCTGTAACGCGTGTTCGGCGGCCCCTGCATCGTGCCGCTCCACCAGCCCCTGCACGACTCCCGGCTCGAAGTACGGCAGCGCCCCGCCCCGCCGGCAGGCAACGGTATCGTACACCAGGTCGCGTAGCGCCCCGGTCATCCACGCCCCCACGGGAGCGGCGAACCCCCGCTTGCGCCGGGCGATAATCCTGTCCGGGAGGATGCCCCGCATCGCCCGGCGCAAGAGATGCTTTTTCTGCGTCCCGCGCAGGTGCCCTTCGGGGGGGACGCGAAAGGCCAGCTCCACCAGCCGGTGGTCGAGAAAGGGGGCCCGCACCTCCAGGGAGTGGGCCATGCTGGTGCGATCGACCTTGACCAGGATGTCGTTCGGGAGCCAGGTGCACAGGTCAAAGTACATAAAGCGTTGCACGCCCCGGAAGGTGTCCAGCTGCGGGCACAGGGCCAGGCAGTCCTGGAATGGCTCGTGATCCCGGGCCATCTCCCGCGCCCCGCTGGCCAGTATCCCCAAACGATCCTCCGGGGAGAAGATCGCCCGCCAGGTGTAGTGCGCCCGGTCGGCGTCCAGCTCGGCACCGGTGACGAAACGGCGCAGCATCTCGTCCACGGCGAGCTTCTTGCCCGAGGCCGGCAGGGCCCCGGCAACGCGGGCCACCACGCCCGTACGCACCGCCCGCGGCAGACGCCGGTACAAGGGACGTAGGGCGTCGGCGACGTAGGTTTCGTAGCCGGCCAGCACCTCGTCCCCGCCGTCGCCGGAGAGGGCCACGGTCACCCCCCGCCGGGTGGCTTCACACAGATAGTAAGTGGGGATAGCCGAGGTGTCACCGTGGGGCTCGTCCAGGGCCTGCACGATCCGTGGCAGGGCATCGGCCAGGGGCTGCGCCGGCACCTCCGCCTCGGTGTGGCGCGTTCCCACGCCTCGCGCCACCGCCCTGGCGTACTCCTGCTCCCCCCAGGATTCCTCCTGGAAGGCCAGGCAGAAGGTGCGCACCGGCTGTGGCATGGCCCGCTGCATCATGGCCACCACGGCGCTGGAATCGATGCCCCCCGAAAGAAAGGCCCCCAGGGGCACGTCCGAGAGGAGGCGCTTGCGCACGGCGTCCCCAAACAGGTCGAGGAACTCCTCCACCGGGGCCTGTGGTGCGGGGCCATCGCCGCGCAGCGTCCAGTAGGCCGTCTCCGTGGCCTGCCCCGCCTCGTATACCAGGCGGTGCCCCGGGCGTACCTGGCGCACGGCGCTCAGCATCGTGCGGGGGGCCAGGGTATACGCCAGGGCCAGGTAGGTGTTGAGGGACGGTACGTCTATCTCTCGGGGAAGGCCGGCATGGCAGAGCAAGGCCTTCAGCTCCGACCCGAACAGCAGCCCCCCCACGGCCTCGCTGTAGTACAGGGGCTTCTTCCCCAGCCGGTCGCGCGCCAGCAAGGCCCGTTGCCGGCGCGTGTCCCAGATGCAGAAGGCGAACATCCCCTCCAGGGCGGTGGGGCAATCATCCCCCATGTCCTCATAGAGGTGCAGGATGGCCTCGGTGTCCGAGTCCGTGGCGAAGCCGTGGCCGCGACGCTCCAGCCGCGGGCGCAGCTCAGGGTAGTTGTAGATCTCGCCGTTGAAGACGATCCAGATCGACCCGTCCTCGTTGGCCATCGGCTGCCGGCCCCCGGCGAGGTCGATGATCGACAGGCGCTGCATCCCGATAGCAGCCCGCGGGTCGACGTACGAGCCTTCATCGTCGGGACCGCGGCGCCAGATGGCCCGCTTCATCCCTTCCAGCAGGGCGCGGGCATCGCCGGGGGTCGCTTGGTAGTCGATCCAGCCGGCGATGCCGCACATCGGTCAACGGCCCCCGCTCAGGAGCCGCGCCCGCTCCCAGACGGCTGTGGGGACGACCCTGCTACCCCGTCGATGGGACGGCTGGTGGGCGATGGCGCTTCAGGCCCCGCCACGGCCATAACGTCCGTCGCCGGCATCTCGTCGGCGCCCAGGATGTCACGGTACGGGCTCAGACCGGTTGCCGAGCACACCAGGTTGCCGATGTCCTTGATCACCTTGGCCGGATTGCCGGCCACCACGGCCTGAGGCGGGACGTCCTTGGTGACCACTGCCCCCGCGCCGACGAGGGCATTTTCCCCGATCACGACGCCGGGGAGGAGCGTGGCGTTGGCCCCGATCTTGGCCCCCGGCATCAGCGTCGGCCCCACGATGCACTCCGCCACGTCAGGACACAGCGGGTGAGGCGTGTTCGTCAGCACCGCCCGGGGCCCTACCCAGCACCCCCGCCCCAGCGTGCTGTACTCCGGGACGAAGGCCATGGAATGGATGCGCGCCCGGTCCTCGACCTTTACGTGGTGTTCCACCACGCTGTGACTCCCGACGCTGACGTTGTCCCCGATGGAGTTGCATTCCCGCAGCAGGGCGCCGTGCCCGGCCTGAAAGTGGGCCCCGATGATATTCCCGGCGTAGACGACGGTATGGGAGCGGATCACCGCCCCGGGGCCGATGGTGGTCTCTAGCTCGCCGGAGCGTGCCCCCCGCGGTGGCTCCCCGATAATCACGAAATCGCCCACGACACAGCCCGCCCCCAGCTGCACGTTGGGATGGATGCGGGCGGTAGGCGATACCTCCACCCCGGTGGTCTTGACGGTGACTTCCAGCGTTGCCGCGCCCTGATGCCCGTTTTGGGACGTCATCTACGTTACTCCCGCCGGCGACGGGACAGGTCCCACGCCGACCGCCGCCCAATCGATCTCCACCGGCCGCCCGCCCGCCCGCAGGGACTCGTCGGCGGCCTCCAGCACCCGCACCACCTCCAGGCCGTTGATCGCGTCGGTCAGGGGTCGCGCCCCGCTGGTGACGCACTCCACGAAGTGCGCCAGCTCGTTCCGCAGGGGCTCGGTAAAGCGGATCTTGGGCACGGTCAAGTCCCCCGTGCGCAAGAGGAGCTTGAACTCCCCGTACGTCTCCGCCCGCTCCCGCGGATCGCTGCCCCCGGCCGCCGGAGCCAGCTGCACCCGGTCGACGCCCTTGTCGTAGACCTGGATCATGTGGTCGGCGTCGACGTCGTCGTAGACCACCATTTTGCGCGTCCCTACGACCACCACCTCTCGCACCTTGTTTGGGTCAAGCCAGGAGACGTGGATGTGCCCTGCCCGCCGGGCGCGTGTCCCCGCCGGCACCGGCTCCTGGGCCGGATATCCGTCGCTGGGGCGTCGACTCGCCGGGGCCTCGCCGGAGGGACTTTCGGCCCGCCCGCCGAACTCCAGGGTCAGGAACGCGACGTCCTCCACCCCCGGCTGCAAGAAGCAGTACCCGGCGCAAGCCACCCGTAGCGGGCGCTCCCCAGTGAGGTAGAGCATGATCGAGATGTCGTGGACGGCCAGGTTCCACACCACGTTGATGTCCCCGCGCACCTGGCCAAGATTGAGGCGCCGGGAATAGAGGTACAGGACATCCCCCAGGTCGCCGGCGTCCACCCTGGCCTTGACCCAGCGCAGGGCGTCGTTGTGCAGAAAGGTGTGCCCCACCATCAGGGTCAGCCCCCGGGGGCCGGCCAGGGCCGCCAACTCGCGTGCGGCCGCGCTGGACGTCGCCAGGGGTTTCTCCACGAAGACGTGCTTTCCCGCCTCCAGGGCGGCTCGCGCCATCGGGCCGTGCACCTCTGCCGGGGTGGCGATCACCACCGCATCCACGTCCGGCGCCGCGAGCATCTCCTGGTATGACGTATACAGGCGCGCTGCCGGGTAGCGGGCGCGGACGTACTCCAGGCGGGCCCCATCCTTGTCACACACGGCCGCCAGGGGCGATCCGGGGAGCTCGGACAGGTTTCGGATCAGGTTGGGGCCCCAGTAGCCGGCGCCGACGACGCCCACCCGCACCGGGGGCGGATCGCTGATCAGAAAACGCTCCATCGTGCCGGCATTTCGATCCTTAACGCGCCGGGGTGCCCCCTGGCAGCGCCGGCGGCCGGCGCCGCCCGTATTCACCGACGCCTGTTTCTCCCTTTGACTGCACCCGTGGCCGGCACAGTGGGCGGAGACACCCTGGCGCATGGAGGGGGCCGCACGGCCCTGGCCCTGGGGCTGGCCCTCTCCCTCCCCCTGGTGCGCGCCACCCGTTACCTGAACCGCCAGGCCACGCTGGGCATTGAGCTGACCTCGCCACTGGAGTACGGACTGGCCGGCGTTGCCCTGCTGGGAGGGCGGGCCGTCCTGTTGACCCTTGTCGGACTTACGATCTCCCTCTTCTCCATCACCTACTACCCCGCGCCCTGGGCCGCCACCACGGCCTATCCCCTGGTGTACGCCGGGGCCGGGATGGGCTGCGCCGCCCTCGGGGGCGCTAGCGTCCGTCTCCTGCGGGCCCTCCCTGGGGCACGATCTTCTCGGCGTCGCCCGGCCCCCCGTGGGCGCCTCGCCCTCGCCGGCCGAGTCGTTGCCCTCGTGGTGGCCCTGATCCTGGGGGCGCCCCCGAACGCCGACCTGCTGGGCGACACCGGCTTTCTCCTCACCTGGTGGGGGTACTTCGCCGCCCGCTACCTGTTCTAGACCCCTGCCCAAATGCGACGATCAGGAGGATTCCCTCTCGCTCCGCCGGGCCATGATCTCGTCGTACATGGCCAGATGGTCCCCGGCGCAGCGCTCCCAGCCGTGCCACTGTAGTATCCACTCCCGCGACGCCTTGCCCACCCGCTCCCGAAGGGCCGGATCGGTCGCCAGGGCCACCAGGCGCCCTTCGATCTCCTCCTCCGTCAGGGCGCTCTCGATGGGGGGCATCTCGGGCAGACACCACTCGTGCACCTGGGGGTTGAAGTGCATGATCACCGGCTTGGCGCAGCTCAAGGCCTCCGCCGTTACGGTTCCGAACGTCCCCACCGCCTCATGGAACTGGTCCAGCACCACGTCGGCTGCGCGGTAGTGCTCCAGCAGGCGCAGCTTATGCATCGGGTGGCGCCACACCACCCGGTCGGCGATCCCCTGCTCGGCGATCAGGGCCTCGCTCGCCCGCACGTCCCGCCCCCAGCGGGAGAGCACCAGCGCCGCCCGTGGGTGTCCCGCTTTGCAGTAGCGGGCGAAGGCCCGGATGACCCGATCGCTCCGCTTGCTATCGAAGGCGTTGCTCCACTCGTGGCGCGTGGGACAGAGAAAGATCAGCTCCGCCCCCACCTGGCGCAAGAGCTCTTCGCGCAGGGGCGTCTCGGCGGGGGTGTACTTGGTCTCGTCCAGGGGGTGAGGGATAAACCGGTACCGCTGCAGCCCCAGGCGCCGCGCCGAGCCTACGACGTCCGGGTTGGTGATCACGCAGAAGTCGGCCGACTTATAGGCCAGGGCCAGGAGCCGCCCCTGCACCGTGTTCTCGAACGGCAGGGTACGCATCGTGGAGTGCTCGAAGGCGACGAACGGCGTCCCCGGGGGCAGGAACGCTCCCTTGACCGCCTCCAACCCGTACAGCTGCACGAGGTCATGGTCACGCGCCAGGGGACGGTAGGAGGCCCAGAACGGGGTCTTGACCAAGTCACGCAGGGGGATGCGCCCCCCGGCCGCGGTCAAGCGGGAGTCCCGGTTGATCGCCTCGTGCATGGCCAGTATCTGGCGCAGGCGGTCGTTGAGAAACAGGCGCCGCTCGGCCCGTTCGAAGGAGGCCCATTCCACCGCCCGGCGCACCAGAGACAAGACGGCCAGCTGCGCCCGCTCGTCGGGGCGCAGCTGCCCCTGGCGCGCCAGCTGCCCGTAGCGCGTCGCCAGGGCAGCGGACGCCCGCCGCAACGTCTGCGCCAGCGATCCCCGGGGGGCCGCCGTTGCGTCGCCGTACGTCGCCGCCACCACCCGCGCCGCGGCCCCGCCGGGGGCGTCGCGGGGCAGGACATATGGATCGACCAGGCCACTGATGTAGTGCGTCCACTCCGGCCGGGTGTACCCGTTGGTGAACCACAGGGTGTTCCAGTCAGGCGGATCGAAGGGATCCAGCTCCGTGGCGAAGTCGGCGTCCTCCCACTCTGGGTGCCCCATGATGAACTCGGCGCGGAAATGAAAGGCGTGGGCGTCCTGCCCCTTGCGGCGTAGGAACTTGGCCACCAGGTAGGCGTTATTGGCGATGTTCCCGGCGTGCGCCGACTTCATCTCATCTAGCCTGCGATCCCGTTAGCCCCCCGGTCCGCCATACAGCCGGCGGTAGCGCACGGCATCCACCGTCAGCGTCCCCCCGTGCTCGTCCCCGGTCCGGGTGGCGCCGAAGCGGGCGAACTCCCACTCCCCCTCGGGCTTGGGACGCCCCCATACCTGGTTCCCCTCGATCAGCAGGCGCTGCAGCGGGTGGGCGTCCGTCCGCTCCAGCCGGAAGCGCTGCGCCCGTCCCTGACCGACCTCCAGGGCCTCCACGTCCGCCCCGTCCAGCCGCCCGTCCAGGAGCATATAGGTGATTCGCAGCCCGTAAGACGTGACTTCCAGGCGCACCGTGCGCGTCTCCAGCATGATCCCGTGGGCACCGAGGCGCTCCAGGGCCCCCTCCCACTCCAGGACCTCCCCCTGAGGTGGCCGGAAGGCCCCCCGCGGCAGCCAGAACAGGTTGAGCGCCGGATCCACGCCCGCGGCCAGGCGCAAGCCGGCGAACCCCACGGTATTGGGCGGCGTCCGTACTTCCAGGCGCCCGTCGCTGACCAGCGCCGTCGCCCCCGCCTGCAGCTCCGGCAGCCACCGGTCCGGCGATGGGGCGCTCCCGCCAGGCAGACCCTGGAAGTCGTCCGCCAGGACGTACTCTCGCGTCCGGCTAATAGGGTGCCCCACCCGCACGTAGTGCACTACATCCCCGGGGAGGAGCACCCCCACAGCGGCGATCCAGGGGAGCAGCGACCGGCCGTCGGTCATTAAGCGCACCAGCCCCCACGTCACGCCGGCGGCCCCCACCCCAAAGGCCAGCATCCGGAGAAACTCCCCTCGCGCCCCGTCGGACCAGGCGTCGTACGTCACCAGGCGCAGTACGGGAAGGGCCAGGCACGTCAGCAGGAGGACCCGCTGCCCCCGGGCCAGCCCCAGGGGGCTCAGCCCCAGGCGAGCGCGCCTCACACCCCGTGCCCACCACCGGGGGGCGCCCCTCCCTCGCCGGCTCGTTGCTAGAGTTGCCATCAACCCGTTGATTCTAGGGAACTTGATGCTAGTGGGGCAGTTGTCATGCGCATCCCCGTTGGTGGGTCATCCCTTCGCGGTGCTCTGGGGCGACTGGTCATCCTGAGCGCAGCGAAGGATCCGTCTCATACGGACCAGGAAGCGTCACGATCGTGATAATCGACCCACTCGTACCCGGCCACGGTGGTTTCGTGGGGTATCCCCCTGACAGAGGCACCCAGCAATATCACAATGGCGAGGTTCTAGGGAGCGCGTCGCCCCTCCAGCCGCCGAGCGCCACCGCGTCCGACTAGGGAACTCGTGAAAACCGGCTACAGCACCAGATTGGGGACGGGGGCCTGGCGCCCCGCTACGTCGTGGCACAGCCACACCCCGCGCCTCCTGGCGGCCCTGCGTGCGCACCTCTCTCGGGGGAGCAACCCTCCTCGCCCTTCCCTGGCGCGCGACCCCCGGCGCCTGTGGCTGCTCCTCTGGCCCCTTCCCACGCTGTTGCTCCTGGCCCTTTCCGGCGCCGCCGGCCCATCGTTCTGGCCGGTGACCTTCTTCACTATGGTGCTGCTCTACCCCGCCACGTTGGTGACGGCTCGCCTCTTCGGCCCCCGCGCCGGGGCCGCTGCCGGCGCTGTCCTGGCCGGCCTCCTGGCCTTGCGTCTCTTCGTCCCCCCCCCGGCACCGGCAGTGCAGCCGGCCACCCTGGAGCGACGCTTCAACCTCCCTACCCAGCAGGCCCGCCACACCATTCGCCTCCCGCTCATCGATCCCGGCTGGCAGCACCTGTGGTCGCGCACCCCGGAGCCGGAGGCGTATCTCTACTTCCTCGTCGCCACGCGCGCCGGCGTCGTCGACCCCTCCCTCACTGTCCTCCTGGGCGACGGCGAGCTGGGGGGTCTTTCCCCACGAACGCGCCTCACACCGCCAAAGAGCGCCGAGACGGGCGCGAGGGATGAGCAGCACTGGCACCGCCTGCCTTTGAGTCGCCGGCAGCTGGAAGGACAGCCCCTGCTGCGGGTAACGGTGCAACCCGGTCCGGGGTTCACCCCCGGGGGCGCCGGCCTCGGGGGGGGATATAGCTACCACCCCACCATGGGGCCCACTCCCAGCGAGTACTTTGACGGCGAGCGTTGGACGACCGATCCCCGCTTGATGCTCCCCGACATCCCCAACATCTATGGTGCCCCCAGCCGGCCGTACCCGCACCCGGCGGCCGGCGCACCGATCGACCCGGTGCGCTACTTTATCGAGCTGCGCTTGATCGATCCTCAGACGCGAAAGCTTCTCGCCGTCTACTATTGACCGCCACCGGGCTACCGGCGGGGGCGGAGGCGAGACTCCCGTCTCCCCGGTGCAGGGCCCTCGCCGGTCGGTCTCTCGCCCCGGTCCACTGGAGGCGCTCCAGGCCCAGGGTGGTCAGCCCCATTAGAATCCCGAGCCCCTGGGCCCAGGCGCGGGCGTACACCAGGGCGGGGATTGCAGGTGCCAGGGCCGTGTGCTGCCGCAGGGCCCGCCGGATCAGGGGCGAGGTGCTGCAGCCGAAAAGGGCCAGGGTTCCCGCCAAGGCCCGGCCGGCGAGTGGCGCCCGCAACAGCGTCATCAACGCCAGTACGCCGGAGCACCCGGCCAGGGCGATCTGCAACCCCATGGACGGGGGAGTGTAGGAGTCCCCCAGGGCCTTTTGTGGGTAGCGCCGGTAGACGCGGACGCGAAAGTACCCGTAGCGGGCCTTCTTGACCAGGTACTCCAGCAGTCTCTCGGCATGCCGGTGCCAGACACCCGCCCGCGGATTGAAGGCGAAGCGGGCCCCGCTGGTGGCCAGTCGAAACGCCAGCTCCACGTCCTCCGCCGACTGCGCCGGGAACGCTTCGTCGAAGCCCCCGGCAGCTAAGAAGGCGTCGCGCCGGTAGGCCGCCGTGCCCGAGTCCACGAAGTCCACGTCCCGCGCCCGCGCCAGGCGGTCGTACTTCTCCTCGAACTCTAGCTGGGCGAAGCGAGCGATAGGGCTCTCCTGGCAGGAGTAGTAACGCCCCTTCACCGCCACGACGCCGGGCTGCCCGAAAGGGGCCAGCATCTCACGCAGCCAGCCCGGCTGGGGCACGGTGTCGGCGTCCAGAAAGAGGAGCACGTCGCCTGTCGCCGCCTGCGCCCCGCCGTTGCGCGCGGCCGCCGGCCCTCGCCCCAGACCCGTCAACACACGCACGCCGGGGCGCGCGGCCACCACTCCGGTATCGTCTGTCGAGCCGTCGTCCACCACCAGCAGCTCGGCGCGGGGACCGGGGACACCCTCCGTGGCGAGGCCATCCAGGCAGGCCCCGAGCGTCGCACCGGCGTTGCGCGCCGGGACGATCACGCTGACAGAGGTCACGGTGTCACGAACGGCCGGCCGGCGGTCACGGTAGCCGGGTCACGGCCCCCGGCCGCCACCCCATGCCCCCGCAGCGACTCCCCCCGGTCCATCAGCTTCGTGCCTCACTGCAGGGGCCGCCACCGTCCGCGGGGGCGCACCCCAGGGTGGGTCAGACCGACCACGACCAGCGGCGGACGAGGACGCTGCCGGTGATGAGCAGGCCCAGCTCCAGGAACTGGCAGATGTGCATCGTCACAGCGGCGGCCACGGCCTGCTGCAGAGGCACTCCGGCAGAGGTCAAGGCCACGGTGATGCCGGCCTCGAACACGCCCAGGCGGGCCGGGGGCGCCGGGAGCAGTGCGGCCAGGTACGCCCCCACCATCATCCGCGCCGCCAGGTGCAGCGTGGGTGCGATCCCCACGGAGGCCAGGACGACCATGCACGCGACCAGGCCGGCCAGCCAGGCCACGGCCGACGTGCCCAGCACCGTGGCTATTGCCCGGCGGTCGTGCAGTGTCTCCGCCACGTCGATCAGGGCCACCAGGCGGAGCTTGCGCGCCAGGGCATGGCCTTCGAGACGGGTGCGTAGCCGCCCCCCAACGACGGCGAGGAGTATTCCAAGGGCGATCACCAGACCGCCCCCGGCGAGGCTCCAGCCCGGGTGCGCTAGGGCCAACGTACCCAGGGCCAGCACAGCCACGGCCGCAAAGCAGATCGCGTCGATGGCCTTGACGCCGGCCAGCGCCCCGGCGGCGGCCATCACCGTGCCCCCTGGGGCGCCGTGGGCGGCGACGACGCCGAGGATCACCGCCTCACCCGCACGCAGTGGGGAAAGGGAGTTCGTCAGCTGCCCGGCCAGCAGGGCGCGCAGGCACTGGGCGAACGACAGGCGATGTATCCCCAGCAGGACTTGCCAGCGAGTCGCCTTGGCGAACTCGACGCTGGCCAGCGGGACGACGGCCGCCAGCGCCAGCGAAAGGTCGGGGGGGTGGAGGGACGGTAGCGACCACACTGCCCTAAACGAAAGGGAAGCCGAGACCCGCAGCGCCGATAGGAGGTGCGGTTGCGGGACACGTCATGGAACTGATCTAGGACGCGTGTCCCTCGCTGAGCTACCTGCCGGTGCCGGCGACGACGGCCCACGCCGTCTGCGCCAGGATCTTACAATCCAGCCACAGCGACCAGTTGTCGATGTACTCCAGGTCCAGCCTGACCCACTCGTCAAAGTCGACGATAGCGTTGCGGCCCCGCACCTGCCACAGGCAGGTGATTCCCGGCCGGGTGCTCAGCTTGCGCATCTGCCAGAATTCGTACCGGTCGAGCTCGGATCGAAAGGCCGGACGCGGTCCTACCAGGCTCATGTCCCCCTTGAGCACGCTCCACAGCTGCGGTAGCTCGTCCAGGCTGTACTTACGCAGCAATCGACCCACAGGAGTGATCCGAGGATCATCCTTTATCTTGAACACCGGTCCGCGCATCTCGTTCTGCTGGAGCAGGTCGGTCTTGAGGGCGTCCGCGTTCACCACCATCGTCCGGAACTTGTAGCCGGTGAACTCACGACCCTGCTCCCCCACCACGTGCCAGCGGTAGAGCACCGGTCCCGGCGAGGTCAGCCTCACGGCCACGGCGATCAGGGCCAGCAGCGGCGAGAGGATGAACAGCAACAGGCCGGAGACGACGACGTCGATCACCCGCTTCACGAACAGGGCGTCTGCGTCCCGATCCAGGGGCGTCAGGACGACGGCCGGCAAGTTCATCGTCGCCGGCACCTGGGGAAACAGCACCTTCAGCGTGGTCAGCGGGTCGATCAGCAGGGCCTCCGGCACAAGGCGCAATGGGACGCCCGCCTCGTCGCAGTTGAGCACCACCTGGCGCAACCACTCGCCACTCTCTCCCCCGGCAGCGGGCTGCGCGGCGATGACCTCGTGGATCGGGCGCCGGATGAGCATCGTGTTCAGCTGCTCCACCGTGCCCAGGCAGGCCAGGCTCAGGCGTTCCTCGATGGCCGGCAGCTCGCCGGCGCGGAGATAGCCGATCAGCCGATAATCGCCGCGGAAGGCAGACCGCGTGATCTGCTGGGCCAGCCGAGCGACGCCCGTGGGTTGGCCGATGAGTAGGACGTTGCGCGCGTACGCCCCGGCCCGCAATCGCCCCAGGACGTAGGCCCGCAGGGTCAGCCGGTAGGTTAGCAGACCGGCACAGCTCAGCCCGACGAACGAAAAGATAAATACGCGGCTCCACTCCGGGCTCTTCAGAGCGAAGAGGACGAGGGTGATCAAGCTCAGGCCCAGGAGGGGAGCCAGCACACCGGAGAGGATCACCCGCGCCAAGGACTGCTCCAGGAGGCTGCGGTGCGCCCCGGTCAGGGTCAAGGCGAACATGCCGGAGAGGGCCACGACCACCAGGATCCACAGGTGTTCCTCGGCCGGGGGGAGCGGGCCGGGCCAGGGGGGCTTCATCCAACTCAGCGCCCAGGCCAGCGACCCTCCGGGGGCACCGAGGCGGGCCAGCTCCGGGGTGATGTGATAGGCGATGCTAAAGGCCAGCAGGAAGACAGCCAGGTCGAACAGCCAGAAGACCCGACGCGGAATCATGCGCGACTCTCTAGATCTCTAGGCATCGCCGATGGACGTCGCCGACGTATGGCGCCTCCAGGTGGAGGTAGCGCGTGGCCGTATCGGCTTCACCCCCGTCAAGCAGGCCTCAACCTTTGAGCATCGGAGCCGGCCAGGCCCGCCGTCCGAGTCGCGCCGCCTGCGCCAGGGACACCCGGGCGACCGTCTTCCCCAGCGCCAGGGCCAGGTTCCCGGCCATGCCGGCATACACCAGGACGTTCAGCCAGGTAGGGTAGCGTGGCGCCATGTTCTTGCGGTGGAAACGATAGACGGATCGGTGCCATTCCAGGGTCATCAGCGCCCGGCGCTTGCGCGCGCTGGCCCCCTTGCGGTGCCAGACGACGGACTGCGGGAAATAGACCACCCGCCAGCCGGCCTCCTTGGCTCGAAAGCACCAGTCTTCGTCCTCGCAGTACATGAAGAAGCGCTCGTCGAAGGCCCCTATCTCCTCCATCACTTCCCGACGCACGAGCAAGAAGGCCCCAATCACGGCGTCCACGTCCGTGGTCTCGGTTTCGTCGAGGTAGGACAGGTAATAGCGCCCGAAGCGCCGGCTACGGGGGAACAGCCGGCTCAGCCCGCTGAGCTTATAGAGGTAGATACCCGGCGTCTTGAACGACCGGCGGCAGGGGGCATCCAGGCGTCCATTGGGGAGGCGCACCCGCGGCCCCAGCATCCCCACGTCAGCGTGCTTCTGTAGGTAGTCGATGGCCCGGGAGATGGCCCCAGGCTCCACCTCGGTATCAGGGTTGAGGAGCAAGAGGTACCGTCCCCGCGCGAGCGCCAGCGCGCGATTGCAGGCCCGCCCGAACCCCAGGTTGGTGGGATTGGCCATCACCTCGGCCCGCCAGCGCCGGCCATACAGGCTCTCCACGTCCTGCGCCATGGCCCGGAACGTAGCCAGGGAATCGTCCGAAGAGGCGTTGTCGATGAGGAGCAGCTCCCCGCTTTCCAGCCTCTCCAGGTCCGGGCGGAGCGAGCGCCACAGGGGCTGCAGCGTCCCGTCCGACTCGTAGCTGACGATCACGATCGAGAGCAGGGGCCGGGGTGACGTTGGGCCGCCGGTGTGGGCCGGTCGCTCCTGGGCGCGGGTGACGGTCACGGTGGTTAAACGTGCGACGCGCAGAGCAGGTCATCGTACAGCAGCTGCATCTTCGTGGCGTAGGCCCCGACCTCAAAGAGGCGCTCGGCGCGCTCCCGGCCGGCCATGCCCATGGCCTGCGCCTGCTGGGGGTTGGAGAGCAGCCGCAGCACCGCATCGGCCACGGCGCGCCAATCGCCCGGCTCCGCGAGCAGCCCGGTGACCCCTGCCTCGACCACCTCCGGAACGCCCCCACCGCTGGCCGCCACGACAGGCCTCCCTGTGGCCATGGCCTCCACCAGGACGAGACCAAACGGCTCCGGACGCACGGAGGTATGCACGAACACGTCGAGTGCGGCCATCACCTCTGGGATATCGTCCAGGCGGTAGGTCCAGCCGGTGAAGTGGATCCGGTCACCCAGTCCGAGGTCGCCGGCCAGCCCCCTGACCCGCCGGGCGTAGGACTCATACCCGGGGAGCTCCCCGGCGCAGACCAGGAACTGCGCATCCGGCCGTTGCCGCGCCACCTCGGCGGCGGCCCGGACGAACACCTCCGCGCCCTTCCATGGATCCAGTCGCGCGACGAACCCCACCAGGGGCGTTTGAGCGTCCACGCCCAGTTCCCGTCTGATGCGATCGCCGCTCAGCCCCGGGTTGAACGTCGTCAGATCGATGCCATCCGGGATCACGGCGAGCGAGCCCCTTGCCGCGGCCCTTGGTCCAAAGAGTCTGGCTACAGCCCCCGTCATGGGGATGACTCGCGCCGAGAGCAACAGGGCCATCCTAGCCAGCAGGCTCACGGCGGGAGGGGGGAGATCAGGGATCTCACGGACGTGCCAGACGTGCGGCACGTGCGCCAGCAAGGCCGCCCATGGGCCGTACCAGCCAAACAGGGAGTTCGAGTGCACCAGGTCGACACGCTCGCGACGCAAGAGCCTGGCCAGGCGCACCACCGACGGCCAGAACTGGGCCACGTAGCGGGCCTGATAGCGTACGCTCCTGACGGAGCGCAGCTGCATCATCGGCAGGACGATCACTCGAGCACCGGCGCCGATCAGCCCCGGCACCAGCGGCCCATCACGGGGCACGACTACAATCGGCCGGTACCTGGTGGCGTCCAGGCGAGCCACCAGCCGGTAGAGGGCAATATCTGAACCGCCGACTTCGGACGTCGGCTGGATGTAGGCGATCACGCTGGGGCGCACAGCTCTCTTACACGCTTATAACTACGCTGCGGCGCACAGCTCTAGCCTGCATTATTCACGGCGTGTGGGCGCAGTCCGCCTCTCCCCCCTGGGAGAGGACGCGCGCAGCGCGGGTGAGGGGGCAAGCGGCGAAGCCCTCACCCCAGCCCTCTCCCAGGGGGCGAGGGTGCCTCAAGCAGCCGCGCATGAATAATCCAGGCTAGCAGAACTCAGCCGAAGTGCTACAGAATCAAGGAACGGCTCTTCAAGCATCATTTCGTGGCCACGAGAATACTCGTCCGACAAAGCTTTTTGAAGAGAGGAACCTTGCTGATCATCGCCGTGGCGGTCAGGGAGCCGAGGCGTTGAGTATCCGCGCCGGGTTCCCGACGGCCACGGCCCTGGCCGGCACGCTCCGGGTGACGACCGATCCGGCACCGATGACGGCCCGTTCGCCAATCTGCACTCCATCGAGGACGATGACGCTATTGCCCAGCCAGCATCCGTCGGCGATGACGATCCCTTTTCTGGTCACCCCCTGCTCGCCAACCGGGAGGCCGGGATCGGCGAAGCGGTGGTTCTCGGCCAGGAGTTGCACGTAGGCGCCCATGGTGACGTCGTTGCCGATGGCGACACCGCCCCCTGCTCCCAGCACGCTGTGGGGACCGACGTACGTGTTGTCGCCGATAGTGAGACCCTCACCGAGGTTGGAGAGCTGGCTGGTCACCTGCACCCAGCCGAACTCCCGTAGGCGCACGTTGTGCCCCAGCGTCACCCCCTGACGCCCGATACAGTTCATGAACACGTAGTCACCAATGGCCACGTTGTGGCCCACCGAGAGATAGCTGGGAAAGAGCACCTTTGCCTGCCGTCCCAGAAAGAATCTCCCGCCGCAGGATCGCAGCCAGGGACGAAGCAACAACCCCCGAATCAACGACCAGAAGCCTTTGTGGTAAGCGTAGTAGAGGACGTGGCGCAAAGGTGGCGCAGCGCTGTCCGTGCCCCAGGCAAGTTTCTTTCCGCCGACACCCATCATCGCCATGTACAGCCTGGTTGAAAGGGACGGACCTCCACTGCCGGCCACGTCAGCGGGTCTCCTCGAGGACCTGTCGGTACACCGCGAGTGTCGCGCCGGCAGTGCCCTCCCAGCTGAAGCGCCGGGCGCGCTCCAGGCCCCGCCGGCGGAGCTCCTGGCGAAGCTGAGGATCCTGCAGGACACGTGTCACCGCGTCGGCGATATGGTTGACGTCCGTTGGTTCCACCAGCAGCCCGGCATCCCCCACCACTTCCGGGAGCGAGCCCCGGTTGGAGGCCACTACGGGAGTGCCGCAGGCCATGGCCTCGAGCGCAGGGAGTCCGAAGCCCTCGTACAGCGAGGGCATCAGGAGGACATCTGCATCGGCGTAGACGCGCGGTAGATCGTGCAGCGGCACGGCGCCGAGATGCTGCATCTGTCCCTCCAGGTGCAGCGTCTCGATGAGGGCCTTCTGCGTCCTGGTCAACTGTCCACCTACCTTGGTGAAGACGATTGGTCGATCGAGGCGCTTCTCAATAAGGGGAAGCGCGCGCAGGATACCTTCTATGTTCTTGTACGCACCGCAGTGCCCAACGTGCAGGATCTTCCTCGGAGACTGCGCCCGGCCGGGTCGATCGTGTGCCTCCGGGGGACGGAAGTGGGGTGACACGCCCAGGGGAATCACTCGAATACGATCCGGACTGCACCCCGTAAGCCGAACGAAGTCCTGCTTCGAACTCTGAGAATCCGTGATCAAGTATGGGACGCGGCGCATGGCGGCCAGGCTGAGGCGGTGACCGAGCATGGCCAGGCGCGGAGAGGATGTGATTGGGAGCTCCCCGGCTCGAAGCTTCAGGAGCATCGGATCGTGGAACGTCACCACGGTGCGCCGTGGATCAAGGCTGAAGGCCAGGTGCCCGTACCCATGATCGACGATGTGGTTGACGTCGCCGTTCTGACTGCGAGCCTGCCACTGATAGATGACGTACCGGTCGCCATATCCCGCCAGCCGAGCCAGGGATGGGATGCGCGCGGCCGCCATGCGCAAGGGGCTGCCCGGCTGCCAGTGACTGATCGTCACCGGGTTGTTCTCCAGGCCCTGGAGTCCGTTAGCCAGCTCGCGGGCATAGACCTCGGAGCTGGTGCGCTGCTCGCCGGGGATGGTGTGGAACAGGCGCACTCTCAACTGGCGTCGCCCCCCTGGCCGAGATCCGGCCCGGCCAGACGCCGATACAGCGCTTCGTACTGCAGTACCACGCGATGCCAGTCGAACGCCTGGGCGCGGAGCGACCCGGCCTGGGCCAGGCACTCGCGGCGATCGGTTGACTTGAGTAGGGCGAGTATCGTCTCTCCCAGGCCCGCGTCCGACGCAAGGACTCCGTAGCGCCCGCCGTCGAGCACTTCCATCACCCCGGGATTGGGAGTCGCCACCACCGCCGTGCCGGCGGCCATCGCTTCGGCATAGGGGCGCCCGAAGCCTTCGTAGCTGCTGGGCAGGCAGAAGACCCACGCCCGACGATACAGCTCTGCCAGCGATTCCTGGTCCAGGTTTGCGAAGCAGCGTACTCCCGGGGCCGCCACCACGTCATCGCACACCAGCCAGAGCTCGGCGTCGGGCAGGGCCGGCCGTATGACGCCCTGAAATGCCTGCACCAGGAGGTAGCCGCGCTTGCGGTCGCGCAGACGATGGCCCACGAACAGCACCGCCGGATGTTCGGACTTTCGCGTTGCGCCGCCCGCCGAGCCGGCAAACAGGGGCAGGTCAATCCCCTGCGGGATCACCATCCTGACCCCTGGGAAATGGGCGTTGGAGCACTGCGAGATCCCGACGGCGAGGTTAGCGCGTGCGACCCCCAGCAGCTCCAGGGGATAGATGGCCAGGTACATCAGCCGAGCGCCCGGCTTACGGGCATGGAGCGCCTCCGCCAGCGCCGAGCCGCTGATCGTTCGCAGGACAGGCGTGCGGGTGCGGATCAGGTGGTTGTCCCCCATAGCGTGCACGACGTCGAACTGGGAGTAGTCTTGCCGCGCCAGCCACAGGCCAAAGCCGAAGACCCTCCCCCACCTGCCGCGCAAGAACCAGGTGCCTGGGTCCGGCTGGACGACCCGGTAGGCCGCGTCTGTCGGTGGCGGATCAGACGAATAGACGGTGATGGTATGCCCGCGGTCGGCCAGGCGGTTGGCCAGCTGATGCGTGAAATGGCCCACGCCCCCCTGGGAGCGGCTGGGGAGGAAGCTCTGAAGAACAGCGATCTTCATCTACCGTCTAGGTGCTCTTCAGATGAAAACCGATCACCCCGGCAGAAAGCAGCGGCGTAATCCACCGCTCGTACGTCCGCTGACGGGCCAGACTCCGATTGAGCGCCGCCAGAACCAGGCCCGTGAGACCGCGGCCCGCCGTCGGTAGGCCAAAAAAGCGATGGACGACGGCGTATTTCCCAGGCAAGTAGGAGCAGGCATAGTCAAGGGACAACAGGGCCACGCCCCGCCGGTGGGTGGGGTCCGACCAGGCGTACGTGCTGCTGTAATGTGGGGCCAGAAGGACGATATCGGCGCCCGGTCTGACACAAGTGTGGAGTTGTTCAAGGAATGCCACCACGTCAGCCACATGCTCAACGAGCTGATTGCTCCACACGGCGTCCACGGAGCTCCCCCTCACCGGCCAGATGGGGGCGTTGAGGTCGCAGATCACGTCCACCCCAGGGGCAGGGTGCACGTCAAGACCGACGCTGCCTTTCAGCTTGTTGGAACCGCATCCGAGATCGAGCACCACCGATGCAGCCAGGGAAGCGGGGGCGGTACGGCGGACGTAGGCGGCCACCATTTCGTGACACAGGCAGGCTTCGTCAGACGGGGAGCGCAAGGCGTCCGCTGGCCGGTTCACGAAGCTCATTGTCCGTCCGGGCCTGCCCCATCAAGGGTTGTCGCCGGCCTGCACGCCGGTCTGCGCACGGATGCCAGGGCCCTTGCAGGCAACCTCAGGTCACAGCTGCCCGGCTGGCTTCTGGATGATGGTGTGGTTGTCACTCGTCCGTCCTCCACGGCGCCAGCGATCGTCATCGCCCGGTGACGCAGTCGTGTCCGGCAATGCATCGGGGAGCGGAGCGGGAGCGGGCAGACCTGGGCCTACCACCGCGCCGCTGAGGAACCACAGCGGAATGGCGGCCGCTGCGAGCTCGTACCCGAAATACAGCACCAGGAGCTGGTAGGCCATCATGACGGCGGCGAAGCTGGCCGTCTCCTCAGCGCCCACCGCCACCGCTCGATTGTGCGTCTTGACGCTCGCTGCCACCAGCCTGGCGAACAGCCAGAGATAGACCCCCAGGCCGATGACACTGAAGTCTGCCACCACCTTGGCCAGCGCCACCTCCACGAACAGCGGGATGTCGGCGACCTCCCCGCTTGCCTCTCCGGCAACGTACCGGCTGCCGACGGCGGTGGCTCCGGTTCCCAATCCAATGACCGAGCTTTGTAGCCCGGCCTGAAAGTGCTCCCAGTACGTAAGGACGCGCACCGCCAGCACGCCATCCTCATTCTGCAGCAGGCCGATCACCCGGTCGAAGGCCCCCAACCCGGCCACTCGATCGATCAGCACGATGCCCAGGACGCTCACGGCGGAAAGCCTGGCCCCCACTCGCAGGCGGCTCCGGAGCCGTAGCACCATCAGCACCAGCGGGGGCAAGAGCACGAAGAGGGAGCGCTGACCCTGGATCAGGGTGGTGCACGTCAGCACAGTCAGCACCAGCCATTGGAGGACTCGAGCGCGTCCCTGGCTGGTCAGTAGCAGGGCGATGTTGAGAAATAGGGCTGCCGCCAGGAAGAGGGCAAAGTGGGTGGGCCACGAGAACGTCGCGTTGGGCCGGAAGATCGTCGCCTCGCCGCGCACCCCGCTGGTGAAGAAGGTGCTCCTGGCGAACGCCTGGCCCATCGCGGCGTAGGCCTCCGGTCCGCGGAGATACTGAAGTACAGCCAGGGCGCAGATCGTGACGGCGCAGCCAAGAAAGAACCACATGAACCGTCGCCGCGAGCGCTCACTTTGAAGCATCTCCAGGCCTACGTAATAAAGAGGCACGTAGTACAGCCAGGCGCGCAGGCCGACGAGTCCCTGGGCCATAGAGGAGACGTTGGGATTAAGGGTCTGTAGCAGGACAATCGCGCTGAAGACCGCCAGCGGTCGATTGATCGGGCTGTGCGGAATGAGCGGCAGCCCGCGGGCAAGTCTCCCTCCGAAAACGCGCACGTAGATCAGCGCCAGCACGACGTCCTTGACCAGAAGCAAGCTCGGCCTATCGAGCAGGTTGCGAAAGAACCCTTCCACGAAGGTGATCAGAAAAACAGCGTAGACTGCCTGGCGCCAGAATATGAAGCACAGCCCCAGCGCTACGGCCGCGCCCACATAGAGCCCCAGCTCGGTGTGGCTGGCGGCGACGCTCCAGCCGACGGCGATCTCGGCCAGGGCGGCCACGAATACGGTGGCCAGGAGAGGTAGGCCGGCCGGGCGTTGCAGGCGCGGCCGGCCCGCGGCGATCACCCCACGCCTCCGCTGGCGACGGCGTGGCGGCCGGGTCTCTCGCCGCGGTGGGCCAGGTACGTCTGCAGGCCGCGGAGCTTGCCGGCGAAGTGGGCCCGCACGGCTTCCAGCGACCAGCCGCCGCCGAAGACAAGCCATGGGATGCGCAGCAGTCCGATAGTGCTCTTGTCTCCGACACTGAAGGTATAGATGAGAAAGGCAATCTTCCGGGGCCAGCTGAGATGTTTCAGGAGGACGTACGTCTGGTTGTGGTTGGTCACGTAGGCCAAGGACACCAGGTGTGGAGACATATCACTTGCGGAATGATGATCAACGGTGGTGTCGGGATCATAGATCACACGACGTCCCCGTCCGCGAGCCACGAGACTCAGATCGATCTCGAAGCCATAGGGAATGACACCGACGAGCCGCGGATCGACCAGGGAGAGGGCGTCGCGCCGGAAGCTCATATTGCAGCCCTTGAGAAAGTCCACCTCCCGGACACCGGTGCTACGCTCATGGTGGTTTGCCACCAGCCGCCCGAACCAGTAGACGCTGCCGACTCGCCGCACCTCCCGTGACGGCTGCAGCGCGCCATCTTTCCACACGATGTCCCGGCCGCCGACGGCGCCGACGTCTGGATCGGCATACTGACGCTTCAGACGTTCCAGCCAGTCCGGGTGAGCCACCGCGTCGTCGTCCATAAAGCACACGATGTCACCGCCCGCGGCCCGCATGCCGGCGTTCTCTTTGGCGGCAACGGTATTCTCATGCACGAAGAGCGGTCTGACGGCCGCAGACCCAGACGCCCGCCCTGGCTCCCCGGCCAGCTCTTCCGCCACCCTGACCGAGGCGGCATCGCCGCTCCAGGCGACGACGATGATCTCCTCGGGCGGACTGGTCTGGCACCTGAGCGACTCGACTGCCCGCCTGAGCGCATCGCATCGTTTATACGTCGCCACGATCACGGAGACGCTCATCGTAGCATCGCCTGCCCTGTGGTAATTCATCCCTTCTTCTCGTCGGGCTGCGGTACCGGGTGGCTGGAGGTCGCGCCCCTCCCGGCGATCGCCTGCTGAAACACCCGCAGCAATCCATCGACGTGGCGGTCGAGCGTGAACCGCTCCGTGACCACCTGCCGTCCTCTTGCCGCCAGCCGCCTGGCCAGGGCCGGGTCGCCCAGCACGGCGTCAAGCCGGCGTGCCAGTCCGTTGACGTCCCTGGCCGGCACCAGAAATCCGGTTTCGCCGTCGTCCAGCCATTCCGGGATGCCGCCGACTCCAAAGGCCACTACCGGCAAGCCGTGAGAGAACGCCTCGGGCCCGATAATGCCGAAGGGCTCGGGCCAGACCGACGGCACAGCAAGAACGGCCGCCTTGCGGTAGAGATCCTGTACCGCCGTCCGATTCAGGGCGCCCAGGAATTGAACCCGCTCAGCCACGCCGAGCCGATCCGTCAGGGCGCGTATCGCCGGCAGTTCGTATCCGTCACCGGCCACGACGACGGTGCACGGTGTCTCCATCCGTGGTATGGCGCGGATCAAGTAGTCCAGCCCCTTCTGGGGTGTAATCCGCCCCACGAACAGGACAATGGGGTCACGTGGCGGGCCATAGGGCGCGCCGTCCTGCGCCCCGCTCGGGAGCGGCACGGGGTAGTGCAAGACGTGCATCCGATCGGCTGGAAAGCCGTTCTCGGCGTGGCGACGGAGCACGTATTGGGAGCCACAGACGATGGCATCCACGCGCCGCGCCCACGCACCGGTCGCCTTTGTACGCCGGTATGTCTGCCACAGGAGCGCCGGCCGGCGCGTGTTGCACTGCCGTACGTAGGCGTTCACCAGGCAGCGCCAGTTCGGCACGCCTTTGAGGTGACACACGGAGTCTGACCGCTCGTAGAGGAGGGCGCCGCCCGGCGAAAATGCGGCGTAGTTATGCGCGAAGTACACCGTGGGGAGGGCCTGAAGGACGGCGTCTGCTACCAGCGAGTTGAGAATCGTGTGTACATAGGCGACATCCGGCGACGCCTGGCCCATAATCCCCGACAGCTGCGTGACAGCTTGCGCTCCAAGGGATCGATCTTGTGTGGCCAGGCCGGGCAGCTGATACACGCGACGACCCGCTCCCTCCAGCCCTGTAATCGGGGAGCCGTCGAACACCAGGACGTTCTCGTGATCCAGGCCCTCGAGGGCAGCAAACAGATCCCTGGTGTACGTCTCGATTCCACCGATAGAGCTGTAGAGAAGGATATGCAGAATACGCATCGCTACTAGCGGCGGGAAATAAGGTGCTTACGGGTACCGCATCATTGGGCGCTGAGCTGGAGGAGAGACTTCAACCGCATCGGCGCAATGCCCAAGCCACCCAGGCGGCAAATGGTCCTCGAGTCAGCCCGCGTTCGCGCTACCGGCCCCATCGCCGTCATGCGGCACCTCCCTCGTATGCCTGGAGGCATCGCGCCGCTGTCCTGGTCCACGTGAACAGATGCTGCACTCTGGCGTGCGACGCCCTGCCCATAGCGCGAGCGCGGACAGGATCTTCCGTGAAGCGGGCGATCGCTTCAGACAGCGACCGGATGTCGTTCGGAGGGACAACGATGCCGGTCACTCCATGCTCCACAATTTCGGGCATGCTTCCGACACTCGTACAGATCACTGGCGTTCCACAGGCCATCGCCTCCAGCAAGGTTAATCCGAGTAGCTCAGGAACCGCGCAGTGGTTGCCATACACGTCGTTGTACACAGATGGAAGTACTGCTACTGTAGACGACTGATACTCGGCGATGATGCGCTGGTCGTTGGCGTCCGTCACGAACGTGACATCCTTACCCTTCGCCAGCTCTTGCAAGTACTGGAAGTACGCTTGATGATACGGGCGACCGACGACTACCAACGGCGTGTGCGGATCAAGCGCTTCGATGAGGTAGTTGACTCCCTTGTGCGGGAGGAGCCTCCCCACGAAGAGCACCTTCCCCGTCGACTCACCGTTTCCCGGGCGAAAGCGCTGAATGTCGACACCCCCATAGATCACGTGACGTGTGGCTGGGCATGCGGGAAACGATCTGCCGGCGAATTCCGAGAGAAGGAGCAGGCCGCTGGAAAAGCTGGCGACATCAACCCAGTACTTTAGGGAGACGTCACCCCCGCCTCCGACGTCGGTAATAAAGACTCGCTTTCCCGTGGTTCGCGCGAAGAGTACGCAGAGGTCCGTCACCAACGTGCTGTAGGACAGGCAGTGAATGACGTCCACGCCAGCGAGGCTCCGAAGAAAGCCTAGGGCGAGCGGATTGATCCGAATCCCACGCACGAGCGTGATCCACGGATGCATCTCCACCTGAAGCCGCCCCAGTTGTCGGCTATCGCGCTTCTGTCCGATAGTGACGAAGACCGTCTCGGCCACCAGAGACATCGCTCGTGCCAGCTCCCACGCGTAGCGCTCGCCGCCCCCATAGCTCCCCTCTTCACCAAAAGGGATGGGATAGACGATGGCCACCTTCAGACGCTTCACTTACGGAGCACCGTCACATTCTTGCCGATGACGTGTGGGAGTGCCGTCATCCCGCTGCCCGCTGGCGGAGCGTCGGCCGGAACCCCAAGCGGAGTGCTGCGGCGAGCCCCAGCCACGGGCGGAGCGCCACTGGAGACAGGCGGATGGACTCGCCAAAGGCGCCTACGGCCTGCCACCGACGGCCATCCCGCAGGAGGCTGCTCCCTTTACTGGCCAGCGCCCCAGCCCACCGCCGGCGAATCTCCTTCACGTGCCGAGGCGACGGCACGCTCCCGATCAGCTCCGCGCAGACCCACTCCATGTCCTGCCACAGGCGCGCCTGCTGCGTCGCCGAGGCCCCCTGGGCGTGCACGCGGTAGTGCGCCAGCCGCTCCGGCACGTAGAACGCCCCGCCGCCAGCGAGGGCCAGTTGGGCAAATAGGTAGTAGTCCAGCACCAGGCCGGCGCGGGCATCGAGTGCCCCCACGGCAAGCATGCGCTCGCGCCGGATCAGGGCAGCCGTTGTAAGCAGGGCCTGCATGCGGATGGCCAGGTCGACAAAGGGGCAGTGCTTGCCTGGCGGCAGCGTCGCTCTACCATAAGCCGTGCTGTAGGCGTCGCTCACGCCCGCCTGCACCCGGCCGTCGGCGTCGACGATCCAGTGGTCGCTGAAGGCCACGTCTACATCCGGGTGCTGGTCAAGCGGGGCGGTGAGTCGCTCGAGAAACGTCGGTTCCCAACGGTCATCATCGCCAATGATGACGCAGTAGGTTCCACTGGCTGCGGACACCGCCCGTACCCAGTTGGCCGGGCCACCCACATTCCGCTCATTTCGTAGGTAGCGGATCCGGAGATCGCGGAACGACCGCACAAGCGCCTCCGTACCATCGGTGGAGGCATTGTCGGAGACGATTATCTCGAACTCGTGGTAGGTCTGAGTCAGTACCGACTCGATGGCCCCTTGCAAGTAGTGCGCTCGATTATACGTGGGGATGCAAACACTCACTGGCACAGGGGCAGCGCAGAGAGAAGACACTGCGAGTTCCATTAGAGGAAGCGCTCCCAGAATACACCACTCTCAACGATCGGCTTTATCGAGTCCGTGCTGCCGTGCGTGTTGCAGAGATCCTCCACGGCTGCTTTGCATGCCGGCAGGGAAAGGAAGTCATCTACGATCACGTAGCCGCCGATCGAGACCTCTATCCAGAGAGCACTGGGCGCATCCATCGTGGACTTATACACGTCGCCGTCTAGGCGCAACACTGAGAGCCGCTCGATCACCGCTGCAGGCAGCGTGTCACAGAACTAGCCGACGAGAGAGCGAACCTGATCCTCGAGAAGCCCGTCGCAGGCGAAATGCGCCTTTGGTTCTTCGAGCGGGACTGCCAGCTGCAGGAATGTCCAGTGACAGCCCAGGCATCAAGCGCGTCACGATCGGCAGAGCCAAACGTGACGCGGCTAAACGGTACCGCACTTCCGCATGTCTGTCGCTCCGCGAGCACCGGGAACGCGTTCACCCACTACCGCTCGGCGGGAGGCGCCGTAGCCACGCTCCGGGCCAGTGGGTGACGTTTTCCTGCAGGGCGCTCTCGTTGAATGGCCAGGCCGGCTTCTCGATGACGAACTCCGGATGCGCCCGGGCGAACTCCGCGGCGGCGGCGGCGGGGTTATCCCATGCCCACTCGGCGCGTCCCCGCGGGACGTCGTGCAGGTCCTTCATGATCCCGTCGGTGGCCACGATGTACGAGCCGACCGATACCAGGTCACGGTACGCCTCGAGCTCACCGCGGACGTGTTGCTTGCTATGGGCCGAGTCCAGGAGCACGAGGACATTTTCGTCCCCCTGAATCAACGACTTGACCTTGGCGACGGTGGCCTCGTCCGTAGAGTCGCCCTCGATCAGCGTCACGTAGCGCGCAAGCTCGTGGGCCTCGATGGCGCTTCGGTTATGGGGGCGAATCTCGACGTCCACCCCGATCACCCGCCCCCTCCCCATGGCGTGACACAGGCTGGCGTAGAAGATCAACGAGCCGCCGTGTGCGACGCCGGTCTCGACGATGACGTCCGGCTTGACGGCATAGATGACCTCTTGAATGCGCATCAGGTCGTCGGGGAGCTGAATGATCGGTCGCCCGAGCCAGCTAAAGGTGTAGGTGTACTTCTCGTTCCAGCCCACCGTCAGCCACAGCGCGGACAGCCGGCTAAAGGCCTCTGGCGAATAGAGGGGGATCACGTGGGCGGTACCGTCCAAATTGTGCGTCAGCTCGCCAGTATCGGTGTCGATGGTCATTCTCATGTCTGAACCGCTTGCCCCATCCACCACGTGATCGTGTCTGTGATACCCGAGTCGAGGTCGTACTCCGGCGACCAGCCCAGATCGTCGTGTAGGCGCGCGACGTCGGCGATGACCGCCAGCGGGTCGCTCGCCGGTAGCGCCAGGGCGCCGAGCTCAACCAGATCACGCCTCCCGAGCGTGTCAGCGATGGCGTATATCAGGCGCCGGATTTCGACCGGCTGGCCTGAGCCGATGTTCACCGGCCCCTCAATCGTGCTGTCCAGCAGCGCCACGAACGCCGCGGCCACGTCGCGGACGTGCAGAAAGTCCCGTAGCTGTGTCCCGGCGGTGCACCGGGCCGGTACGCCCTGACGCAGCGCACGTATGACAGAGGGGACAAGACGCGACGGATGCTCGTATGGTCCATAGACGAAGAAGATGCGGCCCCATGCGCTCGATAACCCGACCTCTGCGCAGTGCGCGCTCACCACCTGCTGGAGGGCGTGCTTGCAAGTGCCGTAGAGGCTCGATGGAATGACCGGAGTGAGACGTTCTGAGCAATACCCGTAACGCCAGTCATACTCGGCGCACGTCCCGGCCATGACCACTCGCCGTCCACCGTGTGCCTCGAAGGCCCGCAGCAGACGCAGGCTAGCCTCGGTCCATCGAAGATTGTCGGGCGCCGTCCAGTATCTGCCGGGCACGGTGTACCAGGCGAAGTGCAGCAGGTGAGTGGGCTGCACTCGCGACAGCACGGCCTCGGTCTCCCGCCCGTCTAGCAGGTCAGCCACGTGGTAAGAAAGGCCTGGCGACGTCCCCGGGCGACCGTGCCTGCCCACGGCATGAATCTCATAGCCCAACGGGGCGAGCAACGCAGGGGTGCACCGTCCAATAAACCCACTTGAGCCGGTCAGGAGCACGCGCTTCACCGGCGGAACAAGGGACGCTCACGGTCACGACTGGACATAATGCTGACCGGCAGAGGCCACAGAATGTTGAACGCCGGATCGTTCCAGCGCACGGCGCGCGCGCTCGCCGGCACGTAGTGCTCTGATATCTGATAGGACACCTCCGTATCGTCGGCCAGGGTTTGAAACCCATGGGCCATACCTTGCGGTATGAACAGGGTCGCTCGATTCTCAGAAGACAGCTCCACCGCTTCCCAGCGCATGAACGTCGCAGAGTCTGGCCGCAGATCAAGGATCACATCGTAGATGGCCCCCCTTGTGCAGCGCACCAGCTTCATCTCCGCATGGGGCTCGGCCTGGTAGTGCATCCCCCTCAGCGTCCCCTTACGCCGGTTGAACGACACGCTGCACTGGGCGGCGGAGAAGCCGAGGCCACGCTGCTCCGCTTCCTGGCTGCACCAGGTGCGGGCGAAAAAGCCTCGTTCGTCGTAGACTGGCTCTACGTCTATGACGTAGGCCCCCCTCAGGCGCAGCTCAGTCCACCTCATGGCCTACAGACTACCCTGCCATCCGCCCGCCGGTTGTACCGACTCAGGGAGTGTCATGAGGTGCCAAGGAGTCCCGCCAGAGAAGCGCCGGCACGGCGGTGGACGAAACACACGTTCTCGACCTGGAAGCTGGTGCGGCCGGTGTCGGTGGGCACGAGACCCGTTGATCGGATGTCGTACGGATCATAGTCCCAGCCGGAGAACTGGGCGATCAACTCTCGTCCGCTAACGATCTGTGCCGCACTCTCGGTCACTTCGCTCACGATGAAAGGGGGAGCGCTCTTCGAAAGCATGCCACTCATGCCCTGGAGGACTAGAGGTTCTGCACATTCAACATCCATTTTAATAAAGTGTATTGGAGGCGCATTGATCTGTGACAGGTAATCATCTACAGTAATTGTGGGCACTCGTATGGGTGTACTGTCCATTAGATGAGGGTGACGCAGCAGAGACGAGACTCCGGAGTTTCTAGCATCTGCGCTTGGGAAGAACTCCATGGTACCCGGAGCGTCGGCCACGGCTGCACATACAACGGAGACTCGGTCCAGGAAGCCGTTGCACTGCACGGAGTGACGCAGGAGATCACATGTGGGGGGATTGGCCTCAAATGCGTGGACATGGCCGCTCGTGCCCACGAGTCGAGCGAGCAGGCATGCGTAGTAACCTACGTTCGCGCCGATGTCTAGCGCCACGGCCCCAGGGGGCACTATCCGCTTTAGCAGCCTTGATACCTCAGGATCGAGCTCCCCATGTACGAGTATGTGGCAGCCTGCATAGTCTTCAAGGCTGACGGCCAGCCGTACACCATGGCGCGTGCCAACCACTCGGCGATGGCCAGCTGTGCCTGCCTGGATGTTGGCCGTGCGCCAGGCATGACCGGCGGAGTTGGCCATCCGCCTCAGATAGGGCCATGTGGACAGACGCTGCACGGTGAGGTCGCCAACACGCCGAAGTGGGTCTAGACGGCAAGCCATTGCGGCACCGGCAATGGCGGTCTCTCTCGCAACACGTCGTACCCACGGTGTAGCGCCAGCGCTGCGCATGCCATGACTCCTTAGGCTCTCTTTAGATGCGCCTCGGCTACCCTCATCGAGTGATCTCATCCGGCGCCGTCACCAGACTGAAGCGCCGCCGCGCGTCCCCGGTTCACCCTCAGACGATATGCGGCTCTGGAACCGGCACGATGAACTTGCCGCCCCGACGTCGATACTCCGCTTGCTGAGCCAAGATCTCATCGGCGAAGTTCCACGTCAATAAGAGGACATACTCAGGCATCTCTTCAACCAAGCGCTCTGGAGGGTAGATAGGTAGACGACTCCCCGGCATGAAGCGACCCTGCTTGTAGGTACTCCGGTCGACGACGAAGTCGAGGCACTCTTCGCCGATTCCAGCGTAGGACAGTAACGTGCTACCCTTCGCCGCCGCTCCGTACGCTGCGATGCGATTCCCGTTCCCCTTGAGGTCATCGAGTAACGACCGCAGCGCCTGGCGCAGTTCGGCGACCCGGCCGGCAAAGGTTCCGTAGACGTCCGCGTCCCCCACGCCCCAGCGACCTTCTTCCTGCAGCAGCCGATCCACCTGCGGCCGGTCACCGGTCGATCCAGCATGTGACACGAACACGCGCAACGTCCCACCGTGAATGGTCAGACGCTGCACGTCCATCACCCGCAGACCATGCGCGGCGAATAAGCGATCAAGCGATGTGACGGAGAAGTAGTGCAGATGCTCATGATAGATCGTGTCAAACTCGCAGCGATCTAGCATGTCTTTCACGTATGGTACTTCGATTACGATGATCCCGTGCTCTGCCGCCAGGATCTCCATCCCTGCCACGAAGCCATTGAGATCGGCCACGTGTCCCAGAACGTTGATACCGATGATCACGTCCGCCACCGCGCCCGCTGAGCACAGCGATTGGGCCAGGCCCCGGTCGAAGAACTTTGCCAGCGTTCGAATGCCTCGCTGCTCCGCTACCCTGGCCACGTTCTCGGCTGGATCGATGCCCAGCACCGGGACGCCGGCACAGGCAAAAAACTGGAGCAAGTAACCATCATTACTCGCCAGTTCCACGACTAGGCTCCTTGAGTCGAGAGCCCGAGACTGGATCAGCTCTTTAGCCAGCGCCTCGGCGTGGCGCACCATCGTATCCGAGAACGACGAGAAATAGACGTACTCTCGAAAGAGCACTTCAGGGGCCACGGTCTCCAGAAGCTGAACCAGCGTACAATCAGAGCAGAATGCAAGCGTGAGGGGATAGCGGGGCGCCACTTGCCCGAGCTGATCGGCGGATAAGAGCCGGTTAGCAAGTGGGGTCTGCCCGAGCGAAAGGATCGGCGACAGCCGGGAACCCCCGCAGGCGCGACAGGTGCGCGTCACCGCCACAGTGTCACCTGGAAGGGCGCCTGTGGATACGTCCCGCTCTGCCCTGGACTTTCTACGGGGGTGTTCTGTGTCGTCCATAGCGATCTCCTGGGGACCTGCCAGATAAGCGTTAAGATTAGCGGTTTATAACCGGAACGAGAGGAGATGGTCGGGTGAAACGAGTGACTTCACGATGCTCGACTGACACTCCTTCACGGCTCGCTCACTGGGGGCGTTCGTCGGGGAGATCACATCCTGGCCGGCAGACAGTCGCTGGAGACATTCGAAGTAGTAAGTCACTCGAAGTAGTCAGTCACTCGAAGTAGTCGCCACGCTATGTTCTTCCAACGATAACCAAGCGCGTCTCGGCGCCGGCGGCTTGCATCAAGTAGTCGATGCCCTCATGAGGCAAGGGGCGATCAATAAGGATCACTGTTCTCTGACACTCTGTCTGAGCAGGCCGAAAGCGGGCGGTGTCCACACTGTCATAGACCGTCCGGCGCCTGCGGGGCCGCTACACTGAAGGGGATGGGATAAGTGACCGCAACCTTCACCATTTATGAAACGTAAACTCGGGGGTCACTTGATTACGAGAAGCTCCACGCTCACGAACCAAGCCGGCAGTATCCAGCAAAGGTGACGTTCATAGAAGGATGGAAATCGATTTGCGAGACGTCGCAACAAGATGTTCTTCCTGGAAGGATGAAAAACCAGTTGTCGGGTGAGGTAAGAGAATCGCACGTCGGTGTAGTGATTGTGCGTTGCGTCCCCAGTGAGGAAGTCGAACGAGAAGTAACCGAACTGGTGACAGTGTGTTGGATCGGTAAAGGCGTTGGCACAGGAGAAGTGTGGGGTAGTGATGGCCACTGTCGCGCCTGGCTTGCAGAGGCGGTGGATCTCCTCCATTGTCCTGATCGTATCCGGGAGATGCTCCAAGACATCGTGACACTGGACATGAGTGAACAAGTCGCCCGCGAACGGCCACGGAAATCGACGCAGATCATATAAGAGATCAGCGTAGCTCCTGGGACTAAGATCGACGTTGAGCGCTCCTTCGAGACGTGCCTTCCCGCAGCCGACATTCAGGGTGTCGGGGCGCGAGCGGACGGCCGGAGCGGTCGTCCCTGCTGTTGGGGTTGGTGCGTTGAATCCGTCGGTGTCAACCGTCAGGAAATGGAGGCAGTCACGCTCAGGGTACATGAACGAATGCCCCCGATATGCGGCGCGGCCCAAGGGGCTGAGACCAAGCCGATCGCGCAATGAAGCGTCGCCGGATCCCGAGACGCGGTCGCCGTATGTATCGCTTCAGGCGAGCGATGGGCGGAGACATGGACATGCTAGCGGGCTCGGCGCGGACGGGGTAGGGCCCGGAGCAGCATCAGTAGCTCCCGCGGTGCCGCCGGGGAGAGGAGCGCGATGGTCGTGAGCGCCACGGTCGCCCCAATAGTCGCAGACAGCACTTTTTCGGGCAACGGCGCAAGCGCGAGGGTGCTGACGCCGAGAACGGCGGCGAGCACCGCACGGGCAACGGCTTGAACGATTCGATCGGTACCTAGGCGACGGTGGGCGGCGCTCATGAGCGCCGCCAGGATCCCGGAGTAGCACAGCGCCAGGGCCAGCGCCGCTCCGGCCGCGCCCCTGGCGGGTACCAACACGAGCAGTAGGACAGCCAGCACCGGCGTGCTGGCGCTGAGGATCACCAAGTTGACGCGTTGGAGCCCTGCGGCGATCAGGGCCTCCCCCACCAGGATGCCAGGGCACAGGAGGCCGAATACGACGATCATGAGCGCAAAAGGCTTGACTGCGCCGGCGAACTGGGCGCTGAACAGGAGGCGCATGATCGGCTCCGCCAGGCCGATGGCAAGGACTACCACAGGAACAACGAGTAGCAGCGTGCCCTCCACGAGTTGGTTCAAGAGCGTCCGAAACCGCGCACGATCTGTTGTCCAGGTTCGCGACAAGACTGGGAAGACCGACGCCTGGAGCGCCAGCGGGATCATCAAGAGTTGCTGAGGGATCCGGCTCGCCGCGTTGAACAGTCCAACGGCTTCCAGGCTGAAAAGCGACAAGAGGAGCACCGGGGCTTGCTGCAGCCCAGTGGTGACGATGGTGGCCAGGCCCAGCGGCCAGGCATCTCTCACTAATGGCTTCCAATGAGCCACGGCCGGGCGCGCCGTGGCCGGAACCGAGCGGATGCTAAGCACGGTCACCCACAGGTATTGGAGCGCCAATGCCGCCAGAGCGGCGCCGACGAGGGCGAAAAGCGGACCGTTCAAGGATATGACGGCCATGCTGAATAAGAAGTTGAGCAGTGCGCCAAACATGGCCGGAGCAACGAGTTGCGCCAGCCGAAGATCGGCCTGAAAGGGGAGCGCCAGGATATCGAGGGGCGTCAACAGCACTGACAGACCGTACAGCGCGATTGACCAGTTGACCGTGGGCGGGTAGTTGAGCAAAGGGAGCCCTGCGAGGAGCAGTCCGTAGCTCCCCCCTGCCACCAGGGCCTGGAGCGCTGCCGTGCTGGTCAGCACTTGCGCCCGTGCTTCTGGATGCTGGCTGATTTCGCGAAGACAGATGGTGCTCAGCCCCCAATTGTTGAAGATGCCATTGAAGGTTGCGACGTAGGCAAAGACCAAGGCGTATTCGCCGTAGCCAGCTACACCCAAGTACCGGCTGAGAGCCGCCGTTAGGACGATCCCAAGCCCCACACGTAGGGCAGGATTGACGAACTGCACCAACGTGTTGCCGACCAGTCTGCCTCGTAGGCGCACCTCGAGTGCTGCTGGCTCACCTTCGCGCCTGGCGTTATCTGCTACCACGGTGATGGCAGGCCCAGGATGTACCCCACTCGCCGGCCCCGAAGACCGCCGTAACCGCCGGGGGTATCTGGCGCGGACATTGGTGCCGCTGGCAACACCGGCGGTAGAAGCAGCACGGCGGAACGGAA
This sequence comes from Chloroflexota bacterium, assembly GCA_030447525.1. Lineage (GTDB taxonomy): Bacteria > Chloroflexota > UBA11872 > UBA12225 > UBA12225 > JAUJOR01. Next base: position 109,571 of record JAUJOR010000009.1, on the reverse strand, counting down.
CGCCTCAGGGGTGGCTCGGCCATCCGCACGGTACGCGTTCCTGGCAGCGTCACGCCACGCCCCGCTCTGGTCGGCGTCATCACGGTTCTCTCACCGGCGGGACGGCCGCAGAGCGCGTTCGCAAGTCCGACGCGTACCATTCGACTGTACGAGGCAAGCCTTGGTCGAGTGGTACGCGAGGGCTCCAGCCCAGCGTGCGGCCTGCTTTCTGACTGCTCAGGTACTGCCGGTCGATCTCCCCCGCCAGCGTCCCTTTCCCCTGAATGTCAGGGACGAGATCCGTCCGACCGCAAACCTCCAGGATCTGGCGTACCAGATCGAGCGCGCTGATCGGGCGATCCGAGCCGAAGTTGAATGCCTTGCCCCGTACGTCGCTACGCGCTGCCTGCTTGCCTAACGTCAGGTATGCCCCTACCGCATCGTCGATGTACAGGTAGTCGCGCACCGGCGTCCCGTCACTTCGGACGACCGGCGCTTCCCCCAACAGGGCTGAGCGGATCGTCCCGGGGATCAGGCGGGAGAAGTTGACGTCTCCGCCCCCGTAGATGTTGGCGCAGCGGGCGATGGTCAGGGGCATCTCGTAAGTGTGCTGATAGCTGCGTGCCAGCACGTCGGTGCAGACCTTTGACGCGTCGTAAGGGTTGATGCCCAGCAGGGGCATGTCCTCTTCGTAGGGCAGCCGTGGTTGTGGACCGTACGCTTTGTCGCTCGAGGCCACCACGACGCGCTCCGTCATCTTGTTCACGCGGCAGGCCTCGAGCACTGTCCACGTCCCTTTGATGTTGGACTCGAACGTCGACAGGGGCGAGCGGTTGGCGGCCCCCACGATGGCCTGCGCTGCCAAGTGGAAGCAGCTGTCAACCTCATACTCGTTGACCGTGCGCTCCACCAGCGGGTAGTCGGTGATCGAGCCGCGGACGACGTGGACGCGCGACGCCAGTCCCAAGGACTCAAAGTTGCCCAGGCCGACCTGGTCGCGCAGGATCACCACCACGTTCGCCCCGAGCCCCACGAGCGCGTGAGTGAGCCAGGAGCCGACGAAGCCCCCGGCCCCGGTGACGAGGACGCTCTTGCCCCGCCAGAAGGTGGCCCGCGGCTCGTCCCCGGCGGCCCTGCTCTCTAGCGCCACACCTTCCACGCCGCCTCGCCTTTCCTCCATAGCTCGTTCAAACGCTCGGTGTCCTTGTAGGTATCCATGCAGGCCCAGAACCCATCGTGCTTGTAGGCCATCAACTCCCCGCCGGCGGCCAGGCGCTCCAGCGGCTCGAGCTCCAGCACGCTGTCGTCCTCCAGGTAGTCGAACACCCGGCGGTCAAATACGAAGAACCCCCCGTTGATCCAGGCGTCCAGCGGTGGCTTCTCGCTAAAGCGGGTGACGTGCCCTTCGGCGTTCACGTTCAGCACGCCGAACGCCAGGCTGGGCTGCACGGCGGTCACCGTGGCGATGCGCCCGTGGGCGCGGTGGAAGGCGAGCAGCCGGCCGAGGTCGAGGTCCGCCACGCCGTCGCCGTAGGTAGCGAAGAAGACATCCCCGTCGATGTAGGGCTGTAGACGCTTGATGCGCCCTCCCGTATTGGTCTCCGGCCCCGTATCGGCGAAGGTGATAGCCCAGTTGTCGCCGTCAGCCCCCAGGATCTCAGGGGGTTGCTGGGAGCCGAGCTGCAGGCGCAGGTCGCGACCGCGCCACCCATGATAGTCCAAGAAGTACTGCTTTACTCGGTCGGCCAGGTAGCCGAGCGCCAGCACAAAGTCACCGTAGCCAAAGTGGGCAAAGCTCTTCATGATGTGCCACAGGATGGGGCGCCCGCCTACCTCTACCAGTACCTTGGGGATCGTCTCGGTGTACTCGCGCAAGCGTGTGCCGCGCCCGCCGCACAGGATGACCGTCTGGATGGCAGTATCTCTAGGCATCTCAGTCTCTACAGCGGATCGTGGTGGTGGACGGTGGCGCGCTTTCGCCGCTCGCTCGGAGTTGAGCGAGCTCGGCCTGCAGTCCGGCGATGTTGGTGGGCCCAGCCTCGTGGCGCTCGGCGACGCGCACGGCCCGCTCAAGTACCGCCTCGGCTTCCGCTTTGCGCCCCATGGCCCGGTAGACCTGGCCTGCATGGGACAGCGCTAGCCAGCGCCAGACGGGGTGCCGCCCCAGTCGCTCGGCGTTCTGGTACATCCGCAGCGCATGTCTGCAGCTGCCCTGCGCGGCGTGCATCTGCCCCAGCGCAACCCAGCCGTCGCCGCTCTCCGGCGCGAGCCTGACGAAGTGGCTCATCTGGTCTAAGGCTTCCTCAAGACGCCCTGCCTGCTGATTGAGGATGGCGAGATAGTAGAGGCAGCCGTGGCCGTTCGTGGTCGTCTCTAAGCACCGCTGCAGCACCTCCCGAGCGAGGTCTGGCCTGTGCTCCGATCCGCTGAGTAGGTTGGCCAGGCGGATGTGCCCCTCTACCGAGTCGGGAACGACGGCCATCAGCTGCCGGTAGACGGACGCCGCTTCGGCAGGCCGCTGCATCCTCTCATAAGCGGCGGCCCGGCCGAGATAGGCCGCTTCCACCTCGGGTTGTATGGCGATCGCGAATGTGTACCAGCGCAATGCCTCCTCCAGGGCGCCGGCTGCAGCGTAACGCTGCGCCTCCGCTAGGAGCAGCCCGCCTGCCTGCGCGCTCCGCCACTCGGCGAGCGCTTCCGCTTCACGTCCCTGGCTCAAGTACAGCTGGCCGAGGCGCCACCTGATGGCCGGTCCTGGGCGGTCCGCTCCAGCCAGGCGCAGATGCTCGACGGCAGCCTCTACCGCGCCCCGCTGCAGGGCGACTTGCGCCAGCAGACTCTCAATCGCCGGTCCGGCCCCTGGGAGACGTTGCGCGGATTCGAGAAGCTGTTGCGCTCTAAGGAGAGAGTGTGTGTGTTCACGCTCGGTCGGGCCGCTGCGGAAGCCCGTCCTGGCGACCTCAACGGCGGCAATATTCGTCAACATCACGCGAGCGAGCTGCGGGCCAAGCACCAGGCAAACGCCAACGGCGATCACGGCGGCCAGGGCCGGGACTGTCAGTCGCACTAGAGCGCGCCGGGCGTACTGCCCTGAATTACGGCCAGGCGGGGGCACCTTGTTGCGGCTAATGGGCAGCCATCCGTTCCGTCAGAGCTGCGCCAGAACTGCCGGCCCGGGCGTAGGCCATGGCTTGCCTCGAGTCATCCCCCCGAGGGGGACGAGGTTCGCTCCGGAGGGATGACCTGACATCATGGCGGAAGCCCCTGGGCAATACTATCTCTTGCTCTGGTGAGTGGCCGCCTGCGGTCGGGGCCGACGGCGCTTCGTCCAGACTCTCAACGTTCCAGTTCTCACCGGGGGAGCGTCGGGCTTACGAAATGAGGGGTCACGTCTGTTGTCCCTGCTACCATCCAGCTTGACACTACGATGTGCGCGCAGCGACGCTCGGAGCGCCGCACCGTGGCTGTAGATGTTAGCCAACAGCTGCTCCGATGCGACGGCTAAGGGCAGCGCTGATGGGCAGCGCTGCCCGCCAGCTGGACCCGGAAGCCGACCGTTTGGACCACCGGCTTCCGGGAGAAGCGGTGCCGCCGGCGTCTAACCTGAGCGGCGCCGGCGGAGAGCGCCGAATCCGCGCACGGCTCATTCCACAACGGGTCACCTTGGAGCGTATGGCGCATCTGGCGGTGCTCGCCACGATTCTCCCGCTGTTCTGGTTCCCCTGGCGCTGGCCCCTGCTCACCCTGGCTGCCCTGCCCGTCATTCCGATTCTGTGGGCCATACGCCGGCGCGGCCACAGCCGGCCGGCCAGGATCCCGGGTATGGGCCTGCCCCTAGTGTGCGTCCTCCTGGCCACGTGTCTGGCCTGTATCCCCATCGCCGACTGGCAGGCCGGCCTCCCTAAAGTCCTGGGGATGGCCTTGGGAGTAGCCGTGCTGGTGGGGATCGCCGACGCGGTGACCACGCCCCGGGCGCTGGCCGGGGCGGTGGCCATGCTGTCGGTCCTGGCGCTCCTGCTCGCCGGCGTGGGGCTGGTGGGCGTGGAGTGGATTACGGGCAAGTTTACGCCCCTGGATGCCCTCGCCGGGCGCCCCCCGCCCCTGATACGGGGAGTGGTGCCGCACACAGCCAGAGGCGGTATCCACGCCAACGAGCTGGCCGGAACGCTGGTGCTGCTGCTACCCGTGCTCCTCGCCCAGGGGCATGGTCTGCTAACCCGCGGCCAGCGGACCGCAAGGGGATCGGGCGCACCGACAGGTGTGGCGGTCTGGCGTCCCTCGCTGGCGGTGCTGGCGGGATGCGTCTCGCTCGTCCTCCTCCTGGCCACGCAGTCACGTAGCGGCTTCGCCGGGGGCGGGGTGGGACTGGCGCTCCTCGGCGGGGCCATCTCTGTGACGGCCGTGCACGCGCGCCGCTGGCCGGTGGGGCTGCGGGTGGCGGTGCCGGTGCTGTACGCCGCGCTCCTCGGTCTGGGGGCTCGCACGGGCTGGCAGATACTCGTACGCTGGACCCGCCTCTCAGGGGAAGAGAGCATCCTGGACAGCTTTGCCAGCCGCCGGGAGCTGTGGGAACGCTCCCTCTACATGCTGCAGGACTTCCCCTTTACCGGCATCGGCCCGGGGCAGTTCAACGCCGTGCTGCACGCCCTCTACGTCCCCTTCCTGTTGTGGAATCAGTACGTCCCCCACGCCCACAACATCTACCTCGAATACGCCCTCGAGCTGGGTATCCCCGGCGCCATCGCCTTCGGACTTGTGGTGCTAGGCTTCTTCCGCAGCTGCGCGCTCGCGGCGCGGTCAGGAGACGCCCTGGTGCGCTGGACCGGACTGGGACTCGCGTTCGGCATGGCCGGCTTCATGGTCTACGGGCTGACCGACGCTATTGCCCCCGGCGCACGAGGCGGGCTTCTACTCTGGATCGTGCTCGGGCTAGGCGCCGCCGCCGGGAACGTCGCCCCAGAGGCGCGCCAAACACCTCTGGAGAAGTCCTTCGCGGATACTCCCGACGAGCCGTGCTCGCAGGGGCATCGTAGACCCGCCTGGAGCGGAAGTCAGCCGGGGCGCTGATGTCGGGGTTCGGCCGACTAGCCCGCGACGACGGTTTCGGCGGCGCCGGCCGTGTTCCGGGATGGAGCGGCTGGAGAAGACGTGGCGGGCTGTGAGGTGGAGGTCTGCCGGGCGGCGGCCTCAGCCTGGCGATAGATGGCCCCCCAAAGGGAGCTGAGCACCAGGACGGTCGCTGCTAGCAGGGCGCCGGTGACGGCCGCCAGGGCGGTCAGCCGGAGGAGTCCCCGCGACTCTAGCGTTGCCCCGGCCACGGATTGACTGGCCAGGCTCACCTCGTTGCCCGCGCCCACAGCGTTGGCGACGCGGTTCTCTTCAGCCTTCTTCAAGAGGCTGGAGTAACTTTCCAGGGCCACGTCCCGTGCCTGCTGCAGGGTCTTCTGACGTGCCGTCTGCTCGGCGACCGTCCCCTGCAGCTCCCGCACTTCCTGCTCGAACCGCTGTATGAGCTGCTCGGCCTCCGACTCTGATCCATCGGGCGCGGGCGCTGATCCGGCAGGGAAAGCGCCCAGCGAGCGGGCCTGGATGTCTTGCTGCAGGCGCAGGCGCCACTCCTGCAGGGCCGCAACCGTGGCCGCCACGTCCGCTCGCTGCTGCGCCAGCGTCACCGGCGTATCTGTCGCCGGTACCTGGAGCTGCAAGCCGGCCGGCAGGGCCCAGTCCGGCATTCGCCGGGGGGGCGATCCCGATCCCTGCCCCTCAGGCCGTGTCTGCCCCTCGCCACGGACTTGATCGGGCGAGGCGGGCGCGGCGGTCTCGGAAGCGCCCCCTGTCGTTGCACCAGGCGCAATGGAGGCAGCATAGGCCTGCGTCTTGAGGAGGGTCAGCGCCAGCTGGTTGCTCGCCGTCGCGCTGTTGTCCTGCGCCGCTTCGAGCTGCTGCTGCAGGGCTTGTGCCTGGATCAGGAAGAGATTGACGCGCCGGGCAACGGCATACAGGTCCCCTAGCGCTACCTGCTGGCCATTCAAGATATCGTTCAGCTGCTGGAGCTTGCGCGCCAGCAGCCTGTTGTTCTCTGCCAAGGGTACCGTCGCCGTAAAGGCCGTGAGCGACGCCTCGGCGGCGTCGTACTGTTTGCCTGCCTCGGCCACTTGAGCGTCCATGCCGTTCGTCGCCCCTGAGGGGGCGTAGAGCTGGTTCACGTGCCGCTCGTAGGCCCGCGCCCAGCTCAGGGCGACCTGCTCTGCTACGGCGGCGGATGGCCCGTCGACGGTGATGGTGATGATCTCGCTGCGGGGCACCACCCTGGCCTCCACGAGGTCGAGCAGGGCGCCGGGCGCCCGCAGCTCCGGCGGCAAGGCAGCGCCTAGCTCTTCCCGCACCACCTTTTCCACGTCAGGGTTGCGTACCAGCTGCGCCAGGGCCTGCCGGCGCTCGGCCGAGACGGCCGTCAGGCCGCCAGCCCCTTGCCCCTGCCCCCCAGTGGTGGTCTCCGAGGAGACGGTGCGGATGCGCGTGTCATAGTTCACCTCGGTGCGTGCCCGCTTGGGCACCACGTCGATGGACGTGGTGTACATCCGCGGCTGGCTGATCACTACCAGGGCGGCCACGGTCGCCGCCAGCACGGCCCCGCCGGCCACCCACGTCCACCGCCGCACTAGGAGCAGCAGAATCATCGATCCCGAGAGCTCACTCATCTACTGATGGCACCCATTGATTGATGGCACCCGAATGTATAGCCCAGCTGTCCTGCGCATCGCCTTTGCTGGGTCATCCCTTCGCTGCACTCAGGGCAAGCTCCTTCGCCCGGCCCATGGGCGTCTGTCATGCTGAGCGCAGCGAAGGATCCGTCTCATCTGGAGCAGGAATCGCCGCGATCGTGGCAATCGACCTCTAGATAGCCCAGAGCGGTCGAGAATCTGGGACCTACGAGTCCAAACGGGGCGAGGGGCGGCCGGTTAGCAGGCGCTGGGGCCACATGGCCACAACAGGCCCGGCTACCCGGGCCTGTTGTGGCCGGAAGCCGGAAGTGGTGTCGCTATCCTCCGGCGAACTCCTCGGCCGTGTGCAGCGACGGCACCGTCGCCGGGCGTTGCGCGTCCTGGGGACGGCCGCTGAGGGGGGTCAGGGCGCTGAGCCAGAACGATAAGAGAATCCAGCCGCCGGCGAGAGCGGCACCGGCCACGGCAGCCAGCGCAGTTGCGGTGACCAGCCCGCGCGATTTGCGCTCCGCGATAACGGCCACGCTGGCGACGCTCACTTCCGCTCCCGCGCCCACGGTAGCCGCCACTCGGGTCTCTTCGGCCTTCTTGAGGATGCTGGTGTAGCTCTCCCAGGCCACGTCTCGCTCCAGCTGGACGATCTTCTTCCGCGCGCTCAGCTCGGCGACCTTGGCCTGGATGTCTCGGATGGCCTGCTCGGCTTCCTGGAGGGCACCTCGCAGCTCTGGGTCGGCGGAATCGTTCAGCATCTGCGCCAGGGCGTCGGCTCCGGCACCACTCAGTCGTGCCTCTAGCGCCAGGCGCACTTCGTCCGGTGTAGAGACCTCCGAGAGCTGCAGCTCAAGGAGGCGGGCGCGGTACTCCTGATGCAGGCGGGTGCGCCACTCGTCCAGGGCCACTATGGTCGCGGCGACATCGGCGCGCTGCTGCTGGATGGTGGCCTGGGGAGCGCCGTTCTGGATCTGCACTTGCAGGCCACCGGGGAGCGGGGCGGAGGAGGCGAACGCCTGCATCTTGATAAAGGTCAGCGCCAGGGCGTTACTCGACGCGGCGCTGCTATCCGGAGCCGCGCTCAACTGCTCTCGTAACGCCTGCAGGTCGCCGAGCAAGGCGTCCACCCGGCTAGTGGCCCCGTGAAGGAACGTCAGGCGCTGCACCTTCGTCTGGGTCAGCTCTTTGAGCATCACCTGGAGCGCCTGGCGCTTCGTCTCTAGCTGGCGACTGTACTCGTCCAGCATAGACGTCCCCTGGAATGTAGTCAGCGCCTGCTCGGCAGCTTCATACTTCCGCTTTGCTTCCAACAGCTCGCCGTCAAGGGCCATCGAACCGGTGCCGGAGGTAGCGTACAGCTGGTTGACTTTCTGCCCGTATGCCCGGGCCCAGGTGGCCGTGATCTGCTCGGCCAGGGCCGGTTCCGCCGCTTCGACACTAATGGTGATGATCTCGCTGCGCGGAATCATCGTCGCTCGCACGGCCCTGAGCAGCCGTCCTGGGGCACGAAGGTCAGCTGGTAGCGTGTGGCCTAGCTCTTCTCGCACGGCGCGCTCTACGTCCGGGTTGCGCACGAGCTGGGCCAGCGCTTGACGCCGCTCCGCGGATATGGCCGCCAGGGCCGGTGCCCCCGGTGCATTTGTGGTCTGAGCCCCGCTTTCAGCCGAAAGGGTTCGGATTCGCGTGTCAAACGACACCTCGGTACGTGCCCGCTTGGGGACGATATCGACGCTGGCAGTGTATACGGGCGGCTGCAGGGCGATGCTCGCCATGGCGGCCCCCGCCGCGAGCGTCGCGACGGCGGCGAGCCAATGCCACCGCCGAATGAGCAGCAGGACCATCAGCCGCAGGCGCGCATCCATACGGGGCTTCCTCCAGTTGCCCGGGCCCGTCTCTTACCGACCTTGGGGAGTATAGGCTGCTGCGCACGGCGGCACAATACAACCATTCGAGGTGCCGTCAACTGGCCTGAGAAACCGGCCAAAGCACGGGTCAGCGCGGCGCCCGGGCCGGGTGCTCTGGTGCGCTGGGGCCCCTTGTTGGCCCCCGGTGGCGTGACGCTTGTCTCCCCGGTAGCAGGTGACGCCCGCCCCTGGCTACCCTCCGCCTCAGTGGGAGCGTCCTGGCGCCTCATCCTCAGCGGCATTCCCCGCTCCATTGCCATTGGCACGACGGGGCTGGCGCTGTATTGCCTCACCCTGGCCCCCACCGTCCTGTGGGGGGATGATGCCGAGCTGCAGCGCATCGTGGTCACGGGGGAGCCACGGGTCGTCGGGCAGTCCGGGGGCGCCAGTCACCTCCTGTGGCTGGGGATTGCCCGGGCGTTCGTCGCCTCTACTGGGTGGCTGCCCCTGGACCCGGCCGGGAGGACGACGTTGGTGTCCGCACTGGGCGCCGCCCTGGCGCTGGGCGCGGTCTACCGCGCGGCGTGCGAGCTGGCGGCCCCGGTGGTACGCCACACGTGGGTGGCCGGGGTGGCCACGGCGGTGGCCCTGGGGGTGAGTCACACTTTCTGGCTCCTGGCGGTGCGCCCGGCGGTGTACACGTTGCAGACCGCGCTGGTCGCCCTGGCAATATGGGGGGCGCTGCGCTGGCGCCGGAAGGGGGAGGTGGCGGCGCTGGGGGTGTGTGCCGTGGCGGCGGGGGGGGCGCTGGCGAATCATTTGATGATCGTGGCCTCTCTCCCCGGACTCGCTGCCCTGGTGGTGGGGGTGCCCCCGGCGCGCCGCCGGGTGCTGGCTGTCCCCGCCGGCGCCGTGGGCCTGCTCGGCGCGCTCCTGCTGGCGGCCGTCACGCTGAGTGGCGCCCCGGTGGGGGAGCTCCTGGGGGCGGTGGTGCGATTCCGTCCGGGGATGCCGGGAGCAAGGGCTGCGCTCATGGCCCCGGCCTTCCTGGCCTACCAGTTTCCGCTGTCCCTTCCGCTGGCGGCGCTAGGAGGGTGGCGGCTGTGGCGGGCGGCCCGGGGTGTCTTTCTGGGGGTCGCCCTGCTCTACGTGGGGAACGTCGCCCTGGCCCTGATGCTGCGGGTGAGGGATCAGTTCATCTTCTTCTTGCCCTCCTACGTCCCCGTGGCGCTCCTGGTAGGGCTGGGTGGGGCCGTGATCCTGGAACAGGGGTGGCGCCGCCCGGCACCGGGGGTGGTACGGATGCTGGTGGGCGGGGCGCTGGCGGCGCCGTTGGTGCTGTACCCATTGGCGGCCCTGGTGGGGGGCGCCGTGGCGCAGCGGGTGGCCCCGGCCAGACGGCTCCCCGGGCGCGACCCGGTGGTGTTTTATCTCTTACCGGCAAAGGGCGGGTACGTCGGGGCCCGGGAGTACGGGGAAAGGGCGCTGGGAGCCGTGGCGCCGGGGGCGGTCATCCTGGGGGACTGGCTGCCGTATCAGACGCTGCGCTATCTGCAGGCGGTGGAAGGGCGCCGCCCGGACGTGCTCCTGGCGCAGGTCAACGCCGGTGCCGGAACGCAGCTACGCTTCCTCCTGCAACAGGAGGAACGCCCGCTGTACCTGGCGGATAGTGCCCCGGCGCCGTACTACGAGATGGAGGAGATCCGGCGGTGCTTCGAGGTCCGACCGGAGGGCACCGTGTTCCGGTTGGTGCCCCGAGGGGGCTGCGGCTAGACGGTGAGTCGCTGGGCAGGCCCCGATTCATGGGTCGCCAGGCGCAGGGGTATCCGCCGACAATGTAGTAGGCGGAGAGCTGCTGAGGAGGCAGGGACGCTCATGCGGGGAGTATGTGCTAGCGTATGTGCATGTTGGCTCGTCGGGTGCAGGTTCTTCTGGACGACAGCCGCTTCCTCAAGGTGTCTCGGGAGGCAGAGCGCAGGGGGGTCTCGGTGGCCGCGGTGGTACGGGATGCAATCGACAGACTCCCGGATGAATCTGAGCAGCGCCGCGCCGCCATCGCTGCCGTCCTGGCGGCCGCGCCGATGCCCGTGCCGGCCGATCCTGTCGACCTACGTCGCGAGCTCGACGCCGCCCATGACCGGATGACCAGGTGATCGTGCTCGATACCGCGGTGCTCAGCTATGCCGTCGGAGATGCCCATCCGCTTCGTGAGCCCTGCCGACGGCTCCTGGCGCTCACGGCGAGGGGCGTATCGAGGCTACGACCACCGTGGAGGTCATTCAGGAGTTCACCCACGTCCGAGCCCTCACCTTGCTCATCACCGGTGTCGAAGATCTCCAGCTTGGTCTGAGTTTGTTCGAGCGTCATCAGGCCCTCGGGGCCTTCGACGCTGTGCTCGCGGCCGTAGCCCTCAACCGCCGTGCGCAGGCCTTGGTGTCCGCCGACCAGGCCTTCCGGGAGATCCAGTCACTCATCTGGTGGATCGATCCGGCCTCGCCATCGCTTGATCGCCTGCTCGGTCAGTAACCCGCAGGCTCAGACACGCCGTTCGCTCCAGGCAGGGCCTTGGCGATCGATGGGCTCGGCATGACCCGCGTTGGCGTGGCGTCGGCCACGGAAATGGATCAGCGCCGGCAGCGGAAGACGGTGTAGAGGGCGGCGCGGCGGGGGGCCTGGGCTGGCATGCGCGCCTCGGCCTCGACGTGGAAGTGGCGGCGGAGCTGGCGCTCAATGCCCCCGTGGGTTGAGACGTGGTGATCGCCGATCTCGGCGAAGCCGATGGCGCGGAACAGGATGTCCATCAGCCAGCCGGAAGCGGGGACGCCGATCACGGCTATGCCCCCGGGGCGGAGGATACGCCGCAGGCCGGCGACGGCTCGGGCCAGCTCCGGCTCGGGGAGGTGCTCCAGGGTGCTGACGCAGATGACGGCGTCGAAGGCGGCGTCGGCGTAGGCCAGGGCGCAGACGTCGCCGACGGCGAGGGCCGCCGGGGCGGTCTCGGCCGCGAGCATCTGGCACACCGTGCTGGCTTCTCGGTGCAGGTCGACGCCGAAGAGGCCGGTGGTGCGTCCGGCAAGGCTGGGGAGGAGGATGCCACTCCCGTAGCCCGCTTCCAGGATGCGCTCGTAGGGGCCGGGTCCGAGGAGATCGAGAGCCATCTCCAGGCGCCGGCGGTAGAGGCGGGAGACGAGCGGGGCGTAGTAGTAGGGGAGGGGGTCGGAGTGGTCGACCTGGCGTATATGGGCCCGGGAGGGGAGGTGTAGTCGGGCGTGGCCGTTGCGCCCGGCGGCGGGGGGGGCGCCGGTCAGGCCCTTGTGGTGCGGGGACCTGGCGACCGCGGGCGCCGCCTGCGGTGTGGGAGAGATGAGTGGCATGGCCAGAGAACGCATTGGCATGGAGACAGCGGCAGGGGGGCGGTGGGGGAGGGGAGGGCCCTAGCCCCCTCGGTTCGGGAGTAGAACGGGCGGTGGGGTGAGGGGGTTCCTGGGGGCACGGCCCCCCGGCATCGTCAGGGGGCGCCAAAGGCGAGGGCGAAGCGGTGGATGCCCCATAGGTCGGCGTTGGCTTGGACGAGCTGGGCCAGGGCGACGAGCCCCAGGAGGGCCACGGCCCAGCGCCGCTGGCTCGGGTGGGAGGGGGAGGAGAGCGCCTCGGCCGGGGTGGCGCCCCTCCCAGCGGCCGGCGCCCCGAGGCGGACGGCCAGGCGCCAGGCCCCTTCAGCGGCGGCGATGTAGATGGCCGGGAAGGCCAGGTAGCCGTAGCGCTGGGTCACCGGGAGGTGGTGAAGGATCATTGCCGGTGCCAGGCCGCAGAGGGCCACGGCCAGGTACCAGCGCCGGCGCCGGGGGGTGGCCAAGACGATCCCCAGGGCGGCGAGGGGCAAGGTGGGGGAAGAGAAGCCCCCGGCCAGGGCTCGAGCCGATCCCCCGCCGGCCTCGCTGGGGAGGAGCAGGGGGCGAGCCAGGGCCGTCTGCAGGAGGCCATGGACGTTGCTGGAGAGGTCGGCGGCCGTCGTACTCTGGAACTGTAGCCCCACCAGGCTGCGCCCGGCGAGCTCCCAGGAGGCGGGGACGGCCAGGGTCAGGGCCGCGGCCAGGAGGAGGTGGCGCAGCCGGGCGGTGGGGAGGCCCAGGAGGAGAAGGGCGCCGAGGGTGACGAGATTGGTGAAGTAAAAGAGGCCGGCGACGCCGGCCAGCCAGCCCCACAGGGCCCAGTGGCGCCGGCCGGGCGAGGGGCGGTCGTACGTGGCGTCGGGGATGAGGTTCCAGCGGTGGGCCAGGGCGAGGAGAACCGGGCTCCAGGCGTAGCCGGCGACGTAGGACATGGGGGTGCCTACCATGGCCACAAACCCCTGGCCAAGGGCGACGAGGAGGGCGGCGCCGTAGGCCGGGAGGTGCCGCCCCAGGAGGCCCAGGGCGAGGTACCAGGTGGCCAGGGCGGCGAGGTACCAGGAAACCAGGTTGAGCAGGACGGCGCCCCAGTAATACCCCAGCGGGAGGGCCAGGAGGGCCCAGAGATAGGCGTACCCGGCGCGGGCGTCGGTGTCGCCGGTGGTGAGGTCGTCGCTGGCGCCGGCGAAGAGGGCCGCCTGCCGGGCGGGCTGCCAGGACTCGGCGTACGTGGGGTGGCCTTCCAGCCAGAAGACGTAGCCCTCAGCCCCGGTGCCGGCCCCCACGGGGAAGGGAGGTGTGGTCATATACAGGTACGGGCTCTGCGCGTCCAGGTGCGCCAGGGCCTGGCCGGAGACGAGCAGGCCGAGGAGGAGCGCCCCGGCGACGACGTGGGGGCGTCGTAAGGGTAGGGCGCCCGGCGGTGCGGGGGGCTGGTGAGTGCGTCGCCCCCGGGCCCCCCCCTGGGCCCCCCCCTGGGGCGCCGGCCATCCGCGGTTGGCCAGGGCTCGCAGGACCTCCAGGGCGACATAGGCGCCGGCGAAGAGGAACACCGTGCGGTCGAGCAAGACGCCGGTCGAGGGTTGAGGGACAAGGAGGGCCTGGTGGAGCCAGGCGGCGGCCGGGAGGGCGACGGCCAGGGCCATCGGCGCGGCCTCGAACGTGGGGCGGCTAATACCACACCTCGCGGACGCGCCCGGCGGCGTCGGCAAAGCGCAGCTCCACAAAGTAGCGTCCGGTTTGCGCGCCAGGGTCAAGGGGCGAGAGGTCGTCGCTGCGCCAGGTCGCGCCGTCGTGGAAAGCGGCCCCGCCGCTGAGTCCGCCGCTGGCGCGGGGGCGGGTGTAGCCACCGATCAGGGTGGTGGCGCCGGAGTCGGCGCTCCAGCGCTGGGGGTGCGGGCGCACGGTGACTTCCAGCCCGGTGTCTATCCCGGGGCCCGGCGGGGGGAGACGCTCGGGGGCGACGCCGAGCTGCAGCCAGCAGCTGGCGGGGCTGGGACGAGCGACGACGGGGAGGGGGTGGCCGTCAAGGAGGATCTCTAAGTCATCGGTCGAGCCCCGCTCAAGGCAGATGTAGAGCGTGGCGCTGCCCCCGGCGGCGAGGAGGCGCGTCGCACGCGACCCGGGCGGCGGGGCGAGGACGGCGCGCAGGGCCTGCTGGGGGGTGGCGAAGCCGGCGACCCACTGCACCGGTTGCACCGCCATGGGGCGCGCCGGGAGGGCCATACCGGCCAGGGTGAGGCCGGCCAGGGCGGTGCCGGCGGCCAGGGCGCCGCGCCGGCCCCAGAAGGCGCCGCCGGCGACCTGCAAAGCCGGGAGGAGGATGAGGGAGAAGTAGATGCCGGCGGCCGTGCGCCCGGGCACTGACCCGGCGGCGCCCGGGCGATACCAGCTGACGCCCAGGGCAAGCAGGGTAACGGCGACGGGGAGGGCGGTGACCAGCCGCCCGGCCCACAGGCGCGCGGCGCCGGGGCTCAGACGAGGGCTGGGGCTCATACTGGCCCCAGATCGGGCCGGCCGGCCCCAGGACCAGCTCCGGCCACCTGGAGCGCTGGCCCTGACTGCGGCCGACCTGGGAGCCGGCGGCACGCCCCTGAGATGGATGCCCATGGTGTCGCGCTCGGTGCCGGGTACATAAACGGCTCCCGGGGCACAGCGGTATACTCCGCCCGCCGGCGGCCCGTTCTCTATCCCAAGTAGGTAGCACGTCTCCCGGCCACGGGCTCACCTGGGTGAGCCCGCACGCGACAGGGTGTGCGCCGACCAGTGGGGACTTACAGCGAAGATGGCCACCGCCCCCGTTAGCCCTGCTGCCTTTGATCGGCCGGCGCCAGGGGCGTCGCCTCCCCGTCAGGCCGCGCCGGCCCCCGCCGCCCCGCACCGGCCATCGCCACTATCGGTACGGCTGCGTGACGTCCTGCGGTCATCCGGCGTGCCCTGCGCCGTGGCCGGGCTGGTCGCAGTGCAGCTGCGCCTGGCGCTAGGGCCGCCGGGAGAGGTGGGACCGGCGCTGGGCAGCGGGCTACGGGTGGCGCTGGCCCTGTGGGGGGGATGGATGGCTCTGCAAGCCCTCCAGGCGCTGGCGCGCAACGAGGGCGCCGTGGAGGGGGAGCGCTTGTGTGATGCGGACGGCACCGGGGAGATCGCCGGCCGCCGGGTGACCCGGCCCCGCTTCACCGCCGGGCAGATCGCCCTTGCGGGAATGGCCCTGATGACGGCCGCCCTGCAGCGAGCGCCGGCTCGCCTGGCGGTGAACCTGATCGGCTATGGCGTCCTGGCGGTGGCGGTCATCTGGGCCGTGCGCCGACGTGGCGGGGAAGTGGCGGCCGCCCGGGCGGCGGCCGCGCTGGCCGTGTTCGCCCTGGTGCCCACCTCGGTCGATTGGCCTGCGCCCCCTACGATGGAGTACGTGCGCACCGACTCGGCGTTCCGCTGGCCGGTGGGCTGGCTGGATGAGACGTGGGTGCTGCGCCACGAGCTCCTCGTTTCTCACCAGGGCACGACACCGAACACGTTGGTCATCCCCCTGGCGCAGCCGTACGATGGCCCAGGGCAGGTGCTGGCCACGCTCAACGGCGAAGACCTGGGCCCCCTCTCGCCAGCGCCGGGGAACGTTCTGCAGCTCCGTCTCCCGCCACGCATCGTGGAGGGGACGCGTCGCCTGACGCTGGACTTGCGCCAGCGCCCGCACGACCCGGCGCTGCGGTTGATCGCCCAGCGCTGGTGGGGTGGGGCGACGCTGGGCCAGCGGGCGAGCAGCTACTACGACGGGCAGCGCTGGTGGCCGGGCACGTTCAATGACGAGGCCGGGCGGCGATCGATGGGGGTATACGTCGTGCGGTTCGGGGTCGACCCGTGAGGCCACCCCAGGAGCCGGCCGGGCGCCTCCTGGCGCTATACGGGACGCTGGCCGGCCTGGCCCTGGTGCTGGCCCTGGCCCGCCTGGCCACCGGCCCCTGGTACCAGCTCTACAACCCCGGCGGATCGGCCCTGCTGGAGGGCTTGCCGGTGGAATGGGAGGCCGTCTACTACCTGGTGCATTTCCCCTCCATCCTGGGCGACGACCCGCCGGCCTACGCCTACTCCCCGGTGCACTACCGGGCGCTGGTGGAGTTGTGGGCGGCCGGGGCGCTGCAGGCCTGGACGGGGAGCGCCTACTGGGCCCTGGCGGTGGTCGACCTGGCGGGCTGGGCGCTGGCCGGGGCGGCCACCTACCACCTGGGGTGGCGCCTGGGAGCGGGGGGGCGAGGGGCGGCCCTGGGGGCCCTGCTGACGGTGGGGTCGCCCTTGCTGGCGAGCAACATGTGGGCCCACGTCCTGCACGTGGCGGAGTTCGCCAGCCTGCCGGTGGGGCTGTGGGCCGCCCTGGCCCTGCTGGATGGGGCCGCCGGCCCCAACCTCGGGGGCGCCCGGGAGCGCGCCGGGGGCATGCTGCGGCTGGCGGCGGGGCTAGGGGCGCTGCTGGTGGGACTGAGCCTGACCTACCAGTACCAGTGGGTGGTGGCTCCCCTGGCGCTGGCGGCGGCGCTGGGGCGCCCCGGACCGGCGCGCCCCGGAGGGCCGGGGCGCGCCGGGGCCCTGCTGGCGGTGGCCGGCGCCGTGGGCCTGTACCTGGTCGCCACGCTCGCCCTGCGCGCCCTCCTCGCTGCGGTGGCGACGGCCGGGCCCCTTGACCTCTACGGGGCAGCGGTCTCCCAGCCGGCGGACCTGGCCCTGGCCCGCCTGCGCGGGGCGACGTCCCTGGCCGACGTCCTGAACGTCTTGCCCATCTCCTCCGCGCTGGAGATGACGGTGCAGGTGTATCACCCGCTGGTATTCGTCGCCGGGCTGGCCGGCCTGGCGCTGCTCCCGTGGCACGCCCGCTGGCTGGCCGCCGTCGCCTTTGGCCTGGCCCTGGTGGCGGGCAGCCTCTACCAGGCGCCGTGGACGGCGATGACCGCCTACCCCTTCGTCTACCTGGGGGCGGGGGTGAGCTGCGCCCGTGCCGGCGCCCTGGTGGCGCGGCTCCTCCGGGGCCTGCCCGGCCTCAAGGCCTTTGCCGGGCGGCCCGGCGCGCCCCTGGCGGTGGTGGCTGGCGTGGGGCTGGCGGGGCTGCTCTTCGCCGTGACCAACGCCGACCTGGCCGGGGACACCCGCTTCTTGCGCCAGTGGTGGAGTTACTACGCCCGGGTGCCCAGCTACTGACCCTGATGAACATTGAGCTCAAGCCGCCGCGGCATCGGATGGTCGCCGGACAGCCCTCCGCCGTACCCCGCCTGAGACCAGAACCTCCCGCCGGGGGGTGGCGCTCGGCCCCTTTTCTGGGCGGGGCGGCCGCCGGAGCGGCCGCCGGGGCCGCGCTCCTGGCGCAGGCGACGACGTACCAGGAGGCCGTGGATGGCCCTTGGGGCCCCTACGTTGCCGGGATGGTCTGCGCCGCGCTGGGGGCCGCGCTGGCCGCCGGGTGGTGCCTCGCCGGGCGGTGGCGGTGGGGGGCCTGGGTCGCTCCCCTGCTGGCCGTCCTCGTCGTCCTCCCGGGGGCCACGCTGCACGCCCGGCGTCTCCAGCGGCGGGGCGCATCGCTGCAGATCAGCCTGGGGTCGCCCCTGGAGTTCCGCAAGGCGCTCGATCCGACGCTCAAGGGGGCGGCCACGCTGCGCCCCGGCGCCGACGCCGTGGTGCTACGGGCGCCCGCCGGATCTGTCGCCTACCTGGAGGTGCGGCCCCTGAGCCCGCAGCGCCTCCCCTGGGATGTGCCCCGGGCGCTCCTCGGGCCGCCGGGCCCGGGGGTAGGTGAGGAGCTGGCCTGGCGGGCCAGCGTCGAGCGCGACGCCGAGTACTTCGTGCTGGTGGAGACCGACCGCCTGCTGGTGCAGCTGACTTCCTGGGGGCTAATGGTGGCGATGACCGCAGGGGATGGCCCGGTCGAGGGACGGGACGTCGCCCGGCAGGTGCCGAACGGGAGCCTGCAGGAGTGGACGCTGCGCCGCGCCGGCGGGCGGGCCGTCTTGCTGCATGGAGGGGAAGAGATCTGGGCCGGCGCCTACCCTGACCCATTCCGCTACGTCCGCCTGGGAGAGACCCGCACCGACCGGGAGCATGGAGGGACGCTCCGTCTCCATAGCCTGCGGCTGGCACGCTTCCTCGAAGCCCCGTGACGGTCACCGGGAGACGCGAGACTACAGGGCGCTGCTCAGTCCACGATGACGTAGTGGAAGTGGTAGGCATAGGACCAATCGCCCCACAACGAGGCGTTGGCCGGCACGGCGATGGCCAGGACGGCCACGGCAACGGCCACCACGGCGACCGGACGGTTGAGGTAGCGGGCGGCCGTGTCATACAAGTTGCGCAGGCCACTGGCGGCGAGCAAGTAGACGGCCGGGAAGGCGATAAAGAGAATGCGCGGGTGGTGCGTGCCGGTGACGCTGTTCATGACGAAGGTCACCAGGGCGGCGCTCACGGCCACGCCCAGGGCCCACTCCCGCCAGCGGCGGGGCAGGCGGTAGATCCCCACCAGGGCCGGCACCAGGACGACGGGGGGAAAGGCGGCCAGGATGTTGCCGAAGAAGGAGCCCTGGCGCAGGGCCTCGGCGGCAACTCCCCAGCTGTTGTGGAACTGCCCGCCCAGGGTGACGCCGCCCAGGAGCAGGTAGTCCGGGACGTGGAGGCTGGATAGGGCCCCCAACGCCAGGCGTGACGCCGTCTGGGGCCGCGATAAGAGGGCGCCGATGGCCACAACCCCCAGGACCACCCCCAGGCCCACCAGCCACTCCCCCCACCGCCGGGGCAGGCGGGCGAACAGGGCGGCCCCGGCCAGGACGACGATGAGCGGGGCAGCGGCACCCAGTCCGGCCGTGACCAGCCCCGGGGCGCTGAGACCGGATCCCGGCGGCCCCCCGGCGAGGTCGAGCGCCCGGTCCCAGGCCACGCCGACGGCCACCACCATCGCTGCCCACAAGAGGAGACGGTGCACCGGTGTACGCCCGACGTGGGCAAAGAGGGCAAACCCGAGATAGAAGGGGGCCAGGCTGTTGAGCAGGCCGGCCACGCCGGACAGGCACGCTGTCAGCGTCAGGTCAGACCAACGGGCGCCGGGAGCGAAGACCCGCAGACGGTGGAGAATCCACAGCATGATGGGGACGGCGCCGTAGGCGGCGGAGGTGGACATGGCGTTGCCGGCCATGAAGGTGAAGCCGATGCCGCTGGCCGCCAGGGCGCCTCCCAGGAGACCGGTGGTCCAGGAGTGGCGGGCCTGGCGCGTCAGGTCGTACACGGCCAGCGATCCCACCCACCAGAGGGCGAGGTTGACGGCCAGAAAGCCGGCGAACACACTCCCCAGGGGGGCCGTCAGGCGGGTGATGAGGCTGACGATGAAGGGGTAAGCCATGCGCCCGGTGCGCGCCCCGATGGTGTCGATCTCACCCAGGGAGCGACGGCCGGACATGACCGCCAGGGACTCCACAAAGGTGGAGGAATCGCTCTGGAGGGGCCAGCCCTCCAGCCAGAAGACGTAGCCGTCGGCGCTGATGGGGGCCAGCTCGTCGCGCGGACGGCCCGTGGCCCACGAAGCGCTCCGCTCCCCCAGGTGCGCCAGTCCCTGCAGGAGCACCAGGGCACCAAGGAGCGTGGCGGCGAACAAGTGGCCCGCGCGCCGCTCCCGCAGGCGCCGCTGCAGCCGGTCGAGGGCCCGGCCGGCTCGCAGGGAAGACGGCCCGTCGGCAGAAGGGGGTGTCTGGCCATGGCCGGCGGCGAGGGGGACGAGCGCTGCCCCCCAGACGACATAACGTCCGCCGGCCGCCCGCGGGCGCGCCACCGGCAGGGCCAGCGGTGGCCGGCGCAGCGCCGCTGCGCCGGGCATCGCTCGGCTCGTGGGCGGGCGCGGCCGGGGCCCGGCGGGTCGCGCCGATGGCCCCTCCAGGAGTGGCACCAGGCTGGCCAGCGCGCCCAGGAGGAGAGAGACGGCCACGTAGCCAAATAAGACGAAGGTCAGCGGGAGGTTGAGCCAGCCGGGGGCGCTGCCGGGAGGCACCGGGATGTAGCCGGGGAGGATGGCCACAGTCACGGCAAAGAGGACGGCGGCACCTGTCGCCGCCAGGGCCAGCCGGCGGCGACGCAAGAATGCCACCGCCTGGCGCAGCCCCCCCGCCGGCCCCCGGCCCGGCCGCCCGTCGCCGCCAGGGGATCCCGCCGGGAGATGTCGGGGGGCCGCGCTGCGCCGGCGCGCCGGGCCCTGCTCGACGACTGTGCGTGTCGTACCCTGACGCATTGCGTCCAGCGGGGATAGTCCTCCGTTCTGTAGCTAACGCACAGCCGCCACGTGCGGCAGGCCGAGCGGACGCCGCGCGCCCATCCGGGCCCCTATCGAGGCGCCGGTGGCCATACGTCTTACGTCACGGCCGGTGCGAGATGCGCTCCACGACCCATTATCGCCAAACGGGAGGCCGGTAATCTCCCTGTGCTCCACCCCGGCGATCGGCGATTGCCGGGGCGGGACGGCCCGATGGGACGAATTCCCGACGGGACGAATTAAAGTAAGCTGCATGGCCACGATCACCGACGCACCGTCCTCTGGCACACCGCTCGCCGGCGCCGGTGACCCGGCCGGGGCGGCGGTGGGCGGCCGGGGGGCAGAGCCAGGCGCCACCGCCGGGCCCACGGCGGGGTCACTCCTGCCGTGGTGTGGGGCCGTCCTGGGCGTAGCCCTGGTGGCGGCCACCGTGATCGAGCCGGGCTGGCCGGTAGCCCTGGCCGGGACACTGCGCCGGCTGGGGGGGCTGTGGCGCTGGCTGGCCGTCCCGGCGGCGCTGGCAGGCGGCGCCCTGATCGTCGTCCGTAACAGCCTCACGCCGGGGCTTTGCTGGGCGGCCCTGCGCCGGGGGCTCGCCGTCGACGGGGCCGCGCGTCGCCCGCTGCCCGGAATAGCCGCGCTCCTCCTGGGCCTGGGGACGGCCGGCTACAGCGCCGGGCTGCTGTCCCCGTCCGCCGTTCTCCGTGCCCTGTTCCTGCTGGGCATCCAGGTGGCGCTGTACCCTGGGACGCCCCTGATCCTCCTGCTGATAGGGGTGGCCGGGGCCGCTCTGATCTGCGACGCCCGCGGCGAGCGCCTGGTGGATCGAATGCGGGGGCTGTGGCCGGCGGCCGGGCTGCCCGCCCCGCGCAGCCTGGGGCGCTGGGCAGGCGGAACCTGGCCCCTCCTCTCCGTGCCTCTCGCCGGAGGGATACTGGCGGCGGCCGTCTTCCCCGAGGCGATGCGGGCCTGGGGCCGGCCAGACGGACCAGACGGGCAGCGCTACAACTTCTACACCTCGTTCTTCAACTTCTCGTTTAACGACACGGCCGTCGTCGAGCGCCAGGGGTTCGACCTGGGCAAGCGGGGGCTGGCGCTCAAGCCCCAGGCCAGCGGGTCGATCACGTTCCAGCTCCAGCGCGCCCCCGAATCGCTCGTCCTGCTGCGGGCAAACTTCTATCACCGCTGCTTTGACGGCCCGGAGGTCTGCCCGACCGCCGCGGTGTTCAGCAACGCCCTGGAGCTGTCCACCGACGGGCAGACGTTCCTCCCAGTGATGCGGGACACCTCGGTAGGCGAGGTGGTGGGCGACCCGGTGCAAGACCTGACCTCGCTGCTGGGGTCGAGCCAGGCGTACTGGCTGCGGTTTCGAGCCACCAACACCTCCCCCTACGAGGTGACGGTGTTGCCCTCACTCGTCGTCAGCGTCGTGGTCGACCCCGCCACGGTGCCCGATCCCCTGTTCCCGGTGGTGGCCTACGCCGCCGGGGGGGCGGTGCTGGGCTACCTCGTGGCCGGGTGGTGGGGGCGCCCGCGGCGGGAGGCTTTCGCCCTGGGCCTGACCGGGGCGGCGCTCCTCACCCTGGGGGCCGCCCTGGGCCGCATGGCCGGCGCGGCCCTCGCTGCCCCGCCCACCGGCGCCCTCGATGCGGGCGGGGGTGCGGTGCCACTGCTCTTCCACGCCGGCCCTGGCCCGGAGGCGACGGCCGCCATCTGGGCCGCCCGCGCCGGCGCTTTGACCATCGCCCTGCTCGGCATCCTGGGTCTCCTGGGGGCGCTCTCCCGCCGTCCGGCGTGGGGGATGGTCACGGGGTACCGGCGCCCTCCCTGGTTGGGGATGGCCCTGCTGGCCATCGGCCTGGTGGCCCTGGACGCCCGCTGGGGACAGTTGATGGTGGTGCGCTATGAGTATCTCCTCCCCGACGCCCAGGGCTATCAGGCCATTGCCGCCGAGTTCCCCAAGAAGTTAGAGCGGTACCGAGCGGAGCGCTACTCCCCCCTGCTGGACGAGGTCTACGCCGCCGGCTTCGACGGCCGGGCCAGTGTCCCGGCGGTGTTCTACGCCGGGGGGAACAACGGGCGCGAGCCCCTCTGGCCGGCCACGCTGCGCCTGGCGTTCAATCTCCTCGGCCTGTCTGCCTTTCACACCCGGCTGACCTCCCTACTCTGCGGCGTGCTGGTGGCCGTCCTCACCTGCTGGCTCGGCTGGCGTATGCTCCATCCCCTTGCCGGCATCACCGCCGGGGCGCTCGTGGCCACCAATGGCCCGCTGGTCGCCAACAGCGTCCACGGCCTGCGCGAGGAGCTGGTCAGCGTCTGCCTGCTGGTGATGCTGGGGGCCCTGTTTGCCGCTGGTACAGCCGCCCGGCGGGGGGAGCCGCGCGCAGGGCAGCCTCGAGTCGCCGCCGCAGGGGAGACCGTCGGGCACGTTCGAGCACCGCCGCCGGACGGTGCCGGGCCGGACCGCGTCGGCCTACCGCGTAGCGCGAAACACCGGCTCGCCCGCGGAGGGGGCCCGTGGGGGAGGGGGGCCGTGCCGTGGTGGCGACTGGGGCTGGCCGGGGTCGCCGGGGCCGCCGTCATCTTGATCCGGGCGGACATGGTCATCCTGGCCGGCGGGATCGTCACCCTCACGGCCGTGGCCCTGCGCTGGCGCTGGACGTACTGGATGGCGACCGTGGCCATGATAGGGGTCCTGGCCGGCCCGATGTACGTCGGGTATGCCTTCACCCATGGCGATCCGTTCTACCCCGGGACGTACGGCGCAACGGTGAACCGGAACCTGGAGTTCCCCGAGCGGATGGGCAGCCCCGGCTTTCCCACCTCCGAAGAATACGCCGCCAACTGGGCCGCAGGGCCCAAGATTTCCCCCTTGCAGTACTTTTTCGGGCTGCACACCCCGGGGCAGTTCGTGGCCTACTCCGTTCAGGGCGTTCAGCGCATCTTTCGTGACATCCTGTTCAAGGGGCAGCCCCTGGTGCTGGGGCTCTTCGTCGCCGGTATGGTGGCCCTGCTGGCGGCGCGCCGGTGGTTCGTCCCTTTTGCGGTGGTGCTTACCCTGATGCCCTTCTACGCATTCCTGGCCGGTGTGCCGAACCCATGGGTCTTCGCCCCGCGCTACGCCCACCACGCCTTCCCCTACGCCGCCATGGCGGCGGGTTACGCCCTATGGCTGATCCCCCTCTGGCTGCTGACGGCCGGCGCTCGGAGATGGTCATGGCCACTGACGCGACGCGGGACGTGAATCGCCCCGCTGAGACCGAGATGGCCCCTCGGTCAGCCCCACGCAGGGGGACTCCGGCGGTGGCCTGGTGGGGAAGGGGCGGGATGGCCGGCCGGCTCGCCGGGCTGCTCCCGGCCGTCGACCGCCGGGCGGTGATGATCCTGGCCGCCCTGATCACGCTGAGCGTGGGGCTACGCCTGCTCACCTGGGACGTGATCGCCGACGGCGGACAGTCCCGCTACGTCAAGACGGCCCTCTTCGGCGGGGCGTCGGCTGCTGTGGTGTGGATCCTGATGCGGGTGCAGACCGGACCCGGGAGCTGGGTGCCCCTCCTCGCCGCCGGGCTGGTGCTCTTCTCGGGCGACGCCGTGCACTACGTCCGGTGGGCCCACCCGATCACCCGTGGTGGCCCCATCCAGGTGGTGGATACCACCTTTGCGGACGAGGCATCGGCCCGCCGGGAGTGGGACTTCGAGATGACCGGCGGGGGACGGGTGCGCTTCGAACCGGGGGCCGTCGTCCTGGACAGTCCGCCGAACAGCACGGCCTATATGCAGGGACGATTGGGCGCCGCCCCCGATGCTCGGATCAACTGGTGGCTCCCCGTGGGCCTGGCCGAGCGGGAGCGCCAGGAGCGCCTTAGCTGGCGGGCGACGATCCGGCGCACGCACGGCTACTACGTGGTGGCTGAGCTGCGCCGCCTGCTGATCCAGGTGGTGGGCTATGGCGTCCACGTGACCTACCCGGACGAGGGCAACGTTGCCCGCGGGCAGGAGATTCCCCATCCCCTGGGGGGCGATGGGCAGCCTCACGACTGGGAGATCACCCGTGACCGGCATCAGATTCGCCTGCTCATCGACGGCCGGGAGGTGTGGTCGGCGGGGCAGCGCGAGGCCCTGGGGCAGATCAAGCTCGGCGAGACCAAGGTCGACCCCGAGCACGGGGGGAGCATGCGCGTCGAGCGCGCCGCGTACCAAAGCTTTCTGGAGCGCCGGTGACGGCCGGGGCCCGGCTGGCAAGGCGTCTCTCGGGCCGCCCGTGGCTCGTCGCCCTGGCCATGCTCTGCGCCGCCCAGCTCCTCAGCCATAGCGGGAGCCGCAACGGATTTCTGCAGAGCAGCCGCCCCCTCTACAGCGTGAACGACACGCTCCCGGCCGACGGCTACGTCTCCTGGGTGGGGACGGTGCCGGTGCTGCACGACGCCGATGGGGTGTTGACTGTGGTGGCCTTTTTCCTGGGGGGCCGGGAGGCGAAAGACACCGGGATCCTGGATCGCCGGGCGGCCTACGCCTACCTGGCCTCGCTCGCCGTGCCGTTCGCCGGGGCCTATGGGGGCTTCCTCCTGCTCAACCTCCTGTTCTGGTGGGGTGCGGCGGGCGCCGCCTACTGGCTGGTGCAGCGGCGCTGGCGGGACGAGCCCCTGGCCCTGGGCACCTCGTTTCTCGTGGCCACGGGTAACGGCTTCCTCTTCATGGCCGGCGTCCCCATGTCCTACCTGGCGGCCTATGCCTGTGCCATGCTTCTGCTGGCTCTGGGGGAGTGGCTGGAGGCCTTTTCGCGCCCCCGTCTGGGGGCCTGGCTCGTCCTTGGCTGGGGGGCCGGCGTGGCCGCCACGGTCTATTTCACCCACTTTGTGATCCTGACCTTCTGGTGGCTCTTTGGCCTGCGACGCGTCCCCTGGCGCTACCTCCTGGCGGCGACGGCCGTGGCCCTGGGCATCTCCTGGCTGTGGGAGGGATACGGGCGGTCGCTGGTGGGGCTGGGCTTTACCACCGACAACAGCGGGCTGATCGGGGACTCGCTGTCCCGCTGGCTGAGGCACCTGCGCGCCCCCTTCCCGGAGTTGCTGACCTACCTCCGCGGCGGTCCCCTGGCCGGGGCGGCGGCTACCCGGGCGACGCTGGCCGGGGCGTTCCCCCCCCTGTGGTGGATCCTGGCCGGGGTGGGGCTGCTGGGGAGCAGCCGCGCCGACCGGGAATGGGCCCTGGCCGTGGCCATGGGCGCACTCCTCCCCACGCTGATCCTCCTTTCGCTCCTCCCCTTGCCCCGCCTGGCCTACTACATGTACCCGGCGATGTCCCTGATGGCCGCGCGGGGGGCGCTGCACCTGGGGACCGTGGTGGCCCGGCTGACCGAGCGGCTCTCCGGGTCAGCGGTGTCACCTGCTGGGAGCGCACCGCCGGCCGCGCCGGCGCTGGCCTTGCGGCTGGCTAGCCTTGTCGCCCCGGCCACGGTGGGGGCGGCGCTCGGCGCGCTGGCCCTGCTGAGCAATCTCGACCTCCTGGGATTCCAGGAGCTGAACGTCCAGTTCCATTTCTCCGCCCCCACCGGCCAGTGAGTCGCTCGACGCTCCCGCCTCGCCCCACGCCGGCAACGAGTCTGGACCGCGCCGGTCCGGCAGGGGGATCGGACCCACCTGCCTCGCCGGCTGGTCGGGAGCCGGCGCATCGTCAGGGGGGACGGCACGTGGGGCTCCTGGGAGTCACCTCCTCTCCCTCAGGGGAACGGCGCGCCGGTGGCGCCGCCGGATCGGGGACCCTGCGGGCGGTGCTCCTGACCAGCGCCGGGGCCACGCTCCTCGGCCTGCTGGTGACGGTGGGGGGACTGTGGCTCGTGCCCCCCGGTGTCTCGCCCCTCCCCCGCTTCTGGGCCACCGTCTTCTTCGTCTTGCTCCTCTGGCCGGTAGGCCTCTCCTTGCTCGGCCTGATGACCGGAGTGCGGGGGCAGCGCGCCGGCGCTGCCCTGCTCCTCCTGGCGGCTGTGGGGCAGCAAGCGTCTCCCGGCGCAATGCCCCTCCCGGAGCGAGTCCGCTGGCACGCCACCCTGGCGTCCCCCGGGGACGCCGTGCGCCAGCGCATCCTCCTGCCGCCGGCGAGTGATGCCCGCTGGACGCGGGCCTGGCGCGAGGCGTCGGCCGTGGTCGTGGCCGTGTGCAGTGGGGGGCTGATCCCTCCAGAAGCCGGCATGTCCGTCATCCTGAACGATGGGCCTGCGGTGGCGCTGGCGACCTTGCCCCGCGCCGGTCCGCCGAACGAAGACGGCTGGTACCTCCTGCCGGTAGGGCGCGGGACCATCGGCGGGGGTGTCCTGGACGTGGTGGTGCGCCGGGACGGGGCCGCCGGTGGCCCGGTGCGGATCTGTGGCGGGCAGGACGACCCCTCACGGCCGGGGGCCGGTGGGGCGCAGCGCCGGCGCGGGGGCACCTGGTCGGCTGAAGGGCTGGCCGACCAACCCCTTCCCCCGGTGGACGGGGGCCCGCCCCTGTCACGTTACTACGTGGAGCTGCGCTTCCTGGGCCCCAGCGGGCGGCCCACGGTGGCCATCTACTTCTAAGTCTTTTGTGCCCGGCGGGGCAGCAACACCGTATGCAAGTGGAGCGCTGTACCGCCCGGCCGGTGGAACGCTGGAGCGTGTTCTCGCCAGTTCTAGATCAGGCGCTGGCCGGGGCCCCACTCCCGTGCCGGCGGCCGTCCTGGGGTCAGTACCAGGTCAGTACCAGATGGAGAAAGGGCGCCCGGCGGCGTCCTCCAGGCGTACCTCAATCAAGAAGCGCCCGCCCATTTCGGCGCCGGGGCTCGTCCAGGTGGCGCCGTCGAAAAAGGCGCTGCTGTTGGGCCCGGCGGTGGGGCGATAGCTGAAGGTGCCACAGATATCGATCGGCCGGGGGCTGGATCCCGGGGCGCGGCGCAGGGTGAATACCGCCTCCGGGTGACGCTCCAGGAGCGTCCGGCTCACCGGGATGCGGTAGAAGCCGATACTCGTCGGCTGCGGCCGGGTGCCGAAGGCCTGCTCCTGGGTCAGCCGGGCCACCGGCTCATCGCCGAGATGGAGCAGGAGGCCATCTTCTGGGGTCAGGGGGCCGCGGGCGCAGACGAACACGGCGGCGCCAGCGGCGCGCGTCCACAAGCGGGGCCACGTCGGGTCGCCGGTGGGCAGGCGCACCGTATGGCGAACCACCTGGCCCGGGCCGGCCAGGGGAGTTGTCCACTGGGACGAAGGGGGGACGGCGAGGGGGCGCTCGACGAGGCGCTGCGTGGCGACGAGGGACAGCAGGAGGAGGGCCGCGGCGAGCTGCGCTCGGGGGCCGAGCAGGCCGGCGGCGGCCACGATGCCCCCCAGCAGGGTGACGAAGAAGAAGAGGCGGGCGGCCCCCGCAGCCGGGGTGACGCCGGCGAGGGTCACCGCCAGGGCCACCAGGAACAGCGCCCAGGGGAGGAGACGGCGGCGCGACGTGGCCGTCACCAGGTGTTCCCCTGGGAGTAGTGGAACCACAGATTGAGCTGCTGGATCCCCAGCAGGTCGAGGTTGGAAAGGGCGATCAAGCCTAGGGTCAGGGTGGCCAGGAGGGTCACGGCCGCCGGCCGGGGGAGCGGACGGGCCAGGGCCTGCATCCCAGCGGCCGCCAGGAGGTACACCGCAGGATACATGAAGTAGGCCAGGCGGGGGAGGTGGAAGCGGGTGGAAAAGGCAATCGCCGGGAGGATGCCGGCGACGAGGACGGCCAGGGCCCAGCGCCGGGCGTCTCGCCCGCTGACCACAAGCCCCAGGACAGCCAGCACCCAGAGGGGGTAGTAAAAGGCGGCTACGGAGATGCCCCGCACGGAGCCGGCGCGGAGCTGGCCGATGATCTCGTAGGGGCCGGCGTGGAGGACGCGAAGCCAGCCGGCGATGGCCTGGCCGGCGAGGTCGTTGTTGCCCCCGCTGAAGCCCAGGCCCAGGGCCCTGCCGTACAGCACCCACAGGGACACCAGGGCAAAGGCGGTGAGGGTGGAGAGGATGAGGCCAATGAGCCGGCGGGGGGTGAGCCCGGCGAGGGAATAGAGCCACAGGAAGAGGAGGCATGGGAGATTGACCAGGTAGATCAGCCCGGCGGCCCCGGCGGCCCAGCCGGCGCTGAGCCAGGGCCGCAGACTGATGTCCCGCGTCCACAGGCGCAGGGCGTCACAAAGGACCAGGAAGAAGGCAAAGGCGGCGTAGGCGGCGACGTGGGCCTGGGGGGCGGCGCCCATGAAGAGGAATCCCTGACCGGTGGCGACGAGGAGGGAGGCGATCCAGGGGACGGCGCTCCCCGGCCAGCGTCGCTGCCCGAGCCACCAGACGGCGAGGGCCGCCCCCCACCAGGCCAGCAGGTTGACGGCGGCAAAGGACCAATAGGTGCCCAACGGGCGGGCCAGGAGGGACACCAGGTACACGTGGCCGGCCCGGCGGTCGAACTCGCTCGGCGCCGGGGGGCCATCGTCTAAGAAGAGGTTGAGCATGGGGAGGAGGAAGAGCCCGTCCCCTTGGGCCGGGATGCCGTCCAGGAGCACGGCGTAGCCGTCCGCCGTCGTCCAGGTCTCTACCCCGCTGGTGGGACGGCTGCTGGCGAGAAAACCGTTGCGCTCCCCGGCATGGGTCAGCAACTCGACGCCGCAGACGACCAGCAGCACCAGGGCCCAGCGTGGGGTAAGCCCTGGGGAACGCCGGGGCCGGGCCATGGGAGTGGATGGGGATGAGGGTGCGGTGGGTTGCAAGAGGCTGCGGACGGCATCCCCCGTCCAAAACAGCACCAGAAAGGCCACGAAAAGGACGGTCCACAAAGAGGCGAAAAGGTCGAGCAGACCGCGCCAGGAGCCGAGCCACTCCACCGCCGGGGGCAGGAGCAGGGCGGAGTTGGCCAGGCCACAGGCCAGGGCGGCGGCCGTGGGGGCGGGACGGTAGCTCGGGAGAGGACGGGATGCCACGCCCACCCCAACGGTCGCCGGCCGTTATGAGGTATCAAGTGGACCTCGCCAGGCGGCGCTTCGATCCGGCGGCGACGGCCGCCTCGATGGCCCTGGGGATCGTCGCCTGGACGGCGGTGGCCTGGCCGTGGACCGGCCGGGGCCTGGCCGACGCCCTGGTCAACGAGTGGATCATCTGGTTTACGGCCTTCTACCTCCTGCTCGTCGCCACCACCGCCCTCTCGCGGCGGGGGCAGAGCATCGCAGAGGGCCCGGCGCCGAGCGAGGGGGCACGTGGCCAAGACGACCGTACCCAGCACCCGACCGATTGATGGGACGACCATGCCCGGCACCGAACTCACGGACGCGCCGACCTCAGGCACCCAGATGACGACGACGCGCTGGAGTGACGCCACCGGGGGGAGTGCGGACGCCGCGGACGAGGTGGCCGGTCTGGCCCATCGCGCCCTGGTGGGACGGCGCACGGCCGCCTGGTTCGACCGCTTCGCCGCCGAGCGGGCGCGCTGGAAGGAGCGCAACCGCTACTACTACGCCGAGATCGAGCGCCTGGCGCGGGAGACCATCCCACCCGGCGCCCGCGTCCTGGAGCTTGGCTGTGGCACGGGCGACCTCCTGGCGGCCGTACAGCCCTCTCTGGGGGTGGGGGTGGACATCAGCGAGGGGATGGTGCGCGCCGCCGGCGAGCGCTATGGGACGCTGCTCTTCGTGCGGGGCGACGCCCACGCCGTTCCCCTGGGCGTGACCTTTGACTACGTCATCCTCTCCGACCTCCTGGGACACGTGGAGGACATCCAGGCGCTCCTGGGGGCCCTGCACGCCGTCTGCACCCCGCAGACAAAGATCCTGATCACCTACTGGAACTTCGCCTGGCACGGCGTCATGTCCCTGGCGGAGCGCCTGGGGCTGAAGATGCCTGAGGCCCAGCTGAACTGGCTGGGCATGGCCGACGTAGACAACCTCCTGGCGTTGACGGATCTGGCCACGCTTGACCGTGGCGCCAGCCTGCTCCTCCCCAAGGGCGTACCCCTGCTGGCCCCATTGCTTAACCGGCTGATTATCCGGTTGCCGGGGGCGCGTCACCTGGCCCTGGTGACCCACTGGGTGGTGCGCCCGGTGTTGCCCCGCCCGCAGCCGGAGCCCCTCTCCTGCTCCGTCATCGTCCCCTGCCGGAACGAGGAAGGGAACGTCGGCCCATGTATCGCCCGCTTGCCTGAGCTGGGGGCGCATACGGAGATCGTCTTCGTGGACGGGGCGTCGACCGATCGCACGCGGGAGCGCATCCTGGAAGAGATCGAGCGACACCGCGGGCGGCGGGACATCAAGCTGATCGATCAGCTGCCCCAGGGGGGCCGGGTGCCCCATGGGGGCCTGGGGAGCGGAGACCCGCCGGCGGATGACGGGAAGCCGGTGCAGATGCTCCGGCTGGGCAAGGGCGATGCCGTACGCAAGGGCTTCGCCGCCGCTCAGGGAGACGTCCTGTTTATCCTGGACGCCGACCTGACGGTGCCCCCAGAAGATCTACCCAAGTTCCTGGAGCCGATCGCCACGGGCAAGGCCGACTTCGTCAATGGGACGCGCCTGGTGTACCCCTTAGAGGACGAGGCCATGATGCCCATCCGTTTTCTGGGGAACAAGGTCTTCAGCATCGTCTTTACCTGGCTCCTGGGCCAGCCGATCAAGGACACGCTGTGCGGCACCAAGGTGCTGCGCAAGCGGGACTATGACCGGCTGGCCGCCAACCGCAGCTATTTTGGGGACTTCGACCCCTTTGGAGACTTCGACCTCCTCTTCGGCGCCGCTCGCCTGGGGCTGCGGATCGTGGAGGTGCCGGTACGCTACCGGCGCCGGACGTCCGGCTACTCGAAGGTGAAGGTGTTGCAGCATGGACCCCTGCTGGCGCGCATGGCCTTGATCGGCTTCCGCCGCCTGAAGCTCCAGCGCTGGCTAGGGCGCCGCCGGACGATGGCGTGAGACGTGGTCGCGGCCCTGCCGGTTAGTACGACAGCGAGCGGTTCCGGTTCCGCCCGCGGCGTGAGCGACGTCACATGCAGTGCCGCGAGCCATCTGGGCCTGCCGGGCGGCGGCGAGGGGATGACAACGTCTCGTCGCCGTATCAGGCCGCGAGAGGGGGCCGGGCCGAGTAACGTGAGGCGGTCGTGACGGCGCTCCCTTTGCTCGTCGCCGGCGCCGCCTGGCTGCTCTTGCTCCTGCGGCCGGGATGGACGGGGCAGCTGGCGCGTCGCGTCCGCCCCCATCGCCGGCGCTGGGTCACGGTACTGGCCGGGCTGGCGGCCGTGGCGGCGGTGGATCCCTTGATCAGCCGGACGCCGGTGACGGCCCTGGCTGGACTCGTCCCCTTCCTCACCGCCCCCGCTCTGGCCGGGCGCCTGACGATCCTGGCCCTGGGTGTGGGGGCGGTGGCCGTCCCGCTGGTCGCCGACGTGCGCCGGGGGCCCCAGGCCCCGGCGGCGCTGGCCGGCGCCGCCGGGGCCGGGGGCTTGCGGGCCGCCGGGTGGCTGGGGGGCGCGCTGGCCGCCGGGCTGGCGGCCCGCGGTGCCGCGCAGGTGTGGTCGGCGGTAGCCGGTGGGGAGCTCTCACCGCCGTTGCGCCTCCTGGCGGGGCTCCTGCTGGGCACAACCGCCCCTGCCGGGTCGGTGTCCCATATCGACCCGCGGCTGCCGGCGGTGTTGTATTGGATGGCCGGGGCGGCCGCCCTGGCCGGCGCCGGTGCCGGGGCGACGCGGAGGGTGATTCCAGCCTGGAATACGCCATGGCGGCGGGCGGCGCTGGGTGGGGCCTGGGGCCTGCTGGCCGGGTGCATGGGGTTCATCGTCTGGCGCAGCGCCGCTGGCCCGGCCACGGACCTGGCGCCGTTGTTCTGGTGGGGGACGGTCACTGCCTGGGGGCTGATGGCCTGGCCGCCCGCCGGCGAGGGGCCAGACCGGCTCCCGGAGGGGCGGCAGAGTGGCGCCCTGGCAGGCGCCGCTCCGCTCCTCCTGATCGGCGTCCTGCTGCTGGCCGTACAGCTCCGCTGGGGCTTCCTGGTTGTTGCGCCGGAGCAGGCCTTGCCCCTCTCGCTGGATGCGCAGAGCTACTTCGACGAAGCCGTGAGCCTGGACAAACTCCTGCTGGAGCGCCAGACCAACGGGCTGGCCCTTTTCTTTAGCGGGAGCACCTGGTTCCGCGAGCCGTTCTACATCTATCTCCTCCACGCCTGGCTTCAGGCCCTGGGGCCGCAGGAGGTGCACGTCGTGTTCCTCTCGCTCGTGGCCAGCGTGGTGTGGGTGGGGGCGAGCGCGTGGGCAGTGGGGGCCCTCGTTGGGAGCGGGGCCGGGCTGTTGACGGCCCTCCTCCTTGCCGTGGACGCCATCTGGATCCGCAACGCCGCCGTGGGGCTGCGGGAGGAGGTCACCGGCACCCTCCTCGTCCTGGCGGTGGCGTCGCTGTGGTCGGAGGCGGGCCGTCGCTGGGGGTTGTACTGGCTGGCGCCCCTCCTGGCCGGGGCAGCGGCCCTGACCCGCCTGGATGCCCTACCTTGCGCCCTCTTCATCCTGCTGTGGGGGGCTGTGACTCAGCGGTGGTCGGCCGTGCGTGCCGGGCTGTCGGCGGCCCTGCTGGCCGCCATTCTGCTCCCCACCTTCGCCGGCTATGCCCGCGCTCGGGGGGACGTTGCCCCGGCGGCCACCGCCATTGCCACCAACAACTGGAAAGAGGAGTTCAAGCACCGCCTGGGAGAGCCGGGGTTCGAGCCCGACCGGCGTGTCTCGCCCTTTGACTACCTGTTCCGCTACCACACGCCGGGGCAGCTGCTGGGCTACACGGCGGCGGGCTACGCGCGGATCTACGGGCAGGAGGTGTTCGAGTCCCACTACTACCTCCTGACCGGCGGATCGGGCGCCTGGGGACGCTACCTGGGGCTCCATTCCCCGCTGTTCACGCCCTTGATCTTTCTCGCCGGGACGCTGGGTCTCCTGCGGCAGCGGGAGCGCCGGCGGCGGGCATGGCTCATCCCCGGGCTGTGCGTCGTCGGCGTCCTGCCCCCCATCGGGTTTGTCGCCGGGGTGCCCGGCCATTCTGAGCTCTACCAGGCGCGCTACGCCTACATGGTGGCCCCCTTCGCCGCCGCCGCCGTGGCCTGGGCCCTGGTGGCCGGCGGGGGCTGGGTTGCCGGCCGGGCCGTTAGAATCACGCGGGCGGCGCCGGCCGCACGCCCGCTGACCGGGGCCTGGCGGGTAGCGCCGGCGGGCCGGCGTAGCCGGCCCCGCGTCGGCTAGGGCGCGGCCGGGCGATCAGGACGAGAGGAGCGGAGTGGCCTGGCGATACGTCGAGGCGCGTGACGTTGGAGCGCCCCTCCCCGTCCGTCTGCTGTCCCTATGGCGTCATCGCCGGCTCTGGCGGCGCATGGCCGAGCGCGACCTGCGTCAGCGCTACGTGGGCTCCACCCTGGGACTGGCGTGGGCCGCCCTGACTCCCCTTGTCTCCGTGGCTATCTACGTGTTCATCTTCACGTTCATCTTCGGCGGGCGTCTGAGTCCCGGCGCCCCGACGGCGGAATACGCCGTCTACGTCGTTTCCGGTCTCCTCCCCTGGGTAGCATTCTCCGAGGTGGCCAGCCGGGCGACGCAGACGATGGGGGAGCACCGCAGCCTGGTCAAGGCGGTGGTCTTTCCGGTGCAGATCCTGCCTCTCTGTAGCCTCTACGTGGCCGCCTTTTCCCAGGGTGTAGGCTTGAGCGTCGTGGTCGGCCTGGCCGTGTGGCTGCAAGGCGGCCTCCCGCCGGCCCTGTGGCTCCTCCTCCCCACGCTCCTCCTGCAGCTGGTGTTCCTTGCCGGAGTGGCCTGGCTGCTCGGCGCCGTAGGTGCCATCCTGCGCGACGTGAGAGAGGTCGTCCAGGTGGCGCTGATGCTGGGGATGTTTCTGACACCCATCTTCTACCTGGAGCGAGACGTGCCCCTGGCCCTGCGCCGCCTGCTGGAGCTCAACCCTATGACGCACCTGGTGCACCTGTACCGTGACGCCCTGCTGGGGGGCGTTACCGGGAGCGGCCTGCAGCATCCCTGGAGTCTACCCCTCTTCGCCTTTGTTGCCCTGGCCACGCTCCTGGCCGGGTTCGCCGCCTTCGAGCGCACGCGCGTCTTCTTGAGTGACATCCTGTGAGGCGGGCCTGGCCGTGACCGCCGCCACCCCGGCCGTGTCCGGCCCGTCTGAGGGTGGGGCCGCCGGGGGCGCCGCCCCACCCAAGGCGGCGCCCGCCCCGCCGGCCATCGTCGTGCGTGGGGTGGCGAAGCGTTACCGGGTGTACCGGCGCCAGAGCGACCGGCTCCTGGAGTGGGTCACCCGGCGCCCGCGCCACCGCCCATTCTGGGCCCTGCGCGACGTCACGTTCGACGTGCGCCGCGGGGAGATCGTGGGCGTGATCGGGCGCAACGGGGCCGGCAAGACCACCCTGCTGCGCCTCCTCACCGGGATCAGCGCCCCCACCCAGGGGGAGATCGAGGTCAACTACCGCATGTCTGCCATCCTCGAGTTGGGGAGCGGGTTCCACCCCGAGTTCAGCGGTCGGGACAACGTCTTCCTGGGGGGCGCCGTGCTGGGCATGGACGAGGCGGAGATCAAGCGCAAATATGAAGGGATCGTGGAGTTCGCCGAGCTGGGCGCGTACATGGACCTGCCCTTCAAGACCTACTCCCTGGGGATGCAGGCCCGCCTCAGCTTTGCCGTGGCCATCAGCGTGGAGCCGGAGATCCTGATCATCGACGAGGCCCTGGCCGCCGGGGACAGCGCCTTTATCGCCAAGTGCTTCGAGCGTATCCGCGATATCTGCGCCAGCGGCGCCACCGTGCTGTTCGTCTCCCACAACACCTACCTCGTCCAGCGCCTCTGCCGGCGGGCGCTATGGATCGAGGCGGGGGGCTTGCAAGGTGACGGCGACCCGGCCCACGTGTGCCGGGACTATGAAGCCGCCCTGCGCACGCACGAGGCCGGGGAGCGCGCGGCGCGTCGCCGGCGCGACGGGAGTCGCTTCTCGGACGACGCCGGTCCGGTGCCCCTGGCCCCCGACGCCGCGCCGCGCGACCCGCGCCTGGCCGGGTACGTCTGGGGGACCGGGGAGGTGCGCTTCACGGCGGTGGAGATCCTGGACCGGACGGGCCGCCCGGCCGGCCTGGTGTATTCTGGCGATCCCCTGACCATTCGCCTCTCCTACAGCGGTGATGCCCCCTACGACGACCTGGCCCTGGTGGTACAGCTGGCCCGCGCCGACGGGGTGGTGGCCTGCAGCCTGGACGCCCGCGAGGCCGGGATTCGTCTCCCCCCGCTGCACGGGACGGGGACGTTCGAACTGACCCTCGACCCGTTGCTCCTGGGCCGGGGGCGCTACTTCATTTCCCCTCACCTCTACCGCGACCGCAGCGGCGTCGTCGGTCGGGACGACGTTCTGGAGTACCATGATCGTAAGTATGAGCTGCAGATAGAGCGCCACGGACGGCCTTACGACGTCGCCGTGGAGCAGCCGGCACGTTGGATACACTCGGTAGGCCGGTAGTAAGGCCGGTAGTATCTCAACGACGTGATTTCACGCTTCCCGCCGGCCGGCTTTGCCCAAAATGTGCCAGCAGCGCGTAAGTACAGCGCCAGCAGCGGCAACGCTAACCTGGGCGCAATCCACCGATTGGTGTCTCAGCGGACTTTTTGGGCAAAGCCCCGCCGGCCGGTGACCCGACCAACAGAGTCACCGGGGTCAGGAGGTAGGTCTCAGGGCTCCAGTCCCGGGGCCCGGGAGACCGGTCCGCCTCCCGCAGCGTTCTAGCCGGCTGCGGGGGGCGGAGCGCAACCTCCGGGTATGCGGCGCGTCCCCAGGAGTCGGGACGCGCCGCGCAGAACGCCATCCGCGGCCTGCTGTAGGGCGTTCACCGTAGCCGCTGCCGGCGTTGCTGTGTGGGACGGCGTGGAACATGGTACAGTCGCGCAGCGCCGTAACAGATCGCGTCACAGCGAGCGGCCGCGCGCACAAGATTGGCTTGCGGAGGAGATTGATGATGACCGAGCGCAGAACTGGCTGGCGGAAGGTATGTGCCGTGGCCTCGCTGAGCGTCGCCCTGTTGGTGCCTGCATCGACGGCCCTGGCCCAGGCGCAGCCTACTCCCCGCCCGGCCACGCAGCCCACTCCCCGCCCGGCCACGTCGCCGGCCGTGACCACGCAGCCCCGTTCCGGTGAGCCGATCCAGGACGCCAGCATGGCCGCCATGCTGCTGGGGGCTATGCTCGTCGGCGGGTTCGCCCTGCGGCGCCGCGCCGAGCGCCGGGGGTAGTCCGCCCCGGGACGTTACACTCAGGGCCAGGCCGGGGCGGGAACAGCTCGCCCCTGGCCCGTCTCTTTCTACCCGGGGTAAAGGCCGGAGCCATTCACGTCCCCCGGCGTGTTGGGTATGTGC
The DNA here is from genome assembly GCA_030447525.1 of Chloroflexota bacterium. Lineage (GTDB taxonomy): Bacteria > Chloroflexota > UBA11872 > UBA12225 > UBA12225 > JAUJOR01. The sequence continues at coordinate 72,998 of JAUJOR010000009.1, read as the reverse complement.
CAATTGCCAGAGAAGCGCCTGATTCGTGTCCCAGGTAAGTGAACTATTCACCAGACAAACCTTAGTTTCGGCGCTCGGTAACCTGCTCTTCATCCTCGGGGGCGGCGGTCTTCTCATCCTCGGCGCCGGTGTCGTGCCGCGGGGATTGTTTACACCTCAGCCCACGGCCCCACCGTTCTACGGCACCTCGTGGCGGTCGTTTGAGGACGTTGACCTGGGCCCTTTGGGCCCCGAGGCTGGGATAGAGGGCGCTGCCGTCCAGGCCGGGGAAGGGGCGCCCGGCGGGGGCGTGCCCGGAGATGCAGGTACCGGTAGTCCACCGGAGGGCGCCGGCGAGGCCAGCGGAGATACCGGGCCCGTGCCGGGCGACGGGCCGGCACCCGTCCCCACCGTGGCGCGCACGCCGATCCCGACGCGGACGCCTTCGGCACCGGTAAAGCCGGTGGCCTTGTCTCCCGCGGTCTCGCAGGCCCCAATCACCAAGGTGCGCATCCCTCGCATTCGCCTGGACAGCGGCGTCGTCCCGGCGGGGCTGATTAACCAGTTCGGCGCCACCACCTGGGAGGTGCCGGCCTTCCGGGTGGGCCACGGCCTGCATACCGCTGGGGCGGGGGAGCCGGGCAACGGCATCCTGGTAGGGCACGTCAGCAGCCTGAGCGGGGGCAATGTCTTCCGTGACCTGGATCGCGTCAAGGTCGGCGATGTGGTGCAGGTGTTCAGCGGAGATCGGGGCTTCGACTACGTGGCAACGGAGGTGCGGCGCCTCGCCCGCACCGACCTGTCCCTTCTCGAGCCAACGTCCACTCCCGCCCTGACCCTGGTCACCTGCGTCGGGGAGTGGCTCCCAGACGTGCAGGACTACGCCGATCGCCTGGTAGTGCGGGCCACGCTGATGGCGGTGCATCCCACCCCCACCGGCACGGCGACTTCCACCCCCACGGCCACCGCCACCCCGACGGCCACGCCCCCGGCCACGGAGACGCCCGTACCACCGGCGGCTGTCCCTCCAGCGCCGACGACACCGCCCCCCAGTGCCACCGCGACGGCCACCGCGACACGGACGAGCACCCCGGTGCCCAGCGCCACCGCGACGGCCACGGCCACGGCGACGGCGACGGCGACGCCCACGCCAGGGCGCTAAGGGCCTGCCGGGTGCACCTTCGCTCATGGCTTATCTGGAGCACCTACGAAGGACTTCCCTGGGCGTGCATAGTTGAGGGCAGCGTCCGCGGGGCGCTCCCCGTCGACGAAGATGCGGTTCCACCACTCCAGGCACAGGAGCGACCAGAGCAGCTTCTTGTGGTTGCGCCTGCCGGCGGCATGCTCGGCGATAGTCTGCTCCAGGGCCCCCGGGCGAAAGTAGCCCCGCTCCAGGCTCCGGGGGGCCAGGATGACATCGCGCAGGTACGGCAGCGCCTCACGGCGGTACCAGGCGTCCTCGGGTGGGGCAAAGCCTTGCTTGCGGGCGCTGAGGATATGATCGGGGATGAGTCCCTGCATCGCCCGGCGCAGGACGTACTTGGACGTCCCGTTCTTGATTTTGTAGTGGCTGGGGATGGCGCAGGCAAAGTCCACGAGGTCGTTGTCCAGGAAGGGCACCCGGCTCTCCAGGGAGTGGGCCATGGAGAGCTTGTCTTCCACGATGAACAACCCCTGGAGGTAGGTGCGGGCCTCGAACGTGAGGGCCAGATCAAGGGGATCCTCGGCCGTGGCCCCGACCAACACGTCGCCCACCGCCTCGGCCGCCGAGAACCCCTGGGCAACGGCGGCCAGCGAGCCGGCGAAGAAGCCGGGCTTCTCCACATCGGTCAGGAGGATCGACCAGAACGCGGCGTAGCGCCGCTGGAACTCGTCCTTGGTGCGCGCCCCGGCGGCGTGGCGATAGCGCCAGGGATACCCGGCGAAGAGCTCGTCGCCCCCGGCCCCGGACAAGACCACCTTGACGAAGCGGCTGGCCAGGCGGGCCACGGCGTAGTTGTGGTAGCTCGACCCGACGCGTAGATCTTCCAGGTGCCAGATCAGCCGGGGCATGACCCGGGAGATGTCTCCCGGCTGCACCAGTAGCTGGTAGTGTTCCGTGCCCATGGCCACGGCCATACTCTCGGCCGCCGCGCGCTCGTCGGCGAGGGTCTCGTCCCCCTCCACCCCAGGCACACCGGAGACATGAAAGCCCCCCGTAAAGGTGTGCAGGTGCGGGATCTGCCGGCTGGCCACGGCGCAGATCGATCCCGAGTCCATCCCGCCGGATAGGTAGCTCCCCACCGGGACGTCGCTCATCAGCTGCCGGCGCACCGCCTCCTCGAAACGGTCGCGCACCCCCTCGACGTAGTACCGCTCCCCGCGGTCGGCCCCCGGGTGGAACTGAAATGTCCAGTAGCGCTCGGCGTGGGCGGAGCCGTCCGGGAGCACGGTCAGCGTGGAGCCCGGCGGGAGGAGGCGCACCCCCTCGAACAAGGTACGGTCGGAGAGGATGTTCTGAAAGGTCAGGTACTCCACCAGGGCTTCGGGGTCGAGCGCGACGCGGAACGCCGGGAGGGCCAAAAAGGCCTTGACCTCGGAGGCGATGGCCAGCGCCCCGTCGACGCGGGTGTAGTACAGGGGCTTGACGCCAAAGCGGTCACGGGCCAGAAAGAGCGTCCCCGCCCGCCGATCCCAGATAGCGAAGGCGAACATGCCGTTGAAGTGGCGCACGCAGTCCGGCCCAAACTCCTCGTAGGCATGGACGATCACTTCGGTGTCGGTCGCCGAGCGGAAGCGGTGCCCGCGGGCGGCCAACTCCCGGCGCAGGGCCTGGAAGTTGTACAGCTCCCCGTTATACACCAGCCCGACCGACCCATCTTCGCTGTATAGGGGCTGGTGCCCGGCCTCGGAGAGGTCGATGATCGCCAGGCGTCGACTGGCCATGGCCACCGGTCCGTCTACGAGGAAACCGCCGGCATCCGGGCCACGGTGGACGATCAGCCCGGCCATGCCCTCGGCCGTGTGACGCCCGGCGGCGCGCCGGGATGGGTCAGGCTGGAAGGTCCCGGCGATACCACACATCTAGAGAAGTCCCGGGCGCTCAGCCCAGGGCGCTGGGCCCGCTCCCGAACGGCTGAGGTGGCCCGGCTGACCGGCGCTGGGGCCGACGGGACGCCCAGCCTCTCCCGGCGCGGCGCGCGCAGGCGCGGAGGGAGCAACACCAGGAGCGTGCACCGCGCCCGGCGGCGGGGGCGCGGGGTGCGGGCAAGAAAGGTGCTCGCCCGTTTGGGGAATGAGCATGGTACAGCTATCTGGACAACGGTTCCTGGTCACCGGTGGTGGCGGCTTCATCGGGCGCTACGTCGTGGAGCAGCTCCTGGCGCAGGGGGCCAGGGTGCGCATCTTCGATCTCCCCGGGCGAGGGGAGCGGTTCCATGGACATCCAGCTGTGGAGGTGATGGCCGGCGATCTACGCCGCCCCGAGGAGGTGCGCCGGGCGGTGGGGGGCGTTGCCGGGGTCTTCCATATGGCCGTGCTGCCCCTCAACCCCTCCACCGAGACCCCCCGCTTGTGCCTAGAGGTGAACGTCGATGGCTCGTTCAACGTCTTCGAGGCGGCGCAGCAGGCAGGGGTGCAGAAGGTGGTCTTTTCTAGCGCCTCTTCCGTATACGGCGACACGCTGGAGGTGATGGACGAGGCGCACCCGCTGGGGGCGCGCACCATCTATGGGGCCTCCAAGATCGCCGGGGAGGCCTTTTTACGGGCCTTCAACGGGACGTGGGGACAGGACTACGTCACCCTGCGCTACATGAACGTCTATGGCCCCTTCATGGGATTTGGCCTGGTGGACTCCGTGCTCCAGCGCATCGCCTCCGGGCAGCCCCCGACGATCAACGGGGACGGCTCGCAATCGTTCGACTTCGTATACGTGTCCGACGTTGCCGCAGCTACGGTGCGGGCGATGGAGAGCGAGGTCTCAGACGAGGTGTTCAACGTCGGCAGCGGCGAGGAGCGCACGGTGCGGGACGTCGTTTTCACGCTGCTGGAGCTGGCGGAGTCGCCGATGCAGCCAGAGTTCGGTGACGTCCAGGTACCCATGGTGCGCCGCGTGGGGTCGAGTGAGAAAGCGGCTCGCCTGCTCGGCTGGCGCGCCGAGGTGCCCCTGCGCGCGGGCCTGCGACGTGTGGTCGCCGAACAGCTCCACTCACGATGAACGTGGCCTGATGAACGTCCTCGTCACCGGGGCGACGGGGTTTGTCGCCGGCTGGCTGGTGCCCCACTTGATCCGAGAGGGGCACCGGGTGCTGGCCCTGGGCCACGATCCAGGGCGCCTCGCCCGCTTTCCCGACGCCGAGCCAGTCGTCGTCGACCTGCGCCGGCCGGACCTGACCGAGCGCCTGCCGACGGGGCTGGACGCCATCATCCATCTGGCCCAGGCCAATGCCCCCTTCCCGGAAGGGGCGCACGACCTGTTCGACGTAAATGTAGGGAGCACGCTGCGTCTCCTGGAGCATGCCCGCCGGGGGGGGGCGCAGCGCTTCGTCTATGCCTCCACCGCATCCGTGTACGGTGGGGGTGACCGCCCCTGGCGGGAGAGCGACCCCCCCCTGGGCACGGGCTACTACGCCGCCACACGCCAGGGAGCGGAGCGCCTGGTGCAGGCCTATGGAGACCTCCTGCCCTACGTCATCTTGCGCCTGGTCACCCCGTATGGCCCCGGCCAGCGCAACCGCCTCGTCCCCGGACTGATCGATCGCGTTCGGGAAGGCCTGCCCGTACTCCTTCGAGAGGGCGGGCGCCCGCAGATGAACCCTATCTTCGTCAGCCACGTGGCTGACGTGTTTACGCAGGCGCTCAGCGTCGCCCCCGGTGGCGCCGTCCCTCACGAGGTGCTGAATCTGGCGGGTGACGAGGTGCTCTCCATTCGCCAGATGGCGGAGACGATCGGTCAGCGGCTAGGGCGGCAGCCAGTCTTCGAGGACGTCCCGGGCAGCAGCGGCGGCAATGTCGTCGCCGACACGACGCGCCTGCGCCAGGTGTTCCGCCTCCCCGACCGCCTCACCACCTTTGCTCAGGGCGTGCAAGCCATCCTGGTGTGCGACCGGGAAGACCGGCCGGCGCCCGCGAAAGCGGGGGACTGAGCGCTGAGCGCCGACGACGTATCGGGGGGCCAGGGGGCAGGCTGTAGTGGGGTGCGGCGAGGCCCCCCGGCCCGCAAGTCAAACGGGCGGTCATGGCCCAGGTGCTAGGACGCCGGCGAGGGGAAGAGGGCCCCCTGCGCATTCTGCACGTGATTACCTCGCTTGCCCGCGGCGGGGCGCAGGCGCACCTCCTGGAGCTGATGAAGGGGCAGAAGCGCCGGGGGCACGCGGTGGAGCTGGCTTACTTCAAGGACCCGGAGATGGTAGAGGAGTTCCTGCCCGTGGCCGGATACCCATTTGCCCTGGGGATGCAGGAGCTGGCCTCGGCGGCGCTCCTGGGGCGCCTGTGGGGGCTGGTCTCCTCGGTCAAGCCGGACGTGCTACACACGCACTTGCTCAAGGCAGACACCTACGGCGCCGTGGTGGGGCGGTTCGGCGACGCCGGGGTCACCATCGCATCCAAGCACAACGACGAGGCCGTGCTGCGGCGAGGCTGGGTCGCCCGCCTGCACGGTCTTCTCTCCCGCTGGGATGACCGCATTATCGTCTGCTCAGATCACGTCGGGCGGTATATGGTGGAGACGGGGCGGGTACCGCCGGACAGGGTGCGCCGAGTGTACTACGGGATCAGCCTCGACCGGCCCCTGGCGCTCGCCGAATCGCAGGTGCGGGAGATCCGCCGGGAGTTCGAGCTGCCCGGCCAGGGTCCCCTGTTGCTCTGTGTCGCGCGGCTCGATCCGCAGAAGGGACATCCCTACCTCTTTGCCGCCATGCAGGAGGTCTGCGGGCAGTTTCCAGATGCACGGCTGGTGGTCGTCGGCGGGGCGCAGCAGGGGAGTGAGGCCTACGTGGCCGAGCTGCGCCGGCAGGCGGGGCAGCCGGAGGTAGCGGGGAAGATCGTGTTCGCCGGGGAGCGCAAGGACGTCCCCCGGCTGATGGCGGCCTGCGATGTGTTCGTCCTGGCCTCGTTGTGGGAGGGCTTCGGCCTGGTGTTCGTCGAGGCCATGGCCGCCGCCAGGCCGGTGGTGGCGACGCGCGTCTCGGCCGTGCCGGAGGTGGTGGCCGATGGGGAGACCGGGCTGCTCGTCCCCCCTGAAGACGTCCCCGCCCTGGCCGGGGCGATCATCCGCCTGTGTGGCGACGCCGCTGAGCGGCGGCGGATGGGCCGCAATGGCTATCAGCGTGTGCGGGAGCGCTTCACGGCCGGACGGATGGTAGACGAGACCCTGGCCGTCTACGAAGAAGCCCTCCGCGAGGGCCAGCCATAGCCCGCGCCTGAGGCCTGAGACTTGAGTGCTGAGACGTTCCCTCCTTGGCGCATCCTGCACGTCATGGAGGCCACCATTGGAGGGACGAAGCGGCATCTCCTGGAGCTGGCCGGGGGGCTGCGGGCGGCGGGGTGGGATGTGGAGGTGGCCTGTCCACGTGTACGGGGGGCCACGTTTGGCGACGTTTCCTTCTGGGACGACGTGGCGGCCGCCGGAGTGCCGACGCACGAGGTGGGGATGGAGCGGGCGGTGTTCTCCACGGCCAACGCCCGGGCGACGCTGGCCCTGGCGCGGCTCCTCCGCGGGGGACGCTACAGCATCGTCCACGCCCATTCCTCCATCGCCGGGGCCGTCGCCCGGCCGGCGGCGCTCCTGGCCGGCGTCGGGGGACGGCGGCCAGGGGTGGTCTACACCCCGCATGGCTTTGCGTTCCTGGCGCCCGGTGGTCGAATGCGCCGGGGGGTGTATCTGGCCGTCGAGCGGGCGCTGGGCCGGATCACCGACCGCTTGATCGCCGTCTCCCCCACCGAGGGGGCGGCGGCCAAGTCCAGTGGGGTGGTTCCAGCCGCGCGGGTGGTGACGATCCCCAATGGAGTGGCCGTGGCGGACGTGCCCCCCCCCCGGGCGCGGCGGGAGGAGGTGCGCCGGCGGGAAGGCTGGGGGGACGGCCCGGTAGTGGGGACGGTGGCCCGCATGTCGCCCCAGAAGGACCCTACCACCTGGCTGGAAACAGCGGCGCGCCTGGCCGCAACCTGGCCGGCGGTGCGTTTCGTGTGGATCTGGGGCGGCGAGCTGGAGGACGACGTCCGGCGCCGGGTGCATGATGCCGGGCTGGCGGAGCGCCTCGTCTTCACCGGGTATCGCCCTGACGCCCGCGAGCTGATCGGGGCCTTTGACGTCTTTCTTCTCACCTCCCGCTTTGAAGGTCTGCCCTACACCGTGATCGAGGCCCTGGCGGCCGGGACGCCGGTAGTGGCGACCGATGTCGTCGGGACGCGAGACGTCGTGACCCACGACGTCACCGGGCTGCTCGCCCCTGCCGGAGACGCAGCCGCTCTGGCCGGGCACGTCGTCCGGCTGCTCGAAGACCCTGCCGCCGGCCGGCGCCTGGCGCAGGCCGGCAGGGCGGATGTCCTGGCCCGTTTCTCGGTGGAGGCGATGGTCGCGCGGACGGCGGCGCTGTACGCCACCCTGGCAAGCGGGGCGAGCTGACGCGCCATATTTTCGCACCGAGCCGTTGGAGCATGCAGGGGAAGATGCTCAAGGGCTTTGCCGACCGTCTGCTGACGCTAGTTTTCATCGCCGACGCGACCTTGACCTGTGTGGCCCTCCTGCTGGCGGAATGGGGGCGGCGCCAGCTCCCCATCGGCGATCCGGTCACGCCCGAGCCCTTCATCAAGCCCCCCATCCTGATTGCGGCGGCCCTGATCTGGCCGTTCTTTCTGCGCCTGTTTGGGGCCTACGACTCGCGCCGGACGCGCACCTTCCTGGAGGAGCTGCGGGCGGTCGTCCCGGCGGTGGCGGTCTCCACCCTCGTCCTGATCGGCTTCTTCTACCTCTTCGAGTTCCGCTTCGTCTCCCGTATTCTCCTGGGGTACTTCGTTGTCCTCGACCTCCTCTTCCTGCTCAACTTCCGGCTGATCGCTCGCGTGCTGGTCAACTGGGTCACGTCGGGGCGCATGGCCCGCCGTCTGCTGATCGTGGACGCCGGCAAGATGGGCCGGGAGCTGGCGGCGCTGATCGGGACGCACCCCTGGAGCGGGCTCGCGCTGGTCGGCTACGTGGACGACGATCCGGCGCGCCGCGGGGAGACTGTCGCCGGGTATCCCATCCTGGGGACGACGGGGGAGATGGTGCCCCTGGTACAGGCCCACCAGATCGACGACGTCATCGTCGCCCTCCCTGCCCGTGACCACGAGAAGATCGTGCGCCTGGTGCTCGACCTGCTGCCCCAGCCGGTGCAGGTGCGCATCGTCCCCGAGCGATTCGAGATGATCTCTGCCCGGGCGCGGGTGGAGGACTTCTGGGGCGTGCCCCTGATTGGCATTCGCGATCCTGTGATCACCGGCTTTGATCGCGCCATCAAGCGGGTCTTCGACCTGGCCATTGGGGGCGCGGCCTTTCTGCTCCTGCTCCCCTTGATGGCCACCCTGGCCCTGGCCGTGAAGCTGGACTCACCCGGGCCGGCGTTCTACGGCCCCTGGCGCGTGGGGGAGAATGGGCGCCTGTTCCGGATGTGGAAGTTCCGCACCATGGTGCTGGGGGCCGACCGACTGCCCCGGCACAAGGAGCGCGTTGACCCGCGCACGACGCGCCTGGGGCGCATGCTGCGCCGTTGGAGCCTGGACGAGCTCCCCAACCTCTGGAACGTCTTGCTGGGGGAGATGAGCCTGGTCGGTCCCCGCCCCGAGCAGCCGTGGATCGTGGAGCGCTACGAGCCCTGGCAGCGCAAGCGTCTGGCGGCCCCTCCGGGGATGACCGGGTGGTGGCAGGTGAACGGGCGCTCTGACCTCCCGCTCCACGAGAACGTGGAATACGACATCTACTACGTGCAGAACTACTCTCCCCTGCTCGACCTGATCATCCTGTGCAAGACGATCCCTGCCGTCCTGCGGGGGCGCGGGGCATATTAGGGGTCAGGGCGGCGCCGGAGCGCTCCGGGCCTGGCCGAACAGGCGTGGGACGTGAGACTTCAGCCCGGCCGGTCGGCGCCCCGCTTACGCTCCCTGGCAGTCCGTCGTTGGACGGGGGGCTTGAGGGGGACGCGCCACAACAGCTCCACGTCCCCGAAGCGCACGCGGTCTCCTGGCCGAGCGCCGGCCTCTTCCAGGGCGCCGGCGATGCCCAGGCGGCGCAGTCGAGACATCAGGTACTGCATGCCGCTCTGAGTCTGCACGTCTGAGGTGAGCATGACGCGATCGGCCCCTTTGCCGGTGACGCGGAAGACCCCTTGCGAGAGCTTGCGCACCTGGAACTCCCGGGAGGCGGCCAGGGCCGTCTGGGTCCCGGCGGGGGTGTACTCCTCGTGATCGGGCGTCTCGGAGAGCAAGCTCAGCTCCGGGGGTGGGGAGGTGGCCTCAGCCGCCTCGCGGCGCAGCTCCGCCAGCTTGGCGGCGACGGCGCGCAGGAGCGTCTCCAGTCCCTCCCGAGTGGCGGCGGAGATGGGGTAGGCCGGCACGCCCCGCTGCTCCAGGGCGGCGCGGAGGGCCGGCCATCGCCCCTGGGCCTCCGGGAGGTCCATCTTGTTGGCGGCGACAATCTGGGGGCGCGTCGCCAGCTCGGCGGAATACTCCCGCAGCTCCACGTTGATGCGCTCGAAGTCGTCCATCGGGTCACGACCGTCCACCCCGGCGACGTCGAGGACGTGAATCAGGACGCTGGCGCGCTCCAGGTGACGCAGAAAACGTAGACCCAGCCCGGCACCGGTGTGGGCCCCTTCGATCAGGCCGGGGATGTCCGCGACGACGAAGGAGTCGTCGTCGATGCCCACGACGCCCAGGTTGGGCTCCAGGGTAGTGAATGGATAGTCGGCGATCTTAGGGCGGGCAGCGGAGATGCCGGCCAGGAGGGAAGACTTGCCGGCGTTGGGGTAGCCTACCAGGCCGACGTCGGCGATGACCCGTAGCTCCAGCTCCAGCTCCCGCTCCTCCCCCGGCTCGCCCAGGGTGGCGAACTCCGGGGTGCGCTGGGTCGAGGTGGCGAAGTGGACGTTGCCCAGCCCGCCCTTGCCCCCTCGGGCGATCATCACGCGCTGGCCATGCTCCACCACGTCGGCGATCTGCTCCCCCGTGGCGGCGTCGCGCACCACCGTCCCCGGCGGGACGGTGATAGTCATGTCCCCCCCGGCGGCTCCGTGTTTCTTGGCGCCCCCTCCCGAGCCGCCGGGCCGGGCGGTGAAGTGGCGCTTGAAGCGGAAGGAGAGCAGGGTGTTCTGCGAGCGGTCTCCCTGGAGGTAGACGCTGCCCCCACGCCCCCCGTCACCCCCATCCGGGCCACCGCGAGGGACGTATTTCTCGCGACGCATGTGCATCGCACCATTGCCTCCGTCGCCCGCTTTGACGTGGATCTTGACGTGATCGTAGAACATGCCCTTGTCTCCAGCCTCAGGCGGGAGGCTCGCGCCGTGTGCTCCCCGCCGCCGGCGTTGTCTCCCTTTCCCCTCCCGGGCCGCAGGACCGATGACGCATTTTCTCACGCCCGCAAGGGCCAGAAGAAGGGGAAGCGGTGTTCGTTATACTGCCGACATGGTGAGCGCGGCCGCCGGCGCCGAGGTGCGCCTCGCGGGGGGAGGGCCCTGGAAAGTGGCCCCGCCTGCCCCGCCCGCCTTCCGGGCAGCGCTCCCGGAGCTTCACCCTATTGTCCTCCAAGTACTTTATACCCGCGGGCTGACATCGGCGTCGGCGGCGCGGACGTTCCTCGACGGAGACGGCATCGCCCTCTACGATCCCCGCCGGTTGTATGGCATGGAGGGGGCCACCGAGCGCCTCCGCCGGGCCCTGCTGGAGGGGGAGACCGTGGCCGTGCACGGGGACTTCGACGTCGACGGGATTACGGCGGCGGCCATCCTCGTTCGAGGGCTGGAGGCCGCCGGGGGGCGCGTCATCCCCCTGCTCCCGCTGCGGGGCGCGAGCGGATACGGGATGCAGGCGGAGGCGGTGGAGCACCTGGCCCGGCTGGGGGCTTCGGTGATCGTCACCGCCGACACGGGGACGCGGGCCATGGCGGCCGTTCAGCGGGCGGCCCAGCTCGGGCTGGACGTGATCGTGACCGACCACCACGTCCCCGGGGATGACCTACCGGCGGCCCTGGCGGTGGTCAATCCACAGCAGGAGCGCTGCGCCTACCCCTACAAGGAGCTGGCCGGGGCCGGCGTGGCCTGGAAGCTCGTCCATGCCCTGGCGCTCGATGGCCTGCTGCCGGAGACGGTCGCGGATGATTTGCTCGATCTGGTGGCGCTGGGGACGATCGTGGATGTTGCCCCGCTGCAAGGGGAGAACCGGCTCCTGGTGCAGCGGGGCTTGCGTCGCCTGGCCAGGTCTTTGCGCCCGGGGCTGGTCGCCCTCTGCGGGGGCCCTGGAGTGGGTGGGGCCGGCCGGCCGGTGGACGAGCGGATGGTGGCCTTCTCCATCGGGCCGCGCTTGAACGCCGCCGGACGGATGGACGATCCGCACCTGGCCTTGGAGCTGCTCCTCACCGAAGACCCCCGGCGGGCCACCGAGCTGGTGGCCCTGCTGGAGGCGAAGAACGCCGAGCGACAGCGCCTGACCGAGATGGTGCTGCAGCAAGCCCGTGCGCAGGCATCGCGTCTCGATCACGCCCCACTGCTGATGCTGCGGGGCGATGGCTGGCCGGGCGGGGTGATCGGGCTCGTCGCCGCCCGGATCGCCGAGGAGTACGGGCGCCCGGCGTTCGTCGTCGAGGTGGGGGCGGAGGTCTGCCGCGGGTCCGGTCGGAGCGCCGGTGGCTATGATCTCGTCGATCTCCTCACCGGGTGCGCCGATCTCTTGATCGAGTTCGGCGGTCACACTCAAGCGGCCGGCTTCGCCGCCCGGGCGGGAGACCTGGACGCCCTGGCCCAGCGCCTGGTCGACGGAGTGGAGCGCGCCCCCCGGCCGGATACCCCGGCCGTCATGGCCGACCACGAGCTCGGCAAGGCAGAGCTGGACTGGGCGCTGTATGGGGCCTTGCTCCCGCTCCGTCCCTTCGGCCAGGGGAACCCGGCCCCCCGCTTCATCACCCTGGACCTGCCGGCGCTGGAGACCCGTGCCGTCGGCGCCGGCGGGCGTCACCTCAGGGCGCGCGTCCGCTTCGGCAAGGAGGTGCTCACCGCCTTTGGTCCCGATCTCGGCCCGCGAGCCCCCAGCCTGGCCGGCTGCCGGCGCCTGGACGTCCTCTACTCCATAGAGTCCTCTTCTTGGAACGGGTATGACACCCTGGAGCTACGCCTGCACGACGTCCGCCCCGTCCAGGGCAAGGCTCGGACGGTCACCGCATAGCCTGCACCACCCGTCGCCGTGTACGCTTTAGCAGAGACATAACCCAGGCAGGTAATGAGAGCGACACGCCGCGGCGTGCAACAGGCGCTAGGCTGAAGGCAGATGGCCGCCGTACCGATCGTCGAGACTGAGCCGGTTCCCCAGCGCAGGCTGCCGACCATCGACGACCTGTTGCTGAAGATGCGCGCGTACCTGCCGCAGGCAGACCTGGGGCCGGTGCGACGGGCCTACGAGTTCGCCGACCGCGCTCACCAGGGCCAGCGCCGGGGGACGGGCGAGCCCTACGTGCAGCACCCCCTGGAGACGGCCATCCTCCTGGCCGATCTGCAGATGGACCGGGCCACGGTGCAGGCCGGTCTGCTGCACGACGTCCCCGAGGACACGTCGGCGACGCTCCAGGACCTCAGCGACGCCTTCGGGCCCGAGGTGGCGCGCCTGGTGGACGGCGTGACCAAGCTTTCCGGTATCTCCTGGGAATCACGCGACGAGCAGCAGGCTGAAAACCTCCGCAAGATGTTCCTGGCCATGGCCGAGGACATCCGAGTCGTGCTGATCAAGCTCTGCGACCGGCTGCACAACGTCCAGACGCTGGATGGGAAAAAAGCCGTGCTCGATCGCCGGCGCATCGCCCGCGAGACGCTAGATATCTACGCCCCCTTGGCGCACCGACTGGGCATCTGGGAGCTGAAGTGGCGCCTGGAAGATGGGGCCTTCCGGCACCTGGAGCCGGAAAAGTACCAGGAGCTCAAGCGTCTGCTGAACGGGACGCGGCAGAGCCGCGAGGAGTACGTCGCGCAGGCCATCGATCTGCTCACCCAGCGCCTCGAGGAGGTGGGGCTCTCGGCGGTCGTGACCGGTCGCCCCAAGCACATCTACTCCATCTACAACAAGATGCAGCGCACCGGGCGGAGCTTCGACCAGCTCTACGATCTGCTGGCCATTCGCGTCCTGGTGGACACGGTGCAGGAGTGCTACGCCGCCCTGGGAGTGGTACACAGCCACTGGACGCCCGTGCCCGGGCAGTTCGACGACTACATTGCCATGCCCAAGGGCAACATGTACCAGTCCTTGCATACCGCCGTGATCTGCACCGGCGGCCGGCGCCTGGAGGTACAGATCCGTACTCACGCCATGCACCAGGTGGCCGAGCACGGCATTGCCGCCCACTGGCGTTACAAAGAAGGAGGCAGCGCGGATCCGCAGTTTGAAGCCAAGCTGGCCTGGCTCCGCCAGCTGATGGCCTGGCAGCAGGAGCTCTCGACGGCCCAGGAGTTTGTCGAGAGCGTGAAGATGGACGTCTTTCAAGACCAGGTGTTCGTCTTCACACCCAAGGGGGAGGTGAAAGACCTCCCGGCCGGGGCCACTCCGCTGGACTTCGCCTATCGCATCCACACGGACGTAGGCCACCGCTGCATCGGCGCGCGGGTGAACGGCAAGCTCGTCTCGCTGGATTACGAGCTCAAGAACGGGGACATGGTGGAGGTGCTCACCAGCAAGGTGGCCCACGGTCCCAGCCGTGACTGGCTGAATCTCGTGCGGACGGCCCACGCACGGGAAAAGATCCGCCAGTGGTTCAAGCAGCAGCAGCGGGCAGAGAACATCTCCCGGGGTAAGGAAGCCCTGGACAAGGAGCTGCGCCGCCTCGGTCTGGGGGGCCTGGGGGCCATCCCCGAGGAGAAGCTGGCCCGGGCGGCGGAGGCCCTCAACCAGCCCACGGTGGATGTCCTGCTGGCCGCTCTCGGCTACGGTGGGGTGGGTGTCCAATCCGTCATCGGGCGCCTCGGGCTGCGTCCTCCGGCAGAGCCGGCGGTGCCGGAGATTCCGGAGCAGGCACCGACCTCCGGCGGACCTGCCTCGTCCGGGGCGATCAACGTCATGGGCGTCGGCGACCTCCTTACGCGCATCGCCGTCTGCTGCAAGCCGGTGCCCGGAGACCAGATCGTTGGCTACATCACCCGGGGCAAGGGGATCAACGTCCACCGCCATGACTGCCCGAATGTCCTCAAGGAGGACGAGCCGGAGCGCCTGGTACCGGTGGAGTGGGGGCGGGCCGGGTCACACCAGACGTACCCGGTGACCGTCCGCGTCGAGGCCTTCGACCGGGAGGGACTGCTGCGGGACGTCTCCACCGTGGTCACGGAGGAGAAGCTGAACATCACCGGGGCCAGCGTGCAGGTAAACCAGATGGAGCGCATGGCCACGATCCTGGCCACGGTAGAGGTCAACGGGCTGCAGCAGCTGAGTCGCCTGATGGCCAAGATCGAACAGATCAAGGACGTGACCGGCGTCTCCCGCGACGCCCGCGCCCCGGGGCGTGCCAACTAACACGGCCACGAGAGATTCCGGTTCAGGCCGGTGCGGTAGGGAGGTCCTAGTGAGGGCAGCGAAGCAGCCGGGCCTTCCAGGAGCCGGCGACGGATGCTTCGCTGCCCTCAGAATGACAACGTCTCGTGGCCATGTGAGTACGACGACGAGACCTCAACCTGGCCCGGGGCGATAGCCGGTGATGGGGAACCCCTCATTGCAGCACTGAGGGCGGCGGCAGGAGTACCGGTTCACCCTCCCTCGAACCTGGCCCAGGGGGGCGTGATAGGTTGTTCCCTCCCCCGTCCTGGTGAGTGCTCAGGGCCCAGCAGCATCAAGATTTCTTGCGCCGCCCCTTGCGCTTGCCCTTCTTCCTGGGCGCCTCCGTCTTCGACGGTACCTCGGTCTTCGGCTCGTCCGGCCCCGCTCCAGACTTCAGTCCTGGGTCTCGGGGCTTGCGGCCCCTATCCGGCTCCCACCACCAGGACACGTGGCCGAGGTGAATGGTGGAGCGCAGTCGGCCCGCGCCGGCGGCGCGCAGCTCGCGCATGGCCACGACGATAACCTCGGGCTCCACCTCCAGGGCGGTGGCCATACGGCGGACGTCTGCCGGGCCCTGCTCCAGCAGGAGCCGCAGGCGCGCGGCGAGGTCGCGGCGGGTGGCTGGATCAAGGTCGGCGTCGAAGGGGCCAGGCGCCATCAGCTGGCCATCCCCAGTTGGCGCCCGGTGGCGACGCCGGGAAGGGGCCGGGGGAGACGTACCCCTCCCTTACTTGTCCTTGTCCCTCCCTTTGTCTTTATCTCTCTCTTTGTCTTTGTCTCTCTCTTTGTCTTTGTCTCTAAGTTTGTCAGGGGCGTGGACGCGGTAGCCCACCCCCCGCACGGTGTCCAGTATCTTTGGCTTGCCTGGATCGCGCTCGATCTTTTCGCGTAGCCAGCGGATATGCACGTCCACCGTGCGGATGTCTCCAATGTGACCGTAGCCCCACACTTGATCCAGGAGCTGTTCCCGGCTGAACACCTGGCTCGGATGGCGGAGCAGAAAGACCAGCAGGTCGAACTCCTTTGGCTTGAGGGCAATCTCCTTGCCCTTGCGTAAGACGCGACGCTGGCCAGGATCGACCTCTAGCTGCCCAAAGGCGAACGGCCGCTCCCCCTCCGAGTCGTCCGCCTCCATCTGTGACCGCCGGAGCATGGCCTTGAGGCGGGCGAGGAACTCGCGCATGGAGAATGGCTTGGTGACGTAGTCGTCGGCCCCGATCTCCAGGCCCACCACCTTGTCCACCTCGTCAACCCGAGCAGTGAGCATCAGGATGGGGACGGCGCGCAAGGCCACCGACGGGGACTGGCGGATGGCCCGACACACCTCCAGTCCATCCATCTTGGGAAGCATCAAGTCGAGCACGATCAGATCGGGGCGCTCGCGCCGGGCCAGGTCCAAGCCGCGCACGCCATCGGCCGCCGTCACCACTTCGTGGCCGTCGCGACGCAGGTTGTAGCCAATGGTGCTGACGAGCGTGGGCTCATCATCTACCAGCAATATCTTCGCCATACCTGGCTGGCTACAGTCTAGCAGTCTCGCCGCCGGGCCCCAGCACGCTACGTAAAGCGGTAACACTTTGCCGGTAGACTGTCCATGTGGACGGATGTGGCCGCGAGCAGCAGTGGACGGGTGTGAGCACAGGGGAGGACTTGGATGGCCAGCTACGTCAGCGTGCGACAGGAGTTCGTCCACCGCCTCGATGAGGTGCGAGATGCCGTGCTGACGCTGGGCAGCATGGTGGACAAGGCCGTCGACCGGTCGGTGGACGCCCTGCGCAGCCGCGATCTGGGTCTAGCCAAGAAAGTAGTCCGCGACGACCAGCTGATCAACCGGCAGCGCTACGACATCGAGCAGTCGGCCCTCCTCTTGATGGCCACGCAGCAGCCAATGGCCTCTGATCTCAGGTTCCTGGCCAGTGTCCTGCACATCGTCACGGACTTAGAGAGGATGGGCGACCACGCCCGCAGCATCGGCCGGTTGACCATCAAGCTGGGAGACGAGCCCCCGCTGAAGCCTCTGGTGGACATCCCCAAGATGGCCACGCTGTGCCACGACCGGCTGCGTGGGGCGCTCGATGCCCTGGTGGCGCGTGACCCGGAGCTGGCCGAGCGAATCGCCGAGCAGGACGCGGAGACGGATCGGCTGCAAGACGCCGTCTACACCGAGCTACTGGGGATCATGACCACCGACCCGTCCAGCGTCACCCGGGCGACCTACCTGTTATGGGTGGCGCACAACTTGGAGCGTGTCGGCGACCATATCACCAATATCTGTGAGCGGGTGATCTTCGCCGTCACCGGCCACATGGAGGAGCTAAACGTGGAGCGCGGTGACAGCGTCTCCGCCGGGACGGCCAGGTAAGGGCAAGGCAATTGCAAGAGGCACGCGGAGCAAGATGAGGGCCTGTTCCCGCCCCAGACGGGGCGGCGTACCTCCTGTCAATGGGCGTCTCGGTCGGCGGCAGGTGGCGGTCAGAGGGTGGCGACGCCAACAAACGGCCTGGCCGGGTGCGGGTGAGTCGACCGGGAACACCCGATAGGGGCTGGCCCGTGCCACCTGCCGACACCGTCTAACAGATTCCCTCGGACCGGGCCAGGGGCAGCGGAGGCAGCGGAGACGATGGCAACGACGCCGGGGACGCGCCAGCCATGGCACGTCACGACCAAGCTTGTCGTGGCGGTCATGGTGACACTCTTGATCCTGCTGGGGGTGATGCTGGGCGCCCTCTTGCTCGGGGCGCCGCCCCTGCCCCCACTGGCCACGGCGTTGGGCGTGGCCCTCACCGGCTTCGTCCTGGCCGTTGCGGTGTACGTCGACCGGCGCATCATCGGCCCGGTGGTGCGCTTGACCCGGGCCGCCCGTCGCCTGACGGCGGGCAACCTGGACCAGACCATCCACGTCGACAGCCTGCCGGAGGTGAACGATCTGGCCGCGGCCTTTAACGACATGGCGGCGCAGCTGCGGGAGGAGATGGACGCCCTGACCGTGGAGCGC
The DNA here is from genome assembly GCA_030447525.1 of Chloroflexota bacterium. GTDB lineage: Bacteria > Chloroflexota > UBA11872 > UBA12225 > UBA12225 > JAUJOR01. The sequence goes on along the minus strand of JAUJOR010000009.1, from coordinate 55,291 downwards.
AACCGGGTGGCCGTCGTCCTCGCCAGCATGGCCGACGGGATGGTGATCGTCGATCGGCAGATGCACGTCCAGCGGGTCAACGGCGCCGCCTGCCGGCTGCTGCACGTCGAAGAGCAGGGGGCTGTAGGCCAGACGCTGGCCGCCGTCGTGCGCGACCACGAGCTGTGCGGCGTCCTGCAGGCGGCCCTCAAGGGCGGCCAGCCCCACACCGCCATCGCCCGCCTGGCGCCGCCGGCCAGCTCCAGACCGGGTGATGCGCACGAGGAGCCCCGCTACGTGAGGGCTACCGGTCTCCCCATTCCAGGAGGGGAGCACGCCGCCGATCCGGCGGGGCTGCTGGTCTTGCAAGATGTGACGGAGCTACGCCGCTCGGAGGTTATTCGGCGCGAGTTCGTGGCCAACGTGTCCCACGAGCTGCGCACCCCGCTGGCCTCGCTCAAGGCCCTGGCCGAGACCCTGGAAGAGGGCGCCTTGGATGACCCGCCGGCGGCGCGCGAGTTCCTGGGCCAGATGCACGTGGAGGTGGATAGCCTGGCCCAGCTGGTCCAGGAGCTGCTCGACCTCTCCCGCATCGAGTCCGGCCAGGCCACGCTGCGCCCGGAGGCCGTCCCCCCTGCCGGCCTGGCAATGGAGGCCGAGTCCCGCCTGCGGATGCAGGCCGAACGGGCCGGGGTGGTCGTTGCCGTGGAGACCCCGGAAGCCCTCCCCACGGTGTGGGCCGATCCGCTGCGGGTGGCGCAGGTGCTGATCAATCTCCTGCACAACGCCGTCAAGTTCACTCCGGCTGGGGGCCGGGTGACCTTGCGCGTCGCCCCCGATCCGGAAGGGATCCGCTTCACAGTGGCCGACAGCGGGATTGGGATCGCGCCCGGTGACATTGCCCGCATCTTCGAGCGCTTCTACAAGGTAGACCGGTCTCGGGCGTCGGGCGGCACCGGCCTGGGCCTGGCCATCGCCAAGCATATCGTCCAGGCCCATGGGGGTCGGGTGTGGGCGGAGAGCCCCGGAGAAGGGCTCGGCACCACCTTCTCGTTCACCCTGCCCTTGGCGCCGGCTCCGGTGCAGGGCGCAGGCGAGGGCGGATCCGAGCCCGGGCCCGACAAAAAAGAGGATCAGCGCCGCGTTAAAGTCGCCTTAGTCAATGCTTAATCGAGTGGTAACACGGACGCCATATCTTCTGCCGTAGGATGCAGGGATCTGAGCGGCTAGCGCACCCGGTCTCGCCGACCCAGCGACCGGAGTCCCTGTCCCGCTCGCTGAGTACTACCACCGGCCCGGCGGCCGGGCCCGGCCAGCGGACCCACATCCTGGTCGTGGAAGACGAGCGGGCGCTGCGCGACACGCTGGCCTACAACTTACGCAAGGCCGGCTTCGAGGTCCAGCTCGTCGAGGATGGGTCGGGCGCCCTGGCTACGGCGCGGGCGCAGCCCCCGGACCTGATCCTGCTGGACGTCCTGCTCCCGGGGGGGATCGACGGCTTCGAGGTGTGCCGCCTCCTGCGCCACGATCTGCGCTGCCCGATCATTCTGGTCAGCGCCCTGGCCGAAGAGGTCGACCGCGTGGTTGGGCTAGAGGTGGGGGCAGACGACTACGTCACCAAGCCCTTCAGTATTGTCGAGCTCCTGGCCCGGATCAAGGCCCATCTGCGCCGCGCCGGCATGCCCTTGGCCGCCGCCGACGATCGTGCGCAGCGCCCACAGCCGGCAGCCCCACTCGTGGTCGGCGATCTGGAGATTGATCCGTCACGCCGGGAAGTGCGCGTCGCCGGGCGCTCGGTCCATCTCAAGCGCCGGGAGTTCGACCTGCTCCACTACCTGGCGCGGCACGCCGGGATGACCCTGACCCGCTCGCGCCTGCTGGAGGCGGTGTGGTCGGATCAGCTCCCCGGCCGGGGAGACACCCGCACGGTGGACGTCCACATCCACCGCTTGCGGGAGCGCATCGAGTCCAAGCCGTCCAATCCCAAGTACTTGCAGACGGTGCGGGGCCTGGGCTATGCCCTGCGTCCCGCCGATTGTCCACTAAAGTCACGCAAGTAATCGGCCAAGGCTCCCGGCGTGGCCACGTGGAGGTAGCCGGCCGATTTGAGCAGGCCGGCCATAAGCCTGTATCGGGGCAGCGCCACTATTCGTCGTCTATCTTGCCCGGCCACCTGGGCGGCGCCTGGACGATGGCCATGCATATCCGGCGGGCCAGGCCAGGCGAGAACATTGGATGGGACACTCATCACCCAGGCTTCGTGCTGACGGTGGTAATGATGGGCTGCGCGCTGCGCGTCGGCGGCAGTTCGAAGCCCTATGCCCCTTCCGAGAGCCCTAAGAGCGTAGTGGAGCTCTCGCGGGGCAGTTGTTAATTCCTGGTTCACAGAAGGTAGCTACCGTCTAAGCGCCGCACGGCCGCGTGCCGGGCGCAGCGAGCCGCGGGTGAGAGATGGAGGAGACATTGAACCAGGAACAGTTTCGGAATCTCGAAGAGAACTACGACGGGGAGTTCTCCTCGTACTATGGGCGCTCACAGGCCGGCACGGGCGAGCACTTCGGTGAGGTTTTGCAGCGTCGCATCAGCCGCCGCGGGGCGATCACGGCGGGCCTCGTCTTGGGCGCGGTCGCCGGAGGCCTGTCCGACGGTCACCCGGGGGCAAAGCCTGCCGAGGCGGCGCCGGCGCAACAGGCGCCGTCACCCTTGGCCTTCCAGTCCATCCCGCTCGACCGTACCGATGAGATCACTCTCTCGCCCGGCTATACCTACGACCGGGTGATCAGCTGGGGGGACCCTCTCCACCCCGGCGTGCCAACGTTTAGCCTCGACGAGCAGTCACCGGCCCTGCAGAGCCTGCAGCACGGCTATAACTGTGACTTCCTGCGCTTCTTCCCGTTGCCGGCGGGGTCTACGAACGCCAACGAGGGACTGCTGTGGATCAACCACGAGTACACCGACGAAACGTTGATGTTCCGGGAGTACCGGCCCCTGGTAGCCGCCGATAGCGGTCAGCCTGGCTCCACCGGGCGCGCCGCCCCGGCACCCATCAACCCGCAGCCGACGGCAGAGCAGGCTGCATCCGGAGTGGTGCCGCCGTCAACACCGCCACCGGTGCCTTCGCCCCCTACCAAGGATCAGGTGGACATCGGTATCCTGGCTCACGGCGCTTCCATCGTCCACATCCGGCGCAACGCCGCCGGGAAATGGGAGTACGTCCTGGACTCCCGCTACAACCGGCGCATCACCGGCATGACGCCGATGCGCTTCTCCGGCCCGGCGGCCGGTGACCCCTACATGAGGACCTCGCAAGACCCCAACGGCACCGCCGTGCTGGGCATGCTGAACAACTGCGGCGGAGGCTGGACGTCTTGGGGGACGGTGCTGACGGCAGAAGAGAACTTCAACCAGTACTTCGCCAACCGCAACGCCCTCGGCGGGACGGACCCGCGCCAGCCGGCGCTGGCGCGCTACGGCATCCCCGGTGGCGAGAGCGAACGAGGCTGGGAGTTCCATCACGACCGCTTTGACGCCTCCAAAGAGCCGAACGAGCCGAATCGCTTTGGTTGGATCGTAGAAGTCGATCCCTACGACCCGCAGTTCGTCCCCATCAAGCGTACCGCCCTGGGGCGGATGAAGCATGAGGCCGCCGCCGGCACCCTGGCCCCAAACGGGCGCTGGGTGTCGTACACCGGCGACGACGAGCGCTTCGAGTACCTCTATAAGTTTGTCAGCAGCAAGGCCTACGTCCCCGGCAACCGGGGGCACAACCTGACCCTCTTGGACGACGGCGTGCTGTACGTTGCCCGCCTCAACGACGACGGCACTGGGGTGTGGCTCCCCCTGACGTACGGCACTGGCCCGTTGACCGAGGCCAACGGCTTCTTCTCTCAGGCCGACGTCCTGATCCGGGCGCGCTACGCCGGCGACGCGTTGGGGGCGACGAAGATGGATCGCCCGGAAGACGTGGAAGTCAACCCCACCAACCGGCGGGTGTACATGGCCTGCACCAACAACACCCAACGGGCGACGCAAGGTCGGCCGGGCACGGACGCCGCCAACCCGCGAGCGACGAATTACAACGGGCACATCATCGAGATCGTGGAAGCCGGGAACAACCACGCAGCTTTGACCTTCCGCTGGGATATCTTCTTGCTCTGCGGCGACCCGGCAGACCCGTCGACGTACTTCGCCGGCTTTCCCAAAGACCAGGTGGCGGGCGTGTCCTCGCCGGACAACGTGGCCTTCGACACCCGCGGTAATCTGTGGATCGCAACGGACGGGCAATGGGCCCGCACCGCCTTCCAGGGGCCTGGGGTCGAGGCCAAGCCGTCCACCGACAGCATCTATGCTGTTCCGGTTGCCGGGCCAGCCCGCGGACAGGTCAAGCGCCTGGTGAACGGCGTTCTGGGCTGCGAGATCGCAGCGCTGGAGTTCACACCGGACAATCGCACGCTCTTCCTCTCCATTCAGCACCCGGGCGAGGGCGGCACAGTGGCCGAGCCCATCAGCCATTTCCCCGACGGCGGCGATCTCGTCGCACGTCCGACGGTCATTGCCGTCAGGCGCACTGACGGCGGCGTGATCGGGGCGTAGTCTGGCCGTTCGACGCTGCAGCTGCAATGGAGGGCAGGCATCATGCGGGCCGCGGATCACGACCGCCTTAGTGGCCTTTCAGAAGACGTGATGCTGTCCTTCTCTGCTTTGTCTGCAGCGGTCGGGCCCGCCTGGCCTGTATCTCCCGTCACGACTCGGCAGCGGGCGTCGCTGTCGTTAACGACCCGGTCACGTACAGGGACTATCGTGCCAGCAGCGGCGACTGTCGCCCGGTCGACGGAGCGGCCGCCCGAAGCAACGCGGTGGTATCCGTTGAGCGGGATGGGACGGCGCTCGTTAATCTGGCGTTAATGAAGGCTTAAACGCGCGCTAAACAGCGAAGCTGAAACTTGTACTTGTTCGGAGGGTTGGGACCATGATGCGGACATCAGATGAGCGGCAACCAGGGTCGATCAGGCGCTATATCGGCACCCGTCGCGCTTGGTTCGGTGTGATCGGCACTACTGCCGGTGGGTTGGCCCTGGCCGGGTGCGGCGCGGACCAGACGGGAACCCCGCGGGCAGCGGCCGGGACGCCGAGCGCGGGAGCAGGGGCGGCTGCCCAGGGTGGCACACCGGGCGCCAGCTCACAAGGCGCCATTAACTACCAGACGTTGAGCGGTACGGTGAAGGTCGATGGCTCCTCGACGGTATTCCCGGTGTCCGAAGCGATGGCGGAAGAATTCCAGAAGGCGACCGGTGGCAAAGTGCGCGTCACCGTCGGCATCTCCGGCACGGGGGGCGGGTTCAAGAAGTTTTGCGCCGGTGAAACCGACGTGTCTGACGCGTCGCGGCCCATCCTGTCCGCGGAGGCGGAGACGTGCAAAGCGGCTGGCATCCAGTGGGTGGAGGCGCCGGTGGCATTCGACGGCCTTTCAGTCGTCGTCAGTCCGCGCAACACCTTCGTGGAGTCCATGAAGGTGAGCGAGCTGCGGAAGATGTGGGAGCCGGCGGCGCAGGGAACGATCACGAAATGGAACCAGATCCGCCCGGAGTGGCCTGACCGTACGTTCCACCTCTACGGCGCTGGCCCTGACTCCGGAACCTTCGACTACTTCACCGATGCGATCAACGGTAAGGAGAAGGCCAGCCGTGGGGACTATACCGCGAGCGAGGACGACAATGTCTTGGTGCAGGGTGTCTCTAACGATCCGGACGCGCTCGGCTACTTCGGCTACGCCTACTACGTCGAGAACCGCGGCAAGCTCAAGCTGGTCAAGATCGACGCCGAGAAGGGCGCCGGGCCCATCGCGCCGTCCCCTGAGACTATCCAGAGCGGTGCCTATGCCCCCCTGTCGCGGCCGATCTTCGTGTACCCCAAGGTGGCGGCACTGGGGCGGCCCGAAGTGATGGGGTTCATGCAGTTCTATCTTGATACACGGAACAACAAACTGATTAAGGACACGGGGTACATTCCTTTCCCGGAGAACGCGTACCGTCAGATCTGGGACCGCGTTAGCGCCAAACGAACGGGTTCCGTTTTTGGTGGAGTGTCGACACAGGGTGTGAAACTGGAGGACCTCCTCAAGACCCCGAACCCGCTGTAAGGACGTCGGCGGCCGGCGCGAGCGGAGGGCGCTTGTCGTTGGGGGCGGATCACTTGGGGCACGAGCAGCACGTGTTGGCCGCTGGGGGGCTGTGTGGCTACGTGCCGCCAGGGGGCGGCGCCGATCGTGAGCAAAGACGGCGAAGGAGCGGGTAGATTGGCGGGTATCTCTACATCCTCGGTGCAGGCGGCGGCCGCGGCGGCTCAGGTAGGCGCGGCCCCGAATCGGAGCTTGCAGACGCCTCGCGCGCGTGGGCTGCGAGAGCGCCTGATCGAGGCACCGTTATTCGCCGCTGCGTTCGTGACGATCTTGACGACGGCCGGCATTGTGGCGGTGTTGCTCGTCGAGACGCTGAGCTTCTTCCGCGTGGTGCCCCTGCGGATGTTCCTGACAGATACGCAGTGGACGCCGCTGTTCAGCGACAAGCACTACGGCATCATCGTCCTTCTGTCGGCCACGATGCTGACGTCCGTCGGGGCGATGTTCGTTGCCCTTCCCCTGGGGCTGCTGGCGGCGATCTTCCTCTCGGAGTACGCGTCGCCCCGCGTGCATCGCGTGATCAAGCCGGTGCTAGAGATACTGGCCGGTATCCCTACTGTGGTGTACGGCTACTTCGCCCTGCTGTTCGTCACGCCAGCCCTGCAGCGGATGATCCCCCAGACGGCCGTGTTCAATGGGCTGTCGGCGTCGATCGTGATGGGGTTCATGATCCTGCCGTTGGTCTCGTCGATGAGCGAGGATGCCATGGCCGCCGTCCCTCGCTCGCTCCGTGAGGGGGGCTACAGCCTCGGGGCGACACGCTTTGAGGTGGCGACGCGCATCGTGGTACCGTCCGCCCTCTCCGGCATCGTGGCCGCCTTCATCCTAGCCATCTCGCGTGCGGTGGGCGAGACCATGATCGTGGCCATCGCCGCCGGGCAGAGTCCGACGCTGGCGCTGAGTCCGCTAGTTCCCATAGAGACGATGACGGCGTACATCGTGCAGGTCAGCCTTGGCGATACGCCCCACGGGTCGTTGGAGTATCAGACGATCTTCGCCGTTGGCAGCACCCTCTTCTTGATGACGCTGCTCCTGAACATCATCAGCCAGCGCGTTCTTAGGCGCTTTCGGGAGGAGTACCAGTGAGCCCCGTACCGACGGCGCCCGGAAGGGCGATGTACGCTGGCAACGGGGCGAGGCGCCGCGTCAGTGGTCGGTTGTTCCAGTGGCTGTGTCTGGCGGCCACCTGCACCGGCGTGGCAGTGCTCGCCGTGCTGCTGATCGACGTGCTCATGGACGGCCTCCCGACGCTGTCGTGGACGTTCCTGACCAATTTCCCCTCCCGCTTCCCGGCTCAGTCTGGGATCCTGTCCGCCCTGGTGGGATCCCTGTGGTTGATCTCGCTGACTGCGCTCTTCGCCGTCCCCACCGGCGTCGCGGCGGCGGTGTGGCTGGAGGAGTACGAGCGCAAGGGCCGGCTGAGCCGCCTCATCGAGCTGAACATCTCCAATCTAGCGGGAGTTCCCTCCATCATCTACGGGTTGCTGGGCCTGGGGTTGTTCGTGCGTTGGATGGGTTTGGGGCGTAGCCTTATGTCGGGGGCGTTGACCATGGCGCTCCTGGTAGTCCCTGTCATCATCATCAACTGCCGTGAAGCACTCCGGGCGGTGCCTCGGTCGCAGCGTGAGGCGGCCTACGCCTTGGGTGCGACGCGCTCGCAAGTGATCTGGCACATCATTCTGCCGATGGCGATCCCCGGCACGTTGACTGGGATCATCCTGTCGTTGTCGCGCGCCATCGGCGAGACGGCGCCCTTGATCACCATTGGGGCATTGACATTCATCGCGTTCTTGCCCAACAGCCCGATGGACGCATTCACGGCCCTACCTATCCAGATCTTCAACTGGGTGTCCCGACCACAGGCTGGTTTCCATGCCGTCGCGGCGTCAGGGATCATCGTGCTTTTGGTCGTGCTCTTAAGCATGAATGGCGTGGCCATCTGGTTCCGGGATCGTTCACGAAGGAGGCTGCAGTGGTGAGGTTGGCGCCGCCTCAGATGACGGGGGACGTAGGCGGGGCAGACGAGGCGCTCAGGACTGACAAGCTCAACCTCTGGTACGGACGCTTTCACGCCGTTGAGGACATCACGCTGTCCGTCCCGGCGCGGCGCGTGACAGCCCTCATCGGCCCATCGGGCTGCGGCAAGAGCACGGTTCTGCGTTGCTTCAACCGGATGAACGACCTCACGCCTGAGGCTCGGACGACTGGAGAGGTGCGGTTCCAAGGTATTGACATCAACGGTCCGGATGCGGATCCAGTGGAACTGCGCCGGCGCATTGGCATGGTGTTCCAGAAGCCGAACCCATTCCCTAAGTCAGTGTATGACAACGTGGCTTTCGGGCCCCAGATTAACGGCTACCGTGGCAACATGGACGAGCTGGTGGAGCGCTCCCTGCGCAAGGCAGCGTTGTGGGACGAAGTGAAGGATAAACTCAGGCAGAGCGGTCTCGCCCTTTCCGGTGGTCAGCAGCAGCGCCTGTGCATCGCCCGCGCCCTCGCCGTCGAGCCCGACGTGCTGCTGATGGACGAGCCAGCCTCGGCGCTTGATCCAATTGCCACTTACAAGATCGAAGAGCTCATGACCGAACTGAAGAACCGGTACACGATCATCGTCGTCACCCACAACATGCAACAGGCCTCCCGTGTGTCCGACTTCACCGCATTTCTGCTGGCCGGCGAGGACCGCACCGGGCGTCTGGTGGAATATGGGCCGACGGCCGAGGTTTTCACCCACCCGAAGGACGAGCGCACCGAGGCCTACATCACCGGCCGCTTCGGGTAAGCGACTCACCACCTGGAGCGCCGGCGGCGCCGACTGCCGGCAGTCAGGGGGACGCGACGGGCAGTGGTTCCCTGGCCGGCGCCGCCGGCTACGGCGCCGGTGGGACTGTTAGCGACGCCCCCGCAGGCGAGGGGGCACGAGACGTGGGTGGAACGGCGGACATCCCTAGTGGTCTGCAGGCCATTCCCGACGAGGGCATGGAGGGTATCAACGCCGGGCCTGACCTCAGCGGGCTTGACTTCAGTGGTCTTGATCTCGGCGCCCTGGGCGGGCTCGACGCGGCCGTCTCGGTGGTGGATGCCGGCGTCGACGCCGGGGACAGCAGTGCAGATGGCGGCGGCGGCGACGGCGGCGATGGAGGGGGCTCCTGACCCACGCCCGCCGCCACGTCCGCGATCTGCTCAGGAGAGGGTGCGTAACTCGTCTATTGCCACGTGCTGTGCTCTCCTTCCCTGGCGCTTCACGGCTGATTGGCGTGGAAAACGCAACGTATGCCTACCCCAGGTCCGTAAAGAGCCGGCGTTACCGGCGTCTTAACTCCGCGTTAAGGCCGTTAATCTGACGCCTACGGGGGCGCTACATCTCCACCGGGGCCAGGGCGGCCCGTGGGGCCAGGAACCGAAAGACGGCGTCCCACGCCGGGTGCCGCCCCACGAGAGAGGTGCGGCCCCACTCGTTGTGCAGGCAGGCGTACAGGTCCAGGGCCGCCTTGCGCTGGCCGAGGCGCACCGCCTCCAGCAGGCGCTCGACGCGTGCCGCCACCGTGTCATCGGTCAAGGGCAGCCGGGCGGCATGCTCGTCACCGTTAGCCCGGTACAGCACCAGGAGCATCCAGGTCGCCCCCGGCGTCGCCGCGTCCCGGTCGGAGGGCGGCCGGCGCTTGACCCACATATCCGTGGCCACCGCATCTCCCCTATGCTGCCCCATGGCCCATATCCTGGACGGGCCATGTGACCGCACAACGACGCGCACGTTAAGGCTGTGTTACCGGCAGCCTCTCGCCCGAGACTGGCATCGGGGCATCGCTCCAATCCGGCGCCCTCCGGGGCAGCCGGTGCGTGGCGGTAACACAGCCTTAACCTGGGGCCGCGGCTGCGGTTACGGCGTCGCGGTGTACTTGAGGCGTCGCCGAATTACAGGAGGCGACGGAGCGAATAGCCGGGAACAGGCAGCGCGCCGCCGGGCGGCGCCCCTGCAGCGAGGGTCGAGGACATTACCTCGCTACCGTTCCCTCTCTCCGGCGCAGGCGTCGTGGCTTTCCCTCAGCCACGGCGCCTGCGTCGTCTTGTCATTGGGGCGTTCTTGCGCGGGCGGTGCTTTCTCGTATAGTTAGGCGAGAGGGCCCTGCGGGCGCAGCGCCCGTCCCGGACCCAGGCCTTACAACAGCAAACGCTCTGCTAGGGGTGCGCCCTTGCGCTGAGAGGTGGCCACGGCCACCAACCCTTGGAACCTGATCCGGATCATACCGGCGGAGGAAAGCAATGGTTGCGGATAGCACAAGCCCCTATTTCGGGGCGCGCTTCTCCCTCTACCCCATGACCGACCGGTTCGTGCCGGTGGTCCTGCACGCCATCGAGGGGCTGCAGGAGAGCGGTCTAGAGGTTGAAACCGACGACGTCAGCACCTTTCTGGGGGGGCACCCGGACGCCGTGTTCGGCGCCCTGGAGCGGGCCTTTTCTCGAGCGGCGTCTGGCGGGACGCACGTCGTCATGACCGTCCTCTTCTCCCGTGGCTGCCCCGGTGAGACGGTGTGTGACCCGGCCCTCGGCGCTGTCCCGGCGGGACCTGCCCCGGGTCGTCGGCCGGCGAGGCCCGGTGGCGAGCCGGCGCCGCGCGTCGCCTGCCAGTGGTCGCTCTACCCCCTGGGCATCCCCGGCTACATGGACGTGATCTACCGGGAGATCAAGCGCACCAAGGAGTCTGACGTCTTCACGCGCGGGCAGCATTTCGTGTCCCGCCTCGACGGCGACCTGGACGCCGTGCTGCGCTCGATCCGCCGCTCGTTCGAGGCCGCCGCCGACGCCGCCGGGCACATCGTCGCCCACGTCACACTCTCGGCCAACAGTCCGTCGGCAGCGGGACGATCCTCTGCAGGCGGGCAACGCCCGGAGGCGGGGGAGGGAGTGGGATGACGACCACGGCAGACGTCTCGCCCCGACCGGCGCCCGACCTCCCTGGCGCTGTCCCGGTCGGCGCCGTCCGCCCGCCGGCCCTGCTGTTGGGGGCGCTGGGGGCGGCCACGGCGGTGGTGGCCTTTTTCCTACCGTGGGTGCAGTACCAGCAAGCGACCTACAGCGCCTTTGACCTGGCTCAGGCCATCGCACCGGCCCTGGCGGGCGTGCCGGCGGGTGGACTGAAGGGCTTCCACATTGCCCTCCACGCCATTCCTGCCCTGGCCCTGGTCAGCCTCGTCTGCGTTGGCCTGGTCGCCTTGCAGAGAGGCAATCCCGGACATGCTGCCGAAGCGGTCACGGCCGGCGCCGGACGGGCGGGGCGCCTCGGGTCGGACGGGCCCTCCCGATTTGCCGGCTGGGGGGCGGCGGCCGCCGTCGCCGGCCTGGCGATTACGGTGCTTTTTCTTGCCAGCGGCCTCCTCTCGGGGACGCCGGGCGCGCAGTTCGCGCCGGGCCTGATCCGTACCGATGCCGCCGTCAAGACCAGCGCGGCCAAGGCCCTCAACGCGGGCGACTTCATGGGCCTGGGTGCCGGCGTCTATCTGGCCATCGCCGGCTTCGCCGCCGCGTCGGTGGGGAGCGTGATGGCGGTGCGCCGCGGACGGCCCGGGCAGGCCGCCAGCAGCCCCTGGCGGACGCAGGACTTCGTCTTCCTGGCCGTGCTGGCCATCGTCTTCGGCGCCCTGTACTGGTGGTGGCTGCAGCCGTACATCTGGGTAGCGCCCCTGGTGCCGGGCGCGGGCCAGGTGGCCCAGGAGATCGTCTTCGGTATGTGGTTCGTCAGCGGGCTGCTGGGGGGCTACGTCATCCGCCGCCCGGGAGCCGCCGTGCTGGCCAACACCCTGGCCGCCCTGGCCGAGGTGTTACTCGGGGCGCCGGCCGGTCCGATCCTGGTAGTAACCGGCTTGATGCAGGCCCTGGGGCCGGAGCTGGTGTTTGCCACCACCGGTTACCGGCGCTGGGGGTGGTCGGTGATGCTCCTGGCCGGGGCGGTCGCCGGCCTAGTCGCCCTGCCGTGGAACTGGTTCCGGCTGGGCTACTTTGCCCTGCCGCCCGGGCTCCTGGTGGCGTTGCTCGTCGCCCGTCTTGTCGGCGGGGCGCTGGCTGGGGCGCTGGCGAAGGCCGTCGGGGATCGGCTGGCCGCCACCGGGGCGCTGGCCTACTTTCCCGTGGGGCGCGAGCGGATGCGGGAGATCTAGTCCGCCATCGTCCGCCGCTGGCCCGATAGCGGGCACCGGTGGACGGGTCACGGTCGTCGACGGACGCCGCGCCTTGGATATCCGTGTTGAGGGCCTGACCGTCCGTCATGTGGGTCGGCGGGCGCCGGCCTTGCAGGACGTCTCCCTGCGCTGGGGAGCTGGGGAGCGCATCCTCCTCCTCGGCCCCAGCGGGAGCGGCAAGAGCACCCTTGCCCTTTGCCTGAACGGCGTCGTCCCCCACAGCCTGGAGGCCCACTGGGAAGGGGGACGCGTCCTGGTGGGCGGCCGGGACACGCGCCACACCTCCCTTGGTGACCTGACCCGAGATGTGGGTGTCTTGTTCCAGGACCCCGAGGCCCAACTGGTGATGCTGGAGGTGGACGACGAGATCGCCTTCGGCCTGGAGAACCTTGGCACTCCCCGGCACGAGATGCTGCAGCGCGTCCGGGCAGCGCGAGACGCGGTGGGGCTCCACCCACAGCGCACCCCCCGCCGGCTTGATCAGCTCTCCGGGGGGGCCAAGCAGCGTGTCACTCTGGCGTCCCTGCTGGCGATGGGCAGCCGGGCCTTGGTCATGGACGAGCCGACGGCGAACCTCGACCCGGCCGGGGCCCGCCAGGTCCTGCGCCTGTTACAGGACGCCACCGCTCCAGCCGATAGCGGGGGCGGCGGGAGTCAACCGGCGCAGCGCTCGCTCCTGCTGATCGAGCACCGCCTGGATGACGTCGCCGGCCTGATCGATCGGGTGGTGGTGCTGGACGGCGATGGACGCCTGGCGCTGGAAGGGCCACCGGCCCACGTCTTCGGCGCCGCCGCCGCGCGCCTCGACGCCTTGGGGGTGTGGACGCCGCAGCTGGCCGGGATCGCCCGCCTCTTCGATCCCCTGCCGGCGACCCTGCCGGCAACGCCGGCCGCCGCCGCCGGGCTGCTGGTCGAGCGGTGGCCCAGCGTGACCCCTTCTTCCGCCGGGGCTTTCCGGGAGGTCCCTCCCGGCGACCCCCATCCTGGCGCCCGCCATCCGCAGGGGTGGACCCCCGGGGGGGCGCCCTTGCTGGGGCTGCGGGGCGCCGGCTACCGCTACCGCGGTGGCGCGGATGCTGCCGTCCAGGACGTCTCGTTGGACATCGGCGCTGGGGAGTTCCTGGCCCTGGTAGGGGCCAACGCCGCCGGGAAGAGCACCCTCGGTCTGCTCCTGGCCGGGATCGTCCGACCCACCAGCGGCGAGGTGACGCTGGGCGGGCGTGACCTCCACTCCTACGCCGAGCGGGAGATACGCCACCGGCTGAGCTACGTATTCCAGTATCCGGAGCACCAGTTCGCCGCCCCCACCGTGCACGAGGACGTCCTGTACGGCCTAAGACGGCTGGCCCCCAGGGGCGCGATCGATATGGCCGAGCTGGCCCGCCGCGCCGACGGTGTGCTGCAGCGCTTCGGACTGCATGCCCTGGCCGAGGCCAGTCCGTACCTCCTCAGCCATGGACAAAAGCGCCGGCTCTCGGTGGCTACGGCCCTGGTGACGCAGCCGGAAGTAATCATCTTGGACGAGCCGACGTTTGGGCAGGATCGTCGCCACACAGACGAGTTGCTGGCCTTCCTCAGCGCCCTGCACGGCGAGGGACGCACGGTGGTGCTGATCACGCACGACATGACCCTGGTGGCCGAACGGGTGCAGCGCGCCGTGGCCATCGCCGCCGGGCGGGTCGTCTTCGATGGGACGCCTGGGGCCCTCTTTGGGCGCCCGGACGTTCTCCGCCACTGTGGCCTGCGACCCCCACCCGTGGCCGAGGCCATCGCCCTGGCCCGAAGTGCCCGGCCGGACATACCGGCGGCGATAAGCCTGCCGGAGGTGGGCCGTGCCCTGTTGCAGGCCGGGGCGGCGCTGATGCCGGGATGAGCGCCCTGCCCCCTCTCCCTTCCGCGAGCCGGCCGGGGGCGCCGCCCCGGCTCTCTCCCCACTTTCTCCAGCGGCGCAACCCCACGGCCAAGTTCTTGCTCGTGCTCGTCCTCTCGCTCTTGCTCGTCCTGGTGATCGATCCCGTTACCCCCCTGCTCTTCTTGGGTCTGACTCTCATGGCCGGTGGGCTCCTGGGGCGCGTCCCGCCAATGGCCTACGCCCGAGCCCTGGCCCCCTTGGCGCTGGTGGCGCTGGGCTTCGTCTGGAGCAATGCCCTGTTCGCCACTGCGCCGGACGAGGCGGGGGTGCTGTGGCGCTGGGGCCCCCTGCGCCTGACCCTCCCGGGGCTCCTCTTCGGCCTGGCCATTGGTCTGCGGGGCCTGGCCATTGGCGCCCTCTCCATCACCTTCGTGCTCACCACCGATCCTACGGATCTGGTGGTGAGCCTGATCCGCCACGCCCGCCTCCCCTTCCGCATCGGCTACGCCCTCCTGGCCGGGTACCGTTTCCTGCCCTTCTTTGCCCAGGAGTACGAGCAGGTACGGCTGGCGCAGCGCGTCCGGGGCCAGACGGAGTCCGGTCCGCCGTGGGTCTGGGCACGCCGGCGCCTGGGCTACGTTCTGCCCCTGGCGACGAACGCCATCCGCCGCGCGGCGCGCCTGGCCGTGGCCATGGATTCGCGGGGCTTCGCCGCCGCCGGGAGGCGCACGTACTTCCGGGATGTGCCCCTGGGCTGGCGTGATGGCCTCTTCGCCGCCGCGGCACTTGGCCTGGCCCTGGCCTTGATGGCGCTGAGCGCCGGCGCCGGGTGGCTGCGCCTCTGGGACGGTCGCTTCTCGGCCTGAAGGGTGTTTGAGTATCCCCGGCCACATCGCAGCCGGGGAAAGGTGCTGTCTCCAGAGGAGTGACTGCCGGCCGGCAGGAGGGAAGGCGCTACTCCGCGTTTCCATCGGCAGGAGGGGAGATCCTGTGGGCGACCACCAGGAGGAGGCCGCCCTGCAGGCGCACGGTCGCCTGTCGCTCCAAGAGCTCGTTGCTCACGCCGCGGCTGCGTCCTCGCTCCAGGACACCATCATGGAGGGGATAGCGGAGGCCGGCGGTGGAGATCCCGGTAGCTCGGGCGGAGAGGGGGAGCAACGTCACCAGGTCTCCCGGCCGGCCGGCCAGGTCTATGCCGTCCGGGCCGCGAAGGAGACGCACCTCGTGCTGCGGGTCGGCAAGGGTGACCGGTAGGCCGGCCAGACCGGGGTGGGCCAGAACGAAGACGTTCGCCAGGGCGTGGTCGAGGCGGCGACCGCCAAACGCCCCCAGGACTTCGATGGACGTCGCCCCGCGCTCGGCCGCCAGCTGGAGGGTCAGCTCCAGGTCGGTCTCGTCCTTCTCTGGGGGGTACTGGAGGAGCTCGCAGCCGCCGGCGGCGAGCCGGGCTCGGCTGACAGGGTCGAGGGAGTCGAAATCCCCCACCACCGCGTCCGGCAGGCGGCCCGCGCTCCAGGCCAGCTGCGCCCCGCCATCGGCCGCGAACACGAGATCGGCAGCGGCCAGGCGGGCGCGGAGCCAGTCCGCGTCACCGGAGTCCCCGTGTGTCAGGATGGCGACGTGCAAGGGGTGTCATCTTACTTCACGCCGGCCCCTTCCCACCTCAACACCAGGTACGTCTTGGTCTACTGGCCGTTACTTGGAGCGCACGCCCAGGGCGGCTGCCCAGCGCGCCTGGTCGAACCCCACCAGGAGGTGCTCGCGCACCTGAAGCAGTGGCCGGCGCAGGAGGCGCGGCTCGGCCTCCATCTGGCGCAGGAGCTCGGCGTCACTGGGCATGTCCTTATCCAGGCCGCGCGCCTTGTACTCGGAGGTGCGGGTAGAGAGGACGTCCGTCACCGCCCGCGAGCCGATCAGATCCTCCACTTCAGACGCCGTCAATGGGTTCTTGAATAGCTCCCGCTCGCGGACGGTGATGCCGTGCTCGGAGAGCCAGGCCCGCGCCTTCTCGCAGCTCGTACAGCCACGCTTGTAATACAGGACGGGAGTGTCACCTTCACTCGTCACGCCAGGCCCTCCTTCCATCACTCCACCCATCGCTCCATCAAAGCCATCAGTCCATACCCGCCGCTGGTCCATACCTGCCGGGAGCGCGGCGGGGCCTCGGCCTCCACCGCCCCCGGCTCCGGGCCGGGCCATGAGGGCGTGCCGTGGCCGAGGGCGGGGCCGCCGGTCTGATGTCAAGTAGGCACGGCGTACTGCATCACGTCTGCCTCATAGTCCGTAAGGGCCTGAGCGCGCCGGGTGGCATCCCAACCGTGCTCGCGGGCCAGCAGATCGGCGACCTTGGTAGCCGCCCCCCGGCCGTGATCGCGCGTCAGCAGGGCCAGGCGCAGCCGCTGGCTGAGGACGTCGGCGATGGTGACTGCCTGCTCGTGCCGGATGGCATAGGCCACCTCCGCCTTGAGGAACGGCTCGCCGGGGACGAGATCGTCCCCCAGCGGGGGCTCGGCGGCGATCATGGCTTCCAGCGCCGGGTAGTGGGCCCCGTAGCGCTCGATAAGCCGCGCCCGGCGCCGGCGCTGCACGGGTGAGACGGCGGCCAGGGCGGCCGCGCGCCAGCTGGCGAAGGCCCGGGGATCCAGGGGCGTCGGAAAGCCGGCCAGGGGGAAGCGATCCGTTGTCGAGGGCCCCGTTCCATGGGGGCCGTCGAGGCGTTGCGCTACGCGGTTCACCACCTTTTCCCCCATGCGCCGAAACGTCGTCAGCTTCCCCCCGGCGATGGCCAGGGCCCCCGTCTCCGTCTCAAAGATCCGGTCCTCGCGCGAGAGGGCGGCCGTGTTGCCGCTGCTCCCCTCGGCCTCCGAGATGAGGGGACGCAGCCCGGCCTGGCTGCTGAGGACATCGGCCGCCGTGAAGCCGGCCGCCGGAAAGGCCCGATTCACCGCGTCCAGAAGATAGCGTAGATCCGCGGCCGTGGCCCGCGGGCTCACCAGGTCGCCGGTGTGGGCCGTGTCCGTCGTACCCACCATGGTGCGCCCCAGCCAGGGAATGACGAAGACCAGGCGACCATCGCTGGTGGTGGAAAGATACAGGGCGGTGGCGCTCGGGACGCGCCCGGGCGTCAGGAAGAGGTGCACCCCCTTGGCCGGACGGACGCGGGTGCCACTGCTGGCCGGCGGCACGAGCTTGTCCAGCCAGACGCCGGCGGCCAGGACGACCATACGGGCGCGCACCTCGAATGCTGTCTGCCCCATCCGGTCTTCGGCGGCGACGCCAACCGCCCTTCCCTTGGCGGTGAGCAGCTCCTGCATCGCCACGTAGTTGGCCACGGCCGCCCCGGCGCCGGCGGCGGCGCGGAGGACCTCCACTACCATCCGGGCGTCGTCGGTGCGGGCGTCGTGGTAGATGAAGGCCCCGGAAAGGCCTTCCCGCCGCAGTCCCGGGGCCAGCGATAGCGTCGCCTCGCGGTCGAGCCAGGCGTGGCGGGGCGCTCCAGAGCCGGTGGCGAAGGCATCGTACAGCCATAGACCGGCGGTCAGCTTCAGGCGCTCAGCCGGCCCGCCAAAGACGGGAAAGGCGAACGGGAGGAGGTCCACCAGGTGCGGCGCCAGGCGCTGCAGGCGCCCCCGCTCACGGACGGCCTCGCGCGTCAGGGTCAGGTGTCCCTGTGCCAGGTACCGCAGCCCCCCATGGATGAGCTTGGATGAGCGGGAGCTGGTTCCCCCGGCGTAGTCGGCTCTCTCGATCAGGGCCACACGCAGCCCGCGGGCGGCGGCATCCCAGGCCACCCCGGCGCCGGTAATCCCCCCCCCGACCACCAGCAGGTCGAATGATTCGCTCCGCAGGCGCTCGATCTGTTCAGCGCGGCTGCCGAGTGAGGAGACGGAGCGGCTCGCTGCAAGGGTCATCGCCAGATTCTAGGCACAGCGCCAACTTGCGGGTCACCGGTCGGGCACGACGACGCCCCGGCGTATCGGCGCCGGGGCGTGTCTCTCGTCTGCCGCACCGGCCGATGGCCGGTGGCCGGTGGTTACTCGGTCGGCAGGCCGGCCTCCTTCCAGCCCCGCGTGCCCCCATCGATCATGGAGACGTTGGAGAAGCCCATGTCCTGGAGCGTCTTGGCGGCCAGGGCCGCCTGTCCCCCGGCTCCACAGGTGGTGATCACCGGCGTAGAGCGGTCTTGCAGCCGGGGATCGCGCATGTTCTCCGGCAGCTCGGTGTCGGCGCGGATGGCCAGCACCCCCAACGGGACGTTGACCGACCCGGGAATGGCCCCGGTGGCCTTGACGTCCTCCGGCTCACGGACGTCGACGACCACAACGTTGGGATTCTGCTGCATCTGCTGCTGGGCCTGCTGCGGCGTGAGCACCTGCACCTGCTCGCGTGCCTCGCCGACCATCTGGCGGAACGTCTTGGCCATGCTTGGTGTTACCTCTTCTGGGGGTGTGACTGACCCACCATGCGGATGCTTCGGGCCTGAGACCGTCTGCCCAGGCCCGCTGGGACGTTTCCCTTCATGCTTATGCTATCCAGGGCATCCCTTCAGGGTCAACCGGCTGGATTGTTCATCCCCGGCACGGCCAGACTCCCGCTCCCGCTGGGAGCGGGCTAGGGTGAGGGTCGGACGGCGCCCCCTCACCCGCGCGCCGCGCGGCCCCTCCCACGAGGCGAGGCGCACCGACGCGCGGTCAATTGTGTAGGTTAGTGGCGGGGCTTGATGACCACGCGGCGGGTGTCGCCCTCGCCGGCGCTCTCGGTGACCACGTCTGGATCGTCGGCCAGGGTAAGATGAACGATACGGCGCTCGTTCGGCGGCATGGCCTCGAGCTGCATCGGCTGACGCGTCTCGCGCACGCGCTGGGCGAAGCGTTGGGCCATTCCCTGCAGGAGGTCCTCGCGTCGCGAGCGGTAGCCGTCGGCGTCGACGGTGATGCGGATGTGGCGCCGTAGCTGCTTGTTCAACATCAGACTGAGGACGAACTGCAAGGCGCGGAGGTTCTCGCCCCGACGCCCGATCAGGTCGGCCACGTCACCTCCCAGCACGTTCAGCATCAGGGGCTCAGCGCTGGTGACTTCTACCCGCAAGTCACGCATGTCCATCCGGTGGAGCAGCTCCACCAGCATGATGCGGGCGAGCTCGGCATCACGCACCGGGTCACGGGGTACGCCATCTTCGTCTGACTCGTCCTTATCAGTCTGGGGCTCTCGGTCCAGCACGCCGGTCCCACCGGGGACGGGCGCAGGGGCTGGCAGTCCGGTATCGCCCGCATCCACGACGTGCGCCGGGGCCTGGGACGCTTGGGGCGCTCCGAGCGATACGCCGGATTGGGTGACGCGCACCCGCGCCGGCTCGGCGCCGAAGCCGAGGAGCCGCCCGGGGCTGCCCGGATGGACAACCTCCACGTCTACCTCCTCGCGCGTGCAGCCGAGCTGCTGCAGGGCCCGTTGTACGGCCTCGTCGACGTTCTTCGCGCTGACCTCAATTGCGCGAGAAGGCGCCCCTGCCATCCATTCCCTCCGTTCTGCCTGCTCTATTCCCGCTATTGGTGCGCGCGCCGGCGGCGCACGCAGCGTTAGACCCGCCATCGCCCCCCGCGTCCGCGGCGCTTACGCCTCCGACCTGGGTATGAACTTCCCCTCCGGCGGGGACGGTGGTACTACCGTTTGCCACTCGCCCCCCGCCCGCCCCGCCTGGCGGTGTTGCCCCCCTCAGTACCGCCTTTCAGGTCCGGGCCGCGGCGCCCGTTGCGCTGTCCCGCACGCGGGGCGCCGCGCAGCCTGGCCGGGGGCGGAGCGCCGTTAGCGCCCCCGGCCAGGGGGGAAGCGCCGCCGTCGTCAGGCGCGCTGCCGGTCTTGGTGGCCGGCGCCGTGTTTCCGGTCTTGGTGGCCGGCGCCGAGCCGCCGTTGGGGAGGAGCGAGCCCCAGCCGGCCTGGAAGTATTGCTGAACGATACCGGCCACGTTCTGGGTCAGCCAGTACAGGACGACGCCGGCGGAGATGGTCGTGCCGAAGTAGAGCATCATCAAGGGCAGGAACTGCATCACCTGGTTCTGCATCCGCTGCTGCGGGTCGTCGGTGGGGGGCGTCATCATCCGCTGTTGCACCCATTGCGAGGCCGCCGTCAGGACGGGCAGGATAAACGGCAAGGCCACCCCTCCCACGTTGAGGACGTCAGGTTGATCGAGCCGTGCCACCCACAGCCAGGGACGCTGAAAGACCTCGTCGCTGTGGCCCAGGTTGCTGAGGGCGGCGTACAAGGCGAAGAGGATGGGCATCTGGACGATCAGCGGCAGGCATCCGGCGGCCGGGTTGACCCCGTGCTGCTTGTAGAGGGCCATCGTCTCCAGCTGCAGCTTTTCCCGATCCTTGCCGAGTCTGCGCTGCAGCTCTTTGAGCTCCGGCTGCAGACGCTGCATCGCCCGCTGGGAGCGGAACTGCTGCATGGTCAGGGGCAACAGCACCAGGCGCATCAGGACGGTAAAGAGGATGATGGCCAGGCCGGCGCCGAGGGCCAGATCGGTAGAGAGGAACTGCAGCGCGCGCTCCAGGGGATGCACGAGCAGCAAGTTCCAGTAGTAGGTCCGCGGATCCTCCAAGCGGGTTCCTCCCTGCCCTCATCGCCCCCGCAAACCGCGGCCGGCGGGCCAGCGCCCGAGCCGGCCAGATCCGGCGAGGAGCGCCCGCCGCCGACGGCGCCTCGGTGAGTGAGACGCTTCCCAAAAACAACGCATCCCGGGAGCCACACCCGCAGCGCCCCTGTCAGGGCACCGGATCGTAGCCGCCGGGATTAAACGGATGGCAGCGACCAATACGCCGGACCGCCAGCCAACCACCCCGGAGTATACCATGGCGCTCGATGGCCTCGTAGCCGTAGGCCGAGCACGTAGGATAGTAGCGGCACGTCCCCGACGGGATGAGCCACCCCTTTCCCCCTTGATAGATCCGGATGCCCAGGAGCGCCAGGCGCTTCACGCCCCACCCTCACCGACGGGGACCAGTGTCACCGGTGGCCCCCCCAGAGAGCAATCCGGCGCGCCCCAGCAGGTCTTCGGTGGCCCGCGTCAGCTCGGCAAAAGGGGCGGTGGCCGTCTGCGGTCGGGCGCTGACCACCAGGAGCCACCCGGCCGGCAGGTCCGAGAGGCGCCGACGGACAATCTCCCGCAGCCGCCGGCGCACCCGATTGCGCACTACTGCGCCGCCGACGCGGCGCGAGACCGAGAAGCCGCAGCGCGTTGTGTCGTCCGAGCCCCGCACGGCGTGTAGGACCAGCAAGGCGTTTCCCCACGATCGCCCGCGCTTGCGCGCCCGCTCGAATTCGCTGGCGGCGCGCAGACGGTGCAGGCGCTGCATAACTCCCCATCGGCCGGTCCGAACTCGGACTGCTCCCGCCGGCCGGGGCGTGCTACCACACCGGGCGCCGCCGGCACCGCCCTGGGCCCAGTCGGGGATACGGCCCTACGGAGCAGTGATCACCTTACACCGTGAGGCGCTTGCGCCCGCGCAGGCGGCGGGCCTTGAGCACCCGGCGCCCGCTCTTCGTGCTCATCCGCTTCATGAAGCCGTGCACGCGCTGGCGGCGGCGCGATTTGGGCTGCCACGTCCGTTTCACCGCACTTCTCCCAGTCGCTTCCCTATAGCCAAACGATTTAGTCTATCAAACAGAGATGCCCGGCTGAACGGCCAGCCCGCTCCCCGCCGGCGTACCGGGAGGTCCGGCGGATGGGATGAGCGTCTCCAGCGTGGTGGGGCTGAAGCCCAGGCGGGGATGCCCCCCAGGCGCGCTGTACCAGGCTACCTGGGCTTGCAGTGTGGCGTCGGGGGCGGCGCGCTCGAGCGCCGCCCCCAGCTCAGCCCCCAGGGCTTCGGCATGCTCCGGGGCCATGGCTTCGCCGCGACCCCAGGGGAACTCTAGGCGGCTGGGGACACTGGCAACCTGCATCGCCGGGGCGTACTCCCACACCGGGTGCGTCACGCCGGCGGCGTAGAAGAGGGCGCGGGTAGTGCGCCGGCGCAGGGCGGAGACCGCGCGACAGACCCCCGCCGGGTCGGTCCCCGTGCCGCTCACGCCCAGGACGCAGGCGTCTCGCCGGCAGTGCTCCACACCCATCAGGGGGCGGGCGTCAAGGGCCGCCGCCAGGGCAATCGCCAGGGGCAGGCTCTCCGCGTCCAAGGGCACGACGGCGTCGAAGCGCCAGCCCAGGCGCCGGGCCAGGCCGGTGAAACGGGCCAGTGTCTGGGCCAGCTCAGCCAGGGAGTCGAAGCCCAGCCCGGGGTAGGCTGGAATGGAGATCCCATCGTCTTCGGCCAGGCCCAGGAGCACGGCCCCGGCGTAGCCGTAGAAGGCTACTTTGGGCCGGATTCCGCCGGCCTGGTCAAAGGGCCGCGCAAACTCGGCAAAGCGCTCCAGCCCGCCCAGGGCGGCCGTGGCGTAGCGCTGGCCGGGCGTACACTCCAGGGCGCGCCGGAAGTGCAGGCCCGCCGTGGGGTAGTCCTCGTGGCGCAGGGCGATGTCGCCCAGACGGCAGAAGATCGGCGCTGCCCGCTCCCCCAGGGCCTCGACGCCCCCGGCGACGATCCTGGCCAGCTTGGAGCGGGCCTCCTCCAGCTGGCCACGGGCGGCCAGGAGCTGTGCCTGGTTGTACAGGGCAACGGTGTCATCCGGCCGCTGGCGCAGGGCCACCCGGTAACAATCCTCGGCCTCCGGTTCCAGCCCGTGGAGCTGGCAGATGTGCCCCCGGGCCAGGAGGTACAAGACGTTGTATGGATCCAGCGCGCTGGCCCGCCGGTAGCTGAGCAGGGCCCTGTGCCAATCCCCCCGCTGCTCCCGCTCCACTCCCTTCTGGTAGTGCTGGTCGGCAAGCACGCGGGCAAAGAAATGCCCCGGTTCAGCCGGACTCCCTTGGGCCATCACCGCTGTGTTGTTCCACGTCTGGCGTTGTAAAGCCGATTGTAGGTCGCCTTGTAGGCCGCTGCCTCGTTTCGAGTGTACACTCCCCTGGGCAGGCCGGGCGCAAAGGGCTAGGGTCACTTCACGAGGATGCAAGGGGAGTACGCCGTAGAGACGCCGAAGGGGAGGATCAGGGTCGTCACCGACAGCCTGGGGTGGATCCCTGACCATCTCGCCAGGGCCAACGAGATCAGGATCGTTCCCCTGCACATCTCCTTTGGAGACCAGGAGTTTACCGAGACGGTTGACCTGACCAACCGTGAGTTCTACCGCCGCTTGCGCGAGGCAAAGGCCCCACCCAAGACGTCGCAGCCGGCGGTCGGGGAGTTCCTCGCGGCCTACCGTGAAGTGGCCCAGGCGGCGGACGCCATCATCTCGGTGCACGCCTCCTCCAAGCTGAGCGGGACGTTCCGCTCGGCGGAGACGGCGGCCACGATGCTGCGCCAGGAACGTCCGGACGTGCGTATCGAGACCATCGATACCCTCACCATCGCCACCTGCCAGGGCGTGGTGGCCATGCGTGCCGCCCAGGACGCGGCCGGCGGCAAGTCCTTCGAGGAGGTGGTGGCCGGCGCTCGCGCGCTGATGACGAAGCCGCGCGTCCTCTTCGTGCCGGATACCTTGGAGTATCTGCAGAAGGGCGGGCGCATCGGACGGGCGCAGGCCCTGGTCGGCAGTCTGTTACAGATCCGTCCCATTCTCACCGTCGCCGACGGGGAGGTCGTCCCCAGGGACCGGGCCCGCACGCGGGCCCGGGCTACCGAGCGGCTGCTGGAGTTGATGGCCGAGTACGCCCAGGGGCGGCCATTTGCCCACGTGGCCGTGCTCCACGCCGACGCGGCGGCGACCGCTCAGGAGCTCAAGGGGCTGATTCGGGCCCGCTTCGACGTCCCTGAAGAGCGGTTCCTGGATACCGAGATCGGTCCGGTGATCGGGACGTACGTCGGCCCTGGGACCTACGGGGCTTCGTTCCACTGCGAATGACGTCTCAGGTGCCAGCCCTGGCGTCGGGAGGCACGGGCGCCGGGCCGGCGCACTGGAGCCGCGCTGGGGGAGCTCCCGGAGCGGCTAGAGAGAAGAGGCCAGCTTCCCGTCACATCCGCCGTCGCCTGACCGCTTCAGGGCACACCCAGTCCTTGAACTGGGACGCGAGCGTTCTGAGTCACGCCTCGTCCGAGGGTAGGGCACGGGCCAGCACGACGCAGGCCACCAGGAGTAGGGCGGAGGTGACGACGAACACGGCTCGGATCCCCAGGAACGCGGCCACCAGGGCGCCGACGAGCGGGCCGGCGGCGCCCCCCAGGGAGGCGGCGCTGGCGGCGATGCCAAAGGCGATCCCCCGGCGCTCCGGTGGGGTGCTCAGGCCGATGATGGCCTGGGTGCTGGGGATCAGCGCCCCGTTGAATAAGCCCAGGCCGATGCGCAGCAAGAGGAGCTGATCGGTGTTGCTGACCAGGGCCTGGGGAAAGTACAGCAACGTCGACCCGACGGCGGCGATGAGCAAGATGGGTTTGTGGCCCACGGTGTCCGCCGCCCGTCCGGCGGCGATGGCGCTCAAGGAGCCGAACAGGCCACCCAGTCCGAGCACCAGTCCGGTGGTCGTGGCCGCCCGCGCCGGGTCCCCGGAGAGCTCCTTGATGAACAGGGGCAGTACCGGGGAGATGACCGTGGCTGCGAACTGTAGGATGAACAGGATGGCCGCCATGGCCATCAGGGCCGGGGAGTCCCCGGCCCAGCGCAGTCCGGCGAACAGGCCCGCCCGCGCCGCCCCGCGCCGGGGCCGCGCGCGCTCCGGGACGGCGGCGAAGACGATGGCGCCGGACAGGAACATCAGGGCGCCGGTGATGAGGAAGGCCGGCCGGTAGCCGTAGCGGTCGGCGACGGCGCCACCGAGGATAGGGCCGGCGGAGGCCCCGCCGAATGTCGCCATCTGCAGCAGTCCCACGCTGGAGGCCAGGCGACGGCGGGGGACGAAGGCGGCCACCAGAACGGTGATGGCGGCCTGCACCCCGGTGATGGCCCCCTGTAGCAGGCGCAGGCCAAACAGGCCATAGACGCTCCGCACCAGGCCCATGGCGCCGATGACGAAGGCCCCGCCGAACATGGCCCGGCCGACCATCAAGCGCGGCCCGCGCCGGTCAGCCATGGCCCCCCACACCGGACCCAGGGAGGCCATCACCACGTTGAACCCTGCGGACGACGCCCCGGCCCACAGCCCGGCCTCCCCGGCGTCCGCGACACCCAGGGCCTGGATGTACAGGGGCAGGAACGGGAGGGCGAAGCTAAAGGCGACGGCCGAGATCACCTGCGCGGCGCACAAGGCCCCCAGCTGGCGGCGCCAGCCGGCCGGGGCATCACCGTCACGCGCCTCCGTTTCCCCGGGCGGAGGCGGCCCCGGCGGGGCCGCCGGCACAGCGGCGGGACGGGGGTCAGCGCTCATTCCTCGATGTCCATCACGCGCCCCTGTCCTCCCGGAACGGTTTTCTGCCCTCTTTGATATGGTAGAATTGCAGTGTACCCCTGGACTTGCTAGGAAGGGCGCCGCCACGTTGTCGGCGGCAGACCCCCCGGCGCGCTCCAGGGTACCGCTGCGGGGCGTGACTCCCGTTGTTGCGAGGTCATCTATTGACAACCACTGATCTCTCCCGTGGCGACGCCGTCGAGCCTTCCACGCCGGGGGCCGCGCCGGGCTCCCCTTCAGCGAACGGCCAGGCGGCGAAGGGAGCCCCTGGGACCGTGGACGGCTACACTGCGTCGAACATCCAGGTGCTGGAGGGGCTGGAGCCGGTTCGGCGACGGCCGGGGATGTTTATCGGCAGCACGGACATCCGGGGGCTGCATCACCTGGTCTACGAGATCGTAGACAACAGCGTCGACGAGGCCCTGGCCGGGCACTGCGACCGTATCCGCATCACCATCCATCCTGATCGCAGCGTCACCGTCTCGGACAATGGCCGGGGCATCCCCGTAGATGCCCACCCGACGCACAAGGTATCGGCGCTGGAGCTGATCATGACCACCCTCCACGCCGGGGGCAAGTTCGGCGGCGGGGGCTACAAGGTCGCCGGCGGCCTCCATGGGGTCGGCGCGTCCGTGGTCAACGCCCTGTCCACGAGGTGCCGCGTGGAGGTGCGTAAGAACGGGCAGGTGCACGTCCACGAATACGAGCGCGGCGTCCCCACCGGCTCGCTGCGCGTCGCCGGCCAGACGGATGAGCACGGGACGACGACCACGTTCCTGGCCGACGACATCATCTTCGAGAGCCTGGACTACGAGTTCGCCACGCTGGCGCAGCGCTTCCGGGAGATGGCCTACCTGAATGCCGGGCTGCACTTCACGTTTGTAGACGAGCGGGAGGATCGGGAGGTCAACTTCTACTTCGAGGGGGGCATCGCCTCCTTCGTCAGCCATCTCAACCGCGGGCGGTCGGTAGTGCACCCCAAGCCCCTGTACGTCTCCCGAGAGATGGGGACAAACGGGACGGCGGTCAGCGTCGAGGTGGCCCTGCAGTACAACGACGGCTTTGACGAGAAGGTGTTCGCCTTTGCCAACACCATCCACACCGTGGATGGGGGCAGCCACCTGACCGGGTTCCGCGCCGCCATCACGCGCCAGCTCAACGACTACGCCCGCAAGGCGGGGATGCTCAAGGAGAGCGATCCCAGCCTCACTGGGGAGGATGTCCGCGAAGGGCTCACCGCCATCGTCAGCGTGAAGCTGCAAGACCCGCAGTTTGAAGGGCAGACCAAGGGCAAGCTGGGCAACGCCGAGGTGCGCTCGGCGGTAGACACGGTGGTCAACGACTACCTGGGCCAGCATTTCCACGAGAATCCTGCTGACGCCCGGCGGATCGTGGAGAAGTCCATGACCGCGGCTCGGGCGCGTGAAGCGGCCCGCAAGGCGCGCGACCTGGTGATCCGCAAGACGGCCATGGAGGGCCTGTCGCTCCCGGGCAAGCTGGCGGATTGCTCCGAGCGCGACCCGGCCAAGTGCGAGATCTTTATCGTCGAAGGGGATTCCGCCGGTGGCACGGCCAAGCAAGGGCGCGACCGAGGCTACCAGGCCGTCCTCCCCCTGCGGGGCAAGATCCTCAACGTGGAGAAAAGCCGTCTGGACAAGATGCTCTCCAGCGCCGAGCTGCGGACGCTGATCACCGCCCTCGGCACCGGCATCGGGGATACCTTCAACGTAGACAAGCTGCGCTACAACCGCGTCGTGATCATGACCGACGCCGATTTGGACGGGGGCCACATCCGCACCCTCCTCCTGACGTTCTTTTTCCGCCACATGGAGCCCTTGATCACGCAAAGGCACCTCTACATCGCCCGCCCCCCGCTGTACCGCATCACTCACGGCCGGGAGCTGCGCTACGCCTTCGACGACGCCGAGCGGGACAGGGTCATCAAGCAGATCAACCGCAAGGTGGAGGTCAACCGCTACAAGGGCCTGGGGGAGATGACCGCCACGCAGCTGTGGGAGACCACCATGGATCCCAGCACGCGCAAGATGATGCGCGTGGAGATCGAGGATGCCATTGTGGCCGACCAGACGATCGACATGTGCCTCGGCCCGGACGTCGCCCCCCGCAAGCGCTGGATCCAGACCCACGCCAGCGAGGTCAAGAACCTCGACACCATAGGCTGACAGGTGCTCACAGCCCATCCCCTCCCTGCCCGGCGCTGGATGCCGGCAGGGAGGTGCTATGCTCCCTGGCATCCACGAGCTCCTGAGGGCGGAGGGCCGCACCTCGCCGGCCGATCCCTAGAGATACTGTCCGGTCGGCTCGGTGGACGTGGCGCACGAGCTTCTGAGGCTTCTGAGGATGGAGGACTGAGAGGGGCGTATGCGTGTCGCCCTCGATGCAATGGGGGGTGACGACGCCCCTCGAGTGGCGGTGGCCGGCGCCGTGGCCGCTGCCCGTTCCGGGGTGGAGGTAGTGCTCGTCGGCCGAGAGGGGGACGTGCGGGCGCAGCTGGCCGGCTATACAGACGCCGCCGGACTGCCCGTAGACGTTGTCCACGCCCCGGACGTGGTGGAGATGCATGAGGCGCCGGCGAGCGCCGTACGGCGCAAGCGGGACTCCTCAATTGCCGTGGCCACCCGCCTCCTCGTCGAGGGGCGGGCGGACGCCCTGTACTCCGCCGGGAACAGCGGGGCGGTGATGGCGGCTGCCCTGTTTACTCTGGGACGCATCGAGGGCGTCCACCGGCCGGCCATCGGGGCGGTCGTCCCCCTGCTCTCCGGGCACTGCTTCCTGGTGGACGCAGGGGCCAACGTGGACTGCGAGGCTTACCACCTGCTGCAGTTCGCCCAGCTAGGCGCGGCCTACATGGAGCACGTCTATGACGTACGGAATCCCCGCGTCGGCCTGGTGAGCAACGGTGAAGAAGAGACCAAGGGCAATGCCCTGGTGCAGTCGGCGCACGCCCTGCTTCGGGCCAGTGATCTGAACTTTGTCGGGAACGTGGAAGGCAAGGACATCACCTCAGGGGCGGCCGATGTCGCCGTCTGTGACGGGTTTACGGGGAACGTCATGCTCAAGCTGGCCGAAGGGGTGCAGGACCTCATCTTCGGCCTCATCCGCGGGGCGGTCAGCGAGCGCTTGCGCTACCGACTTGCCGGGGCTGTGCTCCGGCCGGCGCTACGGGGGGCCGCCAGGCGCCTGGACTACAGTGAGGTAGGGGGTGCCCCGCTGCTGGGGGTGCGCGGCGCCGTCTTTATCGGCCACGGACGTTCGAACGAAAAGGCCGTCGCCAACGGCATCCGCACGGCCGCCGCGGCCGCCGGAGGCGGTCTCCTCTCCCGGCTGCAGGCCAGCGTCGGTCAGGCCGCGGGGGCCGTGCCGGTGCCACGGCATCAAGCCGGCCTCCCCTAGCCCGCTGGGAGCCGGGGAAGCCGTTCGGCTGAGTGGTCGCGCTCACCTGCTGCACCGGCTCTCCCCGCCGGCTCCGGGCCGGGGCGAGAGACCCCGTCGAAGGCGCACCCCAGGGGCGCCGCCCCACTCAACGGGCGTTCAGCTCTAGCTGCCGCAACTCACGGGGCATCGATGATGCAGCGGACACCATCATGCCCCACTGCCCCGCTGGGCAGGAGCCAGCGGGCGCTCCCGCCGGCCACTGGCCTTTGCCAGGCGGTGGACGCCCGGCAACAAGGAACGCAGGCGATACTCCAGGATGAGCAAGATCATGCGCACGCCCAGCTGCACGGCTTTGAGCGGGTCGCCGGTGACTGAGGACGTCCCCACGCGCTTCGTGTAGTTGACCGGGATCTGCACCATCGGCTGGCCGTAAAGGAGGGAGAGGAGCATCATCTCCGGCCCAAAAAAGCTCCCCCCGACACGAAAATCGGGCTCGATCTGCTCCAGGGCCGAGCGCTTGATCAGGCGCATGGTGCAGCCCACGTCCGTCAGGTTGGTGCCGTTGAACAGGAACTCCATCAGCTTGGCCACGGCATAGTTGCCCCAGCGCAGGAAGAACCCCATGTTGGCTCCCGTCCAGATGAACTGCCGGTATGTCCGGGAGCCGTAGACGACGTCGAAGTCGTCCGAGTAGGCCAGGAGCTTGACCACGTCATGACCGCGGAAGGTGCCATCTGGCTCGGCGACGATGATCAGGTCGCCGTTGGCCTCACAGAACCCCCGCCGGATGGCGTGGCCGTATCCCTGCCGTGGCTCGTGGACGAGGCGGGCCCCGGTGCGGCGCACCTCCTCGTCTGTCCCAGAGGTGGCGTTGTTGTTGACCACGACCACCTCATCGACGTAGCCACTGCCGAGGAACTCGTCGATGGCGTCGTGGATGGAGTCTCGCTCGTTGTACGTGGGAAAGATGACGGCGACCCGGGCCGAGCGCCACATGCGTCTCACTCCTGGAGCTGACGATGGGCAGAAGGATAACGGAACGCGCCGGTCTCGCCCGCCGCCGTCGACCCGGAGCGGTACGGACCCGCGGCCCGCGCCGTTCTTCAACGCCTGGGTCCGGGGAGCGCAGCGTCGCGGCGTGACGGGTGGGCGGCGGGCCCCCGGGCGTGGTCGGCGGCTCCCCTGGCCAGGAGCGACCGCCGGCTGATGGTCAGCCCGAGCCCGATGCCCGCGCCCAGCAGCACCACCAGCAGCGCCGTCCCTCCCAGCACCCAGACGATGGGGTGCGCCGGCCAGGCCCCCGACACGTGGGCGGCCGCGCCCGTGGGTGCCGCCTGATCCACGGCCGCCGGCTGGGGGACGGCGACCGTCCCGATGGGCTGAGGGGACGTCCCGGTCTCCGCCGCTGCCGTCGGCACGATGACCGCAAGGGCATCAGATGAGACGGCCACGCCCGTGGCGGTGGCGTCGGTCAGGGAGAGCGAGGCGCTGTAGACTCCCGGGTTGAGGCGCTGGGCAAACGGCACCTCGATAAAGGTCTGAGTCCCGGCGTAGAACGAATCCATACTCACCGGGTAGCGGCTGACCTCCTTGCCGGCGTCGTCTCGCAGGACGAACTCGCCGGCCGGCTTCAAGCGCACATTCCCGGTGTTCTTCACGGCCACGGCGATGCTGGACGTTCCGGCTACCGTGCGGTGGGTTACAGCCCCGATCTCCAGCCCGGGCACCTGCGGCCCGGGGACGGTGATGGAGACGGCGATGACCTGGCGGATGACCTGCCGGAAGGCGAAGTTAAGCTCGCTCGTCGCGCCATCGCCCGCTACCGGCTCGGCGTTCTGGATCACCAGGCTGGTCAGGTACTCGCCCGGGGTGGCGTCGGCGGGCACGGCTAGGGTGAAGGGACGCTGGACGGTGGCCCCGGCCGCCAGGCCGAGCACCTCGTCCGGGTAGTCCAGCCAGGTCGTCGTGCCGCTGGCTGGCTCGCCCGCGAGCGCGGCGTCGAAGCCCCCGTTGACGATGGTGTAGGCGTCGGCGGGATAGGTGCGGGCACGCACCGTGCTCGTCCCGACGTTGCCCAGCTGGACGGTGAGGGGGCGGCGCTCGCCCGGCGACGCCGTGAGGGTGAAGTAGCTGCCTTCTACGCCCACCGGGGTGATGCTCAGGCGGATGGGCGCGGCGGCCCCGGCCGGGACGACGGCCCGGAGCTCACCTCGGCCCCCAGGGTCCAGCAGGGGCTCGATGGCGGTGGTAGGCACCGGGGGCGGCGCCGCGGTGGGTACCGCCGCCAGCGCCGCCGCGGTGGGTACCGCCGCTGGCGCCGCCGGCCCCCTGTCCGGGGCGCAGGCGGCCCAGCGGAACAAGACCAGGACGGCCACGACGGCGGCCAGCAGCCGGACTGCCGAACGGGTTGGGCGTGCAACGCGATCCATCATGGCCCCCAGGCGACGTGGTGTGGCTGGAATGGCGCCGCCTCCGCAAGGGCAGGGCGCGCCGGTCTCTACGTCACCGGCGCCTGGCAAGTCGCCAGGCGCCGGTGGCTGCTACAGGAGTGGTCGTGCGGTGGTCGCCGTCAGGGCTTACGGGGCGGCGGCGATGGTGGTGGTCAACGTGCCGGTGTACGTCCCGGCGCGGCTTTGCGCGGGAATGCTCAGGCTGGTGCCTAGGGCCTGGGTGTAGGTACCCTGGCCAAAGGCGACCATGGCTTGGACGGTCTTGCGAGCGCTGTCCAGCGCCCCCACCGGGGAAACGGTAGGGACACTCGGGCCACCCACCGTGTCGACCGCCTGGCCGGCCGTCATGGGGGGAGCGGCCGCCGACGCGAGCGAGAAGTTGACCGCCGGGATGTTCGTGCCCCCGGAGGTGCCGCTGTAGACGAAGGCGGACGACAGGATGGTGACGTTCCAGCCGGCGCCGGAGCCGGTGCTGTCGTCGGCCCCCAGGGTCATCGTCCCGGTCTGGGTCTGGGCGCTGTGCGAATAGGGCACGGCGGCGAGGGTCATGTCGGCGACACTCGCCGTGCGCGCGCCGGCGGTGACGGCCTGCGTCACGGTGTCGGCGGCGAAGGCCGGACGGGCCGCCCCGCCGGCGAGCGTAGCGACGAGGCCGAGGCCGAGGCCCAGGCGGGTCATCTGGGTGTTGAACTTGGTAGTGGGAAATGCGTACATCGCTGTCTCCTGGAGATGGTGGGCCGGCGCCGGGGCGCCGGCCGCAATACGGTGGGGGTGAATTGTGGGGCGCGCTGTGGGTGACCGATCGGTCGCGCCCCGGGGGCCTCGACGCAGCTGAAGACCCCGGTTCGCGCTAGCGGTATATTCGGCTAGCTCTTTAAGTATAGGGCACGACGGGCCGGACTAATGTGAAGAAGGCACACGTTACGGGGCGTCCGAGAGGGTGACGGACACCGTGCCGGCGTAGGCCCCGGCGCGGACGCCGACAGGGACCTCCAGATCGGCCCACACCTCCAGCGTCGCGCCGCTACGACCGGCGGCTCGGGGCACGACGAGCGTGGCGGCACCCCGTCCGTCGGCGGCCGAGATGGCCACCGACACGCGCCCAGGGAGGCCGGGGCCGTCTACACGGAGAACCCGTGGCACGAGCGGCGGGTGCCCGCCGGACGCGTGGGTCAGGTCGCTGACGGCGAACGTAAGCCGCCAGTCGCCCGTGTCGCAGGTGGTGTCCTGGAGGTGCACCGGCGGCAGCGGCCGGACGAGCGTCCTGGGGTGCCCGCGGAGGTCGAGGGGCGGGGCAGGGGGGGCATCCCCCAGGGTGGCGCTGCGGAGGGCCTGCACGACGAGCTGCCCCCCGGAGGCTTCCCGCCCCAGGGGGTCGACCACCGTGACGGGGTAGGTGCCGGGGCACACGCCCGCCGGAAGCGTGGCCGTCAGCGCGGTGGAAGACTCCACCTCGACCTCCTGGAGCGGCCGCCCCCCGACGACCACCACCGTCCCGGCCACGAAGTTGGCGCCGGTCAGCGTCAGGCCCTGCGGGCGGTCGTTGAAAAGGACGCCGGGCGTGATCGCCGTCAGGCTGATCGCGCCCGGCGGGGCGGCGAGCGCCGTCGGCGTGCTCACCGGCCCGGCGGTTGCCGTGGGCGCAGGTGAGACGCCAGGGGGCAGAGCTCGGGTTGCCGTGGCGCTCGGTGGCGCGATTGTGGTGCTGGTGGGCGTACGATCAGCCGGCGGGGTGATGGTCCCCGTCGCGCTGGCGGTGGATGTGCTGGTGGGCGGAGGGCTGGGGGTGGAACTCGTGCCAGGGACGGTGGTGGGCGCCTGCCTGGAGCTCGGTGGGGTCGTGGACGCCGGCGACGGGCCGGCGACCGAAGCCGGCGGTGTGGCCGTGACGGTCGCCGTTACCGTGGAGGTGCCGGTGGCGCTGGGGCTACTGCTGGCGCTGGGGGTGCCGATGGCGCTGGGGCTACTGGTAGGACTCGGCGGGAGGGCCGGAGTCGGGGACGGGCTCGTGGACGACGCCGTCGTCTGTGGTGAAGCGGAGGGCGAGGGTGTGGGCAGCGCCGCTTCGGCAGCGGCACCAGCAGCGTCGCCGAGCCCTCGGTGCGTCACCAGCGTCAGGAGCAGCCCCAGCGCCACTCCCCCGGCGCGCCACCGCGCGGGCCCGGCGCGGGAGATCGACCCACCGAGATCCTTCATCCTGCGCTCACGTCGCTCTCCGAGCAGTTCGCTCCTGAGTAACTACGTCCGAGGCACGCGCCGCGGGACGGGGGGTGCCGGGCGCCTCGGTCTCCCGCTCGACGGGGCCGAGGCCGGCGCCGACATCGGAGCGCGGCGCGTCCGCTGCATCGACGTCGGCCGGGTCTACGCTTCGGGGGCGGACGAAGCCACGGGTCTTCCTGGAAATGGCCGCCAGGAGCGTGACGGCCGCCGTGAGTCCAGCGGGGCTGGATGTGTACGAAGCCGGCGTGGGACTCGGCCGCCCAGGTCCTGCCGCGGGCTTCAAGCTGCGCTAGTCCACGTTGCGGGTGGTGGCGCCCTCGTTCCCGCTGGGACGCTTCGCGGGGATGTTCCCGCGCTTGCTGTCGGCTCCCCATAAACGGCTCGTGGTTCTTGAGGACCGTCTCGCCCGGCCAGAAACGGGCATCGGCGACGGCCGGCGCGGCCGTTCCCAGACGGAGCGCGTGGTCGCGCTGCCGAGGGTCTTGCTGGTGCGTAGCCCGTCCACGTCGTAGCCGTAGAGCAGAGCCCCCAAACTGGTGCAATGACCCTACCGTCCCGCCTGTTGAAGTCACTTCGTCAATGTACGCTAGGAGCCGCGAAGCATCTCCCAGGCACGTTCGGCAGCGGACTGGATGGCAGCTTCGTCGAGGAAGCCCGGATACTTCGCACGGCCTTCACTAAACGGCGAGTCGTAGACCACATCGTTGAAGAGTTTGGTGAGCTCCGCTAACTCCAAGGTTGAGAGAGCATTCTTATCGATCTCGAGGTTGAATACGCGCTCGAACCGTGAGCAAAATGACTCCACGGTGATGCTTTGATCTAGCAGCAGCGCGAGGAGCTCATAAGCGATTGTTTGCCAGACGAGTCTGTCATACTTCTCATCCACCAGCGCGGAATCCTGTGAAGATAGCGCACCACTCTTCATCCCCCGCTGGTGCCCCGCAGGGGCATGACCGATTATTCACGCCTGGACAGAACCTGACGGCGGGGCCCCCCTGCTGGTATCGATTGTGGTGATCAAACCCAACCCGACCGAGGAGGTGCCCCGCCATGGCTCAGTCTGCCACATCCCCGACCTGCTTCTCTGGCCTGACCCCGTTGCCGCTGGAGGCGCGCTGCGGCGGGGGCCGACTGACCTCGGACGGGGGCCTACCCTGGCTGGGCGAGGCCGAGGCGACGCAGGCCCGACGAAGCGCACCGGTGGAATGACGGATGTGGCAAACTGGCCCACGGCGGGGCACCTCCTCGCGTCCGATGGGGTTGGTCACCACAGCCAGTACCGCATGGGGTGCCTCGCGGTCGCGTTCCGACTATGGATAGTTCCAGGATGGGAGGGATATGAGCGAAGCGGGAGCGGCACAGGGGCCGGTCGGAGAGGGGTCAGGGCCGGCAGCGCCGGCCGGCGGCTATGAGCGGCCGTTGCCCAGAGAGGTGGATGACGCCCTGCGGGCGGTGGGGACCGCCGAGCGTCCCGAGGGGGCGGCCCTCACCCTGGCCGCCATCGCCCACCGGGCGCTCACCGAGCTCAATAAGCTGGCCCGTGCGGAAGCCGGCCGGCGCCGGGGGCAGCCGGAGTGGGGCAGCTGGGCTGGCTTGAGCAACAGCGCTCGGGACGCGGTCTTGAAGGTCAGCACCTGCCGCAAGGCGGCCGGCGATCTGGCAGGGAGCAAGGGCCAGGGCCCTGAGGCCTAACCCCCGGCGAGGCCACGATCACGCAGCTCACGCTGCGCCTGCTCGAAGCGGTCCTCTACTTTCCCCTGCTGCTCGCGCACCCAGGACACCAGCTCCTTGGCGCCTTGCCTGAAGCCGACCTGCGGCTCGTAGCCCAGCAGCCGGCGGGCGCGGGAGATGTCCGGGTAGCAATCGCGCGTGTCCCCGGGGCGGAACTTGCCCAGGACCTGGGGTTCCATGCCCTGTTTGTCCGCCCCCATCTCCTGAATCAACGTCGCAGCTACGTCGAAAACGCTCATCGCGTCGCCCGTCCCGACGTTGATCGCCTCGTAGTCGGCCTCTGAGCGTTCCAGGGCCAGGGCGTTGGCTCGGGCGATGTCGGTGACGTGGACGAAGTCCACCAGCTGCCGGCCGTCCTCATAGATCGGGGGCGGGTTGCCTCCCAGGATGCGCGAGCTGAAGATGGCGGCCACGCCGGTGTAGGGGTTGGAGAGGGCCTGCCGCGCGCCATAGACCTGCCAGTAGCGCAAGGCCACGGCGGGGATGTTGTAGGCGTGCCCGATGCACAGGAACATCTCCTCGTGATCCCGTTTGCCAATGGCGTAGGTGTTCACCGGCATCAACGGCTTGTCTTCCGCCGTGGGTAGGGACTCGATCGACCTGCCGCACCCCTCTGCCGGGCAGCGCACCTGCCAGTCACCTCGTTGCAGCTGCGCCAGCGGGCGAAAGCGCGGGTACACCGTGCCGTGCACCTCACAGCGGTAAGCCCCTTCCCCGTAGATGGACTTGCTGCTGGCCACCACCATCTTTTGCAGCCGGTCGCGCACGGAGGTGGTATTCACAGCCGCGTCCAGCACAGTTGCCCCGCCGAGGCTGTTTATCTCCGTGTAGCGCCGGATGTCGTACATGCTCTGGGGCACGCCGACCAGCGCCGCCTGGTGCAACAGGTAGTCCACCCCTTCCAGGGCGCGGACGACCGCATCACGGTCGAGGACGTCCCCGACGATGAACTCCACGTCCCTGGCCAGATAGGGCGGCGGGCTCCCGGACTTCTGCAGCTCACCGTGCACCTGTGGCTCCAGGGAGTCGAACACCCGGACTTCGTACCCCCGGCGCAGGAGCTCCTCGACGATATAGGAGCCGATAAAGCCGGCGCCCCCGGTGACGAGAACTTTGCCTTTCACACTTGCCATTGGACACTAGTGTACCCGGTCGCAGCGCTACCTGGGGCGTGCGCCGGGCATGTTCGGGTCAAGAGGCGCGTCGCAGGCTAAGGCCGGCCGGCAGCTCCGCCGCCGGGACCAACCGCACGACCCACCTGACATCCACCCCGAGAAGGTGCGCCCGGGGACGGGGGCCGCTGACGGAGATCGGCTAGGTGAGGCGTTTGGCCGTCTGCCGTTCAGACTCCTGGGCCACCTTGTGGCGATCTTCCAGGTACGCTCCAAGCACGCGGAAGATCGCCCCCACGGCGAGCATGATCTCGCCGGCCCGTTGCGTCACCTGCACCCAGTCAACGTTCCGGCTTGCCATTGTCTCGGTCCTGATCACGTGATCGCTGCTCGGCTCGACGCGCCGCGTGACCATCAACGCGGCCGCGGTGGTGCCCAGGGCCTTGGCCAGGTTGCCCGACCACTTCCGCGCCAGCACCCTGCGTTCCAGGGGAGAGAGCGACACCCCGTCCAGCCGGGCCAGGAGGCGCTCGCCGGCCAAGCTGCCCAGGAATCCTCCCAGGGCGCGGCCGACCACCTGGCCCCCGACCAGCCCCAGTGCGGTGCCGACCCACTTGTTCTGCATCACGATGGAGCTCTCATCTCCCGAGACCCCCTGTCCCTGAGCGTCGCACAAGAGTATGCCATGACGGCGCGGGCGGTTAGAGGGCCGACGCCGGGCGTTCCCGGGCGAAC
Organism: Chloroflexota bacterium; assembly: GCA_030447525.1. Lineage (GTDB taxonomy): Bacteria > Chloroflexota > UBA11872 > UBA12225 > UBA12225 > JAUJOR01. The sequence continues at coordinate 18,051 of JAUJOR010000009.1, read as the reverse complement.
TCTCGCACGACGATCACCGGGTTGCCCCAGCCACCCCAGTCAAAGCTGAGGTCGTCTTCGGGAAGGGTGCGCAGCTCGAGGCGCACCGTTTGCCCCCCCCAGGGGGTGAGATCTGCCTCTACCGGTACCCAGCGCCGCTCGCCGGGCTGCGCGCGGGGATTGAGCGAACGGTCGAGGACGATGGCGGCCGTGCCCTCGGCGCCGGACGGTGAGAGGGGTGCCACGCTGGCCTGGAAGCGCAGGCCGTCGCCGCTCGGCGCGTCCCACGTTGCCGGATCCAGCGTCAGGGCCGCCTGGAGCCACGTCGTGCGGCCGGCGGGGAGGGCCACGTCTACGGAGACGGTGGACGGCGGATGGAGGTAGAGCCAGTCTCGCCGCGACGTCCCGGCGGCCCCGCGCCCGGCGTCCCCGTCCACCACCGTCAGCTGGCGAACGTCGACGAACTGCCCCGCGCCCAGGAGCGCTCCGCTCGGCGAGCTCAGCCTGGCCCCTCCCCTGCGCGTCGCTTCAGCCAGGTTCACCACCAGCCCGCCGGCGCCTTGCGGCAGCGTGTCCGCGCGCCAGACCCCGGCGGCCGGCGCCACGACCGGGGCCGGGGCGACGGCGAAGCGCCCGAAGGCCGGCCGGACGCCGCGCCAGGCGAGGTACCCCAGGGCGATGGCGGCGAGCACGGGCAGCGCCGGCCCACAGACGAAGCCCCAGGGTGGCCCCGGCCGCCACGGCATCAACCCGAGGGGGCCCTGCCGGGCGTCCGATGCCCCCACCCGGGCCTGTCCGCTAGGGATTCCGACCTCCCCTGCCCCGAGGCGCCGGCCCACCAGGCCGGCCAGGACGATCCCCGCCGCCAGGGTCATAGCCATGCCGGCCAGGCGAAGCGGAGTAGGGCCGAAGGCCAGGTTGACCGTGTGCTCCCCCGGCGGAATGGAGACCACGATAAACCCCAGGCCGGCCTGCGACCGTGTGCTCCCCCGGCGGAATGGAGACCACGATAAACCCCAGGCCGGCCTGCTGCTCGGCGACGTAGGGGGCCACCTCCACCGGGACACGTCGGCCGTCGAGCCAGGCCCGCCATCCGGGGAAGCGGAACTGGCGCACGCCCAGCTGCCCTGCTTCGGGGGAGTCGTTTGCCAGGCGCAGGCTCAGTTTCAGGGGCTCGTTCCGCCAGCCCAGGAAGCGCAGATCGCCGGATAAGGGCTGGAACAGGCCCCCGATCCAATCTCGCTCTGGGTACAGCCGCTCGAATACCGATCGTCCGCGGCGCTGCCCCGCGGTGTAGATGGCGATCTGGACGTCCCGGGGGGTGAACTCCCCCCCGGACGTGGTGCCGATGTGGGAAAAGCTGTCCTTCTCCTCCTGGACGATCATCCGCCCATCCATCGGCTTCTTGGGGTGCGCAAGGCGCGGCACCTCACGATCGCCCAGGCTATTGGCCAGCACCGCAGCCGCGGCCATGGCGGCCACCCCCCGGCCGAGCGCCGGGCGGGACAGGCCACGCTCCTCCAGGGCCATGACCAGCGCCCCTAGCCCGCCGGCGCCGGCCACGGCCACGGCCACGCCCAGCGGCCCCAGTAACCGGCCGGGGTACTGCATCAAGGACAGGCCGGGGACGAGACGCCAGACCGGCTCGCTGACGTTGAACAGCAGGAACCAGCAGACGGCGGCGACGACCAGGAAAGGCATGGCCATCAGGGCGGCCCGCCGAGCGCCTGCGTGGCGCCGGGTAAGGGGGACGGCAAGGAGGGCGATCAAGCCCAGTCCGGCCTGGGCCAGGCTCGGTTTGAGGGTGACGATGAACTGGTGCTGATGCGGGTAGTGCAGGTGCAGGTCGAAGGGGCCGGAGGGGGTTTGTCGGTTCTCAGGCGAGCGCTGCTTTTCCGTGTTGCCCCCGAGGTCGAGCAGCCAGCCCCGGTAGTCCAGGTGGCCCTCCTGGCCGATCTCCAGCTGCACCGCCCCGCTCTCGCCGAGAGCAGGGAGCCAGAAAAAGGCCGAGAGCCCGGCCCCCGCCAGCACCGCCAGGGCCACGCCCCGGAGGGCGGCGCGGCGCGGCTGGAGCAGGGCGAGGCCCGCCGTCCAGGCGCCGGCGACCAGCAGGCTGAGGACGGCGGTCAGGGTGTGGCTCAGGAGCTGGGCTGCCCCCACCAGGGCGAGGAGCACGAACCACAGCGTCCGCCGCCGGGGTGACGGCGCCGTCCATAGGTGCCAGATGCACAGCGGGAGCCAGGGGAGCAGGGCCAGGCCGAGCGCTTCCGGCAGGGCGCCTCGCTGGAACAGGTTGGTTTGAATGACGTACGGGCCGTAGAGGAGCGTGACGGCGGCCAGGATGCCCAGCGTGGCCCGCCTCCAGAGGGAAACCACCAGGGCGTACACCCCGGCGGCAGCAAGCACGGCCGTGACTACCCCCACCGCCCGATAGGCCTCCCAGACTTCCAGGCGCAGCAGGCCCCGGAGCACCAGGCCGACGTAGTAGAAGCCAGGGGCGTAGTAGTTGAACACCGGGTAGCCGTACCCCATGAACAGGTCCGGAACCCAGCGGGGGTGCCATACCCCGTGATCGACCAGCCAGCCGAGGAGGTAGAGACGCAGCATGTGGTGCTTGGCGTCGTCGAGCCCCTTGGCCTCCTCCCAGAGCAGATTGAGGTGGGGGTCGGTCCAGGGGAGCCAGGCGGGGGCGCTGAGACTCAAGGCCGCGAGCAGACCCACGGACCACCACAGCGGGCCACCACGCCGCAGGGACAGCGGCAGCCATGCCGGATGGCCCCCCTGCCCCGGCCGTCTGTGCCTCGTTCTAGTGAGCAGTGACGCGGTCAAAGCGTGACTCGGGCGTTGGTTTCGACTGTACAACCGGCCGCGTCGATCAGCGGTATCCCGTGGCAGCCGCCTCTGCAGAGAGCATCGTGGACCCCGCGCGCGAGGTGGGGCGGTCTGGCTCGGCCGGCGCATGGGCTCGTCGCCTCCGGCGTCCCGGCCTGGTGCTGGCGATCCAGTGCATTGCGCTGGCCTTTGTCGCCTGGCCCTGGCTGCGCCGCGATCTCCAGTGGAACGACGTGGCCGACGCGCCCAACCACCTGGTGCGGATCTATGTGGTGGGGGCGGCGCTGGGGCGGGGGGAGTGGTTCCCACGCTGGCTGGGGGACCTGTACCTGGGGTACGGCTACCCCCTGCTGAACTACTACGCCCCCGGGCTGTATTACCTGGGGGCGGGGCTGCACCGGCTGGGGCTGACGGTGTATGCCAGCCTGCAGTGGGCGGGGGTGCTGGGGGCCGCCCTGGGGACGGCGGGGGCCTACGCCCTGGGACGGGCCCTCACCGCCGGGCGGCGCCCCGATGCGCCGTGGTGGGCGCCGTCGTCTTCTGCCTCTCACCCTACCCCTTTCTGACGAACTTGTACGTCCGGGCGCCGTGCCGGAGGCGCTGGGACTGGGGCTGCTGCCGTGGCTGCTGCTGGCCGGGTGGGGGGCCTGGTGGCGGGGGGTGCCCTGCCGGTGGGGGCGCTGGCGGGGCTGACGGCGACCCTGGTGCTGACGCACAACATCTCGGCCCTGCTGGGGCTGGGGCTGCTGGGGCTCTGGCTGCTGGCGCAGCCTCTGCTGGCCGGCAGCCCAGGGGCGGGAGGGGCGCCCCGGCGGGGAGGCGGGGGAGGGGCCGGCGGCGCCCTGGGGGGCGTGGCCTTGGGGCTGGGGCTGGCGGCCTTTTTCTGGCTCCCCGCCCTGGCCGAGGGCCCCTTCGTGCAGCTCAACCTGGCCCAGGGCGGGCTCTATGACCCGGCCAACTGGTTATTTGATCCGTTCAGTGCCGGTGGCCGGCTGGCCCGCGCGGACTACGTCCACACCCGTCTCGGTCCGGCCGACCTCTCCCTGATCTTCGATTACAACGCCGTCGGGGGCTTCTCCCGGAGAAGATCAGCCTGGGGCAGGCTGCTCCTGTGGCTGACCACCGTCGGTGTGGGCGGTGGACTGTGGGCCTACCGCCTTTGGTCAGGGAGACCGGCCGTCCGATAACCTGGCTGCCCTGACGCTCTTCTGGGCCGGCCTGGCCCTGGTGTGCTGGTTCTTCAACACCACCTGGTCGGGGCCGGTCTGGGACCGGCTGCCCTTGCTGCCCCTGGTGCAGTTCCCGTGGCGCTTTTACGGCCCCCTGGCCCTGTGCCTGGGCCTGGGGGCGGCGACCGCCCTTTCGGCCCTGCCGCGCCGGGGATGGGCGGGGTGGCTCAGTACCGGCGTCGCCATTGGCCTGGTGGGTCTGCTGGCCTATGGGGCGGTCGCCAGCCGCCCGTTCCGGCTGGGGCCGGAGTCGCCCCATGACGTGGACGAACGCAACGTGGCCCGCATGGAGTACAACCGCTACGGGGCCGGCACCACCTCCGGCGGTGAGTTCCTGCCCCGGACGGCGCAGTGGGGCGAGAACGGGAATCGCCGTGGGATTCGGGTGTACGAGGAGGTGTACCCGCAGGCGGGGTGGCAGGCAGGGCTGGTGCGGGTGCTGGCCGGGGAGGGGGCGGCCACGGCGGTGTGGCAGGCCCCCGGCTGGGTGGCGCGCGGGTGGAGGGGACGACGGCGGGGCGCCTGGCGGTGCACCAGGCTCCTGTTTCCCGGCTGGCGGGCCTATGTGGACGGCCGGCTGGTGGCGCTGGAGACGACGCCCACGGTGGAGCACCTGGGGGGCTCGCTGGGGATCATGGTGGTGGAGGTGCCGGCGGGGGTGCATCATGTGGAGGTGCGCCTGGGGCCGACTCCGCCCCGGACCTGGGGAGCGCCCTCTCGGCGGGGGCGGCCGCCCTGGGGGTGACCCTGACGCTGGGGCGAGCGCGGGCCTGGGGGCGGGCGCGGGCCTGGCGCCCCACCCGCGCCCCCACCGGCCCCCAGGGTGGCGTCCCCTGGAGCCCTGGGGGCACACGGATGCCCAGCGGGCAGCCTTCGAGCGCGAAGGCTTCCAGCGCGAGGGCTTCCAGCGTGAAGGCTTCGAGGGGGCGGGCTTGGAGGGGGTGGGTCGTGAGCGGGGTCGTGGCGCTGGGGGTGGCGCACTGGCCGTGGGGGCCGGGGAGTGGGGGGCCCGCCCCCGTCTGGGCGCCCCGCCGGGGGCCAACCTGGAGGGGGCCAGCCTGGAGGGCGTGGCGCGGGTGGCGGGGGGTGCCGGCCGGGGCAGGGCGGGTGGTGCTGGACGTGGCCGGGGCGGTGGCCACGGGGCAGGCGGAGACGGTGGCGCCTGGGGGGTGGGGCGGGGGCTCCTGCCGCCCTTCCTGGAGCTGCGCCACCTGGTGCCGGCCCCTGGCGCGGAGGGGCGCGCTGGCTGTACATGCACCCTCAGCGGCGGCCACGGTGCGCCTGCGGGTGCCGGCCGGGGCGTACTTCCAGGCGGGGCTGGCGCTGGACCCCGGGCGCCTGGGGGCCGGAGGCGACGGTGGGGGATGGGGCGCGCTTCGTGCTCGAGGCGCAGGGGCCGGCCGGGCGGCGCACGCTGCTGGACCGGCACGTGAACCCGCGGGCGCGCCAGGAGGACCGTGCCTGGGCGGACGTGTGGGTCGACCTGGGCGCCCTGGCCGGCCAGGAGGTGCGCCTGGTGCTGCGCACCGAGGCAGTCGCCGACCCCAGCTTCGACTGGGCCGGTTGGGCTAACCCCCAGGTCGTCCGCTGGACCGGCGCCCGCCCCCACCCCGGCGAACGGCACCAATGGTAGGACCGGGGTCTCTGGCCTCAGTCCCCAGGGCTCAGCTGTCAGCGCACACGTCCCGCCGCGCGAGCCTCGTGGCGCAAGTCTCTCCCCTGGCCCTCAGTCTGCAGGTGGTCTTCCTCTGCGCCGTGGTCGGGCTGGTGGCCTGGCCATGGGCGGGGCCGGACATGCTCTGGGAGCGCCTGCCGGACGCCATGAACCACCTGGTGCGGATCTATGTGGTGGGGGCGGCGCTGGGGCGGGGGGAGTGGTTCCCACGCTGGCTGGGGGACCTGTACCTGGGGTACGGCTACCCCCTGCTGAACTACTACGCCCCCGGGCTGTATTACCTGGGGGCGGGGCTGCACCGGCTGGGGCTGACGGTGTATGCCAGCCTGCAGTGGGCGGGGGTGCTGGGGGCCGCCCTGGGGACGGCGGGGGCCTACGCCCTGGGACGGGCCCTCACCGCCGGGCGGCGCCCCGATGCCCGCCGTGGTGGGCGCCGTCGTCTTCTGCCTCTCACCCTACCCCTTTCTGACGAACTTGTACGTCCGGGCCGCCGTGCCGGAGGCGCTGGGACTGGGGCTGCTGCCGTGGCTGCTGCTGGCCGGGTGGGGGGCCTGGTGGCGGGGGGGTGCCGGCCGGGGCGTACTTCCAGGCGGGGCTGGCGCTGGACCCGGGCGCCTGGGGGCCGGAACGGGGCAGTCCGGCGCGACCGACGCTCGGCTCGCTGCCGCAGAGTGGAGCCCGGAGACTTAACCCTCGGGCTGCCCGGCCAGCGGCCGAATACGATCCGTCTCCCGCACGGCAACCAGCGGGTTGCCCCAGCCCCCCCAGTCAAAGTTGAGATCTGCGCCATGCTCTGTCTGGAGCGTGAGGCGCACGACCTGCCCGGCCCAGCGGGAAAGGTCGGCCTCTACCGGCACCCAGCGCCGGTTTTCCTGGCGCGCCCGAGGGTTGACCGTCTGGTCGAGGACGACGACGCGCTCACCGGCTCTCCCCTGGCGGTCGAGCGGACTTACCCTTACCAGGAAGCGCACGCCGTCACCGGCGTCTACCTTCCACATCGCTGGGTCAAGGGCCAGCGTAGACTGGAACCACACGGTGCGCCCGTGGGGGATGGCCACGTCCAGGCTGACGCTGGACGGCGGGTGCAGATAGAGCCACTGGCGGCTGGACGTGGCGGCCATCCCGCGGTCGGAATCTTCGTCGGTCACCGTCAGCTGGCGCACGTCCACGTGGTTGCCAGGGCCAACCGATCCCCCGCTGGGGGCCTCGATCCAGGCCTGTCCGGAGGCGACCGCTTCGGCGACGTTGACCAGGAGGGCCGCTTCCCCAGTGTGGAGGTCAGGTGCTCGCCAGACGCCGGCCTCGGCCCGGGCCGCCGGCACGGGGCTGGAGGCCAGGGGCCCCAGCGCCGGCCAGACCCCCCGCCAGGTGGTGTACAGGGGGATCAGGGCCAGGAGCGCCCACGCTCCCCAGGCCCGCCGTCTCGACCACCGCCGTCGCCGGCCCACCCGCCAGATGAGCAGCGCGGTGGCCATCAGCCACGTGGCCAGGGTCAGGCTCAGCGCGAGAAAGCGCAGGCGAGAGGGACCAAAGACCACGCTGACACTGTGCTCACCCGGCGGGACGTTGACCACGATGAAGCCCAGGGCCGCTTGCTGCTCCGGGACGTAGGGTGCCACCTCCACCGGCGCCGGCCGGCCGTCGATCCAGGCCCGCCACCCCGGGAATCGCAGCTGCCGTATCCCTATCGGAACCGGCGCCGGGGAATCGTTGGCAACGCGGAAACCGATCCGTAGAGGCGTCGCCCGCCAGCCGAGCATGCGGACGTCGCCCCCCAAAGGGTACAGCAGGCCGCCGAGCCACTCCGGCTCGGGGAAGAGGCGCTCGTACACGTTGCGCCCGCGCGGGTTCCCTGCGGTGTAGGTGGCGATGTACACCTCGCGGGGGAGGAACTCCCGGTTTGAGGTGGTGCCGACGCCACGCAGGTCCTTGTACTCATCGGCATAGACGGAATGACCGTTCACCTCACGATCAGGATCCGCCTTGAGCTGAAACTCGCGATCGCCGAGGTGATTCACCAGGCTCACGGCGACTACCGTCCCCACCACCCCTAGCCCGATCCGCCGGCCCCGTCTCCCCCAGCGGCGCTCCAGCGTCCCCAGTGGCCCGGCCAGGGCGCCGGCACCGGCGACGGCCAGGCAGATCCCCAGCGGTCCGAGCAGGCGCCAGGGAAACTGCAGCAGGGGCAGGCCGGGCACGCGCTCCCAGATCCAGGCCGACTGGGCAAACGTCAGGTACCAGCACGACAGGGCGACGGCCAGCAAGGGGATGACGGCTCCGGGCAAGACACTCGTCCCCGGCGCCCGGCCCGTTGCGCCCGGCGCGTCGGCGTCGGGAACGTCTCTCCGATCTACCCCTTCTATCTCTGGCGTCTCCTGGTTCGCCCCCGGGGGGCTAGTGCGGCCTCGCCGGGCGAGGCCCCCAAGACCAGACACGGCCAGGGCGCCGATCGCCAGCGCGCCGAGCCCGGCCTGAGACCAGCTGATCATCGGCGGCGACACCAGCTGGTGCGGGTAATGCAGGTGCCAGTCGACCAGCCCGCTGCGCGTCGCCCGGTTGTGCTCCGACTGCTGGCGCGGTGACCGGCCGTTAGGCTCGATAAACCATCCCCGGTAGTCCAGGCCCCCGGAGCTCAGCAGCTCCTCCAGCTGCACTACCCGACCCTCGCCTATGGCCGGAAGCCAGAAGAACGTGGTCAGCCCCAGCGCTACCAGCCCGGCAGCGGTGGCCCTCATCAGAGGCTGCCAGCCCGGCCGCACGACGAGCAGGTACATCACCCACAGGACGGCAATCGCCCCGGCCAGGAGGGCGGTCAGATTGTGGGTCAGGACGATGGCTGCCCCTACGGCGGTGCTGGCGACGGTCCAGGCCATGGCCGTCCCCCAGGCCGGCGCTAGCCAGAGTCGCAGCAGGGCCAGGAGCAGGTAGGGGATCAGCGCCAGGGCCAGGGCCTCGGGGATGTCGCCCCGCTTGTAAATATTGAGCTGAAAGACGTAGGGCCCGTAGAGCAGCACCACCGCCGCCAGGACACCGAGGGAGGGGCGGCGCCACAAGGCCGTGGTCAGGGCGTACACCCCACCGGCACCCGCCATGGCGGCGACAACCCCGGTGGCGCGGTAGGAGTCCCACACGCTCAGCTGCAGGACGCTCCCGAGCAGCCAGGCGAGGTAGTAGAAGATGGGGGCGTAAAAGTTCAGCACGGGATAGCCGTAGCCCATGAACATGTCTGGCATCCACCGCGGGTGCCACACCCCGCGTTCGATGAGCCAGAACAAGTGGTAGATGCGGATCATGTGGTTCTTGGCGTCGTCCACCGCCCAGAGGTACTGGCGCGGATCGAGCCAGGGGAGCCACGCCGGGGCGGTGAGGGCCAAGGCCGCCACCAGGCCGGCGAGCCAGGGCAGCCTGGGTCCCGAGAGGGACAGCCAGCCTGGCACCACCGAGCGCACGGCATCCACCAGGGGTGTGCCGGTGTCCGGCGCTGATCGCCGCCCGGCAAAGGGAGAGGGGGTTGCCGACACCGTACTACCTATAGACGTGAAGCGCTTGGACGTAATGCGCTGGCTGATCGCTGCCTGGAATGCAACACCCGTCCCCGGCTGGCTATCCCGGCCGCTGTAGAGGGGCCGGAAGACCGGCCAAGAGAACCGGGCGGAGTGTACCTACAGCCTGTAACGCGCCTGGCAGCCTGCGGGCGTGAGGCGCCGGGGCAGCTCAAGGTACTGTCTGGGAGTACAGTGCACCGCGTGCCCGCCTCGCCGGCTCGCACACACCCGGGCATGACGCGTCGAGAGCGGTAGTGGGAAGCACGCGCCGGGACTCAACCTCAGATGCCGCTAGGCGCTGGGCCCCTGCGCTCGGGCCTTTCGTTGCACGGGTGGGGCACGCAGCGGCATAGCCGGGCGTTGCGGTGGGGGATGCCGCCGGCTACTGGGGCGGAGGCGGGGGCCACCCTCACGTCTGGGAGGCCCTCCGCTGGAGGTGGGCGCGCAGGGACTCGAACCCCGGACCTTTCGGATGTGAACCGAACGCTCTAACCAGCTGAGCTACGCGCCCGAACGCGGAGAAGTGTAGCACAGCGCCGGCGGGTCAACGGTGGGCCGACGCCGGTAGGCGATAGCGCAGATACAGCTCGCTCCCCTCGGAGTACAGCGAAAGGAGCTCCAGGAGCGGTAAGCCCTCCGGCGGATAGGCCCGGCCTTCGAGCAAGGTGGGCACGTTGCTCCCGCCTTGGAGCTTGGGGGCCAGCGTGAGGAAGAGCTCGTCCACCGCCCCGGCCTCGATGAGAGTGGCGTTCAATCCCGGGCCGCCAAGGCAGATCATGCTCCCCACGCCCAGCTCGTCACGCAGGATGGCCCCCATCTGGGGGACTTCGACGCGCTGGGTGCCGCAGACGTAGATCCGGGTGTGCTCCTCGAGAGTCTCGCGGCGGGTGGAAGTCATGGCGGCCGTGGTGAACAGGGCCGTGCCGGTGCGCCCACCGGCGGCCAGGGCCTGCGGGAGACGGGGGAACTCCCCCGCGCCACTGACAATGGCCCACAAGGGCTGCGGGCGCAGCCCCCTGGCCTCTCGCTGGCGCTGGCGCTCGGCCGAAAGTCGGGGGTACGGTGGGTCGTCGGCGCGGATCAGGCCGGCCCCCAGCAGGACGCAGTCCGCCTGGAGCTCGATGCGGCTCATCAGGGCGTGGTCGGTGTCCGAGCCGATCAGGCGCGTCGTGCCCGGCCCTCCGGCAACGACCTTCCCGTCTACCGTGCTGACCATATTGACGGCGGTGTAGGGCCGCCGTACCGGGTGATCGGCGCCCCGTGGGAAGTTCAGCCGGCGATACACTTCCGTCCGGTCAACCGGCCCCGGCTGGGCTCCCTCTAGGGTCGTATCCAAGTGCCGCTGCATAGTCTCGGGCCGTTCAACTCCCCGGGCAGGTGCTGTCTAGTGGCACGTCTCGGACGCGACCGGCGGGCTCATCCGGGACGAGGGCGGGCCTCAGTCTGACAAAGGAGTATGGTGTGCGGGCGCTACTGAGCGTATGGGACAAGACCGGACTGATCGAGTTCGCCCGGGGCCTCGCCGACATGGGCTGGGAACTGTACTCTACCGGCAAGACACAGGCCTCGCTTCAAGAAGCGGGGGCGGCTGTGCAGAGCGTGGGCGACCTGACGTCGTTCCCAGAGATTCTGGACGGACGCGTCAAGACGCTGCACCCCGGGATACACGCCGGCATCTTGGCTCGGCGCGACGACCCGGCCCACCTGGGCCAGCTCGCCGAGCACAACATCGAGACGATCGACCTCGTTGCCGTCAACCTGTACCCCTTCGTGGACACCATCGCCGGGGGGCGCCTCCCGCTGGGTGACCTGGCTGCGGCTACGCCAGGATCTGGCATGCCCCGGGAGGTGCAGGGGGCGGTAGAGCAGATCGACGTCGGCGGACCGGCCCTTATCCGCGCCGCGGCCAAGAACTTTCAGCACGTCCTGGCCGTCACCGACCCCGGCCAGTATGGTCCCGTCCTGGACGCTCTACGCGCCGGCGGGCCCGGCGCCATCTCCCTGGACTACCGCGCGCAGCTGGCCCAGCGGGCTTTCGCCCACACCGCCCAGTACGACGCCTACGTGGCCCATTACTTCGCCGCCGTCATCGGGGAGGCGTTTGCCCCCGGGGCCGCGCTGCCCCTGACGCGGGTGATGGGTCTGAGCTACGGGGAGAACCCGCACCAGCAGGCCGCCTTTTACCGCCTGGGTGACTCCCGCCTGACCGGCGTCAGCCTGGCCGACCTGCGCCAGCTGAGCGGCGATGCCCTTTCCTACAACAACCTCCTCGACCTGGACAACGCCTACGCCATCGTCGCCGACTTTGAAGAGCCGGCAGTGGCCATCGTAAAGCACAACAACCCCTGCGGCGTCGGCACCGGCCACACCCTGGAAGAGGCCTACCGCAAGGCCTTTGCCGGTGACCCGCTCTCTGCCTATGGTGGCGTGGTGGCCTTCAACCGACCGGTAGACGAAGCCACCGCCCAGTCGACTCGCGGCGTCCTGTACTGGGTGATGGTGGCTCCCGACTACGACGACGGGGCGCTGGAGGTCATCCGGCGCTACAAGCGCCCCACGCCACGGGCCCTTCAGCTGCCGTTGCCCCGTCGCCCGGGCAACGTCTTGCCCGGTCTAGGACTGCACTACCGCCCGGTCACGGGGGGCATTCTCGCCCAGACCGCCGACGCGGTGCCCCTTTCCGAAGTCGCCTTCACCACCGTCAGCCGGCGCCCGCCGACGGCGGCGGAGCTGCGTGACCTGCGCTTCGCCTGGCAGGTGGTCAAGCACGTCCGCTCCAACGCCAGCGTCTTTGCCCGGGACGGGGCGATAGTCGCCGTCGGGGCCGGTCAGATGAGCCGTGTCGACAGCGTGGTGGCGGCGACACACGTCGCCCGGCGTAGCGTGTCCCAGGATCAAGGGATGACGGACGTAGACGCCGCGAGCGCCGGGCGCTCGATCTCGCGCCCGGCGGCCGGGTGCGCCATGGCCACCGACGGCTTCTTTCCCTTCCCGGACGCCGTGGAGGCCGCCGCCGAGGCCGGCGTGACGGCCATTGTCCATCCCGGGGGCGCCAAACAGGACGCCGCCGCTACCGCGGCCGCCGATCGCTTCGGCCTGGCCATGGTGGTGACCGGTTACCGCCACTTCCGCCATTAACCTAGGGCACCTACGCCGCCCAACCTGGGAAGAGGGAATACGCCCCCATCTGGCACCGCGTTGCCCCTGCAATTGAGACGGCGGCGCTCTCTGGCGGTGGTAGGGCCGGAGCTCCTGAGAGACCCTTCAGGCTGCGGAGAGGACCTTGAGGCCGAGTCCGCGGGCCAGCTCGGCGATGCGCCCTTCTTCCTCGGCTGTGGGCGATCGTAGGGGGTCGGCCATGGAGGCGTACTCGATGATCCCCATGGCCTTGAGCGCGGCCTTGAGGCCGCCCAGCCCGGCGGCCTGGGGCGAGCCCTGGATGACGCGGGTCAGGGTCAGGGCAGCTACAACGCGCTCCTGGGCGGCGAAGGCGACGTTGAAGTCGCCCCGTGAGGCGGCGTCGTAGGCCTCGACGCAGGCGCGGGGGACGACGTTGGCGATGCCCGGGATGCACCCGTGGGCCCCCACCAACAGGGCGGCGTCGATGAGGGAGCGCGTGCCGAGGAACAGGCGCAAGGGCGCGCCCCGCTGGCCGGCGGCCATGGACAGGGTACGGGCGAAGTCCAGGTCGTTCTGGCTGTCCTTGATCCCCACCACCGTCCCTTCGGCCGCCAGGGTCACGATGGTCTCCACCTCCACTTTGACCTTGACCGTGGCGGGGATGTTGTAGACGAACAGGGGGGCATCAATCGCGTCCCGTACGGCGCGGTAGTGGTCGAGCAGCTCGTCCTGGCTGTTGGCGTAGTAGTAGGGTGGCGTGACGGCCACGGCGTCGGCCCCGGCACGCAGGGCGCGCTGCCCGTGCTCGATGACCAGGCGGGTGCTGCAATCGGCGATGCAGGCCACGACCGGCACCCGGCCGGCGGACGTCTCGACGCACGTCCCGATGACGTTCTCCCGCTCGTCGGCGTCAAAGCAAGGGAACTCCCCGGTGGTGCCGCAGGCCCAGATGCCGTGCACACCCTGGCGGATGAGCCAGCTAGTCAGGCGGGCCAGGGAGATGAGATCGACCTGCCCGTTGGGGGCGATAGGCGTGACGATGGGGGGGATGATGCCGCGCAGCGCGGCGGCCTCGAAAGCAGTCATCGCTTGGGCTCCCTTTCCGGATTCTGGTGCGTGGTCGTGGCCAGGACGCCGCTCAGGGCGTGGCCGCGCCAGGGCCGGACGCCGGAGGGGGCAACATGGGGGAAGCTCCAACCGACGGCGTCCCCGGCTGGTTTCCCCGGCACCGCAACCAGGCGGGCCGTGATGGGCCTGTCCAGGCGTGTGGCCAGGACGGCCACGTCCGGGGCAGCGCTCGCGGGCAGAGCCCCTGTTGGGGCGCCCGCGGTGACGGCGCGCACGTTCACCGGCGATGTCCTCGCACCTTGCTGCCCGACTGGGCCCGACTCGCTGCCTGCATTGTACGGGCGATACCGGCGTGCACTAGAATCTGGTGCGAAAATGGACCATTCTCACCCGGGATGGTGACGGCGAGCCGTCGGTACGACTCATGAGAAGACGGTCTATCGTGCCAGCGGCCGGGCGGTACCACGTTCCGAGTCGATTCGCCGCTGCTGCCCCGCCGGGCCCAAGAGACAGGCCAGAGATACCCGTTTGTCCCCGGACAACGCCTCCACCGAAGCCCCCACCGATCCATCCGCCTCGCCCACGGACACGGCGCCACTCCCCTCCGGTGCGCCAGCCGGGATGAGCGCGCCCGGACTTCCGGCCACACCGCGCCGGTCCCGCCTGGGGCGCCGCCCCGCTGTGCGGCCATCCGTGCGCCGCCGGCCGCCGGAGCGGATCTCCGATTCCATCCGCGAGTTCGCCGGGCGCTACCCGTTCCCGCTCGATCGCTTCCAGCTGGACGCCCTGCAGGCCCTGGACGCCGGCCGGTCGGTGCTGGCGGCTGCCCCTACCGGCACAGGGAAGACGGTCATTGCCGAGTTCGGTATCCATCTGGCCCGTGAGCAAGGTCTGCGCACGATATACACCTCGCCGATCAAGGCCTTGTCCAACCAGAAGTTCCGCGACTGGCGGGCCATCTTCGGCGCTGAGGTCGGCCTGCTCACCGGGGACGTGACCGAGAACCCTGGGGGCAGCATCCTGGTGATGACCACCGAGGTAATGCGCAACATGCTTCTGGAGTCCACCCATACCCTGGACGGCGTGGCCTGCGTCATCTTCGATGAGGTGCACTTTCTGGCCGACCCGGAGCGAGGCACCACCTGGGAAGAGTCGATCATCTATTGCCCCAAGCACGTCCAGCTGGTGTGCCTCTCGGCCACGGCGGCGAACGCGGCGGAGATCGCTTCCTGGATTTCCCTGGTACACCGGGAGACCGAGCTGGTCAGTCACTTCCGGCGGGCCGTACCCCTGGAGCATTACTACTACCTTGATGGCCGCGCCCGTCTGCTGGTCAACGCCGAGGGGGACGTCGTGGAGGCCCTGCGGGTGGGTGGCGAGGCACGATACCCCCGTCCACCCGGCATCCCCTCCAACGCCCGCCCCCGAGAGGTGCCCCGGCCCCAGGACGTGGTGCGAGACCTGGACGAGGCGGGGATGCTCCCGGCCATCTACTTCCTCTTTAGCCGGCGGGCGTGTGAGCTCCGGGCCGGCGAGTGCGCCGGTCTGGACCTGGCTGGTGACCGAGGGGCGCGGCGGGCGCGGCGGGAGCGCATCGACGCCTATCTCGCCCTGCTGGAGCCCGAGGACCGGGAGCTGGAGCAGGTGCAGCGCCTCACCGATCTCCTGGCGCGGGGGATCGCCTTCCACCACGCCGGGGTCTTGCCGATGTTGAAAGGGCTGGTGGAGGAGCTGTTCGCCGCCGGGTTGATCGGGGTGGTCTTCGCCACCGAGACCCTGGCCCTGGGGATCAACATGCCCGCCCGCAGCGTGATCATCGCCGAGGGCACCAAATACGACGGCGAGTCCCGGCGCCCCCTGCTCCCCAACGAGTACTCGCAGCTCGTCGGACGGGCCGGCCGGCGCGGTCTCGATCCCCTGGGCTACGCCGTGACGCTGTACTCCCCCTGGGTCTCCTGCGAGGAGGTGATCCAGCTCATCACCGGGGAGCTGCTCCCCATCCGCAGCGCCTTCACCCCGCGCTACAACACCGTGGCTGCGCTCTGGGACGGGAGTGCCGCTGCTCGCGAGCGCCTGGTGCGCCTGTTCGCCTCCAGCCTGCGCCAGTTCCAGATGAACGACGAGCTGAAGGGGGCGGCCGCCGAGCTGGAAACGCTCCGCGCGGCCGCTGAAGACCTGCACTTTGTCTGTCCCTATGAAGGTGTCCCCGATGGGGCCCTCGTCGAGTACATCGGCTTGAGACGCTCGCTGGACGATGCCCGCAAGCGATCCCTGCGCGCCCGGTCGGCGGCCGCCGCCGTGCGTCGCCAGGAAGTGCGCCCGCCGTGGCCGGTGCCCTCGCCGGGGGAAGTGCGCCGCGAGGCGCAGCGCTTCGCCGGTGGTGAGTTGCTGTACCTCTCGGGAGAGCGCCATGCCCACGGGTCGGACGACGGCAGCGAGGATACGCCCGCCGGGACTGCGCCGGGCGAAACCGCGCCGCAGCCGCAGCCGGGGAGCTGGGGTGTCTTTCTCCGGCGCCATGGTGGCGGTCCGGGCCTGGTGATGGTGGACAACCGAGTGGAGCACGTCTCCCGCTGGGCGGACGTGACCTGGCTGCCGGAGGGGAAGCCAGCCGTGGAACTCCCGCCGGCGCTGCGCGAGGTGGAGGGACCACACGACGACGCCCGGGCGCTGGTCGGCCCAAGGGCCTGGCAACGCCTGCAAGGGGCCGTCGAGCGCCTGGGGCTACCGAACCTGACCCAGACCGAGGCCCGGCGCATGGAGGACGTGCGGCGGCAATACGACTGGGCAGCGCGAGAGGCCGGCGAGAGACGGGCCCTCGCGGCGCGCGAGCTGGCCGATCTAGAAGCCGGGGTGGCGGGCCATGCCTGCCACCGCTGCCCTATCCGCGGCGACCACGAGCGCGCCCTGCGGCGCGAGGGGGCCGCCCTACGGGAGCTGGCAGCGGCCGAAACGGCGGCCGCCGAGCTAGAAGCGGCCGCTGCGTCCCAGGCGGAGCGCACGCTGGGGGCCCTGACCGGTGTTTTGACGCGGTTCGGTTTCCTCGTCGCAGGGGCCACCCGCGGCGCCCCGACCCCTGCCGCCGCAGCGCTGGGAACGCGCCGGCCTGAGCCCTCCGGCGAGACCTTGCCCCTCCCCCGGCCAACGGAAAAGGCGGCCGTCCTGGCCCGCGTCTACGATGCCAACGGCCTCCTGCTGATCAACCTCGTCTGGGCGGGACTACTGGATGACCTCGCCCCGGCTGAGCTGATGGAAGCGCTCTCCTGGTTCTGCTACGACCGCGAGGCGCCCCGTTGGAACCGCCACCAGCTCACGGCTCACTTGCAGGACCTGCGCCCGCGCATCGGTGAGGCGATCAATGCCGTGCGCGAAGAGGAGGCCCGAGTTGCGCTGGCCATCACTACCGGCCCCAATCCCGGCTTTTTCGGGCCCGTGCTGGCCTGGTGCCGTGGCGCCCCTTTCGCCGACCTTCTCGATCGCCTGCCGGTGAGCGAAGGCGACCTCTTGATGGCCCTTAATAAGACCCTCGACCTGGCCACGCAGCTGCGCGAGGCGCTACGCCTCGGGGCGCCCAACGACCCGGGCGCCAGGGCCATGGTGACCAAGCTGGAGGCCGGCGACCGCCTCTTGCGGCGGGGCATCGTGGCCCAGAGCCTGCGCCTGGCTACCAGCTCTCCCGGGCAGTCCCCGTCCTACGGCTCAGGTCCCGGATCTCAAGTCCCCTTGCCGTGAGGGACGAGCCAATGGAACGGGGGAGGATACGGCCGTCACGTCCAGGTTGCCGATGGCTTCGGTCCGGCGACCTCCCGGGGCTTCAGCCGTGTGACCTGAGACTGGAGACCAGGGAGAGGGTGACGTAGCGCTCAAACCCGCGGTCGTAGACCTCTCTGAGGCCCGTTTGAGGCTGCAGCGACGGCTGGAGCTGCACCATGGCCTCGCCGGCGGACGTGATGTCGGCGTGTATCCCGGCGGCGCTGGCGGCCAACATAGCAGCCCCGAGCACGCCGTTCTCGCTGGTGACGCAGGGGCACACCTGCCGCCGGCAGACGTCGGCCTTGATCTGGTTCCATGGCCCCATCCGCGAACCGCCCCCGGCCAGGCGCAGCTCCTGCGCCGTGGTACCGGCCAGCTCCTCGGCGGTGTGCAAGATGTGACGCACGGAGTAGGCCACGCCTTCCAGCACGGCCCGCAAGAGGTGCCCCTGGCTGTGGCTGCTGGTCAATCCGATAAATGCCCCCCGCGCCCGCGGGTCCCACAGGGGGGCGCGCTCGCCCTCCAGGTAGGGGAGAAAGAAGAGCCCTTCCGCCCCTGGTGGCACGGTCATGGCCGTGGCCAGGGCCACGTCCAGGTCCATGGGCGTGCTGGCCAGGGAGCGCAAGGCCCAGCCAAGGGAGCCCCCGCTGGACTGGGTGGGCCCGTAGAGCTGCCATCGCCCGGTATCTACCACCGGGGCGCTAAGCAGAGGGCCGGTGGCCGCCGGTCGGTCGCTCAGCGACAGGCCCAAAACATCGGACGTCCCCGAGAAGTAGGCCCCCCCGCCGGGGCCGGCGAGCGGCCCGCGCCCCCCCAAGGCAGGCAAGGCGTCCGGCGCACCGACGGCCCC
>JAUJOR010000027.1 GCA_030447525.1 Chloroflexota bacterium | reverse complement strand
CCGTTTTGGGATCCCGCCCACGTCCGCCGGGACGTACCCGGTGGACGCCACCGGGCGCCGTCCCGTGGTGCGGCGCGCGCCGGAGCGGCTGGAGAGGTACAGGGTTATCGGGTTGCCGGCGGAGCCCGCCCCCGCCCGCCCCACTCCCACCGGCCCGATCGCCGCGGCGGTATCGCTGGCGGCGGCGTAGCGGCGCCGCCAGCGATCCGCCGAGTGGCTCCGGCAGCACGCCGCACCTAGCAGTCTGCTGGCAGTCCGCTGATGCTATCATCCCAGGCGCGGTGCCGGCCGACACCGTTCGATCACGTCCGTCGAACGCAGCACGCCGAGGGGAGCGGTAAAATGCGATCGCGGGGAGGGATCAGGTGGATCCTGGCGCTGATCGGGGCTACGTGCATGACGCTGTCCGGCCTGGGTGTCCCGGCCGCCCAGGCGATCCCACAGCCGTGCCCGGACGGGGCCATCTGCTTCTGCGATGGCTTGAACGGCACCGGAGAGAAGCGCGGCGCCTGGCAAGGTGACCCGGGGCTGCCGTGGTTCGGCTACCTCGCCTTCAACGACCGCACCGACTCGGTGATCAACAACACGCAGTGGACTTGGCACTGGTACCCGCATGTGAACTACGGGGGGTCGCCTCGGTCGATCCCGCCTCGCAAGGACCGGCCCCAGAATGTCAGCCCGGCGGATCGGAATACCATGTCCTCAGCCAAGCAGTGCTACTGCTTCTGATCCCGCCGATGACCTAGGTGCAGGTACTCAGAGGTCATCCCGGGCGGTCAAGACGGCGCCCGCCCCGCTCCCGCGGCGGCGCCGGGCGCTCCCCCCGGGACAGCTGAGCGGCGTGCCCGGGACGGGTGTGCACCCCGCACCGGCGCGCACAGGCAACACGATCGTTGCTTAGCCTCCCGAGAGGGCGGGTATGATGCGCACCTCCGACCGTGGCCCCACCGCCGTGTCCAGGGTGGCCCGTTCCTGGTCGACGAAGAGCAGCAGGTGGCGCCTCAGCCGCGACCCGGCGTCCAGCAGCCGGTCGCCCATTCCCGGATAGGCAGCGTCCAGGCGCTCGATCACATCACCGACCGACCGGGCGTCCACGTCGACCCGCCCCCCCGCGGCCGGAAACAGCTCCACCAGGGTGCGTGGCAAGAGCACTGTGGCCATCTCCTCACTCCTCATCGTCACTCCGGCAGCACCGCGGCTGAGACGCTCAGGATCGGCGGCAGGTAAGGCGCCACCGCCGTCCACGTCTCTCCCTCGTCCGGGCTGGCGTAGAGTTGTCCGGTGTTCGTCCCGAAGTAGACCCCCGCGGGGTCAAGGGGGTCGGTCGTCAGCGCCGCGCGCCACACCCCGGCGTGTACCGGCTCGTCCGGCAGCCCCTGGCGGAGGGACTCCCAGGTGCTCCCGGCATCCCGGCTGCGCCACACGGCGAGGCGCCCGTCCGGTGGCGCCCGGCGCGCCCCGGCGCTGTCCAGGGGCACAACGTACAGGGCCCGCGGGTCGCGCGGGTGGGTGGCCAGGGGAAAGCCAAAGCGGGAGGGCAGCCCGGCGCTGACGTCCAGCCACGTCCTGCCGCCATCGTCACTGCGGAACACCCCATCATGGCCTTGCTGGTAGAGGCGCGGGCCGGCGGCGCTCGTTGCCTCGGGGGCCAGGGCGAGGGCGTGAACGCACGGCCCGCCGGCGTCCGGCAGCCGTGTCCACACCTCCCCGCCGTCCGGGGAGGTGTACACCCCGCCGGCCCCGACGGCAGCCCACAGGCGCCGCCGGTCGTGCGGGTGGAGGAGGACGGCATGCAGGGGCAGCCCGGCGTTCGTCCGTCGCCAGGAGTCCCGCGTCCCGCGAGCCCGCAGCGCCCCCAGGTGCGACCACGTCTGGCCGCCGTCCTGGCTGTGGAAGAGTCCGGCGGGGTCGACCCCTGCGTAGACCGTTCCTCCGTCCACCGGCGCCAGGCACCAGATCTGCTCCACCGCCGGCCCGGAGTCGCCGTAGGTCAGGCCGTGGCTGGAGTGGGCCCAGGTCTCGCCCAGGTCGTCACTCCACCATACCGCCGGGCCGTACCAGTTGCTGCTCGCGGCGGCGTACAGCCGTCCCCGGTCCCCCCGCCGGCCGCCATATGCCAGGGAGTAGACCGTCCACGTCCCGCTGATCCGGGGCCCGCGCAGACGCCAGCCGCGCCGCGCCTCGTCGGTCTCGGCGAAGAAGGCCCCCTTCTTCGTCCCAATCATCAACAGAATGCGCTGGCTCATCCGCCGTCGACCGAGCGCTGCGCCCCTGTCCTCCCCGGCGGGCGACCGGAGGCGCAGACCCTCCCGGGCTCCCTAGACAACGGCGACCTCGACGGACAGGATCGGCGGCAGGTAGTCGACGATCTGCGACCAGGTCTCGCCCTCGTCCCGGCTTCCAAACAGCTGCCCGGTGTTCGTCCCGAAGTAGATCCCCACGGGGTCAAGGGCGTCGGTCGCCAGCCCCTCTCGGAGCACGCCGGTAAAGGCGTGCTCCTGGGGCAGGCCCCGGTCGAGGCGCTCCCAGGTGTCCCCCGCGTCCCGGCTGCGCCACACGGCCGCCCGGCCCTCCGGCATGAAGCGTCCATTGCCATCCAGGGGTACGACGAAGACCGTGCGCCCGTCCCGGGGATGGACGCCCATGGGGAAGCCGAAGTCGCTGGGCAGGCCGGCGCTGATCTCCTGCCAGGATGCTCCCCCGTCTCGGCTGCGGTACACCCCGAAGTGGTTTTGCTGGTACAGCAGGCCGCTCCCCTGCGGCGCGCTGATCAGCTTGTGGACGCAGCCGGCGGCGCTATCGTCCAGGATCGGCTCGTCTAAGTTCCGCACGCTACGGTTCCGCGGCTCCCAGGTGGCCCCCCCGTCCTCGGTGTAGAACGCCCCGGCGGCAGACGTCCCCACCCACATCCGACGCCGGTCGGCCGGGTCGGACACGATGGAGTGCAGGCACAGGCCCCCGTTTCCGGGCATCCACTCCGGGCGGGAGGGATGGTCGCGCAGGCCATGGACATGCTCCCAGCTCTGTCCCCCGTCGTCGCTGCGGAAGAGCCCCGCCGGCTCCACCCCGGCGTAGACCGCCCCGTCCGCCCGCATCAGGTGCCACACCTTTTCCACCGCCGGCTCACCCTCGCCATAGGTCAGGCCGGTATCCGAGAACGTCCAGGACTTGCCTAGATCGGCGCTGCGCCACACCCCGGCGCTATACCATTGCTCGATCCCTGCCGTCCCGGCGAAGAGCTGCCCTGTCTGGGGGTCGGCGTTGACGTGTAGCGTGGGGCGGTTGGCGCAGTATGGACCGTCTACCGTCCAGGACTCTCGCCCGGCGTCGCCGCGCAGGACGAAGGCCCCCTTTTTCGTCCCCACCAGGAGCAAGATCGTTGTGGCCATGGGCACATTCCTTTCCACCGCATAGTAGAACATGTGTTCTTCCACCATGTCCACTCTGTGAACGGATAGGGCGTGCCGGCGTTGCGCCACGAGGTCGGACGCGCGGCAGGCGTCCCAGGCCGCTACCACACGATGCCGCCGGCCGGCGGGGCGCGCGGCTCTTCCTGGGAGCAACGGCTGACCCACTAGCGGGGTGCGGTCATGCGGGGGCTGCAGGGAGGGCTACTTCGGCGCGATCGCCGCCTCCACCGCCGGGCGCACGCGTGTGAGGCCGTCTCTGGCCGTGACCACCCCATCCCAGATCTCGTTCAGGTTGTTGCCGCGGTAGATGTTGCGCGCCCCCTGCGTGTCCAGGGTCTGTTCGGATACTTCGCTTTGAACGCCTCCTCGATTTTGTCGAACCCGCTTGTCTGCGGGTTAGCGGAGTGCATCCAGCTGACGCGGTCGGTGGCCGGGCGGGTGGTCTTGAGCGGCTCCGTGCCGCCGGCCGGGCCGCCACAGGCGGCCAGCGCCGCCGAGATCAGCGCTCCCGATGCAAGAGGTCTAATCAACTCACGACGCCGCATGGTTGTCCCTCCAGGTGCTCCAGGTGCTCCAGGTGCTCCAGGTGCTCCAGGTGCTCCAGGTGCTCCAGGTGTGATCGCCGGCTTGCAGGCCGGCGTAGCTAGTGGGTCAAACCGCATAGAAATGGTGCTCACACCAGATCAGGTCAGCGCCAGTTATATGCAGCGTGACCCACCAGTACCTCCCTGGTGCAGGATGGCCCCAATCGCGCGCCACCAGCGTCTCTCTCTCGAATTCTTGACGCTGCCGCTGTCCCCCACCAGCCGTCGACGTGGCGAGCTCAGGGCGTGGGAGGCCGCGTCAGCAGATGCGACCACGCGTCGTGCTGTGGGCCACCGGCTGCTCCCCGATCCACCGCTCGTCGGCCGGTTCCGAGGCCAGCTGGTAGCGCGTGTCGCTGGAGAGGCGCACCCGATCCGAATGATTGTCAAGGCTGGCGTGGATGGTGAACATGCCGAAGGTAAGGAGATCGCCGGCGTGGAACTCGGCCGTCAACCAGCGACCGCCCAGTCGCTCGCGCAGGCGGGGGGCGTTCTTGGAGAGCTGGCCACTCCACCGCTTCTGGCGCGAGGCGTAGAGCTCGGCGTCGGGACGGTTGGCGCAGTAGCTGTCCACGTCCATCCGGCCATAGGTGTTCCGCACGCGCTCCAGGCGGTGCGAGTGCTCCAGGATCATCAGGCCGCCCATCTGGTAGGTGATGTCCCCCAGGGGCGTCCACGCCGTACAAAGCTCCTGGGTGCCGCGCCCCATGAACACGATGTCGCAGTGGGGGGCGGCCGCCTTTCCCGGCGCGATGGCGCGCAGCCAGGTGTAGTCGAAGTGCAGCACCTCGCCGCCGAGGAGGCGCCGGTAGAACTCCATCATCCGTCCGGCGTACAGCAGGCGCTGGACGGCCTCGCTGCGGCGGGCGATATCGTTGCGCACCCCTCGCTTGCCGGGCGGCGGATTCTCGTTGGCCACGGCATCCAGCGGCGGGAAGCGCGCGTCCAGCAGGCCGTCCTCGGCCAGCCTGGCGGTGACCTCCCGCCGGGCTTCCAGGACGGCGTCTGGGTCGAGATAGCCGGGTAAGTAGAGGTAGCCGTCTTCACGCATGCGCTCACGTAGCGCCGCCCCGTCGCCGGCCAGGTGACTGGAGCGACGCAGCTCGCCCAAGGACTCCGGCCTGGTGTCCAGCTCGTGGCCGTGGACGGTCAGCTTGGGGAGGGTCAGCGTCGTCATCCTCGGTCACCTCCTCAGTGTCTGCCCCGAATACCTCGCGGCGGCATCATACACCGGATGAGGCCCGGTGGCATCTTGAGCCGCGCCTGAGCTGCGTGCCCAGAACCTTCCAATCCTGGCCGCGGCGTAGACGACTGCGCCACTGGATGCGGATGCCTCCCTGGTCGGGTGTCGCCGTCAAGGCAGCTATCTGTAGGCTGCCCTCCGCTAACAGCCGGCACCGGTGTAAACGGGATCGGTCTGGCATTCATTTCCGCAGGGGTGTCACCGACGCTGTTCAGCGAGGAACGGCTCGATCCCCTGGCACATGGCGCCGGCGATGTCTTTGGCCGTGCGCTTACCGTCCCAGAGGTCGTTCATCTGCTGTGCCAGCACGCCGGAGATCTGGCTCCAGCGGAGCACTGGCGGGTCGACACGGACGTGGTCGCCGGCCTCGGTGAAGATGGTGAAGTGCTCCGGCGGGCGCTGGCGAGCGACGTCGTTGTGGTTCATCACCCGGCGCAGGCAACTGGCCCCGCCCCCCATGCGTGCCATCTGCAGCTGCGCGTCGAAGCCAATCAAGTGCTTCATGAGCGCCCATGCCTCGTCCTGGTGCTTGCTCTGCGGTGAGGTCATCCAGCACACCCCGCCACCCCCGACGGCGGGCGTCCGCCGCGACCTGATGGGCATGTAGGCCACGTCCCACTCGAACAGTTGAATGTTCTTGTACTGGACCATGTAGCCGTAGGTGCCTTCCTGCAAGGCCACCCGGCCGTTCATGAACAGGCTCCGTGCCCCCTCCTTCTGGAGCACGTCCCGCGGCACCGCCACCTGATGCTTGTGAATGGCGTCCTGGAGGAATTGAAGGGCATCCACGCTGGCCGGGTCGCTCAGGCGGCATGCCATCTGTGAGGCGTCGATGACGTCCCCACCGTTGTTGAAGAGCCACGCGTTCCACACGCGGAAGCCCCCTTGCACGTCGGCGCCATAGCGGGCCGTGCCGTCGGTGCCCCGCTGGGTCAGCTTGCGCGCGGCCTCCAGGAAGACGTCCCAGGTCCACCCCTGGTCCTTGAAGCTCGCGGCCGGGCGTGGCACGCCGGCCTGCTTGAACGCGTCCACGTTGTAGAAGAGGATGCGCGCCGCCCAGTCCCGTGGTAGACCGTACTGCTCCCCCTTCCACTCATAGTGCGCCATGGAGCTGGGGT
This sequence comes from Chloroflexota bacterium, assembly GCA_030447525.1. Classification (GTDB taxonomy): domain Bacteria; phylum Chloroflexota; class UBA11872; order UBA12225; family UBA12225; genus JAUJOR01. The sequence goes on along the minus strand of JAUJOR010000027.1, from coordinate 33,975 downwards.
AGAGGTCGGAAGTATCCAGCCGGTCCCGCTGCATCAAGGGCTTGAGGCGCTGCAGGATGCCTCGGTCGGCATAGTCGATCATGTTCGAGCCGCCACCCCAGAACACGTCCGGCAGGGCGTTACCCGCCGCCAGGTTGTAGATCTTATCTGTGAATTGGCTGGGGGTGTGTACCTGCTCCACCTTGATGCGCGGGTAGCGGTCTGTAAACAGCCTGGACATCGCTGTGTGCGTCTCGACAACCGTCGGCTCACCGGCGTACATGAACTGCAGTGTCACGTCTCGCGCGCCAATGCTTGTGCCCGCCGGCGCTGCTTCAGGCGCCCCACCGCGAGTTCCACCCGGCGCCCCACAGGCCGCCAGCAGGGCCGTGCCGGCGCCGGCCAGTACAAGGTGCCGTCGGGTGTCTCCCCGGCCGCCGGGGCGTTGCACGGGTCGATAGGTAAGCATCGTCAGGGGCACGGTACTCCACGGCATGAGTTCCGTCAACTGGGACCACCTCTCCCTCAGGGCCCTTTCGTCAGAGCTGCTCCTGGGGCACCGCCCGCGGCGCGGCCGTGCCGAGCCCCGCGAGGCACCCGGGCCGCCGGTCGACGGACGGTGGGACGACTCGCTGATCCCTCGCTGCGCTGGGGATGACCCGGAACCATCGCCCACCCCTGATGAAAAGGCCCTGAGCTCCCCCTAGGGGTGATCGTGGCCCCGCTGGCCGTCCCCCGGCCGCAAAAGGGCCGCCGGTGCTCCCGGTGGCTGGGACTGGGCGCCGGCGTCTGGCGTAGGCGACTGCTGCTTACGCCGGCAGCTGGCCGATGGCGCGGTGCAAGGTTTCCTCCACCAGCAGCTCGTGGTCGAGCGGCCGATCGGGCGCCTGCTCGCCCCTGATGGTGGCAATAAAGGCGGCGAGCTCACGTGGGAAGGAGATCGTGCGAGGCGTTGGCTCTACCTCGACCACCTGCTCGCCGCGGGCATAGCCTTCTCGTGCCTCGTCCAGGCAAAGGCGAATCTGCGTCCCGGGTTCAAAGGGCTCGAGGACGATGGCGCTGCCGCGGGTGCCGTACACCTCGAAGCGGCGGGCGGGCGGCGCAACCTCCATGTGGGCGATGTCAATCATGGCCAGGCCTCCCGCGCCCCCTGCGCTGCGCTCGAACTCCAGGACGACGAGCGTGTTGTCGGCATGGCGTGGGACGGCGGGTGTGGCGTCGTTACGCAGAAAAGAGGTCACCCTGGCGGGGCGGGCGCCGAAGAGCCAGACGGCCTAGTCGATGATGTGCGGCGAGAGCTGGAAGGCAATCCCCCCAGGGTAGCCCTCGCGCCCCCGTGCGGCCGGTGCGGAAGACGTCGACATGTGGCCGCGCACGGCGAAGAGATCGCCCAGCAGGCCGGCGCGCTGCCATGCCGAGATCTGGCGGAAGGCGGTGCTGTAGCGCAGCATGTAGCCCATCTGGATGTGGAGGCGCCGCCGGCGCGCCGTCTCGACCATCCAGCGGAAAGTCTCCCAGTCGCCGGCCGGCTTGTCGTACCAGACGTGCTTGCCGGCGGCGATGCACTCCCGTGCGAGCGCGGCGCACTTCCCTTCCGCGCCCTCGACGCAGGCGGCCACGACCGCCGGGTCGGAGAGGAACTCCTCGGGGGACTCCAGCCATCGCAGGCCGGCGAAGGCGGGGTTCTCTCGGGCTCGCTCGCGCTGCTGTGGGTCGGGCTCGCAGATTCCCACCAGCTCTACATCTGGGCGCTCGAGCAGCGCGCGCAGCTTCCCTGGGGCGTGGCTGTGCGCCGTGCCATAGAGGGCCAGACGCAGGCGCCGGGTGGGATCTTCCGTGAGTGGCGGGCGTGGCGGCTGTATCTCAGTCATAACGTACCCAGTTGATCGTTCCATGGATCGCTCAACACACGCCAGGAGGCGCACCCCGCGGGCGCTGTCCCCGCCACGCTCGTCCACGTCACTGCTCCCGGGCCATCTTCGCTCCGGGGCCATCTTCGCTCCGGGGCCATCTTCGCTCCGGGGCCATCTTCGCTCCGGGGCCATCTCCCCGTCCGACCGCTACACGGTCACCTGGGCCGCGGTGCAGACGCTCCCTGTGGTCATGCCGGCGGCCCGGCGTGTGCCCGGCTGGCCGCCCGTCACGCGGCAGAGAGTGCCGGCGTTGTCCCCAGCGAGCGCGCGGCGGCATGCGTCCGTCGCCCTCGCTGCACCGGCGTCCCACCGGGCCGAGGTCACTGTGGGGGCCAGGCTACACCGCTGCATCGATGCAGGGCAGTTGAGCACAGGAGAGCGCTGGTATGTCTAGCACCACAAGCACCACGGTAAGCACGGCCGCGGACGCGGCCACGAGCCCGCCGGCGTGGGCGCCCACGAACGTCCCCCTTGACCGGCCGAGCGTGGCCCGGATGTACGACTACTATCTGGGGGGCGCCCACAACTTCGCCGCCGACCGCCGGGCGGCCCAGCAAGCCGTCGCCATCTACCCCGACCTGCCCCTGATCATCCAGACCAACCGCGCCTTCCTGCGCCGGGCGGTCACGTTCCTCGTCGAGCAGGGGGTGGAGCAGTTCCTGGACATTGGCTCCGGCATCCCCACCGCGGGCAATGTGCACGAGATTGCCCAAGGGGAGAACCCGGCTGTGCGTGTGGTCTACGTGGACATCGATCCCGTGGCCGTAGCCCACAGCCAGGCTCTCTTGCGGGACAACCCGCTGGCCACCGTCGTGCAGGCCGACGCCCGACGGATCGAGGAAGTCCTCGAGCACCCCGAGGTGCGAGGCCTGCTGGATTTCGGCCGGCCGGTGGCCATCTTGCTCGTCGCGCTGCTCCACTTCGTGCCCGACGACGGGGAGGCGCACGGCATCGTCCGGGCGCTGCGCGAGGCCCTGCCTTCCGGGAGCTACTTGGCCCTGACGCATGCCTCGCTGGAGCAGGCACCGGAACAGCGGGCGCAGCTCGAGCGTCTGTATGCCCAGGCCACCAGCCCCCTGTGCTTCCGATCGCGCGCCGAGATCGCCCGGTTCTTCGAGGGTCTGGAGTCCGTCGAGCCGGGGCTGGTCTACATCCCCCGGTGGCGCCCCGAGGGCCCGGACGACCTCTTTGCCGATGAGCCGGAACGGGTCGGCGGCTATGCCGGGGTGGGTCGCAAGCCGTGAGGCCTGCGGGAGCACGACCGAGGGACAGCCCATTCCCTCTGCTCTCGGGGGTGCTGCCGGCGGGAGGGTTGGACCGGCCAATCGAGCCGCCGGCGCCGGCGCTCCCGGCGTTGCGGGCGCACCTCGCAGCCCGGGAGGAGGCGCTGGCCGCGGCCTGGCGGCAGACCGTCGGCCGCACGGCCTACGTCGGGCTCACAGCCCGCGCCGTCCGCCAGGGGTTCGTGGAGCTCACTGCCCAGGCCACGGCCGCGGTGCTGGCCGAGCCGTTCGACGCACGCGCCGGCCACGATGTTGGCGCGGCCGTCGTCCGGCTGGGCTACACCACACCGGAGGCCCTGGGGCAGACGCAGACAGTGCTGGCCGACCAGTTCCCCGCCGGACTGGGCGCGGGGGAGGCAGCCGCCCTGTGGTCCCGGCTGGGGCCGCTGCTGCAAGCGGTGGCCGTCGGATTCGCGGCCGCGGCCCGTGAGGCGCTCCTGGCGGAGCAGGAGGCCATCCACTCCGCCGTGTTGACTGAGAACCGGCGGGTGACGGGGACGCTCCGGGAGCGCGAGGTTAGCCTGGCGGCTGCGCAGCGCATCGCCCACCTGGGGAGCTTCGACTGGGACCTCGTCACCGACGCGGTGGCCTGGTCGGACGAGATGTTCCGCCTTTTCGGCTACGCTCCCGGGGAGGTGCCCCCCAGTCTAGAGACCTTCACCGAGGCCGTTCATCCGGACGACCGGGCCGTGGTGATGCAGGCGGTGCAGGACGGCTTCGCCAGCCGGGTCTATCCCTTCGAGTTCCGCACCGCCGGGCGCGATGGCGTGGTGCGCACCCTGCTCGGCCTGGCCGAGGTGGTGTGCGACGCCACCGGTCGGGCGGCGCGCATCTTCGGCACGGCCCTGGACGTCACCGAGCGCAAGCGGGCCGAGGCAGAAGCGCGGCGGGGCCAGGCGGCGGCCGAGGCGGCGCACCGTGCCAAGGCGGAGTTCCTGGCCAACATGAGCCACGAGATCCGTACTCCCATGAACGCCATCCTGGGCATGGCCGACGTGCTGGCAGACTCGCCCCTTACCCTTGAGCAGGGGGAGTACGTGGCCATCTTCCGCCAGGCAGGGGACTCCCTGCTGGCCCTGCTCAACGACATCCTCGACCTCTCCAAGGTGGAGGCCGGGCAGCTGGAGCTGGAGGTCATGGACTTCGACCTGGCAGAGCTGGTCGAAAGTGCGGCCGAGGTACTGGCTGTGCGGGCCCACACCAAGGGGCTGGAGCTGACCTGCGAGGTGGCCCCGGACGTCCCCGCCTGCGTGCGGGGCGATCCCCAGCGCCTGCGCCAGGTGCTGCTGAACTTGCTCGGCAACGCCGTCAAGTTCACCGAGCAGGGGGAAGTACACCTGGAGCTAACCTGCGCGCGTCCCACCCCGGTGGGTGCAGGCACGGGCGCCGCCTTGGATGGTGGTGGCGGCACGGGTGGCACCCCGGTGACCGTGCGGTTCGCTGTGCGGGACACGGGCATGGGCATCTCCCCCGAGCAACTGGCGGCGGTCTTCGGCGCCTTCACCCAGGCGGACGCCTCCACCACCCGCCGCTACGGGGGCAGCGGCCTGGGCCTGGCCATCGTCGAGCGCCTGGTCGACCTGATGGGCGGGCGCGTCGAGGCGGAGAGCGCCCTCGGCCAGGGCTCCACCTTTGCCGTCACCGTGCCCCTCGCGGCGGCCCCCTGCCTGCCCCCCGAACCGGCGGCCACCCTGGCGGGGGTACGGGTGCTGGTGGTGGACGACAGCGCCACCAACCGCCTCATCCTGCGCCGCCTCCTGGAGGGTCACGGGGCGGCCGTGGCCGAGGCGAGTGGCGGGAGAGCGGCCCTGACGGCGTTGCGCGCCGTCCGAGCGGCCGGGGTGCCGTACGACCTGCTCCTGCTCGATCAGCGCATGCCGGACATGGACGGCTTCCAGGTGGTCGCCCGCCTGCGGGAGGACGCGGCCGCCGGGGAGGCGGTGATCCCGGCCGTGGTGATGCTCAGTTCCGACCGGCGGACGGGCAACGCCGAGCGGGCAAGCGCCCTGGGCGTCACCCACTCCCTGATCAAGCCGGTAAAGCGGGCGGCGCTCCTGACCGCCATCGCAGCCACGCTGCGAGGCGGGGCGGCCGGCACCGCCGGCAGCGCGTTGCTATCGACCACCGTCGAGGTTGCAGCGCCCCCCTCGGCCACGCCTGCCCCCGGCGAGGAGAGGACGGCCTCCCCGCCCCGCCGGCTGCTGCTGGTAGACGACTCGGCGGACAACCGCCGGCTGGTGGAGCTGTACCTCAAGTCCCTGCCCTACACCCTGGACACGGCCGCCGATGGCCGGGAGGGGCTGGCCGCCTTCCGGCCCGGGCGCTACGACCTGGTGCTGATGGACGTGCACATGCCGGTGCTGGATGGGCTGGAGGCAACGCGGGCCATCCGAGCCCGGGAACACCAGCAGGACCGGGCCCCGACGCCGGTGGTGGCCTTGACCGCCAGCGCCATGCCGGAAGATGTCCGGCGGGCGCTGGAGGCGGGTTGCGATGGCCACGTGGCCAAGCCGGTCAAGAAGGACGTCCTGCTCCAGGCCATCGAGCAGTTCGCTCGGGCAGGGGTGGATGTCCAGACCGCCGGGGCGACGGCTGCTGGGATCGCCTACGGACTGGCCACCCGCACCGCACCGGCGACCGCCGCAGGGACTGCCCAGGTAGAGGCCCAGGAGGAGCTGGAGCAGGAGGTGCCTGTCACCGCCGGCCGCCCCGACGCACAGACCACCTCGGCCGCCAGCGCCTGAGCGGACTGGCTGCAATCGAGTGGCCACTTCTCCGGCCAGCCCCGGCGAGACGGCGGGGGCCAAACGGCTACCTTGCGCTCGCCGGTCTCCTGAGCCGGCGGCCCTCCCCGCCCCGGGACTATGACGCCCCAGGCACCCAGGCATCCGGGCATCCAGACACACCGGGCCGGGGAGAAGCCCTGGACGGCTGCCAACGCCGAGGAGAACAGGCATCCAGGCACCCAGGGAACGGGGAGGGTTCGTGCCTGCGGCTTGCGCCGGGGCGTGCCCTGGCCCTACGCTCCCCTGGCCGCGCGGCGCCGGCAGACGTGGTTACGGCGCTTCGGTCGGCCTATCAGCGGCACCGCAAGCTCGATAGACGGCGCGGTGGGGCAAGTGCTCGGCGGGTCAGGTCAACGCCACAGGGGGGCGCCAGGCATGGGATCGTGGGAGCTTCTAGAACAGGACTCGCAGGTGGCGGCCGTCCACGCCGCCCTGTTGCCCAGCGGCGAGGTGCTCTACTACTCCGGGAACACCGGACCGGACATCCCTGCCCAGGTACGTATCTGGAACCCCAACGACGGGACGGTACGCACTCCGCCGAACACGCCGGACACCGACCTGTTCTGCAGCGGCCAGGCCCTGTTGTTTGACGGGCGCCTGTTCGTCGTCGGCGGGACGGGCCGCTACTCGACGGGACCGAATGATCCCTGGGGCGGGAGCAAGGCGGCCTACGTGTTCGGTCTGGACACCGCCTGGCAGCGAGTCCAGGACATGTCCCTGGGACGCTGGTACCCTTCGGTCATCGGTTTGCCAGACGGGCGCCTGCTCGTCGTCTCAGGCGACGACGATGGCGTCCGGGCGGAGCAGATCGAGATCTACGACCCGTTCGGCGCCTGGCAGGTCCTCCCCGCCAGCGCCAACCGGTATTTGCCCTTGTACCCTCGCCTGCACGTCCTCCCCAGTGGGGAGATCGGGTGCGCCGGCCAGGGCGCGGCCACCGCCATCCTGGACTTGTCCACGAACGAGTGGCGCGAGGTGTGGCCGGCTCTGGTGTCCGGCGGATCGGGACAGCGGGCGCCCCGCCGCGACCGGAACCGAAAGAAACGTGCCCAACGGCTCCGCGGGCGCACGCGCCGCAAACATGGTGACCATGAGAGCGGGCGGCCGGCGGACGCCCCCCTGACACCCTGGTGGCAAGGGGGCCATCATCACCCGCCGGGGAGCTCCGGCGTGCGGCCGGATGACCTCTCTGTGCTGCTCTCGCCGGCCCAGAGCGGCAAGGTACTGAACGCCGGCGGCGGCGTCCCGGCCACGGCCGAGGCGCGGATCATCGACCTGAGCAGTCCCCAGCCGGCGTGGTGGACGATCGCCCCGATGCACCATCCACGCTGGTTTCCCAACTCGGCCATCCTCCCCGACGGTCGCCTGCTGGTCGTCGGCGGTGGCCGGCAGTACAACGCCGATCCGGTGATGGAGCCGGAGATCTTCGACCCAGAGACCGAGACGTGGACGCTGGACGTCCCTATGCAGGTGCCCCGCCTCTATCACTCTACGTCCCTGCTGCTCCCGGATGGACGGGTCTGGGTGGCCGGCACAGACGGCGAGGTGCGCCTGGAGCTGTATAGCCCGGACTACCTTTCGGCGGGGCCCCGCCCCGTCCTGTGGGCGGCGCCGCAGAGCGTGGCCTACGGACAGGGTTTCCCCATCCCCATGCCAGAGCCGGAGGGCGTGGCCAGCGTTTGCCTTATCCGCCTGGGGGCGGTGACCCACGCCTTTAATACCGAGCAGCGGTTCATTCCCCTATCCTCTTCGGTGACCGGCCCGAACGAGCTACAGATCACGTCCCCCGTCAGCCCCAACGTTGCCCCGCCGGGACACTACATGCTGTTCATCCGCAACGCGGCCGGCGTGCCGGCGGTGGCGCCCATCGTCCAGCTCGTCGCCGGCCCGGCGGACGTGGCGCCGGTAGTGGAGGAGCCGCCCCCGGCGGAGCCTGGTGAGTCCCCTCCCGAGGGGATATAAGCTAGCAGTGCTGGACGATGGGATCGTCGTGCCAGCGGCAAAGGAGGCCGGAGCGCAGTGGCCAGGAGACAAAGGCCGGTCCGGGAGGGGGGCAGCGAAGACGTGGCCCCTCCAGACCAGGAGATCGTGGCACCCCGTCCGGGGGATGGCGCAGCCACGGATGGGGTCACCACAGGACGGATCGCCGGGGCAGACGGCGCGCTCGGGCGCGCCGAAGGCCGGTCCCAGCCGCGCCACAGCGTGGACGAGGCCGAGCCTGCCGGGGAAGCCAGGCAGCCGGGCGATCCTTGCGTCATGGTGATCTTCGGCGCCACCGGCGACCTGACCAAGCGCAAGCTCATCCCGGCCCTCTACAACCTCGCCAGCAGCGACCTCCTGTCCCGCGAGTTCGCCGTCGTCGGCCTGGGCCGTACCAAGTGGACGACTGAGGAGTTCCGTCGTCAGATGACGGCGGCCATCCGGGAGTTCGCCACCCAGGACGTCGAGGCAGAGCGGTGGCAGGATCTCGTCGGCCGGCTCTACTACCTTTCCGGTGATCTCCAGGACGAGCAGACATATCAACGCCTGCGTACCCTGCTGACGGAGGTGGACGGCAACCATGGGACGCGCAGGAGCTATTTCTTCTACCTTGCCACGGCCCCCGAGTTTTTCGGCCGCACGGTGCAGCAGCTCGGCGCTGCTGGGCTGACCGCCGAAGAGGACGGGCACTGGCGCCGGGTGATCATCGAGAAGCCCTTCGGACATGACCTGGACTCCGCCCGCGACCTGAACCGGCAGATCAGTAGCGTCCTTGGCGAGCGCCAGATCTACCGCATCGACCATTACCTGGGGAAAGAGACCGTCCAGAACATCCTCGTCTTCCGCTTCGCCAATGGGATCTTCGAGCCCATCTGGAACCGGCAGTACGTCGACCATGTGCAGATCACGGTCTCCGAGACCGTGGGCGTGGAGACGCGCGGGGACTACTACGAGAGCGCCGGCGCCTTGCGGGACATGGTGCCCAACCACATCTTCCAGCTGATCTCCCTGACGGCGATGGAGCCCCCCGTCTCGTTCGCCGCCGACGCAGTGCGCGACGAGCAGGCCAAGGTGCTGCACGCCATCCAGGACTTCTCCCCCGAGGACGTCCTATCGCGCACGGTTCGCGGGCAGTATGGCCCGGGGACGGTCAACGGCGTTCGCGTCCCCGCGTACCGCGCCGAGCCCAAGGTCGATCCGGAATCCCGCACCGAGACCTTTGTCGCCCTCAAGCTGGCGATCGACAACTGGCGCTGGGCCGACGTCCCCTTCTATCTCCGCACCGGCAAGCGCCACCCGGCCCACGCCACCGAGATCGCCATTCAGTTCAAGCGCGCCCCGCACATGCTCTTCCGGGACACTCCCATCGATCGCCTGGCCCCCAACCGTCTCGTCCTGCGCATCCAGCCAAATGAGGGAATCTCCCTGCGCTTCGGCGCCAAGATCCCCGGCACGCTCCTGCGCCTGGGGGCGGTGAACATGGACTTCGCCTACCACGACTACTTTGGCAGTACCCCTAGCACAGGCTACGAACGGCTGCTGTACGACTGCATGATCGGCGACGCCACCCTGTTCCAGCGGGCAGACATGGTGGAGGCCGGTTGGGCGGTGGTGGAGCCGATCCTCGATATCTGGCAGGCGGTGCCCCCGCGGACGTTCCCCAACTATGCCGCCGGGACGTGGGGGCCGAAAGAGGCGGACGACCTCCTGCAGCGCGACGGCCGGCGCTGGCGCCAGCCCGGGGAGTAAGCCGGCCAGGGCCCGTCTCCGCGCCTCCCCGGGGGCCCCTGGGCCACACGCCCCCGTCGTCCGCGCCCAAAGTCAAGGGGAGCTGATCCGGTCCGGAGGGGCTCGCGCGGGGAGGTCCTCGAGGGGGGGCGGCCGAGGCAGGCATCCGCGCTCAGCGGCCGGCAACTGGTGGGGTATGATGCCTCTATGACCACCGCCGAGCCGGACGCCAGCGAGCTGCTGGTCAAAGCCCTCGACCTGGCCGTGGGCGCCTCGGCCCTGGCGCGTTACGCATCCCGGCACACCACCGATGCGCGGCTGCGGCGATTATTTCGCCAGTTCGCCACCACCAGCGAGCACCAGGAACGGCTGTTACGGGAGCAGCTGGCCAGGGCCGGTGCCGGCTCGCAGCGCCGGCTGGGACGGGAGTTCGTCGGCTACGTGGTCATCGGCCTGGCCAGCGCGGCTGCTGTGCTGGGAGGGGCCTCACTCAGCGCCCGCCTGCGTCGAGGCAAGGGCATACAGGATGTCATAGGCGACCCGCTAACGCAGGCACTGCGGTCCCTGATCTCCGTCACCCGCCGGTATATCGGCTCAGGCGGCGATGTCAGGGACCCGGCCCCGTCGGCCGGCTGGAAGCCGGCCCTGGGAACGCCAGGAGGCCGACCCGGCGGGTGAGCCCATCCAGATAGACACCCCCGGAGACCGGTAGGGCGCACCATCAGTCACCGGGAGATACTCGGCCGGTTCGAGGGGCCGCTGGACTCAGGGGCCGGCCGGTTTGCTGCCCCTACGTCCAGCGGCCGGCGCGCCTCAACCGGCCGTGACGGGCTGGCCGCTGAGATCGAACTTAGGGTCTTTTATGGTCAGCCCGGTGCCGACCAGCAGGGAGTCTGAACCCGACTGCACCTCATCCTTGAGCAGGTGCTTGTTGGGGTTATAGATCCGCTCCCATTGCGTTTCGTCACCGTAGAACCTCTTGGCCAGGCTGCGGCAGGTATCGCCGGGCCCGGACGTATAGGTGATGGTGACCCCGCTACTTGACTCCGCCTTTTTTCCACCGCCGAAGAGTTTATCCAGGAGCCCCATTTGGCCCTCCTCACGAAGCGCTGCTGTCCCGTACCTTCCCGGCAGTATAGCATTGCTGGGTGTTCGGACGCGGCTGCGGCGAGGGGCGCCTGACTCACGCCAGGCGCTGGTCTTCCGGTACCGCCGTCTTCATCTCCCCAATCTTGCGCAGGGTGATGGACTGCGCCTGCACCGGGTCGGGGAGCGATGTCTGCGCCAGGCGCCGGTTGGCGTGTCGCTCCATCCTCCTGAGCAGGTCCTGCGCCACCTCCGGGCGGTCGCCGGCCAGGTTGTGGCGCTCGCCAGGGTCGTTGGCCAGGTCATAGAGCTCCAGGGGGGGGAAGCCGTGGAAGTCGGGCTCGAGGGCCTGGATCAGCTTCCAGTCCCCTCGGCGCCAGGCTCGCTTGCGCATCCAGGTGCATTCCGTAAGGTACAGCTCGTCCTGCCGGATGCGTCCTGCCCGTGAGCCGCTGATCCGCGGCCACAGGCTCTGCCCCTCCATTCCCTCGGCCGCGGCCGCGTCCCCATGGCCGATGGCCTCCAGGATGGTCGGTGCCACGTCCGTCAGGCGGGCGAACCCGGGAATGCGCCGGCCGGCGGGGATGCGCCCGGGGAGGCGCATCAACAAGGGGATGCGGACGTTCTCCTCGTACAGCCCGTGATGGTCGAACCAGCACTCGTGGTCGTCCAGGCACTCCCCATGGTCGGCGGTGAGGATAACCAGGGTCTGCTCGGAGAGTCCCAGCTCGTCCAGGCGGTGAAAGACGTGGGCCAGCGCACTGTCGACGTAGGCCACCTCGGCGTCGTACTGCGCGCAGGGGAAGCGGATGTCCGTCACGCCGCCCATCCATTGCTGGAAGTAGTGCGTGAACGGCTCGAAGGCAAACACCGCGTCCATGGAGCGATTTGCCGGGTCCTTCTCATCCCCGGCGTAGAACATGCGGCTGAACGGCGCCGGGGGCAGGTACGGGGTGTGTGGATCCCAGTAGTGAGCGAACAGAAAGAAAGGCCGGCCCCCTTGCGCCTCTCCCGCCGCCCGCTCCAGCAGGGGCAAGAGGCGCTCGTTGACCGCCTCCGCCTTGCGCCATTCTGACTCCCGGCGCTCCCACTGGTACGTGTCGTAGACCTCAAAGCCGCGCCTAAACCAGCGCCCCAGGTTGTCGGCCGCTGCAGTGAAGTAGCCGCGATCGCGCAGCACCTCGGCCAGCTGTCGCACCTCTGGTGCCAGATCGATCCCCCCGCCCTGGGTGACGATCTGGTGGGTAAAGACGTCCTGGCCCGTGAACAAGGTGGTATATCCCGGGTGCGTCGGGATGTGCGTTGAGTAGGCCTGCTCGAACAAGGCACCCTGGGCGGCAAAGCGATCCACGTGAGGGCTGGTCAAGCGGGGGTAGCCGTAGCAGCTGAGGTGGTCAGCCCGCTGGGTGTCGACGGTGATGATCAGGACGTTCGTCAGGTGGTTGCTGGTCATCGGTACAGTCTCACGCCCCCCGGCTCGCGGCTTGCTTGTCAATCCAGCGTGCGCCAGACGCCGTCCTGGCCGTTACGTCCCTCGGCTCACGTGGCACGGCCACGGGCGCAACAGCCGCCGTATCCTCACCAACCCGGCTCGCGGCGTACTTCTCGATCCAGTGCCGCCCGTCCCCAGCCGGCCTCCAGGGCGCCGGCCGAGATCAGGGGTGCCCCAGGGACGCCCTGGAACGCTGGGGGGAGGATAGCAAGCACCGGGGCAGATGGTCACCACCCGTCGCTGCCGGTGCGGGCGTGTGACCGTGGGAGCGCGGGCGCCACGCCAGGCACGGAACGTGCGACGTCCACGAGCAGGGCGTTTGCAACCGTCCCTGGAGAGGAGCATTGCTGTGGGCGAGAAGATACGCTACGCCACGGATGACAACGAAGAGGCCACCGGGGTGCCGGGGTCGGCTCTCCCGGAGCAGCCGGCTCGAAGCGAAGACGATGGCGACACGGACGATACGAAGCGGGGCGCCGGCATGGGAGCCGCCGCCGGGGCGGTAGCCGGGGCTGTCGTCCTGGGTCCCGTCGGGGCCGTGGCCGGCGGGGCGCTGGGCGCGGCTATCGGCGCATCCAACGCCGCCGACGAAGAGGAGCCATCTACGACCGGGAACGTCACCGACGGTGACGACCGGCGCGTCAAGCGAACGTACTCCGGGAAGTTCTATGAAGAAGGCTCCCTGGACGACGTCAATCGGAAAGACCAGATCTAGCCAGGTGGGCCCTAAACCAAAGCCAGGCTGCGAGCCACAGCGCCGGTAGGGAGTGTGGATGTGGGTTGCAGCCTGGAGCTGGTGTAGACCGGCGCGGGGTGGTCATTCGCCCTTGCCCTCCCCTTGCAGTACGATGTGACCGTCGGGGGCCGGCAGCAGTCTGCTGTCGGTCCCCTCTGGCGTAGGGCGGGCGAGCCGATCGGTGTTGCTCGCCGGCGTACAACGCAAGGGAATAGCACGCTGAGGGGAGGGCAGTATCCATGCTGGGATCACACGTGTTCGCGCGCACGATCACCCGCCGGGGGACTCTCACACGGGCGCTCGGCGGCCTCGTCGGGGGGGCCGGCGCTCTGGGCGCGCTGAGCGCCTGCGGCGGGGCACAGCCGGGGGCGCAGACCGCCAGGCCGGCTAACCGCGGCCCGGTGACTATCGACTTCAACACCTGGTATGACGTGGTCACGGAGCCTATCGTCCCGCTCTTCGCTAAGTTCGAGCAGGAACATAACGTCAAGATCAACGCCGACATTAACCCCGCCAACCGGGACGCCAACAGAGGTGGGGGCATGCCCAAGTACACCTCCTGGTACGTCTCCGGCACCGCCCCAGACGTAGTCAACGGGGACAACTTCTCCTGGAGCACCTTCTACAACGGAGGCAATATCCTGGAGATCACCGAGTATCTCAAGCGAGACAAGATCGATCTGGCCAAGCAGTATGCCTTGATGGGCAGCGAGAGCTGGTGCGGCAAGACCTACGCTATGCCTTTCGACGCCGACCCTCGCGCCGTTTACTACAACAAGACCCTCATCAAGCAAGTCGGCGCCAAGGATCCCTGGGACGATCTCAAGGGTCAGTGGACGTTTGAGGACATGCTGGAGATCGCCTTTAAGACCACCAAGGCCACCGGCAACAGCGGCACCGACGTCTACGGCATGCACATGGACTACACCGGCATGTCTGAGGCCATTGGCATGTTCGTCTGGTCCTGGGGTACCACCTGGGCCGACTTCGACAAGATGCGCTACACCTTGGATACCAAGGACTCCATCGACGCCCACAACTACGTCTATGACTGGGTGGCGAACAAGAAGGTGGTCATGCCCCATGCCGTCGTCGGCGAGGTCGGTGGCGGCGAGAAACCCTTCGGGCTGGGCCGGGCGGCCATGCGCATCCGTGCTGCGGCCTCGATGAGCCGCATCCGCAGAGAGATCAACGACGGCTTCGAGTGGGACATCGCCCCCATGCCCGGGCGGCGCCGGGGCCAACCGGGCGTGACGATCGTCTCCGGGAATCCCCATACCATCTCCAAGACCACCAAGTACCCGGACGAGTCGTACGAGTTCATCAAGTTTCTCGCCGGCCCGGAGGTGCAGGGGTTCTGGGCCCAGGAAAAGATTCAGCTCCCCACGCTGAAGCGCTTCCAGGAGGAGTTCGTCAAGGATCCTCAGCGCCACGTGCACGTCTTTGCCGACGCCTACAAGGTGCCCTATGGCATCCACTTCCGCCACAATAATCTCGTCCGCCACTACGGCGAGTACAGCGCGGCCATGCGAGAGGTCTACGATGGCAAGAAGGGTATGGGCGCCATGTTGACGGAGCTCACCGCGCGCTTGAATAACGAGGTGGAATACGGCGCCTGCCAGCCCTATAAGGGCCTGACCGTTCCCATCAAGCCGTAAAAAGAGCCACCCGACCCCCTGGCACGGCCAGTTTTGCCCCTCCGTGGCCCCCGCACGGGCGTGGAACACCAAACCACAGCCAGGTCGAAGCTCGCACCCGAGCCAGGAGGGGGTAACGGGGCTCCGGCCCCAATCTACCTTGCGGTCGCCGGCCGGTATTGCTGCGTCGTGTGGGGACGGCTTTCAGCTGGAGTTGGTCGTCTGGCTCGATCGAGCGGGAGGCGTCTCTCTTGGTCTGGATTTCGCACCTCATCAGGTCGCATGGCACGCAAAGGGAGCTCGGCCCTCTCTCGGGCGCGGCAACCAGACTTAGCCGGTAGGCGGGGCGAGATACGTCTTCCCCACCAGGGGACGCAAGAGCGCCGGAACCTTGATCGTGCCGTCCTTCTGCTGGTAGTTGTCAATGATGGCGATCAGCATCCGGCCCAGGGCGCAGCCGGTGTCGTTCAGGGTGTAGACGTAGCGCGTCGCTCCATCCGCGGTGCGGTAGCGGATACCCAGCCGCCGGGCCTGGTAGTCGGTGGTGTTGGTGTCGGTCATGACCTCCATGAACTCCTGTGAGCCGGAGAGCCATACCTCCACGTCACGCTGGCGGTGCGATGCCAGGTAGCCGGCGTCGCCGGTGCACTTGTCCACCACACGGTAAGGGAGCTCCAACGACTGCAGGAGCCACTCGTTGATGGCGCGGAACTCTTCGTAGATCCCCTCTGCCTGCTCGGGGGTGCACAGGGCGTTCATCTCGATCTTGTCGAACTGGTGGACGCGCTTGATCCCCTTGACGTCCTTGCCCCACGAGCCGGCCTCGGAGCGGAAGCAAGGCGTGGCCGCGAACATGCGCACCGGAAGCTCCCCCTCCGTGAGGGTATGGTCCATGAAGTAGCTAAAGTTGGCCGGCTCGGACGAGCCGACGAGGAACAGGGGTGCCTGCTCCTCGACGTTCTCCGTCTTGATCTCGTACACCTGGTCTCGCCCCTCCGGGAAGTGCGACGTGCCATACAACGAGCGCTCCCGAACGAGGAGGGGCGGGACGATGGGGGTGAAGCCATCGCCAAGCAGGCGGTTGACCAGGAGTGACTGGATGGCCAGCTGCAGCCGGGCCGCGTCGCCGAAGATGTAGGCGAAGCGCGAGCCGGAGACCTTGGCCCCCTGCAGCGTGTCCATCCCCAGGCGCTGGCCCAGGTCGGCGTGGTGCATGGGGTTGAAATCCGTGTCCGCGGCGTGGGGCGGGTGCCGGGGCATCAGCGGGGCAGTCTGGTTGCCTCGCCCCAGCAGGTTGCGCTCGAGGTAGCCCCTACCGGGGACCCAGGCGCATTCCTCGACGTTGTCCGCCTCGCCCGCTCCCACCGGCATCTGAGGGTGCGGCCAATTAGGGAACCAGCCCAGGATCTCCTGCCACTCCAGCGTGATGCGGGCGATCTCCTCTTCCAGCTCCCGCGCCTTGAGGCGTGTCTCCTGTCCCTGCCTGCGTGCCGCGTCGGGATCGCTGCGTCCCAGGGAGGCGAGCTGCTTTTTCTGAGCGTTGACCGCGTCGAGCTCCCCCTGCAGGTAGCGCCGTCGCTCGTCCAGGGCGAGCCATCTATCCACGTCCGCCTTGGTCGGGTCGACCCGGCGCAGGCGAATGGCCTCTCGTAGCCGGTCCGGGTGGGTGCGGATATCGCGTAGTTCGAGCATCAGTCAGATTGTAGGGCCTGCCCCTCCCGCACCCTGGCTACCTACGTATCACCTGGGAAGCTCGTCCGGCGTGGAGTTGTGCTGAATCAAATGCGGGGCCGCCCAAACAGGCGGCACGCGCAAACAGACCGGCGCAGACTTAGAGCTCGCCTCGGTGGCGCCAGATCTTCTCGATGGCCCCCAAGATGGTGTCCATGTCCCCCCGGCCACCCAGGAACTGGGGATGGGAGAGGTGCACCGCTTCAGTGGCATAGATCCGCTCCGTCTGCGGGCAGACCACCCGGCTGTAGTCCATGGTCTTGCCGTAGGGCTGGCCGCGGACAGGGAACCCTGTGCGTCCAAACGCGTGCTCGGCGTCCTGGAACAGCGGGTTCTTGTACAAGGGCTGGGTGTGGCCTGTGCCGGCGGTGATCCCCTCCGCGCGCAAGGCCTTGAGGAACTGGTCGCGGCTAGGGCCTCGCCACGCCTCCGGCAGGAACTTGAAGTGCCACATGTAGAAGCCCCACCGCGTCACCCGCTCGTCGCGGAAGATGGGCGCCACGCCAATGCCGTCGCCTCGGAGCTGCTCCAAGCCGGCGGCGAGGTAGCGGGAGTTGGCCTCCCGCGTTGCCGTCTGCTCCTCCAGGCGGGCCAGCTGGGCCAGACCGATGGCCCCCTGCCACTCGGTCATCCGGAGGTTGGAAGCCGGGACGTGGTGCTCGTAGAACGGCCGATCCTTGATCCGTCCAATGTGGTGGTAGGAGTAGACCTTCGCCGCCAGCGTGTCGTCGTTGGTCAGGACCATCCCCCCTTCGCCGGTGGTCAGGGCCTTGCCCATCTGAAAGCTGAAGGTGCCTAGCTGGGTGAGCGCCCCCACGCCGGTGCCCTTCCACTGTGTGCCGTGGGCGTGGGCGCAGTCGGCCACGATCGGGATGTCGTGGCGCCGCCCCAGGGCGATCAACGCGTCATAGTCACAGGGGATGCCTCCATAGTCGACCGGGGCGATGCAGCGCGTGCGGTCGGTGATGGCGGCGCCGACCGCGTCGCTGTCAACGGTGTAGGTACGGGGGTCTACGTCGACGAACACCGGCACGGCGCCCACTTGCAGCACGGCCGTGGCCGTGGCGACGAAGGTGACCGCCGGGACGATCACCTCGTCGCCGGCCTCCACGCCGGCGGCACGGTAGGCACACTCCAGGGCGGTCGTGCCGTTGGTCACGGCCACGGCGTGCCTGGCGTCCTGGAAGCGGGCGAACGCCCCCTCAAACTGCCCTACCTTGGAGTCCTCGGCCGCCTGGTACGCCCCCCGCCACCACTTCCCGCTCTGCAGCACCTCGTTCAGCAGGGCTCGCTCGGGCTCCCCCCACTCCGGCCAACGCCGGCCCAGGGGCTGTGGTGCCAGGGGCGCTCCGCCGTGCAATGCCAGGCCTGCCGTCATCGATGACCTTTCCACTATTGTCTATTGTCGCGGCAGGTCCAGAATGACCTGCATTTCTCGATTGAGCTCGCGTAGGTAGCCGGGCTCGGCCTTGGCCTCGCCCAGGGGGATCTTGGTCACGGCGTCATCACGAACCTTGTACACCGCTGAAGCGCGGAAGTTGTACGGCGTGACCCAGGGCTCCTTGATCTGCGTCACCGAATCCAGCTGCGCCTTCTGCATCTGCCGTGAGTACTGGGGGTGGTTGAGGCACCTGACCCTTGAACGGCGGACCGAAGAGCTTGCTATCGACGCGCATGATGTCGATCATCTCCGGGAACCAGGCCTTGAGGTCGAGCTTGTCCCGAGCGATCCTGCTCTCGATGTTGCGGAAGGCCCCGCCGAGGGCGACGGTATGGTACTGCTGCCCGCAGGCGTAGGCGTGGACGTTGTCTGGCAGGGTGTTGCTCGCCGCCATCGTCTTCAACGCCTCGATCATGTCACCGGCGATGACCTCGCGCTCCACCTTGATGTGGGGGAACTTTTCGGCGAACGGCGGCAGGCGGTTGTCAAAGGCCTGCTTCTCGGCGGAGGCCCGCTCCCCCAGCCGGATGGTCACCGGCGCGGCCGACGCCGGTGCACCTTCACCGCCGGAGGGCGCCCCCGGGGCGCAGGACGCCAGGGACAGCGCCCCCCCTCCGACCGCCAGCAGCCAGCGCCGCGTCGCACGCCGGGGCTGGGGCCGCTTGCGGGACGTGTCGCCGCTGGCCTTGATGGACCCTATGCTGGTCCCGCTGATAGCCCTGTGCCTCGCCTTCCTCCCCGTGTGGGCCGGTCGCCGGATCCCCGACGGCGACCGTATACGCGGCGGCTATCTTAGCATCGAAGGCGGGCACCGGATGATCGCCGACGAGACGGTTCCACCTGATGTGCGATGGTGAGAATACGCCCCATGGTTCCACCGGCCGGGCGGTACGGCCTTCCGAGTGCATGCCCTGCCGGTGCCCCGCCGGGCACAACAGTCCCACTTGCGTTGCCCCCACTTGAGATGCTCAGACTCGTGGGGGCGTGCGCGGCCCGGCAGAGGCAAGAAGGACAGCGGGCCGCGGGTAGCGTCTGGTGGGGCGGCGGCGAGACCTGAGACTTCAGGGGCCGTGCGAGAGCCATACAGACAGTCGAGTCGGACAGACAGGCAGTCGGACAGGGAGGGAAGTGAGATGGGCGGGCAACGGCCGGCACGCGTGGTCGTCGTGGGGAGCTGCAACGTGGATCTGGTGTTCGGCGCCCCCCGCCGCCCCGGCCCCGGTGAGACCCTGACGGGCGCCAGCTTCGCCGTCTTCCCCGGCGGCAAGGGGGCCAACCAGGCCCTGGCGGCCGCTCGCCTCGGGGGGCTGGTGTCCATGGTCGGGCGGATCGGGGCCGACGCCTTTGGTCAGACCGTGCGGGCCACCCTCGAGGGGGATGGTGTGTCGGTGCAGTACCTGGCGGTCGACCCGCATCATGGTACGGGCGTGGCCGGGATCGTCGTCGAGCCGGACGGGACGAACAGCATCATCGTTGTCCCGCAGGCCAACATGGCCCTGGGCGTGGCCGACGTAGAGCGGGCGACGCCGGCCCTGAAGGGGGCCGGCGTGCTCATGCTGCAGCTGGAGACGCCCACGACGGCCTCCCTTGCAGCCGCGCGGATTGCCAAGGGGGCCGGGGCGAGCGTCCTGCTCAACCCTGCCCCGGCCTGTGACCTGCCGGACGCGCTCCTGGGCCTGGTAGATGTCCTGACGCCGAATGAGACGGAGGCGCACCAGCTCAGCGGCATAGAGACGACAACCGAGGGACAGGCAATCCGGGCCGCCCAGGTCTTGCTGGCGCGTGGTGTGGGGACGGTCTTGCTCACGCTCGGGGCGCGGGGGGCCCTGCTGGTCGGCCCTTCCGGCGTACACCGCATCGTCCCCTTTGCCGTGCAGGCGGTGGACACGACGGCGGCCGGGGATGCCTTTTGCGGCGCCCTGGCCGTCGCCCTGGGAGAGGGACGCACTCTGCCCGAGGCGGCGCGCTTCGCCAGCGCCGCCGGCGCGCTGGCGGTCACCGAGCTGGGGGCCGGTCCCTCCTTGCCCCGGCGCTCGGTTGTGGAGCGTCTCTTCGGCAGCGCGGCAAGTTGAGTACTATCCTTGAAGTACGGGAGTTGGCAGAGGTACCGGAGCACACCGGCTCGAGCCCGCAGGAGACGCCGGGCGGCGGGATCCGTTGCCACCTCGGCTCAAGTGGAGCCCGGGATAGTACGCGGCCCCACCTCGGTTCGCTCACAGGCACCGTAGCACTGCAACGACACTTCCTCGGATACACGGGATGGCGCATGTTGATCTGGAAACCGACGTTGCAGTGGTAGGAGCGTAGAGTGATACGCGTTATTGGCCTGGTGTACCGGCGGCTGGTGGACGTGGCCAGGAGGGTGCAGGTTGGCGGTGCCACCCATGCCACCGACCGTGTGGTGACGGGGCGCTTCGAGTCAGGTGTGGCGTGAGCCGGACGATCGTCGGGGGACGTCCCAAGCTGTATCGGCCGCCGGCCGGGCCGGGGGGCAGAGAGCGCTTGCCGCTGGGTGCGCGCATTGCCACGCGGGAGTACCTCTGGCTCGTCCTCCTGGCTGCCGGCGCCCTGCTGGTGTACTGGGCGCGGGCCTGGAAGGGACCATTGCCCGCCGACTACACTCAGGTGACCACGCTCATCGTCCTGGCCGTGGCTGCGCAGCATTTCCCGCTGACCCTTACTCCACAGTACAAGATCGATATCTCAATTGGGGTGTACTTCACCGGCCTCCTGCTCCTCGGCCCGCCGGCGGCGATGGTCCTCGTCGGCGTGAGCCAGGCGCTGGGGCAGGTCACCTTTGCCCTGCGCCGGCACTCGAGGTCGGGCCGGCCCTTACGCAGTGTGCGCCAGTCACTCTTCGAAACCGGCCAGTTGATGCTCGCCACCGGCCTCGGCGGACTGGTCTATTTCAGCATCATCCCGCATTGGGCCCCGGCCCCTCTCAACAAGTGGGCCAACCTGTGGGCCATCCCGGCCGCCACCAGCACAATGTACCTCGCCAGCGGTCTGCTGGTGTCCACGATGGTGGGTCTGCAGCGCGGGCAAAGCCCGCTGGCCGTGTGGCATTCCGCCTGGCGATTGGACGCCCTGGAATCGGCGGGTCTCTTTCTTATCGGACTGATGGCCGCCCTGGCCTCTATCCACTACCCATGGGCCCCCCTGATCATGGTCTTCCCGGCCGCCGGGATCTACCTCTCTTTGCGGCGAAACCTCCGCCTGGTAGAGCAGGCCACCGTGGCCATGGAGACAGAGCGCCGGCGGGCGGAACAGGCGGAGCACCTGGCGGCAACCCTGGCCCGCGTCGGCGCTGCCTCAGACCTCCTGGACGCCCTGGAGGCGTTGCTCCGCGGGGCCATCTCTCTGCTGGGCGGCGAGCAAGGTGTCGCCCGCATCTTCGGCCCCCAGGACGGCGAGCACACCGTCGTGGAGCTGGTGATCAACGGCGAGGGGCAACTCGAGAAACGCTTGCCCTATCCGGGAGCGGACGGGGTGGCTGCGGCAAAGGAAGGGGCCACCCCCGGGGGCGCGGCCGGTGCCGGCGACGGCCGGCTCGTCGGCGGCGCCCCGGGCTCGTCTATCAGCGTCCCGGTCAGGGCCGCCGGCCGGGACATCGGGAGCATCCGGGTCACCCATCACCGGCCCGGGCTCTTCGGCCCCACCGACCTGGCCTTGGTACGGGCCCTGGCCGCCCAGGCCGGCGCGGCCCTGGAGCGCGCTCGGCTGGAGGTAGCCCGCCGGGATGCCGTCGCCTCTCGACAGGAGGCCCTGGTGGAGCTGGCCCGCCAGAGCGAGGAACTGGCCAAGCGGGAAGCCGAAGCGGCGGCCTTGCTGGAAGTCGACCGGCTCAAGAACGAGTTTCTTTCTACCGTGTCTCACGAACTGCGTACCCCCCTGACGGTGATCGACGGTTACTCCCAATGGCTGGAGTCGCGCGCCCACTCCATGGACGTCAAGGCGGTGCGAGATACCGCCGATCGTATCCACATCGCCTCAGGCCAGCTCGTACGCCTGATTCAAGACATCCTGGACTTTGCCCGCCTGCAGCGAGGCGAGGTGCTGGTGCAGCCGGTGGACCTCGACCTCGCTCCCGTGCTCTACGAGGTGCGCGACGGCATCCAGCGTCAGCCGGGGGGCGAGCGAGTCTCCTGGGACGTGCCGGCTTGTCTCCCGGCGCACGCCGACCACCCGCGCGTAGTACAGGTGGTCTCGAACCTGGTAGAGAACGCCCTGAAGTACGCCCCGGAGGGACCCATCACGGTTCGTGCCCGGCCCGGCGGTCGGGTGGTACGAGTAGAGGTCGAAGACCGCGGCCCGGGGATCCCGGTGGAAGAGCAGCCCAAGGTGTGGGAGAAGTTCTACCGGGCCACCCAGGTGGTGGAGCTCAACCTCGCCCGCGGCACCGGCATCGGCCTGGCGGTAGTCAAAGCCTTGATCGAGGCCCAGGGCGGGCGCGTCGGTCTGGTCAGCACCCCCGGTCAGGGGGCCCGCTTCTGGTTCGAGGTGCCGGCCGCCGCGGCCCAGCTGCGGCCAGCACAGGCCACGCTTGAGGGCCGGCCGCTGGGAGAGGCGGTGCCTGACGGCGCCACTCACGGTGATGCCGGCCTGGACCTGGCCCCGGCCATGCCGGGCCCCGGCACGGCGCCCCGAGGCGTCGCCGGGAACTACGCCGGGGCAGAAAGCCATGCCTTTGCCACGGGGAGAGGCAAGCTACCCTGGAGCGGGACCGGCGCTAGGCCCACCGGTGAGGATCTGGCACCAGAAGCGACGTGTCAGCCGGTAAGCTCGTACAGCACAGAACAGCCCGGCCAGTGGAGGGATCGGCGCGCGAGCACGCCGCCATCTACGTAGCGCTACCCTGGCCCGGCTCTCGCCTCAGGTGGCCGGGGCACGGACGATCCCCGACTCCCGCTCCGCGGCCACAAAGACGTCCCGCATGAGGCTGATGTTGCTCGGGATGTCGCCCGGCGCGCCGGGCCGGCGCGCCGGCTCCCCGGCACGCGGTCCGGGGGCGATGGGGATCGAGTCGATGTACTCGATGGCAAACTTGCCGCCGTAACCGATGCCATGGAGCTGTCTCACGATCTGGCCGAAGTCCACCAGTCCAGTGCCCGGTGGCACCTGGATGTGCTCCCAGTCCGCGCCCGCGTCCCGCAGGTGCACGTGCCGCACATACGGCAGCACGGAGGCGTAGTCGGCGCCCGCATTTGGACCGGCGTGATAATGGCTGGCGTCCAGCGTGAGACCCAGACCCGGGAGCGCCTCGCAGAGACGGGCCGCCGCCGCCGGGTGCTCCGTAAGCTGCCTGGTGTGTGTCTCCAGCGTCAAGGTCACGCCACGTCCCGCGGCCTCAGGGAGCAGGGCCTGCAGCCGGGCGATCTCGTCCTCCAGGGGCGTGCCCCGAGAAGACGCCCCTAGCGTGATCACCGGCACCTCCAGCGCGGCTGCGAGGTCGCAGACCGCTCCCAGGCGGCGGCGCTCCTCTGCCGGGCTGTCCGCCCGGAGCCCCACGTTAAAGGCCGCCACGCGCTTCATCTCATGCCGGCGGATCAGCTCGCGGATACGCTCGGCCTCCTGCCGGACGCGCGCCGGCCCGCCGGCCACCAGCTCCGACGGGTTGACGTGGGCCCAACCTTCATGCACCGCCAGGTCAACCTGCCCAAAGTCCAGGCCGGCGATCCCGGCGATGGCTTCCTCCAGCGGACGTCGCGACCAGCCGAGCGTGGAGACGATGACGTGGTTTGGCATGGGCATGATGGTAGCGCCGCCGTGCCCGCCCTGTCCCAGGGTGCCCATCAGCCCGGAGGGATCGACCACCCGCCTGGGCCCGCACGACGGCTCGTGTCCGGCACCGCTGGCCGCCGCGCCCCCTGCGTGTCCCTACCGGAGCGGTCGGGCGGATGGCACCCTCCCGAGGCCCCGTGATGGCGGTGGCCGTTCGCCAGGCCGCCTGTGGCGTGTCATCATTACTCATCGCTGCATGGGTTGCTGAAGGGGGCCACAGATGCCCTCGCCCGATCGGACGTGTAGCCATCCACGCAGCGGCCGTCAAGGCATCTCAGCGGGAGGTCTACCAAGAATGACCGGAGAACCGGCGGGGGAGGTGACGCGGTTGGAGCCGTGGCAGCTCCCGGCGTACCTGGACGCCCTGGAGCGCCAGGACGTGGTCGAGATTTCCTGGAACCAGGAGCTGATCGCCCTCGCGGCCGCCCGGGAGCGCATCCCCACAGTTGGGCCCAGCGCCACCGTCGTCGTCGACGGGACGGCCCTCTACGTGGCCGAGCCAGATCACTCGGCGGATGACGCCCCTCAGGTGGTGCCTATCTCGCTCAAGCCCCGAGGTACTCACTGAGCGCTGCCTGGACGGCTAAGGGGACGGCTAAGCGAACAGGTACGCCTGCCCCGCTGCGCCCTGCTCTGGCTGGTACCAGGTGATCTGTGTAGTGGTGACTTAGAGGCCGTGGCCGTGGGCACGGCAAGTGGGGTGGGGACAGGCCACGCCCTCCCAGCGAGTAAGCAGGACGGGCTATGAAGACCTACGCAAGGACTCTCCTCCTCCAGGACGACCCGGAGAAGATCGCCGCCTATAAGCGCTACCACCGGGCGGTGTGGCCGGAGGTGCTGGCGCAGCTACGTGCCACAGGGATCACCGGGATGCAGATCTATCTCCGTGGCCGGCGGATGTTCATGCTCATGACCACCACCGACGACTACGACCCGGCTCGTGGGTCTGGGGAGTATGCGGCCCACCCAAAGGTGCAGGAGTGGGAGCGACTGATGCGTACGCTGCAGGAGCGCGCCCCGGAGGCCAGCCCAGACGAGTGGTGGGCAGAGATGGAGTGCGTCTTCGACATGGACTGGCCCCAGCACAGGTAGGGTTCGCTCGCAAGGCCAGCCGGCTCGATCAAGGGTGGGCTCGATCAAGGGCAGGCCCGATCAAGGGCGTGGGCAGGGTCTGAGGGCACCGGGCGCAGGCGTCTCGTCGGTAGCCGCAAGATGTGCTGGGTGCGGGCGCCTCGTCCATAGCGGTTGAGCGCTGGGGGTTGAGCGGCTGGCCCTCGATCTCCCAGGTCAGGCTCCGAACTCAGGCTCCGAGCTCAGGCGGTGACCGGAACGCGGCCGGCGCTCTCCACACCGGCTTGCCCGGGCGCCGCGCTTTCCAGGGTGCGATCGACGACGGGGGCCAGTCGCCGCAGCTGGTCCATCAGGGTGGAGAAACGCTCCGGCTTGAGCGACTGCTTACCGTCGGAGAGGGCGTGGGCAGGGTCCTGGTGCACCTCCACGATCAGCCCGTCGGCCCCGGCGGCGATCCCCGCCAGGGCGACGGCCGGGACGTACTCGGCGTCTCCGGTGGCGTGACTCGGATCGATCACCACCGGGAGGTGTGTCTGGCGCTTGAGCACCGGCACGGCGTTGATATCGGTGGTGTAGCGCGTGCTGTCCTCGAAGGTGATGATCCCCCGCTCGCACAGCATCACCTGGTGATTTCCCCCGGCCAGGATGTACTCGGCGGCGAGCAGGAAGTCGGCCACCTTGGACCCGGGGCCGCGCTTGAGCAGGACGGGATGGCGCGTCTCCCCAACGTAGCGCAGCAAGGCGAAGTTCTGCATGTTGCGCGCCCCAATCTGGAGCACGTCGGCGTAGCGGCAGACGATCTCGAGATCGTGCGCGTCGAGCACCTCCGTGACCACCGGGAGCCCCGTGGCTGCGCGGGCGGCGGCCAGATACTTGAGCCCTTCCAGGCCCAGCCCCTGGAAGCTGTGGGGGGAGGAGCGGGGCTTGAACGCCCCTCCACGCAGGAGCCCGGCCCCGGCCGCGCTCACCGCCTGGGCGATGCCGATGATCTGCGCCTCGCTCTCTACCGAGCAAGGGCCTGCCATGACGGTCAAGCTCTGGCCCCCGATGGTGACCGGCCGGGCGTCCGGCTGCAGCCCAAGGGTGATCTTCAGCGGGTCGGGGTGGGTGTGGCGGGACGCCAGCTTATAGGGCTCGGAGATGAGTTGCACCCGTTCCACCCCGTCCATCGTGGCGAACGCATCCAGCAACTGCACCTTATCGATGTTCACTTCGCCCAGGAGGGCAATCACCTTGCGCTCCACACCGGGGTTGATGAAGGGCCGGAAGCCGGTGGCCTCCACGCGCTGCACCACCTCAGCCACCTGCCCTTCGCTGGCCCCTTGCTTCATGACGATGATCATCGCTTTAGTTCCATTCTGCGTCTCTGTGTCTCGCACCCAGGCGTGCACGGTGTCCCTATGGACAAGTCCTTCGTCGCTACATCCGTCGCTACATCAAGGGAGCGATGCTCCAAGGGCTGCAGCGCGGGTTTCCAGAGTCCAGGCTATCCCCTTGTACCAGGTTGAAGTCTCATTGCCGTGTCTGGCGTACCGTGGAGCCACCAATAGAACGCCGCCCGGATCCCGAAACATGCCCGCGGGTGGGCGTAGACCTGTTCGCTATGAGGAACCGAGGCAGCGATCTGCAGGGCAGGCCGTCCGCCGTTACACTGCCACGCCTCCTCTCCCCACGTCAATCATCGCCTGGAGGCGGGGCATCCGGCCGGCGAGGGAGTCGAAGTCCGCGGGCCGGAGACGCCCTGGCCGGAGACGGCCGGACCGGGAGCGAGTTACGTGCTACACTGACGTGGGCGTTGTAGATATTGGTTGCCTGCCTGTCCTGTGTCGTCTCCCTTGGGCTCTCTTAGACCCTCTAGGCACTCCCAGGGACGTCCCCGCCGGCTCGCCTTGGCCAATCTCACCCCATGTTGATCTGAGGAGGGCTCAAGCGTGAGCTACCAGGACCGGGAGCTGACCTGCGTTGAATGCGGGCAGCCTTTCACATTCACAGGCGAGGACCAGGCGTACCACGCCCAGCGGGGTTTCACCAACGATCCCAAGCGCTGCCCGAATTGCCGTGCGGCGCGCCGCAGCGAGCGCGGCGGCGGGGCCAGCTACAGCGACGGCGGCGGTGGGGGGGGATACGGTGGCGGACGTCAAATGTTTGACGTCGTCTGCGCCAACTGCGGCAAGCAGACGCAGGTCCCGTTCCAGCCCCGTGGCGATCGGCCAGTGTACTGCAGTGACTGCTACAGCCAGGTAGGCGGTGGTGGGAGCCGTGGCGGCGGTGGCGGAGGTGGCAGCTACGGCGGGGGCAGCCGCGGTGGCGGAGGGGGCTATGGCGGAGGGAGCGGCTACGGTGACGGCGGGGGTGGCCGGGGCCGGAGGGGGGGCTATTAGCCTTCCGCTACGCCCATGCCCCGCGGACGGTGACGGTACAGAAGGCGTCGCCCTAAGATCCCTCGGGCGCGGCGTCATTCGCCGGCGGCGCGGGCGGTGGCTCTTCCCCCTGGGGGGGCGCTGAGTGCCCCCCCGCCGTCCCGTCCGGCGCTCATTCCCCAAGCGGCGGCCAGAACAAGGTGGACGAGATGCCGGTCGGGTGCAGTTCGTGAAGCGCACCGTCCCGATGCCGGACTCGCCATTGACCCTCAGGGCCCACGGCGCCATGCCTCCGGCGGGGACGCCGTGGGAGCTCGTCTGCCGCGACGGTTGGGAGTGGCAGCGCAGTGGCCCCGGCCAGGTGGTGGTTCGAGTCGCCGCCCTCACCGACGACCAGGCGCAGGTCGTACAAGAGTGGATCGAGCGGATCAAGGATCCGGGCGTGTGGTGGGCCGTCAGCCGCGAGCTGCACTCGCCCGGTGGCTCGCCCGAGGTCTCTTCTACGTTGGCCGCCTATCCCTGGCTGGAGCAGGTCTTCCCGGTGCTGCTGGAAGCCTCCACCGAGGGGGCACCGCCTCCCCCGCCGGGTCCTTCCGGGGCCTGACCTTTCCCAGCCCGGCGTCGCTTCTACCCGGCCGACGCCGGCTCCGCACCACGTGGGGCCGGCGTTTCATTACCCTCCCTCAGCGCCCTCGCTTTCGCTGGGGGTGTTACCCACCGCCGGGGCTTTGGGCGTCTCCAGGCCGGCGAGCACCCCATCCACCGCCGTGCGCAGATCTCGCCCGGCATAGATGACCCTCTCGTTGCCGGCCCACACCGGCCGGAGATAGAAGCTCAGCAGGGACTCGATTTGTCCCCAGGCCTCGTGGAGCGGACGGGTCGCCATCGTCTGTTGCGCCGCCTGCACGGCAGTCGCCTTGTTCTTCCCGCCGGCGCTGGACCCGGTGAGGTACACCGGCTCGGTCCCCCGCTGGATGGGGTCGGCCACCCCTTCACGCAACGACAGGGCATCTCCCTCCGGCCCGGCGAGGAAACGTAGGAACTCCCAGGCCCGGTCGACGTCCACCGTGTTGGCCGAGATGGAGAGTGAGCCCCACTCGCCGTAGGTGGCCGCCTTGCGGTTCATCGGCAACGGGTAAATGTCCCAGTCAAAGCCGGTGTAGACGCGCTGGGCGACGAGGGGCATGGAGTGCTGGTACCAGATCCACATCGCCACGTTGCCGTTGTCGAAGTTGAAGCTGTTGCCATTGGGGTTCTGCTGCTCGTTCGGCGCCACGCGGTAGCGCCAGATCAAGTCTGCTGCCCACTGGAGGGACTCGTTGACCTCCGGGGAGTCGTAGAACGAGCGAGACATCTCCCGGTTGAACTCCTGACCGGCGTTCTGGCGGATGAGGGCGGCCCACATCGGCCGGCCGGTAACGAGCGTGCCGAATTGACGGTACCCCCCACCGAAGGCCCGCTGCGTCAGGGCGGATGCCTATTCCAGGAAGTGGGCCCACGTCCAGTCGGGGTTGCCCCATTCCGTCGGCGGCAGGGAAAGGCCGGCAAAGGCCGTCTTGTTGACGTAGACCACCAGTTGTCGGGACTGGTAGGGGACGCCGTACAGTTTCCCGCGGTAACTGCTGGCCTCTATGTAGCTGCTGGGGAAGCCTTGCAGAAAAGCCCGGTTACCGGCCCCCTGCAGCCGCCCCAGGTGGTAGAGGGAGTTGCCTCGAATCAGGGATAGGGCCTGGGGTGCGTCGTAGGCCACCACGTCTGGGACCTGACCGGAAGAGGCCAGGGCCTGCAGCTTTTCGTGGTACTTTTCCGGACGCTCGGTAAGGATCTTGACCGTGACGTCCTCACGCTCGGCAACAAAGGGAGCGATCTGCTGCCGCAGCACCTGCTCCGGCGGCACCGGCGTCGCCTGCGGCCCCGCTGGACCGCCCACCCGGGCGCGGGGATTGAGGCCCGGTCCCACCGTCCACTGTGCCGGGAACTGCGGGCCCCATGAGTACCAGCTCAGCTCAACGGGGGCCTTGCTTACCTGGCGGGCACATCCCACCGCACCGGCGGCCGCCAGGGCGGTCAGGGCCGTGCCCGTACCGGTCAACACGCCACGGCGCGTGACGCGTCTCGTTGCCCTGTCCTGCGCCTTCACGTTCCCCCTGGCTCGGCCGGCGCCCGCTCCCGGGCTGACCGACGTACCCACCCCCAGTGCGCCGCTACCGGGGCGCCATTGTGCACCCACCCAAGGGTGCACCCACTCAAGGCGATTGTACTCGGGAGGGTGCCCTCACACCAGGGGAGCGCGGCAGCGGCCGTAACACTCTGAGATCCCCGGCCGCGACAAAGGACAAAGGACGAAAAACGAACGGGGAAGGCCCACGGAGAAAAAAGGGACGCCTGCAGCTGGTCCAAAGATGCACCGGTACAAAGTACAAAACAAACGGGGCGGGCTTCACCAGCCCGCCCCGTGGATCGCTGCGTATGCTGCTTAGACGACGGTGCGCCGGCCGCTGACGGCACGCAAGATGGCGATAAGGATGCAGGCGCCAACAAAGGCGATCAAGATGCTCAGGGGGTTAAAGCCGGTGACCGTGACCCCAAAGAGCATCGAGGACAGCCAGCCCCCGATAAAGGCGCCGATGACCCCAACTACCATATCGCCGACGATCCCGTAGCCACCACCCTTCATCACCACGCTGGCCAACCAGCCGGCGACCAGTCCGAGCACGAGCCACACGACTAACGAAGTCAAATCCATGATCCGTCACCCCTCCATCTATCGCTACCCTGGCCCCACGATCGTTTCGGGAGCCCCACCGTCCCTGGTTATGCAACGGTCGTGCCACGTGCGAGTCTCTCGGAGCTGCGGCGTTGGGGCGCCAGGTACGGGAGTCAGGGAAAGACATGGCCAGGCCGGCTGTGGCAGGAGAGAAGGGGCCTGGCCGGGGAGGCGCCCCGCGACAAGAGGGAGGCATAGGCGCTAGTACCCGGCCACGGTGGTTTCGCGGGATATCCCTCTGACAGAGGCAAGCAGCAACGTCACGGTGGCGAGGTAGGCGAGGCAAAGGCTCTAGAAGAGGGGCAGGGGGGTGGCGGCGTATTCCGGTGCCGGGACCGGCGCCCCGAGCGATACCCGCCAGCGCAGCAGGGCGGCGTCGATCCCTGCCAGCCAGTCCTCGCCCGTCTCGGCCGCCAGCGCCGCCTGGACGCAGGACGTGAGGAGGCCGTGCAGTCGCTGCGGGGCGAGACCGCCCCCTTCCCACGGGCGGCTATCCGGGGAGGTGCCGTTCGGCAGGGCGCTGTCCGAGAGGCGGCCGTCGGGGAGGGCGCGGTCTCGGGAAATGCCGGCGAAGGGACGCAGGGCTGAGATGAGCTGGTGCAGGGTGAGGGGGATGGCGGCGATCTGCTGGCGCTCGATCACCCGATACTTGAGGGCGACGAAGAAATCCGTCACCGTGTCCTGGTGTAGCTTGGGGGCGATGAACAGCCCGAACACCGGCCGCACCCCGGCACCATACTGATCGTTGACCCGGCGCTGAGCCTCGAGGATATGGCGCGTCACGGGACGGGCCTCTGCCTGCCGCTGGTCGGCCCCGGTGCGGAGCGTCACTTCCACCACCAGCCGGAAGGCCTCGTAATCTACCTCGAGGTCCGGCTGATTGCCGGGAGCTGTGTTGAGGGGCTGCAGGTCGTCGTCCAGCGCCAGGTGGGGGACGACGTCTCGCGCCCCGCCCAGGGCCAGGAACACCCGCCAGGTGTTCCACTCCAGGAACGTGGGCGGATCGATCACCTCGCGGGCCAGAATAGCGCGGTAGAAGGCCAGGGCCTCCGCCAGGCGCTGCGGCGTGCCCGCCTCAGCGGCGTCGATGACGCGCTCCAGGCGCAGGCGCGTCCGGCGCAGCCCGTCCACCACTTCCCGCAGGGCGGCGTAGTCTTCCGGCAGGCGCTCACCGAGCGAGGGACCGGTGAGCGCCGTGCGCCCGGTGCGCAGCCGTGTCTCCCGAGCGCGCAGCTCCGCGACGCGGGCATCCAGGGCCCGGGCGATCGTCGCCAGCTTGGCCGGGTCTTCCCAGGGGAGGCGGGGTCGCTCGGGGTCGCCGTAGTAGCGGTAAAAGGCCGGGGCGTCTTGATAGTCCTGGAATAGCGGCCGAGGGGCGGCCAGGCGCACCGGCGGGGCCTCTCCCAGCACGAGCTGTAGAGGTCTGCCGACAGGTCCGGCTCGACCTTGGGTCATGGCCCCAGGGCCCGCTGAGGCCGCCGGGCGTAGGACCGTCCCCCCGCCCCCGGCCTCCGCTCCGGGGCCAAAGATGATCTCTTCCAGCTCGGCTTCGCGTCCACTGGCGACGACGATCCGGGCCCCTCGAACGGAGAACAGGCCGGTATAGCGAAAGGCCCGGATCAGGGCATCGGCGTAGTCGTCGGTGCTGCCCAGGACGACCCGCCGCCCCTCGGCGGCGTAGCGCGCCTGCGCCGCCACCAGCGTCCCCTGGGCGCTGCGGGCCTTGCCCGTGCGTCCCGTGCTGCGGCGCTGCCGCTCCCGGAACTGGCGGATGGCCTCGGCCGTGGCCGCCGCGTCCTCGGTGCGGCGCATGGTAAAGCAGAACAGGCCGATCTCCCGACGCGTCAGCCCTTCAAGCTCGCAGATCAGGCGGGCCGTGGCGACAAAGGGAAAGATGGCAAAGTCCTCTGCCGGCCAGCGACGCCCACGGTGCTGGTTGTCTGGGTATTGCCACTTCAAGAGCTGCCGCAGCAGCACTTCGCCCGGTCGGGAAGAGGTGACGAACTGCTCGCCGGCGGCCGTCAAGCGGGCGAAGCCCTCCCCATCCGTGGCGGCGAAGCCGAAGAACTTGTACGTCCCGAAGCGCGCCCGCGCCGTCCAGCGCAGGTTGTCGTCGCTCAAGGCCGCCGTCTGCGTGCGGAAGCGCAGCGTCGCCGGATCCTCGTCCCCCGGTAGGGCCGGCAGACGCGAGTCCGGGGGGGTAGGTCTCAGGTCCAGGGCCTGGCCCGAGACCTGGGAGCGCAGGCCGGACAGCCCTGTCATCTGCCGCAGCTGCCGACCAAACTCCAGCTGCGCCCCCCCGGCGGGTCCCCGGGCGTGGCTCCACCGCATACCCCGCTGGTGCCACGATGGGACGAGGGCCGCCAGGAGGCGTAACTCCTCGCGTATCTTCGCCGGGTTGCGCGGCGAGCACGGAAATGACCAGTTACCGCTGGGCATCGCTCAATCGACGGCCGGCAAATGGCAGACGGCAGAGAGCCCATGGGGCCACCGCCGGGTTGGGCCGTGGATCACTCCAACGTCCTCTAAGCCGGTCCAGAGCACTCCTTCGCACATCTGCCATCTAAGGGCCTGCCGGGTGCACCTTCGCTCATCGCCCATCTGGAGCGCCTGCGAAGGACTTCCCTGAGACTGCATAGAGCACCTATGAAGGTCTTCCTTGCAGGTGCATAGCCCGCGGCCCCGGCCACGCCCCTCGCTGGGCGGGTTGCTGAGGTGTGACGGCATGATTCCCACTTACCTCCTGCCGGCTGCTCGGGGCTTCTGGAAGATGACGATGTACTGATGCGTGATGTTGGGGATGTAGGCGAACGGATAGCCGTATGGGCGCAGCCGAGCCCCGGCTTGGTACCAGATCTTCTCCCCCTTGGTCACGAAGCCTACCGCCTCGGCACGGCGCGCAACGTCCACGTGGGTGAAGACGTACCGTCCCTGCTGGTAGGCGTCACGGATGATGACGGCCAGGTACTTCTCCGGCTTGAGCACCCGGTAACATCCGGCCAGCACCCGCTCCATGGCCGCCAGGTAGTCGTCGTAGCACGAGAGATTGGCCAGGTCGGCCGGGGCGTCCGAGCGCATGTTGTAGTCCGTGCGCCGGTTGGCGTGCCCGCCGACGTATTTTGGGTCGTTGGCCATCGTCTGGATCAGGTGGACGTTGTAGGGTGGGTCGGTGCACACAAAATCGAACGAGGCGTCGGCGAACAGGTCGGCGTCCTGGAGCAAGGCCAGGCTGTCTCCCTGGTAGAGGGGAAACTCCGGCAGGGCCCCGGCGCTCTCGGCAATCACGCGGCGGTAGATCTCCACCCAGCGCGGGTTGATCTCGATCCCGACGCACTCCCGCGGGGGCGCGGCCAGCGCGGCCCCGATGAGCGTGCCCCCGACGCCGGCAAAGGGATCGAGCACCCGTCCGCCGGCGGCGGTAAAGAACTCGATCAAGCTCTGCATCAGCTGCGGGGGCTTATTTGCCCCGTGGGCTTTGCGCAGCCGGTGCCCGTGCCCCGAGGGGTAGGCCGTGGTGACCACGCTCTTGGTGAAGAACAGCCACTCGTCGCCGGCGAGCTCGTTAAGCCTGTTCTTCGGGTGCTTGCCTGCGCCGGCGGGCGGGGCCTCGCGCCGGCTGGGGAGCTCGGCCACGACGTCCGGCAGGCCCAGTGGTGGCTGGATGGGTTCGATCATGTGTTCTATCCGCCGCCCACTGTAGCAGAACGTTCTGCCGGTAAGATCAGGCTCTGAGTCCACGCGCCCCCGGCGTGCCGCGGCCGCGGGCATTCCCCGGCGGCACCGAGCGGCACCCTGTTCTTGTAACCTGGTCTCTTGGAACCTGCCCTGATGGAGAAACGGACACGTCCCCGCCTCGACGCAACCGAGGTGGCCTTATTCCTGGCCATGTGCGCCGTGTTGACCATTGCCGGCTGTGTCTTGATGCAAGGGATCGACAGCGGTACCATCCCCGGCGCGCCGGGCAGCGCGCCGGCCTTGCCGTCCGCTCAGGCCGGCACCGAGGGAGTGGCGGGGGGGTTGCGGGCCGGCCCCCCACACCCCCCCCCGCGGTCCGATGGGGGGGCCCCCGCCGGGGACGGGCCGGTGTAAGTCCACGGGGGGCTGGCGGCCCATGGGAGGTCGCTTACCACCCTCCAGGCCCAGCCCACCGACAGGGATTACATGCAGCCAACGGGCCCACAGCCCCAGCCTCGCCAACACCAGG